>NZ_JBIUYT010000005.1:0-710710 GCF_044744645.1 Streptomyces sp. NPDC087263
CCATGAATGCCTTCGACCTGGCCTTCGACGGCCGCCTCACCGCAGGCCAACTCTAGCCACACCAACCCCAGTTACACCGCTCGCTTTACAGACCCTCTTCTCGCAGGTCACGGGTGTGTAAAGGTTAAGGTGATCCCCATTGCCGTTCGGTTGGGCGTCGATGGTCGCCATTCCGAACGGCAGCGGCAGCGCGCTGGTCTTCAAGCGACTGAGAGGGCGGCCGACGACGCCTCGGGCTGCCGGTGTGGGCGGGCCAGGCGGCGGGACATGAGGGTGATGAAGGCCCACTGGATGTGGGCTTCGGCGTGGGACATCAGACGTTCGTAGTCCCTTGCGTCAGGACGGTCCACCCTGACCGTCCGACTCGCCCCGCAATCCGGACAGTTCGCCGTCCGGGCGGCCTGGACCGCCTCGGTCCTCGCCCTCGTGCGCCGCAGCCGACGCCAGTGCCTCGAGCGACAGGCCGACGAACAGAACGCCGCAGCCCTCGCCGACGGCATCAGCGGATCACCGGGCCCCCGGCACAGCCGCGGGTCCGGAATCAGCGTCCGCGACGACGACCAACCGCAGCCGGGCAACTCCGTCCCTGTCCATGCGGCCACCGTACGACCACGCCTGCTCTACCAGTCAGCGCTCGCGGCGCCGGAGGAGTTCGGATACGCCCAGTGTGACCGTTGCCAGAGCGATGGCGACGAGCCAAGCGGGGTGGCTTCCGGCGGCGCCACCACCGGAGATCACCGATGCAGAGAACAGAATCGCGATCGCGCTGACAATGCTGACCAGCCGGAGCCATATGCGGCTCCGTGCCGCGGCAGGCAGCATGGATTGGCGGGGAGTGCTGGGCGAGGGCACACTGCGAGAGTCGGCGCCGAAATACACGAGGCACAGGACGACGGCGACCAGGGTCAGGATGACGCCCAGCCATGGCAATAGCGCGAACGAGACAGCGGCGGCCACCAGTAGGGCGTAATAGGCCGCGATCCGGTAATGATGTCGACGATCCGGGCCTGGCTCAGCTGGTTCCTGGCCGGTGGTGTCTGGGCTGGCGCCGGATGCGGCCAGGCTGCGGGCAGGCGTCGTCTGGTTGTGTGCGGTGGGAGCGGGCAGGCCGGGTCTGGCCGGCCTGATGAGCGGGTGAGGCCAGAAGTCGTTGCCGGAACCAGGCTCCGGTGCCGGCGGCTGCGATGACTGGGGAGCGGGGTCAGGCGGCGTTGCCTGTGGCTCGACGGCTGGTGTAGTGGTCGGTCCGGGCCCGGCGACCGGTCCGAGCGAAGGCTCGGGTGCCGGCGGAAGGACTGTCTGAAGCCGGGCTGCCGCGGCGGCGGACACAAGTCGGCTGTCGTCGTCCACCAGCCGCTGGAGTTCATCGACGGCACGCCCCCGCACGAGATCGTTACCGACCCGGTGCAGGTGGGCGAGCCCGTCTACGGCACCGAGGCGGTCGGTGGCGGTGGGGCTGGCCAACGCATGGCGCAGGTGTGCTGGCAGGGACCAGTTGATGTTCCGGGCGATGATGATGCGGCCCTCGACGTTGTCCTGTTTCTTAGGCCGCTGCTGTGGCATCTCGTCGACGACCCGGTCGTGGACGTAGCCGTAGAGCTCGTCGAGGGTGATGTCGCCGTCGCCGTCGAGGTCCGCACTGCCGTCGCGCAGGCCCTGGACCAGGTAGCGCGTGAACACCGACTGCACCGCCTGGCCGTGCGCCTGATTCCCCTCGAACGAGTACTGCGTCGCGTCCGACGCGGTCAGCACCGTACGGCCGCGGCCCTGGAAGCGCTCCAGCGCGTGCACCGCCGTGTCCGCCTTGGAGATCCTGCCGGCCGGGAACGCGCCGCTGTAGCAGCAGTCGAGGATCAAAACCTTCTGCCGGGAGGCACACCCCTCCATGGCCCGATCGATCTGCTCGGCGGACAGCGCGGTGAACAGCAGGCCGTCGCGGCGGGTGTTGGCCATTGCCAGGTGCAGCCTCCCGTCATCGTCCTTGAGCCCATGGCCCGTGAAGTACAGGAGGGTGAGGTCGTCACGGCGCCGATCGCGGTAGAAGTCGCCGATGGCCTCACCGACGAGGTGATGCGGTTGGTTGACCAGGGTAGTGACCTCGAACCCGGCGATGGCCGGGTCTCTCAGCACCGCGGCGAACGCCTCCGCGTCGTGTGCCGGAGCGGTCAACTGCCGCAGAGCGCTGTCCTGGTACTCGTAGGTGGCGATGAGCATCGCCAGTCGGCGGCCCATCACTGGCTGCCCGTGTGACGATGGATGTACGCGTCGATCAGGTCACGCCTCTCGGCCTCGGACGCCCGCTCCAGTTCGATCGTGTCACCGTCGATGGTCAGCGAGACACGATGCCGGGCGGAGGACCTGGCCAGCCAGTCGCGTACGGTCTCGACAAGCGCGGTGAACACACCACCGGACGCGCTCAGCGCCACGACAACGGCCCCGACAGCGACGGCATCGGCGCCCTTCGCAGCATCAGGAGGCGTGGCGCTGGGGCCAGGACGAACGGATTCGACGTCCAGATCGGCAATCTCGGCCCTCAGACGACGGGCCCCCCGCTCCCCTGCCTCCGGATCCAACTCGGGATCAAGTGCGACGACCAACAGCACTTCCATCGCATTGTCAGCCCACTGGTCCGCTGGGCTTTCCGTCGAAGCGTCGTCATGCATACGTCCACCCCCGTGGTAACTCGTCGCGATGCCGTGTCTCACAGTGTGGCGTCATTCGGCCACAGTTGGCGGTCAGTCGGAACTACTGGCGGAGCCCGGGGGAAGACCCCGTAGTCGACTACTCATCAGCTGGCGCAGCACTGCGACCCCGAGGACGTGCTCATGCCGGACTCAGAGCAGTTCCATACGTTCTTGGCAGGTTGGGATCAGACACAGCTTCTGAGCTTGTTCTTTATGGTCTGAGTCGGTTTCGTTCGATGATGCTCTCGGGTCGTTTCACGGTCTTACCCACGTCGTAGCGGGTGGCTGGCCGCCGGTTCTTCGAGCCAAGTGGCCTTCCTGGTCCGGGAGTTGAGGGTTTCGGCGCACGGGCCGGACAGGCGAGATGTGGGCGGAGGTTTCTGAACCCCCGGCGGACTCTGGCCGGGGTGAGCCGGCCGGGCTCGGCGGGCTTCTCCCACGGCCGCCGCAGGTCGGCGGCGGCCTCGCGCAGAAGGCGGATCTGGGTGTGTGCGGCGATGATCAGCCAGGTCCAGCGCTCACCGGCCTCGGGAGTCCGCAGCTTCGGCCGGGTCCACCCGAGGGTCTGCTTCATCAGCCTGAAATGGTGCTCGATGTCGAACCTTCGCAGGAACGCCTGCCAGCGCACGTCGACGTCCTCGCTGTTCAGGCCAGTGGCGGACGACCAGAGCCAGAGCGGGAGCGGGTCGCCTCCGCCGGGCAGGCGGTCGACCTGTAGACGGATCAGCGTGCCTTCGATGATGGGGAGTTCACCGGTGTGGTCGATCCATGCGGAGCGGGTGGTCAGGCGGGGGTGGAGGCGGTCCCACGCCATCGCGCGGGCGGTGCCGTACCGGTCGGTGACCTGCGTTGTGGCCGCGTCTGGCTCGCCCCAGGTGTCCGGCTTGGCGAAGCGGAACTCCTTGCCGCGCTTCGGCGGACGCCCGCCCTGGGGATAGGCCAGGGTGTACTCCTTGAGCGTGGGCGTCGGCCGTCGCATGACGCGGTCGGAGCGCACCCGTCCCAGTACCTCGACCGGGAGGCCGGTATGGAGGCGGGCCATGCGCGGAGCGTCGTAGCCGGCGTCGAAGACGACGAGGATGTCGCGGTCGCCGAAGTGCCAGCGGCCCATCTCGATCAGGTCCGTGACCACACGGCGGAGCTGGGCGCGGTGATCTCGGCGACATCGTCCTCGGGGCCGAGACGGACGGCGTCCAGGAGCTGGCACCAGGACGTCCGGCCCGATTCGAGGGCGGCGACGAACGAGTACGGCCAGCCGGGGATGAACTGGTCCGAGGACCGTCCGCTGCGGCCGTAGACGTGGCAGAACAGACGGTCGGCGCGTCAGGGCGGAGCCAGTTGCTGACGTCGACCGCCAGGACCAGACGCCCGTCGGCGGCCCGCGGCATCGGCAGCCCGGCCAGCACCTGCCGCAGCCGGGGCACGTTCACGTCCCCGTGGTTCAACGCCTCGTACATCGCTCCGTGCCCGCGCCGGTGCTCGGCCACCAGCGTCAGGTCCACGGGCGAGGTCACCGGACCGTCCGCGCACAGCAACGCGTCCACGAGCTCGAACAGTTCGTCCCCGCGCGCGGTCAGACAGTCGAATAGGTCCTCCCGGAAGCGTGAGCTTGCGCGAACGCCTCCGCCGGAACAGCATCAGGCAGCAGACTCACCTTCACAGACTTCGTACTGGTCAAGTGCCTCTTTGGGCGGAGCACATGATCGTGCGGAGGCCGCCCCCACGTCCGCCGAACAGTGGAAGCAGAAATCAAGTTCGAGTGACGTTCGGACGCTGGTAAGCAGGTCAGGCGGCAACCAGTGAGGCGTGGATCCGGCTGACGGCACGCAGGATCTCGTCTCGGTTCTTCGCCCTCTTGATCCATACCGGAAGACGGGCCACCAAGGTCATCTTCTGTCCGGTGTCGTACCAGGGCGCTCGTTCCCGCAGCGACGCCTGGACGAAACGACGGATCAAGTCGAGATGTTCGAGGTTGTACGCCCACAACCACCCGTGCCGGGTCTCGACCTGGAGCCACAGCGGCATACCGAAGTATGGATCCGTCGCTGGTTGAGCTGTGCCGGCAGAGAGCGTGACAAGGCGGCCGCTCCACACCCGTGACAGTCCGCAGCCATGACAGACCAGGCGCCGCGGCGTGAACAGAATCCGCCCCCCAGGACTGGCGTCTTCGGGCGCCGGAACGACACGGGCGGCCTTCTCACAACCGGGGCACCGCACCATGATCAAGGTGATGAAGTCGTACTCGGTGCTGCGCGGGTCTCGGAACCGAGCAGAGAGCGTGGCCATGCGGTGAGTATGCAACTGCCGTGCAGAACAGCGCATCCCGATTCAACCGCTCATGCTCAGGCCCGCCAGCCACCCTGCCAGGGCCAGACGGAGGTTAAAGAACAAGCTGAGCTTGACTCTGTCGGGGATCTTGGAGTTTGCCGGTGCGGCAGCAGAGCGTGGCTACGTGTCTCTGGAGTTGCCGCCGGTGGGCAGCTCCTGCTCGATCTGCCGCGCCGTCTGCATCAGTTCCAGGGCCTCGCGCCGCAGGTCGCTGGCGCGCTCACGCAGGTGCTTGACGCGCCGGCGCTGCTGGTCTGTGCTGTAGGAGTTGACGTACTGCCCGCGCGGCCCCGTCAGCAGTCCTTCGGCGATCAGCTGGCGCACCGCGGCCGCCGCTTCCTTGGTGAAGATGTCGAACGTCCGGGTGATCTCGAAGCGGGTCATGAACCGTTCGCCGGGTTCGTAGCTGCGGTGGATCGCGGTCCGCATCATTCGGTAGGCGCGCTCGGTCGGGGTCGTGGTGCCGACGCTGTAGAGCCGGTAGTCGGCGTGGAGGGCCACCAGCCCGTCGGCGGCGAGTTTTTTCAGTGCCGAGCGGACCACGGGCGCGGACAGCCGGAGCTCCCGCGCGATCTCGGCCAGGGCGGGCAGATGGGTGCCCGGCTCAGTGCACGACAGCCGCACCCACCGGCGTACCGACTGCACGTCGTCGTCGTTCGCCACCGCGTCGTCCGCGACCGTCATGTCCGTGCTCCCTCTCCCCAATGTGCCGATGCGGGAACCAGCCTGATCGACCGCGTGACGCGGGCGCCACAAGGTTGGCTTCACCAATGAGTCGTGGCCCCACCCAACAACGAGTGTTGGCCCCACTTGCTGATCGTCAGGGCTGGGAGTAACGACGAGAGTTGGCCCCACCTTCAGGCCGCTCTGCCGTCTCCCTCGCGCTGGTCCGACGTGAGAGTCTTTGCTGCTGGAGAAGGGGTGGCGCCATGGCGGAAACGGCAGACCGAGGTGGCCGGACGGTCCTGGAGGCGCTGGAGCGGGGCCAGGTCTGCAAAGGGGTGGTGTCGTCCATCGAGCAGTTCGGCGCCTTCGTCGACATCGGGGGCTTCCATGGACTGGTGAATGGGGCCGAGTTGACCTGGGCTCACCATTTCGACGCGGTGTCAGACATCGTGGAGGTCGGGCAGGAGGTCACCATCGTGGTCCTGGATGTCGATATCGAGCGGGAACGGGCTTCCTTCTCACTGAAGGCACTTTATCCGGATCCACTTGAGGACTTCGCTCGCGTTCAGTTCGGTCGGGTGATTGCGGGCCGTGTGGAAAGGGTCATGAGGTTCGGAGCCTTCGTCCAAGTCCACGAGAATTTTGCGGGACTCGTTCCGATCCAGGAACTTTCAGAGCGCGACGCAGATGAGCCTGAGAGCATCTTTCGGATCGGTGATGAGGTCATGGTTGAAGTTGTCGCCATCAACATGCATAGGCGCCGGATCCTGCTGTCCCTCCGCTCGTGAAGGGTTTATCGACCGATGGCGAGGTGATCAGTGCGGACCGCAGGTCATCCTGTATTCGTCGCCGCCTGCTGGGCACGGGTGTGGGAGAGGCGGTAGGAGTCGGTTCCGGTCTCGATGAAGTTGCTGCCGAAGGTCAGCCGTTACACCATCCCGGCTCCACCGGGTGGGGCCAACCGAGCCTCACCGCCGGGGCCAGTACCCACTGTTAGAGCCACAAGGTTGCGGTGAATTTCGCGAACACGTCCTGCAGACCGAAGATGGGTGGATACCGCGCTGCCGCTCGGGTGTCCAGTACGGTCACGGACCCCACGCCTTGCCCGGCACGGAGAAAATGCGTGCCCGGCCGCTCGGGCAGGGGGCCGCCCCGCAGGAGAAGGTCAGCGCGATCCACACCCTTGCGCAGGACGAAGAGGTTGCCGCCACCGTCACCAGCGACCTGCTTCGACGGCCGACAGTGATCGCCCAGGTCAAACAGGACCTACAAATCCCCTCACCCAGCCCCCTCCCGAGGCGACCGTGACTGTGGCGCCCCGATGGGGATGCGGCAGTCGACCTCCCCAGGCACTTCACCGCATCCCCGACCAGCCTCCGCCCCCTACCCGCCGACCGTCGACCGTCGAACCATTCATGCCCGACGCGTCAAGATCGCACACCGCTTGGACCGCGGCCACAAGGTGGGGACGCAGGTCGTCCGGGAAGGGTTCGCCCTGCACCGTCTCCAGCAGAACCTCCGCGACGTTCCGCACTTTCACATTGGAGTTCTGGGACACCCTCACCATGATCCGCCAGGCCTCCTCGCGCGGGCAGCGGAACACCTTCACCAGCACTCCGCGAGCCATATCGATCGCGGGACGGCTCTCCATGGCCTGCCTGAGCTGCTGAAGCTCCTGCTCCAGCCGCTAGTAGCGGTCGTCCTTCAGCACGCGCCGGCCATCGCAGGCGAGGGCTCGGGCCAACTTCCTGGCCTGCCCGTCCACGTGCAGGTCGACGGCTGAGAATGCCTGCGGGCCGACACCGCGCAGCGGGATGATGGCCACATGTCGGGGCAGCCAAGGGCGTTGATCTGGTTGGGGATCGGGCTCTGCACAGCGGGGGCCGCTGGGTTGCTCGTGGGCGGGGTGCTCAACGTCGCTATGGCAGATCTTTGGGCGAGCGTGGCAGGGGCGCGGCCGGACCGGTCGGCTGGGGGTTCCCTTTCCGGCGGTCACCGCGACGGCTCCGTCGCTTCGGGTGGGAGCATTGGTTCCGTGGCCACCGGCGACAGGGCTTCCGTGACACCTGTCCCGACGATGCCCACTCCTTCGCCGGCACCTCCGGGCGGGTCTGCCACGGCGTCCGGTGAACGGTCTGTCGCGGCGGGCGGTGACATCGGGAACGTATCGACGGGGGACGCATGAGCGGCGATTCCGCAGAGGCGAGCGGCGAGCGGGCCGTTGCTGCGGGTGGTGATATCGGCAGCGTGTCGACCGGTGACTTCGTCACGCAGGTAGCGCGGGCCACCGTCCTGCCTTCCGAGGCCTTGGACTTCAGCAGGCGGGTATTCCATCTGCCGCAGCGAGCAGAGCAGTTCGTCGGGCGCGAGCGAGAACTGCGCCTGCTGGACGCAGCGTTCACCGGCACAGGAGGTGTTGTCGTCCACGCGGTCCATGGACTTGGCGGCATCGGAAAGTCGACGCTGGCCGCGCGCTGGGCAGCCGACCAGGCGGCCGTGTACAACCCTGTGTGGTGGATCACGGCTGAGTCGCCGAGCGAACTGCAGGCCGGACTCGCCGCCTTCGGCAGAGCCCTTCAACCTGCGCTGATCGACGTCCTGACGGATGAAGCTCTTCGAGAGCGCGCGCTCCAGTGGCTTTCCTCCCACGACGGCTGGTTGCTCGTCCTGGACAACGTTTCCGACCCGTCGGACATAGGGTCGTTGTTGGCGCGGGCGCCGGGCGGCCGGTTTCTGATCACCACGCGACTGGGCGCTGCGACGTGGCGGGGGGTCACCAAGACATTGGACCTGGACGTCCTCGAGCTGGGCGAGGCTGTCCAACTGTTCCAACGCATTTACGACGGTCCCGCCGATGGGGTCGAGGACCTGTGTGGCGAAGTGGGTTGTCTGCCATTGGCCCTCGACCAGGCGGCCGCCTATTGCCGAGAAGCGGGGGTTACCCCCAGACGCTATCTCGACCTCCTGGCCCTTCATCCGGCCCAGATGTTCGCTGCCACGGCGGAGGCCGGAGACGCTCAGAGGACCGTGGCCCGGGTTTGGGAGGTCACTCTGGAACGGCTTGACGGGACGCCGGCGGTCGCCCGCATCCTGCGGACTCTTGCGTGGTGGGCGCCCGAGGCAATTCCCAGGGCGTACTTGGACGGATTGGCCGATCCGGTGACGGTGACCGAAGGGATCCGCCGTCTTGCGGCCTACAGCATGATCACACTTCGTGAAGACAGGATCTCGGTGCACCGTTTGGTCCAGGCAATGGCCCGGGCAGCGGGTCGGGAAGAGAGGCGGCGCGAAAGCGACTTCGCGGCGCGAACGCTCGGCGAAGTCCGCCTGGAAGGCCATGCCTGGGACGCAGCCGCGCAGGGTTGGGCAGCCCACGTCGAAACGTTGGCCAGTCGCGTTCCGGCCGAGGACGATACCGAAGAATTGGCGAGCCTGTTCGTCAAGGCCGCGCTGCATCTCGCCGCTCTCAATCCGACGCGTAGCGCGGCTCTGTGCGCGCGGAGCACTACCGCGATCGAACATCTCCGGGGCGCTGACAGTGCTGAGGCCTCCGGCTTACGGCTGCTCACAGGCCTGGCCCAATCATGGCAGGGCGACTTCAAACGAGCGCACCCACTGTTCGAGAGGCAACTCTCGCAGGCGACTCAGCTCTACGGAGAGGATCATCCGACCACGTTCTTGATGCGTTGTCTCACCATCTCGGTTCAGGCGCGCATCGACCCTGCCCGGGCGCGGGCGCGGGCCGAGGAGACCGTTGAACGGGTTGCGCGGACCCTCGGACACGATCATCCCCTGGTGCTCCGTCGCCGCGCGCAGATGAGTGTCCTGCTGCCTGCTGACGTGAAGCCCGACTCTGCGGGGTCTCGGCTCGCGGACGCGGTGGGGCGACTTGGCGAAGATGCCTGGGAACTGATGCCACTGGGTCGCGCATGGCTGACCGAGTTGGAGTCTGATATCGAGTTCGGTCGCGCTGCCACCCTGGTGGCGAAGATGCTGGATCGATGTCAATCGGTTCTGGGCAGCACCGACGCAGTCACTCTCGCCCTCCGTCTCGAGCAGGTCAGTGTGCTGTTCTACGCTGGCGCTGCGGCGCGTGCCCGGATGCTCGTGCCCGGACTCATCGCCGACTGGGCGGAATACATGGGTGACACAGCGAACACCTGGCACCTGATCGAGTACCTCGCCCCGCTCCTCGACCAGACCAACGAGTAAGCCCATTGCCGTCCGGGCGCCCAGCATGGCCTGCATCATGGCGAGAGTGACCAGTTAGGCGTCGGTCAGCAGCGGCACGATGCCTACTGCAGGCCGCCACGGGGCGATATGCGGTGATGCCTTCAGCAGGTCGTCGGTCTTCACGTACAGGGCGGTGGCGAGGGAGTCCAACTCTGTCTTCACACACCGACGTTGGACTCCCTCGTCTAATGCCCGCAGCCGATCCCTTGAAGTCGATCATTCAGGTGGCACGGCTGCTACTGCTCCTTGGTGGAGGGCCGTCGCACCTCGAAGTGGAAGCATCCGTATTCCAGTGCCCTGACGTGTACGAGCACCACGTCCGGATCGTTGAAGGCTGCATCGAAGCCAGTCGTGGCGTCGGCCGGAATCTCCAGAAGACGGCCGCCTGCGATATGGCCCCGGGCGTCATAGCGGCGCACGGTACGCAGGGCTCCCGGCCGAGCGAAGGGGTAGTTCTCGCCGGGGGTGAACCCGCCGCAGTCGTCGGCATGGATGAAGACGGGACCCTGTTCGTCGTACGCGCCCGGATCTGCACCCCTTGTGGCGGCCCAGCGACGCAACGGGGCGTACGAAGCAAGGGCGATCCGCTCGCCGAGTGTGATGGGGCGCAGGCAGCAGCGCAGCGGAGAGCCCACATCGTCGCCGGTCGCGATGTACGGGGCGCAGGGACGGCCCGCGTCGTCGAGAACCCGCAGTTCCTTCAGGGCGGCTGCGTCAACGGGGAGCACGGTGTATCTGGTCACGTGCCCATGCTGAATCGACGTACGGGCGATTGCTGGCAGGAAACGGACGTCACGTTCGTGCGCGCCCACGCATAAGACCCGTGCCCGCGGCCCCGCGTGGGCGATCGCTGGCGCATCGTGTACGGACCACAGCACGGCGCGGACCGAGTTCCGCAGGGCCACGAGACCCTGATCAGGATAGGTGTCGAGCACGGCGCCGGTGCAAGTCGCGGCACATGCCGTGTCCTCCGCACCCGGGCCTCGACCATGAAGCAGAGCCTCGAACGCCAACTTGACGCCCTCGGCGAAGCGGGCATTCCCGAGACGCGGATCTAGGTCGACAAGAAAAGCGGAGCCAGCGTCGATCGCCCCGGCCTGCTCGCCTACGCCCGCCCCGGCGACACCGTTGTGGTCACCCTCGACCGGCTCGGCCGCAAACCTGCGTGAAGTCCTCAACCTCGTCCACGACCTGAACGGCAAGCAGATCGGCGTGCGCTCGCTGGCCGACCCGCTGCCCATCGACACCGACGACGAGGGCAAGGGCCGCATCGCCTTCCTGCTGCTGGCCTGTTCGCCGAGATGGAGCGCACCTTCACCCCCGAACGCGCTGCCCACGCCCGCGCCGTCGCAGAAGCAGCTGGCCGCCGCGTCGGCCGCCCCATAGCCCACGCCTCCGACAAGATCGAGTACACGCGCCTGTTCAAGGACCAGGGCAGCAGCTACGGGGAGATCAGCACCAGGACCAGCATCCCGAAAACCTCCTTGCACCGCTACCCACAGGGGTAGCCGCACCGGAGGTGCTGAGTGGTCAAGGCCGGACGGCGCCTCCACCGTAGGTCGGCGAGCCCCGACGGCCTGCTCTGGTGGTTGCCGCGGTGCGCGCCCTCGGGGCCAGTGCCGCGCGCAGCGCCGGGGCGAGGACGTGGCGGGTCTCCGACGGAGTGAGGGCAGCGGGGGTGGGGAGGGGGTTGAGGTAGCGGGTGTAGATGAGGCCGCCGAGGATCGTCACCACAGCCGTGGCGCGGGCGGTCGCGTCCCAGCCGCCGAGAAATTCAACAAGCCGGGCCAGCAGCTCGCGTTCCAGGTATTCGCGGATCACTTCGGCGGCCTCGTCGCCCTGGGCGGTGAGCTGTAGGAAGTCGGCGTCCTCCCACAGGTCCGTCACCGCGTCGATCAGGCGGTCGGGGAGGGTGGCCGGGTCGCCGCCGAGGACGTCCTCCACCGTCAGCGCATTGGCGCACTGGAACTGCATCACATCCGCGAACAGGCCCTTCTTCGAACCGAAGTGGTACGCGATCAGCGCCGGGTCGACCCCGGCCACCCCGGCGACCGCGCGCACGGTGGTGCGCTGGTAGCCGCGCTCCAGGAACAGCGCACGGGCCGCCGAGACGATCGACTCGCGGGTCGGCGGGTTCCCGCGGGGGCGGCCTCGGGTGCGGGCGGGGGCAGGGGCGGCGTTATTCATCAGCGTTGAGCCTGCGTTTCGTGACCGGCACAGTCAAGGGCGTTCCGGAAGCCACACGAAGGGATGACCCGACCCCATGCGTATCGCAGTCTTCGGCGCCAACGGACCGACCGGCCGCCACCTCACCGACCAGGCCCTCGCCGCCGGCCACGAGGTCGTCGCCGTGACCCGCCGCCCCGGCTCACTCCCCGCACGGCCCGGCCTCGCCGTGGCCGTCGCCGACGCCACCGACCCGGCGGCCGTCGACGCCGCGCTCGGCGGCACGGACGCTGTCCTCTCCACGCTGGGCGCACGCCTCAGCAAGGAGACCATCACCACGTACTCGGCGAGCGCCACGGCCATCACCGGCGCCATGGCCCGCCACGGCATCAAGCGGCTGCTCGCCGTCAGCTCCAACATCGCCGACCCGAACTGGCGCCCCACCGGCGCGCACTTCTTCAACCATGTGCTCGACCCGCTGGTGAACCGACGTCTCGGCCGCACTCTCCACGAGGACATGCGCCGCATGGAGGCCGTGATCCGTCAAACGGGCCTCGACTGGACCCTCGTCCGGCCCTCGGGCCTCTTCGAGCACTCCGTCATCACGGACTACCACACCGCCGAGACCAGCGCCGACGGCGTCTTCACCGCCCGTGCCGACCTCGCCGCAAGCATGCTGCGCGAGCTGGAGGATCGACGGTACGTCCGTACGGCCATGGGCGTCATCACCACGGCCGTGAAGCCGAACATCGTCAAGCTGATCTGGAACGAGGGCGTGAGGAAGAAGTGAGCCGGGCGACCGTCGAACTCCCGGCCGTCACACAGGCGTTCCTCACGCGCCCCCATACGGCCACCCTCACTACTCTCCGCCCCGACGGCTCCCCGCACGTCACCCCTGTCCGCTTCACCTTCGACGCGACCACCGGCATGGTCCGGGTGACCACCCGCGCGGGAGCCCGCAAGGCCCGGAACGTGGTGGCGGGCGGCCCGACGGCCCGTGTCGCGCTCTGCCAGGCGGACGGCTTCCGCTGGGCCACCCTCGAAGGCCGGGCCGCCGTCACCGACGACCCCCCGCGTTTGGCCGAGGCGGTCCGCCGCTACACCGTCCGCTACCGCGCGGCCCCGCCCGCCTCGCTGGACCTGGTCGTCATCGAGGTCGCCGTCGACCGTGTCCTGAGCCTCAACCTCTGAATCCCCGTCCTGAAAGCGAAGTGACACCGCCGTGCCCACCCTTCCCATCCTCGACTCCACCCTCCACTACCGCGAGTCCGGCGACCCCGACGGACTGCCGTTCGTCTTCCTCCACGGCAATCCCACCTCCTCCCATCTGTGGCGGAACGTCCTGCCGGGTGTGGCCGCGCCCGGCCGCCGCCTTCTGGCCCCCGATCTCATCGGCATGGGCGACTCCGGCAAGCCCGACCTCGCCTACTCCTTCGACGACCACGCCCGCTACCTGGACGCCTGGTTCGACGCCCTGGGCCTTGCCGAGGCCGTGCTCGTCGGCCACGACTGGGGCGGCGCGCTCGCCTTCGACCGCGCCGCACGCCTCCCGGGCCACGTCCGCGGCCTCGCCTTCACCGAAACAATCATCAAACCGCTGGTCGGCGACGAATTCCCGGCGGCCGCAAGGGAGTTGTTCACCCTCCTGCGCACCCCCGGGGTGGGCGAGGAGATGATCCTGGAGAAGTCCATGTTCATCGAAAGACTCCCGGACACGCTCGCCACCCCGCTCGACGCTGCCGACCTGGAGGTATACCGCCGCCCCTTCCCGACCCCAAACAGCCGCCGTCCGGTACTGGCGTGGGCGCGCATGATGCCGCTGGACGCCGAGCCCGCCGACATCGTGGCCCGCGTCGAGCACTACGACGCCTGGCTGGCCGCCAGCCCCGAGGTCCCCAAGCTGCTCGCCGCGTTCGAGCCGGGCCCGGGCGCGATGACCGACCAAGGAGCCGTGGCCTGGTGCGAGGAGAACATCGCCGGCCTGGAGGTCTCCCGCCACGGACTCGCAGGCCACCACTCCCCGGAGGACCGCCCCGGGGAACTGGCCGCAGCGATCAACAACTGGGCCGACCGCCACAGGCTGGCGAGCCAGTAGGTGTCCTCGATCACGACGGTGCCGCCCGTCGCGGGGCCGACTGAGCTGCCGCTGACGTGTGTAGGCGCCGCCATCGCCGTCACCATCAAACGCCTCAGCGAACGGGAGCTCTCGGACGCCACCTCCCGGCCAGCTCTTGGAAGCCCCCGCAAGCGTGACGACAACGACGCCATGCCGAATTGACTGCTCGATCAACTCACGGGCGCGTGCAGGTGACTTCGGACATCAGCGCAGCCGCCTCCGAAAGCTGACACTGATCGGGCGTGAGATCCATGCGGGAAGTCTCTCAGAAGTGCCTCGCACAACGCGCAGGTTTTGAGGGGGCTTTCGCGAACGGCGACCTGCGGAAACATGATCACCCGGGGCCGTTCTCAGAACTCTCACAGATGGTCATTTGTGAGAGGCGCGCAGCATCAGCCTGCTGGCCGGGAGGCGTCACGCCGGGAATCATCCGGCGGGAGGTCTCCCGGGCAAGGTCGGTGTCGCCGTCAACGGCTGTTCGCGGGCGCCTCTTTCGAGGTGGCGACCGCACCTGGATCCGTGGAACGTTGCGCCGCCGCGGAGCCTTCCGCGGGCTTGGACCTGGCCAGCCACAGGCCGGTGAACACGGCGGTGGCCAAAGTGACGGCGCCGGCAGCGAGGAAGGCGCTGTTGAGACCGGTCTCGAAGGAGGCGCCGCCGGATTGGCGGGTACGGACGATGGCTCCGAGTACCGCCACGCCGAGCACCGCGCCGATCTGCCGGGTGGTGCTGCTGATACCTGAGGCGAGGCCGCCTTCCTGCGAGCTGACTGCCTGGATGGCGGCTCCCGTCAGAGGGGACATGGTCAGGGCGAAACCGATGCCGACGACTCCCAGCCGCCACCACACGTTCCCGTAGCCGGTGTCGGCGTGCACCATGCCGAGCGCCAGCAGTCCCGGGCCGGCCAGGGCCAGGCCGCTGGTGACCACGATTCGGAACCCGTACCGGGCGGCGAGCCGGCCCGCGTACGGGCTGACGATCACCATGGCGAGGGTTGCCGGCAGGGTCTGCAGGCCGGCGCGCAGGATCGAACTGCCCTGGACGTACACGAAGAACTGGGAGAAGAAGAACGACGAACCCATGAGCGCGAACCCCACCACGACCATGGCGGTGTTGGACACGGTGAACAGCCTCTGCCGGAACAGCCGCAGCGGCAGCATCGGAGTGGAACGACGCGCTTCGACGGCGACGAAGGCGGCGAGGAGGATCACAGCGCCGGTGAAGCTCACCAGGATCACCGGCGACGTCCAGCCGCGGGCACCACCCTCGATCAGCCCATAGGTCAGCGCCCCCACCCCCAGAACGGACAGCACCGTCCCCGGGATGTCGATCGCCGGGGCGCTCGGATTGCGGGCCTCTTCAAGGCTGCGCAGACCGACCAGCAGTAGGACCACGCCGATGGGCAGATTGACCAGGAAGATGGCGGGCCAGCCGAAGGCATCTGTCAGCACGCCGCCGGCCACGGGGCCTGCGGCCAGACCGATTCCGCTGAATCCGGCCCACAGCCCGATCGCCTTGATTCGTTCTTGCGGCACGGGATAGGCGGCGGCGAGCAGGGCGAGCGAGGCAGGGCTCAGCGCCGCGGCCCCGATTCCCTGCAGCACCCGGCCGGCGACCAGCCAGCCGACCGAGGGCGCGAGGCTGCAGAGCACCGACGCGACGGTGAACACCGCCACGCCGGTCAGGTACACCCGCTTGCGGCCGAACCGGTCGGCGAAGACACCGCCGGACAGCAGCAGCATGGCGACCAGCAGTACGTACGCATCGACGATCCATTGCAGACCGGTCAGCTGAGTGTGCAGCCGGTGCTGCATATCGGGCAGCGCTGCTCCAACAATCGTGTTGTCGAGCAGGACCATGAATTGACCCAGGCAGGTCACCGTGAGCAGCACGGTTGGTCGACTGCGTACGGCCACAGGCGATGCAGCCATGGGGATTCCTCTCAATCGGTGGTTGCGCCTCTCCATGGCCGACACGGTCAGCCTCCGGGCGCCCTAAAGCAGTCATTGACTGCGTTAGGAGACTGTATGGAGGCTCGCCCATAAACGCAAGTAACGACTGCGTTAAGGTGGGGGCATGAACGAGCGACAGCGAGCCCGGCGGCCCGGCGGGCGCAGCGCCCGCGTCGGCGCGGCGGTGCACCAGACCGTCACCGACCTGATCAGCGAGCGCGGCTACGGCAACTTCACCGTCGGCGAGGTCGCAGCCCGCTCGGGCGTGGCCGACAGCAGCATCTACCGCCGGTGGGGCAGCCTGGAAACCCTGCTCACCGACGTGGCGCTCACCCGCCTCAACTCGCGGTCGCCGATGCCCGACACCGGGAGTCTGGCCGGTGACCTGCACACTTACGCGGCCACCGTGGCCCGCGAGATCACCGGACCCGACGGTCTGGCGGTGGTGCGCCTGGCCGTCGCCCTGTCGAGCAACGGTCAGCAGGGCCTGCAGGCGCGTGACGACCTCCTCGCCGAACGCACCCGGCAACTGCAGTCCATGCTCGATCGAGCCCGCGAACGTGGCGAACACGCACCAGACGCGTTCGCCGTGCTGGACCACATCCTGGCCCCGATGTATATCCGCGTCTTGTTCGGCATGGGGCTCACCCCGGACTACGTCGACGGGCTGGTCGACCGATTGCTGTGACCTCGACCTGGTCCGCGGAACCAGCGACGTCACCCGCCTCTGCACCCTCGTCGCGGAGGGCAGGCTCGACTGCCAGATCGAACTCGGACACTCATGGCGCACCATCGCCGAAGCAATCGACGCCCTGCTCAGCCGCCGGGTCGGCGGCAAGGTCGTCCTCCACATCGACTAGCCACACCGGCCGGGGCCGCGCGGTGCCTCCTTCCCCGCTCGTCTTTCAACGTCCCTCCCGGGCAGAGCGCTTGAGTAACCCGTCGTCGACGCGGCAGACGCGGCCCTGGCGTGACCAGGGGCGTTGTCACGACACTGTTGATCATGGCGAGGCCGCGAGGGGCAGTCTGCAGCACGACGATGTCCGCGCCGAGTCCCCGACCATGTCGTCCCGGTACCAGACTGACCTCTACGACCGCCTGACCACCCGCGCCGCTGCGATGCGATGTTCGAACTGGCGACGCAGTGTTGTGCTCGGACAGGCCCGCGCGCACACTTCTCGACCCGGCACTCACGCCGGAGCACCACCGTGCCACGGGGCCTCAAACGGCAGTCCCCGACCAACGACGGACAGGCGTTGCCGGTTTCACAGCGCCTTGCCCGGTTTCACCGCGCCTTGGCAGAGCTCCCGATACCGCAGGCTGCGGACGGCCGGCTGGTGCCGGCCCCGGACGTCTCTTCATGGCTGCGGCCGGACGCCGATACCACGCCAGACCTCCCGTTCTCCCACACCATCGACCCGAACGAGCACAAGGACCAGAAGGTGCCCACCGCGGCCGTACTCAACCGCAGCCACGATCGAGTACGGCCGGACCACTTGGACGGCAGCACTAGACACCGTCCGGCGCGCCGACAGACCGTCCAGCGACATGGCAGGACGGCGAATCCCCTGGTCGTGCGGTCGCGGCGGACGATGTGCATGTCGATGCCGAGGGCGGCGGCATGTTCCACGAGACGCTGGCGGTTGCCTCCGTCGGCCCAGGACTTACGGACGGTGGGATGCTCGACGGCGACCTTCCCGATCAGGGCCTGGCCTGCGATCGAGTCCTGCACGCTCGCAGCGGAAACCACGGTGGCCAGGAGCAGGCCGACGGTGTCGACGACGATGCTCCGCTTGCGGCCCACGATCTTCTTGCCCGGATCGATACCCTGCCCGCGGGCAGGGACACTGCTGGAAGTCTTGATGCTCTGCGAATCGATGACACAGGCGCTCAGTTCTTCCTCCCTGCCTTCCTGACTGCAGACTTGGCGACGCAGCAGGCTGTTGAACTGAACGAAGACGCCCTCTTCCTGCCCACGCGCGAAGCAGGCGTTGACGGTGTTCCAGTGCGGATAGTCGTGCGGCAGGTAACGCCACGGGACCCCGGTCCGGTTCACCTAGAGGACCGCGTTCAGCAGACTGCGCAGGTCATGATCCGCGGGTCAGCCGATACCCAGGCCGCGGCCGCGACGCTCGGACCGCCAGGCGGTCAGGACCGGCTCGACCAACTCCCACCGGGCATCGGACAGATCACTGGGATATCGGCGACGTCAGGGCACGGTCCGGGACTACCCACCAGGCCCAGGCGCTCAGACCAGCGCCCGAAGCAGACGGCGCGCGGACAGCGCCGCCATCACATCCAACGAGTCGTTCGGAAAAGCGCACATGTTCCGGCGAACCTGTGTCAGGCAGTGGCTGAACAGCACGGGTTCAAATTGGAGAGGTAGACCATCGAGCTGGACGTATCCTTCGTGCCGTGACGGCGATATACGTGCTGGACGGCACCCAGGTGAGGACGCTGGAAGACTTCTGGCGACTCATCGGCGAGGCGGTCAACGGCCCTGGAGGCTACTTCGGCAAGAACCTCGACGCCTTCGCTGACTGCCTCAGCGGTGGCTTCGGGCAGCCCGACGATGATGACTACGTTGTTGAATGGCGTGAGCACCAGGCGTCGCGCGAGCGTCTGGGCTATCCGGAGACGGCTCGCCAGCTGGAGATTCGCCTCTCACGGTGCCATCCCACGAACCGTCCTGCTGTCAGCGCGGATCTGGCTGCGGCGCACGCAGAGCACGGGCCGACCGTCTTCGACTGGCTGATCACGATCTTCGAGGATCGTGCCCCTGGCGTCCTGCGGCTTCAGTAACCACCAATGCCTGGTCTTCACCGCTCCGGCAAGCAGCCCTCATCGACGTGGTTTGCGAGATAGATCATGGTGCCTTTGGGGTCCATGCCGAACGCGGCGGCGACGAGGTTGGGATCCATGGTGTTGACCAGGTCGAGCAGTCGAGTGCAGCGGATCATTCGGGGCGGGAAGCCGCAGGCGTCGAGGAAGTGACTGACATAGGCGGTGGACGCCGGGCCCGGCCGACCTTCGTCTGGCGGGTGACCATGACGTGGGGATTGTCTGTCTGCTGGGCTTCGCAATGGGCCAGACAGCATTCCAGCACTGCCCACGACGCCGAGTCCAGGGGAACCGGATGCGGACGGTCGCCGAGCCGGGTTGGGGCGAGCCAAGCCATGGCGCGAGGGTCCAGCGGTGACGGCCCAGTGGCTCAATTGGTCGCTTCCCGGGGGGCGGACTGCTCGCTACGGTGGGTCGGTCACGTACAGAATCAAGGTCCTCTTCCGGGCGGGAGCACCGTTCGCTTCCGGTCTGTGCGGGGCTGTGGACCGCCGGGCACACGAAGCTCAAGGGGGACTTGTGGCGAGCAGGATCGACAGGATCAGAAGGTGTGGCCTATCCGTCGCGGCGGTCTGCGGACTCGTGGCGGGGATTGTGTTGGGTGGGTCGGGCGCTGCGTCGGCAACCGACCCGGCGGACGCCCCACCCGGTTACGCGGGGCCATTCTCGTCGTGCAAAGGCTATGCGCTTCCCCGCATGCCCCTCTCGGACAACGTGGGATACATCCAGGTCTGGAAGGACGATACAGGGAGCGGCACCTACTGCGCGATGACCTTCGACAACCGGGCCGGCTCACACAACATGGAGGTTCGCGTCCGCCGCTACGTCTGGCAGACCTCGTGGTACGACAGCGGCTCCTACTCGACCTACGCCGGAAGCATCTACGTCTCAGGCGCCAACATCTACTGCGCCGAGATCACCGGGTGGGTGGAGGTCAACGGCACCAAGTATTCCGGAGGCGGCCGGGTCAACTGCGACGATTAGGTGTCCAGTACCTGCCCATTGACCTTGACGAGTGGTACGAGAGCTCCGAGCACGTAGCGAAGGTACGCACCCGAGTGCTCGACACCTCCGACCCCTGCCGCCAGGTGGATCTGCTTCGTGATGCTGCCCGCAGTACTGGAGATCGCGGGTTCGGGACAACGGTTCCAGGGACGGCTCGTTGACGGTGACGCTGCCGATAACGTCATCCGCGCTGGTTGGAGCCAGTGCGCGGCGGTTCGCCGGATGTCGGCCGCGTCGACCACTCTGGCACGACTGGTGATCACCCAGGCATGATGACCGACCATGCTGCTGCGACTGGTGTACCTGGGCATGGCGAGCGCCTTCGCGATGCCGCGGCTGCTGCCGATGAGCGATGGGGACATGGACGTAGAGGTCCTGGCTCTGCGCCATCAGATCGCGGTGCTGGAGCGGCAGCTGAACGGGCAGCGGGTGCGGTTCGACGCGGGCGACCGGGCGTTCCTGGTGGCGCTGCTCCAGGGGGGCTAGGGCGGACTTCAGCGGGATCTGTCAGCGATCACGGGGAGCGGTCACGATCCGTGAAGGGTCCGTTCGATACCGGACCGTGAGCCGGGGTACGCTCCGCCGTGGTCGGCCGGACATGACGCTCCGTCATGTTCCGGTGGGGCGGACTGAACCGTGCCGTCGGGGTCGACGTCCAGGGCATGAACCACGACGAACTCGCCTGGCAGGACGTGCTGTTCAAGGGATTCGAGGTGCTGGTCACCACGGCGGTGCACGGCGGGTGCGGGATGGTGGTGCGGCTCAGTGTCTGCCGTGACGCGGGCTCGTGTCCGGCTTGCGGCCGGGCGTCGACACGTGTGCATGACCGCTACGAGCGTCGCTTACAGGATCTTCCGCCGGCCGGGCACGCGGTACGAATCCTGCTCTTGGTGCGGCGCTTCGTATGCGCTGACAGCGCTTGTCCTCAGCGCACGTTCGCCCAGCAGATACCAGGATTGACCAGCCCCCTAGGCCCGTGTCACGGACCGGCTCCGCGCATTGCTGGACCGGATCGCGCTCGCGTTGGCCAGCCGTGCCGGGGCGCGCATGGCCAACGCTCTGGGCCTTACGGCGGGGCGGATGGGGCTGTTGAACCGGATTCGGGCCATGCCCGACCCGCTCTACGACACCCGCAGGCCCTCGGTGTCGACGATTTCGCCACCCGGCGCGGCCACTCTTACGCCACTGTGATCACGGATGGTGAACGGCACCGGCCCATCGATGTGCTGCCGGGGCACGAGGCGGCACCGCTGGCCGCACGGCTGACGGCCCACCCGGGGTGGAGGTGATCTGCCGGGACCGGGCCAGCGCCTACGCCGAAGGCGCCGCGCTCGGCGCCCCGGATGCCCTGCAGGTCGCAGACCGGTTCCATTTGTGGCAGAACCTCGGCCAGGAGGTCGAGAAGTGCGTCGCGGCCCACCGCGACCAGCTGCGCGTTCTCACCCTGCAGCCAGAAGAGGAGGACGCCACGATCTCGACCGGCAGCACCCGTCAGGAGACGTCGCTGCCCGCCGATGCCTTGCCGACCGGGTGCCGGGCTGAGCGCATGCGGGCGCATCATGCCCTGGTCCACGGCCTGTTGAACGAGGGCGTGGGTCTGCGCGCCATCGCCCGGCATCTGGGCTGGGGACGTCACACCGTCCAGCGGTTCGCCCGCGCGGCCCGCTGGCAGGACACCGTCACCGGCCGCCGCACCCGACCCAGCCGCCTCGATGTCCACCGCCCCTACCTGCAGTGACGCATCGACGAGACCGCGGGCGCCATCTCCATCAAGGAACTGCGCGAGGAGCTCGCCGCCCTGGGCCGGCCGGTGCCCTACAGCAGCCTCCGCGACTGGGCGCGCAGCCGTCTGCAGTGGCCCGACAACCCTGCCCGGCCTCCGGCGCCGCCGAGCGTCCGGCAGGTCACCGGCTGGCTCACCCGTCGCCCCTCCACGCTCACCGAGGACGAACATCAACAGCTGAAGGCAGTGCTCGACGCCTGCCCCGAACTGGCCACCGCGCACCGGCTGGTCCGCGGCTTCGGCAACATGCTCACCCAGCAGACCAGCGTCCTGCTGCCCGCCTGGATTGAGGACGCCGCCGAGGCGGACCGCCCGGACTGACCGGCTTCGCACGCGGCCTCACCAGCGACTTCGACGCCTTCACCGCCGGACTCACTCTCCGCTGGAGCTCGGGCGGCACCGAAGGCGCCGTGAACCGCATCAAAAAGATCAAAAGGCAGCTATACGGACAGGCCGAATTCGAACTACTCCTCAAGATGATCCTGCTTCAGTGACCGCCGTGACGGCTCCTCGCGATCAATGCCAGAGCCCGCTGAGACGGGGCCTTTCCAGACTGTGGCCACGGCTCGATTCGGGTCCTGAACGGGGTCTGCTGCGAGAGGAGCAGAGCAGCGTTGCCATCGCCTCCAGCGAAAGGCTTTGCGCGTGCGTCCGTCCGTCCGGATGATGGGGTGGCACGGTGATCAACCACGATGAGACAGGGGCCGTCCGACCGTTGACCCTTGCTTGGGTGAGCCGGCACCTGAAGGCCGGCGAACGGATCGTCAAAACCGAGACACTGCACGGCGGCATCACCGCCGAAATGCGGCGGCTGACCATCAGCACGCGGGACGGCGGCACCCGCGACCTGGTGCTGCGGACTTTCGTCGACCCGTTCTTCGTGGAGCACGCCGAGGACCTGCTGAACCGGGAGGCCGGCGTCCTCACGCTACTCAAGGGGACCGGCGTGCCGGCTCCCGGACCGGTCGCGGTTGATCCGACCGCCGCGCACTGCGAGTATCCGTCACTCCTGATGACACATCTGGCGGGCCGGACGGTCCTCGATGAGGAGGGATTGCAGGCGCGCGTCCCCCTGTTGGCCCGTGAACTGGTGGCAATCCACGCGTTGCGACCCGCCGAGCGGCCCCGGGAGTATGAGGCGTGGACGACCGCCGACGCAGTCGACCCTCCAGACGGCGCCGACGCGGCGGCATGGACCGCGGCGATAGACGTGATCCGCAAGCCTGCGCCGTCCTATGAGGGACGGTTCCTGCACCGGGACTTCCACCCCGGCAACGTGCTGTTCGACGTGCCGCCCCCAAGCCTGGCAGGTCCCCGGATCACCGGGGTCGTCGACTGGGTGCAGACCTCCTGGGGCCCGGCGGACCTCGATGTCGCGCACTGCTCCACCAACCTCGCGCTGCTGCACGGCCCGGCGTGGGGTCTGCGGTTCGCTGAAGCCTATGAGGAGGCTGGCGGGGTGCTGGCCGCGGCTGCGAGCGAGCGGCTGTACTGGCGGCTGCTGGACGCTCTGGCATTCACGGCGGGTGCGCAGTGGGTGGCGCGGCCGTGGCGGGAGGCGGGGCGGGCGGAACTGACGACACCGGCCGTGGAAGAGCGACTGGATGCCTACATCACCGCTCTGATGGACGCGCTGGGCTGAAAGGACGGCCCGGGGCGCGGGCACGGAGACGAGCACCAGGCCCGGCTGCCACGTCCGGCAGCGGAGCCGCTCGCACACCCGCACCGGGGCACCCCGACTTCCGCACTGGCTCCCAGCCGACGGCCCTGCGACACCTCCGAATCGAACCGCGACATCACCCACCGTGACCACTCCCCGTGATCGCTGACAGATCCCTTCAGCGGCCCCATCGGGGCGACTCCAACTGGCCCCAGTGGGAGGGGCGTTCGGGAGTACTGAGGGGTGGTGGCGGGGCGAAGTGGGGTCTGGCAGCGATCACGGGGAGCCGTCACGGTCCGCGAAGGGGCCGTTCGGTGTCACCGAAAGCTGAGCACTTCCACCGAAGGTTCCTTCATCCTGAAGGCTCAGCAAGCGGACAGCGGACAAGGGAGACAAAGATGATCGCGAGGGTGGCCGTTTGGGAACCGATGCCGACGGATGACCGTGACTGGGTGCTGGAGGCCGCTGCCACCGTGCCGGGTGTCCATGGTGCGTATCACCTCATCGATCCTGCGACTGGCAACGGGCTGTCTGTCGCCTTCTTTGAGGACGAAGCCGCAGCTCAAGCAGCCCGAGAAGCGATAGAGAAGCGCGCCGAGGAGATCGGCTGGAACAACGTCCCGCACCCGGCGCCCGCCTCCCAGACGATTTACAACGTCATCCGGCACGGGTAGCCCGGTACCGGAAGCGTGTGCGCTCAACATTCGATGGCAACGCTCGACCTTGGATGGCACGGGACGGGAGCTGTTCGATTTCGGACCGTGAGCTGGGGTACGCCCCGTCACGATGCGCCAGGCATGACGCTCCGTCATGTCCCGATGAGGCGGGCTGAACCGACCCGTCTGCGTCGACGTCCAGGACATGAACCACGACGAACTCGCCTGGCAGGACGTGCTGTTCGCGGACTTCGTGGTGCTCGTTACGGAAGCTGTGCACAGCGCGGGCGGGTTGGTGGTTCGCGCCCGAGGCCGAGCCGATGTCCTCTACGCGATGCTCCGCGACGGAACCTTCTACGAATCCCGGCCGACGACTGCGGTCACCTGACCAACGGCTCCGCAAGGAGGACAACTCGATCAGCCTCGACATCGAACCCGAGCACCGGATGGCCAGAGTCGCTCTCCGGATCCATCAGCACCCACTTGCCCAAGTGCCGCCCGATCTCACGAAGGAAGCCACAGAACACATCTAGTCGCGCCTGGCCCTGCAACTCCCGCAAATTGACGTCGAAGTCAATCTCATCGTCGGCATGGAAACGGAAGATCGCGAGCACACCGGGCACCGGCCAAACTCGCAAACTTGGGCACTCGGCTTCCGCGGGGCGGGCCAGAACGGCCGCCGCACGAGGCACCGGAAGCACCGTCTCGCCTTCGGAGTACTGGTACTTCCAGCCCCTCTCAACGACAAGATCGAGGACCCACTGCCAGTCCTCCACGGAGGCACCTGGGACCCGCACATCCGGCAGCGACCCCATCAGGTCCGGATCGAAGAAACAGCTCACGTCGTCCCACAGCAGATCGGCCATGCCGCCATCCTTCCCGCCTACGCGAACCAACGCAGCCCCGTTTCGCTTGACCAAAGGGATAGAGGCACCCCCCGGATCCGGCCGGCTATCGCCTGCCTCTCCGCAGCGGCGCCCGTCCGCAGGCCAAGCGCCACATGTGTGGGGAGATCCACTGAGCAGGTGGGGGTTCGCCCGAGTAAGGAGTGGCCGTTTTCAAGGAGCGCCATCACCCCGATCTACGACATACGCATCAAGCAGCTCTTGGAGCGCCCGAGGATGGACCAGTCATTCTGGGCCGCGTTGGCTGCCGCACTCCGCGTGGACAATGGCGCCTTCCACGAACAACTGGTCCGTCTCGGCGACAAGGCGGGTATCGGCGAGGGCATCGGCGTTCCGCGTGTGTTCGACGTCATCGCCTGGATGCATCAAGGCCAGCAGGGGCAAGCCGCAACGAGTTGAGCTCCGCGGTGAAGTCGGACAGACTGCGCTGGCCGGACAGCGATCATCCGGACTCAGAGCTCGCACGCGACAGCCCTCGCCTGCTCGTCGCACATCGTGCACACCCGCCGGCCGTCCACCGTGCCGCTCAGACGGCGCCGCTGCCCGCACACCGGGCAGAGCGGCTTGATGACGGTGCCGGTCCCGGTCGCGGCGAGAGCGTCGATGAACCTCACCCGCAGATCCTTCGCGATCACCGCGGTCTTCTCGCCGCGGGTGAACCGTTCGCCCGCCTGGTACCGGATCCGCTCACGAAACTCTCGCCGCTCGGCGGTCAACCCGCCGCCCTGCGCGTACCGCATACGACCGGCCTACCGCAGCGATCAGCACCCGACAACAACCCGAAGAGATCAGTAATTCGAAGCCGCGCTCAGGAAGCTCGTACGGTACCCCGACACCGCGGCAGGCTGACACCAGGCGTCCTCGGGCCAGCTCATAAGCACGTGGTCGCCGGCACCGGTCCGCTCCGTCAATACGACCTGTGCTGCCTCGATCGCATACGAGCCGATTCACTTGGAGAACTTCTCCTCGGCAGTTGCCGCATCGCCCCACCAGCCGTACATGACGGGACGGCCAGAG
The DNA here is from genome assembly GCF_044744645.1 of Streptomyces sp. NPDC087263. Taxonomy (NCBI): domain Bacteria; kingdom Bacillati; phylum Actinomycetota; class Actinomycetes; order Kitasatosporales; family Streptomycetaceae; genus Streptomyces; species Streptomyces sp. NPDC087263. Next base: position 26,013 of record NZ_JBIUYT010000005.1, read on the forward strand.
GACGTCAAGGTGAGAGGGAAGCGCATCGGGTCTGTCACCCGTGCTGGCCCCTTTGCCATCGGCTCGGCTCCCGACCAGGTCGGGCCAGTCGGGCCTTCTGCGTGCCAGGTTCTCACGACGCACGGAGACAGCGACCGACCGGTTCCGAGGCACCACACCTGATGCGCCCGTTGAGACGCGAGGGTTGACGGTACTTCAGCACCCCCCTAAGTTCACGACTTGTAAAAAGCCGTGAATCCCTTGTGTCACCCCACTGATCGTCCACCACAGTCGCATCAGCCTCCCGCCTTCGGAACGCCCCGCCCGATCCAGCGCCCGCACCGCACGCCCAGCGTCGGATGAGCGAGTCTCACCGGCTCACACCGAGCGGCAGGCGACATCCCCCACCCGATCAGGAGTTCCCGTGCCTCTGAGACACCCACACTGGTGGCGACCGCGCTCCCGGACCGCCAGTCCCGTGGTGCGCAGCCGTCGGGCCACGCTCGCGCTGACGGCGACGGCGGTCGGCGCGCTGCTCGCACCCGTCGCTCTGACCACAGTGAACGCACCGTCGGCCCAAGCAGCCGGCGCTCCCGTGCAGGTGTACTTCAGCTCGGAGTCGACCGCCTCGGGATTCGGCCCGGCCAACGCGAACTGGTTCACCAACCCGGCGGCGGGGCTCGCCTCCACCCAGTATCAGTTGTCGCGACAGTCCGACCTCACCGCGGTCACCGCGTCGGGCACGGCCACCATCACCGCTGACACGGCCACCCGTTACCAGTCCGTCCTTGGCGTCGGCTCCTCGCTGGAGGAGTCCACGATCTACAACCTGTCCCGGATGAGTGCCTCCGCGCGTACAGCAGCGCTGCGCAAGCTCGTCGACCCGGTCAACGGTGCCGGGTTCAACATCGCCCGGATCCCGCTGGGTTCGAGCGACTTCACCTCGCGGCAGTTCTACACCTACGACGACGGCGCGGCCGACCCGAGCCTGTCGCGGTTCTCCATCCAGAAGGACATCGACTACAACATCATCTCGGTCCTCAAGGAAGCGAAGGCGATCAACCCCAACCTGCTGTTGTTCGGCAGTGTGTGGAGCCCCCCGGCCTGGATGAAGAACAACAACAGCCTGATCGGCGGCACCCTTCCCGACGCGAACATCCCTGTGCTCGCCACCTACTTGCGCAAGGCCGTCACCGCCTACGCGGGCCAGGGACTGCCGCTGTACGCCGTCACGATGCAGAACGAACCGCTGTTCTCACCGCCGGACTACCCGGGCATGACGCTCACCGCCGACCAGGAACGCAGGATCGCCACCGCGCTGCGCGGCGAGCTGAACAGCAACGGCGCGTCGGCCACCAAGATCTGGGCCTACGACCACAACTTCGGCGACGGCCCGACCTACACCGCCGGGGTCCTCGGCAGTCCCGGCTCACCCAGCAGCGCGTTCAGCTCGGTCGACGGCGTCGCCTTCCACGACTACGGCGGGGATCCGACCGCCATGGCACAGGTCAAGTCGAGCTACCCGACCAAGGACGTGGCCATGACCGAGCGCGCCGTGTGGGGCACCGCCGGCGCGGACCGGATCGTCCAGTACTTCCGCAACCAGTCGATCATGTACCAGGACTGGGTCACCATGCTCGACCAGAACCGCAGCCCGGAGCAGTGGTCCGGTGCACCCGACCCGACCATGTTCATCCAGTCGCCGAGCAACCCGGACACGTACTGGGCACTGCCCGAGTACTACATCGTCGGCCAGTTCTCGAAGTTCATCGCACGCGGCGCCACCCGGGTCCAGACGAACAACGGCACCAGTGGCAATGTCACCAACGTCGCCTTCCTCAACCCCGACGGCAGCCTGGTGACCGTCGTGGTCAACCAGACAGCTTCCAACCAGCCCTTCACGTTGCGGGCCGCCGGCCAGCAGGTCAGCAGCACGCTGCCCGCCAAGACGGTGGGCACGTACATCTGGCCCGACGTCGGCGGGGGCACCAGCGGATCTGTGGACCCGACGAAGTGGTACACGGTCACCAACGCCAACACCGGCAAGTGCGTTGACGACGCGGCTGGTTCGACCGCCAACGGCGCCGCCGTACAGCAGTGGACCTGCGTGTCCGGGAGTACCAACCAGCAGTGGCAGTTCCAGTCCACCGACAGCGGCTACTACAAGCTCGTCAGCCGCAACGCGGCCAACGCCGTCTGGGACGTCACCGGCGGGACGGGAGCCGGCAACGGAGCGAAGATCCAGCTCTGGGCCTACGGCGGCGGTACCAATCAGCAGTGGAAGGCGGTTCCTCAGGCAGGCGGCACGTACACCCTGACGCCACGCAGCAATCCCGCCCAGTGCCTGGACGTCACCGATGGCTCCACCACCGACGGCGCCCGGCTCCAGCAGTGGACCTGCTCCGGCGCTGCTGCCCAGTCCTTCACACTCACCCCTCAGTAGGCCGGATCGGCGCTGCCCGGAGTCCGGCACCCGCGGTGCCGCAGGACGCCGGGCAGCGCCACCCGGGAAAGAGGCGGTCGGCCGGCAGGCTGCGGCGGCAGCCGCCTGCCAGATGTCCCGGAAGATCTCGATCTGCGCCCCGATGGAGTTCAGGCGAGACGCCATTGCAGAGTCTGCTCGCCCACCTGGTGGAGATGGTCCAGGAGGTGAGGGCCTGGGCCGTTCGCGCGCCGAGCATGGCGCGTCCGAGCGAAGCCACGGCGACACATCGACCGCAAGGACAGGCGCCTGCCGTCGACCCGCGGCAGCGGCAGGCCGGCCAGCACTTTCCGCAGTTGGCCGACGTCGATCCGGCCGTGGTTCAGACCGCCGTACATTGGCCAGATCGGCTACCCGCTCGAGCAGTTGGGCAACGCGAAGGCCGTCGCGCAGGAGCTCGGTGTCACCGCCGACCCCGAGAGCCGCTACCGTCGCGGCGCCCGTAAGCACGTCCGCGCCGACGTCGCCGCGACGATCGACGATGCGGTGCGGGCCCGCCAGGAGCCGCAGGTACGCAAGCGCCGGCAGCGACTACATGGTTTTCGACTTCTGAAAGAGGGAATCGAGACCGCTGAATTGACCGGCTGTTGAGCCGAAGCAGGACAGCTGTCACAGAGACGCGCTCGTTGTCACCACGGCGGACATCTGTCACACGCGAGGGATGTGCTGGTCCAGGATCGCCCGGAGCCGCTCGAGGTTCCCAGCCTCATGCACGCCCCGCTTGGGCAAGACGTCGACGCACATGATGTTGGGATCCCGGCTGAGCAGGACAAAGTGACTTGCCGTTTCCCGGTATCCCTGGAAAACGGACCACTTCTGGATCAGTGTGCCGTGGTCGGTACGGCACGTGACCCCGGCCGGAGACACGGTGGCGCGGTACTCGCCCTGCCATCCGACGAGCCGCTGCACCTGGGCGGCTTGCAGCCGCGGGTACCCCCACACCAGCAGGACGACCAACAGGAACAGAACCGTCGAGACCACGTCGACACTCCCGCGGACCACGGCGGAGACCAGCCACTGCCCTACCCACAGGAGGAGGAACACACCCCGCAGCAGTAGCCCGGTCCGCTTGATCCGCTCACGGACCCGCAGGCCGACCAGGGCGTCGGCCGACTGGGGCCGGTACGCCAGTTCAACTACGGTCCGCTCGTCCACGACATTGTCAGAGTTTTCCGTGTGGTTGGTGCGTTGGTCGCTGTGGCCTTCGGCCATGGTCCCTCCCGGTATAAGGCGTGCGGATCATGACGAACCGAAGTCCGCCCTCAGCCCGGGTCGAAGTCCCTCACTCAATCGTGCTTCGGCTCAGCTGTGACCGAATACCTCACTTGGCGAGTGAGCCCACGAGTTGGCGGCTGGTGCGAGTACTTCGTCTGGCTGGTGCGTTTCACGTTCGGCGTGACCAGTCCGCACCGACCTCGGTCCGGCCCTCACCAGGTACCGTGCTGGGAAGAACCCGCCCACGAGACCTCTGAACTCACCCTGACCGACCCGACCAAGGCCTTCGCCCCCACACCGAGTCGGGCGCCAGCATCGCCGGCGCCGCCCGGAACGGCCACCGTCAATATCGAACGGCGGGTGGGTGCGGCCGCCGTCGCCAGAACTCCGGTGGGCCGCAGGGGTCGGCCCACCGGAGTTCTGGCGACGTCGATCAGGCGGCGTACACCCGACCTTCCTTCACCAGGTAGTTCACCGGGTCCGAGCAGCCGATGGACGGCGTGACCAGCAGGCTCACCGCGAGCGGCGCCGGCTCCGTGCTCGCGGTCGAGAACTCACAGATGGCGCCACTGCCCGTGACCGGGAACCAGAACCACCCGTTCACGTCGCCTACGGTGACCAGGTCGGTCTCCTTCCAAGCACCGCCGCTCTGCTTGTAGACCTGGAGTTCCACGGTGGCGGCGTACTGGTCCTCCGGTGACTGCAGGGCGGTCAGGGTGATCTTGTAGTCGCTCCCGAGGACGGACGAGGCGATCTGCTTCTTCTGCTGCGCCGGTGTTGACGTACCGGCACTGGACGCCCCGGCGCCGGCGGTCCCCAAGACCCCCGCCATCAGGAGAGTGAGGGCCGCGGTGGAAGCGCGGCGGGTGCGGACGCGGTGACGGATGCCCTTGCGGACCGTGCTCATGTTTCCCCCGTTGGAACCAGTTTGTGCTGAATGGTCATTGTGCGTCATACGGTAGATATGACGACTCGCCAGGCCCAAAGGTTGTACCGCTGTCCGGTCTCGCGCTCGGCTTCAGCTGGCGGGTCCGTGCCCTGTACCTTCCGCACTGTCTCGGGCTGCTTCATCGGTGGGCCGTCTCAACTTCACTGCACTTCCCCCGTGGTCCACCAGGCCACCGATGAAGGTGCACGCCGCTGACCCGGGGCGACGACCTCCTGCCCGATCCGGTCCCGACCCAAGCCGTCACGCGGCGATCGTCAATCACCCGAACTTCGTGGTCGCCACGCCGGACTCTCCCCGCGAGGACACCAGCACCGTCCAGACCCGGGACCGCATCCGCTACCAGCTGGTCCTGGACGCCGACTTGAACGCCGAAGCCGTCGATCCCCCGCCGCGGCCGAAGACGTCTCAGAGGGCCTTTCCTCCCGCTGTTTCATATCGGGATGCGTCTTTGGGTGAACTGTCAGAGCCCTCGCCAAGTTGGGGTGGAATCCTTGGTAAGGCGGCGGGCTATCAGGGGCGATCAGCGCGATGCAGATCATGGCGGTGGAACAGGTCGGGAGGGCTTCGGCGAAGAGCTCCAGGAACTTGCGGTGCTCGGGATCGCTGACGGTCGACAGCTTCTCAGCGAGCCACCGCTGGAACAGCAGCAAGTGCCGGTCGGCCGGCGGGAGGACGCCGCACTGCATGAGCAGGTCGCGCAGGTAGGCGACCGATCGCCACGGAGTGAGCTGACTCGGCCCCTCATGGGTGAGCGGGACTTGGTTGCGGGCCAGGGCCTACAAGTTCCGCTGAACATGGGGCTGGTCGGTCGAGGTCAGCCCTCCCCAAGGGCGTCTTATCTGTCGGAGCGTGTCAAACAGTGGGAGGAGTTCGGGCCGGATGCTGCCCGTGCCGTCGTCGAGGAGTTCGTGGAGACGCTCGGCCAGGACACATCGGCCGCAGACTCCGCGTCGGTAGCGTCGTGCTTCCTGTCTGCACCGTTCGCAGGTGAAGTCGCCGAGGCCACCGGCGCAGTCGGTGCAGAGCGTCCCGCCGGCCGGTGCGAGGCCCGGGGTAAGCTGGTCGACGCCGCAAGCCCGTGCAGGTTCCGTAGGTCTCCAGGGCCTGGCGTAGCAGCCCGCGCAGAGGTAGCCCTCGGGCCAGTGGGCTGCCCCGAGTCGGACGGCCCGGCGGCATCGCGCGCGCAGAACAGGTATTCGGCGCCGACGCGGGTGCGGCTCATCTTTCGGGCCGGATGCGGGCGCGTTTGGGCCGGACGGCCGACAGATCGACAACCGCGTCGCCGGTGGCGACCTTGCGGACCGTGGCGTTCTCCGCCTTGGTGGCGATCAGATCGGTTGGGATCCAGTCGAAGATGTCGCAGAGCGCGGCCAGCACCGGCAGGGACAGCCGCTCGGGAGTGCCGGTGACCAGGCGGTGGACCTGCTAGAGGGAGAGGTTGATGCCGCGTTCGGCGAGCGGCGGGGCGAGCTCGCTGGTGGTGAACATCCCGGCGGCGGCCATCCGCTCGCGTAGTCGCCACTGGTAGCTGACCTGGCGTTTCATCAGACCCTCCTCGCGGGCTTGAGCGCGGCCTCGACCGTCGCGTCCAGGGCGCGACGCAGGGTGCGGGTGCGGGCCGCTCCGGCACGCGATCAGCGACGGCCGGTGGCCAGGATGACGAGGAACTGGCCGCCGCCCGCCTCGATGTCGGCGGTCACCGGCAGCCCCGGTACCAGTCGGGAGAACCGGTCCACCAGCCAGTCCGCCGCCTCTTGGGCGTCCCGCCTGGTCGGACAACGGCCCACCATCTCGCGGCCCCCCTTGCGCTCCAGCCTCCCGGCAACAGTGATCAGCGGCGCGGGTTCGACCACGTACAAGCGGTCCGGCCAGGCGATGACCACCTTGACCGCGCCCTTACGGGAATTGCACCCACGGTGCGCGAGCCGCTCGGCAACCTTGGCCTTGCGGTCGGCGGTCCGGCCATCGACGCTGGGCCCCCGCGGGTCGTTCACCGACTCGTCGGGGTCGACCGATTCGTCACACACCCAGCAGCGCCAGCCGTCACGCTCGGCCACATCATCAAGGAGACTCACCCGAGCAAACTAGCCTGCCCGGCCACCACCCCGCACACCAGGTGCTCGAGGAACGGGGCAGCCTGCCAGCACTCGGCACCGGCACCACGCCCAGATCTCTTGGCTGCCCGCTCCAAGACGGCGGCACCCAGGCCAGGACACCACCGGACCGACGGCCCGACCGCACGGGCCCGGCGGGCCTTCACCGTGAGCGTGGCGGCGCAGCGGGGCGGGCGGCGGAGTCCGGGTCCAGAGGCGAGGTCGGCTTCACCGCTCAGATGCGCCGGGCTGGAAACGACTGCAGCCGGCAGACCCCGCGGGCGTGATCCGATCACTGCGACCCAGCCCACTACTTTCCCTGGAGCCCATCCGACCCGCGCGGCTCACCTCAGCACACGTCGGCGGGCAGATCCGCGGGAGGAGTAGCGGCGTAGAACCCGCGCAGCGGCTCCTCGATCTTCTTGTCGGCTACCTGGCGGGAGATCAAGGACCGGTCCAGTAGTTGGTGCTGCCGCTGGTGCGGTTGGGGCTGGTCCTTTTCATCTGGCGCCCAGAGCACAAGCCAGCGCAGTTCCAGATCGCCTTCGAGGGCCGCCTGACCCCGAGCAACAACTGACCACTCAACAACCAAGATCAGCCGTTAAATTGACACACCCCGCCTGGGGTTCGATGCTGAGCGGCGTCCAATCGGTCGGCCGTTCCACTGACCCGGTAGCTCCGGGGCGATGTTCATTACTCGCTTGAAGGCGGTGCTGAAGGCGGCTCCGGACCCATAGCCGAATTCAGCGGCCATCGATGAGACCGTTCTGTCGGACTTCAAGAGGATTTGCTTGGCTGAGTGCATGCGCAAGCTCAGCATGTATTTCGCCGGAATTGTTCCGACGGAACTCCTGAATGCGTCAGAAAAGGCCGATCGCGACATGCTTGCCGCTTTGGCGAGTTCACTGACAGGCCAATTCCGCGGTCCAACATCAGCGTCTGCCCCGATCGGGGCGTGGCTGTCTCGTGTGCGATGAGCCGCATCGTGGCGCGCAGCGCGCCAGTCTCGTCCGAGTCCACGGCAAGGTGAATGACGGGGGGTAGGGCCTTCAGTAGCAGATCGGCGTTGGCACGGTCGAAGGTGAGTCTCCCGCCGATCAGCGTGGTGTCAAGTCCGGTGCCGCAGTGCCCGCGTTCTTGTCCCGGTGCCCAGACGGCTTCCAGGAGCACCCGAACCGCCCGCGGATCGCTGGAGAGTTGGTACGGCCTGCCGCCCACGACCAGGTAGCCATCACCGTCCCGCAGTCGCAGCGGTGCTTCCGCGCCCTCCAGCGTGAGCCAACAGGAACCGGCCAGAACCACCCCGAACTTCACATGCAATTGACCGGGGAAGGTCACAGCCCAGTCACCGCCCGCCCTCAACTCCGCACATACGGCGCTCTCGACTTTCGACAGGGACAGTACGTGGGACAGGGGATCCACAGGAATTCCGGACGATCGCGAAAAAAGAGCGGTGCTTCGCGTATGGATTATGCGCCGCGTGCTGGAAGCCGTGGACGCTGACCGGCTGGATGCCGCCGTCGGGTCCTGGCTGGATGCGCGGCTGCACGCCGCCGGCCAGGCAGCAGGACACGGGCGGCGCCGCCGACGGGCGGTCGCGGTGGACGGCAAGGCGGTGCGGGGCACCCGTCACGCCAGCGCCGACGGCCAGCCGGTGCACCTGCTGGCCGCCCTCGATCAGCTCTGTGGTGTTGTGCTCGGCCAGGTCCGGGTGGACGGCAAGACCAACGAGATCACCCGGTTCGCGCCGCTGCTCGAGCCGGTGGACCTGGCCGGGTGCGTCATCACCGCCGACGCCCTGCACACGCAGCGCGAGCATGCCGAGTTCCTTGTCACCGGCAAGAGGGCCCATTACATCCTGGTGGTCAAGAAGAACCAGCCGGGCCTGTACGCCCAGGTCAAGAACCTGCCCTGGCGGCACATCCCGGTCGCCTCCCGCCAGCACAACCGGGGCCATGGCCGCCAGGAGCACCGCACCCTCAAGGCCGCGGCCGTCGCCGTCGGGCTCGCCTTCCCGCACGCCGCCCAGGCCATCTGCCTCACCCGCCAGGTCCGGCCGCTGGACGGCGGGAGGTGGCGGACCGTCACCGTCTACGCCATCACCCGCGTGGACGCCCGCCAGGCAACCCCCGCCCAGCTCGCCGCCTGGATCCGCGGCCACTGGCAGATCGAGGCCCTGCGCCACCTCCGCGACGTCAGCTACGGCGAAGACGCCTCCCAGATCCGCACCGGCAGCGGACCCCAGGCCATGGCCGCCCTGCGCAACCTGGCCATCGGCATCTTGAAAACGGCCGGGCACGCCAGCATCGCCGCCGCCTGCAGGCACCACGCCCGGGACGCCACCCGGACCCTCGAAACCCTCGGACTGCGCCCAGCATGAGCAAAACGGACACGACGCGGCTACACCGAGGCCCTGGAGGTCGCGGTACTCCTCTGCCGTACCGTCACCGCCCGGCCCTCGCAGACGGTGAAGTTGCCGACGTGGCCTGCGTTCGCTCAGGTGACCCGCGCCGCCACCAGGGTCTCGAAGGTATAGGGCCGCAGGCCATCGGTACGGCCGGCGAAGTACCGCTGCTGAAGGTCTGCACGTGCGGGGTGGTCCACGACCTTTAGCCCGCACCGGCTGATCAGCCTCTCGATCTCGGATGCCGGCCAGCCAGGCTGAAGAGGCTCGCCGGCAGAAGCCGCGATCGGCGTGTAGATACGGGCGAATTCCGTCCCCGCGTCGTCGAGCGCACAGTCCTCGGCCCGATAGGAGAACACCACCTCAGACCCGGGAGCAGCCGCCGCGATCGTGCGCAACGTCGACTCGATCGCCTGTGCCGTCAGATAGGGGGCGACGCCCGTCCAGCAGAACATCGCCGGCTGCGCCCAGTCGAACCCGGCCGAGTCCAGAACACCCTGAACCGGTTCGGCCTCGAAATCAACCGGCACGAATACCTGCGAGTCGCTGAGCGGCAGGCCGAGCTCCCTGACCCGCTCGAGCTTCCAGGCCTGGGAGGCAGGGTGATCAACCTCGAACACCGTCAGCGAGCCGAGCAGATCCGGCCGCCGCCACGCGAACGAGTCAAGCCCCGCGCCAAGAATCACGTACTGCGTGAAGGCACCAGCAGCCAGCCGATCCTCGGCGTACCGGCTGCGGGTGCAGACAGCCGCACGGGACTCGCGGCGGACCGGGCCGGGGAACAGCGGATCGAACTGGTCTCGCAGTTGCTGCCATACCGGGCCGACAAGCACCAGGGCCAGCGCATCGTCCAGTACCCACGGCGACGCGTTCTCCAGGCGAAACAATCCACGCGACACGGCCGCAAACATGGCCGTCCTGCTCGGCGCGCTTTCCATGCATTCCTCCTCGCCGGCCAGAACCCAGCATGGCTGGCCACGCCCGCCCACTCCGCGCACTTCACAGGATGCGCGTGAAGCGCCCTGACGGCCATAGCCAGATCGCCTGACAGCCACGATCTGCTCGCCATTGGGATCCTCCAAAACGGCCAGGAACGCCAGCATCACAGCCGCCTGCACGCCACCACGCCCGGGACGCCACCAGGACCCCGAGACCTTCCGACTCGACCCGGCATGAATAAAACGGACATAACGTGACTATGCCGAGGCCTTGGGGGCCAGAGCCGCGGAGTGTTTGAACTTTGTTCGATTGCGCCGTGATCACTCGATGCGGTTGAGGCCGAGTTCCTGTTCGGGGTCGGTGTGGCCGTGGCGGCCGGTGGCGGCGGCCATCGGCTCCACCGACTTACGGTGCCCATCCAGCAACAGCCCCCGCGGATAGACCGCGCCCCAACGACGTTGATCCACCCGCGCGAACGGCTCGAACATCTCCGCCGCGAAGTCCTCCAGAGCACACCGGACCGCGGCCAACTCCCCACCCAGCACACCCGATCAACGCCACAATCCATCAAACGGACACGCCACCACCGAGCGAACCTGACCAAGCCCTACTAGGCTCTGCACGGCTTCCGCGCTGCCGCCTTCTTGACCATCTTCTTCACGGTGGCCTTCTTGGCGGGCGCCCTTTTCGTCGCCTTGCCGCAGCCTTCTTCTTCGGCATGTCGTGGATGGTGACGTCCTCGCCACGGTTCGCCTGCGCCTTCGCCACCGACTCCTTGAGGGCGGCCATCAGGTCGACGACCTTGCCTGCCGGGGCCTTCTGCTCCGGCACCGCGATCGACTACGTCATCAGTACGGCGAGATGAGACACAGCAGACCCTCTTCGACGACTCCGCAAGGCCGAATCCTGAAACTTCGCCGCCGCCTCACACAGGTTTCGCCGGAACATGTGCGCTTTGCTGAAGGTCTTGTTCGAGGTCAGGATGATCGAGCTTTTTTCGCAGCGCTCCGTCCGCTGTGGGGGTGATCCCCGGAACGGGGCCGTGGGCGTTCCGTACATTCCGCGGATCCATGCGGGCCGGGTAGCACTGCCGAAGAGACCTCCCCATCGACCGCATATGCGAACACCGGCCCGAGGCCGTTCCGTGTATGCCGCGGTCCGGACGAAGGTCACCGGGTCCGCGTGCAGGATCCCGGGCGGCCCCCGAGGTGGTCATGGTCCAGACCGAGAATCCTGGGTCCCGGCACCCGGCTGCGTCGCAGTCCTTCGCGGCGGCTGCGCCAACAGGGCTGCGTACAGGCCGCATTGCGGACCGTCCCCAATGTCGCGGCCGACCGGCCGACCGAGCCCCATTAGTACAGACCTGTTGACTGACCTGGAAAGCTTCCTTACGATCCCGGCGCAGATACTCGCCTCACGCGCCGCCCCCCACATCCCTCTTGTCATGCGCGCAACATTCACGTGGCGGACAGGAGTTCAGACAAGAGAACGCCCATGAAGCGCAGACCGCTGGTGCGGAGCCCGAGCGACCTACCGCTTACCCGCAACAGCCAGGCTCACCACCTTCAGCAGGAGGCGCGATGACAAGGATCGGGACCAGCAGCGCACGGCTGCGCCGCCGGTTGGCCACAGTGGCCACCGCCGGCACGATGGCCGCGGGGCTCCTCGTGGGGGCCGTCGGCAGCAGCTCCGCCACCGGCGCGGGCGTCGACTCCGTCCCCACCGGCATCAGAACCGTCTCCAGCAGCTGGACCATCCCCTGGGGCCTCAGCTGGCTGCCCAGCGGCAACGCTCTCATCACCGAGCGCAACTCCTTCCGGGTCTACACCCTCACCCAGTCGGGCACCAAGACGCAGGTCGGCACAGTCCCCAACGTGTCCACCACCGGCGGCGAGGGCGGCCTCATGGGCGTCGCCGTCTCGCCGAACTGGAACACCGATCACTACGTCTACTTCATGCACTCGGCCGCGAACGACAACCGCATCGCGCGGATGACCTTCAACGGCACCACGCTCACCGACTACACCACCATCCTGACGGGCATCGCCCGCTCCACCTACCACAACGGCGGCCGGCTGAAGTTCGGCCCGGACGGCTACCTGTACGCCACCACCGGCGACGCCCAAAACTCCGCCAACGCCCAGAACAAGAACTCGCTGAACGGCAAGATCCTGCGCATGACCACCGCGGGCCAGGCGGCGCCTGGCAACCCCTTCGGCACTCTGGTCTACTCGCTGGGCCACCGCAATCCGCAGGGCCTCACCTGGGACGCCCAGGGCCGGCTGTGGGCCGCCGAGTTCGGCAACGTCCAGTTCGACGAGCTCAATCTCATCACGCCCGGCGCCAACTACGGCTGGCCCACCTGCGAGGGCTCCTGCTCCACCGCCGGCATGACCAACCCCAAGCGCCAATGGACCACCGGCGAGGCCTCCCCCAGCGGCCTCACCTTCGCCGACGGCGCGCTGTACCTCGCGGCTTTGAAGGGCCAGCGACTCTGGCGCATCCCGGTGACCGGCACGGAAACCGGCACCCCGGTCGCGTACTACACCAGCTCCTACGGTCGGCTGCGCACCGTGGAGACGGTGCCCGGTCTCAACTCCCTGTGGCTGACCACGACCAACGCCGACGGCAACGGCGGCCAGCCGGCCGGCTCCGACAAAGTCTTCCAGGTCGACCTGAGCTGAGCCCACCACCGCACACCCCCTCCCACGGCGCAGTCCCGGCCCGTACAGTCCGGGACTGCGCCGGACCGTACGGCGGGGATCACCCGCCCCAAAGTCACAGCCGCCCCAAGGGAGTTCCCCTCGCTCCGGCGCGCCGGCGGAGCCTCAATTGGCCTGCCCCCGGCCTCGTGTCGACACCCGTCGCACCTGGCGTTCCGCAGGATGCCCAAATCGGCAGGCCATGGAAGCGCACCTCCAACGCCACGGGCTCAAGGCCCTTGGCGGCGACAGCGGGATCTCCAGGAGCGAAGTCTCCTGAATCTGCGGTGGGTTGGACGCCCGGCTGGTCATCGTCCGAGACCAGCCGCTGAATCACACCCACTTCCCCTACATCCACCTGGACGCACCCACTGCAAGGTCCGGGTCAACCACCAGGTCGTCTCGCAAGCCGCCATCATCGACACCGGCATCGCCGAGGACAGCAACCACGAAGTCCTCGGCGTCGCGGTCGGGGAACACGAAACCCTGGCGTTCCGGGCCGAGTTCCTGCGCTCGCTGCGAGCCCGCGGCCTGGCCGGTGTGCGGCTGGTCCACGCCGGCGACCACATGGGGCCGGCCGCCACGATCCACAAAGTCATGCTCGGCGCCGTCTACCAGAGGTGTCGCGTTCACTTCCGACGTCCGCGGGATCCCATGTCGCCGCTGTGCTGAACCACCACGGCGACCCGCAAGCCGGCCGATGAACCGACCCGCCAGAGCCACCGGATCTGCGCGGATACGGTGGGCGCTCTCCTGCGCGATCCGACGTTCACCCGGGCTCACAGGGACCACAAAGCAAGACAGTAACCGTTTTCATTTCCAAGGGATGGTCAAGATCCCCGGGCTGTCGCACCCCGCCTGGCAGAGTCGCCTCCACCCCCATGCTGAGGAGATTCCCAGGTGAGACGATTGCTGACCGCTGTCGCCACAAGCACCTTCCTGCTGTTGACCGTACCGGCGGTTCCCGCCGCCGCCGCGACCCCCGCGCGGCCCGCCTCCACCATCGCCTGGAGCACCTGCACGGATACGACGCTGGCCCAGGCCGGCGCCGAATGCGGCACACTCCAGGTCCCTCTCAACTACGCCCAGCCCGCCGGCACCCAGATCACCCTGGCGCTGTCGCGGATCCGGCACACCGTGCCGGACAGCGAGTACCAGGGCGTGGTGCTCGCCGCCCCCAACCCGCTGGGCGGCTCCGGGTACACCGACCCGCTGCAGGGTGCCCTGCTGCCCGAGAACGCGGGCGCCGCCTACGACTGGGTGGGATTCGCCCGGCGCGGCCTGTCCCCGAGCATCCCCGCGCTGTCCTGCGAACCCGGCTACTTCGGCTATGACCGGCCGACGTACGAGCCCGCGACGGCTGCGGAAGAGGAGGCGTGGCTGGACCGGACCGAGGGCTACGCGCAGGCGTGCGACACCGGCAACCAGTCGGCGCTGCTCGACCACATGAAGGCCACCGACACCGCCGCGGACATGGAGACCATCCGCACCGCACTCGGGGCCGGGCAGCTCAACATTTACGCCCACTCCTACGGCACCTACATCGCCCAGGTCTACGCCACGCTGCACCCGCGGCAGGTCCGCCGGATGGTGCTCGACAGCAACGTCGATCCGACACGCGTCTGGTACGACGCCGCCAACTTCGACCAGAACGTCCAGATGCAGAACAACCTGGAGTTCTGGTTCGCCTGGCTCGCCTCGCACGACGACGTCTACCACCTCGGCGCCACGACCGAGGCTGTGACCCAGCAGTGGGACGACCAGCTCGCCGCGGTGACCACTGCGCCGGCCGGCGGCGCGATAGGCCCCGACGAGTGGATCGACATCTTCCTGGTGTCCCCCTACTTCCAGGCGAGCTGGCCGTTCCTCGGGTCGGCATTCTCCGGCTGGGTGCACGACGGCGACGGCGCGACCCTGAAGGCGCTTTTCGACCAGCTCATGCAGTACGGCAACGACAACACGTATGCGGCCTTGCTCGCCGAGGTGTGCACTGACGCGCCCTGGCCGTCGGACTGGGCCAAGTGGCAGGCAGACACCCGGGCCACCGCGGCTCTGGCGCCGACCACCACCTGGGGCAACACCTGGTTCAACGCGCCCTGCCGCACCTGGGGAGCGGAGGCCGGCACCCCCGTGAAGGTGGACGGCTCGAAGGTGGCCGGCGCGCTGCTGATCGACGAGACGCTGGACGCGGCGACGCCGTTCGAGGGCAGCCTCGAAGTCCGGTCGCTGTTCCCGCACTCGTCGCTGGTCAGCGTCCCGGGCGGCACCAGCAACGGCGCCACGCCAGGCAGCAACTCCTGCGTGGACGCGACGATCGCCGCTTACCTCACCACCGGCACGCTGCCGACCCGCGTCCCGGGCCGTCAGGCGGATCGTGAGTGCGCGGCGTCGCCGCTGCCCACGCCGACCGGCTGAAACGCTTCCCGAGCGGGACCGGCCGACGGTGACAACCTCGGCCGGGCCCGCTCCCCTGCGCGAACGACTCCACGACCCGGTCGACACCATGGACCGCAAACTCGTCGCTGCCGCCGGCATGGATCCCAAAGCCTCATGAGTTACCCCTCGGACCACATCGATGCAGGACGCCTGCCATACCAGCAAGAACTTCCTGGCCGACACGGCCGAGGGCGTACGCCATGTGCAACAGGGCCACACGGCCGTGGTCACGTGGCGTGAGCACGCCGAACTGGCCTGTCCTGCCGGTAGCCGAAGAGCCGAGGCGCTCCCGTCATGTCGCACTTATGATCGGCAAGCTGCGATGCAGCGATCAACCGACCTCAAGAACAGGTCTGTTAAGGGGAGTTGCCGTGCGTCTTCGTCCCATCGTTCTCGTCCTGCCCACGCTGCTGTGCCTCGCGGCAGCCGTGTCCTGCAGCGACTCAGGCTCATCCGGCGACGACTCAGGCCCCATCGGCGCGAGGCAGCTGGACGGAACGAGTCTCTGCACGCTCCTGTCCGAGGACACCATGGCCAAGCTCCTGGGCGTGAAGAAGCTGGAGAGCGATTCGACGGCGGGCGCGGGCGACGACTGCGAGTGGACGGCGCCCGTCGACGGATCCACCGACGGCAAGCTCCAGATCAGTACCTCCTACGTGATGGAAATCGGCGAGCAGACGACTGTCGGTGGTCTTCGCGCGCGCCGCGCCATACAGTCCACGGCCTGCGAGATCTCCATCGACACGACGGGAGCGACCGACCCGGCCGGCGAGTCCGGGAAGGCCGACCCCGCCCTCCGAGTCTGGTTCCTGGGCCCGGCCGACAGCTTCGACGACGCGAAGAACTGCAAGGCGGCCAGCCGTCTCGCCGAGGCCGCGATGCGTGCGCTGCCGGAAGGGTGAGCCTGTCGCAGCGGTGGAATTAACCTTGCGCCGGTCGAGTTCAGGCTGGAACGAGAAATCGTAGTCGTCCAGCGTCTTGTGGTGCGGCAGGCTGGAGGTGCGAAGCCCGCTGCGGAAGCGGCGGTCCTCCCGGCCGGCGTTTTCCTCGGCCAGGACCAGGTCGATGAAATCGAGGTAGCCCATCTTTGCCTCGTCGGCCCGCTGGATGTGGCTGTTCAGGACCTCGGCCAGGTGAGACAGGCCGAGCTTGACGGCCACGGTGCGGATCCGGGTGGCGGTCAGCTCGCTCAACGGGCTTCCTTCACGTGGGAGTTGGTGCTGAAAGGGGCGGTCCCGGTCAGCTCGTCATAGACCGACAGCGGGCGGCGTCCATACTCGATGCGGGTGGCGGCAGCCCGGTTCAACAGGGCCTGCAGCGGCCCGGTTTCCGACCGCACCCGTTCCATGGACGCCCAGGCGCCTCCGGTGCGAAGCGTCCAGTATCAGCAGGCAGACCGCGATCAGGGAGGACCGTCCGATGGCGTAGCGGCAGTGCGCGAGGACATGGCACCGGCCCGTAGATCCGCGGCGAGCTCTCGCAGAACCGGCAG
Source organism: Streptomyces sp. NPDC087263 (assembly GCF_044744645.1). Taxonomy (NCBI): domain Bacteria; kingdom Bacillati; phylum Actinomycetota; class Actinomycetes; order Kitasatosporales; family Streptomycetaceae; genus Streptomyces; species Streptomyces sp. NPDC087263. Next base: position 42,704 of record NZ_JBIUYT010000005.1, read on the forward strand.
TACGACGGGGATCGGCGGGACCGTGAAGTCGGGGATGGGCAGGGGGATGAACCGCAGCCCGGCGGCTTCGGCGACGCGGGGCTCGTCTGCGAGACCGAGCTCGGCGCGCTCGGCGTCGGGAAGGGCGCAGGCCAGGATGTCGGTGCCGGCCTTGCGCATTGCTGCCATGTCGGCTGCCAGATGCGCGTCGCCGTGGGGCCTGACCATGGTGCTCAGGCGTCCCGGTCGCCGCGGACCGGTGACGGTGAAGAGGAGGCGGGGGCGGGCGGCTCGGTCATCAGGCGGACGAACCCGGCGGGAGCCAGTGGTAGCAACCACCGCACTCGTTGGTGAGCCAGCCGTTGATGCTGCCCAGCCCCCGCTCGTTGATCTGCCCGTCGTGGATGCCATACGCCCTGTCCGGGTCGACGGCGCGCACGAAGTCGATGGCCTCGTCCGTCTTCATCCATGACCCTTGCAGGGGCACCAGCAGGGTCTGCACCGGCCGGTCGGGAAGGAGCAGTGAGTCCCCGGGGTGATAGAGGGCGTCCTCGACGAGGTAGCCCAGGTTGGCGCAGTCCGGGAGGCCGCCGTAGATGCGCGCGTGCCGCCCGCCCTGGGCGGTCACCCGGAAGCCGGCCGCGGTGAATTCCTCGCCGGCGACGACGCCGATGAAGTCCAGGCCCGGGATCCGCGCCGCCGTAGGTGCATAGACGGGCACGCCCAACCCCCTGAGTCGCAACAGGTCGACGTGGTCATCGTGTTCGTGGGTCACCAGGACTGCGTCCACGCCGACGAGGGCCTCGGGCTCACTCCAGACGCCGGGATCGATGACCAGCGTGCCGCCACCGTCGAATTCCAACCGGACGCATGAATGGGTGTACTTGGTAATCCGCACCCGCGTGACCATAGCCCGACGGCTCCGCGAAATCCCTCGGGGAGTGGCTGGAAAATACCGCTCGGTCGCACTCATGGGATGCTCCGGGGTGAGCAGCGATAACTAGTGCTCTGACCGGGAAGGTTCGCCGGGGCGGTGGCTTCGCCTCGATAGTCTGTACGGCGTGATCAACTCATACGCGAGTTCCGACGATGCTGCAGTTGCAATAGCCGGAGCGCGGGCTGGCGCGGATGTGGTCCGCAATATGTACGGCCAGCGGCTCAACCGCATCGACAAGGGGGCCGGGGACTTTGCCACCGCCGCCGATGTGAAGGCCGAGAAGGCGATCCTCGGCGCTATCCATGCCGCACGGCCCGATGACGCGGTGCTCGGCGAGGAAGGCGGGCAGCAGGGCGCCGTCGACGCTGTGCGCCAGTGGTTGGTGGATCCCCTGTGCGGCACGCTGAACTACGCCGTGGGCAACATGCTGGTGGCCGTCAATGTGGCGCTGCGTGATGGTGCGGCGGCGGTGGCCGACCCATTCAGCGGCGAGGTTTTCTTCACCGATGGAGAGAGCGCCTGGGTGCGCCAAGACGGGGCCGACGAGGCACTACTGACGCCCTCGCCTGCTACCCGGTTGGTGGACGTCAACCTGGATCCGCCGTTCCCGAGTGCGCCCGGATTCCGGGCCGTGGATCTGCTGGCCCACCCTGAATTCGTCGAACATTTCCGGCCTCGGGTCGTGTCTACGACGCTGGCGCTGGCCTGGGTCGCTGCCGGCAAGCGCGCCGCGTATGTCTCCGATGGCGGCGACCTGTCCAGGAGCGTGCACTTCGCGGCCGGCATCGCTTTGTGCCGGGCTGCTGGCTGCGTTGTCACCGGGATCGACGGTGCTCCGATTGGTGAGGCCGGTCGTGGGCTTGTGGTCGCCGCCGACGACGAGACCCACAGTCTGCTGATGTCGATGACGCGCAGCCGGAACTAGTGCTGCCACGCATGGGGTTTCGCCGGGGTGGGTCAGGCTTCGACTCGGAGAGGCCTGCTGCCCCAGCGGATGCCCTTCTCACTGCGGATCCGGGCACGTTCACGGCGTTGAGCTGCGAGGACGTCTGGGTGGCGGGCGTTGGCGTTGCGCCAGCGCAGGTACGCGTGGAGGGCCCGCGTCCGCGCGGTGTGGTTGCGGTGGTTGGGGTTGGCGATGGTGAACTGCCGCAGCGGTCCGAAGTGAGCCTCGATCGGGTTGGCCTAGGACGCGTAGGTCGGGGTGAAGCACAGGTTGGCCTTGTTCTTCTTCGCCCAGCGAAGGATGTCGGCGCCTTTGTGGGCGGGCAGGTCGTCCGGGATGACGTAGATCGGGGCGCCGTCGGGGCGGGCGGCCCGGTGGGCCTTGGGGGTGGCGGGCAGCAGGGCCTCAGGGCGCATCACGATGCCCTTGCCATCGAACTACAGAACCAGGAGGGTGTCGGCGGTCGCCGGCAGCGGGATCTGGTGCCGGTAGAAAGCGTCGATGTCCCGGGCGGCGATGATGAGGTGTTCGGCCTGGCGTTTGCCCAGCACCTTCCCGCCCCGCTGGTCGATAGCCGCCTTGGCCTGGTCGTAGGAGCCGTGGAGGGCCTCGGCGACCGCCAGCCGGCGCAGGCGGTGGGAGTGCCGGCGGGCGGGCGAGGACAGGGCCCGGTCGGCGGGGTGGACACTGGGCAGCCCCTTCTGCCGCCAGGCGCACCGCTCAACGGTGACCGTGCCGAACACGCAGGCCAGCTCGCGGTGATGGCCCGCCTCCCGATACGGACGCCTCTGCCCGTCCGCACCGGTCACCACCACAGCCGCAGAGCTGGGTTGTTCGCGTTCCCGGCGGGCCCCGCACCGGCTGGTCACCGGCCGTCGGTTCCACCGGCTGCTCGGCGACCGAGGCCCCGTCCGAACTGGACATCTCCGCGACCACCTCGGCCACCGTCTCCCGCGTCACCCGCAGCCGCGACCACACCTCCCGCTCGGCCTCCAGCCGCGCCGTCAACTCCGCGATCTGCGACTCAAGGTCCTCCACCCGTACCCGGGAAGCCACCTCCCGGGCCTCCAGCTCCTCGAACAATGAGCCCGTCAGAGTCGCTTCCTCCACTGCCGCGGTAGAGACGGAACGACACGAACACACTCCGTTCAGCGTTGCCGCGCCTCACGTTCCCTTCGGAGGGGCCGCACTCAATTCGAAAACGACCTCCAACGACGCTACGAAGGCGCCGTCGTCGAGAGCTGGCTCGGCGAGATTTAAGGCATCGACCTCACATTGCGTTTCCTGCGGGACAAGCGAACCCAGGCGCAGAGACTGCAGCGGATCAGCCGCAACGTCGACCTCGGCCTACCCGCCGTCCGAGCCACAAAGAATCGTGATCAAAATGCAGAGACCAGCACCTTCGACACCGCGAACCAGCGGGTCGCTCGCGCCGGGCTGACCTCGGTTCGGCGACCAGTGATCTTCCCGCTGAACGTGTATCGCGGACGTATCGAAAATCGCATACGCCACCGCAACAGTCTCCCGTTTTCAGTGGAGTCATGGACAACAGTGCATCAACGGTCAGTTCGTCCATCGGGAAAGGACTGTGAGCATGGACTCGGATTCCGTACGCGGTGTCAACCGGCGGCGGCTGCTCGGGTGGGGCGGGTTGGCGGCCGCCGGCGTGGTGACAGGCGCGTCGCCGGTGAGCGCCCAGCCCGGCCACGCCGACCAGGCCCCCACCGACCCGATCCCGCCAGACACCCGGCCTGACGGAGCCTACGACCGGTATGTGGCGAAGTTGGCCGCCGAGGGCAAGTTCTCCGGCGTGGTGCTGTTGTCGCACCGGGGCCGGACGGTGCTGTCCCGCAGCTACGGCATGGCCGACAAGGAGAAGGGGATCGCCAACCACGAGGGCGTCGCGTTCAGCCTCAGTTCGGCGGGGAAGCCGTTCGGCGCGGTAGCCGTCTTGCAGTTGGCGCAGCAGGGCAAGGTGAAGCTGTCGGACACGGTGGGCACCCATCTGAAGGGCTTCGCCAGGGAGATCGCCGAGCAGGTGACCATCCATCACGTGTTGTCCGGCACCTCTGGGCTCGACAGCCCGGATGAGGACGTGCAACGCGTCTTCCAAAGCCGGGATGAGGCGCACGAGTACTACGAGCAGCGGGCCCGGCAGGCGAAACTGGTGGGCGTCCCGGGCTCCCCTGACACCGCCCATGAGGAGGCGGAGGTCACCATTTCCGCGCTGATCGTGGAGGCCGTGACTGGCGAGACGTACTGGGACTACGTGCAGGAGAACATCTTCGGGCGCTGCAACATGACCGGCTCCGCGTTCTACACCAGGCCGCAGTGGCTCACCGACGAGCACATCGCGCACCCGTACATGGAACTGGCCGACGGCAGCGTGGTGGATGCCGTCCGCAACCTGGACAAGAGCAGCCCGGACCCGAACGTACTCGGCAGAAATCCGGGCCGCGCCTTCATCGATGCCCCCGGGGACGGTGGCTTCGCCACCGCGCCGGATCTGGTCCGGTTCGCGCGCGCGCTGGGCGACGGAACGGTGCTGGACCGGCCCTGGGCCGACGTGCTCACTGCCGCCAAGATCCCCCACGGACCGGCGTCGTTCGGGGCGTACGGGATTCCGGTCTCCATCGTCAACGGCCAGTGGAACTACCAGCGCGCCGGTGGCAACCCGGGTGTCAGCGCCAACTGGGACATCTACCCGTACACCGGCTGGGTCGGTGTCATCCTCAGCAACCACGACGGCGTGCCGCTGCAGGAGATGATCGGGCAGGAGATGCAGGCCATCACCGGGGCCCCGGCCGGCGGGGGATCAGGTGGCTGAGCTACCGGGGGATTCCGCGAATGCACGGCCAGTGCCGTGCGCGGGGGCCTGGCCGGCGCCGAAGCCGTCCTCAAACTCCGCGCCCTGAACGACAACGACGACTTCGACGAGTACTGGACCTTCCACCTCGCCCAGGAGCACCAGCGTCTCTACCCCACCCCCGACCAGCACAACTACCAACTCACGGCCTGACCCACGGACCTCCCAGAGCCGGAGCTACACCCATCGACGACTGCACACGGCTGCGGGTGCTGCGGATCTATCCGACGCTGAACCAGGCCCCTGCGATCCAGTTCCTCGACTACGTCATCCAACGCCTGCCGTTCCAGGTCGAAGTCATCCAGACCGACAACGGGGCCGAGTTCCAGTCCGCCTTCCACCGGCACGCGCTCGACAAGGACATCGCCCACAGCTACATCAAGCCCCGAACACCGCGGCTGAATGGCAAGGTTGAACGCTCCCACCGCATCGACGCCGAGGAGTTCTACCGGCTGCTCGACGGCGTCATCATCGACGACGTCGACGTCTTCAACGACAAGCTGCGCGAGTGGGAGGACTACTACAACTACCACCGCCCGCACGGCGGCCTCGGCGGCCAGACCCCCTACGAACGCCTCAGGCAGAAGACCACGGCCCAGGCGTAATCGGTGATCGTCAGTTGCACACGACGCGGACTCAGAACAGTCCACCGAGGAGCAGGCGGGCTCTGCTCGGCGTCACCGTCATGCCGATAGCAGTGTCAGTTGGACCAAGTCGGGGACAGAAGAAGCCGGGCGGCGATCCACTCAGCCGCATCAGACCGGTTGGTGCTTCGTCTGCTGCCCCGGAGGAGTCGACGATGCCGCCTAAGAACGCCGGCCCGTCGAAGTGGACCCTGCCGCCGGAGAACGTCACCTCGTCGAAGTGGAAGCCGACCGCAAGTGGCAGCCTATCGCCCCGGCCCGCCGCCCGAAGGTCAAGGCCATCGTCTATGTCGTCGACGGCAGTGTCGTACGCGTACGGTCCGTCGCCCCGGATCCGTCCAAGTGGCGTGAGGACGACCGCGGATACGCTGATGTATCCGTGGGCCACGCGCCCCTGGACAACCTCCAGATCGCCGAGCGACTTCCCGCCCTCGGCACCCGCAACGGTGACCCGCGCCCGCACGTCCGCGGAAAGCTCCACGAATACATCGTCCCGTGACCCCCATTCCGCTGAGCCAGCTTGCTGACTCAGCGAGTAGACCCGATGGGCTGCCGTTGGCAGCCGCTGGCCGCCACACTGTTGGTACGGCTTCGCGATGACTCGCCGACGGGGGACGTATGCAGGACGACGCTTCGATGAGAACGGGCCACGCTAATACCCAGTCGGACGGCATGGTGAACGTACTGCTACTCGTCGCGCCCGACCCCGAGCTGGACCCGGAGGCGGGGGAACTACTGGCGCACCGGCTGCGGGCCGAGATCGCCGAGCTGGACGTCGAGTCGGTCCGTCCCGCGCCGATGGACACAGCCCCGGACGGTGCGAAGGGCGCCGATGCGGTCATGCTGGGGGCGGTCGTCGTGGCGTTGAGCGCGTCTGGCGGGGTGTTCAGCACGCTCGTCGAGACCCTGCGCGACTGGCTCGACCGGTCCTCCGCACGGCATCGCGTCTCGCTGACCATCGACGGCGACACCATCGAACTGGAGCGGGCGTCCGCCGACGAGCGGCGAGACCTGGTCGACGCCTACATCCGCCGACACACAGGCAGTTAGCCATGGGACGCCGACTGGCGCTGCTGATCGCCACCTACGACTACCAGGACACCGGACTGCGGAGGCTAACCGCTCCGGCTCACGACGCGGAAGCGTTCGCCGCGGTCCTGAAGGATCCCGACATCGCGGGGTTCGAGGTCACCACACTGATCAACGAGCCGCATCACCGGGTGGGGGAAGCCATCGGCGACCTCTACCGTGACCGGCGGCGCGACGACCTCACCCTGCTGTATTTCACCGGTCACGGACTCAAGGACGAGGACGGCCGCCTCTATCTGGCGACGGCAAACACCCGCCGCGACAGCCTGCTGTTCACGTCCCTGCCCGCCGAGCAGGTCGACCAGGCCATGTCCGGTTCCATGTCCCGGCAGAAGGTGCTCATCCTCGACTGCTGCTACAGCGGCGCCTTCCCGGCCGGGCGCATCGCAAAGGCCGACACCGATGTGCACGCGTTGGAACGGTTCCAGGGCCGGGGCCGGATCGTACTGACCGCATCTGATGCCGCCCAGTACTCGTTCGAAGGAAACCAGCCGCACGGCGAGGCCGCCCAGTCAGTATTCACCCGCCATCTTGTGGCGGGCCTGCGGGACGGCAGCGCCGATCTCGACGGTGACGGAAACATCACCCTCGACGAGCTCTACAGCTACGTCCACGACCGGGTCGTCGACGAGATGCCACAGCAGCGCCCGAAGAAGCAGGACAATGTCGAAGGCCGCATCGTCATCGCCCGGAACATCAACTGGACCCTGCCGTCCTATCTGAGCAATGCGCTCGGCAGCCCGATCGCCACCGACCGGCTTGCCGCCCTCGACGGACTCGCCCACCTGCACCGAATCGGCAACGACAACGTCCGCAGCCACGTCCGCGAGGAGATCCGCCGCCTCGCAGACGACGACAGCCGACTCGTGTCGGCCGCAGCTGCCGCACGCCTGCGGTCCCTCCTTCCCCAACCACCCGAAACCCCCCGCGAACCACCGGCCGGTCCAGTACCCGACGCGGCGGAGACTGCGACCAAGACACTGCCCGACATTCACCCCAGTGCGGCGCCCCCGCCCGAGCACAGCAGCCACGGCCCTGACACCGCTACCCCAAGGGGCGTCAGCCCATCACCGGTCCGGCCCACTGACAGGGGCGCCCCCACCACCGGGCAGCCCTCACCAATCCCGCCGAGCACCTCGCGGCCCGACACGCCGGGTCAGCCTGCACTCGATGTGTCACCGCCCGCAGCCCGCCCGGCCGAACCCGACCTCCCCGCTCTAACCGGGCTCAACCCGACAACTTCCGCCGTCCTCCCGGCGACATCAGACGCCACTCCCCACACCGCCAACCGTCAACTCACGACGCCCGGCCCCACCCCGAGCCGCGCATCGGCGCCGACACCCACGCCGCTACCGCAGACTGCACCCCCCATCACCAACCCGGTGCCGCCCCGGCAGACCGCTCCCGAGCAGAACTGGACGAATCGGCAGCCCAGTAGCACTCTCCCCGCGACCGTCCCTACCGGCGGCGCCACCGGGCCAGAGCCCCGCCTGCAGGCGGACCCTCCCGACCAGGCGCCCCAGCCCTCTGCGGCTCCGACCGCAGGCCCCACCGGCATATCCCGACGACGGGTTCTGCTCGGCCTCGCCGGGACCATCACTGCCACCGGACTCAGTGTCGCCGGCTGGTACATCGTGAAGACCGACAACTCCCGGAGACCGAAGTGGACGTTCGCCAACGGCGGCTCGAATTACTCGTCGCCGCTGGTGTCCGGCGGGGTGGTGTATGTGGGGGGCAGCGACGAGTACCTGTATGCAGTGGATGCCGCCACTGGCAAGCAACAGTGGAAGTTCCCCACCGTCACGAATGCCGATGAGCCCTCGTCGCTAGCGATGTCCGGCGGGGTGGTGTACGTCTGCGGCGGCAAGCAGCTATATGCGGTGGATACCGCCACCGGCAAGCAACGGTGGAAGTTGCCCACAGGCGGAAACGTGTACTCGCCAGCGGTGGCCGACGGGCTGGTATACGTCAGCAGCGACGAGTACCTGTATGCGGTGGATGCCGCCACCGGCAAGCAACAGTGGAAGTTCCCCACCGCCGCCGGTGTGTTCCGGTCATCGCCAGCCGTGGCCGACGGAGTGGTGTACGTCGGCCATATCGACAATGGGCTGCTGTACGCGCTGGATGCCGCCACCGGTGAGCAGCGGTGGAAATCCGACATCGGCATCGTGTCCGGCGCACCGCCGGTGGTTGTTGGCGGCGTGATGTACTTCACCACCTTCGGCGGACAGCTGTATGCAGTGGACGCCGCCACCGGCAAGCCGCAGTGGTTGTTCATCAACGGCGGCGGTGGCTCGCCAGCGGTGTCCGGCGAGGTGGTGTACGTCGGCGGCGGCGAGTATCTGGATGCGGTGGATGCCGTCACCGGCAAGCAACAGTGGAGGTTCCCCACCGGCAGTGCCGCGTCCTCGTCACCGGCGGTGTCCGGTGGGGTGGTGTACGTCAGCACCGCCAGCGACGACAAGTACCTGTACGCGGTGGATGCCGCCACCGGCAAGCAACGGTGGAAGTTCCCCACCCACGAGCCCGCGTCCACGCCAGCGGTGTCCGGCGGGCTGGTCTACGTCAGCACGTGGGATCAACTGTATGCGGTGCCGGTGTAGACGCCGACGGAAGACGCCTACAAGCATCTGATCGATGCGATTCTGCGTGCTGATCTGGATGCCCCGCGCGAGCAGCGGCACACCGCCAAGCGGGTCTTCGACCGGCTGGTGGACGAGCGCGGAATGAACAACGTCTCCTACGGTCGAGTACGGGACTGCATCAGGCGCCGCAAGCCCGAGATCTGGGCCGAGGCCGCGGACCACCCAGCGTGTTCATCCCGCAGACACACCGCCCCGGCGAGGAGGCCGAGGTCGACTTCGGGGACGTCGACCTCACGCTCGACGGCGTACGCGCCCTGTGCTACCTGTTCGTCTTCCGGCTCCCCTTCTCCGGGAAGGCCGTTCATCACGTATCGGCTTCGCAAGGGCAGGAAGCCTTCTTCGAGGGCCATGTCCACGCCTTCCAAGTGCTGGGCGGAGTACCCAGGGGCAAAGTCCGCTACGACAACCTCACCTCCACAGTGGCCCGGGTGCTCGGCTTCACCCGGGCCCGGGTGGAGACAGACCGCTGGACGGCGTTCCGTTCCTAGGCCGACCTGGACGCCTTCTACTGCCGGCCCGGCATCGACGGCACCCAGGAGAAGGGCGGCGTCGAGGGCGAAGTCGGCCTGATCCGCCGCAACCACCTGGTCCCTGTCCCCGACGTCACCACCCTGGCCGAGCTCAACACCCGGATCGATGAGTGGGACCGGCAGGACGACCAGCGCCGGATCGGCGAGCGCCCGTGCAGCGTCGGCGAGTACTTCGCCATCGAAAAGCCCCTGCTCCAACCGCTGCCGGCAGACCACTTCGAGACCGGGCGGCTCCTGACCCCGCGCGTGGACCGCTACGCGCAGATCACCGTGCGGCAGAACCACTACTCGATGCCGGTACGGCTGATAGGCCGCCAGGTCCGGGTCCTGCTGCCCGCCTCCGAAGTGGTGGTCTACGAGGGCCGCGCCGAAGTCGCCCGGCACGAGCTCCTCATCACACGCGGCGGGAGCCGCCTCGACCTGGACCACTACCTGGAAGGACTGCTGCGCAAGCCAGGCGCGCTGCCCGGGGCAACCGCACTGGACCAAGCCCGCTCCGCCGGGAAGTTCACCCCCGTGCACGACGCCTGGTGGGAAACCGCCCGCCACGACCACGTCGTCGCCGGGATCGCCGCCGCCCTGCGGGCCCGGGGCCCTGACCGCAGACGCAGTGGCCCTGGAAGCCCGCCTGGCCGCCGAAGGCGAAACTCCAAGCGAGCCGGGCCTGGACACGGCCCTGGGACATATCGCCTCTCCGGTGGTGTCACTGACCGCACGCAGGCTGGCCGCACTGCCCCCGGGCCCCAGGCCGCTGCCCTCGGTGGCCGCCTACGACCAGCTCCTTCGTCACACCCGACCTCCGGCCGAGCATCCCACCAGTTAAGGGAGTCCCGCGGTGCGCTCCGCCCGTCCCCGTGGTCTGACCGAGCCCGCCGCCGACGCGGCCATCGACACGGCTTGCCGCAACCTGCGCCTGCCCACCATGCGAGGGCAGTTCTCCGAGCTCGCCGACGCCGCGGCCCGCAACCAGATGACCTACCGCGGGTTCCTGGCCGAGCTGCTGATGGCCGAATGCGACGACCGCAACCGCCGCTCCGAACGCCGGATCAAAGCCGCGGGTTTCCCCCGCGAAAAGGCCGCTGTGTCTGATCGGCGACAGCGGCACCGGCAAGTCGCACCTGCTGATCGCGCTGGGCACCGAGGCCGCGATGGCCAGCTTCCGGGTCAAGTACGTCCTGGCGACCAAACTCGTCAACGAGCTCGTCGAGGCCGCCGACGAAACGCTGCTGACCAAAACGATCGCCCGCTACGGAAGGGTCGATCTTCTCTGTATTGACGAGCTGGGCTATATGGAACTGGACCGGCGCGGCGCCGAGCTACTGTTCCAGGTTCCGACCGAGCGCGAGGAGAAGAACAGTATGGCCATCGCCTCCAACGAGTCCTTCTCTAAAGCGCACATTTTCCGGCGAACCTTTGCCAGGCAGCGCCGAAACAAGGCAGGTTCCCGCCTTGTGGTGAATCGGCCCGTTCATGGGGTAGTCGGCCGTGAATACTCAGTACCCGCAGAACACGTGGACATGGAACTCTGTCCCTCATGAGCGAGCCGACCCCCTACGACCATGACCGATCCGCGTACTCCCGTGAAGGACTGGCCCGGCTCGTACTTGCCGACCACGCCACAGAGGTGGCGGACAGCGCCGCCGGGCTGGTGGGTACTCGAAACGATGTTGATACCGGACTCGCCGGTCGCGTCAGCCAAGCCCGACAGCTCATCGAACTAGCTGAGCGGACTCTGAACTCGGCCGTCGTCTACGAAGTCGAACGCGGCAGCTCCTGGGCACAGGTCGCGGCCTACCTGGATATCAGTGCTGAAGAGGCCCGAGAGCGGTACACCCCCGCTGTCCAAGCGTGGAACACCGCATTCGAGGAGCCGTATCGGTTGGACGAAACGGGCCGCAAGCGCATCCCCCAGCTGCCCACCGCGGCATACGATCCCAGCTGGGCATGCACTCAGCTGGATCGTTGGGCCTTCCTGCGGCATGTCGGGATCGACGACAGGCAGGCGGTCAGCGCTGGCCTCGTCATGGCCGACGCTGCGGACGAACCCGTACCGGCAAAGGACGGGAGCTGAGCGATGGCACTCTCTGGACTCGACGCCAAACGGGCCATCCGGCTCTCGGCCTTGACCGACGAGCTCCGCCCCCTGCTGGCGACAGGCACGGAGATGTCAGCGATCCAGTCGATGCTCAGCGCGCGTGGCATCGGCGTGATGGACTCCATCGTTGTCACCCGCGAACTGCTGGGTGCTGGGCCGGGAGACCTTGGTCTGGCAAAGACTCTGGTCCTCGCCACTCCGGCGCGCATTGGCGAACGGGAACAGCACCACGCACTTGTCGACGAACTGCTCGTGGCGCTCGACGAGGTCGACCAGGCCTGACCACATTCCGAGGCAATGCCGGGCCTGACGCGAGGTCACGGTTGCATCGGACTCTGGGCTTTACGAGCGATCCGGAAGTCACGGTATTCGTCGCACACAATGCCCTGATTGACCCAGCGTCCGGGATCCGCTCCGAGCTCCTGAACGGCCACCTGGAGGGCTTCCTCGGGAGTCGCCAGGACGGCGATTTCCCGTCCCCAGCTCTCTTCGTCCGGGTCCAGGGGCGGGAACTCGGTGACGTCGTGGAAAGTGTCGGTGCCAGCGTCCACGACTTCGCTGAGATAGACGGTGACGCCCGAGCGGTCGGGGCTGATGGCAATCCAGCGAACGACTTGGCGGCCGTCGCGCTCGATGCCGCCGAGGAACTGCTCGATCTCCTTCCCTCGGTGCAGTGCTCCAAGGGCGAACACGGGCGACAGGTGTCGCACCTCAGTGTCTCCGTTCACGCTGTTCGGGGAGGCGTCCAGCCTCGACATGGTCGGCAAGGTAGATCATGACGCCTTCGGGGTCCATGCCGAGGACCGCGGCGACGAGCTTCGGGTCGAGGGTGTTCACCAGGTCGGCCAGCCGGGTGCACCGCAGCGTCCGGGGCGGAACACCGCAGGGGTCCATGATGTGACTGACATAGGCAGTCGAGGCCGCGGACCGGCCGGATTTGGTGATCTTCGTGACGATCACGTGGGGGTTGTCGGTGCGCTGGCTCTCGCGGTGGGCCAGACAGCGTTGTAATACCGACCAGCTGGCCGGGTCCATCGGCACCGGATGCGGGCGTTTGCCCAGTTGGACGGTGCGGTTGATCGGCTCGATGTCGTCCACGCACAGGTTTCGCACTTCGCTGCTGGAGGCCGCGTGCAGGAGGGCCAGCATTCCGAGGAAGGCCTCGTGGGGGTGGGCGTCGGTGGTGGTGGTCCAGCGGCGGAACAGCTGGCGCTGCTGGTCGACGGCGACGGTGGCGCCGCTGAACCCGGACGGGCCTTTCGCCTTCAGACCGCGGGTGGGGTCGACGAGGACGACTTTGCCAGAGCGGGCGAAGCGGAAGTACTGCCGCAGTACGGTCAGTCGGCGCTGGCGGGCCTTGGGCCGGGTGGCCAGGAACGCTTCGATGTCGTCGACGTCGGCGAGGGCCCAGTCGAGTTTGCCGCGCTGGTCGGCCAGGAAGCGGGCGAGGTCGCGGACGATGGCCAGGGTCGCCTCGATGGTGATGTCGGCGCGCGGCAGGGTCCCGGCGCGCAGGGCACGTTCACGTGCTCGCAGCAGTGCGTCGGAGAACGCCTGGATCTGGGGCCGCAGCGGCAGCGGGGCGGCTTCGATGCGGCGTCGGCGGCGGCCGGCCGCTAGCTGGTCGGCGTGGTTGGTCGGCAGCGCCAGGGCGCGCTGGGTGAAGAAGTCCTCCAGCGCGCGGGCGAGGGAGCCCATCGAGCGGCCGGGGCGACGAGCACGCTCCAGGAGAGCCTGCGGATGATTGGGGTGTTCGTCCTCCAGGAGCCGACCGAGAGCGCTGATCATGGTGCAGGCCCGGCTGGCGCAGTGCCGGGCGGCGAGGTGGCCGGCGAAGTCGCCCAGCCACGGCGGTGGGTCGGTGAGGCGTTCTTGCAGGTTGGCGGCGGTGATGAACAGCCGGTCGGGGTGCTTCTGCCAGCAGGCCGAGCACAGTCCCAGTCCGGCATGGCTTCGCACCTGGCCGCACCCGGCGCACGCACGCGGTGGCTGCTTGGGCTGGCGGACGCGTGAGCAGTGGCCGCACCAGCCGGTGGCGGTCTGCAGGAAGCCGGGCCGTTGGCAGCGCGGGCAGGTCCGTTTGGCCGCGACTCGCTCGGCTTCCCGCCGACAGGCCCCGCGGCTGGTGGCGGCCGGAGAGCGCACCGGCCGGCCGCAGGTGGTGCAGGTCCGCGAGCAGTTGATGCACCGTCCGGTGTCTTTCTGCAGGACCCGTGACTTTCGGCAGGTCGGGCAGGGGGTTCGGGTGGCTTCGTCCTTGAGCCGGGCGGTGCAGCGGCAGCAGTAGTCCCGGCCGATGATCCCGACCGACGCCCCGCAGCCGACGCAATCCCGCTGTCACATGCCCATCGTCGCCCCGTCCCCGTTCGCGTCAGATCGGAGGCATGGACCGGCCGGTGGCTGAGGCGGCCCGGGGCAGCTCTGCTGCTGGTCGGGCGGGGGTGGCGGGGCGTTGGACGGGGGTGGTGTCGACCTCGATCAGGTCGTTGGGGGTGCATTCGAGCGCGGTACACAGCGCGGCCAGGGTCGACATCTTCACCTGCGAGGGCTCCTTGGTGAACAGCGCCGACACCGATGCTGAGGACAGCTCCAGGCCGGCCCGTTCGGCCAGGAGCCGCCGCAGTTGGGCGCCGGTCCAGACCTCGCGCTGGGCGGCGGCGATCCGTAGCTTCCACTTGATGTTCACGACGCGGGATCCTCTCCGGTGAGCTCGCTGAGGGTGCTGGTCACCGCACGGCGATAGGCGTCCTCGATGAACGTGGCCGAGGGCCGGACGTATCGCATGGTTGAACTGACGGTCCAGTGACCGAGGAGTTGCTGGATGGCCACCAGGTCCACGCCGCGTTCGTAGTTGTGGGTCGCGCAGGCCCGGCGCAGGGCATGCGGGCTGAAGCGGACTGCGGACGGGCAGCCTTCGAGTTCCATCAGATAGCGCAGCCGGTTACGGACGGTGCCCTGGTGGAGGTGGCCGCCGGACTCGTCGGCGAACAGCGCGGGCGAGTCGGGGAACTTGCCGCGCACGTCGTCCAGGAACCAGTGCAGGACCACGTCCAGCTGGTCGAGCATGGGCACCCAACGCGGCCGCGGCCCGGAGGTGTGGGCGCCCTTGCCGAAGCGCACGTGCAGTTTCCCGAACGGGCCGCGGTCGAAGTGGACATCGGGGCGGTCGAGGCGCGCTGCCTCGTCCGAGCGCAGGCCGGCGTGATACAGCGTCCGTAACAGCGCATAGTCGCGGGCGGCGGGTGCGTACTTGCGGGCGGTGGCGATGCGGGCTTTGAGGAAGGCGAAGAACTCCTCGACGCGCTCCGGGGTCGGTGGCGGCAGCAGAGCTGGCGAGTCGTCGCCGACATGGCGCGAGGCGTTGAACTCGTCGACCGGGCAGACCAGCCGGATCCCGAACGCGGCCTCGATCTCCACGGCCTTGCGGGCCTGCAGGAACCGGTGGAAGCCCTTGAAGATCTGGACATAGCCACGGCGGGTGGACGGGGCACGCCCGTCCACCGCCAAGCCGCCGACCACGCGGTCGATGTCCTCAGGAGTGACGTCCCAAGCGGGCCGGCGCAGGGCTTGCAGCGTCCGCTCCAGCAGGCCGGTGTCGTTCTCGATGGCCACCGGGCTGAACCCGCGGGCCCGCCAGGAGGCCACGAACGCTTCCACGCATAACGCCTGGAACTCCCACGGGTCCAGGGCAGCTGGCAGGTCAGAGACTGCTCGGCCCTCGATCACCCGCAGACGCGACTCCACCATCGGGCACACCTTCCTCGCACCTGATGAATGAAGGTAGCGCCTTCAAAAGCATGCTGTCAGCGAGACAATCAAAGAGACGCCCAGGACCCGCCTACGGCCAGGTGCCAGGGCAGACTCCTCGCGGGGAACAAGTGCCAGCCCCAGTTGCGTGGACCAAGACGTTCACCGAGGCTCTGCGCGGCCATAGTGGACCGCCTCACCTTCGGCGGCAACATCATCGAGACCGGCACCGACTCCTACCGACTCGCCCACACCAAGGCCCGCGCCGAGCACGCCCAGTAGTTGGCGGGGGGACGGACCAGGTCCTACAGGGCAACCATCAGGTGTGCAGGATGCGCAGGGCGAGCAGTGTCTGCCAGGTCCAGCCGATCGTGAGTGAGAGACGCTGGATCAGTCCGCCGAGGTCGACCCAGCGTTGATGCTGGCTGAACGCGGCACTGGCCAGGGCCATCGTCGCTGCGAAGAGCACGCCGCTGGCGATCGAGTAGATGGCCCACCCGGGCGAGTGGGACAGGGCGAATACGAAACAGGCCACCGTAAGGGCGAGGAATCCGATGAGCGAGAACAGGTCGTGCAGCGCCCCTGCGCGGGTGTGGTGCTGGAGCTGATCAGGGGTGCCGGGAGGATAGCCGCTCACCGGATCTGTCCGGAAGGCGCCTGCACTCAGCAGGCCCACCGCCCACACACCGATCAGCAAAGCACCCCACGCGGAAGGCCCTACACGCCACAGGCCCACCGCGAAGACCAGCGACAGTAAGCCCGCGAGGAGGAAGTTGACGGTCTGCGCCCACCCGGCACGGCCGAGGGAGAGCGAACTGACGGGATGACGGAACGGTTGGTAGTCCACACGGCTGGCGCCTTCCAGCAGATACGTGAGGGTGAATACAGGGCCAGCGGCCATCCCGCAGGCAAGAAGCGCTTGATTACCCATCATGTCAACATAGGTTGACGAGGTAGGTACGTCAACCTATGTTGACATGACTGTGAACGTCCCCCGAGACTCGCTAAGGCATCGACTCGCGCCTCTGCTCCGCGAGATCAATTGCGGAACAACCCTCAGGGTCCCTGACCGGCATCCGAACTCCACAACACGACTACAGCGACCCCGTAGTGGCGCCAATCAACTTGTTCAAAGCCAAATACTCAAAGCCTTCAAACCTGCTCAACACCCCACTCGCCCTCGCCTGTCAATCCCCCCGTTTCGTGGAGACCTTCCTATGCAGCCAGATCCTCGGCGAGGCCGGCCCAGTAGTCGTGTTGGCCTCGATCTTTCGTGACGGCTTTCCGGTTCATCCTGTGGGCCGTTCGGCATGTTGGGTCGGGTGCGGGCAGGCCAGCGGCCCGGCTGTCGCGTCGGGTGGGCGCCGGGTTACACGCCACCGGCGTGCGCATTCTGGTCGTTGGGGCGGGTTGTCGCTGCTGGTCAGTCGGGGTTCGGGAGTGCCTGCAGACGTGCGATCGCGCCGGTGATCACGTCGGTCCAAGGCCAGTGTGTCGCGAATTTCAGCTGCCGACGGCGGGCTGTGGTGACGAGCTGGGCGGCGGCGGAGAACAGACGGATCCGCAGACGGCGTGGCTCCCAGAGCCGGGCCCGGCCGGTCAGGGCGAGCATCGGCATCCAGGCGAGCAGGTCCAGGGCGAGCTGGACGATCTCCAGCCAGATCCGGTTCTGCGCCGTGCCGTGGAGTGGCAGGTTGCGCAGGCCGGTGGCACGGGCACCTCGAATGCGGTCTTCGGCTCTAGGACCTGTCCTGCCGATCGTGCCGCAGACGCGGGGTCTGGCACGCACATCTGCCGCGTTCTCGTCGGTCGCCGACGCGCCGCGTCGACTCCCTCCTCCGCCTTGCAGCTGCATGCACCAGACCCCGCTCACGGCGTTCATAAGGCGCCGCCGATTTCCCGCGACTTGATCGGCCGGACGGGCCCTAGCCCGTTGGCGGTGGCGCAGCTCGAGGGCGGCGATCGCCGTGCCGGTGGTATTGGTGGCGAAGCAGGTCAGCCGCAGTCCGTCGGCGTCCATGAAGCGCAACTGGGCGCCGGGGTGCGGACGTTCCTTGCGGACGATCAGCCGCATTCCCTTCGGCCAGCCCTTGATTACGTCGCCGTCGAGCTCGGCGATCCAGGCGCCTTCACGGACCTCGCCGCCGGGCTCGGTGGCCGCCGTCCAGGCGAGCCTGGAACCTTCAGAACGGCGTGGTGGGTCTACTCGGTGATAGTCATGCCGACCGAGTACGACAGCCACCGGCCTCGCCTGGCCAGCCAGGCCACGAACTCGTGGGTGCCGCCGCCGGAATCGGTCCGGATCAGTGTCTGACGTCCGCGCCGGTACTTCATCGGTAGCTGGGCCAGGGCGAGTTGGGCGGTGGTGATGTGGTCGGCGGCTGTGTTGCTGCCAGCGTTGCCAGGCCGCAGCAAGCCCGCGACCGGCTCCCCGCTGCCGCCTCGGCCGTGATCGACGAAAGCCATCAGCGGGTGGTGTCCGAACGTCTTCTTCCAGGTCGCGGCGGCATCCTGCTTCTCGGAGTGAGCCAGCACGAGCACCCCGTCGATGTCCACGATCACTTGTCCGCTGGCGTCCGGTCCCGCTTGTCCAGCCAACTCCCAGACGTGTTCGCGGACATGGGCCCGTGCGGTGCGGATCGCCGCCAGGGCCTTAGGCCCGGCCGAGGCGAGGACATCGATGAGGCGGGAGACGGTGGGATCAGGAGCCACCGGACCGAACACCCCCGGCTCGGCCCGCAGCTTCCCCACGTCGGCGAGGCAGTCTCCGCCGACCGCGACCGCGAGCGCCACATCCAGCAGGACTTTGCCCGGGTCGTGCACCGCCCGGGGCTTGCGCCACGGTGACAGTGCCGTCGATATCGCCTGATCCAGCCCAGTCTTGCGGACCGTGTCCTCCAGCAGCACAGCCCCGGCCTGCGAGACCACGGCCCGACCGCCGCCCTCGACGCAGACACGCGGGTAAGGTCCGATACGTTTCATCACCTGGGAAATGCCTCCAGACGGTACGAAAACTAGGACCTCGACAATCCTCATTCTCGCTGGTCAGAGGTACTTTCTGATTTCGTGATCACTGGCCGGACAGCTCACTTTGTGAAAGCTCGCGGCTAAAAGCCGCCGCCGGCACAGACCGCCGCATCGACGAATGGCACCGACATAGCCAGGGACAACGCGCTCCCGGTGCCTGCACCTGGCGGGGACAGGCACCAAACGTCCGCAACTGCCAAGCTGGCATGCATGGACCATCGACCACACAGCATGGACCAGCGAGCCGAACTCGGTACCTTTCTCCGCGCCAGGCGTGGCCGGCTCCAGCCGCAGGACGTCGGCCTCATCGACTACGGCCGCCGCCGGGTACCCGGACTGCGCCGCGAGGAGCTCGCGCAGCTGGCCGGAGTCAGCGTGGGCTACTACACGAGGCTCGAGCAGGGACAGAGCCCCAACGCCTCGGACGCCGTGCTGGATGCGATCGCCCGGGTGCTGCGGCTCAGTGAGGCCGAGCGCGCTCACCTGCACGGCCTGGCCCGCAACAAACCGCGTACTCGGCGCCGCTCCCGGCCCGAACAGGTCCGCCCCGGTATCCGGCTGATGATCGAGTCCATGGGAGACGTGCCCGCCCTGGTCCTGGGCCGCAGCGGCGACGTGCTGTGCTGGAATCGCATGGCGCATGCCCTGCTCGCAGCGCACATCGACTTCGACGCACCGGCCCATGCAGGCAGCCGCCCCAGCGTGGCCCGCCTCGTGTTTCTCGACCCTCACACGCGTGAGCTGTATGCCGACTGGCACGAAAAAGCCCGGGACACCGTGGCCGACCTGCGCATGACGGCAGCCCGCTACCCCGACGATCCCCGCTTCACCGAGCTCATAGGCGAACTCACCCTGCACAGCCCCGAGTTCGCCTCTCTGTGGGCCGCACACACCGTGCGCCCCTGTGTGCAGTTCACCCGGGACTTCCAACATCCTCTGGTCGGCGCGCTGACCTTGACCAACGAACTGCTCGACCTGCCACATGACGAAGGACAGCGCGTGGCGGTCTTCAACGCCGAGCCCGGCTCGTCCTCACACGCGGCGCTCCAGCTGCTGTCCGACCTGAGCTTGTCGCCCTCGGTCGCCCAGCAGGAAACCGCCGTAGCCGACTGATCACCGGCTCCTGAACGTTCGCCGCGCCCTCGGGGGCGCGCGGACCCCGCCCGGCCTGGCCTCGTCATCCCCCGTCGCTGCCAGGCCGGGCCTTTTTCCGTCTCCTCGACGCCGCTGCAGTGGGCCGAATTTCTCGTGCCACGACCTGCTGCAGCACACAAGCAGCGCACGCCGGCCGCTCGGCGCAACCTCCGCCCGGATGTCCGCCCCGATTACGACAACCCCGCACTGTGCGCGGGCGTTTGCTGCCTGACGTTGGTGAAGTAACACCCCGAGACCTTCACTGACGATCGATGGTCGGCTGGAGCCTGCACCTGCCAGGGGTAGACACCGCGGGCCTGCCCACCACAGAGGGCTGGGTAGCGCACCCCCCGGACCACAGGCTTGTTCTCACCCACCCAAAGCTCATTTGTGAGAGGCATCCCACCATGGTGGTAACCAACACCCCCCATCTCGCTTCCGAAACACCCGACAAACTGGGCGTGCGGGGCTGGCTCACCCTGATCACGCTGTGCAGTGCAACCTTCCTGATCGCGCTGGACTTCTCGATCGTCACGGTGGCGCTGCCTGAGATCGGTCGCGATCTGAACTTCGCCACCGCCGGCGACCTGCAGTGGGTGGCCACCGCCTGCCTGCTGCCCACAGCAAGCCTCCTCCTGCTCTTCGGCCGTGTCTCGGACCTCGTCGGCCGGCGCCGCCTGTTCATCCTGGGCATCATCCTGTTCACCGGGCTGTCTCTGGTGGGCGGGCTCGCACCCAACCCCGCCGTCCTCATCTCGGCCCGCGCCGGCCAGGGTATTGCCGCCGCGATGATCGGCCCCACCGCCATTGCCCTGATGACCGCCTCCTTCCGCGAAGGACCGCAGCGCACCAAGGCCCTCGCGGTCAACGGCGCCCTGCTCTCCCTTGGCTTCGTCATCGGCACCATCGGCGGCGGCCTCATCACCAGCGGCCTCAGCTGGCGCTGGACCATGCTGATCATGGTGTTTCTCGGTGCGTTCGTCCTGCTCGGCGCGGCGGTCCTGCTGCCCAAGGACGGCGCCCCTGTCGCCGCCCGGCTCGACGTACCCGGCGCAATCCTGGCCAGCGGCGGTTTGTTCGCTCTGGTCTATGGCATCTCCACGGGTGCCGACGCCGGCTGGACCAGCGGTTCCACGCTCGGCTCCCTCATCGCCGCCGTGCTACTCATTGCCGCCTTCCTGCTCGTCGAAGCCCGCCACCCGGCCCCCCTCGTCTCGCTGGAACTGCTCAAGCGGCCCACGGTCAAGTGGAGTTTCGTCGTCGGCTTCGTCACCTTCGGCATGTGCGGCGGTACCACCGTGCTACTCAGCCTCTACATGCAGGACGTCCTGGGCTACTCGGCACTGGCGACCGGCTTCGGCTTCCTCGCCGAAGGTGCCACCGCCCTTGTTGCTGGCACCATCGCATCAAAGCTGATCGGCTCACTGGGCACCCGCCAGACCATGGTTCTCGGACTTCTGGTGCAGGCCATCGGTACCGGATTCATGGTCTTCCTGCCCGCGAACAGCAACCTCCCGCTGCTGCTGATGGTCACCTCGGGCGTGATGGGCTTCGGCCACGTCCTGGCCGTCGTCGCCTTCATCACCACCCTCACCTCCGGCCTGCGCAGTGACGAGCAAGGTGTGGCCGGCGCGCTCTCGCAGATGCCGCAGTTCGTCGGAGCCATCGGCGTGGCCGGGCTGGCCGCCATCGTCACCGCCCGCTCCGCCGCACTCGCCTCCACCACCACGGCAAAGCTCGCAACCCTCGGGGGACTGCACGCCGCGACACTCACCGCAGGATTCGTCTGCATCGCCGGCCTGCTCGTCGCACTCACCCTGCTGCGCCGCGCGGCCCCCGCTCCGGAGCCCGCACCCGCAGCCTGACCCCTCTCAGCGGCAACCCCGAGTGAGCTGCCAAGCTCCCCGAGCCCGGTGTGACACAGCCCTCAATGCCCCTGTCACACCGGGCTCGTTGCTGTCCCGCAAACAGTTCGGACAGTTGTCGGCAGTCTCGACTCCCCATGAGTGCCCACTCGGGGGCTGCGGCCAGGGTGCAGTGGTCACCGTCAACGAATGAGGTGCGCACGTTGCTGAGGACAGCGGAACAGCCGTCCGCGGCGTCGGCAGCGACTGCCTGCGAGGACACCCCCGGCCGTCGCCCCGACACGGACGCTTGGTCACCTGAGAAGTGCTTCTTTCCTCACAGCCACCATGACTCTCGATAAGCAGGAGCGCTTCTCGCGTTTGTGATCAAGCCTCGGACGGCCGAGCTCATGAAAACGCGAGGTTAGTCGATCGGGCTGTTCCAGTCGCTACACGCTGTGTAGCCGGTGTGTGTGTTGTAGAAGTCGGTGATCCAAGTCGCGATCCGGATCCAGGCCTCGGCGCGGGTGGCGAAGGTGTGCCGGTGGAGGTACTCCACCTTCAGCGCGCTGTTGAACGCCTCACTGACGGCGTTGTCAAAGCACGAACCGACCCGGCCCATGGACTGGGTGACGCCCAGTCCGCGGCAGGCCCGGCGGAATTTCCGACACGCGTATTCGCTGCCGTGATCACTGTGGAAGAGGACACCGCGGACGTCCCGCCGCGAGTCGTGCCAGCCCTGTGCAAGGCGGCCACGACCAGGTCGGCGTCGTGCTTGGCGCCTGTCGCATAGCCGAGCGGCTGCGGGAGAACAGGTCGATGACCGTGGCCAAGTCCAGCTTGCCCTCGCCGGTTTTGATCTCTGTCATGTCCCCGCACCAGACCAGGTCGGGTGCCTCGGCGGTGAAGTCACGGCGCACGAAGTCCGGGGCGGCCGGCCGCTTCCCGGGCCTGGTCAGCCCCGACGCCTGTGGATCTCTCGACCCGCCGGACCGAGCTCGGCCATGATCTTCGCGATGGTGTTCACCCAGATCCGCCAGCCCTTGCGGACCGGCGCGATCTAGATCTTCGGCGAGCCGTAGGTGCCGCCGGAGCTGGTGAACTCCTCCTTGACCACCTGTACCAGCCGTAGGTGGCGCGGCTGTCGCGCGCCGGGCCTGTTGGGTGCGGCGCTTGTAGAACCACGCCTCGCCCACGCCCAGGGCGCGGCACGAGACGCGCTGCGCAATGCCGTACTCGGTCCTGAAGTCGCTGATCACCCCGACCACTTGGGACGGGTCCGCACGGCTACTCCACCCACAGGGCCGCGCACCGTTTGAGCACATCACGCTCCATGCCCAGTTCCTTGTTGTCCCGCTTGATCTGGGTGTTCTCCCGTCACAGCCGCTCCAGCGAATCGCTCTCGCCGGCCGGCGCCGTCCCCGCCTGGCGGGCCCGGGACAGCCAGCTGGCCAGGGTGGTCTCGTTGATGCCGAGGTCCTTGGCAACCTCGGCGACCGGCTTTCCGGTCTCTGTCACGATCCGTACAACGCCCTCGCGGAACTCCGGATCGAACGTCCGTCGCTTCTCCGCCATGACTCCCAACTCCCCCTGCATCCGCGGTCTTCACGCTACGAGGGGAGAGACAGGATCCCGACGGCGCTCTCCCGCCACACCGCTCTCACATACTCGTATACGTCGCGATGATCTCCGGGACATACACGCCTCCTGGGGGCGAAGGGAGTACAGACCTGCGCAAGGTTCAGGCTCCGGGCCGTACGACGCACTTCACGAACCCGGCCGGTCTCTCGGCGAGTTGGCGGAATCCCTCGTCGAGGTCGTCCAGTCGGGCCTCGTGGGTCAGCAACGGCTCCAGGGTCAGCCGCCGGGCGGACATCAGGTCCAGGCCGTCGCGGAGCGCTTGGAGCTGGCGGTGGCGCTGTGGGGTGAAGCCGTTGACGATGGTGACCCCTCGGTACCAGAGCTCGATGTCCAGTGTGCGTGGGCCGTGGTGGTGGTAGCCGGCGACGCACAACGTGCCGTGTTCCGCTGTGAGTTCGCCGGCCTGCCGCAGTCCTGCCGCCGATCCCGTGAACTCGACGACGATGTCGTACGAGCCGGGGTCGGCGTCGGACGGCGCACACGCCTCGTGCGCGCCGAGACTGGTCGCGAGGGCACGGGCCTCGGGCCGCGGATCGACGCCCACGAGATGAACGGGCTCGGCGGCCGCGGCCACTTGGACGGCGATCAGGCCCATGAAGCCCAGCCCGACGACGGCCACCCGTCGCCCCGGAGCCGGCCCGCACCTGGACAGCGCCTCGACCACGCAGGCCACCGGCTCGCCCAGGACCGTGTTGGCGTTCAGGTTGAGCGGCAACGGGAGCAGGTCCCTGGCCGGGACGTGAACGGTCTCGGCGAAGGCTCCCGAGGCGAATCCGGTGACCTGTTCCCCGACGGTCCAACCGTGGACCCCGGGACCGATCGCGCTGATCTCGCCCGACAGTTCGTGGCCCAGGCGCAGTGGCGTACCGCCATCGTGTCCCGTCCAGGCCGGCAGTTCAGAGGTGCACAGACCGGACAGCGCCGTACGTACGACGACTTCGCCGGGGCGGGGCGGGGCGTCGGGGCCCTCGACCGTCTCACTTGTGCGGGCCGAGACCACCTGGGACCAGCGCATGTCAGTGACCTCCGTGAAGTGCCAGGTTCAGGGCTCCGCGTGCCGGCGGGGCGTCGAGCAGGTGCGGTGCGGTTCCTGGCAGATCATGGGCGAGGCGGTTGGTGACAGAGGTCCACAGGCGCTGCTGGCCGGTGATGACTCCTCCGGCGAAGACGACCGTGTCGGTGCGGGCTCCGCGCGCGGCCAGCCGTGTCACCAAGCCGGCCAGAGCGTTTCCCCCCTCCGCGATGACGTCGCGGGCCAGCGCCGAGCCCTCGTCCGCCGCGGTGAAGACCGCCTGGGTGTGGCGCCCCCAGGTCTCCACACCGCCGTCCCAGCTCATCGCGGCGGCCAGCTCGGGCAGGTCCGCTGCGCCGTAGGAGCCGAGCAGCGCCTTCGTCAAAGGGTCGGCGGCGAGGTCGGTGCCGGTGTCGGTGTGGGTGAGGAGCGCGCGTGCGGCCTCGCGCACGAGAGCGGAGCCTGATCCCTCGTCGCCCAGGACCCAGCCCCAGCCTCCCGCGGACAGCCGCACGCCGGAATCGCGATGGCGCCCGACAGCTATGGAGCCGGTCCCCGCGACGACTCCGATGCCGTGCTCGAACCCGGCTGCCGGGACGAGCAGTTCGGCGTCGTTGACGACAGTGACCGGGATGCCGCCCAGTGCGCCACCCAGGGCCTCGGCGAGCAGTGAACTCTGCGCCGGCGTCTCGCACCCGTGAGCGCCGACAGCGATACGGACGAGCTCCACGTCACCGGCGATGGCACGCAGTCGGGCGATGAGCCAGTCCGCCGCCCGGCGGAGGTCACGGGTCTGCCAGTCAGTGCTCGGCAGGATGACGTCGTCAGTCACCGTGTGAGCGACGGCGTCGGCGAGGAGGACGTGGGTTTTGGTTCCGCCGATGTCGACGCCTGCTACGACGGGCCTCATACCGCGCGCTCCTCGGTCTCGGTGCTGCAGGTGCGGGCCTTGAACGGGGTCGGGGTCGGGCTCATCCGACGGCTTCCTGCGTCTTGGTGTCGGCGTGGTGGAAAACGAAGTCCTCGATGTCGACGCCCCGTGCCTGGGCCAGCGCACCCGCGAGTCGCTGCACGACGCTCGTCTGCAGGACCGTACGGACCGGGAGGGAGAGGTGACCGGGGATCGGGACGACGTACAGCAAACCGGAGCTGGTGAGGGGCATCGTGGTGAGGGCGAGGGTGGGGTGGCCCGCCTCGGCCAGCGTGCGGGCGAGGTCGAGTTCGCGGCCGTCTCCGATGGTGACGTGCAGGGTTCGGCCCGCCGACTCCATGGCGCCGTGCAGGTAGTTGCGGGTGACCAGAGCGGTGGCAGGGACCCGGCACACCTCGCGCAGCAGAAGCGCTCCGGCCTCCGTGACGGATCGCGCAGCTCCCGAGGCGACGAGGTCCGCGGCGACCATGCCGGCGGCCCGTGCCGCGAACTCGTCGACCGTGGTGCTCATCGCCCGCTCCTGTTCCTCCAACAGCCCCGCAATACCCGCCCATTCAGCGGTGATCCGCGCCAACGACCAGCCCGCGAGGGCCCGGGCGATCATCGTCAGCGCGATGAGCGTGCCCGTGTAGCCGACCGTGGAGGCATAGCTGTCGGGTTCACTGCCGAGGTCGACGCGAAGAGTCGCACTCTCGGCGAGCGGCGAAGGGGCCGCGTTGACCAGGGCGGCGCGGTGTTCGGGTGCGACATACCCGAGCGCTTCGAGCGTCTCGGTGCTGCGGCCGGACTGGGACACCCCTATGACGAGGTCCGCATCGGCGAACACCGTCCCGGGTACAAGATCACCGGCAAGTGCGCGACGGGCGGGCAGCCCGAACTCCTCGAGCAGTCGTACGGGCAGAGCGAGCGCGGCATGACTCGCACCGATCCCCGTGAAGACGGGACGTCGTGCTGTCAACACGGCGCCCAGTTCATCGAGTTGAGCGGCGACATGGGGCACGATCCGTTCCAGGGCGGCGGGCTGAGCCGCTCGGCCCTGGGAGTACGGAATGGTCCCTTCGGGAGCTGCGGGCACGGGAGTTCCTTTCGTGGGGGGAGGCGCCGATGTCGGCGCCGGGATGGGGCTGCGGACGGCGCCGGAGGCGCGCGAAGCGATGGGGGCGACTGGAGGTGTGTACGTACGAGACCTGCGGCTGGCGGAATGAGACGTACGAGGAAACGGACACGGGGGAAACAGCCGCCCCAGGCCAGGCGCACGGGTGCCCGGTGTCGGAACGGAATTTCAGCCCCCTGCGCCGGACTCTCGCGCTCTCACAACCCGGGAGGGCGTCGCCTCAGGCCGACCCGCCCCGCGCGAATGATGTCCGCAGCCGGTACCGGTCACCCCGGTAGGTGATGGTCGTGATCAGCACGACCCGCCCCTTGGCGTCCGTCATCGCCGACTCCATGACGAGGACCGGCTCACCGGGAGCCATGTCCAGGTGCGGAGCGAGGTCGGCGGGACAGCCGCGCGACTCGACCATCGACTCGGCGTTGACGGGTTCGAATCCGGTCGCGGTCAGCTCGTCCAGCATGGATGCGTGAGCGAAGTCGACCTGCCCCAGGCCGGGGGCCAGGTTCAGCGGGACCCTCGAGGAGTCGACGCCGATGGGCAGCCCATCCAGCATCCGGACCCGGTCCAGACGGAAGAGTTCCGTCCCTGCTGCCACCCCGAACTCGTCGCCCTCGTCGAGGGTGGCCGGGCTGACGTCTGCGCTCAGCACCAGCGAGGAGGGCGTCAGACCCTTGCGGCGGGCGGTCTCGCTGAACGACTCCAGGAAGTTGGGCCATTCCCGGTCCGTGCCGCCGTGTTCCGCGACGTACCAGCCGCGTCCGTGCGAGGAGCTGAGCACCTTCTTCTCGACCAGCTCACGCAGCGCGCGCCGCAACGTGACGCGGCTGATGCCCAGTTGACCGCACAGCTCACGCTCGGCGGGAAGGCGTCGTCCGGCCGGGAGCGAACCGTCCTTGACCCGCTGCTCGATCGCCGCGACGGCCTGCACCCACAGGGGTTCGTGGTGGTCCGCGGCGATGGGCGCCAAGGTGTCCTCAGGCGTCGTGTTCACCGTGTCCCGACCTTCCCTTTTTCCTGCAGCTTTTCCTGCGGTGTCGATGTTCGCGTGGGTTCCGGTCCGTGGTTCGGTTCCGGTCCATTGTTCCATTCGGGCGCCCCGTTTCATCCGGCCATTCGGTCGAAGGCCGCATCGAGTTCCTTGTCGGTACGCCGGCGCCCGGGATCACCGTCGAACCAGTCGACAATGCCGACGGCGCCCTTGCGGAAGGGCGTGCCCGGCGTGAACTGCGGGAGCAGCCGGTGGAGTTTGCTGTTGTCGTAGATGAGGGAATGACGGAAGTCCTCCGTGAGTACGGTCCCCATCCAGGGGATCTCGCGGCCGATGTCCTCGCTGGAGCGGTGCACGAGCAGCGGCTCTACGCCGGCGGCGCGGGCGAGCGACGTGTGGATGCCGTCCCAGGTGAGGATCTCGTCCGAGGTGATGTGCAGGGACTCTCCGGTGAGGCGGTCGTCGCCGAGCAGCCCGGTGAGGGCGTGGGCGAAGTCGCGGGCGTGCATGAGGTTCCACAGCGAGGTGCCGTCTCCGTGCACGACGGCGGGCCGTCCGCGCCGCCAGCGGTCGATGACCGTCCAGCCCGCGAGGAGGGGCAGGACGGTCTCGTCGTAGACGTGGGCGGGCCGGATGATCACTGCGGGGAAGCCGTCGCGGCGGTGGGCGCGCTCAAGGGCCTCCTCGCACTCCAGCTTCAACCGGGGGTAGTCGAAATTCCCTGCACGGCGGGCCGAGGACTCGTCCACGGGGAGGCGGGGTGCGGGACGGGCGTAGACAGATCCGGTGGAGATGAAGACGTACTGTCCTGTCCTGCCGGTGAAGCGGGCGACGTCGGCGGCGATGTCGTCGGGGTGGTAGCCGATGAAATTGACGACGACGTCGAAGTGCTCGGTCCCGGCGAGCACGGTGTCCATCGCGGCGGCGTCGCGGACGTCCGCCTGGAGGTGCCTGACCTGGGGCGGGACGGGTCGGTGCGTGTCACTGCCGCGTGTGACGATCGTCAACTCCACGTCCTGCTTGGCGAGTTCAGATACACAGGCGGCGCTGAGCACTCCGGTGCCGCCGAGGAAGAGGACGCGCATCGTGGAACTCACCGCTTTCCCCGGGCCAGTCCGCGCCCGACCAGATGGGTGTAACTGCGGCCGAGGAGTTGGTACATGTCGTGGTGGGAGCGGTCCATTTCCACGATGTTCCAGCGCACGGCCGGGTTGGCGCGGGCGGCGGCCTCCACATCCACGACACCTTCGCCGAAGGGCACCATGTGGTCGTCCATACCGCGCGCCGGCCCGTCCTTGAGGTGGACGGAGACAAGGCGGTCGCCCAGCGACGCGGCGAGTGCTGCGGGATCGACTCCTCCGGTGTGGGCCCAGTAGGTGTCGAGCTGGAGGAGTACACAGGGTTCCAGTGCGTCGAGCAGGATGTCGTACGCGGTACGGCCGTCGAACACGTTGCGGAACTCCGCGAAGTGGTTGTGGTAGGCGATGGTCATGCCGTGTACGGCGGCGTTCGCGGCAGCGCGGTTGACACGGTCGGCACCCAGATGGATGGCATCGACGCTCGTGAACTCCTCGGGCTCCAGGCTCCATACGAGGGTGTCAGCACCCAACTCCTCGTACGCGTCGAGGACGTTGTCGGCGTCCTCGTCGACAGGGAAGGGGGCATGGGCGCTGCACAGCGCGAGGCCGAGAGCATCCAACTCGGCGCGCACGCGTGCCGGTTGATGCCCGTACAGACTGATGGTCTCGACGGCCGGATAGCCGAGGGCCGCGACCTTGGCCAGGACGCCGAGCAGGTCGTCGGCTGCCTCGCTGTGCAGCGACCACAGTTGCGCCGCGATCACGGGCGGCGGGGATGTCGTCATGTGCGGTCTCCGATTGTGCGCCCGTTGCCCAGCGGCCAGCGGGTGGACCAGCTCTCCACGGTGTCCACGTCGTCGAGCCCGGCGGCCCAGAGCGCGGCCTGGCGCACCAGCTGCCGGAAGCCCGGGTTGCCCCAGGCGCGGGGGTCGTGGCCGAGAGCGCTGTAGCAGACTCGGCCCGCGCCGTGCTCGCGCACGTAGACGAGTGGTTCGGTGTATCCGTCGGGTCGTTCGCGGTCGGCGAGGACCTGTACGTCGTCGGCGTACTCCAGGACGTAGTACTCGTCGTCGATGGCGAAGTCGACCAGGTGGCGGGTGACGGGGTGGTCGGTGCGGATCCGGACGTCGAAGCGGCCTTCGGAGCCGGAGTCGCCGTGCGAGAGGTACCGGGACCCGATGAGTTCGTACGCCGTGCGGTCCGCGTCCAGGCCGCCCTCGCCGAAGCCGAAGAGGTTGCCGGCGTGCAGCACGACGAGGCCCTTCCCGGCGGCCACCAGGTCGGCGAGTGCCTTCTGCTGGCGCGGATCGAAGACGGTCGACGAGCGATACAGGACGTATACGTCGGCTTCTGCGGTGGCGGGCATCGGGTCGGTGAAGCGGTCGAGGCCGACGGCGCGCGCCGTGGACAGTCCGGCTTCGGTGACGATCTCCTGGAGCGCAAGGGCGGCGCCGATGAGGTCGTGGTGGAGGTCGGTTCCTTCCACCACCACAAGGGCCGAGGCGGAGCCTCGCAGTTTCATCCGGGTCCTTCCTGGAAACGGCCGCGTGCGGGGCGCGGCCGTGCGGTGCGGTTATGCCTTCTGTGCGGACTCGGCGTACTCCTTGGCCATCCGGTCGCCGCCGTTCTGCTTCCAGGTGCGCACGGCGTCCTTGAGGCTGGAGGCGGGCGAACGGCCCAGGGTGACCGCGGTGATGGCGTCCTTCATCTGCTGTTCGAGGGAGGAGCCCTTGGTGTCGTACGTCGCGGAGTAGAGGTGGGCGGCCGGATTGGGCAGCAGCAGCGGGGCGGCCTTGGACTGCCACGCGTGGTACATGGCGTCGACGCCGGGGGCGCCCTGCGGGTCGCACAGCACCTGGGGTCCGCCCGCGATGTAGGCGAAGCCGAGGTCCTGTTCACGCTGACCCTGCTTGCTGAGGACGGGGGCCTTGTCCTTGACCGTGTAGTCGCTGCCCTTGACGCCGTAGGTGAGGACGAAGGACTCCTGCGAGCCGAAGGGTGAGGCGAGGTAGTCCAGGACGCTCAAGAAGCGGTCGATCCTCTTCTTGTCACTGGTCTTCTTCAGCATGGTGATGGCGTACGCACCGGTCCCCTGCCAGTAGGTGGCCTTGCCGCCGTCCTTCTCGAACGGGGGGATCATGCTGAACTTGACGTCGTGGTCGTCGAAGGTGATACCGACCGAGCGGTTGCCGTCGACCATGACGGCGATCTTCCCGGCGCGGAAGAGAGCGCCGCGCTGCACCTCGCTCATGGTCGCGGTGTCGGGGTGGAAGTAGCCCGCCTTCTTCAGGTCGGCGAGGGCGGCGACGGCAGGTATGAACTGCTCGTGCTCGTAGTGGGAGAGGAAGCTGCCGTCGCTCTGCTGTGTCCAACGGTTGGGCACGCCGAAGATCATCATCATGTTCTCGACGGTCTGCATGTCGTTGACGACGCCGCAGAACGCGTAGACACCGGCCTTGTGGTCGGTGACGGCCTTCGCCATCTCCGTGAACTCGGCGAGGGTCTTCGGCTCAGGGTTGGCCCCGGCCTTCTGCAGTACGTCGATCTTGGCGAAGAGCTGGCTGGTGAACGGCGGGTCCGACTTCGGGACGGCGTAGAGACGGCCGTTGAGGTACCCGTTGAGCCAGCTCGCCTCCTGGATGCCGGCGAGATTGGGGTACTTCTTCACCGCGTCGCCCGACAGGTACTCGCTGAGGTCGGTGAACTGGGCCTGGGCGAGCTGGGGCAGACGAGACACGTTCATGCCCATCGGCACGGACACGACCTCGGGCAGGTCGTTGCCGGCCACGAGTGCGGGGAACTTCGTGCCGAAGTCGGCGTAGGGCACCCTGAGCGGTTTGAGCTGGAGGTCCAGCTCCTTGTTGAGCAGCTGCCAGTAGACGTTCTCGTCCAGCGGCGGGGCGGGCTGGCCGTAGGTCATGACCAGGAACTCGAACTCCTTGCCGTCGCCGGGCGCCTGCTTCACCGTGCGTGCGCCGTTCAGCGGGAAGGATGCGTAGACGTCCATGACGCCTTGCGCGGTGCCGGGCAGGAGGGGCTTCGGCTTGTTCGCCGGCTCGACATAGGTGGGGATGGGAACGGCCTTGCCGGCGGGGGCGGAGCTCACCCCTGTACCGCCCGAACACGCGGTCAGCGCGGACAACGAAGTCGCGCTCAAGGCGGTGAAGGCGGCGCCCTTGAACAGGGTGCGGCGGCTGAGGTGGGGGTTGATCGGCATTCTGTCTGTCTCCTAGCCCTTGATGGCCCCGGTGAGCATGCCTTTGGACATGTGTTTGCTGAGGAAGGGATACGCGCACAGAATCGGAAGCGTGGCGACGACGACCAGCGCCATCTGCATGGCCTGGGCCGGCGGCAGGTCCTGGACCGCGGTGTTCTGCGAGGTCGTCGCGACGCTGCTCGCCAACACGAAGTTCCGCATGACCAGTTGGAGCGGCCACTTGTTGGAGTCATTGAGGTAGAGCAGCGGATCGAAGTAGTTGTTCCAGTAGCCGACGGCGATGAAGAGGCCGACGACCGCGATCACCGCCTTGGACAGCGGCAGCACGATGGACGCGAAGATGCGCCACTCCCCCGCCCCGTCCATCCGCGCGGCGTCGAAGAGTTCTTGCGGGATGGCCTGGATGAAGCCCCGCACGATCACGATGTTGAAGGCGCTCACGGCGCCGGGGATGATCAGTGCCCAGTAGGTGTCGAGCATGCCGAGCTGCTTGACCATCAGGTAGACGGGGATCATGCCGGGCGCGAAGAGCAGCGTGATCAGTACGAAGGACAGCAGCCCGCGCTGGAAGATCGCCCCCCTGCGGCTGAGGCCGTAGGCGGCGAGGACAGTACAGACGAGGCTGAAGGCCGTGCCCACTCCGGTGACGCCGACACTCACCACGATCGAGCGGGCGACCCCGGTTCCGTCGAAGATCTGCCGGTAGGCGGCGAAGGAGACGCTGGTGGGCCACAGCACGTAGCCGCCGTTGGCGTCGATCTGCTTCTTGGTGGCCAGGCTGGTGGAGACGACCGTGAGGAAGGGGAAGATCACCACGGCGGCGATCAGAACCAGCGCGAGGCCCTTGAGGACGAGTGCGATCGGCTTCGGCTTGCCCTGCCATACAGGGCGGTGGACGGAGGTGGTCATCGCCGGTATATCCCTTCCTCGCCGAAGCGGTGGGCGAGCTTGTTCGCGGCGAGGACGAGGGCGAGGCTGACCACGCCCTTCAGGAGCCCCGCGGCGGTGGCCACGCCCCAGTTGCCGTCCTGGACTCCGTTGAAGTACACGTAGGTGTCGATGACTTCCGCGGCTCCGGGGCCGACCGCGTCGCGCTGGAGCAGGATCTGTTCGAAGCCGACGGTGAGGGCGTCGCCGAGCCTGAGGATCAGCATCAGGATGATGATGGGGCGCATGCCCGGCAGCGTGACGTGCCAGAACCTGCGCAGCGCGCCGGCGCCGTCGATGGCGGCGGACTCGTACAACTGGGCGTCGATGGCGGCGATCGCGGCGAGGAAGACGATGGTTCCCCAGCCGGCGTCCTTCCAGATGGCCTGCGAGGTGAGCAGGAGTTGGAAGGTGCCCGGGTCCGACATGATGTCGAGGCCGCTTTTCCCGTGGGTGACGAGAATGCGGCTGATGACTCCGCCGCCGCCGAGCATCTGCTGGAACAGCGCGACGATGATCACCCAGGACAGGAAGTGCGGTAGGTAGATCACCGACTGCACGAAGTTCTTCACCGCCGGCATCGCCACCGAGTTGAAGAGCACGGCGAGCAGGATCGGCACGGGGAAGAAGAGGAGCAGTTGGAGGAAGGTGATCTCGAAGGTGTTGGTCAGGGCGCCCCAGAACAGGTCGTCCTGGAAGAGGGCCGTGAAGTTGTCCCAGCCGACCCACTGGGACTGGGTGAAGCCGAGGAACGGCACGTAGTCCATGAATGCGACGACGCTGCCGAGCAACGGTATGTAGGTGAACAGCAGCAGGACCAGGACTGCGGGGGCCGTCATCATCAGCAACGGCGAATCCTGCCGCAGGCGTGTGACGAAGGACTTGGCGCGAGCCGTGCCCGGCTTCTTCCCGGTCTGCTTGTGTGGTGGTGGGTGAGCCGGCCGGTCCTGCAAGGACTCGGCCGGGCGTGGCTGCGCGGCATTGACGGTCATAGGGACCTCTCGACAGTGGGGACTGCGCAGGTACCAGAAGAGTTCGGGGAACGTACCACTTGAACCAAAGCAATACAACAAGTAGCGTCGCGCCGGGACTTGAGTGACGAACATTCCGCACCGTCGACAGTTGGGACCCGTCTTGGACGCCTTTCGAGCTCTGCTGCCCCGCCCCGGACGGGCCCAAGTCAGCTCCGGTCATTGCAGGTTGACCGCCGATATACCCATCGCCGGAGCCCACTCCCCGCTGGCCGGAGCCATGCTGCGGAGCTTTCTCTCCGAGTTGCTCCACGGCCCAATGCCGGGCATACCAAGCAATACCACTGAGGACACACGGGTACTGCTCACAGACGGGGCGGAGGGCCATGCCCCGGGCGCCTACACCCTGCGTGTCTCGCCCACCCAGGTCGAGATCACGGCGGGCGGCACCGAGGGGGTCGCGCACGCCCTCACCACACTGCGCCAGCTGCTGCCGGACGCCGTCTACCGGCGTGCTGCCGGTCCGCCGTCCGAGGGGTGGCGGGTGCCCTGCGGGGTCGTCGAGGACGAACCCGTCTTCGCCTGGCGCGGCGCGATGCTCGACGTCGCACGCCACTTCTTCCCCAAGCGGACAATCCTGCGCTACGTCGACCTGCTGGCCGCCCACCGCTTCAACCGGCTGCACCTGCACCTGTCCGACGACCAGGGCTGGCGGGTGGAGAGCCGCCGCCACCCCGAGTTGCACACCACCGGCTCCTGGCGCACCTCCACCCGGCTCGGCCCCGGCGGCCCCGATGACGGAACCCCGCACGGCGGTTACTACACCCTCGACGACCTCGCGGAGATCGCCGGCTACGCCCGACTGCGCGGCATCACCCTCGTCCCCGAGATCGACGTGCCCGGCCACACCTCGTCCCTGCGTGCGGCGGCTCCCCTGCTCGGCCGCCCCGGAGAACCGCAGGCCGTTCTCGACACGGTGTGGGAGGGCGGCACCTCGGTCGCCCCGGTCGCGCGCACCGAGGCGTACCTGCGCGACGTGCTCGAAGAGATCATCGAGGCGACCGGTGCGCCGTACGTCCACCTCGGCGGGGACGAGTGCTCGATGGACTGGTGGGCCGAGGATCCTGAGGTGGCAGCGGCGATGGCGGCGGCCGGATGCACCGAACCACGCGAGATGCACGGGCACTTCCTGCGCTCGCTCGGCCGGTTCCTGGCCGGGCTCGGCGTACGGATGATCGTCTGGGACGAGGGCTACGTCACCGGAGGCGTGCTGCCGGACACGATCGTCATGGCCTGGCGCGGCGACGAGGCCTCGGGCCGTGCCGCGACCACCCACGACGTCGTACGCTCCCCGCTGTTCCCGACCTACTTCAACTTCGACCAGTCGGACCTCGACGCCGAACGCCGGTCGGAGGGCGGCCCGATCACCCTGACCGACGTGGCACGCTTCGCACCCGCCCCGACCGACTGGTCCAAGGAGCAGCGGGCCCACGTCCTCGGCGGGCAGTTCCAGATCTGGACGGAGTGGGTGCCCGACGAGCGGCACCTGGACTATCTGGCCTTCCCGCGCGCCTGCGCCCTCGCCGAGGTCCTGTGGTCGGGTGGTGTCCCGGACCCTGCCGACTTCGACGCCAGGCTCGTACGCCAGCTGCGGCGGCTCGACGCGATGGGCGTGGAGTACCGGCCGCTCGCCGGTCCCCACCCGTGGCAGACCGGCGGCACCGGCGTATGGAAACGCTCCTCACCCGGCAGAATCGCGGAGACCCGCAAGTGGCTCGACTCGATCTCCAACCAGCCGTGAGCGACCACCAGCCCGGAGGAACCCTGGTGACGAAGATCCTCGTCAGCCACATCGGCTACAACACGGCCGCCTCCAAGAGGGCGATCGTGATGCTCAACTCCCCTCAGGAACACGGTGAGTTGGCCGCCACGGCCACACTGGTAGGCGAGGGCACCCGGCGGCAAC
Organism: Streptomyces sp. NPDC087263; assembly: GCF_044744645.1. Lineage (NCBI taxonomy): Bacteria > Bacillati > Actinomycetota > Actinomycetes > Kitasatosporales > Streptomycetaceae > Streptomyces > Streptomyces sp. NPDC087263. Next base: position 78,033 of record NZ_JBIUYT010000005.1, read on the forward strand.
TGCCGGTCGGTCCGGTGGAGCACGTCGACCGCTGGTCCGTCGGCTCCTTCCGCCGGATCGACTTCTCCGATCTGCGCACAGCGGGCGTGTACCGCATCGAGTACGGCACCGAGCGCTCCGCCGACTTCCGCGTCGACGCGACTCTCCTCCAGCGGAGCACGCTCTCGGACGTCCTGTACTACTTCCGCTCGGTGCGTTCCAGCGGCGCCATCGACCGCAAGGACCGCCACACCCGCTTCTACGGGGACGACTCCGGCCGCACGGTCGACGCGCGCGGCGGATGGCTCGACGCCTCGGGCGACTTCAGCAAGTTCCTCAGCCATCTGAACTACACCCGCATGATGAACCCGCAGCAACTCCCCTTCTGCGCCTGGGCGTTCATGGAGGTCAGCGACACTCTTGCGGACCGTCACCCGCGCCTGCACCGGGCACTGGGCGACCGCCTGCGTGACGAGGCGCTGTTCGGGGCCGACTTCCTGGTGCGCTTCCAGTCGCCGGAAGGCTACTTCTACACCGCGATCTTCGACGCCCTCACCAAGGACCTCGACGAGCGCGTCATCAACGCCCCGCTCCAGGAGTGCGTGCGCACCCAGCGCTGGCAGGCGGCCTACCGGCAGGGAGGCGGCCTGGCGATCGCCGCCCTGGCCCGCGCCGCCACTCTGAACGACCACGGCGACTTCGACAGCTCCGAGTACCTGACCGCCGCCCGCCGGGGATTCGAGCATCTTGAGCGGCACAACAAGGAGTACCTGTACGACGGCGAGGAGTCCGTCATCGACGACTACTGCGCGCTGCTCGCAGCCGTGGAGCTGCTGCGGGCCGGCGCCGGGGAGCCCGATCCCGTGGTCCTGGCCGCCGCCGAGCGCCGTGCCGCCGCTCTCACCGACCGCTACACCGACTCGGGCCACGGATTCGGTTACCTCCTGGGCGATGTGACAGGGCGTCCGTTCTTCCACGCCGCTGAATCCGGCCTCCCGGCCGTCGCCCTCCTACGCTTCGCCGGCCTCTGCCCCGACTCCCCGCTGGCCCCGACCGCCCGCAGGACCGCACTCTCCCTGATGCGCGACGCGGCCGCTCTCGCGGATGAGGTGGCCAACCCCTTCGGCTGTGTACGCCAGTATGTGCAGCCGACGGATTCCGCCCCGCGCACCAGCTTCTTCTACCCGCACGACAACGAGACCGGCTACTGGTGGCAGGGCGAGAACGCCAACATCTGCTCGGTGGCCTATGCGGCCCAGCTGGCTGCCGAACTCCCCGACTGCCCAACCGAGTTGCGTCCCCGACTGCTGCGCCTGGCGGAGGACCAGCTGCACTGGGTGACCGGCCTCAACCCCTTCGACTCCTCCATGATCAAGGGAATCGGGCGCAACGCTGTCGAATACCACCCGGACTATCCCAACGTCCCCGGAGGCATCCTCAACGGGATCACCTCCGGATTCGAGGACGAGCACGACATCGCGTTCATGCCCGACCACCATAGGGACACCGGCAACAGCTGGCGCTGGACCGAACAGTGGATCCCGCATTCGGCCTGGTTCCTGCTGGCCGCGGCGGCGGCCCGATGACCGCTGCCGTGCGCCCCTTCGGTCCAGCCGTCGTGCGCCCTTTTCATCCGGCCGACCTGCCCGGCATGTACCGGGTGTGTCTCAGGACCGGTGACTCGGGACGGGACGCGACACCGCTCTACCGCGACCCCGATCTGCTCGGCCACATCTACACCGCGCCCTATCCGGCCGCGGACCCCGCACTCACCTTTGTCGCCACCGACGAGTTGGACACACTCGGGTTTGTCGTCGCCACCGCCGACACGTACTCCTTCGAGGAGTGGCAGGAAGAGAACTGGTGGCCCGGTCTGCGCGCTCGATACCCTTCCGCACTCGCCGTGGACCCGGAGGACGGCACCCATGACTGGCGCCGCGTGGACCATCTCCAGCGCACACGGCCGCACCATGACGACCTGTACGTCCGCCACCCGGCGCACCTGCACATCGACATCCTCCCCCGCGGTCAGGGCAGCGGACTCGGCCGCCGTCTGATGAGCACGCTGACCACGGCCCTGCGCGACAGGGGCGTACCAGGGCTGCACCTCGGCGTGGGCAGCGGGAATCCCGGGGCACGCGCCTTCTACCTGGCGGTCGGCTTCACCGAGCTCAGCCGCCAGGAGTGGGGCTCGCAGATGGTGATGACGCTGGACTGATCACCGGAGCCATGGCGCTGAGGGCGCTCACGAGCGCGGAAGGGCGGAGCTTCCTGCCCGGACGCTTCGGGAGAGCCGCCGTTCCCCCGACAGAGGAATTCCCGATGAACGGGAGCTCCCTGGTGAGGTCCGTCTCTCCAAGGCCGGGCGTCGACCACGCGGCCGACGCGCAGGCCACCCACACCGGCCAGAGTCGTCAGTGACACGCGGGCCCCTCGCCGTGCCCGCGTCCGTTGCTGCTGCGCGGTACGTCCAGGGTGGGATTGCGGTCGAAGAAGCCGACCGGCTTGAGCTTGAAGCCCGTGTAGTCGACGGGCATGACGGGCCAGTCCTCGGGGCGCGGGAAGTGAGTGAGCCCGAAGGTGTGCCAGAGCACGATGTCCTCGCCGTCCACGCTGCGGTCGGCCGCCGTCCAGGACGGCAGACCGGCGCCGCCCGGGTGCTGGTTGACGAGGTCACCGGCCGGGTAGCGCTCGTCGTCGGCATGCCGGGTGACCCAGAGGTGCTTGGTCGCGAAGGCCGCTCGCAGCGTGACGGACGCCGAGTCGTCGGCGAGCAGGGTGGGCAGGGCTTCGGGCACGAGGGCGTAACCGACCGGCTGGCCCAGGCGGTTGGTGACGTCGGGGTTGACGATGTGCCAGACCCGGCCCTTGCTGCCGTCCGCCTGCCGCTGGGCCTGGCTCTCTCCGGTGAGGCGGGTGACCTGGCGGGCGAAGGCGTTGCCGTACGGGTTCTTCTCGCTGATGGGGATACGGACGGCGTCGACCTCGTCGACCGCGTTGCGCTGCCCGTCGACCGCCATGTCGAGGCGGGCCGAGAAGAGGTGCTGGTGGAAGGGGGCGCCGAGGCCGGGGGCGATCTCGGTGGCGAACTCCCTTCCCTCCTCGGAGTATCCGGAGGTGAAGACGACGCCGGTCGCCTTGGCCTCGCACTCGATGGTGCCGTCCAGGTAGAGGTACCAGTAGAAGCCGTAGTCGTAGTTGCCGACGGTGGTGAAGAAGGAGATGACCATACGGCGCTGGCGACGGGTCTCATTGGAGCCCGCGAAGATGTCGCTGTGCTTCCACAGCACCCCGTAGTCCTCCTCGTGCATGCAGATCGCGTTGCGGATGACGGAGGGCTCGCCGAGCTCGTCGGCGATGGTCACATCCGTGTAGTGGATCTCGCCCAGACAGTCGCAGCCCAGCTCCAGGGAGTTGGTGTAGCGGCCGAAGAGGTACTCGCCCTGGTCGAAGTAGTTCTGCCAGAACCGGACGGGTGAGGCGTCGGCGTACGGGACTACCATCTCGGCGATCGAGGCACGGTGCACCACGGAGCGATCTCGCCCCAACTCCCTGTCGTAGAAGGAGATCTGGTGAAGCGTCAGTCCCTCGCGGACGTTGAAGCCGATACGCAGCGACCAGTTCTCCCACCGCAGCAGCCCGTCCTCGACCGTGAAGGACGCGCCCTCGGGCTGGGTGATCTCGATGGGCTTGAGGGTGGTGCGGGCGGGGCCGGTGTACTCCGGGTCCTGGAAGTTCCCCGACTCCCGCGGCACGGCGAGGAGTTCGTGGTCGATGATCTCGATGACGGTGCGCGCGGTGAGGTCGACGTACGCCACCAGACCGTCCACGGGGTGGGCCCACGGGTGGTCCCGCTCATGGTCCTGGTGGAAGCCGAAGCTGCGGACGATCCGCCGGCCCGCCTCGCCCTCGTATCCGTAGTGGCCGGCCGAGAGCGGGCACGCACGTACGGTCTCAGGGGCAAGCCCGCGCCGGGCGAGCGCCGCCCGCCACCCCTCGTTGGCGTCGAGGATCTCCTGACAGGTCTCGAACTCCGAGTCCAGGATCGGAAGTTGACCGGCGACCGACGTGTCTATCTTCTCGAAGATGTCGATGGTCTCGCGGGTCACCGAAACCGTCACGTCGTACGAGTCACCGTTCGCCCGGTCGAGCAACATCACCCGCAGCCGCCGGTCGACGGGGCCGCCCGGAGCGAAACCGAGCAGCTCGGCCTTGGCCGGCTCCTCGGGGCCGACGAAGACGAACCGTATGTCGCCGCCGAGGTGTCCGGCCTCCTCCAGTACGGCACGGGCGGTGCGTATCTCCTCAGCGGTGAGCATCGCGAGGGGGTGGGTGGGCGTCATGTGCGTACTCCTCGAACGGGTCCGGGAAACAGCGGATCAGGCGGAGGCGGGCAGTTCGGCAGGCGCGGGGACGCGGTGCCTGCGGGCCCAGCCGAGGACGAAAGCGGCGGGGAGCAGACCGAGCAGCAGCGTGGCGAAGGCTGCTGAACCACCAATCAACAAAGGGAAGTTGAGTACGGTCAACACCAGCAGCACGGTCAGTCCGAGGCCGCCGAGCGCCGGCGCCCAGAGCGTCTGCCAACGGCGGCTGTCGGCCGCGGAGCGCCGGAAGAAGACCAGGACGGCCGCGCAGGTCAGCAGCATCAGCACATCGACGCCCGCGCTGGCGAGGCCGCCCATCCAGGTGAAGACCTCGGTGATCGGGTCCAGCCCTGCGAGGGCGAACACCGCGATCAGCACGGCCGCGCTTGCCGACTGGGCCAGGGACGCCACGTGCGGCGAGTGGTGGCGGGCGTGGGCACGGCCGAGGCGAGCGGGCAGCGCGCCGCGGTCGGCGAGCGAGTGCACATAGCGGGCGATCACATGGTGGAAGGAGAGGATGCAGGCGAACAGGCTGGTCACGAAGAGCACTTGGGCGAGGTGTTCGGCGGACGAGCCGAGGTAGCGGTGCACGGTGGCCATCAGCATGTTCTCCGGATCGCGTCCCGCCTCGGCGACGGCCTCCTCGTCTCCCCAGGCAGAGATCAGCGCCCAGCTGGAGAGCGCGTAGAAGGCTCCGACGAGGACGAGGGCAAGATAGGTGGCGCGCGGGATGGTGCGGTCCGGGTCGCGGGCCTCGTCGCGGAAGACGGCGGTGGCCTCGAAGCCCAGGAAACCGGCGATGGCGAAGGTGACGGCGAGTCCCGGCGCTCCCGAGGTGAGCCGGTCGGGGCTGACCAGTGCGGTGGACAGGCCGTGGTCCCCACCGCGCACCAGGACCGCCGCGTTGAGCACGAGGACGATACCGACCTCGCCGACCATCAGCACGCCGAGGACCTTCCCACTGAGGTCCACCTGGCGGCAGCCGAGCACACCGACCACCACGGCGACCGCTCCGGCCCAGGTCCACCAGGGCAGATGAGGCCCGCCGTACGACTGGACGAGGCTGTCGAGCGCCACCCCGATGTACCCGTACACCGCCGCCTGGATCGCGGTGTACGTGACCAACGCGAGGTAGGCGGACCCGAGCCCCACGCGTCGGCCGAGGCCCTTGTCGACGTACGCGTAGAACGCTCCCGCTTCCTTGACGTACCGCGCCATCGCGCAGAAGCCGACCGCGAAGAGCAGCAGGACCACGCAGCAGACGACGAAGGCGGCGGGGAAGGCGGCGCCATTGCCGAGAGCGATGCCGAGCGGAACGCTGCCACCGACGACGGAGAGCGGGGCGGCGGCAGCAAGGACCATCAGCACGATGGAAGCCGTGCCGAGGGAGCCACGGAGGGCGGGCGGTGCGGTCGTGCTGGGCGGGCTCGCCGTGCTGGTCATCGCGGGCTCCTCTGCGATCGCGGTTGCCGCAAGCGGCCTGTGCCGCAGTCTCAACAGCGCGCATTGCCGAGCCGTCACGCGTCGGTGAAAGCCCCCGGCGCGCCGAACGGGAGAGCCCCGCGCCCGCTTTCCCGTTCCGGAACACGTCCCGGCGATCTGCCGCTCATCCGGCCGAAACAGAACGGTCCTACCGTGCGGTTCGGCACCACGGGTACGGAAGGGGCGGTTGATGAGCGTCCAGGGCACGGCTCCTTCTCCCCTCCTGCGCGGCCACTCCCCCGTCGGCGGCCTCGACCGGCGTTCCCTCGGCCCGCTGCCGGTGCTCGCCCAATCTGTCTCCGCCGTCGCGCCGACCGCCGCGATGGCCACCACGCCAGGCCTGGTCAGGGCGGACACAGGGGTCTTCGCCGTGTGGTCCGTGGCGCTGGCGACGGTCCTTGCACTGCTGGTGGCCGCGTGCGTACGGACCTTCTCGCGCCGGATGGCCGCGCCGGGGGCCCTCTACTCCTTCACCGCCAAGGGGCTCGGCCCGGCCGCCGCGTTCTGCTGCGGTTGTGCGCTTCTGATCGGGTACGGGGTCCTTGCCATGGGCGCACTGACCGGCTCGGGCCTGTACGCAGAACAGTTCCTGGCCCGTCTGGACATCTCGCCCGGACCACCCCAACTCACCGTGGCGGCGGTGGTGTTGGTAACGGGAACTCTCGTCGCGTACTTCCTCCTACGGGGTATACGGCTGTCCGCCGGGCTGACGCTCTGCCTGGAGGCGGCGTCGATCGTCCTGGCGCTGACGTTCTTCGTGGTACTGTTGGTGCGGCACGGCGCCCGTCCCGACATGCGGCAGCTCACCCCGCCGACCTCCGCGCTCGGTCCGGTGATGGCCGGTGCGCTGCCCGCCTTCGCCGCGTTCATCGGCTTCGAGAGCGCCGCCGCGCTCGGCGCCGAGACCCGGCGGCCCTTCCTGACGGTGGGGCGGGCAGTGCGGTGGACCGTGGTCTGCTCCGCCGCACTGTTCCTGCTCGCCGTCTACGCCCAGGTCCTCCCCACGGCCGGGCACACCTCGGTCCGGCTGCCCGCCCTCCTCGATCTGGGCGTCTCCCTCTCCTTCTTCGCCTGTGCCCTGGCGTCGGGCACCGCGCTGGTGCGGCTGCTGTTCTCGATGGGACGCGAACGGATGACCCCGCACCGCCTGGGGCGTACCCACCCCACCCATCACACCCCGCACATCGCCATCGCCCTGGTGCTTCCGGTACTTGTCCTCGTCCCGCTGGCACTGATCGCTACGGGGACGGCGCCGCACGTGCTGTTCGCGCGCCTGGTGAACCTCTGTGTGTACGGGTTCCTCACCGCGTACGCCCTGGTGTGCCTGGCCGCCCCTGTCTTCCTGCACCGCATCGGCGAGCTGACCCACGGTCCGGTGGCCGTCGCGGTGCTCAGCGTGCCGTCGCTGCTCGCCGTCCTGCTCGCCCATGCGGCGACCGGCGGTGCCCTCATCCCCTCGCTCTTCGTGGCGCTGATGGCGGCGGGCACGGCCTGGTTCCTGTGGATGAGCAGACGCGATCCGGCGAGCGTCGGGGCGATCGGCGTCTACGACGAGACGAGCGCCGCCGACGTGTTCCCGGAGCCGCCGCGGTGAGCGCAGAGGCGCTGCCACTCAGCGGCCGCCAACCCCGCGCCGTACGCAACGCGCTTTCGGTGCTCCAGCAGGTGGCACGGGCCGGGCCCGGAGTCACCGCGAAGGAGATCTCGGCGGGGCTGCGACTCGCACCCGCCACGACGTACCGGCTGCTGAATGTGCTCGTCGAGGAAGAGTACTTGGTGCGGATGCCGGATCTACGGGGCTTCGCGCTGGGCCGCAGGGTCTCAAACCTGGCCCCACCCCGCCCGGTACCCGAAGTCCCCGCCGCCGCGCATGCCGTGGTCGCCCGGCTGCGGGAACGGGTGCGCTTCGGCGTCCACCTGGCAGGTCTCACGGATGGCCGGGTCCACCTCACCGACCCGGACCCGGACCATCCGCCGGCCGACGGCGGGCTGCTGAGGGAGCTGGCGCGCATACGCGACGACGGAGCGGCCGTGCGCCGCTTCGCGCTGGGCCCGCACCAGGCGTGTCTGGTTCGCCCGGTCCACAGCGCCGCGAACGGACGGCTGGCCGCCGCGCTCGCGGTGTGCGGAACGGCCGCCCGCATCGAAGCGCCCGACGTTGGACTCATCCACCAACTGAACGTTTCCGCAGATGAGTTGACGCTCCTCGTGGTGTGAATTCCCCAACGTCTCGTACGGGGCGACGGGCAGAAGTCGATCCGCATGACGGGCCGCCCTGTTCGCCTCGTTCCCGGACGACGCCCTCTGCCTGCGGGCATCCAGCCTTCCGAGGAAGGGCACCGGAACTGCAATGATCAGCAAATTCCGGCGCAGCTTCTCCCGTACCCGCAAAGGGAGTTGAAGCCGCTCGGCATGACCGTCCGGCAGGAGCATCTCCCTGCCCTGGACCTGGATACCGAGAGCGGTCCCGCCTTCACGAATCGAGCACAAATACCCGTCTCGACAACCCGACTCCTTCACTCTCTGAAGATATCCAACTCCCTTGAGCCACAGTGATGTTCAATGGTGCAGACCTATTGACTGAACGCCTTCAAGTCCCGAAACATAGCGTCCTGAGACCGGCCGCGTCCTTCCGGCCGGAAGCTGCAGGTGCGTGCTGCGGCGGCGCAAGGCCGACTGGCATCCGCCGCCTGGGCCCGCCCGCGTTTCAGGAAGGCATCCCCCCACATGAATCACCGTAAGCATCTGCTAATTCACCGCCCGGACGGACATACGGACACCCCACGTCACCGTATGCGCCACCGCGGTCGGTGGACGGCGCTCGCCGTGGCGGTCGCGGCATCCGCGACCGGCATGACCGCGGCCGCCTGGGCCGACGGCACAGACGGGAGCCCAGCAGCCGCTGCGGCCCCCGCCGCGGTCGCCCCCTACCTCTACAACGGCTGGGGCAGTCCCCCCGACCCTGCCGAGGTCATGGACGCCACGGGCGTCAGCTGGTTCACGCTCGCCTTCGTCCTCGACGCCGGCGGCTGCTCCCCGCAGTGGGACGGCAGCCGCCCCCTCACCGGCGGAGTCGACGAACAGACCGTGAACACGATCCGCGCCAAGGGCGGTGACGTCGTCCCGTCGTTCGGCGGTGCGAGCGGCGCCAAGCTGGAACAGTCCTGCGCCGACGCCACGGCACTGGCGGGCGCATACCAGAAGGTGATCGACGCGTACGGCCTCAAGGCGATCGACGTCGACATCGAGGGCGACGCCTATAACGATCCGGCCGTCCAGCAGAAGACCATCGACGCCTTGAAGCAGGTCAAGGCCGACAATCCGGGGTTCCTCACCTATGTCACCTTCCCCAGCGATCAGAGCGGCCCCGACGACAGCATGATCCAGCTCGCCGCCGACTCAGGTCTGGAAGTGGACGGTTGGACGATCATGCCGTTCGACTTCGGCGGCGCCGGGCAGGACATGGGCAGCCTGACCATCCAGGCCACCGACGGACTCAAGAACGCCGTCAAGACCGCCTACGGCTACAGCGACGACACCGCCTACCGGCACAGCGGCCTCTCCTCGATGAACGGCATCACCGACGTCAACGAGACCGTCAGCACAGGCGACTTCGAGACGATCCTCTCCTACGCCTCCGAACACCACCTGGCACGGCTCGCCTTCTGGTCCGTCAACCGGGACCGGCCATGCCCGGGTGCCTACCCGAACGACGACACCTGCTCTGGAGTAGCCCAGGAGCCCTGGCAGTTCACCGACATCTTCGCCCGGTTCACGGGATGAGGGGGAGTACGACGATGATCTTCGGCAGGAATCGCGGGCCTCGCACCGGACACCGTAGAGGCCGGCGCACCACGCGTTCCGCCCTCGCCCTGGCCGTCCTCGCGGGGGCGGGCACTGCGGTATTCGCCCTACAGAGCGCCGGTGCGGCCGCGGCCGAACCCGACCTCGGCCCCAACGTCCAGATCTTCGACCCGTCGATGTCCAGCAGCGACATCCAGGGCAAGCTCGACTCGGTCTTCAGCCAGCAGGAGACCAACCAGTTCGGCGAGGCCCGGCAGGCGCTGCTCTTCAAGCCCGGCTCGTACGACGTCGACGCCAACGTCGGCTTCTACACCCAGGTCGCGGGGCTCGGCCTGTCGCCCGACGACGTCACCATCAACGGCGCTGTGCACGCGGAGGCCGACTGGTTCCAGGGCAACGCCACCCAGAACTTCTGGCGATCGGCGGAGAACCTCGCCGTCAACCCCACGGGCGGCGCGGACCGTTGGGCGGTGTCGCAGGCAGCCCCGTACCGCCGCATACACCTGAAGGGAGACCTACAGCTCGACGACGGCGGCTGGTCCAGCGGTGGTCTGCTCGCCGACACCAAGGTCGACGGACAGGTCAAGTCCGGCTCGCAGCAGCAGTGGCTGTCCCGCAACTCCGAGTGGGGCAGCTGGAGCGGCTCCAACTGGAACATGGTGTTCGTCGGCGACCAGAACGCCCCCGCGGGCAGCTTCCCCAGCCCGCCGTACACCACGGTCGACCAGACACCCGTCTCCCGGGAGAAGCCGTTCCTGTACATCGACGACCAGGGCGCCTACAAGGTGTTCGTGCCCGCGCTGCGCAAGGACTCCAGCGGCACGTCCTGGTCGTCCGGCACCCCCGAGGGTACGTCGATCACGCTGGACGACTTCTTCATCGCCAAACCGGGCGCGACGGCGGCCGAGATGAACGCGGCGCTGGACGCGGGCAAGCACCTCCTGATCACCCCGGGCGTCTACCATCTCGACGAGACGCTGAAGGTGACGAAGCCCGACACCGTCGTCCTCGGTCTGGGCCTGGCAACCCTCATACCCGACAACGGAGTTACGGCGATGTCCGTGGCCGACGTTGACGGCGTCAATCTCGCCGGTCTGCTCGTCGACGCGGGCACGCAGAACTCCGCCACACTGATGGAGGTCGGCCCGCAGGGGGCGTCCGCCTCGCACTCCGCCGATCCGACGTCCTTGCACGACGTGTACTTCCGCGTCGGCGGCGCCGCCGTGGGCAAGGCGTCGCAGAGCCTCGTGGTCAACAGCTCCGGCGTGATCGGCGACCACCTGTGGATCTGGCGGGCCGACCACGGCGACGGTGTCGGCTGGGACACCAACACCGCCGACACCGGACTGGTCGTCAACGGCGACGACGTCACCATGTACGGCTTGTTCGTCGAGCACTACCAGAAGAACCAGACCATCTGGAACGGCGAGAACGGCCGCACGTACTTCTACCAGAACGAAATGCCCTACGACCCACCCAACCAGGACGCCTGGATGAACGGCTCGACCCAGGGCTACGCCGCCTACAAGGTCGCCGACTCCGTTCAGCACCACGAGGCATGGGGACTCGGCAGCTACTGCTTCTTCAGTGCCAACAACTCCGTAGCCGCCGAACACGCCTTCGAGGTGCCCCAGACGGCCGGGGTGACGTTCCACGACATGGTCACCGTCTCGCTCGGAGGCACCGGCACGATCCACCACGTCACCAATGACACAGGAGGCCCCTCGAACTCGTCGAGCAATGTCGCCGACTTGGTCAACTATCCCTGACTAAGGGAGAGTTGAAAGGGCAGTTCGGCGCCGGAGGGCGGGCAGGGCGAGGGTCACCCCGTCCCCGCCCGTCCTCTGCCGCGCGAGCAGAGAGGGCGAGTGCACGACGGCGGAACACGCCCTCTGCGAAGTCGTCGTGGCGTACCGGGCGGCCAATCAATGTGAGCCATCAGCGACAGAGCTTTTTGAACCACACCCTGCGCCCGTGGGTGAACCATACGAAGGGCTCACCGCCTCCCGCTGAACAACGTACGGAGCTCTTTCAGTGGCCACCGATCGAGTGATGGTCACCCGGTAGTCAAGTCAATCGGCATCCGCATGGCCAGCAGGACCGGCAGGCCCCATCGAAGAAGCGCGTTGTCCACGCCGTAGCCCCGCAGGACGACTGCCTGGCGGGGAATCGGGATGTTGTCATATCGATGGCGTGCTGGGGCGCGCCCCCGGGTTGTGATCGGTTGGCCAACGGCTCGTTGGGCTGGCACGAGTAGTGACACTGCTCGGACGGCCTGAGGAATGGCGCTGGGCTGGGGCGTGTATCGAATGTGCTGCTCTCAGTCACCGCTGCGGCGGGCAGTCCGGAGTCGCGGTACGGAACGATGACTCCATGGCTCATATCGCGTTGTTCCACTCAGTTCTCGGCCTGCGCCCAGCTGAACTTCTCGCCGCCGAGCGGCTACGTCGCGCCGGCCACGAGGTAGTTACGCCCGACCTCTTCGGCGGCGAGACCGCGGTCACCCTCGACCAGGGATTTCAGCTGGTCGACCGGGTCGGCTGGGCAGCTGTGGTCAAGCGCGCCCGGCAGGCCCTCGGGGGTATGCCGGACGAGACCGTGCTCGCCGGTGTTTCCATGGGCGCGGGTGTCGTCGCCCATCTCTGGCCCGAGCGCCCCGATGCCGTCGGCGTTCTTCTGCTGCACGCCACTGCCGACCTTCCCGCATCCGTTCGTCCAGGTCTCAGGGTCCAGTTGCACGCCGCTGATCCGGACGAGTTCGCGCCGCCCGGGCGCGTTGCCGCGCTCTGCCAAGCGGCACGGGAGAGGAGTGTCGACCTGGAGGTTTTCCGCTATCCGGGCGCCGGCCACTTCTACACCGACCGTGACCTTCCCGACCATGACCCGGCCGCAGCCGAGCTGACCTGGCGCCGGGTGCTGGACTTCCTCGACTGAGTCGTGCGTCAAGAGAGGATCTCGACTCTGCGATGATCTTGATTCGTGTCGCATGGAGATCTGACAGACGAGCAATGGGCGGTACTGGAACCCCTGTTGCCGCGGGGAGAGAAGGCGGGCCGACCGCCGATATGGACCCGCCGAAAGCTGATCGACGGCATACGGTTCCGAGTGCGCACAGGCGTTCCGTGGGCAGGACACGCCGCAGGAGTACGGGCCGTGGGGCCGACCGTACGACCTGTTCCGCCGCTGGCAGCGCAGCGGCACCTGGCACCGGATCTTCACCGTCCCGGGCGGGCGCCAAGAACCTGATCACCTGGCGGATCAACGTCGACTCCACCGCCTGCCGGGCCCACCAGCACGCCGCCGGAGCGATGAAAAGGGGGACTTACTGATCGTTTCAATATGAACTGGTGAGAGGCGTGGTGCCGGGATCTGCCGTAGGTGAGCCGGCGCGAGCGGTCACCAACTGGGGGATGACCGTCCCATCGCGGTCTGCGCGTCGGCTGCCGCGAGCACGGTGTCGGCCAGTTCTGTGACGGAGTGTCCGCCACCCGCATTGATGCGATTCATGCCCAACCTGTCGATGGCATCGACCATGAGTGTCTGGTAGCGCTCAGTGCGGGCCAGGAACTTGTCGATCAGGGCCTGTTCCTCGTCTGTTGCTGCTTCATAGCCGCTCGCCACGTGAACGCGGGCGCGTACTACGGAGCCGTCGGCGGATAGCCACACGACGGCCGTGCGCGGGACCCGCAGCCTCGCTACGCGGACGGGCCAGAGTGCCGACCCCTCCAGAACCAGGCCCGTCCTGCTACGATCCTCGGCCGCATGGACCGTGATCAGGTCTTCGATGCGGGGCCACAACCGATCGTAGTGGCCGAGAACGGAGGTGATCAGTTCGTCAACCGTGAGGGATTCGTAGTGTTCGGCGACGTGCGCCGGCACCTCCCACTCCGGAGTTCTCCAGGGTCGCCCAGGGTGCCGAGCCAGCCCGTCAGTGCTCAAACAGTCGAACCCGAGCTTCTCCGCCACCATTTGGGCAACGGTCGACTTTCCGACGTTCGACGTCCCGCCGATCAGGACCACCCGTACATCACGCACGCCGACGACCCTACTGATCCGTCAGGGACGATGCCTGTAGTCGGCGGAGACAAATGATGCAGCATGCCAGTTGCACGAGCCCGTGGTGGTGGCTGGCGCGACGTTCGTAGCGGATGCGTAGGCGTTTGAACTGGTGGAGCCAGGCAAAGGTGCGCTCAACCACCCACCGGGTCTTCCCCTTCCGCAAGGTGATCACAATGCTGCTCCACGAGGCAGGCGAAGTACTGCGGCCGGGGAGCCCACGGCCGGTCGGGCAGTCGGGCAGTCGGGCAGTCGGGCAGTCGGGCAGTCGGGCAGTCGGGCAGTCGAACAAGTCGTCCCGGAAGCGTGGCGCTTGCGCGAATGCTTCCCCCTCCGAGACCGGGGTCAGACAGCAGACCCACCTTCACAGCCTTCGTCTCGATCGGTGCACCCGTGGTTGGAGCACATGATCAGACGATGGCCATGCCGACGGCCGACGAACGCCCAGGTGAGCAGGCAAGTTTGAGGCCCGTTTCGACCTCAGACCTTGAAAGACAAGCTGAGCGCGGAGTTCATGGATGAGCAGGACCGGCGCAAGAGTGCGGGCAGTTCGCCCGGTGTGCAGTCGGGCAGCCATTCGTCCAGAGCACAGCGCCAGGCGGCCACGAAGAACTCGATGAGGAGCCGGAGCTCAAGACGGCTCTGTACGTCGAGTCGGCGCGCGATCTCGGCCTGGACCTCGGCGCAGTGCCGCAGCGTGTAACCGTCGAGTGCGGGCGAGTCTGCGATCAGCCGCAGCGTGAGTGAGAAGCGCCGGTACCAGTCCTCATCCATGCGCTCCAGAGTGGTCAGCATGGCGGCGAGGAAGACGTCGGCCAGAGGCCCGGACTTCTTGATGCCGTCCAGGACTTCCAGGTAGACGTCCCAGAGCTGCTTGACCGCGGTGAGCGCCACGTCCTCCTTGGAGCGGAAGTTACGGAAGAAGGTCCGCCGGGACACCTCCACCTGCTCCAGCAGCGCGTCCAGCGGAGTGCTGTCGAATCCGCGTTCGCCGAAGAGCGTGACGGCGGTGTCGGCCAATGCCTGGCGAGTGCGGACCTTCTTGCGTTCGCGCAGGGTGGCGGGCTGTTCGGAGACGGTCATCACGAGCACTTTACCAAGTACGCCGACATCGCGCATGTGCTCTGATGAAGCAAACGCCACACTGTGGCACTTCATGAAAAGGGTCTCCTGTGCGCGCACTCGTCGTCGACCACACCTCGCCCGGACACCTGTCACTGACGGACGTCCCCGCACCGCGGCCCGCCGCCCACGAGGCGCTCGTGCGGGTCGAGGCGGTATCGCTGAACTTCGGCGAGGTCCATGAGGCGACACGCCCGGAGATGCCGAACGGCACCGTGCTCGGCTGGGACGCGGCCGGCGTGGTCGTCCGGGCGGCCGCCGACGGTTCCGGCCCGGCCGAGGGAGAGAAGGTCGTCACCCTCGGCGAGACCGGCTGGGCAGAGCTGCGAGCCGTACCCGCTGCCCGGCTCGGCACCGCACCGAAAGACGCCGACCCCGGCGCACTGAGCACCGTCCCCGTGGCCGGACTGAGCGCCCTGCACGTGCTGCGCCGGATGGGATCACTGCTCGGTCGCCGCGTGATGGTCACCGGTGCCTCCGGCGGCGTCGGCCGCTACGCCATCCAACTGGCCGCCCGCGCGGGCGGCCACGTCGTTGCCATCAGCCGGAACCCCGCCCAAGCGGACGGACTACGAGCCCTGGGCGCCCACGAGGTCCACCCCGAGCCGGCCGCCGTGCGACAGCCCGTATCGGCCGTTCTCGACAACGTCGGCGGACAGCACCTCGTCGACGCCTTCGCCGCCCTGTCGGCCGGCGGCATCCTCTTCACCGTAGGCCGCTCTTCCGAGGCCGACGTCGTGCTGTCACCGGATGCCCTCCTGGGCAACGAAGGACGGCACGACCGGTCGATCCACACCTTCTTCCTCTTCAGCGACCCCACCACCGACTTCTCCGCCGATCTGACCTGGCTGGCCGGCGAGATCGCCACAGGCCGCCTCGATCCGGGCATCAGCTGGCGCGGCCCCTGGACACGCCACTTCGAGCCAGTACAAGCTCTGCTCGGCCGCCGTCTCCACGGCAAAGCCGTCCTCGATTTCGAGTAGCCGGCCGGATTCAACACCGCCACAGCCTCCGCCGGCGCCGCACAACGCCAACGGAGGTTAAAAGAGAAGCTCAACGAAACCGGCCGGGCACACGTCCCCGATGAGCGGCAGCGATGTAGCGCATCGCGGCGCCGGTACTGATCCCGAACAGCCGCATCAGGCGGAGAAGATCGGCCGATTGCGGCCAGTTCAAAGGGTCAGTTCCGGCAGGGCACGGCGTTGGCGGCGTAGCGGGTACCGAAGCCGCTGTCGGGCAGGATCGCGGCCGGACGGCATGTGGCACCGCGTCCCGTTGACGCGACCGGTCGGGCGGTCGGGGACTGCTGACGATCACGCCCCCGGTCGCCCATGTGATCCGCGAGAATCATTTCGACGGCTCTGTGACGAGTCCGCTTGCTGAACCATGACGGGCGTTGCGGTCAGGACAGCGGGGCAACTCTCCGCCGGAGGCACCGTCACTCTCGGAGGAGAGTGACTCCTTGATCGCCCGGAAGAAGGGCCGCCGCTCAGCCAGTTGTGCACCTGGCACCTTGACCAGAGGCTCCGGGCGGCGCCCGAAGCCGGCCGGCGGTCAGGGCAATCCGAGTGCCGAGAACGCCTCGTCGAGGTGCTGCCGCGGATCACCGGTGCCACGTAGTACCGCGGTGAGCGGACGGTGGTCCGTCATCCCGTGGACAGCCGCCAGCGCGGTCGCCCGCTGCGCCGCCTCCTCCTGTGTCGGCAACTCGGTCGGATCGACCCACCAGACGTGGGCGGTCACCAAGCGGCCGTCGCGGTACAGATGAAGTGTGTAGTCCGCGCCCGCGGGAGACACGCCCTCACCAAGTCCCAGTTCGCCGCGAGTGCCCCGCTGGGCCGGATCGGGCGCCCGGACGAGGTCGCCGAGGTGGTGGCCTTCCTCGTTTCCGGGCAGAGCAGAGACGAAGGCGAGGAAGGCTGACCGGCCGTTCCCGTCGTCGAACGGAGGGAAGAAGCACCCATCGAGGTAGGTGCGTGCGGCGCGGACGGGCAGCCTACGGCGAGTCAGCCTTTCGCCTCCGCCCGGTAGGGGCGGAAGAACTCACGCAGTTCCTCTGCGTAGAGCTCGGGCTCCTCGAACGGTGCGAAGTGGCCGCCGCGCGGGGGCTCGGTCACGCGTACGGCGTTCGCCGTGCGCTCCAACCATGCCCGCGGCGGGCGGACGATGTCGGCGCGGAAAAGCGAGAAACCGGACGGCACCTCGACCCGCCGGGCGAGCTGGGCGGGCGGGATCGCGGCGTTCGCGTGGTACATGCGCATCGACGAGCCGATCGTCCCCGTGAGCCAGTAGAGCGTGACGTTCGTCAGGATCTCGTCCTTGGTGAAGCTCCGTTCGATGTCGCCGTCGCAGTCGCTCCACGCCCGGAGCTTCTCGACGATCCATGCGGCGAGCCCGGCCGGCGAGTCGGTGAGCCCGACGGCGGCGGTCTGGGGCTTCGTGCGGTGCATGGCACCGTAGGCGCCCTCGCCCGCGCCCCAGGCAGCGGAGTCCTCGAACCAGGCCCGCTCCTCGGGCGTGAGATCGGCCGGGTCGCCGGTGAGGACGGGAAGGCCCCCGTCCGTACGGTGGACGGCCACGACACGGTCGGGGTGGTCGAGCGCGAGGTAGCGGCTCACGTGGCTGCCTATGTCCCCGCCCGCCGCGCCGAACCGCGCGTAGCCGAGGACGCTCATGAGCTCGGCCCACAGGCCGGCGACGGCGATGGAGTCGAGCGGCGGGCCGGTGGGGCGGTCGGAGTACCCGTAGCCCGGCATGTCGGGCACGACCACGTCGAACGCGTCAGAGGGGTCGGCGCCGTGCGCGCCGGGATGGGTCAGGAGCGGAATGACCTTCGAGTAACGCCAGAACGAGTCCGGCCACCCGTGGCTGAGGACCAGCGGCAGTACGGGGCCGGTCGGCGCGACAGCCTGGGCGTGCACGAAGTGGATCCCGAGGCCGCCGAGCCGGGTACGGAAGCGGGGAAGCTCGGCGAGCGCCGCCTCCTGCGCCGACCAGTCGAACCCGTCCGCCCAATAGGCGACGAGTTCACGAAGGTAGGCGATGTCGGTTCCGAGCGACCACCCGGCGTCCTCCGGCGTGTCCGCCCAGCGTGTCGCGCGCAGCCGCGCGCGGAGGTCCTCGAGCGCCGCGGGCCCGGTCTGCGAGGTGAACGGCTCCGGGCGGGGCGATACGTCCGACATGGCACGCATGTTAACGCGGCGGGAGCCAACCTCCTGAGCGGAGTCCAGACGCCCGACACGCGCGGCGCGGTGGACGCGTATACGTATACGTATGCGATTCGTCGACACGCCTGCGGCAGATCGCCTGGTCGGACGGCGAACGCCCTGCGGAAGTACATTCGCCCCCTCAGGATGAGGCCGGCCACTGACCCTGCATGGGTGGTGAGGAGGCGCGGCTAGCCGGTGACGCCGAAGGTGACGCGGTAGTAGCAGGCGCCCTTGCACGGCATCGTCGCCTCGTCGTCGAAGGCGTACGAGTAGGCGTAGGGTGCGGCCTTCTTGAACACCTGGGTGTAGTCGACCGGCCACTTCGAGGGGACGCAATTGTCGCGGCCCGCCCACTTGTTGAGGCAGCAGTACGTGTCGCCGCCGAACGCAGCGCAGGGCGGCTTGCAGCCCACGACCTGCCCGCCCGAGACCGCCTGCATCCGGAGGGGACAGTCGACCTCCGTGGTGCAGACGCCCTTATAGCAGCCATCGCCGCTGACCGGGTCGTTGGTGGTCGTGTGGGAGACGTTGATGTACATGGGCAGGTTCGATCCGTCGACCATGCTCACGTCGTAGAAGTCCATGCCGGCGTATGCGTCGAAGGTGAACTCTCCCAGGGTGGTGGGCGGGTTGGGACCGTTGCAGACACTGGTGCAGTCTCCGGTCGCGCAGAAGCCCGCTGCCGTGGAGGTGCATCCCGTCCGGCCCCAGATACGTCCGCCCCAGTTGTTCGCCACGGTCACCGACATGCTCTGGCCCGGCTTCAGTTGGCGGCCTTCCGGGTAGACCGGGGTGTTGGTGGCGACTGCCCAGACCGTCCTGTCGGTGTGGTTGACGACGGTGATCAGGCGTTTGCCCGCCGGCGCGGTCGACGGCTGCTGCGTGGACGTACCGGCTCCCCCCGTCGCTCTGTTCCCGCTGGGCGCTGACGCGCTCGCCGTGGCGGAGGGAGAGTGACTGGGGCGCGGCGATGCCGACGCGGAGGGCGAAGTGCTTGGTGTACGAGACGGGGACGCGGTGGCCGTGGGCGGTACCGCAGCAATACGGCGGTCCGCTGCGGAAGTGCCGTTGGTCCCGGACGGTGACCACGTGTTGTAGGTGATCAGGATCGCGGCGGCCGTCGCGAGGGCTGCTGCCCCGGCGTACCACCGGCGCTGTCGCGGAGATTTCGCGCCGTGTCGACTGCGTCCTCGTGCCATTCTTGTGCCTTCCTCGTGCTCTTCGGGCTGCGTACGCACGTATCGGTGACCGTTTCGGCGGCAGCCCGACAACACAAATCTCAAATCCTCCTGCCGAACTTTCTGTTGTCCGAGTCCGCGCCAGCGGTCTCCGTTCATGGGGGGCGTCCTCACGGTCCGGACCGCGGGCCGGGGAACTGCCACAGCTGCACCCACACGCAGAGGAATGGACCCACATGCCGAAGATCCGCCGGAGTGGACCGGACACCGGGACGGTGATGGCGGCGCGCGCCGGTGACCGACAGTCCCTGGATCAGCTGGTGGCTCAGTGCCTGCCGTTGGTCTACAACATCGTCGGCAGGGCCCTGAACGGGCACGCCGATGTCGACGACGTCGTACAGGAGACGCTGTTGCGCATGGTGCGAGGACTGCCGGAACTGCGGGAGCCCTCCGCGTTCCGGTCCTGGCTGGTGGCCATCACGATCAGACAGGTACGCAACCGTGAACACGGCAGGGCCGCGGCCCGCGGCCGCAGTGCACGCCTGGAGGACGCGGAGGCGATACCCGACCCCGCCCTGGACTTCGCGGGCCTGACCATCCTGCGCCTCGGACTGACCGAGCAGCGCCGCGAGATCGCCGAGGCCACCCGCTGGCTCGACCCGGACGACCGGGAACTCCTGTCCCTGTGGTGGCTGAAGGAGACCGGCGAACTGGAGACCGGGGAACTCGCCTCCGCCCTCGGACTGTCGACCCGTCACGCCGCTGTGCGGGTCGGGCGCATGAAGAAGCAGATGGAGGCCTCGCGTCTCGTGGTGCGCGGCCTGGGAGCCGCCCCGCGCTGCGCCGGGCTGGAGGAGACCGCCTCGGCCTGGGACAACATCGCGAGCCCCCTGTGGCGCAAGCGGTTCGCACGTCATATCCGCGGCTGCGGGGTCTGCACGGGCGCGGAACAGGGGCTGCTCCCCATGGACAGGCTGCTGCACGGCTTGCCCCTGCTGGTTGTTCCGCCCAGCCTCGACACGGCCCGCGTGGTCGCCGCCGTCACCGGAGGCGGTACGCCGTCCTCCGGCCCGGGCGCCGACGGCTCCCCTGCGTCCGCGCACGCGGAAGGAGTCGGCCGCGGCAGTCGTCGGGGCGGTCACAGACGTCCTGCGCGCCGGCCGTCCGGCCGTGGCGGGACGCGTGCTTTCCCCAAGCCGGTCCTCGGCGGCGCGGCGGTGGCACTGGTGGCGGTGGCCGTGTTGGTGGGGGCCCGACTGACGCCGGATTCCTCCGCCCCGGCCTCGAAGACTGCGCTGCCCTCCTCGCCCACCCCGGCGGTCACGGCGTCGCCGAGCCCGTCCCCCTCGGTTGTCCGGTCCGCCTCCCCCACCCCGGACCCGACGCGGACGGCAGAACCGACTTCCAGTCCGGCGCGTACCGCCGCGGCCGCGGCTCCGGTGGAGATCGCCTCTTCCGCCAGGAAGGGCGTGGGCGTGTGGTCCTTCAACGGAGTGAGCCAGGCGCTCGCCGCGTCCGGGGCAAGCTGGTACTACACCTGGGCCACCCGGCATCCGGGCGTCACGACACCGTCGTCGGCGAACTTCGTGCCGATGATCTGGGGAGCGGCCTCCGTCACGGACGCCTCCCTTGCCGAGGCCCGCGCGCACGGTCCCTATCTCCTCGGGTTCAACGAACCCGACATGGCCGAGCAGTCGAACATGACGGTGGAGCAGGCGCTGGGGCTGTGGCCGCGGCTCATGGAGGCCGGCAAGGTCCTGGGCAGCCCGGCGGTAGCGGCGGGCGCGGACGTCCCCGGCGGCTGGCTGGACCGCTTCATGTCCGGCGCAGCGGCGAAGGGTTACCGGGTGGACTTCATCGCGCTCCATTGGTACGGCGGGGACTTCCGCACCCCGCAAGCCGTCGAGCAGCTGACGTCGTACCTGGATGCCGTCTACCAGCGCTACCACAAGCCGATCTGGCTCACCGAGTATGCGCTGATCGACTTCTCTCAGGGGACCCGCTTCCCCTCGCCGACGGAGCAGGCCGCCTTCGTCACCGCGTCCACGAAGGCGCTTGACTCCCTTCCCTACCTCCAGCGCTATGCGTGGTTCGGGCTCGGCGCCGACCCGTCGAAGCCGAACAGCGGCCTTTTCACGAACGGCACGACGACGACTGCGGCCGGGCGGGCCTTCCAGGCCGCACGCTGAACCTGGGAACGACGGAAACCTTCCCGGCCGGGGCGTTCTCCGGCCGGGAACAGACCCACGCCCAGAGGTATGGGACCGGCGGTTCATCCTCTGCACTCGACTTGCTCATGCGCCTGGGCACGGGCGGGTCGCCTTCGCCGCAGCCGGCCCACGCGGCCCGCCCGTCGGGGCACCGCCATGGTCCTGGCGGGCAAGATCGATGTCTCGTGGGGCTCTTCACCCGTCGGCGGCTTGCCAGCCCCGCCACGGGCGGCTGAAGTGGAGACCGCGCTGCACAACGCGGTGGGCGTGCTGCGGCTGCGCCGCCCGTGTCCGTAACACGGGGCCTGGCCCTGGTCATCACACCGGCTCCCGGCCGCCCCCGACGGACAGCACCGCACGGAGGAAACACCCGACGAAGGACCGCCTGGGCCCGGATTCTCAGCGCCTTTGCGGCCGGATCCTCAACCAGCTCGTGGCTGTTCAGCCCCGACACAAAGGTCGCGCGGCAACCCCCACCTTTTCTTTCGAACCGTAGAGCCGTAACTCCCGTTGTGGGGGTGCCGCATGGGACTCCTACCCCGTCCATGTGCGGTGAACGCCCTTCGCCGTCCCCGCCCAGCTCCGGCCGCCCACAGGTGACCTGAAGGACAGGTACGCGCCGACCAGGCCCGGGCTCACCTCCGCCCTCCAAGCCCTCAGTCAGTCCCCCTCCTCCTCTCACCGCACAGGAACTGCGTACTCAATGACCAATGCTGGACAGACCGTTGACGGCTTGACCCCCGCGTTCGGCCCATGCGGTCTCACCTTGCTCGGCCCCGCGCCGAGCGATGCCGTACATCTGCCGCAGGGCGGTGCACCGCCCCGCTGCACACCGGTGAAAGGACCCGCACTCCTTTCACAAGCGACGGCGGACGGCGGTGTGCACGCATGAAATCCAAGATCGACCCACTGTCCGTGGTGGCGATGGCGGTCACCGTCGTCGCCATCTCGGCCACCGCCCCTCTCACCGCCGCCGCCACCGCCTCGCCGCTCGCCATGGCCTTCTGGCGCAACTGCCTGGGCTTCGCCGTACTCGGCCCCCTTCTGCTGCTGTTGCGCCGCCGTGAGGTCGTACGTGTCGTACGCGGTGAGCGCGGCATCCTGCGCCGGGAACAGTGGCGGCCACTGGTCTTCGGCTTCCTCGCGGCCACCTCGCTGGCCCTCCACTTCGCGGCCTTCATGACCAGCACCCGGCTCACTTCGGTCGCCATGTCCACGGCGCTCGTCGCCACCCAGCCCGTCTGGCAGGCCCTCATCGCGGCAGGCCAGGGTGTACGGACCTCACGCAGGACCTGGGCCGGGCTCGCCCTCTCCGTCCTGGGAGCGACCGCGGCAGCCGGTCTCGACATCAGGTCCGGCGGCACCGCGCTCCTGGGAGACCTGCTCGCACTCGCGGGGGCCATCGCCCAGGCCGGTTACACCGCGCTCAGTGAAAAGTCACGCGCCGACGTGAGCACACCCCTCTACTCGACCTTCACCTCCATGATCTGCGGCCTGGAACTCCTCGCCGTCTGCTGGCTCGCCGACATCTCGCTGACCGGTTTCGACAGATCCACCCAACTGTCGCTGCTCGGACTTCTCCTCCTCCCTCAGATCCTCGGACTCGGCTCGCTCAACTTCGTCCTCGGCAGGGTGTCGGCAACAACGATCAGCGTTCTCCTCCTCCTTGAGACCCCTGTGGCCGCACTCGGGGCATGGTGGCTGATGGACCAGGGCATCGAGCCCGCAACCATCCCCGGGCTCCTGCTGATCATCGTCGGCGTCACCGTCGTAGTGACAAGCAGCGCCCAGGAACAACCCGCGGCGCAGCCAGGCAGACAGGGCCAGGATTCACCCCCATACCCGGCCTACGCCCCTCACATCCCTCAACCACCGTTCGCAGCACAGAACATGACATACCGTCAAGTCGGCCCACCCGATCCCCGGTTGGACTGGGCACAACACCCCGAACTCGAAAGCCCGACCATCAGATTCAGCTACCACGGCGCAGGAGCCTTCGACACCGTTCACCTCCGCAGACCACGCCTGGAGGACGACGAATACCAACCGGCCTTCCACGAACCCACCGACGCACTGGCCGATCACAGCCCACAAAGGTGACCGGGCTCGACCCGCACACCGCGGATCGGGTAGGGCTGTGTCTCATGAACTTCCAGTCACTCTCACTCGGCCGGAGGATGAGGACGACCCATGAAGAGTTCCGCGGACGACATCATCTGTGCGGTGGTCGATGCTCTGGAGCAACGGGCCTCCGCTCGGGGAGAAACCGTGCGAGCCCTCGGTTCGGTTCGCGCCCTTGTCGCGAATGACGAGGCGGAAATCGCGGTCGACTACCTCATCAACACGGTCAACTCGTTCCGGCTCGCGCTGCGGCAGGGCGAGTACGACCGGCTAGTGTCGGCAGCCGTCCGTCTTGACTACGCAGACTGTTTGACCGACCTCGATCGTCAGGTGCTCGTCCCCGACGACGAGGACGAGTAGTCGCACCGTCGGCTGGTCGGCGCCCCCGGGTGCGGACGACGACCCGCCGGTGGCGCCCGTTTCGCGGCCGGGGTGTCAGTGGGTGGGAGCGTGATGGTGCGGGGTCGGCTTGCGGGGCAGGATCTGAATCCCTGCCGACTCATGACCGTTCATGGTGGAAACAGTGATGTATCGAGTGCCGAGGGGGTCGACGCGCTCGGTCCATACGGTGCGGTCCTCCAATCCGACGACAACTTCGGCCGGATCCTCGCCGCGTACGGCGGCGTCTTCGTCGCCGGGTTGATCGCCTGGGGCATGGTCGCCGACTGCTACCGCCCCGACCGCTTCGACGTCATCGGCGCGCTCGTCTGCCTCGCCGGGATGGCGGTCATCATGTTCCGCCCCGCGCGGACACTTACGGGCCGCGCGGATCAGGCACCAGCCCGCGAATCGAGCTCCGCAAGCGCCCCCGGCGGCGCAACATAGCCGGTGATCGCCGGTTAGGAAACCGGCCTTCGTCGCGATCATTGAAACATCCCACCCGCTACCCAAGAAGGGCATCACGCTTGTTCCCGAACCACTTCGACCGCAGCGCCTCGCCGCGCGTCGGATACCGCGTACCCGAGTCAAGATGCTCCCGCCACCTCGACCATGGACGGGCACACGGCCGGAGGTGGAGGGGGTGTTCAGGTGCGGAGGGATGGGAAGAGGTGGGCCGCGTTACGTGAGGTCAGAGCGCGCCAGGTGTCGTCTTTGGGCTGGTCGGCGCTGTCGAGGGAGGCAATCTGGGCAGCGGTGCCACCGGCCGGGGTCCAGCAGTAGTCGCTGCCGTACAGCAGGCGTTCGCTGCCGAAGGCCGCGACCAGGGCCGGGACCTGGTGGGGGAACGGGGTCCCGGCCATGTCGAACCACAGGCTGCGGACCTGGTCCTGGACGGTTGGGTCTTCGGGATCGCCGCCCTGGAAGAGGGTCCGGAACAGTTCCATGCGGTCGGCGAGCGGGGGCAGTGCGCCGCCGACGTGGGTGAAGATCCACTGGATGTGCGGGTAGCGGGTCAGGACTCCGGCGAAGACCAGGTCGCTGACGGTGCGGGTGGAGTCGAAGATGAACTCCAGCATCGGCCGGGGCCGGTGCAGGGCGACGGTCTGGTAATTGGGCGGGGAGGTGGGGTGGACGAAGACGACGGCGTTGCGGCGTTCCAGCTCGGTCCACAGCGGCAGGTAGTGCTCATCGCCCAGGTAGACGCCCTCGGCGCTGGTTTCCAGGGCGACGCCGTCGCTGCCCAACTCATCGAGGGCATAGGCGAGTTCAACCAGGGAGCCGTCGACGTCGGGCAGCGGCAGCGAGGCGAAGTGGCCGAAGCGGTCGGGATGGTCGCGTTTGAGGCCGGCGCCGAACTCGTTGACCTCGCGGGCCAGCGCCCGGGCAGCTGGGTCGCTGCCGAAGTGGGTGCCGGGTGAGGAGACCGACATCATGGCCGTGCGGATGTTGCCCTGGTCCATCAGGTCCAGGTGACTCCGCACGTTCCAGGCAGGCCACCCCGGCATGCCGTCGGGGTGCTCATGGCCGGCGGCCTTGGCCTGCCGTATGTAGGAGTCAGTGACGAAGTGGGCGTGTACGTCGATCAGGGCAGCGGAGGTATCAGGGGTGCTCATCGAGGGTTTCCTCTCATCGGTCGGCGGACCTCTGTACCGCAGGGTGGCTCGGCTCGCGCCAGCGCAATCGGCGCGATCACAGGCGGAGCAGGCGTTCGGCGTTCTCGTGGGCGATCTTGTTCTTGGATTCCTGCGGGAGGTTGGCCTGCTCGAAGTGGGAGCACGCCCTCGTTGCCGACGAAGGGGTAGTCCACGGCGAAGACGATGCGCCCCACAGGACATGGTCGGCACCGAAGAATCCCAGGATGCTCGACAGGGCGACGGGGTTGGCCGCCTGCGCGGTTTCCACGTGGAAGGTCTTGAGGTCGGCCAGCAGTTCCTCGACGGTGCGGTCGCTGTCGTAGCTCATCGTCATCGCCAGGCGGTGGGCGGCGAACGGGACGAAGCCCCCTCCGTGGGAGAGGATGAACGTGATGTTCGGCCGGCGGCGTACGGCGCCGCCGCGCACCAGGCTCACCACGGTGGGCGTGGTGTCCAGCAGGTAGTCCGCGACATAGGGCGGAATGCCCTCGGCTGCGGGCCCCTCCAGGTGCGAGGGGTGGATGTAGACGACGGCGTGCCGTCGGTCGAGTTCGGCCAGCAGGGGCGCGAAGCGCGGGTCGCCGAGATACGCGCCCTCGGCATTGACGGACAGGACCACGCCTTCCGCTCCGAGGTTGTCCAGGGCATGGGCGGCCTCGGTCATGCGGTCCACTACGTCCGGGAGCGTCACGGTGGCGAAGACGCCGAACCGGTCGCTTCGCCGCGATGCCAGGTCGGCTCCGAACTCATTGACCAAGCAGGCCAGGCTCCGCGCCTCGGCATCGCCCCCGCCCAGGAGCACACCCGGCACTGAGAGGGACACGATGCCGGTGCCGACGCCGTGCGCGTCCATCGCTTTCAGCGCGAGATCCTCGCTCCATACCGGGGCGAGACCTCCGGTGGAGATGCCGCGTCCGTCCAGGAATGCCTGGTAGCGCGGGGGGATGACGTGCTGGTGCACATCGATGCGGTCGGGTGGCGTGGCGGACCTCCGTAAATAAGAGACAATTTAGTCCACTAATGCCACGGTACACCCACCGTCTGCTCGCCTTACGCCGGTGCGCCGGGCTATAACGGCACATGTGAGCTCTCAGCAACCATCCGGTGATCCCTCCGACGCCGCCACCCGAGCACCAGGCACGCAACCCCCTGACCAGCCTGTATCCCCTCCCGTGGCGAGCGAAGGAACGGCATCGGTCACCCCCAGGGCTACCCGCCGGCGCGGCGAGGAGCTCGCCCGAGCGCTCTACCAAGCAGCTATGGAGGAACTGGCCCTCACCAGCTTCGAGGAACTCGCCTTCGACAGAATCGCCCTGCGGGCGGGCACCGGGAAGTCATCGCTGTACCGCCGCTGGTCCACCCCGAAGGAACTGGTGCTCGCCGCCCTGACCGACCCCGTGGTCGGCTTCGGCTGGCCGCTCACGCCCGACACCGGGACTCTGCGCGGCGATCTCACAGCACTGCTCGGCTCCTTCGCCTGCATCCTGGAGGAACCCCGCGGACGCGCCCTGCTTCCCCTGATGAGCCAACGCGCCCGCCACCCGGAGCTCTACGAGCAGGTCCACCGCCTAGTGATCCAACCGCACCAGCACATCGTGCTCGACGTCCTGCGGAGAGCCGCGGACCGCGGCGAGATCGACCCGTGCCATGTCACGCCCCGCGTCGCGTCCGTCGGCCCCCGCCTGATCATCGTCGAGTCCATGGACACGGGCACCGTCGGCCGCGCCGAAGTCGACGCGATCATCAGCGAGGTGCTCCTGCCACTGACCGCCGCCTGAGTCGAGTTGCGCCCAGAACCGTGCCGGCTCGTCTCCGCGTGATCATGGACAACGGCAACGCTCAATAGTTGCCAGTTGTCGACCGTTAACGATCTTCCGGTTTAGGCGGCGCGTTCCTACCGCACCGTTCCACTATGGCCGCACAGCATCCGAGGAAGAGCCGTAGCAGGCACAACACTCCTACTGCGTCGATTCGGTACATCGACGGGTCGACTCGCGAAGTCCCCTTCAACCTGCTGCGCTTGAGGAATTTCGACGAGTCGGACCCGTGGGCGCCGGGTCCGTACACGGTATGGCGCACTACTCGGGCGACTACGCCTCGGCGACGACGGGCGGCCAGGTCGTCTACGAGAGCCGGCTGGAGTTGGCCCGCCTGCTGCTCGCTGACTTCGACCCGTCGGTGTGCGGCAACTATGCCCAGCCCTTGCGCATGGTGGCACGGATCGACGGCAAGGTCCGCAGCCACGTTCCGGACTTCCTTCTGGTGATGGGCTCGGGGGCGGTGCGCGTCGTCAACATCAAGGCGGCCTCGCGCCTCAAAGACCCCCAGGCCGCGCAGGCGCTGGCCTGGCCGCTGCTTCCCGGGTATCCCACGCGCCGCGCGGCGGCACTGACTGAGCCCCTTCGCCGACCTCGACGTGCCGCTGTCGCCGGACCTGAAGAAGTTGGAGACGGCCGCGGGCTTCGCGATCTTCAACCACCGCAAACGGCCAGTCGCCCCGTCGGCACGCGGTCAGGCCCTGCTCGACGAAGCGCAGCTACTGCTGCAGCGTCTCGACTACGACCGACCACAACCACCCGGTCTGGATCGCCCAGGCCCGATCTGATCACTCCTGACGCCCTCGGCCGAAGCTGGCCGCTGCAACGTAGACGACGATCTCCGGTTACCCAAACCGGCGATCCTCGCGACACTTGAAGCGTCCCTTCCCCCAGAATTCCAACGGTCCGTCATGGGCACGACCTGCTGGCCGCCACGTCGGAGTAGCCATTCCCAGCCACGCTCGCACTTGCGCGCCCAGGTACGTAGGACAGCGACCACTACCCAGCGTTACCGCGCAAAGAGCGTTCACACAGGGCTTTTGCTCATGATCAGGCGATAACGTCCACAGCCAAGAGTGCTCACCGATATCAACGCCCCAGGTCAGAGGGCCGCGAGTGCTCACGGATCTGCGGAAACTACATGCGCCGTCATCGGTCCTGAACACTCCGTAGGTGTCGTAGTGTTCGGCGAAACCGGCACAGCGGTCGCGATTGCGCTGGTCGTCCTGCAGATGAAGGTCGCTGAGGTAGAGCAGTCCGCCCGGTTTCAGGACACGGCTCAGCTCCCCGATCGGCCGTCGTTGCGCGTCGTCTCCGGGAATGCAGGTCAGCACCGCGAAGAGCAGGACCGCATCGACGCTCTCGTCCGGCCGCGCCAGTGTCGGCGGCGTGTCCAGCACCGCGAAGGACATCGCGGGGTGCAGACGGCGGGCCTCGGCGATCATCCCTGGCGAAGCGTCGATCCATTAGAGTTGCGCGATGTTCGAAGGAAGTTTGGTAAGGCTCCGTGCGCTGCGCGCCGAAGACGCGGCGCATCATCTTCGGTGGCGCAACGACCCGGAAGTGGTGCGCTGGGCCGCGGCCGGCGATCCGTGTTTCGGCCCGGTCACAGCAGAGGCGATCGGGCTCGGCTTCGACACCATGCTGCGCCTGAGCCCGAGGGAGTCGGCCGTGTTCACGGTTGAGGACCTGGCAGGCGGAAGGGTGATAGGCATGGCCGACTATCGGGACTTGGACCCGCACGCCGGAGTGGCCACCCTGGGAGTCACCATCGGTGAGCGAGAGTTCTGGGGTTGCGGCCACGGCAGTGACGCGATGCGGCTGCTCGTGGGCCACCTGTTCGGCGCGTACTTTCTGAGCCGGCTGGAGCTGGACACGTGGAGCGGCAACGAGCGCGCCGTGCGCGCCTTCACCAGGCTGGGCTTCCGTGAGGAAGGCCGCCGTCGGTCGGCGGTGCTGGTGGAGGGAGAGCGCTACGACCGGGTGCTCTTCGGGCTGCTTCGCGAGGAGTGGGCGAACCCCGCGTGACGCCGTAGAAGGTCTTCCAAGGGCTGTTCGTGGGGGCGAGAACGAGGGTGCCCAAGATCGTTGTGTGACGAACAACCTGGACACTCTCGAGACCGCACTCCATGTGACAACCGACGACCTGTTCAAGGAGCATCTGGACTTGGCGTCGTGGCGGCCGACCGTGAGGATCGCGCCGCACCTCACCGACGCCGAGCTACTCCGCGAGGTCACCCGGATCCCGGCCAGCAACACCTCCCTGTGGAGCGACGACATGTGGACCGTGGACTCCACACCCGTGGAGTGCGGCCGCTCACGCGAGACGGTGACACACGGGGCGAGCGGCAGCGGCCCGGCATCAAGACCCCGATCAAAGCCCCGGACGGCACCACCGCCGACGACTGCCCGCACATGAGGGTCACCGCGCTGCCGCCACG
The DNA here is from genome assembly GCF_044744645.1 of Streptomyces sp. NPDC087263. NCBI lineage: Bacteria > Bacillati > Actinomycetota > Actinomycetes > Kitasatosporales > Streptomycetaceae > Streptomyces > Streptomyces sp. NPDC087263. The sequence goes on from NZ_JBIUYT010000005.1 coordinate 107,831, forward strand.
GTTCCGCCCCGCAGACCGCGGTCGGTCGGCGCGGCAGGTCGCCGCGTACCTGGGGTCTCGCGCCTGGGGCCGCGTCATCCGACATCGGCGCACAGAACGCGGTCCACGAGCCCGCGGACGGCCCGCTCTGCCGCGAGCAACTGCTCGTAGCTGCTGCCGGTGCCGTTGGCTACGACGACAACCGAGCTGCGCGCGTCTTCGGTGAAGCCGGTGCGCACGGTGAACCCTTCCAAGTCCCCTCCGTGGCCCCAGGTATGGCCGCCGCAGGTCAGAGGCTGCTGCATCAGTCCCAGGCCGTATCGCAGGCCGGGGAACCCCACTTCGAAGTCCTTTCCGACGGACACAGTCCTACGCATCTCCGCGAGTTGGGCCGGAGGCAGCAGGCGGCCGCCGAGCAGGGCGGTGAAGAAACGGTCCAGGTCGCGTTCCGTGCCGACGAGGGCAGCGCCCGCGTCCACGGACGAGACGTTCCTCGCTGTGGTGTCCGTCCAGGTGCCCGAGTCGGGGAACAGGTGATACGTGTGCGCGTGCGGAGGCTTCAGGTAAGGCTTGTCGCCGGGGGCGTAGGTGCCGGTCAGGCCGAGTGGGCGGATGATGCGGTCGCGCACCTCCGCGGCCCAGGGCCGTCCGGTGGCCCTTTCGATGATCATTCCGGCCAGGACGTAGCCGGGGTTGGAGTAGTTCCAGTCGGGCTCGGGGTCATCTGCCGAGGCGGGCGGGAAGTCCGGCTGGTGGCGCACCGCGCCGGCGACCAGCTGCTCGGGGTTCCAGTGGTCGAATCGCGTCCGCTCGAAATCGGCTGCGGTGTTCCCGATGTCCTCCTCGGTACCGTAGTTGTGGATTCCGCTGGTGTGCTGCAGCAGATTCCTGACGGTGATGCGACTGCCGTCGTTGCCGTTGCCGCTCACCACACCCGGCAGCCAGCGCTCGACGGTGTCGTCCAGGGACAGGCGGCCCTCGGCGACGAGTTGCAGCACCACGGTGGCCACGAACGTCTTGGTGACGCTGCCCATCCGGAACTCCGCCTCGCTCGGCACAGGTCGGCCGGTGTGCAACTCGGCCTCGCCCGCTCGGGCCTGCACCGTACGAACGCCGTCGCGCACCCGCACCGTGATGCCGACGAAACCGCCCTCCGTAAGGACGCGGTCCGTCTCGCGTTGGAGCTGCCGGGAGGTGAACCGACCGTCCGCGATGTCCGCGGACGCCGGGCGAGGGGCGGCCACAGCACCGGGCACGAGGGCCGTGGACACGACGGCGGCAGCGAGCACAGCGGCAGTTGCGAGCCGGGCCCGCGAGGTCATCACTGTTGCCTTCATGCTCTCGCACTCTGCCGGGGGCGGGCCGGCCGCGCCCATGGCGGCAGCCTCCGGAAGCGGGGTGGGGATGTCTTCAGGCCCCGGGTCGGGCCAGCCGGTGAGGGACATCCCGGACGGTGGCCAGGACGCACCCAGCGCGTGGGCGCAAGGAAGGGACATCCGGAACACAGGCGACCAGGGCCACTGAACCCCAGAGCCGTTGGAGTCCCCGTTGTCAGCCGCCGACTGACAACCCCCGCCGAGCCATCCGCACTCCCATTACGGTGTCCCCATGCCGCATGCACCCGCGCTCCTCGTCCTTGACATGCAGAACGCCGCCCTAGCTATCGCTCACCGGCCGATGGAGACCATCGCCACGATCGCCTTGCTTCGGGAACGTGCCCGTGCCGCCAACGTGCCTGTCATTACGGTCCAGCACGACGGCCCTGGGTTGGAGCCCGGCACTGAGGCGTGGCAAATCGTGCCCGAACTGGCCCCTGGTGAGGGCGAGAAGACCGTGCGGAAGGGCAGCGCCGACGCCTTTCTCGACAGCGACCTCGGCCCGTTCCTTTCGGGACTCGGCGTCACCGAGGTGGTCGTCACCGGGTTCGCCACCGAGTTCTGCGTGGACACGACCGCGCGGCAGGCACTCAGCCGCGGGTACGACCTCGTGCTCGTCGCCGACGGCCACACCACCTCAGCCCGTCCGGACGTCGACGGGTTCGTCGCGTCCGACCGGGCCGTCCTGCACCACAACGCCATCTACCGGCACATCAACTTCCTGGCACGCAGCATCCGTGTCCTGCCGGCTGCCGATGTGGACTTCACTGCTCCCCAGGGTCCTGACCACGCTTGAATCTGCGAGCCTCCGCCCTCATCAACACCAAGTGCACCGCTGCAAAGACGTATTCGTCCACGTCCAGAGAGGCCCCAGTGTCCAGAACGCCGCAGCAGATCTTCGAGAGCTACATCTTCGCCGGCACCATCAGCCGGAATGCCGATGCCCTTGCCGAGAGCTTCACCGAAGATGGCGTTTGGGAGGCACCACTCATGCCTGCTGACGCAGCCTTCCCCAAACGGTTGGCAGGTCGCGAGGAGATCCGAAGCGCAATGGCGACGTACTACGAACAGCCGGTGAAGGACGACCGCACACCGAACCTTGAGAAGACCGGATACGTACTGCACACCACCTCCAGTCCCGATGTGTTCATCGCCGAAATCGACACGGTATTCGACGGGGACGGCGAGGACACGGTCATCTCGCTGGTGCAGATCTTCCGCATCCGCGACGGAAAGATCGCCCGCCTGCGCGACTACTTCACCCCGGAGCTGATGAGTTGAGGACGTGACCGTTTCCACAGTCCGAAGAGCGAACCACTACTGAGCAGTTGGCCCGGGAAGCCGCCGGGGGAACGCGAAGTGAGCCGCTCGGCGACCAGGGGTTCCGACAGAGGGGCGCCGCGGCGGTTCATCAAGGCTCGGGCCTATGACCCATGTTGTGCGATCTGCGGTGCCCGCACAACATGGGGCCCAGCACCGTCGAGTCGAGCGACAGCGATCATCGCACGCCCCATCTCCTCGGTACTGGTCACATATCGGGGTGCCAGTCGACGCAGGATCAGATAGAGCCAGGACGTAAGCCGATACAACAATCGATACCACCCGGTGCCGGAGGTTACCCCGTGCGTGGGCTGGATCCATCCGGGGCGAAAAGCGTAGGTGTACATGTCCATGGCCATCAGAGCGTTTTCCGTACGACCCTTCACCCGGGCCCAGTTCATGCGCCCGCGTTCTGTACTGTCGGCGCCTTCTCCCGATACGTATACGAATGTCAAGTGCGGATTGTCGGCAGCTACTGCCTGCGCGGCTGCCAGGGTGTAGGTGTACGTGATCTTCTCGTAGTCCGTTGTACTGCGCCCTGCTGCGGATACTCCAAGGCAGTAGAAGCAGGCGCCGCTCGATCAGCACCGCGGCACTCATGAAACGCGGCCTGCCCGTCCGCGCCCTCCTCATCCCCGCCTTCATCCTCATGGCCATCACCTCCCTGCTCACATTCGCCCCCGACTGGCAAGCAGTTCCCGCAGGCACCGCCTGGCAGTTCCTGTGGGACGCGGCCTTCTCACTGACCGGCGGCGACCTCTGCCTGCGCGACCATGGGCATCGTCCTCAGCCTCCGCCTCAGAAGCCGCGCGAGCCGGGCGTGACAAGGTGAAGGTGTCTCGACACAGGTGTTGGGCGACTCCCTTGCGTAGCGGTTGAGACCGTTGGGAAACGCACCACCCGCTACAGACGAGTGGGCCCGCTACTCAAGCGAGCGAACCCACTCGGCCTCGGTACAGAACCGGTTGGAACAGGGCTTCTCAGTTCGGCCGACGAGCGGTTCTACGCTGCGCGGGCTGCTGCCCCGTCAGCTGTTCTGGGCCCCGTTCCAGACGTTGTACGCGGAGTTGCCGTACGCCGATGTGGCGGCAGCCGATCCGTAGCTGCCGGAGTAGGCGCCGGTCTGGATCGCGGAGCCGTCGGGCTGGTAGTTCTCGATCCAGGCACCGCCGCTGGCGCCACCGGACAGGCCGTTGCAGTTGTTCATCAGGCGCTGCCCGTCGGGTCCGGCGTAGCCCTGACCCTCGCACCAGACGGCGTAGTCCTTGTCGGCCGGCAGACCGATGATGTGCGCGTAGTTGCTCGACCAGTTGAAGCCGAGCCCGGTGGAGCCCACGACGTCCTGCACACGTCGGCCGCCCGGAGTGTCCAGGACGAGAAAGGCGCTGTCGTTCTCCTGACCGCCTCCCGTGACCCAGCCCGCGCTGCGCCAGCCCCACCAGCCGTAGGGCGCGTTACCCGTGTTGTAGTTCGGAGCGAAGCGGTAGTTGGTGCCGCCTTCGCCGAACCCGCAGTGCCGAGCGGTGGCCAGCACCGAGCCGTTGTTGCTCGTGACAACGTTGCCAGAACAGATGTAGTCGCCCTTGCCCGGGATCGTGAAGTACAGGCGTCCCACGGTCCCCCACACACTGGCCTGGGCCTCAACTCCCGAGCTCACCGTCGGTCTTGTCGCGGGGATGTGTACGGGCTCGCCGGTGGCCTCGGCAGCAGGGCCCGAGGTGGGCTGCACCTCGGAGACGCTCTCGGGCGCGGGCATCGGCTTGGCCTGTCGGATCCGCTCCGGGGTCCAGTAGGCGTCGAGTTGTGCACGTGACTTGGTGTTGACGACCGCGCCGGTCCCGATGGGGGTACCGGTCGGCCGGTCCTGCGCGACGGCCGAGACCGGCGTCAGCGCGACACACAGACTCGCTGCCGTGGCAAGGGTGGTGAGGGCAAATCGACGTAAGCGCATGGGAACCTTCCGGGTTCGTGAAGTGATCAAACGCGCTCACTGTCGCACGGGGTTCCGCGGGAGATCAACGGTGCGTACCGAGGGGACTTTTCCTGGTGGCACACCGGAAGTGGGAGGAGGGGATGCCGACGCATCCCGCACGGAGGGATGGGTCGCCGGTCGACCAACTCGACTCCGGGACACGGTTGTTGGAGACGCGGGAGTTGGAGACACTCCTAGGCGGGCCCCTGTCCCGCCATCGGCACGGCATGACGGGCATGCACCGATGGCCGCCCGCTTCCCAGCCGCACCCGAGTCCGCCCGCTTCCCAGCCGCGCCGGAGTCAACCAGCCAAGTCCTGGGCGGTTCCGGCACCTCGCTCCGGTCGGTCCGCGAGGCCGGCCATCCGCGGTCGTAGCCGTGGAGCGGCGGCGAGTCCGCTCGGATCGGCTGCCCCGGCCTGGTGGCGGGTGCCGGCGTAGTAGTGGTTGGCCCCGGTGGAGGCGACGCGGATGCGCAGGTCGTTGCGTCCTGGACGGAGCACGGACGAGGCGACGTTGCAGCGGAAGGGAGCCCATCCCCACCGGCCCACGGTCTGTCCGTTGATCTCGGCCTCGGCGCTCGTGTGCACGACGGGCAGGACGAGTTCCCAGTCGGGCCAGGCCAGGTCGGCGGCGCTGATGTCGAAGGTGTTCCGGTACTCGCCGATGCCCGAATACTCGGGCCAACCCTGTTCTTCCCAGCCGCGGTCGACGTCGATCGCCTGCTCGGCGGCGTCGAGGGTGAGCTCCCATCCTCGGTCGATGATGAGGGGAGCCGGCACCGTGCGCGGCCCGTGGGTCAGGTGCCAGCAGGCCAGTTCACCGGGAGCCAGGCTCAGGCGCAGTGCGCCGTCGATCTCGAACGGGGCCCCGACCACGCCGGACTCCGGCCGCCACCGAGTGACCTGGGCCGGGAGTTGAGAGGGCCGGACGTGGACGGCTCGCTCGCAGTCGTCGTCGTTGAACAGGGCGATCCGGGTCCCGTCGGCGTCGAGTGTCCGGCGTGACCACACGGCGCCGTCGAAGTCGATCGCCAGGTGGCTGGCGAGCGAGCGGTCCAGATGGGGTTCGACGGAGGCCGCCGACGGGATACCCGGCCAGTGCCGGGCCCGTGGTCCGGCGAGCAGTTCCCCGATCCGTCGGCTCACCCGGTCGTCGGTGCCCTGCGTCTGGGTCGCGTGCGGGACCGGGCCCGAGGCCAGCAGTGCTCCCCCGCCATCCGTGAACTCCGCGAGTGCGTCGAGGGTCTTGTCGTCCTGGAGGACGGACACACCGGGCAGGATCAGGGCACGGTAACGGCCCGCGAGCCGTCCCGCGCGCAGGTCCCGTTCGTCGACCAGATGAAAGTCGTGTCCCGCACGGGCCAGATACTCGGTCCAGAACGCCGTGTGCTCGCCGTAGGAATGGGTGGGACCCTCCGCCCAGCTCGTCCTGAGGGGATACAGGACGGCGACCTCGTCCAGCGGCCCGTTTCCGTCGAGGAACTCCGACAGCCTGCCCGACTCCTCCGCGAACTCTCGGTGGTGGGCGAACCACGGCTCGAAGTTCACGCCGGGTGCGAAGTCGAACCGGGGATTGGTGAAAAGCTCATCGCCCTCGTGACCGTCGGTGAGCCAGAAGGCGTGCATCAGCAACTGCCTGGCGCCGAACAGGTGGTGACGGACCGTCTGGTCGCGCAACTGCCCCAGGGTGAGTTCCCAGCGGCCTGCCGCGAAGTGCGAGCCGGTCTCGGTGCGGGCGAAGTACTGCTCGACCATGCAGCCGCTGCGACCGTTCGAACGGGCCACGGAATCGCCGAACTTGGCGCTGATCTGGGGGTGTTCATTGCGTGCGTCGACGGCCGTGATGTCGCGCCAGCGGTCCAGGCCGAAGTAGTCGGTGCCGAAGTTCGTCCGCGGATCCTCGGTGATGATCGTGGCGGCGGGATTCCAGGAGGAGACATAACCCAGCACCTCATGGCCGGACAAGGCCACGCCGTGCTCCGTGCACCACTTGGACAGCGTGCCGAAGAACGCGTCGATCCCGACGGCCGAGTAGCGCTCGAAGAAGTCGCACCGCCAGGCCGCCGTCAGCGGACCGACCTCGCGCGCCAGGGACAACAGGACGCGACGGTCGGCGGGCACGACGGTGGGTGCGTACATCAGCGACGAGTCGACGTGGGCGCGGCGCTGTCGCCAGTCGAAGAAACACCCGTGCGGCTGGTCGAAGAAGACGTAGCTCACGGTCGTTCCCAGGTGCTCGCCGAAGGCCTCCGCGTAGGGCTGGTAGCCGACTTCGAGGAAGCGTTGGGCCGCCTCGGGCAGCAGGTAGTTGATCATGCGGCTCGACGCGCACCGTGCGGCGACGAAGACGGTGACGGCCGACTGACCTGCCAGTGCCTGGGCAGGTACGCGCACTCGGCATCCGGACTCGCCGGACTCGATGAGCTGAGCGTGCTCCGTGACGTCCGTGATGGAGTCCTCGGAATCGATGTCTCCGGCCGGATGGGCGAGCGCCGCGACGATCTCCCATTCGTCCCACCGCATGACTCCGCCCGAGAACACCCAGTTCTTTCCTGGCTCCAGCAGATAGTCCACGTCCTTGGCGCGGATCTCGTCGACGGCGCACTCGGCGTACTCTCCGACGGGCTCCCCGGTGGTGCAGAACATGTGCCGTTCGCGCAGTTCATCGCGACCGCTGACGGTACGTCCGCCCGCGTGCCCGGAAAGCCAGTTGTACTCGTCGTAGATGCCCAGCATCAGTCCCCGGCTCGCCGCTTCGTCGGCGGCGAGTCGGCATGCGGCGAGATATTCGGGCCCGAGATAGTCCTCGATCGGGAACGACAGCCGGGTCTGGATCTGGAAGGACTTGAACCCGGCCGCGGCAAGGGTGTCCAACTGCTCCCGGATCTCGTCGGCCGTCGGAATCCGGTGCCAGAACCAGTAGGTCGCCGGCGCGTGCCACTGATCGGGGTTTTCGAAGGTCATGAGGAGACCTTCACGAGCTCGGGTTCACGCTGCGCTGCGTAGGTGCCCTTCGGGTCGATCTTCAGCACGAAGGTGAGGAACGCGTACATCCCGGCGCCGACCACCATCGCGATCAGGACACCCATGTTGGTGCTGCCGACGACACCCTTCTTCGCCGAGTCGGACAGCAGGAACCCGACGACCTTGGCGAGGTTGGGGTCGGACGAGGTGACCAGGCCCAGGCCGATCACGGTGGCGACGCCGAGGGACAGGAGCGCCGTCCACCGCCCACTGCGGCCGCCCTCCCCCGCGCGCTTGGCGAGATCGACGTTCCAGCCCAGCCGCCGCTGGCGGATGAAGTCGAGCAGCTGGATCGAGCCCATGGTTCCCATGACCACCGCGATCAGGGCCAGGAAGGCCTGGAAGGTGGCAAGGAACGAGTCGGAGAGGAAGAGCAGGTAGAAGGCGCCGGCTGAGATGATGACCATGTTGATGACCGTGGTTCCGGCCCGGGATACAGGCACTCCCAGCGCGAGGAGCGCGAGTCCCGAGGAGTAGAGACCCGTGATCGCAGCGGCGACCAGCGAGATCACGATGACGATCGTGAACGGGATGAAGAACCACAGGGGCAACAGGTCGGTGAGGGCGCCGATGGGATCGTTCGCGGCCGCGGTGCCGAGACCGGAGTCGCCCGCGGCCAGCAGCACACCGAGAACGAGCAGCACGGCGACGGGAAGCACGATGCCGAAGGTGGTCCAGCCGATCACGCTGCCCGCCTTGGTGCTGCGCGGGAGGTAGCGGGCGAAGTCGCCGCCGTAGTGCAGGAATCCGATCCCGACCATCGTCATGGCCAGGATGACCCCGCCGACGAAGGTGGCCAGTGATCCGTTCGCCGCGCCGCCGATCCGGTCCCACTGAATATGGGGGACGACCATGCCGATGAACACCACCGTCATCACCCCGGTGAGCCAGGCGATCCACTTCTCCACCTTGAGGATCATCTGGTGGCCGTAGACCGCGACCGTCACGGACACGACGAGCACCGCGATGTACCACAGCACGATCGCCGGAATGCTCGCCTCACCGTGTCCGTCGGCGAAGGGGCCCGGCCACAGCCTGGCGAGGAGATTGGCCCCCGAGGTCGATGCCAGCGTGATGAGGGTGACCTTCCAGCCGACGTTGGACAGGTAGGCGAAGAAGGTGGGGAATTTGTTGCCGTGGAAACCGAAAGCAGACCGGGTCTGGGTGAGGGTCGGCAGGCCCGTACGAGGACCGCCGACCGCGAGGATGCCCACCAGCGTCGAGGACAGCACGTACCCCAGGATCCCCGCCAGGATTGCCTGCCAGGCGCTCAGGCCGACACCGAACACGTAGATGCCCAGGCTGACCCCGAGGATCGACACGTTCCAGGAGAACCAGACGGGGAACAAGCCGCCTGGTGTGCCATGCCGTTCCGCGTCCGGGACGGGGTTCACCCCGTTCTGTTCGACAGCCGAGACAACGGGTGGCGACACAGTGGGTGCCGAGATGTCAGTCATGATCTGTTCCCTTCGGGATGGCGCCGCTGATGAGGTGGGCAGGCGACAGCACGTCGTCGGCCGGCCTTCCGCAGTACGTCCTGCGGGGGCGTTCGTGGAATGTGCCGCGGCCGGCTCGCCCGCCTCCTGCCGGACGGCAGGGTGTCGGAAGCATCAGCCGGCAAGGGGTGTGACCGCCTTCACCAGCGCCGTCGGCTCGCGCCTGGTCCCTCATAACGCGTCCTCGACGGCCCGGGCGGAGTCGGCGAGGACCAGGGCCGCACGGACACGGTCACCTGTCGCGGGAGTGGCCGGGCGTGCCCCTTCGTTGATCACGTAACTCACCAGGGCACCGGATGTTCCCGTCTGCCGGGCGACGTCAGCCCGCGCGGGGGCCTTTCCACCTTGCTGCATATCGGAGACATCCGTTCTACTCGAGACGATTCTCGTCATGTCCTGCTGAGTTGACGGTGCGGTGGAGGCCTCATCACGGGGGTGTCCCGAGGCTGGGGTGGAATGGGGTACGTCGGCCACAGGGATGGGGGCCGGCACCCGCGATGGCGGTCGCCCGTCGACCGCGCGCACGGTGTCGATATGAACCGGGCCGGTCACGACGTTGTGCGGTTTCCGAGCGGTTCGCTGGACACACTGCCGGATGCGGCTGATCGCGATCCGCCCGCGTCCGCCACGCCGGAGAATTAGTCCGGATGCTGACTATCTCCCGATGGAGCCTCTCCGTCAAGGGTTGGCCGACCCCATCTCCTGGCGGTCTCGGGCGCTGTTTCCCGGTCACCGCGCACAGCGTGAGGTCGCCTCACAGCCGCTGGGCGATCAGGGAGGCTGAGGCCCGGAGTGCGTGAATCGGAGCGCGGGTCTCGGTCAGACTCCGCCCCGTGCCGCCCTCGCGCAGCGCGATGATCTCCGCCGCGATGGACACGGCGGTTTCCTCCGGGGTGCGTCCGCCCAGGTCGAGCCCTATCGGTGAGCGCAGCCGCGCGAGGGCCCTCTCGTCGACGCCCGCCTCGCGGAGGCGCCGCAGCCGGTCCTCGTGTGTGCGCCTGCTGCCCATGGCTCCGATGTAACCGGCGTCCGTGTGCAGCGCGACCTCCAGCAGGGGGATGTCGAACTTCGGGTCGTGGGTGAGGACGCAGATGACGGTGCGCCCGTCGACCCTCGTACCGCTCAGCCACCGGTGCGGCCAGTCGACCACGACCTCGTGTGCATCCGGGAATCGGGCAGGTGTGGCAAAGACAGGCCGCGCGTCGCACACCGTGACTCGATACCCGAGAAAGGTGCCGAGTCGTGCCAGTGCTCCGGCGTGGTCGATCGCGCCGAAGATCAGCAGGCGCGGGGGCTCCGTGCAGGATTCGAGGAAGAGACGGGTCCCGTCCGGCAGCCTCTCCCGCGTAACTCCCTTGTCCAGGAAGCCCGTTGCCGGACGGTCGCCGATCTCGGCGTCGCTGTCCGCGCTCATCACTCGGCTGTACGTGGCTCCCCCGCCGTCCGCGCTGCCGGGCCCGTGCCCGTGCCCGTGTGAATCATCGGCCGACGCGGCCCATCCACCGCCCGGGCACGACTCCCCCAGCAGGCCTGACGGGCTGAGCCGTCGCATCCGCAGGAGTGCCTGCGCGTCCAGGTCACGTTCTCCCAGTGAGCCGGTCACCGTGCCGTCGTCCTGGACGAGCAGACATGCTCCCGCCGACGCACCTGACAGCACCGTCGCCATCGCCGCCGCACGGCCCTCCCGGACCGCAGCGGCCAGGGCCGACCACGGGGCGAACTGGCCCTCCGCGACGGGACGTACGAAGATCTCCAGCGTGCCCCCGCAGGTCAGACCCGCCGCGAACGCGTCGTCGTCGGCGACGCCGAATGTCTGCGTGACCACCTCACCGGTCTCCAGGGCCTGGCACGCCAGCTCGTAGACAGCGGCCTCCACACAACCGCCCGACACACTCCCCGCCACCTCCCCGCTCTCGGACACGGCCATCGCCGCGCCCGGCTGCTTCGGGGACGAGGACCAGGTGGCGACGACGCTTGCAACGGCAAACCGGGTGCCTGTCGCGCACCAGCCGTCGAGGGTCTCCAGGATCTCCCTCATGGGTTCAGGCCGTGGCGGAGCTGGGGACGCGACCGCTCAGCAGGCTGCCGGCGCCGGGCACGAAAGTGGGCAGGCCCAGTTCGGCAAGGATGCGGTACGCCGTGGCGGTGGCCGCGGAGAGCACCGGCAGGCCCGCCGCGTCCTCCACCGGCTGGATCGAGGGGAGCGACGGCATCTGGACACATGCGGACAGGACGAGGGCGTCGGCCCGGGAGAGGTCGAGGCGCCGCCAGTGATCGCGCAGGTCGGCGGGGTCGAGGCGAGCCACCGCCAGGTTGTCCGGCACCTCCAGGCTCAGCGCGTCCACCACCTCGGTGCCCGCGTCCTCGATGTAGTCGGCGACAACGCGGGTCAACGGCTTCATGTACGGGGTGATGATCGCGACCCGCCGTGCCCCCAGGGCCCTGATGCCGTCGAGCAGGGCCCCGGCGCTGGAGATCACGGGCGCCTGTGCGCCCTGGTCGCGGAGTACGGCGGTGATCTCGTCCTCCGCGGTGCAGTGGAACCCCGGTCCCTGCGCCATGATCGCCACGAGACAGGCCGTGGCCACCACGTCGGGGCGGGCATCGGCGAGTTCCAGAGCCGCGCGCCCGGTCTGCGCGTTCATGGCACGCAGTTGCTCGGGCGTGACGTGCTGCATCCGCATTCGGCTGCTGTGGAAGACGAACCGGTCCTCGGGACGTACGGATTCACGGTCCCGCAGCATGCGCGGAAGCTCCGTCTCCATGGTCAGGTTCGAGCTGGGCACGATCAGGCCGATGTGGTGGTCGGTCATGGCATCCTCCGGATATCTGGTGTCCGTACGGTGGCGACCCAGAACCCGTGGCGTGCCCGCAGCGAGCGGGTTACGAGTTCTCGGTCAGTCCCTCCCAGTGGTCGGCGAGGGAGGTGAGCAGGTGCATGATTTCTTCGCGCCGCTCAGCTCCGAACGGCTCCAGGAGCCGCTGGTCGAGCTGGCGCGCCCGGGCGTTCGCGCCGAGGAGGGTCTGCCGGCCCTCCTCGGTCAGATAGAGCAGCTTGCGGCGGCCGTCGGCGGCGGCCGTCTTGCGTACGATCAGGCCTCGGGTCTCCAGCCGCCTGGCGACGTCCGCCATCGTTGACGTGTCCAGGGCCACCGCCGATGCCAGCGACCGCTGATCGTGGCCCGGTGCCGACTCCACGGTCTGCAGCACCGCGAACTGCGGGCCCGTGAGTGTCGGGTCCACCGCGCGGATCCAGATCGCCAGGTACGCCTGGTAGAGGCGCCGGACCTGGTAACCGGGCGCGGCCGTCAGCGCGACGGGAGGCCTGGGCGTGGTGGAGGTCGAGGTAGCGGGTTCGTCAGCCATGCAGCCACTTAAGCACGGCCTTTGCCTGGTTCGGCACCCGGACCGGGACGGTCCGGAAACGGGGGCCATGGACGGCTGTCAGGTCAGCATCGGGCGCAGTGCCTCCCTCAGCTCGGCGAGTGCGACGGGAGGGTTGTCCCAGAACAGCATGTGGCCGGCGTCCGGGACCTTGCGGAACACGGCCGAGGGATGCAGCCGGGCCGCCTCCTGCGCGCCCTTGGCGGTGACGACGGGGCTGTCCGCGCCGTACAGCAGAGCCGTAGGGCCCGGTACCGAGGGCCACCACTGGAAGAAGTCCTCGGTCTCGAAGCCGCGATGGGTGGCCACGACGGCGTCCTGCGCGCAGCTGGCCAGCCAGCGCGCCCGCAGTGCCTGCTCCGGGCGCGGCCAGCGCGGCCACGCCTGTGCCACCTCATCCGCGTCCGTGCCACGCACGGCCTGCGCGAGCTGGCCCAGGAAGGCGTCCAGCGTGGTGGGGTAGGGCCCGCGCCCCGGACCGCTCATCGGTGGGTCCCCCAGCACCGTGCCGCGCACGGCGACCTTGCCCCGGACGGCGGTCACGGCCGCGATGCGCGCGCCCATCGAGTGTCCGAAGAGGAGGGGCCGGTCGAGTCCGAGCCCCGTGATGACGGCTTCGGTGTCCTCGGCGTACTCCTCAAGGCTGTACGAACCTCCCGCGTCGGACAGCCCTCGCCCGCGTACGTCGAGGACCAACGGCCGTACCAGATCGGTGAGTTCACGTGCCACGAAGTCCATCGTGATCGCCGGGCCGGTGATGCCGGGCAGCACGACGAGCGGGACGCCCGGACCGCCGTAGTCCAGGACGTGCAGGCGCGTGCCGCCCGAGCGCACCCAGCGACTCGTGGCGGGCACGTCGGCCAGATCGGCGAGCGCGGACTGCGGCAGGCAACGGGCGGGTGGTGCGGAAGTCATGGGGTCCTCGGGCGGTGGGGTCACGGGGCGCTCCTCGGCAGGCCGTCGAGATAGGCGACGGCGTCCTTGAGGCCGATCACGTCGCCGTACTTGGCCTGGATGTCGAAGAGGTTGGCCTCGTGCGGGCCGGATGCCCGGTCGCCGACGCACTCGCCGGGCACCAGCACCGAGAACCCGGACTGCACGGCATCCACGGCCGTCGCCCGTACGCAGCCACTCGTCGTCGCCCCGCACACCAGCACCGTGTCCCGGCCGAGGCCGGTCAGCAGGGCGGCCAGCGAGGTGCCGAAGAAGGCTGAGGCGCCCTTCTTCACGATCAGGTGGTCCTGCGGTTCGCGCGGCAGCCGGGGATCGACCCTGACCTCCTCGCTGCCTTCGACGAGGGACCGCATGCCCGGCGCCTTGTGCAGCCAGACGACGGCGTCACCGGCCGCCTCGGCCGGTGTGTAGGCGATCGTGGTGAACACGACCGGCACTCCGGCCGGACGTGCCGCCTCGATCAGCTCGCCCGTGGCGCCGACGACATCGGTCAGGTCCGCGCCTGATGGGAAGGCCTCCTCGGTGAAGCCGCAGGTGAGGTCGACCACGACGATCGCGGGCCGGCTGCCACGACGCACGGGGGCGCCGAATCCGGCACGCGCGTAGGTGTGTTCCGTCTCCGGCCCGTAGCGCGCGGTGCTCATGACGACCTCCGCAGGGCCCGCAGTTCCCGGGCCTGGGCGGTGAGCCTGCCCAGCAGCCAGCCCTCGAAGAGGCCGACCGCGAACGCCCCTGCGACCAGGCCGTACTTGGCTGCCGCGGGACCGAGCAGCAGGGCCAGGCCGTCGAGTTCGGAGTCCTGCGCGAGGGCGGGCTGCGAGGCGGGAGCAGAGGTGACGCCCACCCGCGGGGAGTCGGTACCCACGTGTGGGGATGCAGCCGCTCCCCCGGCCCGGTCCGCGTCCAGCAGGCTGCCCAGATTCTGCGCGAACTGCTGCAGGATCCGGTCCGACACGGCGGCGATCGCGCCCTTGCCGAACTGGGCGATCTTGCCGCGGATCACCAGGTCCGTGGAGAGCTGGAGCAGCGCGCCCTCGGGCGCCGCCACCACATCGAGTGCGACCTCGGCCTCCGCGTCGCCGTTGCCGTGGGTGTCGGCTCCGCGGGCGTGGACCCGCAGTCGCCGTCGCTCGGCGTCGACCTCCAGGAACCGGACCGTGCCCGCGTACGCGGCGCTGATCGGACCGACCTTGATCTTGACCCTGCCCTGCCAGACGTCGCCGTCCTGCCCGTCGAGCGCGGCGCCCGGCATGCAGGAGGCGACCCTTTCGACGTCGTTCATCAGGGCGAAGACCTCGTCCGGCGAGGCCTTGACCGGAACCGTGTTGGTCAGCTGCATACGTCATTTCTCCTTGCTGTCACAGAGGTTCGCGCAGGCCCCGCGCCGAGCCGTCGCGCACCCGTCGATCGCCTCGACGATGGTCTGGTAGCCGGTGCACCGGCACAGGTTGGCGGCGACGACCTCACGGATCTCGTCCTTGGTCGCCTCCGGCCGCTCGGCGAGGAACCCCTCGGCGAGCATCAGGAAGCCGGGCGTGCAGAACCCGCACTGCAAGCCGTGGTGCTCACTGAACGCCCGTTGCAGATCACCGAGTTCGGTTCCGTCCGAAAGGGACTCGACCGTACGGATCCGGGCGCCCTCGGCCTGGGCGGCGAACATCAGGCAGGCGCGTACGGGCCGGTCGTCGACCAGCACGGTGCAGGCGCCGCAGATGCCGTGCTCGCAGCCGACATGCGTACCGGTCAGCCGCAGCTCGTGCCGGAGTACGTCGACGAGGGTGCGGCGCGGCTCGGTGATCACCTCGTGCTGCTCGCCGTTGACGTCGAGGACGAGGAGCTGCAACTCCCGCTCGCTCAGGGCTGTTTCCTCGGTCATGAGGTGGCCTCCAGGTGCAGGGCGCGATGCACGGTCTCCGGGGTGATGGGGGTGTTGTCGAGTTCGACGCCGGTGGCGCGCAGGGCGTCGTTGACGGCGTTGAGGACGGCGGCGGGGGCCCCGATGGTGCCGCCCTCGCCGGCGCCCTTCGCACCGGTCTCGGTGAACGCGGAGGGCGTCTCCAGGTGGTGGATCAGTACGTCGGGGATCTCGTGGGCGGTGGGCACCTTGTAGTCCATGAAGCTGGTCGCCGACGGTTCGCCCTGGTCGTCGTACGTCACCTGCTCGAACAGTGCGCCCGCGATGCCCTGTGCGATGCCGCCCCGGCACTGTCCCTCGACGACCTGCGGGTTGATGGCGACGCCGCAGTCCTCCACGCACACGTACCGCAGGATCTCCACCTGTCCGGTGCCTTCGTGCAGTTCGACGACGACGCCGTGGGTCGCGTTGGAGAAGGTGCCGTCGTTGAAGACGTCGAAGGTGGCGGCGGCCGTCAGACCCGGTTCGATGTCCTTGGGCAGCAGGTGCGCCCGGAGGTAGGCGATGTCGGCGATCTCCTCGTAGGTGAGGGCGACGGAGGGCTCGTCCCGGCGACGGGCGACACCGTCCGTCAGCTCCACGTCGTCCGGGTCGATGTCCCAGCGGGCCGCCGCGATGGCGCGCAGCTTCTCGCCTAGCTTCTTGGCGGCGAGGCGTACGGCGCTGCCGCCGATGGTGATGGAGCGGCTGGCGAAGGTGCCGAAGCCGTAGGTGATGCGGTCGGTGTCGCCCTGATGGAGCCTCACCTTGGCGATGTCGAGGCCGAGTTCGTCGGCGACGATCTGCGCCATCGTCGTCTCGTGGCTCTGTCCGTGGCTCATGGTGCCGGTGGTGACGGTCACCGCGCCGCTGGTGTCCATCCGCACCTCGGAGATGTCGAATCCGGGCACCACCTGCATCTTGCGCTGGGCGAAGGCGGTGGAGCCGTATCCGGTGCGCTCGCTGAAGCACGAGTAGCCGATGCCGATGTGCCGTCCCTCGGCCGTCGCCGCGGCCTGTGTCCCGTACCAGCCCTCGTCCTTGACGAGTTGCTCGCAGAGGTTCAGCGACTCCAGATAGGAACCGGGGTCGTAGGTGATGTTGTTGACGCCGGTGTAGGGGAAGTCGGTGATGACGTTGCGGCGGCGGATCTCGACCGCGTCCAGGCCGAGTTCGCGCGCGGCACGTTCGAAGAGCCGCTCGACGACCATCACGTACTGCGGGCGGCTCACTCCCCGGTAGGGCCCGGTGGGCGCCTTGTTGGTGGTGATGGCCCGGCCACGTACCCGGTAGGCGGGCACTTTGTAGACGCCGGGCATTTCGGCGGATGCCATCAGCGGCTCGATGCCGGCGGTGAACGGGTAGCAGGAATAGGCGCCCATGTCGCAGACCACGTCCGCGTCGAGGCCGAGGATCCTGCCGTCCGTGTCGAAGGCGGCGCGCACCTGGTAGTGCTGTTCGCGGGCGAGGAAGGACGCGGACAGGGCGTCCTTACGGTCCTCGATCCACTTGACGGGACGGCGCAGGCGCAGTGCGGCGGCGGCCGCCGCGATCTCCTCACGTCCGACGACGCACTTCTGGCCGAAGCCGCCGCCCATGTCGGGCACCACGACCCGCACCGCGCGCTCGTCGAGGCGCAGGCTGCGGGCGGCCACCGTCCTCACCTGGTGCGGGATTTGGGTGCAGGTGTGCAGGACGAGCTGTTCCTCTCGGTCGTCCCAGTGCGCCACGGCGCCACGGGTCTCCAGCGGCAGCGCGTTCTGCCGGCCCGTCCTGGTCTCGACATGGACGACGCAGGGCGCGGACGCGAAGATCTCGTCGATGCCGTCCGTCGCGAAGAGGGAGACGTCGACGAGTGTGTTGCGGGCGGCTTCGGCGTGGACGAGCGGGGCGCCGGGCGCCAGCGCCACCTCCTCGGAGACGACCGGCGGCAGCGTCGTGTAGGTGACGCGGGCCGCCTCCAGTCCGTCCTCCACGGCGTAGGCGTCCCTGGCCACGACGATGGCCAGGGGCTCGCCCACGTAGCGGACCTTGTCGCGGGCGAGGACGGGCATCGCGGTGGGGACGAACTCCGAGAGAGGGCGCCCGAGTTGGGCGGTGATGTCGCCCAGCTCCAGGTCGTCCGCCGTGAACGCGGCCACGACGCCAGGGACTTCGCGTACCGCCGAGAGGTCGACGGAAGCGATCTCACCGTGGGCGACCGTGCTGCGTACGAACTGGGCGTGCAGCATGCCGGGCAGTGCGATGTCGTCGACGAACCGGCCGCGCCCGGACAGCAACCGCGGATCCTCGCGGCGTGCCACCGACGTACCCACCAGCTTTTTCCGGCTCATCGGGCCATCGCCTCCTCACAGGCGCGCCGGACCAGTGTCCGGACGAGTTCTTTGCGGTAGTGCGTACTGGCGGACGCGTCGGCTGGAGGCTCGACAGCCGCCGCGGCCGCGGACGCGCAGTCGTCGAAGGAGCCGCCGCCGGCCAGGACGGCTTCTGCCTCGGGCACCCGCACCACCGCGGCCGCCACTCCGCCGAGCGCCACCCGGCCGCCGCGTACGGCGCCTTCGTCGACGTCCAGGTCCACGGCGGCCGCGACGATCGCGAAGTCACCGCGCCGCTCGGCGAATTCGGTGAGGGCCGCGTGCGGGGCGGGACGCGGGAAGACGATCTCGACGAGGATCTCGTCCGGGTCGAGAGCCGTCGTGTAGTAGCCGAGGAAGAAGTCCGCGGCCGGGATCCGGCGCTCGCCGCGCGGCCCGCGCGCCACCAACTCGGCGTCGAGGACCACCGCGAGCAGGCACCACTCGGCGGTGGCGTCGGCGTGCGCGATGCTGCCGCCGACCGTGCCGCGCGTACGGATCGGCAGGTGCCCGATCCAGCTCATGGCGTCCCGCAGGACCTCGAAGCCCGCCCCGAGCATCCCCGCCGGGTCGGTCTCCACCGTGTGGTGGGTGGTGAGCGCCCCGATGCGCAGGCCGCCGTCGACGTCCCGGTGCAAGCGGTCGAGCTCCCTCATCCCGCCGATGTCGACGAGATGCCGCGGGCGGGCCAGCCGGAAGTTCATCATCGCGACGAGGCTCTGTCCGCCGGCGATGATCTTTGCGTCGTCGCCGAGCTCGGCCAGCAGACGAACGGCTCCGTCGATGTCGGGCGCCCGGTGATACCGGAAGGGGGCGGGCTTCATGGTCCTCCTGTCGTACGTGGTGTGCTGTGGTGGTTCGGGCGGTCAGAGAGCCGCCTGCTGGACCACCACCCGGGGCGCGGGCACCGGGAGTTGCTCGTCGTCGCCGTCCAGCGCCCGGCCCTTTGTCTCCGGAGCCGCGACCGCCATCCATACGACGGCCCCCAGCACGGCGAGTGCCAGCACCGCGAACGTCACCGGGAGCCCCAGCGCCGGCCACATCACCGAGCCGAACAGCAGCGGCGCGAAGCCGGTGAGGGCCCGGCTGACCGACGAGGCCCAGCCGAAGCCGCTGGCCCGCAGCGCAGTGGGGTACAGCTCGGAGACGTACGCGTACAGGGCGGGGATGGTGAGCTGCATCAGGAAGCCGAACACGGCGATCGCCACGACCGACCCCGTCGGCATCTTCATCACCAGCGCGAACACCACCAGCGCCAGCGCCCCGACCGGCGCCGAGACGCCGATGAGCCACTTACGGCCGACGATGTCGACGAGCGCGGTGGAGACCACGACGCCGACGACGCCGACACCGCTCATCACGGTGGTGCTCATGAAGGCGGCCGTGTCTCCGAGGCCCTCCTCCTTGAGGATGGACGGCATCCAGCTCAGCGCCGCGTAGTAGACGAGCATGATCGTGGCGAACAGCAACCAGGCCGCCGAGGTGATCCGCGGGCTGAACTTCCAGACCCGGCGCAGCTGTTCGGCCGCGGCGGCCACTGCGCGCACGCCGGTCTCGGCAACGGGTTCGGGGATGGTGTACGGCACGACCGGCGCGCCGGTGCGGGCGACGAGGTCGTCGATGACCTGCCGGGCCTCGGCCTCCCGGCCCTTGCTCGTCAGATAGATCGGCGACTCGGGGATGCCGCGGCGCACCCAGAACAGTAGGAGCGCGGGCAGCACCATCGTGGCGAGCATCCACCGCCAGTTCCCGTCGAGGGAGAGCATCGCCGTCGACACGAGCCCGCACAGCGTCACGCCGATCGGCCACCACAGGTCGAGCGCGGTCAGCACCCGGCCCCGGTACTTGCGCGGGGAGAACTCGCCGACCAGCGCGTAGTCGACGGGGATGCAGCCGCCGAGGCCCACACCGGCGAGGAAGCGCAGCGCGAGGAAGACGGGATACGTCGGTGCGAGCGCGCCGAGCGCCGAGAACAGGGCGAAGATCAGCAAGGTGACGCTGAAGGCCCGCTTGCGTCCGATCCGGTCCGCGACCGAACCCCAGGCGACGGCGCCCACGGCCATGCCGACGAGGTTGGCGGTGGCGACGAGTCCGCGCCCGCCCAGCGAGAGGTCGAAGTGCGCACCCAACAGCGGCATGAGGAAGCCGTTCAGTGCGATGTCGTATGCGTCGAAGAGGTAGCCGAGGCCACCGATGACGAAGATCTTTCCCTGGACCGGCCATTTCCAGGGGAGTTCCTGAACTATCTGATCGCCTGTCTTCACGTTCGCTCCACGGTGTCGCGACGGGGACGGAGTACGGCGGTTGCGGGTGCCGGGAACCGGAGGGTGAGGCGGGGGCCTCAGCGCGCGAAGCGGTAGGAGAACGCGCCGAGATCGGGGTCATTGAGCGGAGTGCCGCTCCACAGCCAGTCGTAGGAGAGGTCGGACTCACCGTCGAATCCGCGCCTGAGCCTCTCGTCCCTGGCCTGCTGCTCGGGGCCGTCGGGAAAGTGGTAGAAGGTCTTGTTCTCCAGCGAAGCATCCTGGACCATTCCGGCATGCTTGGCACGCCGGTCGACATAGCGGCGCAGCGCCCCTTCGATGCCGTCGGCCGTGACCCCGCCCAGTTCCTCGGCGAGGACGGCGGCGTCCTCCATGGCCTGCGAGGCGCCCTGTGCCTGGTAGGGCAGCATCGCGTGGCAGGCGTCGCCGAGGAGGGCGACACGGCCGTCCATCCACACCGGGTCGCGCCGCCGGTGGTAGAGGGCGAAGACGGAAACGTCCTCCTTCGCCTTGGACAGCATCGCCGGTACGCGGTCGTCCCAGCCGGGAAAGGCGTCGACGAGATCCTGTGCCGTCGCGGGGACGGACCACTTCTCACGCACCTCGTCCGTGCACGGCACGCACGCCACGACGTTGAGGTACTCGCCGCCGCGGATCATGTAGTGCACGAGGTGCCGGTCGGGGCCGTACCAGATGGTGCTCTGGTAGCGGTCCACGAGCCAGCGCGTCGCCGGGTCTGCGGCGATCAGGTCGCCGGGGATCAGCGCCCGGTAGGCCATCTCGCCGGAGAACAGCAGGGTGTCGGGCGCGCCCATCAGATCGCGTACCTGCGAGCGGACTCCGTCGGCGCCGATGAGCACGTCACAGGCGTAGCGCCGTCCGTCGTCGGTGACCGCGACGGGGCGTTCCGGGGCCGTGCGGTCCAGCTCGACGACCTTGCTCGCGGTGTGCACCTCCACGACGGGGCCAGGACCCGCCGGGTCGAGGCACGCGTCCAGCAGGACGCGGTGCAGGTCGGCCCGGTGGTAGTGCCAGTAGGGGGCGTTGAACTCGTCCTTGCAGCGCTGCCCCAGTGATGTCAGAGCGACGATGCTGCCGTCCTTCCAGCGGCGCCGCACCTGGTCGAGCGGCTCCGTGTGGATGGCCTCCATCTGCCGGCGCAGCCCGAGGCCCATCAGGATCCGGCTGGCGTTCGGTGCGGTCTGGATGCCCGCGCCGACCTCGCCGAGCTGCGAGGCCTGCTCGAGGACGGTGACGCGCAGGCCGCGCTGCCGCAGCGCCAGGGCTGCGGTCAGCCCGCCGAGTCCTCCCCCGACGACGGTGACTTCGTACGACTGGCTGGACGCCACTCTTCCTCCAACGCATCGGCGTGTACGGGTGGTTCGTGCGCGAAGCGGTGAGCTCAGCGGTCGGGAAGCTGAGCCCTCTGCGAGCTCAGCGGTCGGTGAGCTTCCCGTCGGTGACGACCTCGGTGCCGTCGACCGAGACGGTGCATCCGCGCATGGCGATGTCGAGGTGGGCGTACGATTCGCGGCCCAGTACCGGGTGGGGGCCGGTCGACCACAGGAAGTTGCCGGCGAAGGCGCGGGCGTCCATGCCCATCAGGTCGCCCTTGCCGTACATCGCCGTGGCGAACCAGTCAGCCGTGCGCATCAGGCCCCAGCCCATGTGGGAGAGGCTGCGTGCCCACTGGTCCTGCGCGTCCTCGAAGAACGTCGACAGCAGCGCGGCGTCGGCGCCGCCCGACACCTTCTCGATGTGCCCGCCGACGATCTCCAGCGTGACCCGGTCGCGGACGTACTCCTTGAAGGGCAGCAGGATGTCGCCCTCCGCCAGCACGATCTGTCCGTCGGAGATCTCCGGCCAGCACATCACCATGGTGCTGGGCCAGTGGTCCCAGCGGCCCGGATCGTCGGCGAACCCGCACTGGAACTCCGGCTTGGCGCCCGCGAGTTGAACCGTGAGGTCGGTGCCGGCGTCGGAGGTGACCCGCATGACGGAGGACCGCTTCAGCAGGTCGACGCCCTCTTGGACCTCGGCCTTGTCGCCCTCCTTGGGGAGGTTGCGGATGAGCACGTCCGGAGCGTCACAGACGAAGATGATGCGGGTGCCCGCGCGCAGGATCTCCTGCTGGACCGGCGCGTGGATGAAGCCCTCACGGGTCAGGTCGACGACCAGGTCCGCGGACTTCAGCAGGTCCTGTGCGGCGGTGTCGTTGAGGACGGACACCAGGCCCGGACCGGCCCCGGTGTGGGTGCTCGGCATCGGAGCCGGGCTGCCACCGGGCACGGTCGCGGCGATGACATGTGCGCCGCACGCCTTGGCCGCGCCGAACGCGGCCTCCACGTAGTCACCGCGGCTGCCGGGCTCGGAGAGCACGACGACATGCTCACCGCTGCGGACCTTGCACAGCCGCAACTCACGGATGAACGCATCGAGCAGATCAACAGACGAAAGATCGAACACGGGTTCCTCCAAGGACTCGCTCGTGGGTACCGGACACGGCCTCCGCATCAACGCGGGTAGGCCGCGGCCACGCTCGGGACACGTCGACACCGGGAGGGATGAGGGAGTGGAGACAGGGCGGACCCACCCCGCCGTACGGGCATCGAGCAACGGATTCGGGACGGTGGGGGGCCGCCCGACAGAGATAATCCGAACACGTACGATCCCGCTTGGCAAGGGGCTTCGATCCGAGTTAACACGGAGGTGAAGTGCCACGGAGGGGCCCGCGAGCCGCATGCACACAGGTCTGAACTGGTCTTTTGTGCGTTCATCGCCCTTGGGGCGCGTGCCGCGTCACGAAAGAATGTGTCGCCAGGACGACCCGGGGCGGCTCGGCACCAGTGCGTCCGGCCCTGCGGCCTTGCCGGACCAGGCAAGGAGACCAACCCCGCACCGACGAGGACCTGACAGCCAAGGGCGCGCACCGTCCCGCGCTACCGGGCGGAGCGCAACGGCTGCCTGCGCGCGTCGAAGCGGCCAGGTCTGCGCAGTGGTGAGCCGGCCACAACGCCAGAGCCGCGCCCCTGCGAGTATCCGTGCGCCCCTGGCCGTACGGCGCCCGCTCTACGCGCGCGAACTCAGTCTGGCGGCCAGATCGGCCAGCGCGGTCTCGCCCCGGAGAAGTGTCGTCGGGTCGGCCAGCCGGTCCGGCAGGTGAAGAACAGCGGCGATGTGCGCATCGGAGTCGTCGGCACCGACTCGTATCCCGAGCTGAACGATTCCGTAGGAATCAGTCAGCCGCACGACGCGCGCGCCGTCCTGGTCCACGGCCGTGATCGTGGTCAGCGCGTCCTGGATGTTCTGCGGGGTGATTCCCTGGTGGTCGGCGTATCGATCCACCAATTCACGAGCCGTCCTTTCGGACACACTCCGCAGTACGGCCGCTGCGCCGGCGCTGTCGGCCATCGGCCTGGACTGCCCGGGGCGCGGCGTCAACGCGAGGGGGTGCTGTCCCATCCGGACGTCCACGCACAGCGCCTGGAGCCCGACGACGCGCACGAACGAAACCGTGTGACTGTCGAAATACGCGATCTGTCCGAGAACCCGCAGGGCGCGCTCGACCAGTGTGGGGTCCTCCGGAGTGCCGGCGGTCGCTGCGGCGAGACGGATCCCGAGTCGCAGATTTCCGTTGATCGCCCGGCGCAGCAGATTCTCGACTTCCAGTGCCTCGACGAGGTCGCCGATCGAACTCTTCGCCATGGTCAGCTCGGCGGCCAGCGCGGCCGGTGTCGTGGCCACGTTGTGGCCCACCGCGTCGAGGACATCGACGGCCCGGTGCACAGCGGGTGTGCGGCGCGGTTGCTCTATCCCCATGTCTCGTAGTCCTTCGCGTTGTTGCGGTCGAGTATCTGCGGCGGCAGGAACACCGCTCGCTGAACTCGCCCCGAACCGGACCGCAGGGCCACACCGAGCTCCAGCGCCACACTGAGCAGGCGCTGCGGATCCTGGGCGGCCGATCCGATGAGCGGCCCACCGGCCAGGATCTGCTCGACCGCCTGCCGAGCCCCGTCAACTGCGACGATCGGTACCGGTTTTCCCTCTTCTGCCAGAACCTTCGCGATACCCAGGCCGATCTGGTCGTTCGCCGCGAAGATGCCGTCGATGGCTTCCCCCGACTTCAGGATCTCCCGTGCCGCCGACTCGCCGGATTCCTCGTTCAGCGCGCCGGGTGCGCCGATCACGGTCCTCATGTTCGGATACTCAGCCATCGCGCCGAGGAATCCGGAGATTCTGTCGGCATTGGCGGTGATCGCGATTCCGTCGACGAGAGCCACAGTTCCCTTGCCGCCCAGCACCCGGGCGAGCAGACCGGCGGCGAGAGCACCCGCTTTGGTGTTGTCGGTCGCGACGACCGCGTCGGCACCCGATGTCGAACTGCCGACGGCCACGACGGCGATGTGCGCGGCTTTCGCCTTGCTCAACACGTCCACCAGCCCGTCGGACGCGACCGGCTCCACGAGAATCAGATCGACGCCCGCGTCGACGAAGTCCGCGATGTCGTCGATCTGATTCGCCGTCGACCGGTTCGCACAGCGAATGTCCACCTGGATGCCCCGAGCTCTGGCTTCCTCTGCGAGACGACGGCACTCGGCGAGGAAGAACGGCTCGTTCTCCGGATAGGTGAACCCCACGCGACGGACGGTCTGGCTCTGCGTCCGCGCCATCGAGGCCAACTCGTACAGTCGCGGCCCGAACGCGTAGGTGCCGTCGATGCCCCGGGTGAGCAGTCGCTCCTCCGTGAGCGCGCGGCAGATGCCGAGCACGCTGCTCTTCGGCGCTCCGGTCAGCGCGGTGAGCTCGGCGAGGCCGCACGGCCGGTCGGCGGCGGACAGCGCATCGAGTACGAGCGCTGTGCGGGAGACCGCGGGTACGCGGTGCTTCTTCTGCGACGGCGTCATCCGTTCCCCTCCGGCCAAGGTGTTGACGTCACCGAAACCCTGACTTAATGTGCGTTCACCATCTCGGGTGAGAGTACGACATATGAAACGCTCGCGCAAGCGGATGCCGGCGGCGGCGTGACACGAACCCGGGCCGGAGACGAGATCACAACCGCCTGCCCCACCAGATGCGGGTCATCGCACGCACAAGGGAGTGGATCGATGGTCACCTTCACCGACAGAAGGACACGAGGCGCACTGGCCGCAGTCGTGGGCGCGGCGCTCTGTATGACAGCGGCATGCACGAAGCAGGGTTCGAACAGCTCCGGCGCCTCCAGCGCCTCCAGCGCTTCGACGTCGTCGGTCACCGTGGCCTTCGTCCCCAAGTTGCAGGCCGCGTACTACGACGCCATGGACACCGGCGCCGAGGCCGCGGCCAAGGCCCTCGGTTTCAAGTGGGTCGTCAACGCACCTTCCACCGCGGACCCCGCCGCTCAGGCCGGCATCGTCCAGTCGCTGATCCAGCAGAAGGTGGACGTCATCGCCGTCGCTCCCGACGATCCCGACTCACTGGCCCCGGTGCTGGCACAGGCGAAGGCCGCGGGCATCAAGGTCATCACGTCCGACAGCGACGCCCCGAACTCCGTGCGGTCGGTCTTCGTGAACCAGGGCACGGCACAGGCCATCGGCGAGGCCCTGGTCGACCAGATGGTGAAGGCGATGGGAGACACGGGCGAATACGCCATCGTCTCCTGCGGCCAGACCGCCGCGAATCTGAACGCCTGGATCGCCGTCCAGAAGTCGTACGCCGCCAAGAAGTACCCCGGACTCAAGCTCGACAGCGTCGTCTACGCCAGCGAGGACCAGGCACAGGCCGTGACGATGGCCAAGTCGCTGATGGCCGCGCATCCCCACATCAAGGGCCTGGTGGGCGAGTGCACCACCTCGGCGCCGGGCGTGGCCCAGGCAGTGCAGGAGACCGGAAAGATCGGCAAGGTCTTCACGGTCGGCGTCGGCACACCGAAGAGCATGCAGCCGTTCCTGAACGACGGGTCCTCCAGCGCCTCGGTCCTCTGGGACGTCCAGGCCCTCGGATACCTCACCGCCTGGACCGGATACGAGCTCGCGACCGGCAAGACCCTGCAGCCGGTGAACCACGTCTCCGACAGTCTCCCTGCGGTCAAGGAAGGCGTCATGGAAGGCGTGCCGACCGTACTGCTCGGCCCTCCGCTCATCCTCACCAAGGCCAACGTCGGACAGTACGACTACTAAGGACGCCTCGATGACCTCCACCCACCACGAGGCCGCCCGGGACTCCACATCCGAGCGAGCACTTCTGAGGCTCTCCGGTATTCAGAAGGCATACGGCGGCGTGCGCGCTCTGCGGGGTGTCGACTTCGAAGTCCGCAGCGGTGAAGTACACGCGCTCGTCGGCGAGAACGGCGCCGGCAAATCCACTCTCATCCGCATCGTCTCCGGCGCCGAGACACCGGATGCCGGCAGCATCGAACTGGGCGACACACCACTGGGCAGGGGCAGCACCTCGGCGGCGCTGGATGTCGGCATCGCGACGGTGTACCAGGAGCCCCAGCTGTTCGCCGAACTCACCGTGGTCGAGAACGTGTACATCGGTCGCGAGCTGCGCACTCGGGGAAGGGTCGACTGGAGACGACAGCGCGCCGAGGCCGAGGCCGCCTTCCAGCTCCTCGGCATGGATCCACGCATCGCGGACGTCAGGGCCGGAGACCTGCGGGTGGCCGAGCAGCAGCTCGTATCGATCGCCAAGGCGCTCATCCGCAAGCCCCGCATACTGATCCTCGACGAGCCCTCGGCCATCCTCGTCGACCACGACATCGATCTGCTGTTCAAGGCCATCCGGGCCAGTCGCCGTGACGGTGTGGGCGTCATCTACATCAGCCACCGGCTCGACGAGATCAAGCGCATCGCCGACCGCGTCACAGTGCTGCGTGACGGCGAGGTCGTCGCGACGCGCGATGTCCCGACGACGACGATCCGCGAAATCGCCCAGCTGATGGTCGGCAAGCAGGTCGTCACGAGCGACCGACGGCGCGAGGCCGCATCCGGCGAGGCGGTGCTCAAGGTTGCCGGTCTCGGGTACCGCTCCGCGTTCCGCGATGTCACCTTCGATGTGTCGGCAGGTGAGATCGTCGCTGTCTACGGCCTGGTGGGCTCCGGGAACGACGAACTGGCCCAGAGCCTGTTCGGCATCCTGCCGCCGACCGCCGGCACGGTCACGGTGGACGGCCGCAGGACTCCGCTGCACAGTCCGCGTGACGCACAGAACGCCGGCGTCGGGCTCGTCCCGGCGAACCGGAAACTGCAAGGAGTCTTCGGTGACAAGAGCATCGCCTTCAACCTCGGCCTGTCCAGCCTGGATCAGCTGAGTCGCTTCACCTGGGTGAAGCGACGCGGCGAGCGTCGACTCGCCGAGACGTACATGGCGCGGCTCGCGGTGAAAGCGCCGGACTCCGCGACACCCATCGCCTCCCTGTCCGGCGGCAACCAGCAGAAGGTCGTGATCGGCAGGCAGTTGGCGACACACCCCCGGGTGCTCGTCCTACAGGAACCCACCCAGGGCGTCGACGTCGGCGCCAAGGCCGAGATCCATCGGCGTGTGTTCGACCTCGCCGCCACCGGCAGCGCCATCGTCGTCTCCTCGACCGACCTGGAAGAGGCACTGACGCTGGCGGACCGCCTGATCGTCATGCGGAACAGGACCGTGGCCGCGTCCTTCGAACGGGGCACACCGGGTGTGGACGTCCTGGCCGCCGCTGCCGGAGATCTCGACGGCGGCGCGACGGACGAAGTGGAGGAGGTGTCGTGACCGCGTTGAGTACGCCGCGGACAGTCGGCGCACAGCGGTGGCGGACCGCGTTCGCCGCCGTCGAGGGACCTGAACTCGTGCTCCTCGGCGTGATCGCGTTGCTCTGGGTGGGTCTCGCTCTCGGAACGGACACCTTCCTGAGCGGAGTCAACGTTCAGAACATCCTGTCGTCGGTTGCCCCGGTCGCTCTGATCGGGATCGGAATGACGGCCGTGATCGTCACCGGCGGAATCGACGTCTCGGTCGGCAGCGCTGTTGCCGTGGTGATGGTGGTGGTCGGCAAGGCCATCACCACGCAGCACGTCGGCATCGGAACAGCCTTGCTCATAGCCGTGGTTGTCGGCGGTCTGCTGGGCGCTTTCAACGGTGCGGTCATCGCGCTGACCGGCATCCATCCCATCGTGATGACCTTCGCCACGCTGAACCTCTTCCGCTTCCTGTCGCTGGAGATCTTCGGGCCGGGAAATCTCGACGGCGTCCCCGACACGTTGCGGCTCCTCGGCGGTGGCGGCAGTGGGCGACTGCTCGGGGTGCCGAACTCCTGGTGGTTGAGCATGCTGATCAGCGCGGCCGTGTGGGTCTACATGCGCCACCGGCCTTCGGGCCGGCACTGGTACGCGATCGGCGGTGACGCCAAAGCCGCACGCCTGGCCGGCATCCGCGTCAGGCGCCGGGTGGTCGCCGCCTACGTCCTGGTCGGCGTGATGGCCGGCCTGGCCGGATGCGTATTGATCGGCAGTGGCGGCACCGTGCAGCAGAACAGCGGCACAGGGCTGGAGCTGAAGGTGATCGCGGCGGTGGTGATCGGTGGCACCAGCATCCTCGGCGGTCGCGGGACCGTTCTCGGCACGCTGCTGGGTGCCCTGCTCGTAGGCACCGTGACCAGTGCTGTCACGATCCTCAACTGGCCCTCGCAACTGGCCAACCTGTTCGTCGGGATCTTCATCGTGCTCGCCGTGGGGACGGACGTTCTGCGGGAGCGTCGCAGGAGGGCACTATGACCATCGACGAAGCCCCATCCGAAACAGTCGACATCGATCCCGTGCCCCCGGCCAAGGGCAGGGCCCACCGCTCCGCGGCGTTGCGGTGGCTGCTCACCGACCGGATCGCGCTGCTGATCGTTCTGCTGGTGGTACTGCTGGTCTGGTTCCACTTCCTCAGCGTCGGTGACTATCTGCTCGCTCCGTTCAGCGCGAACTACCTGGCCGGCTATCTCGCCTACTTCGTGCCGATATTCATGCTCGCCGTGGGCGAAGCCTTCGTCATCATCGGAGGCCGGGGCGGCATCGATCTCTCCGTCGGCGGGACCGTGAGCCTGGTCAGCATCGTCTTCGGCTACGAATACGCCTTCTGGCACTGGCCGTTGTGGCTGGCGATCCTCGCGGCGATGGCCGGTGGCGCGGTGCTGGGCGCGGTCAACGGCCTGCTCATCGGCGTCCTTCGCATACCCGCGCTGATCGCGACGCTGGCGACGAGCTACGCGTACAGCGCGCTGGCGCTCACCATTCACCACAGCGCGCCGATCGCCACGACCGAAATCCAGGATCTGACGTCGTTGACCCGGAGCGTCTCCCTGCCGCTGATCGGCGGTCTAGTGCCCGACATTCCACTACAGGTGCTCACTTTCTTCCTGCCCACTGCGGTGGTCGCGTGGTTTGTGCTGCACCGCTCCACCTACGGCCGCCGGCTCTACGCACTGGGCACGAACGAGACGGCCGCCCGGTTCGCGGCGATCTCGGTCGGACGCGTGCGGTTCACCGCATACGTGCTGTCGGGAACGATCGCGGGACTGGTGGCGGTGGTGACCGTTGCTCAGTTCGCCTCGGCAACCACCGATGCCGGCACCTCGGGCGCGGGCATGACGCTTCCCGCCATCACGGTCGCCGTTCTGGGCGGCGTCGCCATATCGGGCGGCGTCGGTCGCGTCGGCGGGGTGGCACTCGGGGCGCTGCTGGTGACCTGGCTCAACGCGGGAATTCTGCTGCTGTTCAACAACGAACAGTCAAGCAAGCTGCAACTGTTCGCCCTCGGTGCCCTGTTGCTGCTCGCCGCACTGCTGAACGTCTTCATCAGCCGCTTCGCGCGGTGGATCCGCTCATGAGACCGGTGCACTGAGCCGCGGCCGAAGCAGCAGACGACCGACGCCGCGGTCCGCTCCGGGTCCAGCGGGCCGGCCTGTATCCGGTCCCCTGCACCCGCCGCTCCACTCGCACCTGTCCGGACAACTTTGGAGAGAACAACGATGTCCATACTCGACACCTTTTCCCTGGCAGGGAAACGTGCTCTGGTCACCGGCGGAAATCGCGGCCTCGGGCTGGCGTTCGTCCGGGGGCTGGCCGAAGCAGGCGCCGATGTCGCCTTCGTGGCGCGGGATGCGCAACGCAACGCGTCCGCCGTCGGCGCACTGGCCGCCGCCGGCGTGCAGGCGCAGGCCTTCGAAGTCGACCTCGTCTCGGACGACGGCCCCACACAAGCCGTGGCGGGAGCCGTGGAACGCCTGGGTGGACTCGACATCCTGGTCAACAATGCCGGTATCGCCGTTCACCGCCCCGCGCTGGAAATCCCCGACGCGGAGTGGGACTTCGTCCTTGATGTCAATCTGCGCGCGCTGTGGCGTATGTGCCGGGCGGCCGGCGCGCACATGAAGGACACCGGTGGCGGCAGCATCGTGAACATCGGATCGATCAGCTCGCTCATCGTGAACCGGCCGCAGTGGCAGCCTTCCTACAACGCGTCGAAGGCGGCCGTCCATCAGCTGACCAAGTCTCTGGCAGCTGAGTGGGCCGAGTACAACATCCGGGTCAACGCACTCGCCCCCGGATACGTCAAAACGGAGATGGCCGCGGTCGACGAGCCGCAATTCCGGCAGCACTGGATCGAGGACGCGCCGATGAAGAGGTACGCGCTTCCGGAGGAGATCGCGCCGAGCGTCGTCTACCTGGCCTCGGACGCCTCGTCGTTCATGACCGGGTCGGTTGTGGTCATCGACGGCGGCTATGTCCTGCACTGAACGGGAGCCGAGGACGATGAAGATCGCACAGGTGAACTCCGCATCGCTGGCCGATATCGACGAACGGGTCGCGACACCGACGTACGACCGCTCCCAAGTAGCCGTGGGCATTGCTCACTTCGGTGTCGGCGGATTCCACCGTTCACACCAGGCGATGTACCTCGATCGCCTGCTCAACAAGGGCGAGGGATTCGACTGGGGCATCTGCGGCATCGGCCTGATGCCTTCCGACCAGGTGATGTCCGAGGTCCTGTCGCGACAGGACAACCTCTACACCCTCGTCACCCGAGCGACGAACGGGCAGCGGGAAGCACGGGTGATCGGATCGATCGTGCGCTGCCTCTACGCCCCCGACGAACCGGACGAGGTGCTGGATGTCCTGGTCGACGAGCGCACCCGCATCGTCTCGCTCACCATCACCGAGGGCGGCTACAACCTCGACCCTGTCACCGGCCTGTTCGACCCCACCGCTCCTGACGTCGCCCGGGATCTCGGTCGCGAGCCCGGCCACGCACCGCGCACCGTGTTCGGCTACGTCATCGAGGCGCTGCGCCTCCGCTGGGAAGCGGGACGTCCGCCATTCACGATCATGTCGTGCGACAACATCCAGTCCAACGGAGACGTCGCCCGAACCGCGTTCTCGGCGTTCGCCGCCCTCGTCGACGCCGAGTTGGGAGAGCGGGTCCGAAGCGAGGTCGCCTTCCCCAGCTCGATGGTCGACCGCATCACGCCGATCACCACCCCGGGCGACATCGCGGAACTCACCGAGGTCTACGGCATCGACGATGCCTGGCCAGTGGTCTGTGAGCCCTTCGCACAATGGGTGCTGGAGGACGTGTTCCCGTCCGGCCGGCCCCCGTGGGAAGCCGCCGGCGTTCAGCTCACCGACGACGTCGAACCCTACGAGCTGATGAAGTTGCGCCTCCTGAACGCCGGCCACCAGGCCATCGCCTACGCCGGGCGCCTGGCAGGCCACACCTTTGTGCACGAAGCTGCCCGCGACCCCGCACTTGCCGAATTCCTCCTCGGTTACATGACCCACGAAGGCGCTCCCACCCTCAGGCCCGTTCCCGGAATCGAACTCGACGCCTACATCCACAGCCTCCTCGAACGCTTCGCCAACCCCTCCATCCGCGACACCATCGCCCGCCTGTGCGCCTTCACCTCCGACCGCATTCCGAAGTTCCTGCTGCCCGTCATCAACGACAACCTCGCCCATGGACGCGAATTCGGCAGGTCCGCGGCGGTCGTGGCTTGCTGGGCGCGCTACGCCGAAGCCATCGATGAGCACGGTGATCCCATCGACGTACAGGACGCCCTGCGCGACGAGCTGATCGCCCGCGCCCGTCAGCAACGTGACAACCCGCTCGCCTTCATCGAGAACGAGTCGCTCTTCGGTCCGCTGGCCGGCAATCGGGACTTCGCCGAGAGATACCGGTCGACGCTGGAGTCACTCCACACGGTGGGAACGCGTCGAACGATCCAGGACCTCAACGCCTCACTGGCGTCGGACAGTGCTGACGCCGGGAGCTGACCGTTGTAGCACCGTTCCGCACGTGGATGCCCGCACGGCCGGGTGAGACCGGCCATGCGGGCACCGAAGGTGCACTCGACCTACCGGGTGACCGTCGAACTGGCCTACAGGACAACGGACTTGGCCCGCCAGAGGGCGGTCACCACGCCCCGCTCGCGTCAGACGGTGGACAGGTCGATCGCCCGATCGACGTCCTGCGGTTGCAGCACGCGCAGGATGCCTTCCAGCAGGTAGTAGTCGGCGTAGGGGAGCGAGACCTCGATCCCGTCCTCGGCCGGCCGGTTGCGGGTGCAGCGGGCCACGACCGCCTCGGCGCGGGAGGACTTGTCCGTCAGGCAGGTCTGCGCCAGGGCGGTGAGGATCCGCAGTGCGACCGTGCGGTACTCCTGCCTGCCCGTCGCGGCGGCCAGGTCGAGCAGACCGCATGCCATGATCGCGCCGGCCGAGGCGTCCTTGATGTCGTGGGGGTGCTGCGGCGCGAGGTAGTCCCACACGGGAACGTGGTCCGGGGTGAGCGCCCCTATGGCGAAGTCGGCGAGCTTGCGTGCGGTGGCCAGGAACTGGCGGTTCCCCGTGCGGCGGTAGATCGTGGTGAACCCGTAGATGCCCCAGGCCTGTCCGCGCGACCAGCACGAGGTGGGGCTGTAGCCCTGCACGGTGCCGGGGCCGACCGGCGCGCCGGTGGCCGGGTCGAAGTCGAACACGTGCGGGGTCGATCCGTCCGGTCGCGGGAACACCTGCTGAGCGGTCTTCGCGTGCTCCACCGCGATGTCGAGGTAGGTGCCGTCACCGGTCTGCTCGCCGGCGAACGCCAGGAGGTCGAGGTTCATCATCGTGTCCATGATGACCCGGCCCGCGTTGTTCGGATCGTTCAGTGCGCCCCAGGCCCGGATGAAGCGCCCACGCGGGTTGTACCGCTGGACCAGCGAATCGGCCGCCTTCAGGGCGCCGGTCCGCCAGGTGTCGTCGCCCGTCAGACGCCATGCGGTCACCCACGACGGAGAGAACAGGAAACCGAGATCGTGGGTGGTGGTGTCGTACTGACGGGGAGCGAGCTTCCTCGCCGAGTCGATTGCCAGGGTGCGGAACTGGTCGTCATCGCTGTAGAGCCACGCCATCCACAGCGTTCCCGGCCAGAATCCGCCGATCCAGTCACCGTTCTGGGAGTAGGTCCACTTCTCGAATTTCGTCCCGACGGGAAAGCCGCTCACCCCTGGTGCGACGGCACGGATCTTGTCCACGGCGTAGTCGGCCGCCTCGCGCAAGGTGCGCACGGTTGCCGCCGGTACCGGACCGGTTGCCGCCTGTGCGGTCTGCGGTGCGGAAGCGTATGCCGCCGTAGCACCGGCTGCCGTAGCCAGCACCGTTCGCCGGGAAATACTCACAGTCGCCTGCCTCTCCAACTGGACAACGTTGTAGGGAAGTTGAAGGAGTTTTGCACGGCAACCACCCGGACGTACACCCACATGACATCGGTTCGCATATGTGAACTTCGGGGTGTCGATGCCGCCTCACAGGGCCGCTACCGCGGATAACAGAAATCCAGCCGATTGAGCTTCTTCCCACAGCCGCCCACCCCACCTTGACCGTCGACATCCGGCGCAAGTTGAATCCCTTCGACGGCCGCGATCGCGCCTGTTCAAAGGACTGGCGCACCGTGGGCAGCCACGAGTTCGACGCGCCTCTCTCCCCCCACCCCATGAGTCCGCTGCTGAACGCATCGGACGGCAGTCGCCGGAGCCTGGCGCCCGACCCCCCTCACGGAGTACCACGCAATGTCTGAGAACCACCGCAAGCAGTTCTGGTCCCGCCGCAAGGTCCTCACCACGGCGGTCGGCGGTTCCGCCGCTGCCGCGGCCGGCGCCTTCGGGATCACCCAGGCGGCCACCGCCGGTACCACCGCCAGCGCCGCAGGCGATGTCGTCGGCAAGGTCAGCGTCGGCTACCAGGGCTGGTTCGCCTGTACCGGCGACAATGCGCCGATCAACTGCTGGTGGCACTGGAGCCCCAACGCCCAGCAGTCGCCGTCCCCCTCGAACACCGGCATCAAGTCCTGGCCGGACGTGCGGGAGTACACCACGACGTACAAGACGGCCTACGCCAACCTCGGCAACGGTCAGTCTCCCTCGTTGTTCTCCTCCTACGACCAGCAGACGGTGAACACGCACTTCCTGTGGATGCAGCAGAACGGCATCGACACGGCAGCGCTCCAGCGCTTCAACCCGGTCGGCGGCGAGGGCCCGACCCGCGACGCGATGACGACCAAGGTGCGCAGCGCGGCGGAGGCGTACGGCCGGAAGTTCTACGTCATGTACGACGTCACCGGCTGGACGAACATGCAGTCCGAGATCAAGACGGACTGGACCAACAAGATGAAGGCGCACACCGCCTCCTCGGCCTACGCGACGCAGAACGGCAAGCCGGTCGTCTGCATATGGGGCTTCGGCTTCAACGACTCCAACCACAACTTCTCGGCCGCGGCCTGCCTGGACGTCGTCAACTGGTTCAAGAGCCAGGGTTGTTACGTCATCGGTGGCGTGCCGACCTGGTGGCGCACCGGCACCAGCGACTCCCGCGCCGGATTCAGCGACGTCTACCACGCCTTCAACATGCTCACCCCATGGCTGGTCGGCCGGATCGGCAACATCGCCGACGCCGACAACTTCTACACCAACGCCACCGTGCCCGATGTCGCGGACTGCTCCGCGCACGGCATCGACTACCAGCCCTGCGTACTGCCCGGAGACCTGCAGGAACGGCAGCGGGTGCATGGCGACTTCATGTGGCGGCAGTTCTACAACATGGTCCGCGCCGGGGTGCAGGGCATCTACATCTCGATGTACGACGAGTACAACGAGGGCAACCAGATCGCCAAGACCGCCGAGACGCAGTCCTGGGTCCCCACCAACGCCAGCATGCTCACGCTCGACGAGGACGGCACCGCCTGCTCCTCCGACTACTACCTGCGGCTGACCGGTGACGGCGGGAAGATGCTCAAGGGCACGATCGCGCTGACCGCGACCCGCCCCACCAAGCCGGTCATCTCCTCCACGGCCTCGACCCCCGCCACCGTCAACTCGTACGTGGGCAAGACGATCACCCTGCGCGCCAAGGCCAACGACGCCTACGTGACCGCCGACGACGGGGGCGCCGAATCGCTGGTCGCCAACCGCACCTCCGTCGGCGACTGGGAGAAATTCGACGTGTTCGACGCCGGTGACGGCAACATCGCGCTGCGCTCCCACGCCAACGACAACTTCGTCACCGCCGAGGACGCCGGCGCCAAGCCTCTGATCGCCAACCGCACGGCGATCGGCTCGTACGAGACCTTCCAGCTGATCACCAACTCCAGCGGCACGGTCAGCCTGCGCGCGCGTATCAACGCCAAGTACATCACCGCGGACAATGCCGGGGCGGACCCGCTGATCGCCAACCGCACCAGTATCGGCAACTGGGAGCAGTTCGACATCGCCACCGTGTGAGGCCGCCGCCGGTCGATTCGGGCTTCCCCGGACCGGCCGGCCCGCGGAGGGTACCCGGATTTGCCCCGAATCATCGCCTGCCAACGGTACGGGGCAGCGGCGGCCGCACGGCACGGCGATCACCCGGCTGACACGCGCCAAGTCCCTTTACAGTCAGTCGAAATGCTGTGCCAGACTACGGTGATCACATCGTTGCTGATCCCTGCTGACGCCGGAGCCCGCCATGACGACCGACACCCCCCGCCCGCCGCAGATAGACACCAGCAAGGCACATCCCGCGAGGGTCTACGACTGGCTCCTGGGCGGCAAGGACAACTACCCCGTCGACGAGGCCCTGGGTGAGAAACTGCCGCCCGAGGCACGTGACGGGGCCCGGCAGAACCGTCAGTTCATGCACCGGGCGGCCGCCTGGCTCGCCACTCAGGGCATCGACCAGTTCCTCGACATCGGCACCGGCATCCCCACACAGCCGAATCTGCACCAGATCGTCCAGCAGATCGCGCCGACCGCGAAGGTCGTCTACACCGACAACGACCCGATCGTGCTGCGGCATGCGGAAGCGCTGCTGATCAGCACTGCGGAGGGCGCCACCGACTACATCCAGGCCGATGTGCGGCAGCCGGACGCGATACTCGAACGCGCCCGTGCCGTACTGGACTTCGACCGCCCGATCGCGCTGTCCCTGATCGCCCTGATGCACTTCATCACCGACGACCAGGACGCGCACGGCATCGTCCGCAACCTGGTCGCGACCCTCCCCTCGGGCAGCCATCTCGTGCTGTCACACGCCGCATCCGACCTCTTCCCGGAGTTGGCGGCCCAGGTCACCGCCCAGTACGCCAAGGGCGGCATCGCGCTCGGTTTCCGCACCCGCCCCGAGGTCGCCCGCTTCTTCGACGGCCTGGAACTGATCGAACCCGGCCTGACGACGGCCCCGGAATGGTTCAAGTCGACGCCGGCGCCCGAGCCCGAGGGCAGTGGTATCTACGCCGCCGTCGCACGCATCCCCTGACAGCCCGCCACCGTCCCTGAAGCGGTCGCCGTCTAACCCCTGCGCCGCAGCCGTGCCGAGAGATGGTGCTGCAACGGCTCACCGACCGCCGCGAGATCGTGGACGAAGGTGAGCGTGTCGTCGTCGGTCAGCGCGTAGCGGCGGCGGGTCGCGTTGACCTCCTTCGCGGTGGGAGTGAGCGCCACCTCGTGGGTGGCGAGGTCGACCGTGCCGTCGGTCGCCCGGCCGACCGCGATCTCCGCGATACCGGTGGGCTGGGTGATCAGTGCCTCCACCCGGCCGTCCGGCTGGAGCCGCCACCAGCCGCTCTCCCGGGCCGACGGGCGCAGCGGTGCGTCGTCGGCGTCCAACAGCCAGGCACGGGCCTCGTAGCGGAGGAAGGGGCGGCCGTCGTGGCTGAAGGTGACCTCCTGCGCGTACGCGAAGTCCTCGACGAGGGTGGGATATTCGCCGTTCCCCCGGCCGTACCAGGTACCCAGGAGCCCGAGCACGGGCGAGAGCAGCGCGTGCGGGGCGGGCGCCTCGTCCGGTCGGTGACCATCGGGGTACGGGTATGCCGGTGCGGGGTCGAACACGGTGCGCGCTCCTGGGATCGGGTCCGGGGCTGATGTCGGGTCGAAGCCTAGGGTGTCGGTCCGGCCGGTGACGGACGGGGCCGGATGCCCGCCCCGTCACCGTCGTCCGTGGCTCCGGCCCGGCCCGGCCCGCAACAGCGGGGAACCGGCTGTGCCGACACGTACATCACATCCGCTGCCAAACGTCAGCGCGTCCGGGTTCGCGTTCGCTCACCAGCCGCCTCCCCATCGCTTCGGTGCAGCTCCGCACCCACGACGCGGGTGCACAGCACCACGGCGATGGCCGCGACCACCACGAACACGAGCATCACCGTGCGCGCGGCCACGTACTGGGAGGCGATGCCCAGTACCACCACGGGAACCGACAGTCCGATGTAGGCGCCGAGGAAGAAGCCGGCGAGCACCTCGGCGCGTGACTCGGACGGGGCGGTGGATCCGGCGGCGCCGAGTGCGCCGCGGAAGGCCAGGCCGCCGCCGGCGCCACTGAGCACTCCGCCGATCACGAACATCGTCAGGCTGGGCAGCCACATCCCGCCCGCCAGGAGCGCGAGACCCGGGACGAGTACCAGCGGGCCGACCCGCAGAGTGCGCTGTAGCCCGGCTCGGCTCAACGCGATCTGGGCGAGCGCGCCTGCGGCGAACGCGGCGAACGCCACGGCGCCGGCCACCGCGTGCGAGTCCTGGTGCATGGTGCCGGCCAGGAACGACGGAGCCAGCGAGTTGAACACACCGAAGACCGCGAACGCTGCCATGCCCGCGGCGATGGCGCCGAAGAAGGTCCGGCGGGCGTGCCCCGGCACCGAGACGCGCTGCGGCCGGTAACGCGGCGCGGGGACCGGGCGGTCGGCCGTCTCGGGTGAGACCGCGACGAGTACGGCAAGCACGGACAGGACAACGGCGAACAGGATGTACGGCAGCCGCAGCGGTTGCGGCGCGTACTGGGCCAGCAGTCCGGAAATCAGTGGCCCGACGCCGATGCCGCCCAGGTTCGCCGCGGTCGCCACGACCTGGGCACGGCGGGGAGAGCCCTTGTCGCCGCCGGACGCTCCGAGGTGCAGTTCGGCGAGGTAGGCGGTGGCCGTCGCGGTGGTCAGACCCACCGACACCCCGCTGACGACCCGGGCCACGAGGAGTCCGGGCAGGCTGGGCTCGAAGAGGAAGATCAGCGCGCTGGCCACGTTGACCAGTAGCGCGGGCACGAACACGTTCTTGCGGCCCACCCAGTCGGACACATGGCCGCCGAAGAACAGACTGGCGATCACCCCGACCGCGTACACGGCGTAGACGACGGTCAGCATGATCGTGGAGAAATGATCACGTTGCTGGTAGAGCACATAAAGGGGCGTCGGTACTGCCGAGAATCCCATGTTCAGCAGAAAGGCCACCGTGGCGGCCCAGAACCCGAACGAATGGTGCCGGAGTCGCCGCACGTGCGCGGGGTGACCCTCTCCCTGCTCGTGTCCGACGGTGATGACAGAAGTCATGACGTGGTTCCTTATCGCATGGCCGAGGGGCGAGCGCAGCATCGCCGCCGCGTCTCCCCCTGAGCGTCCGCCCACCACGGTTATGCTGTCCAACGAAAACTGGGCATGACGGTGATGAATCTGGAGCATGACATGGAGCTGCGGCACCTGGAACACTTCGTCGCTGTCGCCGAGGAGCGCAGCTTCACCCGCGCCGCAGCGGGCCTGCACCTCGTGCAGTCGGCGCTGTCCGTGTCGATCCGGTCGCTGGAGCGCGAGCTCGGCGGCCGGCTGTTCGACCGCACCACCCACTACGTCAAGCTCACCGACGCCGGCCGGGCGCTGCTCGTCGAGGCGCGCAACGCGCTGGCCGCTGCTGACGCCGCCCGGGACGCCGTCGCCGCGGTGCACGGCGGGCTCCGCGGGACCGTGCGGGTCGGCATCATGCACTCGATGACGCTGATCGACCTGGCCGCCGTACTGACCCGCTATCACCGGGAACGGCCGCAGGTGCAGATCGTCCCGAGCGCCGCCCAGGGCGGGTCCACCGAGTTGGCACGCCAGGTGATCGACGGCAGGCTCGATCTGGCCTTCGCCGCCCTTCCCAGCGACTATCCGCCCGGTCTGACGGTGCACCCGCTGGCCTCAGAGCCGATGCTGCTGGCCTGTCCGGAGGACCACCCGTTGGCCCGCCGCCGTGTAGTCCCACTCGCCGAACTCGACGGCGAGCGGTTCGTGGACTTTCCGCCGGGGTGGGGCACTCGGCTCGGCGTCGACCGGCTGTTCCTGGAATCCGGGGTGCGGCGCGAGGTCACCGTGGAGGTGGCCGACGTCCCCACGGTCGTGGAACTGGTCAGGGCGGGTTTCGGCTTCGCGTTCCTGAGCGAGTCGCTGGCCTCCGGCTCCCGTGCGGTCGCCCTCCGGCCGGTGCGACCGGAACCGGCGTTCGTGATCTCCCTCGTCACAGCGTCCGACCGTCGCCCGTCCGCCGCCGCCCAGGCGCTCATCGACCTCATACTGACCACGTTCACGGGCCCGAAACCGAGCGCCTGATCAGGCGCAGGTGCTCAGCGGTCCCGCGCCCGCTGCCCCGCCTCACTCCGCCCGCGGAGCCGCCGTACTCGCGCGGATCACCAGTTCGGGGTCGAAGAGGAGTTCACCGACGGGGACGTCGCGGTTGCCGACCAGGGCGATGACGCTTCGGGCCACCTCCGAGGCCAGGCGGTCGGCCGGCTGACGGACGGTGGTGAGCGGTGGGTCCACGAAGTCCATGATCATGGCGCCGTCGTAGCCCACGACGGACACGTCGCGCGGGACGTCGTACCCCTGGCGGCGTGCCCCGCGGATCGCGCCCAGGGCCATGTAGTCGCTGGCGGCGACGATGGCCGTGGCGCCGCGGCCAAGGAGCGAGATCGCGGCGGACTGGCCGCCCTCCACGGTGTAGGACTGGCGGACCACCCACTGCTCCGGGTCCTCGACACCGCGTTTGGCGAGCGAGGAGAGGAAGCCGCTGACCCGGCGGTCGGCCGGGCGGTTGCCGACCGGGCCCGATGCCATGCCGATGCGGCGGTGGCCGAGCCGGTGGAGGTGGTCGACGGCGAGTTCGGCGGCCAGCAGGTCATCGGTGGAGAAGACCGGCGCCTCCCCCACGCCCTC
Organism: Streptomyces sp. NPDC087263; assembly: GCF_044744645.1. Classification (NCBI taxonomy): domain Bacteria; kingdom Bacillati; phylum Actinomycetota; class Actinomycetes; order Kitasatosporales; family Streptomycetaceae; genus Streptomyces; species Streptomyces sp. NPDC087263. The sequence continues at coordinate 148,309 of NZ_JBIUYT010000005.1, forward strand.
GAACTGGCCGTTGACGCCGACGAACGGGATCCGCCGGGAGCGCAGGAGTTCGTACGCCTCCGGGTCCGCGCCCTCGATCGTGTTGCTGGCCGAGAGGAAGACGACGGCGGCGACTCCCCGGTCGGCGAGTGAGGTCACGAAGTCCAACTCCTGCACGCCGCCCGGGAAGCACGGGCACAGGATGGTCTTGAGGCCGTGCGGGGCGAGGGTGGACTCGATCCGTTCGCAGACGTCGGCGAAGAACGGGTTGGAGACGAACTCGGTGATGACCGCGATGAGTTGACCCCGTGTCTGCCGCTCGTACCCGAGGTCGGCCATGGCCTGCTCGACCGCCTCGCGGGTCTTGCGGGACACGCCCTGGCGCCGGTTGATGACGCGGCTGACCGTGGCCTCGCTCACCCGTGCCCGGTCCGCGACCTCGGTGATGCCGACCTTCATGCGTTTCCCTCCGCCACCCTTAGTGCCAGCAGCCCCGAGCGAGGTACGGGCACGATGTGCAGCCCCGGTGCCGGCGACCGTTCGCAGTCGTCGATGATACGGCCACGCTCGTCACGGACGGTCATGCGCAACGGGCGTCGGCCGCCGGTCACCTCGATCACCAGGCGGTCCGAAGCCGTGCCGTTGACCAGGGTGATGTCGTCGTACGCGACGGTGTCGACGGGCACGACGCGGTCGCTGTGCACGGTGGCGACGCAGACGGTTCCGCGCACCGCGGTGACCAGGGTGTAGAGATCGTCGGGGCGGCCGGGTTCGACGTCTCCGTGCAGCAGCACCGGCCGCAGCCGCCGCCACTCGGCGAGCCAGAACGCCAGCGTCTCGCGGTGCTCGCGGGACAGGCCGGTCAGCCGTACGGAGATCTGCGGCACGCTGTGCAGGGAACCGATCAACTGCCGGGCCACCGCGTGGGCGGGCGCGTCCCGGTCCCACAGGAGCATGTCGCCGTGGACGGCGCCGCCGACGGCGAGCATCGCGGTGTCGAGTGTCCGCACCCGGTTGCCGGTGGCGTCGCCCGGGCAGTCGAAGGAGCGCAGCATGTTGCCGAACGGGGCCATGCCGGGGCCGACGTACGGCTGGCGCAGTTCCAGCAGCAACTCGCCATCGGGGCGCAGCTCTTCGAGCGCGGCGCGCAGATCGGTGAGCAGGACGGTCATGGCCTGGCCGACGTCGCTGATGTCGGTGCCTTCGTGATGGGCGTGCGGGCCGTCGCCGCGGTACGCCATGGCCTCGTCCAGAAAGTCGATCTTGAGCCCGTCCAGGCCGTGGTCGGCGACCAGCCGGGTGCACAGGCGGATGACGTGGTCGCGGACCTCGGGACGGCGCGGGTCGAGGACGTGGGCGCCCGGGACACCGGCGGGCGCGGGGGCGTAGGGGGCGAGCCGCTCCGCGCAGTCGGCGCCGGGGCCGAGCAGCAGCGGCGCGACCCAGGCCAGGTAGCGCAGGCCCTCACCACGTACGGCGGACACGTGCGCGGTGAAGTCGGGGAACTTGGTCGGGTCGGGGCGCCAGTCGCCGCACCCGGCGTACCCGCGACCGTTGCCGTACTTCTGCCAGCCGTCGTCGAGGATGAGTACCTCGCAGCCGAGGGTGGCGGCGGCGCGGGCTTCGGCCTCGACCGACGCGGCGTCCACGCGCTGGTTGAAGGCGTACCAGGTGGAGTAGACGGGCGCCCGGGCACTGTCGGGGACGGGCATGGGGGCGCACTGCGGCTGCGCGGCGAACCAGTTCCGCAGCCCGCGCATGGCCGTGGCGACCGTGGGCGCCGAGCGGGCCAGCAGGACGCGGCGCGGGCCGCCGTCGGGTGCGGGAGCCAGGTGCAGGTGCACCACGTGGGTGTCGTTCTCCTCCGAGACCCCGAAGACGACATCGGTCTCGGGGACCGGGTCGGCGACGGCGAAGGTAAGGCGCGTACGGCCGTCGTGGTCGTAGAGGCAGCCCGCGGCGGTGCCGTCGACGAGGCTGACGCGCGAGCGGCCCGCCCAGTCGGCGACGAGGGTGCGCTCCCAGCCGGCGCCCGGGTGCCAGTAGCCGGCCGCGTCGCCCAGGGGCACGCTCATCCGCACCTCCGTCGGAGCCGGACCGCCATCGGTCCGGATCTCCAACAGCGCCTGCCCGTCGCCGAGTTCGGTCACCGTCCAGTGCGCGTGGGTGTCCGGCGCGTGGGCGAGGACCGCGATACGGATGCCGTCGAGGAGTGGCTCGTAGCGCGCCGGGGGGAGTTCGGCCGTGGTGACGGGCTGGGTGGTCACGCCGTGGGTGACACGCTGGGTGGTGCTGAGGGTCATTGCGGGGATCATTCCTTCACGGCACCGGCGAGGAGCCCGGAGACGAAGTGGCGCTGGAGTGCGAGGAAGACGAGGGCCATCGGGATCGCGGCGAGGGCCGTGCCGGTGAGCAGGGCGCCGTAGTCGGTCTGGTCCAGGCCCTGGAGGGACGCCAGCGCGACGGGGATCGTGAACTCACTGGCGTCGCGCAGCACGACCAGCGGCCAGATGAAGTCGTTCCACTGGAAGAGGAACAGGAAGATGGCGAGGGCGGCCAGCGCCGGTTTCATCGGCGGCAGCACGACCTTCAGGAAGAGCCTGAACTCCCCGCAGCCGTCCATCCGCGCGGAGTCGATGAGTTCGTCGGGCAGCGCGGCCATCGACTGACGCATCAGGAAGATCCCGAACGGCAGCGCGAGGTTGGGCATGATGACGGCCTGGTAGGTGCCCAGCCACTCCAGGTCCACCATCATCTTGAACAGCGGGATCAGCGTGACCTGGGTGGGGATGACGAGCCCGAGCATCAGCAGCCCGAACAGCGCGCCGCTGCCGCGGAAGCGGAACTTGGCGAAGCCGTATCCGGCCAGCGTGCAGATCGCTCCGGCGGCAATCGTGTAAATGACCGTGATGAGGAGCGAGTTGACGATGACCTGGCTGAACTGCGCGGACGACTCGAGGGTGGAGAGGTTGTCCATCAGGTGTCCGCCGGGCAGCAGCGGGGGCGGACTGTCGAAGATCTCCTTGGAGCTGTGGGTGGCGGCGGTGATCAGCCAGTAGAACGGCAGCAGGACGGCCGCCACGGCGATGCCCAGCGAGGAGGTCAGCAGGAGGGAGCGCGAACGGGGCGTGCGGCCGGACCGCGGCCGGGTGGCGGTGAGGGTCACGACTTCTCTCCCAGCAGGCGGAACTGCACGATGCCCAGGATGCCGATCAGGACGGTGAGGATGTACGCGACGGCCGAGGCGTAGCCGAAGTCGAAGTACTTGAAGGCGTTCTGGTAGAGGTACACGCCGATGGTGAGGGTGGCGTTGTCGGGACCGCCGCCGGTCAGGACGTACGGCTCGTCGAAGAGCTGAAGGGTGCCGATGGTGGACAGCACCGTCGTCAGCAGGAGCGCGGGCCGCAGCCCCGGCAGCGTGACGTGACGGAACGACTGCCAGGCGGATGCCCCGTCGACGGCCGCCGCGTCGTACAGCTCGGTGGGCAGCGACTGGAGCCGGGCGAGGAAGATCACCGCGTTGTAGCCGGTGTAGTGCCAGGTCAGTGCGAGGCCGAGGGAGATCCTGGCCCACAGCGGGTCGGTCAGCCAGGGGACCTCTCCGATGCCCACCAGGCCGAGCAGCCAGTTGACCAGTCCGTACTGGGTGTTGAGCAGGACGGCGAAGATGATGCCGTACGCGACGAGTCCGGTCACCGTCGGCAGGAAGAAGCCGAGCCGGAAGAAGGCGCGGCCGCGCAGGAGCGTGGAGTTGAGGGCGACGGCGATACCGACGGCCAGTGCCAGCATGACGGGAACCTGGACGACCAGGATGATCGCGGTGTTCTTCAGCGCGGTCCACAGCAGCGGATCGTCCAGCGCCCGCGTGTAGTTGCCCGCGCCCACGAACTCCTGGGTGCCGTTCACGTTCTCGTACAGGCTCATCAGGAACGACGAGCCGATCGGGTACAGCTTGAAGACGGCGAAGAGGACGAGCGCGGGGAGGATGAAGAGGTACGGAACGGCTCGTCGGCGCAGGATCCGGGCGGTGGGGCGGGGCGCGGTGGCTGGGCGGGCGGCACCGACGGTTTTCAGGGCGCCGTCGGTGGTGGTCGTGGTCATGAGGCGAGCTCCCGTCCGGTCTGGCGGGCGAGCTGGTCGGCGGCGCTGTGCAGGGCCCGGGCGGGGTCGGCGCCTTTGAGGAGTACTTGGGTCTGCGCGTCGGCGACTGTCTTGAGGGCGCGGGCGTAGTCGGCGGAGTAGTTGACGGCGGGCGAGCGGGCCTTGAGGGCGCTGAGGAAGATCTCGCCCTTGTGCTGGCCGCTGAAGAACTTCGACGGCTCGTGGAAGACGGGGGCCTCGTACGCTTTGAGTAGGGCGGGCGCGATGCCGTTGCTGCGGTAGATGGCTTCCTGCGAAGCCGGCCTGGTCAGGACGTACTCGACGAACGTCCAGGCGGCGGCCTGGTGCTTACTGGAGCCGGCGACGGCGAGATGGGTGGAGTTGACGGTCGCGGCCGTGGTGCCGCCGGGCTTCACCGCAGGCGGGAGGCGGACCTTCCACTTGCCGGATTCCTTGGGGACCAGGCCCTCGATGATGCTGCCGAACCAGGTGGGCCAGGGCAGTACGGCCGCGGTGCCGGCCTTGATGGAGTTCTCAAGGGCTGTCCAGCCGCCCGCCAGATCGCTGACCAGTCCCGCGTCGTTCATCTCCTTGATGAGGGTCATCGCGATGACGGCCTCGGGGGAACCGAGGGTGATCCGGCCCTCGGCGTCGAAGTAGAACGTGCCCTGGAGCTGGAGCAGCATCTGGAAGAAGTTGGCGGCGTCCGGCTGGGAGGCGGGCTTGTCGATACCCAGCAGGTGCACTCCGGTCTTCTTCTTGATCTTCTTCCCGGCGTCGATGGCATCGTCCCACGTCGCCAACGCCTCGCCGTCGACACCGGCGGCCTCGAAGATGTCGGCCCGGTAGTAGAACCCGGCCGAATTGGCCTCCCAGGGAAGGGCGTTGACCTTGCCCTTGCGGGTGACGGTCTGCCACATGCCGTCGGCGAAGGCGTCGCGGTAGCGGGCGGCGCCGAGCGGACCCAGGTCGGCGAGCCCGTCGGGAAACTTCTCGGTGTAGGCCGGGAGATAGTCGACGCCGATGTGCAGGACGTCCGCGAGACCCTGGCCGCCGGCCGCCATGGCAGTGGTGATCTTGTCCCAGATCGCCGGGTTGCCGATGTCCTGAACGGTGACGTCGATCCCGGGATGCTGCGCCTTGAAGGCGGGAACCAGCGCCTTCATGGCGGCGGCGGGACCCTGCCAGCTCCAGACGGTGATCTCGGCCCGGTCCGGGTCGCCGAGGCTCCCCGCCTTGGTCGCGCCCGTCACCGAACAGGCACTGAGCAACGAGGTCCCGGCGGCGAGCAGCGAACCGCCCAGCGCAAGCAGGCGTCGACGGTCCGGACCGAGTCGCGGAGGGTCGTCCGGCGGTGGCTGGTTGAGGGGCGAGGCGTCCATGGCTGCTCCGGGGGTCCGGCGAGTGCGCGGCTCTTGTGGCGCGGCTGGAAGCTAACAAGTCGCCGACCGGACTTGCAAGAGATGAGTGAAAACTTTCTGTCATTCGATCTGTTCATCGTGGCACTGGGTCTGCATTTCTTGCGCGTTTCCTGCGCATGACCATTGAATCTCCGCTTCCGCTCCTGCTAGCTTGCCGCCACTTGGCCGCCCCGCCCGCCGTCACCGAAGACCGGGAGATCCGATGAAGCCCTCAAGGCTTGTGCTGCTCACCGCTGTTGCCCTGCTCACGCCGATGGCCCCCGCGCTGTCGGCGACAGCGGCGACGGGAGCCGACGGCGCCCCCGCGTCGGACACCGCAGCCGCCTCCCCGCCCCAACTCGCCCTCAGTGACCCGGGATTCGAGAACGGCGGCACGGGCTGGACCTTCGGCGCGGGCACGGGGGTCGGCACCGGCAACCATCACGGCGGCACCCACTTCCTGTACCTCGACGCCGGGGCCGGCAAGAGCGCGCGGCAGACTCTCGTCGCGCCCCGGAACGGCAGCTACGACTTCTCCGCATGGATCGGGAGCGCGGGCACCGGCGGCACTTACACGGTCCGCGTCAACGGCAGGACCGTCGAGACGGTCACCCTGCCGGAGCGCCGCGCCTACGCCCGCTACACCATCAGCCGCGTCGAGTTGAAGGCCGGCGACCGGCTGGAGATCGCCTTCGGCTCCGGCACCGCCTGGGTCAACGCCGACGACCTGATGATCTCCCCCGCCGCGCCCGCCGATCCCAAGGTCACCTCGTCCGATCCCGAGGTCGTCGAGATGTTCGGCTGGGCCAAGAAGAAGGCCAACAGCTGGGTGCAGCTGCCCGGCACGGTGGGCCCGATCAACGTCGACGAGTACCAGACCGGCGGCACCGGCACCGCCCCCTACGCACCCTCCTACTGGGCCGGATACGCCAACCGCAGCGCCTACTACTCCCGCGACATGACCCACCAGCTCGCCGGCGCCCACATCCTCGGCCTCGACGCCGAGAACAAGACGATGCTCCGCTCGTACGCGTCATCGGCCACCGCCGAGCACAAGTACTTCCCGGTGTGGGCCCTGAACTTCGATGCCAGGACCTACCTGAGCATCGACTACAAGAGCCCGGACAACTTCGTGCGCGAGGTGCCGGCCGTCTTCGAACTCGTCGAGAAGGCCGGCCAGGCGTACCTCTGGACGGGAGACAAAAGCTACGTCGACGACCCGGCGCTGTGGGACTTCTACCGGCACTCCACCGAGGAGTTCATCGACCTGCACAACGGCGCCGTACCCAACGGCAAGGTCGAGGTCGCCGAGGGCACCGGCGAGGGTATCTTCGCCGGCGCCGCCAGCTACAACGAGCAGGACGGCGACGGCCTCGCCGAGGCCGGTGACGGCATCGCCGCGCAGTACCAGGCGTACCTGGCGATGGCCACCCTCGCGCGTGGCAAGGGCGACACCGCGCTGGCCAGGACGTACGACCGGCGCGCCGCCGACCTGAAGGAGTACTACAACGACGAATGGAGCGGCGGCGGAAGCGGAGCCGACATGGTCCGCGCGTACACCACGTCCGGCACCCCGGTCACCGGCTGGGGCAAGGAGAACAGCGTGTTCGTGCCGATGAAGCAGCTTCTCGATCCGGGCCCGCGCAACGACACCTACCTCGACTACATCCAGACGCAGGAGTTGGGGCCGGAGGGATCGCCCAACATCGAGTCGACGACGTACCTGCCCGACATGTTCTTCAGGAACAACCGCAACGACACCGCCTGGACGTGGATGAAGAAGATCTACGGCCAGCGGGAACTCCAGCACGTCAACTCGAGCCAGGGGCCCAACGGCGACTATCCCGAGGTGTCGTTCTCCCTGGTCAGCCAGACCGTCGAAGGCCTGATGGGCATCCAGCCCGACGCGGCGAACCACAAGGTGACCACGCAGTCGCGGCTCCCGTCCGGTATGAAGTGGCTCCGGACGGCGGACGTGCCCATCGGCACGAGCACGATCACCGTGCGGCACGACGGCGCGACGAAGTCCACGCTGACGAACAACGCGCGCAGCGGCGCCTACCAGTGGGAAGCCCGCTTCCAGGGCGTCCACAAGAAGATCACGGTCAATGGCGTCCCACAGCGCGTGCGGACCAAGAAGGTCGACGGGGTGACGTACACCTACGCGACGCCGACCGTGCGGGCGGGTGCGACGGCGGTGGTGCGGGTGACCGACTGACCTGGTCCCCGCTCCCCGCGGAGAGGTCCGCGAGGTCGCGGGTCACCGTCCGCGCACGGACGCCCGCACGGCCGGCCGGGACCGGCCGTGCGGGCGCAAGGATTCACTTGGTGCGGTAGGCGTCAACGATCGTCTGGGCGAAGGTGTTGCCCTTGCGGTCCGCCAGCCGGGCCCGGAAGGAGACCGAACCTCCCGCGGCCGGGTTGACCACCGTCACCGTGCCATGCCGTACGACGAGCGGGTGCCAGGTCTCGCCGCTGTCGTAGGAGACGGACACCTGAAGTGCCGCCAGACCACGTCCGGCGGCCGAGCCCTGCACGGTGACCGGCACCGACTGCCTGGCTCCGGCGGTGGCCGTGGAGTCGAGGCCGAGCTCCGGGGTGTAGCGGACGACGCTCGTCGGCAGCGCGACGGCTGAAGCAGTGTGGCCCGAGGTGAACTCGGCCTGCCAGGTGACCGTCGAACTGACCGACGCGACACCGGTCTTGGCCCGCTCGACAGTGGTCACCACGCGGTAGCGCGCCTTGTCCGCGGGCAGTTGGAAGTCGGCCGCGTCCAGCACGCCGTCCGCCGTCGCGTACTCCTTGCCGTTGCGATAGACCGTGGTCGACGCCGTGTCGTACACGCTTCCTCCGAGGTGGCCCTCGCCGTCGGCGAAGGGCACGATGCTGCCGGTGAGGGTGTCGCCGTCGCGGACCAGTCCCTGTCCCAGGCCCTCGCCGAGAACCGGGCCGAAGACGCCGGCGTTGACGGTGGCGGTGTGACTGCTGCCGCTGGGGTACGTCTTGTCGGGAAGCCGGTACGCCGCCTGAACGGTGCCGTTGGTGGGAGAGACCTGCTGGAAGTACTCGCTCCAGCGGTAATCGCCCTGCAGGTACACCGTCCTGGTGCCCGGCAGTTCCGAGTAGAACCCCACAGCGCCGAGCGGGAGATCGGGCGCGACAGTCCAGTTCACCCCCAGGGCTCCGACTGCCGACGATCCTTGGCGCAGCGTCAGCTTGGCCAGATCGTCCCAGGTCACATGCTGCGTGTGGCCGGTGTAGAAGGCATCCTCAAGGGTGTCCGCGATGTGGTACTCGGTGTCGCCGTTGTACCAGTGCGACCCGAAGTGAGAGGTCACCTCGCCCGGCGGCAGCGGGTCGCCGATCTGGGCGGTGCGGGTACCGGCCGTGCTCCCCGTCAGCCCGACCGTGGTGCTCGTCCCGGTTCCTTCGCCCTTGACGGTGGTGGACATGAACGAGGTGAAGCTCAGGGCCTTGGAGTCCGGCAGCGACAGGTCGACCGGCAGCGTCTGCCGGGCATCGATCTCGATGGTCATGTCGTGATCGACCGTCAGCTTCGGCGCGACGAGGTAGTCCAGGCCGATACCGCCGGCGCCGCCCCTCGCGAAGGTCTTGCCCACGACCGTGTAGTCGCCGGCGGACACACGTACCGTCCCCGTGCCGTTGCTTCCCTGGACCAGATCGAAGGTGTCCGTTCCGATGCCGACAAGGTAGGCAGCCCAGTCGTAGAAGCCGGGCCTCGAGCCGTCCCGGCCAGTGGCCTTGAAGGTGACGTCGTGTGTCGCCGCCGCGCGGTCCACGCCGCCGATGCTCCGCACCGTCTGGCCGCTGCCGGTGGCGGTCACCGTGACGCTGTACGCGCCGTCGGCGTCTCCTCCGATCCGGGTGTCAGCGCTCACGTCGACGCCGGCCGTGCCGCCGGGGGGCACGGTGACCTGCGGGGCGCTGAGTGTGAAGAACCCCTCGGGCGCCGTGGCGCCGTTCGGGCTCGTGCCGGTGGTGGCCAGGTCCAGGGTCACCGCCTGGTCGCCGTCATTGCGATAGGTGATCGTCCGGGTCAGCGGCTCGTCGTCGGTGTGCGGCCATGCCACGGCACCGAAGTTCAGCGAGGTGGGCTCCGCCACGACGGTCTGCCCGGTCGCGCGGACCAGGTCGATCCGGCCGGTGCCCTGCTCGTACACGCTGTAGTCGCCCGGGGCGGTCGAGCCGACCAGTGACGACTTGATCTGCTGCCCGCTCCAGTCCGGGTGCTGCTGGGCGAGGAGGGCCGCCGCGCCTGTGACGTGCGGGGTGGCCATCGAGGTGCCGCTGATCGTCACGTACTCCGGGCTGGGGTGCGGGGAGTTGGGCAGGGTGCCCGCGGCCGAGGCGGCGGTGATGTTCACGCCGGGTGCGGTGACGTCGGGCTTGACTCCCCCGTCCTCGAAGCGCGGGCCTCGGGAGGAGAAGGACGCGAGGACGTTCTGCTTGTCGACGGCGCCGACGGTCAGCGCGGACTCGGCGACGCCCGGCGTCCCGATGGTGCTCGCGGCGGGACCTGAGTTGCCCGCGGCGATCACGAACAATGCCTGGTCGGACAGCGCGTCGACGGTCTCTTCGAGCGGGTCGGTCCCCAGGGTGTCGGTGCCGCCCAGCGACATGTTCACGACGTCGGCGCCCTGCTCGACCGCCCACTCCATGCCGGCAACGATGTCGGAGGTGAGGCCGGATCCGCTGGAGTTGAGCACCTTGCCGTTGAGCAGCTCCGCGCCCGGTGCCACTCCCCGGTACTTGCCGTCCGAGGCCGCGCCGGTCCCGGCCGCGGTCGAGGCGACGTGTGTGCCGTGCCCGTTGTGGTCCTGGATGTCCGCGTCGGTGCTGAAGTTCTGCTGGGCGATGACCTTGCCGGCCACGTCGGGGTGACTGGTGTCGATACCCGTGTCGAGGATGGCGATCTTCACGCCGGTACCGTCGTAACCCGCCTTCCACACCTCAGGCGCGCCGATCTGCGGCACGCTCACGTCCAGCGCGGCCTTCACTATCTTGTCGAGGCTGATGGAGGCCACGCCCGGCGCCAGTTCACTCACCCCGTCCGAGGTGTCGGTGAGCGACGACCACGCCTTGGCCGTCTCCTGCGGGCTCAGGACGAGTGCCTCGCCGTCCACCGCGTTGAGCTCCCGGACGGCCGTACTGGTCTGCGCGTGCAGGCTGGTTCGTGCGGCCGGGTTCTCCCTGCTGTACTCGACGATCACGGGTGATCCGCCACCCGCCAGGTCGGCGTACTCGGAGCGGCCCAACTCCGCCGCGTCGAACAGCTCACGGTCCAGCTTCCCCGTGGAGATCAGCGGTTCGACATCGGAGGGGATCACATAGGTGTGTCCGCCGCTCTCGATGGTCTGGACGGGGACTGCTTCCCGTCCCTTGGCCGGGGTGACTCCCTCGACCGTTCCGCCCTGGCCGAGCAGTACGTGGTCGCCGGTGATCAGAGTGACCGTCCGCGCCGCGGTCGTCGCTTCGGCGACCGCCGTACCTTCGCCGTCCGCGGAGGCCGGTGGGGCGATGGTGAGCCCCGTCGTCATGGCCGCCGCGAGGGTCAACGCCCCGGCTATTGCGGTCACGGAGGGTCTGTTGCGTCTTGCTCGCAGCACTGTTGTCCCTGTCTTTGGTGGGGGGTCAGCAGAGAACCGATGAATGCTCAGCCTTACAAACTTCAAGCATTCTGTCAGGGGCTCGTCAATGAGACCACTGTCCCCCGAGGTGCTCGAGTGACGGGTGGCTTCAACTCCCTTTCACAGCAAATGCATTGAGATCAATCGGCCGCGACGCGGCAAGGAAGGCAGCAGGGCAGGGGAGTTGTCACACCATGTGCGACAACTCCCCTGCCCTGGCTGGATACTCGGGCCCCGGTTCAGCCATCCGATCTCTCCTGGCCCGTGCGCCACAGCCTGCGAGAGGTCGGTTCCCTACGACGCGAGGTGTCCAGGAGCCGGGGTGACGGACAGCAGGGCGCGGCCGGAGACGACGTACTCCGCACCGGCCCGGAGACAGGCGCCGAGGTTGACGGCGTCGACACCGCCGTCGACACCGGCCGGGAGTGTGGGGCGGGCCTGACCTGCCTTGGCCGCCAGCGCCGGGTCGGCGGCGCCGGTGCTGCCGGGTTCGATCAGCATGACCAGGAGTCCGTCGACCATCTCGAAGCACGCCCGGACCGCACTGAGTTCCGTTGCCGGTGCTACGGCGAGCCAGGCGGCGGCACCCGAGGCGCGGATCCGTTCCGCGGTGTCGGCCACGGCCGCGTGGTCCGCGCAGGACTCGAAGGGGAAGGTGACGCGGTCGACCTTCTGGGCACAGATCTCGTCGATCAGACCGTCGAGTTCCGGTGCGATGACGTGGATGTCGAGCGGTCCGATCCGACGCTCGGCGAGCGTACGTACAAGGGCGAGGTCGACGCCTCGATGCGTGCGGTCGTCCATGATGACGTCTGCGTGAACCCACAGGCCTGCGCGTTGCAAACGCTCGGCGGCGGCAAGCCGGTCCGCCTCGGCGACGGCGTAGACGCTGCCGGCGAGGGTGGCCCTGGGGTGGCGGGCGATCTCGGCGAGGATCTCCGGGTTCAGCCCATGGCCCTGCGGACTCAGCCCCTGCCCCTCCGGGTTCAGCCCAAGGCCCTGCGGTGTCACGCCGTCCTCCCGGCGGGCCCGGCGTTGTCGGTGTCGAGCGCGTCCCAGCCGGCCAGAACCGTGTAGACCGCCTCGCGCGCGCTTCGTGAGCCGGGGCGGGGAGCGGCGACCGGCCGGGTCACCGGCGCCCACTCGCGCAGGACATCGCGTACCGCCCGCTTCGAAGCGATGGCCGCCGCCTGTACGCAGGCGCCGCGTGCCGAAGCCTCGGGGGCGTCGGCGACGAACACCTCGCGGCCGGTGAGATCGGCCAGGAGTTGGGTGTAGGCGGTGGACCGCGCACCGCCGCCGGTGGCGATGAGGCGCCCGCCGGTGGCGACCCCGGCGGCGTTGAGGTGCCGCTCGCCGGAGACCAGGCCGAGGATGACACCTTCGTAGGCGGCCCGCGCGATGTCCTCGCGGCTCGTCGCCGAGGTCAGTCCGGCAAGGATGCCCTGGGCGCCGGGGCGGTTCGGCTTGCGTTCGCCGTCGAGGTAGGCGACGAGGACCGGTCCGACGGTGCTGAAGGCGGCGAGTGCCAGTTCGGCGAGACCCTGGTGGTCGACGCCGAGGATGCGGGCGAAGGTGTCGGTGACGCGTGTGGCGTTCAGGGTCGAGACGAGGGGGAGATAGCCGTCGGTCATGTCGGCGACGCCGTCGACGATGCCGTTCAGGTCGAACACGGGGGTCTCGCTGGTGGTGAAGACGACGCCCGAGGTGCCGAACGTGTACACCACGTCGCCGGGGACGATCCCGAGACCGAGGGCCGCCGCGTGCTGGTCTCCGCCGCCGGGGCCCACCAGGGTGCCGGCCGGCAGGTCGAGTTCCGCACGGGCCGCTTCGGTGACCGTTCCGACGGCCGTGGAGGCGTCCATGACCTCGGGCAGCGCGTCCGCCCAGTCGCGTTCGGCGTCGATGTGGGCCAGGAGTTCGGGGAGGTATCGGGATTCCGCGGCGCTGTAGTAGCCGGTCCCCGATGCCTCGGAGCGGTCGGTGGCGTAGACGCCGGAGAGTTTCCAGGTCAGCCAGTCGTGCGGCAACAGGACGCGGCGCAGCTTCTGGTAGTTGGCGGGTTCGTTCTCGGCGAGCCAGGCGATCTTGCTGAGGGTGAAGGCGGCGGTCGGCAGGGAGCCGACGGCGCGGATCCATTCGGGCGCGCCGATCAGTCGCTTGAGCCGTTCGAGCTGTGGCGCGGAGGTGGTGTCGTTCCACAGTTTCGCCGGCCGTACGACCTGATCGGCGGCGTCCAGCGCGACCAGGCCGTGGCACTGGCCGTCGACCGCGATCGCGGCGATGTCTCCCGTGGACACACCGGCGTCGATCCGGGCGGCCGCGAGCGCGGCTTTGAGCGCGGCCCACCAGGCGGCGGGGTCCTGTTCGCTGCTCGGCGGGAACGCGGGCGGGTGCGCTGCGTTTCCCGAGCCGAGCAGCGACCCGTCGTACAGGTCGCGGATCTCGACCTTGCAGGACTGGGTCGAGGAGTCAACTCCGGCGACGACGGGCATGGTGGTTCTCCTAGGCGAAGTGCGATCGCGGTCGACGGCCGGAGCAGCGATCCTGGGTCTTGTCCACGTCAGTCAACTGGAGCCTTGTGCTGGGGAGTTACGCCGTTCACCGCTCCCTCCGGTGCGTCGGCGGGCCGGTGGCTGCTGGGCCAGGCGAGCTGGCGCAGGTCTCCCGGCGTGACGGTATCCCGGGGGTACTTGATTCCGTCGCAGGAGCCGTCCTTGAAGACGCACACCGCGTCCGCGAGCCCGATCAGTTCCTCCTCCTCGGTGGACACCACGATCACGGCCACATCCCCGTCGGCGGCCATCGCACGGATCAGCGCGTGGATCTCGGCCTTCGCACCGACGTCGACACCCTTGGTCGGTTCATCGAGCAGCAGCAGTCTTGGCTGTTGCAGGGCGGCCCGGGCGAACAGCACCTTCTGCTGGTTTCCTCCGGACAGCCGCGTGATCGGCTGCTCGGTGTCCCCGCGGACGGCGACCTTCTTGAGAGCGTCGCGCGTCGCCTGGTTGATCCGCCTGCGCTGGAGCCGCCCGCCCCGGCTGAACCTGTGCAGCACGGGCAGCGCGATGTTCTCCTTCGCGCTCATCCCGGGAATGAACCCGTCGGCCTTGCGCTCCTCCGAGAGGAAGGCGATCCCGGACCTGATCGCCTTGGCCGGCGTCCGCGGCCGGTACGGGGTGCCCGCCAGGGTCAGCGAGCCGACCGGCGGGCGCTCGGCTCCGTACAGAGTGCGCAGGAAGCGCGACCGCCCAGAGCCGACCAGCCCGTACAGGCCCAGTACCTCACCGGCCCTGACCTGGAGTGTCACGTCCTTGAGCCGGTCCGTGGACACGTGTACGGCGTCCAGCACGACCTTGGATCCCTGCGGCTCACCGTCTGTCCGGTCCGCGGTCGCACCGGCCTGCGACCCGTTCGCCGACGTCGCATACGCGGGCGACAGGGAGGACGCGGACTCGCCGACGATGGCGTGGACCACATCGTCGTGACTCACCGTCTGTGCCGAACCGCTCAACACGACGCGGCCGTTGGCCAGCCCGATGACGTGATCGGCGACCGAGAAGACCTCGTCGAGCTTGTGGTCCACCAGCAGAACTCCCATGTTCCGCTCACGCGAGATGCGCTTGACCGTGGCCAGCAGATGATCGATCTGCTGCGCCTCCAGGGCGGTCGTCGGTTCGTCGAGGAGGAGGTACCGCGCGTTGCGGTTGAGCGCGGCGACCACCTCGACCATCTGGCGCTGGGCGACGGACAGTTCGCCCGCGCGGTCGGTGGGCGAGGCCGTGACGCCGTACTCCCGGCAGAGTTCGGCGGTACGCCGGTTCATCTCCCCCTGTGCGAGGCGGCCGCGCCGGCTGGTCTCATGGCCGAGGAAGACGTTCTGCGCGACGGTGAGCTGGTCCACCAGCCGCAGTTCCTGGTAGACGCAGGCCACTCCGGCGGCCAGTGAGTCGGCCGGGGTCGAGAAGTGCTGGGGCACGCCGTCGATGAGTACGGAGCCCTCGTCCGGGCTCTCGGCGCCGGCGAGCATCTTCAGCAGGGTGGACTTGCCCGCGCCGTTGTGTCCGACGAGGGCCAGCACCTGACCTGGGACGAGCGTGACCGTCACCCCGTCGAGGGCGCGCGTCTGTCCGTAGCGCTTGCTGATCGCGTCGACAGCCAAGTACTCCACAGCTGTTTCAGTCACGCTCGTACACCTCTCTCCGTTCCTGCTGTCGCGTGTGTCCGGGTCAGCCGACTTCGCCCGGTCCCGGGGTGCCGCTCGTGAAGATCTTCAGCGGCTGGAGGATCTCCGCCGGCACCTTGTCCCCGCCGACGTACTTCTTGACGTTGTCCACGACGATCCGCGCGTAGTCGGCCGGTTCCTGGGCGGCGCACGCCTTGTAGGTGGAGTTCAGAGCCGTGTCGGCGGCGCAGAATCCGTAGAGCACGACCTTGCCGGTCTTGCCGAGCTGGCTGATCGCCTGCAGCGCGCCGGTCGTGCCGGGGCCGGTGTCGGCGAAGATCACGTTGATGTCCGGGTTGCCCTGCAACATGTCGGTGGTGACCTGAAGGCTGACGTTGGGGTCGACCTTGCTGTTGACGGTCGGACCGACCTTCGCGTGGGCGTTGGCCTTGATCGCGGTCTTGAAGCCGTCGTCGCGCTGGTTGGTGGGGATCTGGTCGGGGTCCCCGACGATGCCCGCGTTGATCGTGGCGGTCGTGCCCATGTCCTTGATGAGCTGTTCGCCCATCGCCTTGCCGCCCTCGGTCTGGTCGGCGCCGACGTACTGGACGATGCTGGCGTTCTGGGTCTTCAGGTCGTCGGGCGAGATGATGACGTTGACCGAGAACACCGGGATCTTCGCCTGGTTCAGCGCCGCGACGCTGGCCGCGCCGGGCCCGGAGTTCACCGCGTTGAGGGCGACCGCGCAGACCCCCTGCTGGACGAAGCTGTTGATCTGCGAGAGCTGTGTCGAGTCGCTGTCGTTGGCGATGGCGATCTTGACGTCGAACCCGTCCTTGGCTCCGGCGTCGAGGAAGCTCTGGCGCATGGAGACGTAGTAGGGGTTCACCGTGTTGGGCAGGGAGACGCCAAGGACGGGCTTGCCCGACGTGCAGCTGCTGGGTACGGCGCTGTCGGCGCCCGTCGCCGTGGTGCCGCTGGTGGCCTGGTTGCTGCAAGCAGCCGCCAGGACTGCGATGGAGAAGGCGGCCGCCGCTGCGGTCAGCCCTCTGGTTCGGTTCGACATGCTCTCTCTCCTTGCTTGGGACGTTCGGCGCGGCTCGCCTGACGTGGGTGGAGATCTGTGTCGGCCGGCAGTCATGGAGCAGGAGTGCGGGCCAGGGCCGGAGCGAACTGGGGTTGGCGGGCGCTAGACCGCCGTGGGTTCCTTCTGGGGCTCTTTCCGGGAGGTACTGGTGAGCGCGCTGAGGAGGGACTTGCCGCTCAGACCTCGCCGGTAGGTGTCGAACGAGACGCCCAGCAGGATGATCAAGCCGATCACCAGCGACTGCCAGTAGCTGCTGACGTTCAGCACGTTCATGCCGTTGCTGACCGAGGCGATCAGGACGGCGCCGATCATGGCGCCGGCCACGGTGCCCATTCCTCCGAACAGGCTCACTCCGCCGACCACCGCCGCCGCGATGGAGAAGAAGAGCTCGTTGCCCAGCCCGGTGGCCGGGAACCCGACCATCAGGCGCGAGGTGGCGATGAGCCCCGCGATCCCTCCGCACACGCCGCTGACGGCGTAGGCCAGGATGGTGACCACCCGGATGTCCACGCCGGCCAGTCGGGCCGCCGACTTGTTGCCGCCGGACGCGTAGACGTGTACGCCCAGCCGGGTCCGGGTCAGGAACCAGCCGGCCGCTACAGCCGCCACCAGCAGCATGATCACGGGCAGCGGGATTCCGGCGACGCGGCCCTGGCCGATCCAGGAGAAGCCGGCCTGGCGCACCGAGATGGAGTTGGCGCCGGTGATGATGAGGGGGACGGCGGTCGCGACGCCCTGGGTGGAGAAGGTGACGATGAAGGGCGGCACCTTCACGTAGTGGATGATCAGGCCGTTGATCACCCCGAGGACGAGCCCCGCTCCCACGGCCAGCAGGGCGGCCACCGGCCAGGGAAGGCCGTCCTGCATGAGGACCGCTGCCAGCACGCCCGTCATGGCGACGTTGGCCCCGGTCGACAGGTCGATCCCGCCGGTCAGCAGCACGAACGTCTGGCCGAGGGCGAGAAAAGCGATCACCGCGCCGTTCAGGAGCAGCGTCAGACCGTTGTGCACGGTGCCGAACGACGGCGACAGGATGCTCAGGACGGCGAGCACGACCAACAGGACCAGGAAGATTCCCGTCTCGTCGGGAAGGCGGAACTTTCTCATGGGAATCTCCATGGTTCGTGGTTCATCGGCTCGGTCGAGAGGCCGGCTTCCGGTGCGAACGGGTGCGGACCGCATGGGTCACTCCCTGCCATTCAGCGCGGAGGCGTCCAGCGGTGCCAGTTCTTCGGGAGCATCGGTGATCTGCCCCACGCTGCC
This sequence comes from Streptomyces sp. NPDC087263, assembly GCF_044744645.1. NCBI lineage: Bacteria > Bacillati > Actinomycetota > Actinomycetes > Kitasatosporales > Streptomycetaceae > Streptomyces > Streptomyces sp. NPDC087263. The sequence goes on from NZ_JBIUYT010000005.1 coordinate 165,952, forward strand.
CGCCGGGTGCGCGGACAGCACCTGGGACCAGGAGTAACCGCTCAGCCGCATCAGGGTGACCGCCAGGGCGTCACCCCAGGCCGATACGGCGAGGGTGCTGCCCATGGCGATCACTCCACCGGGGTCCGCGTGGCCTGCCGGGGCTATCTGCACGCTCACATCCGCGAGCAGGCCGAGCGCCGAATCCGCACGGGAGGTCAGCGACAGCACGCGAGCCCCGCGCTCCTGTGCCCCGCGGGCGAAGTCGTTGAGTTCGGCCGAGCCGCCGCCCTTCGAGATGGCGATCACCACGTCCGTCTCCGACACCGCGCCCAAGGATCCGTGCAGTGCGTCCATGGGGTGGAGGAAGACAGCCGGCGTGCCGCAGACGGACAGGAGGTGCGCCATCCGGCGTGCCACCGTCCCCGATGTCCCCGAGCCGGCCACGACCACCTTGCCCTGGCATCCGAGCAGCAGCGAGACAGCCGACAGGAAGGAACCGTCGAGTTGCTCGGCGATGCCTGCGGTGGCGGCGCCTTCACGGCGGATCACCTCCCGGGCACCCTCAAGGATCTGGTCCTCAGCAAGGGAACTCACGACGACATACCTCCGGGGATGGTGCGGGATCGAGCACACGGCGGGAGTGCTCGGTCGGGGAACTTCATCGGCCCGCTCCTTCCGCAACACGCGGCACGTACATGTTCACGCCGTAAATGCCGCGTAACGACTGTGTGGCGCGAGGTGGGAATATCAGACATCCAGCCCGCCCATGCGTCAAGTAAGCTGCCCATATGGGCGGGCGCCGACCGAGTGGGCGTCGCTGAATCGTTCGCGAAGGAGAATCCGATGGGTCCAGCCGAACTCCAGCGAGCCACCACGGTCGCCCGCAGATACTTCGTGGAGGGCAAGGCGAAGACCGAGATCGCCGACGAGCTCGGCATCTCCCGCTACAAGGTGGCCCGCATTCTCGACGAGTGCCGCGAGCAGGGCATCGTGCGGATCGAGATCGGCGTGCCCACCGCCGTGGACAGTGAGCTGTCGGAACAGCTGCGCGCCGCGTTCGGGCTCCAGCACTCGCTGGTGGTCAAGGTGACCGCACCGGACGTGGTCACCCTGCGCCGCGAACTGGGCACCGCCGCCGCCGAACTGCTCACCGAGATCGTGACCGAGGACGACGTCCTCGGAGTGAGCTGGGGACGCACGCTCGACGCCATGGCGCGCGCACTGAACGCACTGGCGCCGTGCAGCATCGTGCAGATGACGGGCGTGACCGGCGCGGTCGGCGCCAACAGCGCTGATCTGGTGCGCCAGTTGGCAGCCGTGTCACACGGTCCCGCCTATCCGATCTACGCGCCGCTCGTGGTCTCCGACGAGAGAACGGCCAACGCTCTCTACTCGCAGCCGGGCATCGCCGCCGCCACCTCGCGGTTCCCCTCCATCACCAAGGCGGCTGTGGCGATCGGCAGTTGGGACCCCGAAGGTTCGCAGTTCCACGCGGCGCTGCCCCCCGCGATGCTCGCCTCACTACGCCACGAGGCCATCGCGGCGGAGGTCTGTTCGATGCTGCTCGCGGAGGACGGCACCCCGCTGGGCGGAGACGTCAGCAGACTGACGATCAGCATCGGCGCCGATCAGCTGCGGCGGATCCCGGAGGTCATCGCGGTGGCCGGAGGGGCGTCCAAGGCGCGGGCCATCCACAGTGTGCTCCGTGGCGGACTGGCCCATTCCGTGGTGACCGACGTCAGCGCGGCACGGCTGGTTCTTGATGCGCATGCGCAAATCACTCGATGACAGTCGGCCGTGTACAAAGACGCGGGGCGGGAAGCGGCCTGGGCCGCTTCCCGCCCCGCGGGATGGGTGGAGGGGGTCAAAAGGTCATCAGTAGGAGAACTGCTGGATCTGGCTGCCGTCCGGACCGTAGGTCCAAGCGGTGCGGGTGGTCGGATCGAGCTGGATCGAGGGGTCCTGCACGCCGTGCAGGAGCAGACCGCCCCGGCCTGTGACGCTCAGGCCGTTCACGGTGCGGATCACCTCTCCTGTGGTCAGGTCGACGACCGCTATCTGGCTGGTCGCGTTGTTGTCGGACACGACACCCTGCTGGGAACCGAAGTACACGGTGCCCTCCGGGGCCGCGAACGACACCAGGGCGAGGTGGTGGACGCCGTCCACGGCGAGCGACACGGGCGTGCCCTTGCGCAGCGCGAAGGCGTCACCGGTGGTCTGGGTCTCCTCGTCGTACGTGGTGAGCGTGGCGGTCGGCGCGATCTTGGTACTGATCGCGGTGGCGGACACGCTGTAGAGGGTGCCCGCATCGTCCGAGGCGATGCCGTGACCGCAGGCCGAGATGGAACCCGATGTGGTCACGGTTGCGCTGTCGAGGTCCACCCGGGCGGGGGCGACACCGCCGAGGCAGATGATGTTCGTGGCGATCTTGCCCAGGAACACGTCACCGGTGGACTGGTCGATGTCCAGCAGGCTGTACGTACCGGTCGGGATCTTGCCGTTGTTGTCGGCCTGGATCAGCTCGCCGGTGGTGCCGGTGGCCAGGTCGACAGGGAGCACCGAGTCGGTGTTGCCCACCTTGGCGCGCAGCAGTACGGCGGCCCGGTCGCGCTTGGCGTCGACCCGTCCAGTGACCACCAGGTACTCCGCGGCCCGCAGGGTCGAGCTGCCGACGAGCGTGTCGGTCACGGTGTCCCAGGTCTCCAGCCTGACGTCGCCGCCGGCCGCGCTCACGTGCCCGAGGAGCACCCGGTGCGCGTCCGGGGCAACGCCGATCACCTGGTAGTCCGAACCGCTGCCGGAGTCCGAGGTCAGTACGGCTCCGTAGGCGCCGGTCGAGGTGGAGTAACGCCGCACTTCGGTGCCGCCGGCGGTGGTGCGCAGGGCAGCGATGGAGTCCTTGCCCGCGGCGCTGAAGCTCAGCACCGTACTGCCGTCGGGAGCGAGGCCGTCGTCGACGGCCAGGTTGGAGACGGATGACGCCTGCCCGATGACCCGCTGGTGGCCGTCGAGGGCGAGCACACGCACGCTGTAGGTCGCGGAGGTGGTCAGGCCCAGGGACAACGCGTCGAGACGGACGGTGCCGGAGGTGGCCGACAGCTCCTTACTGACGGTGGACGGCGTGTCCGCCGCGTCGTTGTCCAGCGCCGAGCCGTTGGCGTTGCTGAAGGTGTTCAGCGAACCGAACAGCGTCGGGGCCGGGGCGGAGAACTCGACGATCGCGGACTTCGCGCCGGGAACGCTGCGTACGTCGTAGCGAAGACGGAAGTCGGGAGCGGTGCGGGTGACTTCCGCCGTGTGGCCGTACGGGGCGCCGCTCCCGGTCGTGGCGATGGTCGGCGCGTCCGGCCGGGTGGCGGCGGTGCCGCCGGCGATCCGGATCGGGGCGAACTCGCCGTACTTGGTGAGGCTGGGGTTGCCGCCGAAGCCGGACAGGGCGATACCGATGCCGTAGATCCCGCCACCGCCCTTGAAGGCGTCCGCGGGGATGGTGACGGTGCCAGTGGTCGCGGTGAGGCTCTGGTGCCAGGCGGCGGAGAAGATCGGGCCGAGGACCGGGTTCCAGTGACCGACGGTGGACACCACCAGTTCGGGGGCGGTCGCCGTGGTGACGCCGGTGAGGTCGTAGGAGACGGTGACCGCCTTCCCGGCATCGGCGGTGGCGGGCGCGAGCGGCGCGGTGGACTCGACATAGCGGCCGTCGCTCGGGCCGATGGCCAGGGTGCGGTGCACGGTGGCCTGTGTCCTGCCGCCGATCTGCACCTTGAAGGTGAGTTCGATGTCGCGGTCGGTGGTGGAGACGACCGGAAGCCCTGCCGCCGAGAGCAGCTGCCGGGGCGTCACGCGGATAGCCGGGGTGTCGGAGGAGAAGGTGACCGGATGGTCGGCGGCGACGGTGAGCGTGTACCGGGGCTTGGCGCCCTGCGGAAGGCCGGTGACGTCGGCGGCGAAGGTCACCGGGCCGACCAGTCCCTCGCCGTTGCCGCCGGAGGCCATGTCACCGAGGTCGATACGGTTCTGGTCGGTGGTCTCCAGAAAGGTGCCGCCGAGCGCGCCCACGGTGACCCGGTGGGCGACGGAGAGCCGCACGACCGAAGGCCCGTCGCTCTTCAACTTGCCGCCCAGCGCCTTCTCGGTGGCGGCGGTGACGTCGATCTGCGGTCCGACGTGCAGGGTCCGGTCGATCTGCGGCGGGCTCTCGACCGCGCGGCCGGTCTTCTCCAGCAGGTCCCTGACCTGCTTGGGGCTCAGGTCACGCCCGGCCAGTCGGCCGGCCTGGAGCACGACCGCCGCGGCCGCGGCTATCTCGGGCGCGGACGCCGACGTACCGCCGTTGAACACCGCGGTGACGGCCTGCGCGCTGCCGCCTCCCTTGTGCTGGAAGGCGATGATGTTGTCGCTGGGGGCGGAGAGGTCCACCCGGCTGCCGAAGCCGGAGGCGAAGCTGCCGAAGCCGCTGATCCTGGTCTCCGCGACGGTGCCGGTATCGGCGTACGGGCTGCTGGAGTTCGCCGGTACGGCGAGTGTGTCGTCCAGGGTGGTGCCGCCCGCGGCGATGGCGCCGGTGTCGGGCACCTTGGACGGGGTGGTGGTCAGCGCGACGTCGTCGATGGTGGTGGCGGAGGCGGTGTTCGGGGCCGTGTCGGTGGGGGTGCTGCCGCCGTCGGGGCCGACCGCGGCGGGGGTGTAGAGCCGGGTGCCGTCGTTCGAGGAGATCGACACCACGATGCCGTCCTTCTGGACGATCGAGGCGACCACGGACCGAACGAAGGGGTCGTCCTCCAGGTAGCGGCCCGGGAATCCGACCGAGTCCGTGCCGAAGCCGAGGCTCGCGGTGATGACGTCGGGGCGGGGCGACTGGTGGGCGGCGGCCAGCAGCGCGCCGGCTATCTGCTCGATCGTCGGCTCCTGGGGGACGACCAGCCGGTAGTCGGCCCCCGGGGCTATGCCGAGCAGGTCGGTGTAGCCACTGCCGAGGGCGTCCTCGCGCTGCTGGTCGTGGGGCAGCGGGGCCATGACGCCGAAGTCGAGGAGCACTTCGCCGAGCGAGGGGTCCTGGTTCTTGGTGGAGGCGGACGGGTCGAGGGCGCCGTCGCTGCCGGCCACGTAGGTCGGGATCAGCGGCATCGACGGCAGGTCGAGGTACCGCTTCCCGTCCTTCAGCACCGTGGTCGGGCCGTAGCCGTTGACGTAGTTGTCTCCGGCGTCCGCCATCGACTGGTCGGTGAGGTCGCCGATGGACACGTTGGTGATGGTCTGGCCGGTGCCGGGCAGTTGGCCGTAGCCGTCCTGGAGAGTGGAGAAGGCGCCCACGGCGTTGACTCCCCCTGCGTTGAGGAACGCCTGGGCGGAGGAGGACACGGCGTAGTTCGACGGTACGTCGGCGGGGTCGGCCCCGGCGTCGGGGGTCGTCGCAGGGGTGATCGCGACGTCGGGAGTCCCCGCGGGAGCCTTCGCAGCGCCGGCCGAGGTGGGCAGCGGCTGCGCTCCGGCGTTCATGGTGTTCACGTAGCGGTTGGGTTCGGCGTACGCGATTCCGGATGTGCCTTGAAGGTCACCGGCGACAGCTGTGGAGTCCTGCTCCTTGACCTTGACCACGTAGGTACGCGACAAGTCGGGAGCCTCGGCTCCCAGTTGGTCGCGTGCGGCCGCGGTCAGGGAGCCGGTGTCGGCCGAGGACAGCGAGGGCAGCAGCGGCTGCAGGGAGGTGGCGCCCACCGCGTGCAGCTTGGTGTCCAGCGCTTTGTCGCTGGTCTGCGGCGCGCGGGCCTCCAGTTGGCGCTGGGCCTTGCCGGACAGGGCGGCCCCGGTGACGGAGGTGTCCGGGTCCAGGGTGACCAGCACCTGGCCCGGCACCACTCCCTGGCGTTGCGCGGGCGGCTCGGCGGCGCCCTTGACGGTGCCGTCCAACGGCGTCTTCCCGATGCTCAGTTGATCGGCACCGGAGGGCGCGGCGGAAGCGGCGGGCGCCGGGGAAGCCCCGTCGGACGACGGAGCCGCGGACGCGGTGCCGGTGACGACGGCGGTGGCCAGCGCCGCCAGGGCGAGAGCCGCGGCGGTGTGCCGCCTGTGTCGGGCATGCGCTTGGAGCACGGGCAGGCCTTTCCGGTTCAGCACGGCAGGCTGCCTGGCGGGACGCACTGCCGCATACGGGGGTAGGCGACGCGCCGCCTTCTTACTGATGGAAGATGTCAACCGAGTCGGAAGTGACACAAGGCAATCTTGGTGGCCGAAGTACGCCGGGTGGCGGACAGTCGCCACCTGCACGGCGGAGGGTTCATGGGACTTAACGTGCTGGGACTTACGGAGGAAACAGAGCACGTTTACACGGCCCTGGTGGAGCATCCACGCTGCACCGCCTCAGAGTTGGCGGAGACCTGCAAACTGTCCCCGGCCGGCGCCGGACGGTCACTGTCGGCACTGGTCAAGGAAGGCCTCGCGACCCGGACCACCGGACGGCCGCCCCGCTTCTCCGCCACCGCCCCCGACGTCGCGGTCACCGCTCTGATCGACGAGCAGCAGCACCGCCTCGACGAAGCACGTTCACTGGTGCATCAGTTGATGGCGACCTACCGGGAGGCCGCGCGGATCACGCATCCCGAGATGGCCGTGGAACTGCTGACCGAGCGCGACGACATCAGCTCGGCGGTGGGCCGGCTGACGGCCGACGCCCGTCACCAGCTGCGGGCGTTCGACCGTCCGCCCTATGTCGACCGCCCGGGGAGCCGCCTCGACCACCAGATCGAGCGCCAACGGCACGGTGTGGCCCACCGGGTGATCTACGACCGGGAAGCCGTGGCCTGGCCGGGCAGGATGCACGACGACATCGCGCCCAGTATCAGAGCGGGCGAAAAAGCCCGGGTACGCCCCGAGTTGCCGCTGAAGCTGGTGATCAGCGACAGCCAGGCGGCCATCATCCCCTTCAGCCTCGCGGCCGGCGGTCAGTCGGCGGCCTACCTCATCCACCAGTCCCCCATGCTCGTCGCGCTGGAGTCCCTGTTCGAAGCCGAATGGGAGCGCGCCGTCGCCCTGCCGGACGCCGGAGACCCCGCTGGCGACAACCCGACACGGCAGCCCGGAACCGTTCCCGTCCAGCCGGATCCGGACACCCGCTCCCTGCTGGCCCTACTCGCTTCCGGCCTCACCGACGCGGCCATCGCCCGCTCACAGGGCTGGAGCGAGCGGACCACCCAGCGGCGGATCCACCGGCTGATGAGCGAACTCGGCGCCTCGACCCGCTTCCAGGCCAGTCTCACGGCGGCCCGCCGCGGCTGGCTCTGACCACCCGGGCCCGCCGCGGCCCCCTGAGCGCCGACCGACTCCAGACGTCAGTATGGATTTGCAGGAATACGTCACTCCGATTTATCGTTGCAACCAGCAACAAGTTGTATATGGCAACTAATAGGATCCGGTCCGGCAGAGAGTTCCTGGCAGCCGAGAAGAGAGAAAGGCGATCCTGATGCGCGCGGACGACGTCGTGCGGTCTCTGACCACTCCCCTGAACGCCCCTGCCTTCCCGACAGGGCCCTACCGGTTCACCAACCGCGAGTACCTCAACATCACTTACCGCACCGACCCGCAGGCCCTCGCCGCCGTCGTACCGGAGCCGCTGCGTGTTCCCGAACCCTTGGTGCGCTTCGAGGTGATGCGCATGCCCGACGTGACGGGGCTCGGCGACTACACCGAGTCCGGCCAGGTCGTGACCGTCGAGCACGAAGGTGAGCGCGGCGAATACAGCCTGGCCATGTATGTCGACAGCTTCCCGGCCATCGCCAGCGGCCGCGAGGTCAGCGCCTTCCCCAAGAAACTGGGCGCGCCGCGGCTGTATGTCGACTCCGACACCCTGGTCGGCACCCTCGACTACGGAAGCCTGCGCGTCGCCACCGCCACCATGGGCTACAAGCACCGTCTTCTGGACCCCGCCGAGGCCCGCGACGAAGTCACCCTGCCGACCTTCATGCTCAAGAAACTGCCGGGCTACGACGGCACCCCCCGCATCTGCGAACTGGTCCGCGCCCAGATCTCCGACGTGACCGTCAAGGGCGCCTGGTCAGGGCCGGCACGCCTGCAACTGTTCGCCCACGCGCTCGCGCCGCTGTCCGACCTGCCCGTACTCGAAGTCGTCTCCGCGAGCCACATCCTCGCCGACCTCACCCTGGGCCGCGCGGAAGTCGTACACGACTACCTCGCCCGACCCGCGTAACCCTCGCGTTCCGGGTCAGCCGCACTCGTAGGACCGCCCCTTCCTCAGAGAGGACCCTTCCATGACGGAAACCACCGACGCCGCCGGAATCCGCCGCGTCACGGTCGTCGGCGGAGGCGTGATCGGCGCTTCCTGGGCCGCACTGTTTCTCGCCCACGGACTGGAGGTCACCCTCAGCGACCCCCAGCCCGGCATCGACACCCAGGTACGGGAACTGATCGACGGAACCGTGCCCGTACTCCAAGGCCTGGGCCTGGAGACAAAGGACCTCACCAAGAACCTCAGCTTCGAACCCGACCTGGCCGGCGCCGTGCGTGAGGCCGACCTCGTACAGGAGAACGGGCCCGAACGGCTGAACGTCAAGCAGGAGATGTGGCGAACGATCGAGGAGAACGCGCCGGCCACCGCCCTGTTCGCCACCTCCACCTCCGGGATTCCGGCCACCGACATCGCCACCGTGCTGCGCCGACCGGAACGTCTGGTGGTGGGCCACCCCTTCAACCCGCCGCATCTGGTACCGCTCGTGGAGATCGTGCCCGGTGAGCGCACCAGCGAGGAAACGGTGGAGCGGGCCCGTGCCTTCTACACGGCGCTGGGCAAGAGCCCCCAGGTGCTCCGCAAGGAGGTTCCCGGCTTCGTGGCCAACCGTCTGCAATCGGCAATCTTCCGGGAATGCGTCCACCTGGTCGCCGACGGAGTCGTCACCGAACAGGAGCTGGACGCCATCGTCACCTCCTCCATCGGGTTGCGCTGGGCGGTCGCGGGACCGTTCCAGACGTTCCACCTCGGCGGAGGGCAAGGGGGCCTGGAGCACTTCGTCACGCACCTGGGCCCCGGCATGGAGAAGCGCTGGGACCAGATGGCGCGTGAGCACGTCGCCTTCGACGACGCCACCGTGGAGACCCTGAGCGAACAGGCGCGGAACTTCGGCGCCGGCATCGACGAACTGGCCGCCGAGCGCGACCGCAAGCAGGTCCTCCTGATGCGTGCCCTCTCCGAGACCCCCGACGCGCACGAGGCGTAGGACGCGATCGAGTGCAGACCGAGGCGCACCGGGCGTAGCACCGCGATCCAGCTCAGCCCAAGGCGCACCAGGCCTGGGACGGCGGTCACGCAGCCCCGCGCGCCTTGGTGTCATCCCCCCTCTTCCCCGTTGTGGAAAGTCCCCCACCATGAACTCGCTCACCGAGAAGATCTCCCAGGCCGTAGCCCATCCCCTCACCGGCGACGACGACTTCGACATCCACCACGCCCTGCACGACGTCCTGGCCGACATCGGGATGCGGCCCGAGGACAGCGGCGGCGCGATCACCTTCCTGGGAACCGACCCGATCGTGCCCTCCACTCTCCGTCTGGGAGCAGTGCCGGCGCTGGGCATGACCGCCAAGTCCGTGGCCCTCGCGTCGATGTGGCGGCACCGCGGGGGTGAGGGGCAGGACATCACCATGGACCTGCGGAAGGCCCCGCATCGCCTGTGCCCCTTCTACGACAAGAAGTGGGAGAAGCTCAACGGGTTCAGCCCCGGCCGGCCGCATGACCCCGACAACCCTTTCAGCCTGCGGTTCTACGAGACCCGCGACGAGCGCTGGGTCATGCCGCTCAACCTGTATCCGAAGATCAAGGACGCCACGCTCCGGCTGCTGGGGACCCACCCGGACGAGACCGCCGTCGCGGAAGCCATCCGTACGTGGGACGCGGCCGACCTGGAACAGGCCGGCGCGGACGCCGGTGTCGTGATGCCGATGCTGCGCACGACCGAGGACTTCCTCACCGAACCGCAGTACCGGGATCACCTCGCCCACGAGCCACTGATCAGGATCGAGAAGATCGGCGACAGCGAGCCCGAACCCCTGCCGGCGGGAGTTTCCCAGCCCCTGGACGGTCTGCGTGCGCTGGGAATGGGACACGTCATCGCGGGCGCGGGCATCGGCCGCGACCTCGCCCAGCACGGCGCGGACGTCCTGAACCTGTGGCGTCCCACCGAGTGGGAGAACGACGTCACGTACTACACCGCGAACGTCGGGGCACGATCGGCCACTGTCGACCCGTACTCCCCCGAAGGCCAGAGCCGCATCCGCGATCTCCTGCGCGAGGCGGACATCTTCTACGCCAACCGCCGGCCCGGCTTCCTGGAGAAGATCGGGCTGTCCCCCGAGGAGGCCACGGCGGTACGTCCGGGCCTCGTCTACGCGACCGTCAGCCTGCACGGTGACAGCGGCCCCTGGGCCGACCGCGTCGGCTTCGACCAGACCGCCGGCTGCGTCAGCGGGGTGATGCTCCGGGAGGGAACTGCCGGGCGCCCTGCCCTGCCACCCATCGGTGTCGTCAACGATTACGTCCTGTCCTGGCTGGCCACCACCGGAATCATCCGTGCCCTCATCCTCCGGGCCACCCAGGGCGGCAGCTACCGGGTCAGCCTCAGCCTCAGCCGGGTGTCCGCCTGGATCCTCAGCCTCGGTGTCTTCGACCGCGCCTACGCCCACGAAGTCGCCGGCACCGGCGGCCCCGACTCGCCCCACGCCTACCTGGATCCCGACCAGTTCACCGCCCAGACCCCCTGCGGCCACTACACCGGCGTCACCGACCAGGTCGTCATGTCCGCCACCCCGGGCCGCTTCCGTACAGTGCTCGTACCCCGGGGCAGCGGCGCCCCCACCTGGCTGCCACAGGCCTGACCGGGTCACCGGCCCTGCCCGCTGCACCCAGCGCAACGACTCACCGCTTGTACCGCACAGCAACATGGGAAGGCCCTTCCGTGATCAGCATCCCCGCGCACAGGCTCAACGACGGTTCGAAGATCCCCGCCCTCGGCCTGGGCACCTATCCGATGGACGACGCGCAGGCGGAGCAAGCCGTCGGCGAGGCGCTGGACATCGGCTACCGCCTCATCGACACGGCCACCAACTACCGCAACGAGACCGGAACCGGGCGCGGCGTCGCCCGCAGCGACGTCCCTCGCGAGGAGATCGTCGTCACGACGAAGCTGCCCGGCAGGCATCACGGGTACGAGGAGACCCTCGCGTCCTTCGAGGAGTCCCGCAGCCGTCTCGGCCTGGCGTACGTGGACCTCTATCTGATCCACTGGCCGCTCCCCCGCGTCGGCAAGTACGTGGAGTCCTGGAAGGCGATGGTCAAACTCCGCGCCGAGGGCCTCGTCCGTTCGATCGGGGTCTCGAACTTCACCCCGGAACACATCACGCGGCTGGAGGAGGAGACCGGCGTCCTGCCCTCCGTGAACCAGGTCGAACTGCATCCCTTCTTCCCGCAGGAGAAGTTGCGGGCCTTTCACGCCGACAAGGGCATCCGCACGGAGAGCTGGACTCCCTTGGGCCACAGCACCGACCTGCTGGACACCCCCGCCGTCGTGAAGGTGGCCGAGGCCCATGGCGTGACGCCGGGGCAGGTCGTGCTGCGGTGGCACACGCAGTTGGGTGCGGTCCCCATTCCCAAGTCCGCTGACCCCGGTCGCCAACGCGAGAACCTCGACATCTTCGGCTTCGAACTGACGCCCGCCGAGCTGGCGGCCCTCTCCGGCCTGCCCTCGCGGCGTATCGGTGGAGATCCCGAGGTGCACGAGGAGTTCTGATCCCGGGCGCCCGCGAGGTGAGTGGCTACCCCGTGACCTGGCGAATGTGCGGCACCACACGGGTCAGCCGCAGCACGCCCCACAGGATCGCTGCGGTCCCGATCGCCTCGGGGAGCAGCCACCAGCCGGTACGGACCGTCTCCCCGAACAGGGTGACACCCAGGATCAGACTGACCGTCGCGTCACCGATGGTCAGCGCGGGCTGCGAGGCCGCCAGGGCGCCGGCCTGCAGCGCGTTCTCCAGCAGCAGGATCGCGCTGACGCCGGTCAGCGCGAACCCGTAGGTCTGCCAGGCGCCGAGGAAGGCGGTGAATCCGTCGTCGGCGAGGGTGCCGGTAGCCGACTTCAGCAGCGCGGCGGTCAGGGCGTTGCCGACGGCGGACGCCGATCCCAGCACGGCGGCCCGGAACAGCGGCGGATGCCCCGGACGGGCCACGGCGACCAGTACGCCCATCGCTCCCAGGCACAGCACCAGCGCCGGGATCCACCTCACCATGGAGGCCTGGTCGTGGGCCCCCGAGGGGGCGGCCGAGCCGAGGACCAGGGCGAGGCCGACGACCACACCGGCGACGGCCCACCAGCCCGCACGTGGCAGACGTCTGTGCAGCAGCGGAATGGCGATCAGCAGGGCCAGTGGCAGCTCCAGGATGAACAGGGGCTGCACCAGTGCCAGTGGCCCGTTCACCAGAGCCAGGGCCTGGAAAACCGCGGCTGCGACAACCCCGGAGATCCCGATCAGCCAGGCCGGACGCCGAGCCAGGTCGAACATCAGGCGCAGCCCACCGCCGCGCGCGACGGTGGACGCCGCCTTCCGCTGAAAGGCGGTACCGGCCGCGTTACTGGCGGCCCCCAGGACAGCGAACAGCACAGCCAGCACGATCACCCCTCCACCATGCCCGTAGAAAGGCCATGAGGCCTTCCGGGAGGCGCCGACCGGCGGGCTCGGCACACACCTCGCGCCGGGTCCGGCGTCGCCTCGCCAGGGCAAGGGGAATCACGAGGAAGCGGTCACGACGTGTAGTGGAAGCGCACCCGGCTCCCGAGCCACGCGGTCCGTGTCGTCTCCAGCAGGCGGCCGTCTTCGAGGCGGGCCACGGACCACACCACGAACAGCGGCGCGTCGAGGGTGGTGTTCAGCAGGCGGGCCTCATGGGAGTTGGCCGCGCCGACTTCGAGATAGTGGTTGGCGTCAGCGGGGACGAGCTCGAAGACCTCGCGAAGCGTCCGGGACAGGGAGCCGTCGACGAGGAGTCGATCGGACAGTCCGGGCGCCACGGGTTCGGGGACCCACGAGTCCGTCAGCCCGATCGCGCGGTCGTTGACCACGTGAAGCCGCTTGAGGTGAAGCCGCTTGGCGGAGGCTTCCTCCGGGGTGATGAGCTTGATCAGCTCGTGCGGCTCGGGTTCGGCGGGCTCGTCGCGCAGTTGGACGGACTTCGCGGTCTGCCCAGCGGCGTGGAAACGGTCCCGCCACGGCGTGGTGAGTGCGAAGTCGTGCTGGACCGGTTCCGGGATGTCGGCGACGAAGGTCCCGGCGCCCTGCCGGCGCTCGACGTAGCCGTCCGCGGCCAGGGCACCGAGCGCCTGTCGGATGGTGATGCGGCTGACGCCGTAGAGTTCGGAGAGTTCACGCTCGGTCGGCAGCCGGTAGCCCGTCTGGAGTTCCTGGTCGATCTGCCGACGCAGATCGCGCTGCACCTGAGCCCAGGCGGGCATGGGCGATCTGCGATCAACCGGGTGCACGGACATGCGCCCCCGGTCGGTCGTCGCACCCTCGACGACGGACACGTACGGACTCCCCTCGGCCTTCGCGCGCCGCAGTCCACGTCGCACAATTGGTCTCAATATTAGCACCTATCGCGCGAGGCTCGTGGAGACGGCGGGGCGCGCGAAGGCGTACGACAGGTGGGTCAGGAGTCGAGTTTGATGTGTTTCGCGTCCATGTTCACCGCTCCGCCGCGGAAGGGCGGACGGCCCCACCGCAGTGCCGCACCGTGGGCGAACCAGGTCCCGGCCACCGCCGTGGCGATGTCACGCAGCACGGCCGCGTCCGGCACATCGGGGTCCGTCAGCTCGCCTGCGTCGACCTGAACGACGGTCTGGCCGGTGGTACGCAGAGCCTCGGCCAGGCGGTCGAATCGCGGTCGGCCGTGCGGGCCGATGAGTTGCAGGGTGAGGTGCTGTTCGGGGCCGATGAAGTAGTCGACGTGGCCGCTCTCTTCCAGGGGCACGCCGCGCACCGCGATTCCGCAGGCTTCGATCAGCTTCAGGACCCAGAAGTCGGCTCCGCTGCAGAGCTCCGGAAGTGACAGGACCGACATGGCGGCCGGTCCGGAATCGGGCAGCGCGCCCACCTGTGCCTCGACCGCCACGCGGATGCCGTCGAGGCTCTTCGCGAGGGCCCGGTTGAACGGCGAGGTGTCGACTCCGCAGACCGCGGCCACCCCTTGGGCGAGCATGACGTGTCCGGCGCAGGGGACTACTTCCTCCACGCGGAGCGCGGGCACCAACTGGACCTCGTCGGCGCTGTCCGCCAGCGGTGAGGACGCCTGCGAGGTGATGGCGACCGTCTTCAGCCCGGCGGTCCGGGCCATGCGCAGGGCCCGTACGGTGGCGCCGGAGGTTCCGGAGTGCGAGATGCCCACGAGTGTGTCGCAGGCGGCGGGCAGGGTCTCGCTCCAGGTGACATCCCCGGCCGACAGGGCGCGGTGGCCGAATCCGGTGGCGACCAGGCCGGAGGCCAGCGAGTCCCCCGAGCCGACGAATACCGCGCGTCCCAGGTCGGGAACGCTGCCGACGGTTACCGGGGACACGTCCAGCAGAGCGGCGCGCAGCGCGGCGCTCACGGTGGCGGGTGCGGGTGTGGCGGACATGGTTCTAGTGCTCCTTGCGGGTGGTGATGCCGGGGAAGGGGCGTGCGATGGGGGTCGCCGCGGCGAGGGCCTCGTGGCCCCAGCCCGCCAGGGCGGTGCGGGCGATGCCGGTGCCGAACAGCGCGGCCTCGACGGGGTCGGCGCCGGCGGCGAGGGCGGCCACGACGGCGCCCGCGCAGGCGTCACCGGCGCCGGTGGTCTCCACGACGGAGACCGCGTGGTCGCGTACGGACCAGCTGCCGTCGGCGGTGACGACGTAGCTGCCCTCGGCGTCGAGGCGGGCGATCACCGGCAGGTCCAGCGCGGCCGCGAGTGACCTGGCGGCGCGGCGTGGGTCGGGGTCCAGCAGGCTCAACTGGACGCGGCTGGGCAGCAGTACGGTCGTCGCCGAGACCACCCGGCGCAGGTGGTCCAGGCCCTGTTCGGCGACCAGGGTCTGGTGCGGGTCGAGACCGACCCGGGTCCTGGGGTCTGCCTCGGGCCGCTCGGTGGGGGACGAGGCGACCAGTCCGTCGAGGCCGTCCTGGAAGCTCGGTGCCGGCGCGGGAAGCGAGTCCCGCGGCTCCGGCCCGACGGGATCGGGTCCTTCGAGTTCGGTACGTGCTGTCGTGTCCTGGGCGACGATGCGCCGTCCGCGGGCGGAGTTCAGGATCCACAACCGCGGCACGGTGGGCACCTGTGGGCAGTACTGCCGGTCGACGCCCAGGTCGTCGAAGAGCCGTGCGAACTCGGGGGCGTCCTCGGGCAGCGGGCAGCTCACGCGAACGTCGGTGCCGGAGACGAGCCGCGCGCCCAGTGCGGCGAACAGGGCGGGCCCGCCGGGGCACGAGAAACGTGCCCCGGCGGGTTCGGTGACCAGGTGATCGACCGACAGGCCCCCGTGGATGCCGACCAGCGTCACTGCGAGAACCGGGAGAAGGCGTACTGGACGGTGCGGTCGCGCGGCCCGTCCAGCTCCAGGAGGTAGATGCCCTGGCTGTGTCCGATCCCCAACTGCCCGTCGACGACCGGCAGAGTCAGCGACTGGGCACCGAACACGCACCGCACGTGCGCGGCCGCGTCCTGCGGTCCGTCATGCAGGTGGACGAAGGGGCGGTCCACGGGTATCTGTCCCTCGATGTACAGCCGGATGTCGTGCAGCGTGGTGCCGTCGACTCCGGAGTTGAGGATCAGTGTGCAGGTGGTGTGCGGGATGTAGACGGTGAGCGTCCCGTCGCCCAGCTGCGGCGGGACGGCGTCCCTGAGCCGCGGAGTGAGATCGGTGTAGCCGACAGGTGCCGCGTACCCGTCGGCGGGCTTGGTGTTCACGCTGAAGCGCTGCCATTTGCCGATCGTGGGGGGAGTGCTCATCGATGTGCCTTTCGTGTTCGTTTCGTGGTCCTTCACCGCGCTGGACGACAGGGCCTAGGGCGCGGCAAGCCGTGAGATGCGTACGCCGTCGGCCGCGACGGCGCCGCGCTCCACGAGGAATCCAGTGCCGCCGCCGAGGGTGTCGGCGGTGATGCCGGTGAGCAGGGTGCTGCCGTCGACGGACAGCTCCAGGTCCCTGCCACGACAGCGCAGTTCCACCGCGTAGGGGCGGTCGCGGTCGTACGGGAACGGGGTCTCGGCCAGGACGCGGCGTTCGCCGTCGCGCTGGTGCAGCAGGCGCAGCCGGTCCCCGCCGGTGAAGACCCCGGCGTAGAAGCGGCGGTGACCCCTGCTGCGGACCACCAGGCCGGCACTCTCGTGCAGGGAGAGGGTGAGCCGGCTGGCGACGGCGTAGTCGGTCCAGTCCCGGGTGCCGGTGGTGACGACGCCGAGGGTGTCCGGGTGGGAGACGGAGTAGGTGACGGCGAAGTCGGCCTCGAAGTTCTTCGCCGAGCTCACCCAGGGCGCGAGTGCCTGGGGCGTGGTGTCCCAGATCGAGGAGAGCAGGACGCCGCTCTGCTCGAAGCGCTCCGGTGCGCCGCGCCAGTCGAGTTCGTGCAGGAACGCCTCGGTACCGGTTCCGGTGAAGGCGAACCCGACCCGGAAGGGGACCCGTCCGTCGACGGGAGGGACCTGCCAGGTGACCGTACGAGGGACAGGGCCCAGTGGATGTGCCTCGCCGAGGACGGTGCTGATCCGGTCCCCGTCGGCGTACAGGCAATAGGCGCGGACGCTCGTGCCGTCGTGCGCGGCGGACAGGCGGGCGGTCAGCGTCTGGCCGGGGTAGAGCGTGGGGCTGGCGAGGGTGGAGAAGTTGCCGCTGGTCTCGGCGGGGTCGAGGAACGTGGGTGTGGACACGTGCCTTGTCACCGCCTCGGGGGAACCGCCGAGCTCGACGCGCAGACCGTTCCCTGTCCCGTGGACGTCGCCGCCCGGGTGGTAGGGACAGGCGGCGAAACCCTGGACCGAGCCTCGGTAGGCGAAGGTGAACCGGGGCCGGGGCGGCGGGAGTTCGTCCCCGGCAAGGGTGGCGGCGGAGGCCAGGATCCGGTCGGCCTCGCGGGTGGCGTCGCTGACGCACTCCCCTCCGTCGGAGGTGACGACAAGGAGCCGGTCCGCCGCGGGAGTCCTCAGGTCGGGGCCCTCGCTCAGTGCGTCGAGACCGAGGCGTACGCCGTTGAGGCAGCCCACGGTCCCGGCGTTGCTGTCGGTGTCGAAGCCCACGGACGACGCGATCATCACCGAGTCGGGGAAACTGTCGCCGGCGCCGAGCAGCGCGCCGAGCGACATCGCCAGGTTGGACAGGGCGTGGCAGGGGCCCGGGTAGCGGGCGTACCCGTAGTGCCGGTCCACCCAGTCGCGGATGTCGCGCCAGTCGTGTGCGGCGGAGCAGTTGGCGCGGACGTCGTCCAGCAGGCGGCGTACCGCCGGGGAGCGTACGTAGGCGGTGCCGGCGTCGAGGAGACGGTCGAGGTCGGGCTCGTCGAAGGCCAGCGCGCGCATGGCGGCGAGTAGGCCGGCCGACTCCAGGGCGTCGCCGTCGTGGCTGACCGATGCGGCGGTCCTGGTCAGCGCGACGGCGCGGTCGGGGTCGCCGGGGTGCATCAGGCCGAAGGCGTCGCTGAAGATCTGGGCGCCGATCTGCTCGGCGAGGGTGCGGCCGTTGACGGCGATGGATCCGCTGCGCGGGGCCGGTATGCCGCGGCGCAGGTTGAGGTAGGCGGTGTGCTCGGTGGACCGGCCCATGCCGCCCCACCACAGGATGGTGCGGTCCTCGATGACGTAGTTCAGCCAGGTGTCGCCGACGTCGGCCGCCTCGACCGTCCGGCTCGGGTTGTCGAGGACGACGCGGGCGAAGGCGAGGGTGCCGGAGATGTCGTCGTCGGCGACGATCAGCGGGACGCCCAGGTCGTCGTTGACGTACCGGCCGACCTCTCCGAACCGGTCGGCGATGTCCTGGTAGGCCCAGCCTTCGACCGGGCGTCCCAGATAGACGCCGATGATCTTGCCGAGGACTCCGGCGTATACCTGCTCGGCGTACCGCGGGCGCTCAACAGGAGCCTGTCGTACGGGATGTGTCGTCATGTCAGCCCTTGACCGCGCCGCCGGCCATGCCGTCCACGACGTAGCGCTGCAGGGCGATGAAGACGCCGAGGACCGGGAGGATGAGGATGAGGGCGCCCGCCATCATGGCCCCCAGCTGCGTGGAGAAGGTGCCGTTCATCGACAGGAAGCCCAGGGTGACGGTCTGGTCGGAGGGGTCGTGCAGGAAGGTCGAGGAGATGAGGAAGTCGTTCCAGGCGTTCAAGCCGACGATGATCCCCACGGTGATCAGACCGGGCCGTACGACGGGCAGCAGCACGCGGTGGATCAGCTGGAAGACGTTGACGCCGTCGACCAGTGCCGCCTCTTCGAGTTCCTTGGGGACGTTGAGGAAGAAGGTGCGCATCAGGAAGGTCGCGAACGGCATGTTGATCGCGGCGAGGATCACGCCGACGGCGAAAACGTTGTCGAGCAGCCCCAGGGCGGCGACACCGGCGTACAGCGGAAAGATGAACAGCTGGATCGGCACCGTCATGGCCATGGTCAGGTAGACCATGATGGCGGGCCACATGCGGATCTTCTGTCCGGCCAGCACGTAACCGGCCAGCGACGAGCAGAGCAGTACGACGACGACCGTCGTCCCGGTGAGCAGAAGGCTGTTGACGAATCCGGTGCCGAACCCGCCGTACTGCCAGGCGGTTTCGAAGTTGGACAGGCTGAACGACTTGGGGAGCGCGAACGGGCTGCCGGTGACGCCCGCGTTGGTCTTGAAGCTGTTGAGCACGACCAGCAGGAGCGGGAAAAGGGCGGTGGCGGCGAACACCAGGAGCACGGCGTGGGCCATGAGGCCCTTGAGTCGGTTTCTCATGACGACAGTTGCCTCCGGCTCATCCATGTGTAGACGCACGAGGCGATCAGTCCGAAGAAGCTCATGATGAGTCCGACGGCGGCTGCCTTGCCGAACTCGAAGGCCGAGAAGGCGAAGGCGTAGGCGTAGGTGCCCAGTACCTCGCTGCCGTGTGCCGGGCCGCCCTGGGTGAGCAGGTAGACGTAGTCGAAGGCGAGGAAGGAGAAGATGACCGTCATCACGCCCATGAGCAGCAACGTGGGGCGGATGCTGGGGAGATAGACGTGCCGGAAGACCTGCCAGGAGCCCGCGCCGTCGACGATGGCCGCCTCCACCTGCTCGACCGGCGTCTGCCTCATGGCGCCGAAGTAGACGACGGTGAGGAAGCCCCAGTAGTGCCACATGTCGACCGCTGCGGCGGCGTAGATCGCTCCGTGCAGGCTGGAGAGCGGTGAGTCGATGTGCAGGACCCCGGTGACACCGCCGTTGGGGTTGTAGATGATGCTCAGCCACACCATCGCGTTGACCACCGGTGCCAGGACGTACGGCATGAGGTAGACGACCTGGTAGAAGGTGCGCGTGCGGCGTCTGCGGAGCAGGAGCCACGCGGTGAGCAGGCCGATGACGGCGGGGACGGTGAGGAAGAGGGCGAGCCATTTGATGTTGTTGCTCAGCGCGGTCGTGAAGACGGGGTCGGCGAGGATGTCGGTGAAGTTGCTCAGGCCGACGTAGTTCGCGTGGAAGCCGACGCCGGTCCAGTCCGTGAAGGCGGCCATCGCCGTGAGGACGCCGGGTACGACGACGACCAGGACCGACAGGAGCAGGGCCGGTGCGACCAGCAGGTGGTTGACCAGCGACCGGCGGCGTCGGTAGGCGCGGCCGGCCCGGTGGTCCGGTGCGGGGGCCTGGCCTTCCCGGTGGGGCGCCAGAGTTGCCGTAGCTGTCATGCTCGCATTCCTCCGAGCGTCGGATGCCGCGCGTCGGGCCCGCGGCATCCGACGGTTCTGAGTCGGTGGGGACGGACCGTTACCCGGCGGGTTCGGGCACCGGTGGCACCAGACCCTTGGCCTTCTCGTCGTCGAAGGTCGACTGGATCTTGTTCAGGAAGTCGGTCGTACTTTCCGTGCCGAGCCAGACCCCGTCGATGTCGGTGAAGGCGGTGGCGGTGGCCGGCGGGAAGAAGGTGCCGGCGAAGAAGCCGTAGTCACCCGTGTTGACCATGTCGACCGTGTCCTTGACCGACTGGACGAACTCCTTCGACAGACCGGTGTACGAGTCGGGGTCGAGGTCCCAGTTCTTCAGCGGGACGCCCCAGTACCCGGGCCAGGTCTTGTTCATCTCCTGCGCGAACTTGTCGCTCATCATGTAGTCGATCACCTCGGCCGCCCCGTCCTTGTTCGGGGAGTGGGCGTTGATGGACAGCGAGGCCGTGGTGCCGAGCGTCCCGCTGGGCGAGGGAAGACCGGCGGTGACGTTCGGGAAGGGGGCGAAGCCGAGGTCGGAGGTGTTCCCGGCGGCGTCGTTGAAGTAGTCACTGGCGAACTGGAAGGCCAGCGTGGGGCCGAAGAAGAAGGGCGACTTGCCCTGGGCCAGCAGCTGCATGGACTCCGTGAAGTTCAGATTCGCGTAGTCCTTCCCGCCGAGGTAGCCCTTCTTGTAGAAGTCGGCGGAGTCGTCGACCGCTTTGACGATCTTCGGGTCCGTCCATTTGATCTTGCCCTGTAGCGCGTCGTAGACGGCCTTGCCGCCCGCCACATGGGTCAGGAACATCGAGATGTAGTTCTGATTGACCGGCTTCCAGCCCTTGTTGCCGGTGACCGACGGGTACATGCCCGCCTTGGCGGCCTTGTCCATGTCGGCGGTCAGCTCGGCGAAGGTGGTCGGCACCCCGACGCCCAGCTGGTCGAGGACCTTCTTGTTGTAGAAGATCCCCAGGTTCTCCAGCGAGTTGGGCAGCGAGTAGAGCTTGCCGTTCACGGTTCCCGAGTCGTACATCGGCGCCAGGATCCGGTCCTTCCACCCGTACTTCTCCGCGTACGGGGTCATGTCGGCCAGCTTGCCCTGGACCGCGTAGGCCGCGGAGAAGGACGGCCCCGAGCCGTAGACGATGTCGGGGCCCTTGTTGGCGGAGAGCGCCACCTGGACGTTCTTGTCCACCGCGTTGTTGAAGGTGACTTCGAGGTTGTACTTGCTCTGCGACTTGTCGAACCCGTCGACGAGCACCGACTTCATGGTCTTCTGCTGCTGCGGCGACGCACCCCAGAACCACAGCTGGAGGGTCTGGCGACCACCGGCGGCCGAGGAACTGCCGCCGGAGCACGCGGAGAGCACGACAGCCATCGCCGCCAGGCCCGCGCCGAGCACCCGGATTCCTGATCTGCTCATGTACCAAGCTCCTTCGCTACCGCACGCCGGCCCTTCCGGGTCCGCCAGGAGCACCGCTAACCTCGTTGTTATTGGTACTGATCTCAGTACCATAGGACCACTGTTGGGTGGTGTCAACGAGTTTCGG
Organism: Streptomyces sp. NPDC087263; assembly: GCF_044744645.1. Taxonomy (NCBI): domain Bacteria; kingdom Bacillati; phylum Actinomycetota; class Actinomycetes; order Kitasatosporales; family Streptomycetaceae; genus Streptomyces; species Streptomyces sp. NPDC087263. The sequence continues at coordinate 187,408 of NZ_JBIUYT010000005.1, forward strand.
ACACTGCTTCGAAGGACGCCGGCACCCAGGGGCCACCACCCGAAGCTTCCTTGGCCGCATCGAGACGGGCGAGCTGGACCACGCCCCGCAACGCGACGTCGACGGCCGCCACATGACCGGCCCCGGCGACGAAAGGCCTGTTGGCAATGACATTGTCGGCGACGGAGCAGACCGAGCCACCGCGCTTGCCGAACAGCCCGGCGAGTGTCACCACGGCCGCGGACTCCCGGTCCCCGTTGAGCACGCCGGCCCGGGCCCAGGTTTCGAGGATGTCGAGATGCCATGGCTGGAAATAGCCACCCACTCCGGGGCGGCCCACACCGCAGAAGTCGGAGTCACTCGACCTGGTGATGCCCTGATGGAAGGAGCAGCCGAGTTCGACGGCGGCCCGCGACATCGCCAGGACCACTTCATGGTGGGCGACCGCCGGATAGGACGCCGGAATGTAGGCGCGGGTCATCCCCTCGTCCCGTACGACCCCGGTGGTGACCACCACATCTCCCGGGAGCGCCCGCGGGTGGATACCGCCGGAGCCGCCGACCCGTACGAAGGTGTCCGCTTCGGTGAACTCCAGCAGCTCATGCATGATCAGCTCGGCCTCGGGGGAGCCGCTCCCGCCCGAGACGACGGTCACGGGCACGCCCTCGCAACGCCCGGAGTACGTCGTGAACATCCCGGAGTCGCCGATCCGCTCGGGCTCGTCGAGCCGCCGCGCGATCTGCTCGGCCGGGTCCTCGTCGTAGGCACAGAGCGGATCGCGCACGGTCACCAGGACGTAGCGGGCCACCCGGGCCGGGTCGATGCCGGACAGCGCCGGCCTGCCGTCCCGGAGCAGCCCACGGCGGGGCAGGTGGTCGGCGAGGGCGTAGTCGTCGTAGATCCGGGCGGGGTTCCACGCCGGGGAGCCCGGCGTCCCGCCCATGCCTGTTTCAGCGCCGGTGGCTTCTCCCGCGGCCGTGCGTGCCTCAGCAGCCATGCCCGCATCAGCACCTACCCCTGTTCCAGCACCCGTCCCTGCACCAGCGGCCATGTCTGCTCCTTCGTCACGTGGTGGTCGCGGACACCGTCACTTCGCGGACGGCGCGCCGGGTCTCGTCGCGCTCCAGGGGACCGACGCCCGGGGCGCCGTACTGCGCGATGGTGCGCGAGGCGGCGGCCGCGGCGGCCCGCGCCGAGGCGGGGATGTCGCCGGTCGAGGCGTAGGCGGCCAGGAAGGCTCCCGAGTAGGCGTTGCCGCCGCCGGTCGGGTCGATCACGGGTCCGGGCGCCGTCCCCACCTGCCAGGTCCTGCGTCCGTGCCGGACCAGTGACCCGGCGGCACCGCACCGCAGGACCACCACGAGGCCGTTCCCCGGCAGCCGGGCCAGCGCGTCGAGCGGGTCCGGCCTGCCGGTCAGGGCCGCGGCTTCGGCGGCGTTGAGGGACAGTACGTCGACGAGCCCTGCCAACTCCGTGACCCGGGCCCGGTCCGCCGGGGTGCAGGCGTCGGCGGCGATCTCCCAGAGGACCGGGCCGCGCCATCGTGGCCGCAGCGCGGCGACCTCGCTCCAGTACCGCTCGTCGGTGCCGTGGAAGAGATAGGCGCCCGCCAGCCGGTCCTGACCGACCGGCCACCGGCTGGGGAAGGGGGTGTGCGCGGCGAAGTGGGCGTCCCCCAGTACCGACTCCTCCACGCGCTCCCCGTCGCCCCGATAGCGCACACGGGTGACCGGGCTGTGCTCGCCGACCTCGAAGAGTCCCACGGGGTCGATCTCGCGCCGGCGGAACCACGCGCCCAGTCGCCGTCGGTCCAACGCACCGACCCCCGACACGATGGCCGTGCTCCAGGGCGCGGACACCAGGCCGGCCCCGACGGCCGCGTACGCCCCGGCTCCGCCGACCTCACGGGCCGACAGCGTGCCGTCAGCCGTGTAGACCTCGTCGGTCACCGCGTGGGAGAACACCGCAACGAGCCGCTGGGACACCCTCGTTCCTCCGAGTTCCTCTGCGTTACCCCGAGTTTCGACATCCCCCATTGAATCTGCTTGTTGTTATACCTACCATACCTTTCAGTGTCCCGGCTCTCGGCGAAGTACTCCCCCGGACGCCCGGAGCCGGGATGCCGAATGCGAGAAAGGCACGTGTGAAAAATCTTCTGATCGACACCGACCCGGGCATGGACGACGCCCTCGCGATCATCCTCGCGCTGAAGTCACGCAAGCTGCGGACCCTCGCGGTCACCGCGGCGACGGGCAACCTGACCTCGGACAAGACCGCCGCGAACGCACTGCGTGTCCTCGACCTTCTCGACCGCGATGACATCCCGGTCGGCCAGGGCCCCCTGCTGCCGCTGGACGGCGACTACCCGGTCGACCCCTTCTCGCACGGCAGCGACGGCCTCGCCGAGTCCCACTTCCCCGCCTCCTCGCGCACCGTCGACCCGCGCCCCGCCCCGCAGTTGATCGTGGACACGGTCAACGCCCACGCCGGTGACATCAGCATCGCGGCACTCGCGCCACTGACGAACCTCGCCCTCGCCCTGGAGATCGACCCCCAGCTGCCCGAGAAGGTGACCGAACTCGTCATCATCGGCGGCTCCTACGGGCTCACCCCGTACGCCTGGTCCCAGGCCACCGGCGACAACGCGGTCAGCGAATGGAACATATTCGTCGACCCCGAGGCGGCCCACCGGGTCTTCCGGGCCGGGTTCGACCTCGTGGCCGTCGGCCTCGACATCGCCACCCACCCCCGTATCAACTTCCGCGACAGCGACCTCGACCGGCTGCGCCGTGCACGGACCCCTGAAGCCGCGCTCGCCGCCCGAGTGGTGGACTACGTCAAAGGGCGCGGCTACCAGTCGTACTGCTCCCTGATCGACAGCGTGGCCGTCGCCGCTCTCATCGATCCCACGCTCATCGAGTGTGTCGAGGTCCGCTGCGACGTGGAGCGACGCGGCGAGCTGACCCGTGGGATGACCGTCGTCGAGCGCCGTGCGCACCACGGACGCAAGGACCTGCCCGTCATCCGGACCGTTTCCAGCCTCGATTTCGACCGCTTCCTCGACCTGGTGACCACCGTGCTCAGCGACGATCAAGCCGCCTGACCAGGGAGCCGCAGGGTTCGGGCAGCCGTGTCACCGGGGTCGGTCGGTCCCCACGATGCCCGCCTCGTACGCGATGATGACGGCGTGGACCCGGTCGCGGGCGCCGATCTTCGCGAGGACCTTGCCGACATGGGTCTTGATGGTGGAGGCCGAGAGCACCAGCAGTTCCGCGATCTCGGTGTTGGTCAGCCCCCGGGCCATGGCCAGTAGGACTTCCCGCTCGCGCCCGGTGAGACCGGCCAGCCGGGAATCGGCTTCCGCGCCGCCGGCGTCGGCCGGTTCCGGTGACTTCTTCACGAAGGCGTCCAGCAGTCTTCGGGTCAGAGCCGGGGCCGCGACGGCGTCTCCGGCGGCGACCGCGCGGATGCCGGCCAGCAGTTCGTCCGGCAGCGCGTCCTTGAGCAGGAAGCCGCTCGCCCCCGCGCGCAGCGCGCCGTAGGCGTACTCGTCCAGATCGAATGTGGTGAGCACGAGCACCCGTGAACGGCTTCCGGACGCCACGATGCGGCGGGTGGCCTCGATGCCGTCGACGCCGGGCATCCGGATGTCCATGAGGACGACGTCCGGGCGCAGCGAGGCCGTCTGCCGGACGGCCTCGGCACCGTGCCCGGCCTCCCCGACGACGCTTGTGTCGGGATGGGCGTCGAGCAGCATGCGAAAGCCGAGCCGTTGCAATGGCTGGTCGTCGACGATGAGCACCGTGGTCATGGCCGGTTCTCTCCAACGGCTGGGGGCGGGAGCAGGGGAAGAACGGCGTGCACGACCCAGCCTCCACTGTCCGTCGGCCCGGCCTCGGCGCTGCCTCCCGCGAGGGTGGCGCGTTCGGAGATGCCGACGAGGCCCTGGCCCGGGTGGCTTGTGGGTCCGGGCTTCGGTGAGCCCGGGGGTGGCCCGCTGTCACGGACGCTCACGTCGACGGCTTCGTCGGTGACCCGCAGCGCGACCTGGACGGAGGTCTCGGGTCCTGCGTGCTTGAGGCTGTTGGTCAGCGCTTCCTGGACGATGCGGTACACCGCGAGTTGCACGCCCGGGGTCATGGTGTCGTGCCGTCCCGCGGTGCGGTAGGAGATCCGGGGCCCGGCGGTCTGGGTACGCTCCAACAGGCCCGCGAGGTCGGCGGTTCCCGGCTGTGGGCTCAGGGCGGCGGCGTCTTCCTGCTCATCGGGGCGTTCGCGCAGGGCGCCCAGGGTGCGGCGCAGTTCGCTCAGCGCCTGCCGGCCCGTGCCGGCGATGATCCGCAGGATCTGGGCGCAGCGCTCGGCGTCAGGTGCGGCCGCGGCGCCGTCGGCGAGACCGATGATGACGGCGAGGTTGTGGCCGACGATGTCGTGCATCTCCCGGGAGACCCGGGAGCGCTCGGTGAAGACGGCGAGCTGCTCGCGCTGCGCGCGTTCCACTTCCAGCTGCGCCGCGCGGTCGGCCAGTGCGCTGAGCTGGGCTTCGCGCACCCGGACGACCAGCGCGACGGCGATCGCGGCAGTGACCGAGGAGCACAGGAAGAAGAGGATGGTCAGGGACTGCTGATCGAAGGGCTGGAACCAGAAGGCGGCCACGGTGAGTGCCACCACGGTGCCGAGCGCCGCCCACGGCAGTCTCTTGATCCAGTCGTAGCGGGCCATCGAGTACAGCGCGATCATGAGGCTGCCGACTCCGCTGCGGAATTCCCCGCCCTGGGACCACTGGAGCAGGCAGCAGAACAGCACCGCCGCCAGTACGGCGGACGGCACCCGGCGCCGCCAGATCAGCGGAAGGGCTTGTCCGGCCATCGACACCACGAGCAGCACGGAGATCTCAGGACGCGCGTCCAGGCCGTGCCCCTCGTTGGGTACGAGCAGGTCGACCAGGCTGTCCGCCAGTACGAGCAGGGCCAGCAGCGAGTCCAGCAGCACCGGGTGTTTACGACCCAGCCGACGCACCGCACTGGCCAGGCCGACGACCCGGCGCACCAGCCGACTGCTCCACAACACGTCCAGTTCCGGCGGGAACAGCTCGCCCCGCGGGAGGCTGCCGGATCGCACGGCGCTTCCACCTTCCCTTCGGGTCCGCTCCACTCGGCTCGCATGCCCCCGCGATCACTGTAGAGCGATCGCGGGGGCACGGACCGTCTACGCCTGTGCGCCGGTCACGCGTCAGAACGCTTGAGCCGCCAGGCGGCAGCGGCGACGGCCACGGCGACCCAGCCGACGAGGACCGCCAGTCCCGCGCCTGGGCTGAGGGTATTGCTCGCCTGGTGCAGGGCGAACATCGAGCCCCCGGCGTTGCTGGGCAGGTAGGGGCTGATGTCGTCCTGCAGTGAGGTGGACAGCAGTCCGGTGAAGACCGGCAGCAGCATGAGGACCACGACCAGCAGTCCGATGCCACCGGCCACCGAGCGGAGCAGCGCACCCAGCGCCACACCCATGACACCCGCCAGCGCAAGGTACACCGCGGCCCCGAGGAGACTGCGCACCACGCCCGAGTCGGAGATGCCGAGCACGATGTCGGATCCGCTCAGGACGCCCTGCGTCGCGAAGAAGGACACGAAGACGGCGACCGTGGTGACGAGGAAGGCGATGCCGCCGAAGGCGGCGATCTTCGACCACAGCACGGGCAGGCGGGTCGGAACCGCCGCGAGGGTGGAGCGGATCATGCCGGTCGAGTACTCCCCGGCCATGACCAGGACACCGAGTACACCGAGGGCGAGTTGGGCGAAGTTGATTCCGCCGAGAGCGACGGCGATCCCGTCCTGCGCTTCCGACCCGGGCCCCCGCCCGTCGCCGGACGAGTAGGTGGAGGCGAAGATCAGCCCGAAGCCGATGAGGATCACCAGGGACAGGCCCAGGGTGATCCAGGTGGAGCGCAGCGACCAGAGCTTGGCCCATTCCGAGCGCAGCACATGGACGCCGGTGACCTTGTACTCGGGGCGGGTCCGGGCGGTGGTGGGTTCGGCGGTCAGGGTGCTCATACGGTGCTCCCGACGGGGGTGCTGGAAGTGGTCCCGTGGTACTCGACGGCGTCACCGGTCATGGCCATGAACGCGTCTTCCAGGGAGACGGTCTGCGGGGTGAGCTCGTAGAGGGGAATGGAGTGCTCGAAAGCCGTCGCGCCGATCTGACGTGCGTCCAGGCCGGTGACGTGAAGCTCCTCGGAGCCCGTGGCACCGGTGATCTCCACGTCCGGACCGAGCAGCAACTCCCTCAGCCGGGCCGGATCCCCCGTCAGGACCTTCACGCTGTGGCCCCCGGCTCCCTGGATGAACTGCTCGACGGTGGTGTCGGCGAGGAGCCTGCCGCGCCCGACGACGACCAGGTTGGTGGCGGTCAACGCCATCTCACTCATCAGGTGCGAGGAGACGAAGACGGTACGTCCCTCCTCGGCGAGTCCGGTGAGCAGGCGACGGATCCACAACACGCCCTCGGGGTCGAGCCCGTTGACCGGCTCGTCCAGCATCACGGTCTGCGGATCACCGAGCAGTGCCGCGGCGATGCCCAGACGCTGGCCCATGCCCAGGGAGAACGCTCCCGCGCGCTTGCCCGCGACCTGGGTGAGACCGGTCATCTCGATGACTTCCTGCACCCGGCGGCGTGGGATGCCGTGGGTCAGGGCAAGGGCGTTCAGGTGGTTGAAGGCGGAGCGGCCGGGGTGGATCGACTTGGCTTCCAGCAGCGTCCCCACCTCTTGCAGCGGGGCTCGATGCTCTTTGTAGCGGCGGCCGTTGACCGTGACGGAGCCGCTGGTGGGCGCGTCCAGGCCGACGATCATGCGCATCGTGGTGGACTTGCCGGCGCCGTTGGGGCCGAGGAAGCCCGTGACGACACCCGGCTTGACGGTGAAGTCGAGCCCGTCGACGGCGGTCTTCTCGCCGTACCTCTTGACCAGCCGTTGTATCTCGATCATGTTCCGTCCCAGTGTGAGGGTGGCGAGGCCGGTCCGGGCGCGGTGCCGCCGGGGGCCGTGCCTCAACGATAGGAACGGGGAAGGTCCGAAACCCGGTACCGCGGGCTGGTTCCGGAGCGCGGACGGTACCGGGGTACCGCGCTCCCGTGATCCTCAAGGATGACCCGACCCCGGTCCTCCCCATCGCCCGAAGCTGCGGGACCGGGAGGACAGGACCACCTCAACTCGGCGCCGCTGTGAGCGAGCTGTGCAAGAAACCTTGACAAGGGTTCGGGGGCGACAGAGTCTTTGGCAACGTTGTCATCGCACCAAGCGCAGAGGTCACTTGCTCCCCTCCGGGACCGTCTGGAATGGACCACCGCACATGTCGACCGATCCGCCCCGTCCCTCCCGCCGCGCGGTCCTGGCCACCGGCTCAACTCTGTTGGCAGGCTTCGGCCTTGGAGTCGCGCTCCCCCAGAACGCCTACGCCGCCACCCCGTTGGGGTCCACCGGCACGCGGGGTGACCTCGCCGCGTACCGCCCGATCTCCGTGTCGTCCACCGACTACGCGCCCACGCCAGGCGAGTTGGTCGTGGACAAGGTCAACTCGGTGGGCGTGAAGGGCACCGGCTGGCGTGCCGCCGACGGTGACCCGCAGTGGATCTCGGTGGATCTACAGGCGGACTGCGCGGTCGACTCCGTACGCCTCACCTTCGAGGCGACGGCGGACGACCCGGTCTTCGTCCCCTCCACCGGCGGCAATCCCCGCGACCGCACGACGGGGCAGGAGATCCTGTCCAGTTGTGCGGTGGAGTTCGTCGTCGAGACCTCACGGGACCATCGCACGTGGACCACGATCCACCGGACCACGTCCGGCAGGGGTGGAGTCGTGGAGATCACGCCGGCCGGACCGGTCACCGCCCGCTGGGTGCGGATGACCGTGACCAGGCGCTCCAACGCCAACCCGCTGGGGCTCAACGGCTTCGAGGTCTACGGCTCGGCGAACGGACACCGCCCGTCGGCGACCGGCTGGACCGACTGGGGTGTCCATGCCCACCGGGCGCCCGCGCTCAAGGCGGCGGCCGACGGCACGGTGCCGTTGGAGTCCGGCTGGACGCTCACCATGGACGACTGGGCCGGCGCGGAGGGCGCGGAGCTGTCCCTGCCGGACGTGGACACGAGCCGCTGGCTGCCCGCGACCGTGCCGGGGACGGTACTGGCCTCGCTGGTGGAGCAGGGCCATCTCCCGGACCCGGTGGCCGGCTTCAACAACCTGCACATTCCGGAGGCCCTGTCCCGGCACTCGTGGTGGTACCGGCGAGGCTTCGAGCTGCCGCGCGGTCTGCGCACCGGCTCGGGCCGGCGCATCTGGCTGGAGTTCGACGGCATCAACCACACCGCGGAGGTCTGGCTCAACGGGCAGAAGGTGGGCGGTCTGACGTACCCCTTCGCCCGTTCCGCCCTCGACGTGACGAAGCTGCTCGCCGAAAGCGGCGAACAGGCCCTGGCCGTCAGGATCACCCCCATGCCGTTCCCCGGCAGCCCCGGCGACAAGGGCCCGGCGGGTCTTGCCTTCGTGGACGCCGGCGCCACCATGATGAACCAGAACTCGCCGACCTACCTGGCCGCTTCAGGCTGGGACTGGATGCCGGCGGTGCGCGACCGGGTGTCCGGCATCTGGAACCACGTACGGCTGCGCTCGACCGGCCACGCGGTCATCGGCGACCCACGGGTGGACACGAAACTCCCCGACCTGCCGGACACCTCCAGCGCGGAGCTGACGATCGTGGTCCCGGTGCGCAACGTGGACTCCACGAGCAGACGGGTCACCGTCACGGCCGCCTTCGACGACGTACGGGTGTCCCAGACGGTGACGGTGGCCGGCGGTGAGAGCGTCGATGTGACCTTCGCACCCTCCACGTACGCCTCGCTGCGGCTGCGCGACCCCAAGCTGTGGTGGCCCAACGGCTATGGCAGTCCCGAGCTGCACGAACTGACGCTGACCGCCTCGGTCGACGGCCAGGAGAGCGACCGGCGCACCACCCGGTTCGGCATACGGCAGTTCGGCTACGAGTACGCGGTGCCGCTGCCGTTCAGCGGAAGCAGCAACCGGTACACCCAGCCGGTGCCCCTCGGCGCGCGACAAGCACGGTATGTGCGGATCAAGTGCCAGACCCGGGCCACCAATTGGGGCTTCTCACTGTGGGGACTGTCGGTGTTCGACAGCACGTCGGCCGGTACCGACCTGGCCCTGCACAAGACGGCCACCGCGTCCACCGAGGACTCCGGCAACACGGCATCCAACGCGACCGATGGCGACCCGGGCTCCCGCTGGTCCTCGGCCTTCGAGGACGACCAGTGGATCCAGGTGGACCTCGGATCCGTCGTCGCCTTCGACCGGGTCGACTTGACCTGGGAGCAGGCGTACGCCAAGATGTTCGTCGTAGAGGTCTCGACCGACGGCTCGGCGTGGACCGACACGGGGTCGGTGGACAACGGGGCGGTGCCCCTGCCGTTCAACAGCGGCGCCGCGAGCCTGCAGACGGTGGACTTCACCGCTCACACCTCACGGTACGTGCGGATCAACTGTGGTGCCCGGGCGACCAGTTGGGGCAACTCGTTGTGGACCCTCTCGGTGGTCGACAGCGCCTCCCCCGGTACCGACCTGGCCCTGCACAGGACGGCCACCGCCTCCAGCGTGGATCCCGGCAACAACCCCTCGAACGCGACCGACGGCGACCCGGGCTCCCGCTGGTCCTCGGAGTATCAGGACAACCAGTGGATCCGGGTGGACCTGGGCTCGTCCGTCTCCTTCGACCGGGTCACGATCGTATGGGAGTCGGCGTACCCGAAGACGTACGTGATCCAGGTGTCCGACGACGGCGACACCTGGACGGACGTCAGGTCCGTGGACAACACCCCGGATCCGCTGAAGATCAGCGTCAACGGTGTCCGGGTCTTCTGCCGTGGCGGCAACTGGGGCTGGGACGAACTGCTGCGCCGGATGCCGGCCGCCCGGATGGACGCGGCCGTGCGCATGCACCGGGACATGAACTTCACGATGATCCGCAACTGGGTCGCGTCCAGCAACCGGGAGGAGTTCTTCGCCAGTTGCGACGAGCACGGCCTGTTGGTGTGGAACGACTTCCCCAACGCCTGGGCGATGGACCCGCCGGACCACACGGCCTACAACGACCTGGCGCGGGACACCGTACGGCGCTATCGCATCCACCCGAGCGTCGTCGTCTGGTGCGGTGCCAACGAGGGCAACCCGCCCGAGGCCATCGACACCGGCATGCGCGAGGCGGTCCTGGCCGAGGCGCCCGACGTCCTCTACCAGAACAACTCGGCAGGCAGCATCGTCACGGGCGGCGGCCCCTACGGCTGGGTGGAGCCCGACCGCTACTTCTCTCCCGCCACCTACGGGAGCGGCAATTTCGGCTTCCACACCGAGATCGGCATGCCTGTGGTGTCCACCGCCGAGAGCATGCGCAAGCTCGTCGGCGACGAGCCGGAGTGGCCGATCGGCGGCGCGTGGCTCTACCACGACTGGAGCACCCGGGGTAATCAGGCCCCGCAGAACTACCTGGCGGCCATCGAGACCCGCCTCGACACCGCCAAGGATCTCGACGACTTCGCGCGCAAGGCGCAGTTCGTCAACTACGAGAACGCCCGCGCCATGTTCGAGGCGTGGAACCAGCACCTGTGGAAGGACGCCAGCGGCCTCATGCTCTGGATGTCCCACCCGGCCTGGCACAGCACGGTGTGGCAGACGTACGACTACGACTTCGACGTCAACGGCATGTACTACGGCTCCCGCGCGGCATGCGAACCCGTCCACGTCCAGGCCGACCCCGTCAACTGGCAGGTCATCGCGGTCAATCACACCCCGCGCGGGCTCAACGACGTGACGGTCACGGCTCGCGCCTACGACCTGGGCGGAAGGCAGTTGGGCTCGACCCGGCGCGCCACGGTGGATGTCGCCTCGTCCGCCACGGCCGAGGCGTTCACCGCGGCGTTCAGGAGCTCCCTGCCGGACTTCCACCTCCTACGCCTCGGCCTTGAGGACGGCCGGGGCCGGCTCCTGTCGCAGAACACCTACTGGCGCTACCGCCGGGCGTCCGACATGCAGGCGCTCAACAAGGCCAAGGCCGTGAAGGTGTCCGCCGACATCGGGCAGGTGACGCGCACGGGATCACGGCGCACGGCGACGGCCCGGATCCACAACCGCGGCTCGGCCGTCGCGGCGATGATCCGGCTGTCGCTGCTGGACAGCAGGACCGGCGCCCGCGCGCTGCCGACGCTGTACAGCGACAACTACGTATGGCTGCTGCCCGGCGAGTCACGGGAGATCACCCTCTCCTGGCCCGCCGCCGCCCTCCCCTCGGGTCGGCCCGCTCTGCGGGTCGAGGGCTACAACGTGTCGCGGACGGAGGCCCGTTCATAGTCCAGCCGCACCTTGGCAAAGCGAGGGAAAGCGGGGCCCGAGGCAGGGGCTCAGGGGCCCTGCACCCGTACCGCCGACCCTCGCTCGCTCATCCGCGGCGCACACAGAATCCGCTTCTTCCGCACCCGCTTCCCCTCGATCGCCGCGACGATCAGCCGGGCCGCCTCGTCGGCGATCCCGGCCAGTCCCCAGTCCACCGTGGTCAGTGGTGGGGTGAGGACGCGGGAGACCGGGTGATCGTCGAAGCCGACCACGGACACGTCCCGGCCGACTTCGAGTGAGGCCTCGGCCGCCGCCGCGTAGACGCCGTATGCCAGGGAGTCGGAGAAGCAGAAAACGGCCGTCGCGGGCCGCGGGCCCTCCAGGAGGCGTCGCGCGACCGCCGTCGCCTCACCCAACTCCTGCGGGCAGGGCACCAGTTCGGCCCGCAGCCCGAGCCGCTCGGCGGCCTCGCGCGCGTACACATCGGCGGGCCGGTCCGGCGTGCTCGGCCGCGTCGGGGTCAGCACGGTCACCCTGCGGTGGCCGAGATCATGCAGATACTCCAGTACGGCGTCGATGCCGGCCCTGTTGTCGAAGATGACCTCTCCGGCCGTACGGGCCGCGCTGAGCGAGTCCCCGACGGCCACCACAGGCAGCGCCTCGGCGATCGCCGCCCATCCCTCGGCCGCAGGGTTCACCGGCGACACCAGCAGCGCGTCGACGCGTTGATCACGCAGTTGTTTGGCGAGCACCAGCTCGCGGTCGGGATCGCCGCCGGCGTCCAGAATCAGCGCATAACGGTCGCCGACGAGCAGTTCGCGGCCGATGGCCGCCATCAGCTGCTGCTGCCACAGGTCCTGGAGGTCGCCCGCGATGACGCCGACCATGCTGGTGCGGCCGCTGGCCAGCGCGCGAGCGATGGGGTCGGCCTCGTAGCCGAGCTCGGCGGCGGCCCTGCGCACCCGCTCCTCGGTCTCCTTCGAGACGTGCTTGCCGCGCAGGGCATAGGAGACGGCTGCGGTGGAGAGGCCCGTGGCCTCGGCCACCTCCCGGAGGGTGGTGCGCTTAGTGGGCCTGGCCATGCCGGGAAGCCTACCGGGACCTGTCCGCTCTGCGGCGCACCCTTGACACCCCACCTTGTTAAGCGCTTAAGTTAAGCGCATAAGTGAAGCGGTTAACCTCTCGTTCGAACCGACTCTCCACGAGGACTCTCCCAAGGACTGCCGCGTGCCCACCGATGTCCACCAGCACATCTGGCCGCCCGAGTTCATCGAGGTGCTGCGCGCCCGTACCGCGCCGCCTCACCTCGACGGCTGGACCCTGCACCTGGCGGGTGAACCGCCCTACGAGGTCGATCCGGCCGACCACGACATCGCGGCGCGCACCGCACTGACCCGGACCGACGGCCTCGATCTGGCCCTGGTCTCACTGTCCAGCCCGCTCGGCATCGAGTACCTGCCGCCCGCCGAGGCCGCCGGGCTGCTCACCGCGTTCCACGACGGCGCACTTGCCCTGCCGGCGCCTTTCGGCGTCTGGGCCTCGCCCTGCCTGTCATCGCCGGTCCCGGAGGCGGTCGAGGCAGTCGAGCGGGAACTCCACCGTGGCTGCCGTGGCCTCCAACTCCCCGCCAGCGCCCTGCTGGACGCGGCCGGCTGGGACCGCTGCGCACCGCTTCTCGACGTCCTCCCCCATCACGACAAGCCGCTCTTCATCCACCCGGGCGCCGCGCCGCCCACCCCCGACGCACCCTCCTGGTGGGCGGCCCTGGTCCCCTACCAACAGCAGATGCACGCGTCCTGGTTCGCCTTCCGCGCCTTCGGTCGCGCCCGGCACCCACGCCTGCGTGTCTGCTTCGCCGCTCTCGCGGGCCTGGCCCCGCTGCACGGTGAGCGACTCGCCGCCCGCGGCGGAGGGCGCGGCGAGATCGACTTCGACGCCTTCTACGAGACCTCGTCCTACGGGACCCGCGCGGTGGACGCGCTCGTCCGGGCCGCCGGCATCGACGTGATCGTCAGCGGCAGCGACCGCCCCTACGCGCCCCTCACCATCCCCGACCTCGGCGCGGACGCCGCCGTCCACGCGCTACGCACCGTCAACCCCGCCCGGTTGCTGAAGGGATCCACTCCATGACGTATCAGGCCCTGCCGGACCGCACCCTCGACAAGCGTGAACTCCAGGCGCTCGTCGAAGAACTCGCCGGCCGTCCCGACCTCTGGCGCGAGCAGGTCGCGTTCTCGGACGAGGAGCGGCACTACGCGTCGCTGTACCGCGACGAGTACGTCGACGTCTGGCTGCTGTGCTGGACCCGACAGAACGACACCGGCTGGCACGACCACGACATCTCCTCGGGCGCGGTCGCCGTCGTCCAGGGAACACTGAACGAGTCCAACCCTCGCATCGGGGGCAGCCACCTGTCCGTCACCGTCGGGGCGGGCGACTCCTTCTGCTTCGGATCCGAGCACATCCACCGCCTCACCGGGGCCACCGACGACGCGGTCTCCGTCCACGCGTACTCGCCACCGCTGTGGCGCCTCGGCCAGTACGACATCACCGACGACGGCCTGATGCGCCGGACCTCCGTCTCGTACGCGGACGAGCTGCGGCCGCTGGACGCCCCGGCCGCCTGACGTGCCTCATGGGCCACCATGGACGAGACGGTTACGCCGGTCTTCGACGGGCGGGCCGAGCGCCCGCGCGGCGGCGGCCCCTGACCTGACTGCCCAGCTCAGGGCCGGCGACGCGACCTCACCCGGACTGCTGCTGGTGGTGACGCCCTTGGGCAGTGACGGGCGGACGAACTTGAGGTGCAGCGGATGAGGCTTGCCAACTCCCTCAGGTCCACCGGACGGTGCTATACGCCGCGACGGATGCGAGCGGCCTTGCGGGCCTCGGCCGTCAGCCGGGCCTCGGTGGACCTACGGGACTCACCACTGACGCGACCCGCCCGGCCCGGGAGGGTGCCCATGCCACGGAAGGGCGCTCCGCCGCGCTTGGGCCGCTCCCCGACCGGCTCGGCGACGCCGCCGCTGCCGCCGCCTCCGATGGGAACGCCGGAGGGGGTCCGGGCACCGGTGATGCGGCTCAGTTCGGCCTCGCCGGAGCGGACCTGGGTGATCTGCGGCCTGATACCGGCGTCGGACATCACGCGGGTCATGTCACGGCGCTGGTTGGGCGTGACCAGCGTGACGACGCTGCCGGACTCACCGGCGCGCGCCGTACGGCCGCCGCGGTGCAGGTAGTCCTTGTGGTCGCTGGGCGGGTCTACGTTGACGACGAGGTCGAGGTCGTCGACATGGATACCGCGAGCGGCGACATTGGTGGCCACCAGAACCGTGAGGTGACCGGTCTTGAACTGTGCCAGTGTGCGGGTGCGTTGGGGCTGCGACTTGCCGCCGTGCAGTGCCGAGGCCTTGACGCCGCTGTACAGCAGGTGCTTGGTGAACTGGTCGACGGCGTGCTTGGTGTCCAGGAACATGAGCACGCGCCCGTCGCGGGCGGCGATCTCGGTGGCGGTGGCGAACTTGTCGGCGCCGTGCACATACAGCACGTGATGTTCCATCGTGGTGACCGCACCCTCGGACGGGTCGACCGAGTGGACCACCGGGTCACGCAGGTACTTACGGACCAGGAGATCGATGTTGCGGTCCAGCGTGGCCGAGAACAGCATGCGCTGTCCGTCGGGACGTACCTGGTCGAGCAGTACGGTGACCTGCGGCATGAAGCCCATGTCGGCCATCTGGTCGGCCTCGTCCAGGACGGTGATGCTCACCCGGTCCAGGCGGCAGTCCCTGCGCTCGATGAGGTCCATGAGGCGGCCCGGAGTCGCGACAACGACCTCGGCCCCGGTACGCAGTGCGCCGGCCTGCCTGCCGATCGACATCCCGCCGACCACTGTGGCCATCCGCAGCTTCAGCAGCCGGGCGTACGGGGTGAGCGCGTCGGTGACCTGCTGGGCGAGCTCGCGGGTGGGGACCAGGATCAGGGCCAGCGGCTTCTTGGCCTCGGCACGCTGTCCGGCCGTACGCACCAGGAGTCCCAGACCGAAGGCGAGTGTCTTGCCCGATCCGGTACGCCCACGGCCCAGGACGTCGCGGCCCGCAAGGGAGTTCGGCAGGGTGGCGGCCTGGATCGGGAACGGTTCGGTTACCCCGAGGTCGGCCATGGCCTTCAACAACTCGGCAGGCAGGTCCAGTTCACTGAAGGCCGCAACGGCGGGGAGCCCCGGGGTGATGGTGACCGGCAGCGCGAACTCTCCCTGCGGCGCGGACGGACGGCGTCCGTTGCCGCCTGAGCGGGCACCGGGGCGATCCTGGCCCTGCGGCCGGAAGCGGGCTCCTCGGTCGGAACCGGCGGAGCCGTCCTTACGGGTCTTGGAGTAACGGTCGTTCGTGCGAGCTGAGCGGTTCATGAAGAACCTTCCTCGATATGGCACGCATCGAGGAATTCCCGGCACTCATAAGCCGGATGAATTGCAAGCACGAGCCGAATGTAAGACCAAAAAATAGCCGGTCGCACCGGCACGGTAGAAAACAGCCGCTGGAATCAGATTTCTCCGAATCCGCCGAGATCGGCCTACCGGATCGCAGGAGCCCGATCAGGTCATCACTGCCCGTCCGGCAAACCCTGCAAAAAAGCAACAAGCTGGGACCCCACCGCAAGGGTAGGGGTCCCAGCTGCCTCAGACGCTTCAGCGTCAGGCGGGAGTGATGTTCTCCGCCTGGGGGCCCTTCTGGCCCTGCGTGATGTCGAAGTTCACCTTCTGGCCTTCCTGGAGCTCGCGGAAGCCCTGGGCGGCGATGTTCGAGTAGTGGGCGAAGACGTCCGGGCCCCCGCCGTCCTGCTCAATGAAACCGAAACCCTTTTCCGCGTTGAACCACTTAACCGTACCGGTAGCCATGTCAAATCTCCTTCGAGGCCATGCCCAGGGGTTCGCACTGTGTGAACCCCCGCGTCGCCGAGATGAACCCCGTCCGGTAAAAAGCACCGGAAATACAAAAATGCCCGACGAAATTGATTCGTCTAAGGCACTTGAAGTCAACGGGAACCACAACTGCAACTGGATCAAGCCTAGCACGATGCGCGGATCGGGGCACGGCACGTACTACCTTCCTCCCGGGCCGCCCTGCCCGCACGCTCCGCAGCTTTCTGAACCCGCGGCCAGGGATATCAGCTTCGGCGGAGCACGCCGCCGTGCCGCGGGCCAGGACACCACGGCTCAGCCCCGCAGCGGTTCCGCCAGTCGCACCAGGAGTCCCGCGACCAGGGCGGTCTGGGCGGGCACGGTGTCGGGGTAGATGAACTCGCCCTGGGCATGGGCGCCGTCGCCGACTGCGCCCATGCCGCACAGTACGGGGAGGCCGAGGGCGGCGACGAAGTTGGCGTCGCTGGCGCCCCCGACGGCCGCGTCCGGCAAAGCGCCGCGGCCCTGCTCGTGAGCGACACCACGGGCGAGGTCGAGGAGGGGGGCGGAGGCGGCGTTGAGGGTCATCGGCGGCCGGTTCCAGGCGTGATCGATCTCGATGCGGACGCGGGCGTCGCTGACCTTGATGGCGTCCAATTCGGCGTCGACACGAACCTGTTCGGCCTCGCTGCTGACCCGGATGTCGACGCCGGCGGTGGCCTGCCCGGCGACGACGTTGATGGCGGAGCCGCCTTGGATGAGCCCGGTGTTGATCGTGGTGCCCTTGTCTGGGGCGGCGACGGTCGCGGCGGCGACAACGAACTCGGCCAGCGCGGTGATCGCGCTCGCCCCGTCCTGCGGCGCCAGCCCGGCGTGCGCCTCGACGCCGGTGGCCGTGACCTGGAAGATCCCCGTGCCCTTACGGGCGGTCTTGACCGCGCCGTGGGCACTCGGCTCCAGCACCAGCGTGACGTCGACCTTCTGCGCGACCTCCTCGATCACCGGCCGCGAGGACAGGGAGCCGATCTCCTCGTCGCCGTTGAAGAGAAAGGTGACGGTGGGCAAGGGTGCGCCGCCCTCCCGGGCCAGCTTCAGGGCCCAGACACCCTGCGCCAGACCCGTCTTCATGTCGAAGATGCCAGGCCCGCTGAGCTTGTCCCGACCGTCCTCGGAGACCTCCCGCTGTTCCCATCCGGCGAGGGTCCCGGTCGGCCATACGGTGTCGTAGTGGCCGACGAGCGCGACGTGCCCGGCACCCGTGCCGGTGTAGGTCAGGGTGAGGGTGTCTCCGCACGCGCCGCCGGGATGGCGCTGCTCGTGGTCGGGCTTCCCGAGCCGGTGGACGGTCAGCTCCCGCAGGAGGTCAAGACCGGTCGCGAGGCTCGACAGGTCGTAGCTGCTGGTCTCCTGACGGACGAGCGTCAGGATGTCGGCGACGATCTCCGACGAGACGTCCTGGGCGCGGGCGGTGAGGGCGGCAACGGGTGATGCGGTCATGATCTGCTTTCTCGTACGAGGGTGTGGGGGGGCGCTGTTGTGGGAGGCGGGGTCAGCTGACGCCGAGGGGGATGCCGAGCAGGTACCAGGCCACGAAGAACGCGACCCAGACGACCCAGACGACAGCGGCGATCGGGATCGTGAATGAGGCCAGGGTGCCGATGCCGGCGGACTTCTTGTGTTGCTGGATGAAGCCCAGCGCCATCGCGAAGTACGGGCTCATCGGGGTGACGCAGTTGGTGACCGAGTCGGCGACGCGGTAGACGGCCTGGGTGGTCTCGGGTTCGATGCCGATGAGCATCAGCATGGGCACGAGGATGGGGGCGGCCAGGGCCCACAGGGCGGAGCCGCTGGTGATGACTAGGTTCATGAACGTGATCAGTACGGCGATGCCGATCAGCACGGTCCATCCGCCCAGATGCATGTCCTTCAGGGTCTGCGCGCCCTCGATGGCGATGACGTTGCCGATATTCGTCCACTTGAAGTACGCGAGGAACTGGGAGATCGCGAAGAAGAGAACGAGGATCGGGGCGTAGGTGCGGGTGCCCTCGACGAGCGCGTCGACGATGTCGCGGGGGGCACGGAAGGTGCCCGTCATCCGGCCGTAGACCCAGCCGAGCAGGGTGAAGAACAGGAAGAGGACGAGCGACATGCCCGTGATCAGCGGGGATTCGACGATGGAACCGTGCTCGCCGCGCAGCGGTGAGGACGACGGGATGAGGGACGCCGCCAGGACCGCGACAAAGCCGAGCCCGACCAGCCCGGTCACCCGCAGCGCGCGGCGCTGGTCATCGGTGACCTCGATCGTCTTGAGCTCGTCGGCAGTCAGCGCGGTGACCGGCTCGTCGGGGTCCAGGTCCGAGCGCTTGGCGATGACCTTGTCGACGACGAGTGTGATCACCAGGGCCACGAGGACCGACGAGGCGAGCCCGAAGAAGTAGTTGGCCACCGGGGTGACGACGTAGTCCGCGTCGGTGGTGTGGGCCGCGGCGGTGGAGATCGACGACAGCAGCACGTCGGTCGTGGTGATCGCCGGGGAGGCGTCGTACCCGGCGGAGATGGAGACGTAGGCGACGATGCAGCCGAGCACCGGGCTGCGGCCGGCGGCACGGTAGACCAGGGCCCCGAGCGGGATGAGGGTGACGTACGCGGCATCACCGGCGACGTGGGCGACCATCGCCGTCATCGACAGCACGAAGGTGAGGTACTTGCCCGGCACCCGGGCGACCATGCGGCGCAGCATGGTCGTGAACAGTCCGCTCGCCTCGGCGACAGCTATGCCGAAGCCCACGACGAGGATCGTGGCCAGTGGCGGGAAGGTCGCGAAGTTGTCGACGGCCCCCTCGACCATCGTCGTGACCCCGGCCTTGCTGAGCAGGCTCTGCACCTTGATGGTCTCGTGCGTCCCGGGATGCGCGGTGCTGACACCGGCCGCCGCCAGTACCGCGCTGAGAACGATCACGACCCCCGCGAGGATCCAGAACAGCCAGAACGGGTTGGGGAGCTTGTTGCCGACTTTCTCGATCGCCGCGAAACTCCGGAACGCGGTGCGCAGGACTCTCGACTGCGGCTCGGTCGGCTGAGGCTGAGCGGAGGTGACACTCATCGGTACCTCTTCGTGCATTGAGGGGATGTTCCTGCGAACATTGGCATCCTAGTGAGAGATTATCTATATCTCAGAAGTAACAGTGGGATTAAGTGGCACCCTAGAGTGGAGCACCATGACCAGCCCTCTCCTCGACGAGCTCGACCGGCGCCTCATCGGCGCGCTGCATCTGGCACCCCGCGCCACCTGGGACGACGTCGGCGAGATCCTGGCCGCCGACGCCAGCACGCTCAAACGCCGCTACGACCGGTTGCACGAGGCACGGATGGTCCGCGTGATCGGGCAGGCCGACTGGGGCATGCACTCCACCGCGATGCCGATCCACGTATTCCTGGACATCACCGGCGAGAGCCCGCTCGCCGTCCTCCACCGGCTCCGTGACCTGCCCCACCTCCAGCTGCTGGCACAGATCTCCGGCGACTACCCCCTCTACGCCGTCGTGCACGCCCCCTCCGAGGCCGCTACCAGCGAGGCGATCGACCGGATGTTCTCCGTCCCCGGCGTCCGCCGCGTCAACGCGCTGCCCGCTCTCAGTACGCTGCGCCGGGGCATCACCTGGGACCCCCAGTTCCTCACGGACACCGAACGCGTAGACCTGCTGAAGCTCACCGGCGCCCGCCCCGAGGGCACCACGACCGCGACACCCCCCGCCAAACCACTCAGCGAAGCCGAACGCACCGTCGTCGCCCAGCTGATCCAGGACAGCCGCGCATCCGCCGCGAGCATCGCCCGGGCCGCAGGCCTGGCCACCTCCACCGCGCACCGCGTCGTCCGCCGGGTCCTCGACGAAGGATGGGTCAAACCGCGCCTGGAGATCGTGTCGGATTGGCTCGGCTTCCAGACCCCCTTCGTACTCCGCCTGCGAGTGGCCCCAGGCGAAACCCCCGACGTCATGCGCCGCATCGACCAGCTCCCTCAGACCCGGCTCGCCGCCCACGTCGCCAGCGACATGGCCGTCCTCTCCACCGGCCTGGTAGCCGACCGCTCCGCCCTGGCGCTCTTCATCGACAACGAGCTGGCCAGGATCCCTGGCATCCTCGCCGTCAGTGTCGACGTCATGCTCGCCGAACCGCGCCGCTACTGGCTGGACCGGGACCTGGCCTCCGGTCTCGGCGAATTCCACGCGCCGACACTGCTGTAGGCCACGACGGCGCTGATCGGCGGTGTCCCTGCCTGCCGGAGTCAGTGCTGTCGTGCGCGGCAGAGGTCGCGGATCAGGGCGATCTCGGCTCCGTGGTGCAGCATTTCCCGCCGGCATCGAATGCTGAGACCACGTCCACGACGTTCCCGTTGACGAGGTAGTCGTCTCGGGTCAGCACGTGATCGCGGTTGGTGTGGTCGGCACGCAGGGGATCAGCGATTCGCGAGGTTGCTCGGGCGCCACGCGATGGTCGCGAAGGGCGACGGCCAGCTATGCGGGAGGGGGCCGCATGCGGGAGGGGCCGCGTCGCACCCCCAGGCGCCGCCGCCGGGGAGGAGCGTCGCACGCGGCCCTGGTCCGTCCGCACGCCGCCGCACCGACCAGCAACTCGGCATCGGCTCCCGGCGGAACTCCTCGCCGGGCAGGGGGCCGACCTTGGTGTCGGTCCCATCGCCGCTGTCCCTCACGGGCACTGTCATACGGCAGGCGAGGCGCTCCCGCGCGAAGTCGAACTCCTCGAGCAACGGGGCCGGTCGGGGCGGGATCACGGTCACTGGAGACTCCTGTGCCCGCCGACAGCTGCCGGATCAGTGTCCTGCCGACGATGTAGGTGTCCTCGATCTTCACTTCGGCGACTCCGCGGCCCTCGGGGAAGACGCTGCGCCAGTCACCGCTGACGTGCAGTTCGTCGGTGCCCATCGCGCGGACCACCATGAGTCCCTCGTCGTACGCCTTGTGGGCCTTCATCCAGAGGTTGGCGAAGGCCTGGGGGCGGATCAGGTGCATCCAGTCCGGGCGGTACAGCTCCCGGTTGTAGTGCGACTCCCCCATCGTGGAGACGAACTTCGAGTACATCGCCTTCACGTACTCGAGAGTCACCTCGCCCTCTTTCGCGATCGCCCCGTCCCGCGCGTCCTTCAGCGCGACGCGGAACTTCTCCAGCAGCCCCTCGGTCGCCCCGCGACCGGCGCCGCATTGAGACGACCGAGGAGGTGGCGGGCGACATTGTGGCGCCGCACCGGACTCGATATCCCTGTCCGGCACCCCGCCTCCTCATTCTGCAGACAATTGACGGGTCCTCAAAAGCCCATACTTCAGACTCATTCGAGTCTTCAGGAGGGGAGGACCCGGATATCCGCCATCCCGAATTCCGACAGCCCGCGGACGCATAAGAACACACCACCCGCCTGCTTCATCCACCAAGGGATCCATCACTCACCAAACCGCCGCAATCGGTCAACCGCGGCCGTCGATGCTCCAGCACTCCGGCCCGACGCCGCGCCAGTCGATGAGCGGCGAAGCCGCGGCGGCCACCGGATCCAAATCCAGGCCCGCACGGCGCAGGAACTCGGAGAGGTCCTCAAGGTTGTACGCCACCCCCAGGTTCTCGCCGTTCACACGAACTCGGCGACCGCCCTTCGGCAAGGGCGGAGCCACGGTCACAGGCAATGGTGCGGACATGGACCCAGCCTCGTTTGTACGGTTTGGACGCGGTTCCGGATGTTCGCGTCGGGCTCTCATCGGTGCTCGTCGCGGCCGGCGTGCTCCTTCGCTCCGGTGCGCTGCGGCGTCGTGGGGACGGAACCCGGCATCGCTGGAGCCTCGGCGGTGATGCCCTCCCTTCTCCTGTCGGGCCCGAGTCGGCACGAGCGGCAGGACCGAGTCCACTCCGCTTGGTGCGCCATGCCGTAATTCAATCACGTGTTCGATTTCCGACGCACGTCGACCGCGACCACCGCGCTGGCTGCCGCCAAGCCGGAGTAACTGTCAAGGCCGGTGGACGGGAGCCGCACCGACCCAGCGGTGATAGGCGTCCACGTCGACATTGCTGCCGCACAGGATGGTGACCACGTGTCGGCCGGCGAAGCGGTCACGGTCTTCGAGGATCGCCGCGATGCCGAGCGCGGCCGACGGTTCGACAATGAGGCCGGCGTGGTCGAGGAGCATCCGCATACCGGCGATGATCGACGCCTCCTGGACCAGGACGGCGTCGTCGGCGACCAGGAGGAGGTCCTCCAGGACGGCCGGGATGGGACACCGGCCGGCGACACCGTCAGCGATGGTGTCGGTCGAGTCGGTGGTCACGACGCGCCGTCTGCGCCACGAGTGGGTCATCGCCGGTGCGCCCAAGGGCTGGACGCAGATCACCTCGACTCCGGGAGCCAGAGCCTTCATCACGTGCCCCACACCGGTGGCCAGCGCCCCTCCACCGAGAGCGATCAGGACGGCGTCGAACGACGGCACCGTGTCCACCAGTTCAAGGCCGATGGTCGCCGCGCCCTCGCAGGTCTCGAGGTCCAGGCTGTCTTCGACGAGCCGGATACCGTCGTACCGCGCTATGGACGCCGCCCGCTCGCGAGCCATCTCGTGGTCGCCGTCCACCAGCTCCAGACTGGCACCCAACGCGCGGATGCGATCAAGCTTGGCCACCGTCGCAAAGCGGGAGGCCACGACGGTGACGTCGAGCCCCCGGCCGCGACCGGACCAGGCGAGGGCTTGGCCGAGGTTGCCCGCGCTGGCGCACACCACCGCTCGCGAGGCATCGTCGGCGAGCAGGCTCGCGACCACCTCGGTGCCACGGGCCTTGAAGCTGCGGACCGGGTTCGCCGTTTCGAGCTTGATGCTCACCGTGCACCCGAGGTCGGGCTCCAGCGCCTCGCAGCGGTACAGCGGAGTGTCGAGAAAGATCGGGTCGATCACCCGGCGAGCCGCCCGGATCCGGGCGGTGTCGAGACGCGTCTGCTGCACGACACAGCAGCGTAGCGCCACGGTCAGGGTCAGGGGCAGAGCGCTTGAGGCCCGACGTCGGATCGCCCGGCCCGCTTGATGGGCGAGCGTCCGCCTTCCTGCGGACAGGGCAGGCCGACGCTCGCCCATCAAGCGGGGCCGCCGGGAACGGCGTACCGACCGAGGACTTGAACCTGCGCCGGGCCGAGCGATGCGACACCGTGGTTACGGGTGGGTTCTTTCTGCCCGACCGCGCCGCGCCGCGCCGGTGATGTCTGCTCTCCTGACCGAGGAGGGACCTGCCCTCTTTTTCCGCATTGGCCGACGCCTAAGGACTGCGCCTTTGAGGACTACGCCTCAGGACTGCGCCTCAGGACTGCGCCGAACGCGGACGGGAGAAAGGAAAGGGTCAACGTCGGCGTCGGATGAGCCGATACCAACCATGAACTCACCAAACGACTGCAGAGGGAAAGGGGAGACGACGATGTCCCGCACCGAGGATTGCCGCATGGCGGATCGGCCGGCCGACTACCAGCGTCTGGGGATCGCCAGGGGCGAGATCGCGCCCTGGGAGGACGGCTTCCGCTCGCGCCCCGGCGGCCCCGGAACCTTCGAGTGGTGGTACTTCGACTGCGTCCTCGACGACGGATCCACCCTCGTGATCAACTTCATGGTCAAGGACTTCCGGGTCGGCAAGGGCGTCAACCAGCCGCCCGCGCCGGTGGTCACCATCGAGCTCGACCGGCCGGACGGCACCCACATCGAACGGACCTCACCGGAGTACCCGGACGACCACGACTTCGGCACCGACCGGTGCGATGTCCGCATCGGCGACAACCGCTTCAGCGGTGACCTGCACACCTACCGTATCCACGCGAACGTCGACGGCGTCGTCGCGGACGTCACCCTCACCGGGCAGGTCCCCTCCTGGCGGCCGGAGACCGGGCACGTCACGTTCGGGGAGGAAAAGCACAAGTACTTCGCCTGGCTGCCCTCCGTCCCCCAGGGCCGGGTCGAGGCCACCCTCACCATCGACGGCACGACCGAGACCCGCACGGGCACCGGCTACCACGACCACAACTGGGGCGACGCCGAGATGGCGCGTCTCATGCACCACTGGTACTGGGCACGCGCCGAGGCAGGCGACTACACCGTGATCGCCTCCTACATCACCGCCGCGAAGAAGTACGGCTCCGCCGAGATCCCCATCTTCATGCTCGCCAAGAACGGCGAGATCCTCGCCGACCGCGCCAACCTGGTTCGCTTCACCAAGTCCGACGAACACCCCGACCCCGTCACCGGAAAGCCGGTCGCCAACACTCTTGTGTTCGACTACGACGCGGCCCCCGAGGGCGGCGAGGGGTTCCGGGTCACCTTCCGCCGCGAGAACACCATCGTCCAGAACCGCATGATCGAATCCCTCAAGGGGGCGAAACGGATCCTGGCCAGACTCGCCGGATTCAACGGTGCGTACATGCGCTTCACAGGCCAGGTCACCGTCGAGCACCTCACACACGGCGAGGCCGTCGACAGCGTGAGCGCACCGGCTCTGTGGGAACTCATGTACTTCGGCAAGCACTGAACCGGCTCCGGCACAGCGGCGGGCGTCAGCGCGCGCTTCCTCCGTCGGTGGCCGCCCGGCGCCTCCCGGTCTACCCGTGGTCGACCGGCCGGTAGGTGCACACGTTCACGCCCGTGCCGCTGGTGACGGTCGAGACCAGGTGGAGCGTGCGCAACGCACCGTCGCCGGGGAAGATCGACTTACCGCCACCGAGGATCACCGGCATGATCATGAGCCGGAGTTCGTCGACCAGGCCCTCGCGCAGAAGGGTGCGCACGAGCGTGGGACTCCCCATGACCAACAGGTCCCCGCCCTCCGTATCCGTCTCGCGCAGCTTGCGGATGTGGGCGACGGCCTCATCGCCGGGGATGTGCGTGGTGTTGTTCCACGTCAGGTCGTCGTCACCCAGCGTTCGGGAAACGACGTACTTCGAGATGGCGTTCATCCGGTCGGCGAACGGGTCGCCGCCCCGCTCGGGCCACGCCGCAGCCATCGACTGCCACGTGCGGCGCCCGAACAACAGCGCGTCGGCCTTCGTCAGCGCGTCGGCGAAGGCGCCGCCCACCACCTCCGGATCGAAGAACGGGTGGGTCCAACCGCCGTGAGTGAAGCCACCCTCGGTGTCCTCGTCGGGCCCACCCGGTGCCTGTACGACGCCGTCCAAGCTCATGAATTCACTGATCACGATGCGCATGGGACTCGCTCCTCTTCCTCACGCCAAGGGTTACGGCAACCACGCCAAGGGTTACGGCCATGGAGACTGCCGCGTCGCTGGAAAGTCATCGCTGCCCTCCCCATCACCTGTCCAGTCCCTGGCGAGGGCTTCCCGTCGTCTCCGCAGGAGGGCGCGCCGAACGGGGGCGGTAGTACGACGCGACGGCCGGCTGGCCGGTGTAGTTGGGGCCCGCGTGGGGGTCGGCGCCGAGGTAGGTGAAGGGCAGGGTGATGCGGCGGCCGCCCCGCAGGCTGAGGCGGTGGTGGCGGGTCGAGTAGTGGAAGCCGGCGGCGCGCAGTGCGGCCAGGACCGGGCGGGAGGCATCACCGCCGTCGGGTCGCCGCAGCGTCGAGGGGTCGAGGTGGGCGACCAGCAGGCCGGTGCCGGTGAGCCAGGAGGCGGCCCGCTCCAGCAGCGCGAGCCGGTCGCCGATGTAGTGCAGTCCGTGGACGCAGGTGACCAGGTCGTAGCGGCGCTCCGCGGACCACCCGCCGAGGTCTGCGGTGATGAGTTCGAGGCCGTCGGGCAGCGCTGCCCGCAACCGCGGGCCCACCAGGTCCACGCCGGTCAGTGCGGCTTGCGGGAGTCGCTTGGCCGCTTCGCGTAGGGCCAGCCCTTCTCCGCTGCACAGGTCCAGCCATGACGGGGCGGAGCGGCGGTCGCTCTCGTTCAGGAAATCCGTGGGAGCGAAGCCGAGTTCGCGGGTGTAGCTGTTGACGCCGGCCAGAACCCGTTCGCGGTTCATGGCGCTGTTGGCCACCACCGAATGGCCGGCCAACTCGTCGTCCTTGATCAACCGGGGCGGCGGCTCGGCTGTTGTCCGCGAAGTACCGTCGATCATCGCACCATTGTGCGGTACGGCCGGTCGTTGCGGGCGAACCCAAGGGCCCACGGGCCTCGGCGAAGCCGTGAATAGCGGTGCCGCCTCCCGTGGACGGCGGCCCGGTCGGCACGGGGCGCCGGGCCGACTGCCCAGCCGCGGACGGCAGCCACGCCGTTTCAGGGCGGAAGGCGGCCTACCGACTCGCCTCGCGTACGGGATGCAGCCCCGAAACCGCCCGCCCGTGCGCTGCAGCTCACCACGGTGCTCAAGCCGGATCCCGGCCACAGTGCCGGTCAGCCCGAGCCGGTACGACCGTCATGTCGGCCGTACCGGCGCCGAGGCGAGGATCCCGCTCGCCGACGCTCTACCGCGCAGGTTTCTGCTTCAGCATCACGGAGGCGACCGCGACGACGAGTGCGATCACGACCACTGGCAGCACCGGCGCGTAGGTGTGCGCGTGGCTGAGCATCCAGTCTCCGACGAAGGCGCCGGCCACCATGCCCACCAGGACCCCGGTCAGGCGACGTACCGCGGCGGGCTTCAGAGACCAGGTGGTGATACCGGAAATCCAGCTGATGAAGGTGGCCGTGGCCGCCGTGGTGGAAATGCCCGGCACATGGAGCGACCGAACGGCATTCATCTGCAGACCCATCGCAAAGGCGTTGAGGGCGACCAGGATGTTGGACACGAGGCTGGACGGAGACGCCGCCATCCACACGACGATGAAACCGACCTGCGCCACCGTCGCGACGCACAGTGCGATGGAGACGCGACGCGGCCACGCTTCGAAGATCTGCGAGTCCTCCATCTCCTCGTCGCCGTTGAACGCGGTCAGGATCCGTGTTGCCACTGCGGCCCCCACGGCGAACGCGGCAAGTGAAATCACCACGCGAACGGGATCCGGGCCGGCGGGCGGCCGCGTGCCGGCTACCCCAAGTCCGAGAAACACCAGGTTTCCGGTCTGGAACGCCGTGAAGACCTTCCCGAAGGAGAGAAAGCAGATCGCCTCGAAGACGCCTGACGAGAACGCCAGGGCGACAAGCAGCCGGTCACGAATGGCCAGCAGTTCCGGCGTCGCGTGCGCTGCGGCCAGGTCCACACGCCGGTCATCCACGGGTTCGGCTCCTCCGTCGCCCCGGACCGGCAGGGTCGGGGCGGCAGGTCGAGTGTCCCGAGAACGTTCGAGTCGAGACCGCCGGCCGTGGGTGTTTTGCAGGCTGCTCCATTGCATGCCTTTCCCTCCAAGCGCCCAGAGTCGGCAACTCGCCCCGACTAGTTGCTAGGTACACATTTATCTCCCGCGTTCAGGATGTGACCACATCTGGGAAAAAGCCACATATTTGGGCGAAACCTTACTCAGGTTTCAGCAAAGAACTACGAAGGCCCTCTGGAATGACAAAACAGACAGGTCCGACGATTTCTTGAGTCGGGGCGCCTCGGGTCCGACCGGCGCCCGGTCAGGAGAGTTCGGGACGGCCGTTTCCGGGCCTTTCGCAACTCGGTCCGCCGTGCCGTGCGTGGCCCAACTCGCCTGTCGGCATTGACGGATCATGGCGACGCTCGTTAGCGTTCCAAGCGGCATTGAGTGTCAGCGTCAAGCCCTGGCTCGTTGATCGGCAACCCTCCACCGCGGTGGGGTGCTCCAGGTGAAAGCCCGGCGGGGTCATCGACCCCGCAAGCGCGTGGCCCCTTGACCGGGCCTGAGATCGGGAGGACCAGCGTGCCGAACAGCAGTGATCTCAGTGCTTCGATCGCGGCCGCTGCGGTGTTCTCCGGATTCTCCCGCCGACGCCACATCGACCTGCAGCTCTTCACCAGCTGTCTGTGTCACGACTGATTGCGTCCCGGCCTCCCCGCCTTCCTGACTGACGTTCGCCGACGGCTTTGACGCCGCGGGCGACTCCCTGCGGGCTCTCACAGTGCTGTCGGAGTCCGCGGCACTGTCACGCCTTCGTCGGCACCCTTTCCCCAGACATCTTCCGAATATTTCCGTCACTTCGCCCAGGTCTGCCCAGGTCCACTTCGCCTTGGTCTGCACCGGCATGTGCGCGGTGACTTTGGAGTAGGAGAACCCGTCCGTGATATCGCATCCGGATTCCCGACCCACCCGGTGGGCGGCACTCGCCGCCCTTGTGACAAGCAGCCTCCTGCTGAGCGCCTGCACGTCGAGCGACAGCGCCGGCTCGACCAGCGACAACGGCCCGGCCAAGTCCGGCGGCACACTGACCTTCGCGGTGGGTTCCGACGTGGGCTGCGTGGATCCGCAGCAGGTGGGCAGCAACGACACCATTTACTCACTGCGCCAGATCGTGGACTCCCTGACCGACCAGGATCCCAAGACCGGCAGAATTGTGCCGTGGCTGGCGAAGAGCTGGGACGTCAGCTCCGACACGACCACGTTCACCTTCCACCTGCGATCAGGTGTCACCTTCAGCGACGGGACACCGCTGACCGCGCAGGTGGTCAAGGACAACTTCGACGCGGTACCGAAGCTCGGCGCCCTGGGGACGCTGGCCCAGGGGTACTTGAGCGGCGTGGACAGCACCACCGCGGTCGATCCGCTCACGGTGCGGGTCAAGTTCCAGCAGCCGAACGCGCAGTTCCTCCAGGCCACGTCGACGCACTCACTGGGTATCGAGTCGTCGGCTAGCGCGAAGCAGAGCCCGCAGGAGAAGTGCAGCAAGGGTGTGGTCGGGTCCGGGCCGTTCACGCTGGAGAGTTATGTGCAGAACCAGGCGATCACCTTGACCAAGCGCAGCAAGTACGCCTGGGGTTCGTCCCTGTGGACCAAGCAGGGCGAGGCGTACCTGGACAAGCTGGTGTTCAAGGTGGTGCCCGAATCGGGCGTGCGCACCGGCAGCCTGCAGTCCGGTCAGGTGGACGCGATCAGCAGCGTCGGCAAGGCCGACGAGGCTGCGCTCACCGGTGGCCAGGTGAACCTGCAACGACGGGCGAATCCCGGTGCGGTGTTCAACCTGGGGCTGAACAACTCCCGCCCGCTGCTGAAGGACGTGAAGGTGCGTCAGGCGCTCCTGTTCGCCATCGACCGGCAGCAGATCGTCGACACCGTGTTCCCGACCGGCACCAGGCCGGCGACCAGCATCCTGGCGTACACCACACCGGACTACGCCGACCAGGGCTCCGACCTGGCCTTCGACACGGCG
Organism: Streptomyces sp. NPDC087263; assembly: GCF_044744645.1. Classification (NCBI taxonomy): domain Bacteria; kingdom Bacillati; phylum Actinomycetota; class Actinomycetes; order Kitasatosporales; family Streptomycetaceae; genus Streptomyces; species Streptomyces sp. NPDC087263. The sequence continues at coordinate 216,911 of NZ_JBIUYT010000005.1, forward strand.
AAGGCGAAGTCCCTGCTGGAATCGGCTGGTTGGAAGGTCGGCAGTGACGGCATCAGATCGAAGAACGGCACCAAGCTCAGCCTGATCGTCAGGTGGTTCGCCAACTCGGCCACCAACCAGCCGGCCCTGGAGCTGATCCAGCAGCAGCTCAAGGCCGTCGGAGTCGACGTGGTCCTCAAGGAGACGCAGACCGCCCAGTTCGCCACGATGCTGCAGTCCGGCGACTTCGACGCGTCGTGGGGCAACCTGACCCGCGCCGACCCGGACATCCTGCGCAGCCAGTACTCCACCGAGCTGGCCAACCTCTACCGCCTGCCGGCGGGCCCGCTGGACTCGGCGCTGACCCAGCAGGCGGCGACTGCCGACGTGGCCAAGCGGAAGGAACTGGTCGGCCAGGCACAGCAGTTGATCGTGCAGAACGCCTACGTCATTCCCGTGGTGGAGCTGCAGACCCAGCTGGGGGTGGCGAAGAAGGTGCACAACCTCACGTTCGATGCCTCCAGCCGGATCCAGCTGCACGACACCTGGATCGGCTAGCAGCCGGTGGATGCGCGACAGAGCGTCCGATCCGGTCGTCGGCTACAGGAGGTGGGCAGGAAATGCGTCACTATGTGAGCAAGCGTCTCGCACAGGCACTCGGGGTGCTCTGGGCTGCGTACACGGTGTCGTTCTTCGTGCTGAACTATCTGCCCGGTGATCCGGTCTCGGCGATGGCCGGCGCCGGAGCGGACTCGGGCCAGATCGATCCGGCGCAGATCGCCGCACTGCGGCATGAGTACGGCTTCGACAAACCGGTGCTGGTGCAGTACGCCGACTATCTCGGCAAGGCGGTGCGCGGTGACTTCGGGAACGCGGTCTCCACCGGTCGGCCGGTGACCTCGACGCTGGCCGACGCGCTGCCGCAGACGCTGCAGTTGACCGGAGCGGCGCTGCTGCTCGCGGTGGTCTTCGGTGGCGGTCTTGCGGTGCTGGCGACCTACACCACGCAGCGGTGGTTGCGGCAGCTGTTGCTGTCGTTGCCGCCGCTGGGGGTGTCGGTGCCGACGTTCTGGGTCGGGCTGGTGCTCGTCGAGCTGTTCTCCTTCCGGGCGCGGTGGTTCCCCGCGTTCGGTAACGACGGGCTGCCGGGTCTGGTGCTGCCGGCGGTGACGCTCGCGATCCCGACCGGCGCCCTGGTCGCGCAGGTGCTGGCCAAGAGCCTGCTCACGGCGCTCGACCAGGCCTATGTGGAGACCGCGCGGGCCAAGGGCGCCGGCCGACTGCGTATTCACCTGCGGCACGCGCTGCGCAACGCCTCACTGCCGGCGTTGACGATCGTCGGGCTGCTGGCCGGGCAGCTCGTCGCCGGTTCGGTGGTCGTCGAGACCGTGTTCTCCCGCGACGGCCTGGGCCGGGTGACGGCCGCTGCGGTCACCGCCCAGGACATTCCACTGGTCCAGGGAGTGGTGGTGTTCGGAGCCCTGATCTTCGTGGCGGCCAATCTGCTCGTCGATCTCGTCTATCCGCTGCTGGACCCGCGGATCGTGGTGACCTCGAACAGGAAGGTGCGGCCCGCATGAGCGAAACCCTTGTCGAGGATGCCGCCGCAGGCGCCGCCCTCGGCCCGGCACACCCCGTCGAGCCCGGCATCGACCCGGGGCCGGTGCGCGGGCTCGAACCCGGGCGGGTGACCCGATTCCTGCTGCTGCGACCGGGCTTACTGGCGTCGGTCCTCGCGGTGGCGTTCGTGGTCCTTGCCGCGTTCCGGCCGGGGCTGTTCACCTCGCAGGATCCGCTACAGGGGGTGCCGTCGCAGAACTTCCAGGGCCCGAGCGGCGCGCACTGGTTCGGCACCGACGAACTGGGACGTGACCTGTTCTCCCGGGTGGTGCACGGTGCGCAGCTGTCGTTGAAGGCGACGCTGATCGCGGTGGGCGTCGCCTTCCTGGTCGGCGGGGCGCTCGGCCTGATCGCCGGGTTCGTGGGCCGCTGGGTCGAGGACGTGGTGATGCGCTTCGTCGACGTACTGCTGTCGATCCCGGCACTGTTCCTGTCCCTGGCCCTGGTCACCGCGCTGGGATATGGAACGGTGAAGGTCGCGGTCGCCGTCGGGATCGCCAGCGTCGCCGGCTTCGCACGGGTGATGCGTGCGGAAGTGCTGCGGGTGCGCCAAGCGGTCTTCGTCGAGGCGTCCCGCTCCTGCGGGTCCCGTTGGTACTCGGTCCTTGGCCGGCATGTGCTGCCCAACGCGATGGGCCCGGTGATCGTGCTGGCCACCCTGGAGTTCGGCACCGCCGTCCTGGCCGTCTCGTCACTGAGCTTCCTCGGTTACGGAGCGCCGCCACCGGCGCCGGAATGGGGCACGTTGATCTCCGACGGACGCAACTACCTGGGCAACGCCTGGTGGCTCACCGCGCTTCCCGGGCTGGTGATCGCCTCGACGGTGCTGGCCACCAACCGCATCGCCCGCGCGCTGGACGGCGAATGGTCCCGGCAGCGATGACCGGCCCGCTGACGAACGAACCCGAGACGGATGACGCCGTGACGAACGAGGCCGTGACCACCGCAGTGCCTGCCACCAGGGAACCGCTGCTGGAGGTGCGGAACCTGTCGGTGTCGTACCGCACCCGCGGCGGCTCCTTGCATGCCGTGCAGGGCGTGGACCTCGACGTATGGCCGGGCGAAGTGACCGCGGTGGTCGGCGAGTCCGGATCCGGCAAGAGCACGACCGCGCATGCGATCACCCGGCTCCTGGCGGCGAACGGCGGCATCGACGCCGGTAGCGTCCGCTTCGGCCGGCACGACCTCGCCTCGCTGTCGGAACGCGAGCTGCGCACGGTGCGCGGCGCGGGGATCGGCCTCGTGCCCCAGGACCCGTCGGTGTCACTCAACCCGGTCAAGCGCATCGGTGAGCAGGTCGCCGAGGTGCTCCGTATCCACCGGCTGGCGACCCGACGCTCCGCGCCGTCGGACGCGATCGCCGTCCTGGACCTGGCCGGGCTGCCCGACGCGGCCACCCGCGCCCGGCAGTACCCGCACGAACTGTCCGGCGGGATGCGGCAACGGGCGCTGATCGCCATCGCCATCGCCGCCAAACCAAAGTTGATCATCGCCGACGAGCCGACCAGCGCACTGGACGTCACCGTGCAACGGGTCATCCTCGACCATCTGCAGCACCTCACCGAAGCGTCCGGAACCGGGGTGCTGCTGGTGACCCACGACCTCGGCGTCGCCGCCGACCGGGCCGCGCGGATCGTGGTCATGTCACAGGGGCGGGTCGTCGAGACCGGTCCGACCCGGGAGATCCTGGAGAACCCGCGGCATGACTACACCCGACGGCTGCTGGCCAGCGCTCCCACCCTGACCACCGCACGCCCCCGGACCACCGTCGCCGTCCCGCCCGCCACAGCCGAGAAGGAGGCGCCGCTGGTCGAGGTACGCAACCTGGTCAAGGAGTTCCGGCTGCCCCACGCCGCGGGCTCGGCCCGCACACTGCGAGCGGTCGACGATGTCAGCTTCACCCTCCACCGCGGGCGGACACTGGCGCTGGTCGGCGAATCCGGCTCCGGAAAGTCCACCACCGCCCGACTGGTGCTCCGCCTCGCCGACCCGACCGCCGGGCACGTCCTGTTCGACGGCGCCGATGTCACCACCGCCCGCGGAGCACAGGCCAGGCAGTTGCGCCGACGAGCCCAGCTCATCTACCAGAACCCGTACGCCTCGTTGGACCCGAGGTTCTCCATCGGCGAGGTGATCACCGAGCCGCTGCGCGCGTTCAAGGTCGGCGACCGCGCCTCCCGGACGGCCCGGGCCAAGGAGCTCCTCGACCGGGTGGCGCTGCCCGCCTCGGTCCTTGGCCGCCGCCCGGCGGAGCTGTCCGGCGGCCAGCGACAGCGCGTCGCGATCGCCCGCGCCCTCGCGCTCTCGCCGGACCTGGTGGTCTGCGACGAACCGGTGTCAGCGCTCGACGTCTCCGTCCAGGCCCAGGTCCTCGACCTGCTCGCCGAACTACAGGCCGACACCGGGGTGGCGTACCTCTTCATCTCGCACGACCTGGCCGTCGTGCGCCAGATCGCGCATCAGGTCGCCGTCATGCGCGCCGGCCGCATCGTCGAGACAGGCACCAGCGAGGAGCTGTTCAGCCGCCCCGGCCACGACTACACCCGGGAGCTGCTGGCGGCGATCCCCGGCGGCCGGCACTCCTCGGCTGCCGCTGTCGGACAGCCCTCGGGCGGGAGCGAGTCCACCGACCCGATCGCCCCGGAGGTGAGCCGGTGACGCCTCCGGACAGCAAAGTAATGAGTACCGCACACCACACGAGGACGAAGACCGCATGAGCACCCCCACCATCAGCTCGCTGGCCTTTCTCACCCCGGGCAACTTCGCCGACGACGACCCGTACACCGGCCTGGAGGAGACCCTCCAACTCTTCGAGTACGGCGAGCGGTTGGGCTTCGACGGCGCCTGGATCCGGCAACGCCATCTCGAACACGGGGTGGGCTCTGCCGCGGTGTTCCTCGCCGCGGCCGGTCAGCGTACCGAGCGGGTCGAGCTGGGCACCGCGGTCATCCCGATCGGCTACGAGAGTCCGTTCCGGCTGGCCGAGGACCTGGCGTTGGCCGACGTGCTGTCCCGCGGCCGGCTCCAGGTCGGCTTCAGCACCGGCATGCCGCACGCCGAACTGCTCGGCGACCTGGTGTACGACGGTGACTGGCGCGCCTTCGACCTGTCCTACGGCAGGGTCGCCCGCGTCGTCGACAACCTGCGCGGCGAGTATCTCGGGGGCCCGGACACCGTGATCCAGTCGCCGGGCAACACCCAGCGGCCGCGCCTGCAACCGCACAGCCCCGGCCTGGTGGACCGCATCTGGTACGGCGGAGGAAGCCTGCGCTCGGTCCGCTGGGCCGCCGAGAACGGTCTCAACCTGCTGTCCGGCAATATCGTCACCGGCGAGAGCACCGACGACTTCACCACGGCCCAGTTGAACCTCCTCACCGAATTCCGGCGTACGCAGTCCACCGCCCGCGTCGCGGTGGGCCGCGTGATCGTGCCGTTCGACAGCGCCGACCGGGCCACCCGCACCCGCTACCTCGAGTACGCGGCGAGCCGCCACGCCCGCACCCTGGCCCCCCAGGGCCCGAAACGGATCCTGTTCGCACCCGACGTGGTCGGCACGGCGGAGCAGATCCTGGAGCAACTGGCGGCGGACCCGGTGGTCTCGGCGGTGTCGGAGCTGCGTATCGAGTTGCCGTACGAGTTCCGGCGGGAGGAGTACGAGCAGATCCTGCACGACGTACGCCACCTGGTCGCGCCCGAACTGGGTTGGCAGCCGAGGCAGTTGGAGACAGCGCGATGAGTTCCGCACTGGACGTGCAACCGGCCCACCCCCGGGAAAGGGTGGGCCGGCGGCGCGGAGGAGCGGCGGGTCAGCCGGCCTGGCGCCGGTCGGTGGTGGAGCGGTGGGTGAGGGGTTCCCGCAGGCCCAGGTGCTCGCGCAGCGTCGTACCCGTGTACTCGGTGGGGTAGAGACCGCGTTCCTGTAGTGCGGGGACGAGCAGGTCGACGATGTCGTCGAGGCCGCTGGGGATGAGGTACGGCGTGACGTTGAAGCCGTCGACGGCGCCGTGCCGCACCCAGTGGGCGAACTTGTCCGCGAGACCTGCCGGGGTACCGACGTGGCCGCGCTGGGGACCGAGCGCGATGACGGTCTCCCGCAGTGACCAGCCGTGTGCGTCGGCCTTCTCCCGCCACTCGGCGACCACCTTGCGCGGGTCGACGACACGCCGGGCGCCGAAGGAGCCGTCGTCCTCGGCGACGACCGGGTCCTCCTTGGGTAGCGGCCCGTCGGCGTCGCGATCGGAGAGGTCCAGGCCCCACAGGAGTCCGGCGATACCCAACGCCGTTGCCGGAGTGACCTGTTGGAGACGGATCCAGCGTTTCTTCTCCTGGGCCTCCTCCTCGGTGACCCCGACGATGATCTCGGTACCCGGGAGGATGCGCAGGTCGTCGTCGGGCCGGCCGACGGCCCGCAGGCGGAGCCGGACGTCGTCGGCGAAGGCGAGCGCGTCGTCGAAGTCCTCGCCGTGCCTGGAGAAGATGACGTCGGCGTTGCGGGCTGCGAAGTCCCGGCCGTCACCGGAGTCCCCGGCCTGGAAGATCACCGGGTGACCCTGGGTGCTGCGCGGCAGCGTGGGCGCAAGGTCGACGTCGAACTGCGGCCCCTGGTAGCGGACTTGGCGCACGGCACCGGGTGCCGCCCAGGCGGGGGCGCCCGGGGAGCCGGAGACGGCACCGTCCTCCCAGCCGTCCCAGAGCGCGCGGGCGACGGTGAGGAACTCCTCGGCGCGCCGGTAGCGGTCGGCGTGGTCGAGGTAGCCGCCGCGGCGGAAGTTGGCGCCGGTCCAGGCGTTGTCGGTCGTCACCACGTTCCAGCCCGCGCGGCCCTCGGAGAGCAGGTCGAGACCGGAAAGGCGGCGGGCGAGGTCGGCGGGCTCGTTGAAGGTGATGTTGGAGGTGGAGACCAGGCCGATCCGGTCGGTGACGGCGGCCAGTGCGGCGAGTTGGGTGATGGCGTCCGGCCGCCCGGCGATGTCGAGGTCGTGGATACGGCCGTCAACCTCTCGCAGACGCAGCCCCTCCCCCAGGAAAAACGCGTCGAACAGGCCCCGTTCGGCGGTCTGGGCGACGCGCCGGTAGCTGGCCGGGTCGATCTGGCTGCCGCTGGCCAGGTCGGACCAGATGGTCCAGTGGTTGACGCCCTGGAAGAAGACGCCGAAGTGGACCTGGGCGTGCGGGCGGGGGACGTCGAGGGGGTCGGTGCGGGTCATCGGGTCTCCTCAAGGGCCTCGAACGCCGCACCGGCGGCGTAACGGTTGGCGGGCCGGTCGAGGCCCAGGTGGGTGCGCAGGGTTGCGCCGGGCAGCGGGCGGAGGGCGTGCCGCCGCTGGAAGAGGTCGGGCAGGACGAGACGGGACAGCTCCAGCAGGTCCTCGTCGAGCACCAGCGGACGCAGCCGTACGCCGTCCACGACGCCCCTCAACTGGCCGAGCAGCGCGGCGAGTCCGGCAGCGGAGCCGATGTGGCGCAGCCGTCCGTGGTCGGTCCAGGGCGCATGCCGTTCGAGGTCGGCGACGCGCTCCTCGGCCGTGGCGTCCGAGGTGTCGAGGGCGATCTCGACCTCGGCGAAGGTACGCGGCGTTCCGGCGGCGGCCGCGGCCGCGGTGACCTCGGCGAGGTCACGGCCCTCGACGAGGGCGACGTCGAGTTGCCCGGCGGGCACGAGGTCGGGCCGGCCGAGCACGACGAGTTGCCCCTGGGGCGGCCGCGGCACGATCGCGGGGCCCTTCACGGCATAGGTGTCGCCGGTGAAGTCGACGTAGTGGAGCCGGTCGCGGTCGAGGTAGCGGCTGGTGGCCACGGAACGGATGACCGCGTCGTCCTCCCAGGAGTCCCACAGAGCGCGGACGACCTCGACGCCGTCGCGGGACTCGCGGGCTCGGGCGGCTGCGCCGTCGACGAGGGGGCGGCCCCAGGCGCGAGCCGCGTCAGGACGTACCTCTTCGCTCACCACCCACCCGGCCCGCCCGACCGAGATGTGGTCCAGGGACGCCAACTGGCTGGACACGTGGAAGGGTTCGGCATAGGTGACGGGGACGACCGGCGCGATGCCGATGACGCTCGTCGACGCGGCGAGGAACGCCGCCCGCTCCACCGCGCCGATGCGGCCGACCACGTCGGGCGTGGCGCCGGGCGGGAGTACGCCGTCCTCCAGGGTGAGCAGGGTGAACCCGGCGTTCTCCGCGGCGGCGGCGACGCGGGCCACCCGGCGCGGGCTCAGCAGGTGGTCAGGTGAGTGGGCGGCGCGGCGCCAGGCCGCGGGATGGGCGCCGTCGCCGTCGAGTTCGACGGCGAGCCGCAGGGCGGGGCCGGACATGGGGTTTCCTTCCGAGGGCACAACGAGACGGCCGGCCCGGCGGGCCGACGGGGGTCAGAGTCGTGCGGAAGGACAGACGGCAGAGGCGGTGCGGCAGTAGTCGACGTGCCGTCGGATGATGAGCCGCGTCCCCGTGCCGGCACCGTGCGGTGCGGCGCCACGTTCACGCATCGGGGCCTCCACCCGTCCGGGACCGGTCACTTCAACCTACGTCGTCGGCCCTGGAAGGTGTCAAGACCATTAGATGTACGTGCATACGACAGCGACAGCGAAACAGCCGGCTCGTCGGCTCCGGCGATACCCAACTGTCCGGGGCGCCTCAGGAGTTCGCGAGCTCTCCGAGCAGCTTCCAGGTACGGCGGCGGTCCGCCTCACCGCCCAGGTCCGTCGCGGTGAACACCACCTCTGTCGCCCCGGCTTCGCGGTACCGCTGTACCTCGGCGGCGACGGTCTCCTCGTCGCCGATGACGGCCAGGTCGGCGGCCCGGGTGGCGCCGGAGAGTCCGATGACGCGTTGGTAGGAAGGGAACTGCTCATAGAACGCGAGCTTCTCGGTCGCCGTCTCCCGTACCGCTTCGATGTCGGCGGTGACCACGCCGGGCACCACGGCCACGATCCGGGGCGCCGGCCGGCCGGCTGCCTGTGCCGCGGCGGTGACGGCCGGGACGAGGTGCTCGGCGAGGGCGCGCGGGCCGGCCAGGAGCGGGATGATCCCGTCCGCGAGTTCGCCGGAAGCGCGCAGCGCCTGCGGAGCCATGGCGGCGACCAGGAGCGGCACCGGCGGTTGGGCTCCCGGCACCGTCGCCGGCAGCGGTGTGGTGGCGGTCAGCAGCTCTCCGTGGAAGTCGGAACTGCCTGTTTCCACGAGTTGGCGCAGGGCGGTGAGGAACTCGCGGAGCCGGGCGATGGGGCGCTCGTACGGGATGCCGAAGGCCGTCTCGGTCAGGTGTTTGGTGCCGAGTGCGAGCCCCAGGTGGTAGCGGCCGCCGGTGGCGGCCTGGGCCGTCTGGGCCTGGCTGGAGATGAGCAGCGGATGGCGGCCGAAGACCGGGATCGCGGCGGTTCCGACGTGCAGCCCGGGCACCTCACGGCCGACTATTGCGGCGAGCGTGGGCGAGTCGTACGCGAAGGTCTGCCCGAACCACGCGGAGCGCAGTCCGGCCTCATGAGCCTCCCGCGCGAGTTGCACCGTGGTGTCGATCCGGTTCTGGAGAGGCAGCGTTACTCCGATGGTCATACACAGGGCAACCGGCAGGCGTGCGACGGGCATTCCTGCTCGTTCATGACAAGCTCATGGCGGCCTCGTAACAGCTCTTTCGGCGGCGTACCGGCGGCGCTGTTGCAGACAGGGACGGCGCAGGTGCGGTCTTGACAAGGCCGCCCGGCACCCACGTACGTTCTTCCCGCACCACCAGGAACGGCCGAGAGACCTGGCTCCTCGAAGCCGCGCTCACCGCGCGTCGCGATCCGCGGCGCCGCCCGACGCCAGGCCGATGGGAGTCACCGTGAGGGCATCGTGCACCGGGCCGGCCGGAACCGCGGTTCTGCTGCCGGCCTGGACGAAGCGCCGGCACGTGGACCTGTGCCGGACCCACGCCGCGCTCTGTCGCTGACCATTCGCTCCGGCTTTCCCCTGACGGGCCCGCGCTCCACCGTCTGACGGGTCCGCGCGCACTCGTGGTGCCAGCTGGACCTGATCCGGCATGCCCGGGTGCTCGTTCGCTCCGAAGAATCCTCCACCCGAGATGTCACCGATGCCGGTGAGAATGGACGAGTTGTGAGCGCGAAGCGGCCCAGGACGCTGAAGACCGTGACCGGTGCCGGCGGCACGTCGGAGACCTACGACCTGGCGGTCGATCCCACCCGGTCGACCCTGGACACCGCCGTGCGGGTGGCGAAACTCGCGGAGGCCGCGCGGATCGACGCGCTGTTCACCGCCGACCTGCTCAGCTTCGGCGCCCAGGGCGCGATCGGGTCGCAGGAACCGCTGGTCTTCGTCTCGGCGCTGAGCCAGGTGACGTCGCGGATCGGCCTGATCGCCACGGTCTCGACCACCTTCAACCACCCCTTCAACCTGGCCCGGTTGTTCGGAACGCTCGATCACGTCAGCAACGGCCGGGCCGCCTGGAACCTGGTGACGTCCTCGATCGGTGAGGAGAACTTCGGGTCCGGCGAGCTGCCCAGCCCGGAGGACCGCTATGCGCGCGCCGCGGAGACGCTGGAGGTGGTCAACGCGCTGTGGGACAGCTGGGAACCAGGTGCGCTGACCGTCGGTGCGGACGGCAAGGCAGTGCTGCACCGGGACCGGGTGCACCCCATCGACCACTCCGGCCGGTTCTTCACCGTGGCCGGTCCGCTGAATATTCCGCCGCTTCCGCAGCGACGCCCGGTGCAGATCCAGGCCGGGCAGTCCGCAGCGGGTACCGCCCTGGGCGCCCGCTACGCCGAGCTCGTCTTCACCTCGCTCCCCACCCTCGACATCGCCGTGGACTTCACCCGGAAGATCCGCGGCCAGGCCGAGCGACTCGGACGGGCCGACGGACTCCCGCTGATCTTCAGCTCGTTCCATGCCACCTACGGCGCCACCGAGGAGGAAGCACAGCGGCTCGTACGCGAGCGGCGCGAGGCGATCGACTTCGAACGCGGGCGCGCCCAGGTGGCCGACATGCTCGGCGGCGGAGTCGACCTGTCGGAGGTCCCCCTCGACGCGACGCTGCCGGAGAGCCTGCTGCCTGACATCGCCTCGGTGAACCGCCGTCGCGGCCGGGTCGACATCTTCACCGGCTACGCGCGACAGGGCTACACCCTGCGGGAGCTCGTCATCGCGGCCCAGGACACCGGGCACTGGGCCGTCGCGGGAACACCCGAGCAGCTCGCCGACGCCATTGAGGAACGGTTCCGGGCAGGTGTTCTGGACGTGATCTCGCTCGGCGGCCTCGCGGACCCACGGCTGCACGACTTCGTCGTCAACGGCCTGCTGCACGAGCTGCGCAAACGAAAGATCGTCGCCGACGACTACACCGGCACCACCCTGCGCGAGAACCTCGGACTCGAACTGCCGCCCCGCGCCGGCGTGCCGGTCCAGGTCGGACCCGAAATGCGGAGGAGTCAATAGCCGAGCAGGCCGACGCCGAGCCTCCACTCGCCGTACGCGGTCGGCCTCGTCTCGTTCGTCCCGGACCCCACCGCGGCCCCGGTTTCCAGAATTCGGCGGCACAGTCTGACGCAAGGAGCACAGCCTTGGACGTCCACGCATCCCTGGCCGACGTGGTCGGCAACACCCCACTGGTGCGGCTCAACCGCGTCACCGGCGCGGTGTCCACTCCGGTCTACGTGAAACTGGAGTACGTCAACCCCGGCGGCAGCGTGAAGGACCGCATCGCGCTGGCCATGGTCGAGGCGGCCGAGCAGGCCGGGTTGCTGTTGCCCGGCGGCACCATTGTCGAGGGCACCTCGGGCAATACGGGAGTCGGCCTGGCCATGGTCGCCGCGCAGCGCGGCTACGGTTGCGTTTTCGCGGTCCCGGAGAAGAGCAGCGCGGAGAAGATCGCCGTACTGCGTGCCTACGGCGCCGAGGTCATCGTCTGCCCGTCCGACGTACCGCGCGAGCATCCCGACCATGTGCACTCCGTGGCCGTCCGTCTCGCCGAGGAGACGCCGGGTGGCTGGCTGGCCAACCAGTACGACAACCCGGCCAATCCGCAGGCTCACTACCGCACCACGGGACCGGAGATCTGGCGGCAGACCGACGGACGGATCACCCACCTGGTGTGCGGCATCGGCACCGGCGGCACCATCACCGGGACCGGCGAATACCTCAAGAAGGTGAGTGACGGCCGGGTGACGGTCGTCGGCGCCGACCCGGAGGCCTCGCTCTACTCCGGCGGCGACGGGAGCCCGTACTACGTGGAGAGCATCGGCCGCTTCCGCCACCCGGAGACCGTGGACGACACCTGGCCGGAGTCCTACCACCCGGCGGTCGTCGACCGGTTCGAGCGGATCAGCGACCGCGACTCGCTGTGGACCGCCCGGCGGCTGGCCCGCGAGGAGGGACTGCTGGTCGGCGGCTCCGCAGGCACCGCGGTGGCCGCCGCACTTCGGGTGACGGCCGAACTGGGCCCGGACGACCTCGTCGTCGTCCTGCTGCCCGATTCCGGCCGCAACTATCTCTCCAAGGTCTTCGACGACGACTGGTTGCACCGACTGGGCCTGCTGGACGACGACGGTTCACATCCGGAAGACCACGGCTGAGCTCTCCGTACGACTCGTCACCGAACGCCCGAAACCGGAAGGCGTTCGGGCCGTGCCCTCTTGAACCCGCCCGAAACCGGAAGACGTTCGCGCCACGCCCCTCCTGAACCCTCCTGGAACCAGAGCCGATCGGCATCCGACCACTGCAGGAGAAGCACCGCGCTCACGAGGTCGCGGCGCTCCGGCTTCCGGTCCCACCCGGCCCGGTGAGAGGTTGCAGCCGTATGCACTGGTACGAGGACGACGGATTCTGGTCGGACTTCTCCGAGACCATGTTCTCCGAGCGCAGGCGATCAGAGACGGCGGACGTCGTCGCCGAGTCGCCACTGCTGCAATTCCCGCCCGACAGCCGGGTGTTGGACCTGTGTTGCGGGCCCGGCCTGTATCTGGTGCCGCTGGCCCGTCGGGGTCACCCGGTGACGGGGGTGGATCTGAGCCCGGTCATGCTGAAACGGGCCGAAGCCGCCTGCGCGGCGGCCGGGGTCGAAGTCCGGCTGATCCAGGCGGACATGCTGACGCACGTCGAGCCGGAGTCGTACGACGTGATACTCAACGTCTTCACGTCGTTCGGCTACTTCGACGAACCGACCGACAACGCACGCGTGTTACGCAACGCCCACGACTCACTCGCACCGGGCGGGCAGCTGCTGATCGACGTGCTGGGCAAGGAGGTCCTCGCGGGCTGGATCGGCCGGCCCAAGATCGTCGAGCTCGACGGCGGCGCGTACGTGGTGCAGCGCGACACCGTCCTGGACAACTGGACACGGCTGCGCACCGACTGGACGCTGGTGCGCGACGGGGTGGCGCGCGAGGCGTCGATCACCTCCTTCCTCTACAGCGCGGCCGAACTGCGCGCCCTCCTCGAGGCGGCCGGCTTCACCGACGTGCGGTGCTACGGCGACTTCGACGGCGGCCCGTACGACAACCACGCGCGACGGCTGATCGTGCGCGGAACACGGCCGAAACTCAATCCCGGTACGCGGGAACTCTGAGGCACCCCGCTCCGACTACTGATCAGTGGGCGGAGTTCGACGCGCCCCGCCGAGCAACTTCCGTGCGAATGAGGGGACTTCATGACCGGGGCCGCATCCGGGACCTCTTCCGCAGGCCCCGCCGTCTCCTCGGAGAGTGAGCCGCACCAGGATCCGGAGGACCGCCCCGCAGGCCGCGGCAGACTGCTGAGCACACTCGTGGCGCTGTCCGTCACGCTGGTGGTCTCCGTCGTGGCCGGCATCGCGCTGGGGCCGACCGTCGTACCGCCGGCCGACGTCGTGCACTTCCTGTGGGCGGCTCTCACCGGCGGCGGCATCGGGGCGGACGAGGTGACCGGGTACTCCATCGTCTGGCATGTGCGCACCCCCAGGGTGCTGCTCGCGGCGGTCGTCGGCGCCGGGCTCTCCGTCGTCGGCGTCGCCATCCAGGCACTGGTGCGCAACGCTCTCGCGGACCCGTTCGTGCTGGGTATCTCGTCGGGTGCGTCCGTGGGGGCGACGGCCGTCGTGGTGTTCGGGATCTTCGCGGGTCTTGGGGTCTTCGCCCTGTCGGCCGCCGCGTTCCTCGGGGCCCTCGGTGCGACGGTGCTGGTGTACCTGGCCGCGCGCGGTCCGCTCGGCCTGACGCCGCTGCGGCTGGTGCTGACCGGGGTGGCGCTGGCGTACGGATTCCAGGCGTTGATGAGTGTCCTGGTCTTCCTCTCCCCGAACGGGCAGGCCGCGCGGACGGTGCTGTTCTGGCTGCTCGGCAGCCTGGGGTCGGCGACTTGGGAGTCGCTGCCCCTGGTGGCGGCGGCGGTTCTGGTCGCGGTCGTGGTGCTGTTGCGGCAGAGCCGGTCGCTGGACGTGCTGTCGCTGGGGGACGAGACGGCGGCGAGCCTGGGCGTGGACGCCGACGCCCTGCGGCGGAGGCTGTTCGTGCTCACCGCGGCCGTCACCGGGCTGATCGTGGCGGTCAGCGGCGCGATCGGCTTCGTCGGTCTGGTGCTCCCCCATGTCGTACGGATCTGGGTCGGCTCGACTCACCGGCGGGTGCTGGCCGTGGCGCCGCTCGCCGGGGCCTGCTTCATGGTCTGGGTCGACCTGGTGGCCCGTACCGCCTTCGCGCCCGAGGAGTTGCCGCTCGGCGTGATCACGGCACTGATCGGTGTGCCCGTGTTCGTCGTGCTGATGCGGCGGCGCGGCTATCTGTTCGGAGGCCAGTAGATGGCCCCCTCTGTCCTCTCGCTGCGCGACCTGTCCGTCCAAGCGGCCGGGCGGGCGCTCGTCGACCGGTTGACCATCGACGTGGCCGCCGGTTCGATCGTGGGGCTCGTCGGGCCCAACGGCAGCGGCAAGTCCACCGCTCTGCGCTGCGTCTACCGGGCGCTGAAGCCGACCTCCGGTGCCGTCCTGCTCGACGGCACCGACCTGACCTCGCTGAAGCTGCGTGACAGCGCCCGCTCGATCGCCGCCCTGACCCAGGAGAGCCACAGCGAACTCGACTTCACCGTCGAGGAGGTGGTGGCCCTCGGCCGCGCTCCGCACGCACGCGGCAACCATCCGCTGACCGCTCGCGAGCGCGAGCTGTGCCGGCAGGCGATGGACCGGCTGGACATCGCCCACCTCGCGGACCGCAGCGTGCTGACCCTGTCCGGCGGCGAGCGCCAGCGCGTACTCGTCGCCCGCGCCCTCGTCCAGGAGCCCCGCGTCCTGGTCCTGGACGAGCCCACCAACCACCTGGACGTACGGCACCAGGTCGAGCTGCTCTCCTTCCTGCGCTCATCCGAACTGACCGTCCTCACCGCCCTGCACGACCTCAACCTGGCGGCCCAGGTCTGCGACCGCATCGCCGTGCTCGGCTCCGGATGTCTGGTCTCCTCGGGTACTCCCGCGGAGGTCCTGACGCCCGAGCTGGTCCGCAAGGTGTTCGGCGTCGACGCCATGGTCGTGCCCCATCCACGGACCGGAACCCCGCAACTGCTCTACGACCTCGCCCCGGCGCCCGCCGGCACCCCCACAGCAGCCGACGCTCCCCCGGAAGGACCACACTCGTGATCAGACCACCGTTCCCCCGCGCCCTCACCGCCGGACTACTGGCGACCGGGTTCCTGGTGACCACAGGATGCGGCGCGGACGTCGAGCCCGCTGCAAAGGCCGGGCCCGCCACCGTCACCGTCTCCAACTGCGGCGAGGACGTCACGTACGCCCGGCCCGAACGCCCGGTCGCCTACGACGTCAGCGGCGCGGAGAAGATGTTCTCCCTGGGCCTGGCGGACCAGATGCGCGGTTACGTCATGAACGAGCTCGGCGACCCGTCCATCGAGGGCTCGCCCTGGCGCAAGGACTACTCCGAGGTCGAACGGCTGGGCACCGAGCGCATCACCCGGGAGATCGTCGTCGACGCCAAGGCCGACTGGGTACTGGCCGGATGGAACTCCGGCTTCAGCGAGGAACGCGGTATCACCCCGGCCCTGCTCGACAAGGTCGGCATCGCCAGCTATCTGCACACCGAGACCTGCTGGGACTACGGCGACAAGAGCGTCGACGTGACACCGCTGGAGGCGCTCTACACCGACCTCGACAACCTGGGGAAGATCTTCGGTGTCGAGAAGCGGGCCGACGAACTCGTCACGGACCTCAAGGACCGTGTCACCGCCCTGAAGAAGACCTGGCCCGCCGGGGACGACCCGGCCAAGGTGTTCGTCTACGACTCGGGCACCGACCAGCCGTTCACCGCCGGCCGGCACGCCGCTCCGAACGACGTCATCACCGCGGCCGGAGGCACCAACGTCTTCGGTGATCTCGACAAGGGCTGGACATCGGTGGGCTGGGAACCGGTCATCAAGGCCAGGCCCGAGGTGATCGTGATCATCGACTACGCCGACCAGCCGGCCAAGGACAAGATCGCCTACCTCAAGTCGCTGCCCAGCCTGAAGTCGATACCGGCGGTGCAGGACAACCACTTCCTCGTCATGTCCTACGGCGACGCGGTCAGCGGCCCGCGCAACGTCACGGGTGCCGAGGACCTGGGCCGCTACCTGCGCTCGGTCGGGCTGTGACGGTGACCCCAGCGCGCATCGCACCCGCCGCACCGGGCGCCCCGGTCCACGAGCACATCACCGACGCGATCAAGGCTCCGGACCTGCTGCGGCTGTCCGGCAACGTGGTCCTGGCCCGCTTCGAGACGCTGAAGGTGTACGCCGCCCTCGGCGCGGTCCGCACCCTGCTGGAGCGCGGGACCGTGAAACCGGGGCAGACCCTCGTCGACAGCTCCAGCGGCATCTACGCCCTGGCCCTGGCGATGGCCTGCCACCGCTACGGCCTGCACTGCCACATCGTCGCCTCCACCACCGTCGACGCCACGATGCGCGCCCAGTTGGAGATCCTCGGCGCCACCGTGGACCAGATGCCGCCCTCGAAGGATCTGAGACTCGACCAGGAGGGGCGGGTCCGGCGGGTCCGGCAGCTGCTGGCCGAACGGCCGGGCCTGTACTGGATGCGTCAGTACCACGACGGCGTCCACTACACCGGCTACCAGGAGTTCGCCGACCTGGTGGACCGGGCGCTGCCCGATGTGCCGCTGACCGTGGTGGGAGCCGTCGGCACAGGCTCGTCGAGCGGCGGGCTGGCCGAGGCGCTTCGCGGACGCGGGCGAGACGTACGCCTGCTGGGACTCCAGCCCTTCGGCAGCGTCACCTTCGGCAGCGAGGGGTTCAGCGACCCCGAGGCGATCATCGCCGGGATCGGCAGCTCGATCCCGTTCGACAACGTCCGCCACGACCTCTACGACACCCTTCACTGGCTCGACTTCCGGCACGCCATGGCCGGCGCCGTCGGTCTGCTGCGGGAACACGCCGTGTTCGCCGGCCTGTCCACCGGCGCCGCCCACCTCGTCGCGGGCTGGGAGGCCGCCCGCGACCCCGAGCGCACGCACCTGGTCATCGGCGCCGACACCGGTCACCGCTACACCGAACGCGTCTTCGCCCGCCACCACGAGGCCCTCGACCCGCGCACGCTCAAGCCCCACCAGATCACCAGCCTCACCGACCTCGCGCTGCCCTGGTCGGTCATGGAGTGGAAACGGCGGCGGTACGACGTACGGCAATCTGCCGTGCCCTCTGCTCCGACTGTTCCCGCCGTGCCCGCTGTTCCGACTGTTCCCGCTGTTCCCGCTGTTCCCGCGCAGGCAGCGGTCTCGCTCGCCGCATCGACCAAGGAGGACCAGGCATCGTGACCATCGCCGCCCTGGAGGCACTCACCTTCGGCCTGGGACGCCTGATCGAGGCGGCCGACAACGCCGGACACCGCCTGTGTCTGCTCACCGGCAACCGGGACGTCTACCGCCACGAACTCGCCCACCTCGACCCCACGGCACTGGACATCGTCGACCTCGACACGACCGACGAAGCCGCCTGCGCCGCCGCTCTGGCCGCCGTGCCCGACCTGCGCGGGCTCATCAACTCGACCGACACCTGGAGCGTCCCGGGCGCCGACCTCGCCGCCAAACTCGGGCTGCCGGGACCCGACCCGACCGCGGTCCGTCAACTGCGGGACAAGAGCCGGGTGCGCAACCTCCTCCACGAGCGTGGTCTCAGCCGCGGTGGCGCTCTCGCCGTTCCCGTCGATCCCTCCTCGGCGGCCGTCGAGATCCTCCGTGAGGTCGGTCTGCCCGCCATCCTGAAGGACTCCGCGGGCACCTCCTCCCGCAACGTCTGGCCGGTACGCGACGAGCACCAGCTGCATACGGCCCTCACCGAGGCCGCCCAACGCCCCTTCAACGGACGACTGTTCGCCGAACCCTTCTTCTCCGGCCCCGTCTACAGCGCGGAGACCCTCAGCTGGGAGAACGAGACGAAACTGCTCGGTGTCCTCAGCCGGCAGATGTCCCCCGAGCCCTCCGTACGCGAGGAGGCGGCGGCCTTCCCCGTCGCCCTCCCCCGCCCCGAACTCGACCTGATCCAGGACTGGGTGGCGCGCGTACTGGCGATCGCCGGCCACGACAGCGGCTTCGCACACGTGGAGTTCGTCCTCACCACCGAGGGCCCGGAACTGGTGGAGATCAACCGTCGTATCGGTGGCGCGCTCGTCGGCGAGGCACTGTGCCGCGCCCTGGGCACAAATGTCTACGACGCCATGGTCGACACGGCTCTCGGCCGCCGCCCCGCGCTGCTGGACACCGTTGCTGTCGATGACACCCCCGGTCCCGCGACCGCCTTCGTGCTCGTCTACCCCGACCGGCCCGGCACCCTCACCGGCTGGACGGGCCTGGGCGGTCTGTCCGCCTTCCCCGGCTCGCCCGAGTGGTACCCCACCGCCGTCCCCGGCCGGCGCGTGGAGCACCTGAGCGACCAGCGCAGCTGCACAGGCATCGTCCTGGCCGAGGCTGCGACGGCCGAACTGGCCCTGCACCGGGCGCTCAGCGCCGCCGGGAGCGTACGGCCGGTCATCGCGACGGACGACGACGACCGAGGATGACCACGACGTCGTCGCGGAAGCCGGGCGGAGGTCCGCGCTCCCGCCTCGCTCCGCTCAAGGCACTCACCGGCCCGCAGTACTTCCTGCTGGCCGGTTCATTCCTGATCCCCTTGGGCAGCTTCGCCGTGCTGCCGTTCATGTCGATCCTGCTGCACGAGCGGCTGGGCATCGGGCTCGGCACCGTCGGCGTGGTGCTCGCCATCGCCTCGCTCGTGCAGTTCTCCGGCGGCGTCGTCGGGGCCGCGATCGCCGAGCGGATCGGACTGCAGCGCACCATGCTGCTCGCCCTGGTGATCCGTACGGCGGGCTTCGCCTGCTTCCTGCCGGGGCTGAGTCATCCGGCCGCGGCTGTCACCGCGCTCTTCCTCGTGTCCTGCGGCGCAGCGCTCTATCTGCCTGCCAACAAGGGGTACTTGGTGCACCACGTGGAGGAGGAGCAGCGCCCGCTGCTGCTGTCCGCGAGCAGTTCCGCCCTCAACGCCGGTGTCGCCCTCGGCCCGATCGCCGCCGCGCCCTTCGTACTCAGCGCCTCAGCGGGGCTGTTCACGGCGGTCTCCGTGCTGTTCGCAGCGATCACGGTGGGGCACGCGCTGCTGCCCGTGGAGAAACCCGACCGCCGACCGGACGAAGGGAGAGTCGACATCGAGGGGCCGCCCCGGCGCCGGGAGAAGACACTCGCCGGACTGGCTCCGATGCCCTTCGCGATCACCGTGCTCAGCGTGTACGTCTTCATGTTCTTCCAGCACTACCTCGCGGTCTACGCGGTGCCCCGGACCTCGACGTTCTTCTACGCCCTGGTCCTCGCGCTGTACGCCCTGCTTCTGGTCGTCGCTCAGCCCCTCCTGTCGGACTGGATAGCCCGCCTGCCCTACCCCCGGGCCCTGCGACTCGGCTTCGCCGCGCTGGCCACCGGGATGGCCACCCTCGCCCTCGGCCACCCGGCCGCCATCCTGGCCGGAGCCCTGCTCATCTGCCTCGGCGAGATCATCCTCTTCCTCAAGAACGACCTCGAAGCCCTGAACCGGTCCAGCCGCACACCCGCCGTCGTCTTCGGCCACCAACGCCTGGCGGCCGGAATCGGCGCGTTCGCCAGCGGCATCGCAGGAGGCGGGGGCTACGAACTGGCAGAACGCTCCGGTCACGCCGGACTCTTCTGGACAGCGGTCGCGGTGCAGGGCGCGCTGCTCCCCCCGCTGCTGATCCATACGCTGCGCCGTCTCCGGCCCGGCGCCACCACAGCCGACCCGGACCGCCCGGCCACAGCACGGACGCGTTGACTCGGTCGGGACAGGCACTGGTACTAGTACTGGTGCGTCAAAGGGGTCTCGGCGAAGAAGGGGCAGAGGATGTCGAGAACGGCCTGGCGGCTCCGTCCCAGGGGCAGATGCCGCCACCGGGGCACTACCACCAAGGAGACCCGTCATGACGATCCAGCGGATGGACAACGTCCTCATCGTTGTCGCCGACCTTGACGCCGCTATCGCGTTCTTCGTGGAACTCGGCATGGAGTTGGAGGGCAGGATGCCGATCGAGGGACGTTGGGTGGACCGTGTCATCGGGCTCGACAACGCCCGACAGGACCTGGCGATGCTGAGGACCCCGGACGGCCACAGTCGGCTGGAGCTCACGCAGTTCCATACACCGCAGGCGATCAGCGCCGAGCCTGCCGTCGCACCGACGAACACGCTGGGCATTCGCCGCATCATGTTCGCCGTCGACGACATCCAGGACGTCCTGGCCCGCCTCCAAGCCCATGGCGCCGAACTCGTCGGCGAGGTGGCGCAGTTCGAGGACAGCTATCTGCTCTGTTACGTCCGCGGACCCGAGGGCATTCTCGTCGGACTGGCCGAACAGCTCAGTTGATGGCCTGAGGAATCTATTGACGATCGCATTACCAGATCTGATAATTTCATCATTACAGCAACGTTGCCGGGAGGGCACCGTGAGTAGAACAGTGATCCGCGTCAGGACCGCGCCCTCACCGCCACGAGCCTCCGCCCGGCACAGGCCCTCCCGCTGCTCGCCCGCTTCAAGCCCCTGGACCCCGGCGAGCTGCTGCTGACCGGACCCGAAATGAGCCGCGCATGAGCATCGAGCACCCCTCCTCGGACATCCCCGTCGCCATCATCGGCGCCGGGCCGGTAGGCGTGACCACCGCACTCCTCCTCGCCCGCCGCGGAATCCGCAGCATCATTCTCGAACGCCACCAGGACGTCTATCCGCTCCCCCGTGCCGTCGTCGTCGACGACGAGGTACGCAGGATCCTCCAGGCCGCGGGCGTCGGCGAGGCGTTCGCCGCGATGGCCCGCCCTGGCAAGGGGCTGCGGCTGCTCGACGCCCGGCACCGGGTGATGGCCGAGTTCCGCCGCGTTGAGCAGGGCCCGCACGGCTACCCGCAGACCAGCATGTTCGAGCAGCCCGCACTGGAACGACTGCTGCGCGACGCCCTGGCCCGGCGCCCGGAGTGCGAACTGCGGAACGGAGTGGAGGTCACCGGTATCGCACCGGACACCGAGGGCCCGGTGCGCGTGACGTACCGCGCTCCCGACGGCGAGCACCACCTGTGGGCCGACGCGGTCCTCGGCTGCGACGGTGCGAACAGCCTCACCCGCGAGGCGATCAGCGCCGTATGGGAGGACCTGCGCTTCGAGGAACGCTGGACCGTCATCGACGTACGGACGAAGGCCGAGGTCCGCTCCTGGGAGGGCGTCGACCAGGTCTGCGACCCGGACCGGCCGGCGACCTTCATGCGCGTCGGCGAAGACCGCTACCGCTGGGAGTTCCGGCTGCGCGACGGGCGGGAGCCGGTCCGCGAGCTGGTCGCTCCGTGGCTGCCGCCCTCGTACGACGGGGACTTCGAGATCGTCCGCGAGAGCGAGTACACCTTCCGGGCGCGGGTCGCGAACCGTTGGCGAAGCGGCCGGGTCCTTCTCCTGGGCGACGCGGCCCACCTCACGCCGCCGTTCATCGGACAGGGGCTGTGCTCGGGGTTGCGCGACGCCTACAACCTCACCTGGAAGCTCGCCCGGGTCCTCCAACAAGGCGGTGACGAGCGGCTGTTGGACACCTACGAGAGTGAGCGCAAGCCGCACGCACGGCATGTGATCCGGCTCGCGGTCGCCCTGGGCTGGGCCATGACCGGCGGTCAGGACGGCGCCGCCGCGCTGCGCCGCAGGCTCCTGGCCGTGATCTGCCGCATACCCGGCCTGACGGAGGCGGCCAACCGCGACCTCAGCCCGGCACTGGCCGCCGGGCCTCTCGTGAGGCGCCGTACCCGCCGGGGCAGCCGCCTCGTGGGAACCCACTGTCCGCAGCCGTGGATCGACACCGACGGACGGCGGGCCCGTCTCGACGACGTACTCGGCGACACCTTCACCATCCTGACCGCCGCCGACCCCTCACCCTCGCTGAAGGCACTCGCCCACGGGCTCGGCACCCGGGCGGTGCCCGTGGGCGAACTCCGCGACGACGGCACCCTCGCCGCCTGGCTGCGGGGAGGCCGCGCCGACGCCGTCCTGCTGCGCCCCGACCGCGTCGTGATGGACGTTGTCCCGACGAACGGCCGGGCCTTCTTCGACACAGCCGTCTGGGCACCCCTGCTGTGCACCACCCGCGGGTACGTCGCACAGAGCTCGCTCGCCGCCCTGTCGTGGAGTGCCACGCGATGACTGACACCGCCGCTCAAGGCGGTCTGCCACACCCGAGTCAGGAAGTTCTGGGGGACTCCGCAATGTCGTACGACGCGACCCCGTACGGATCCCTCGAGCAGCACTCCGGCACAGGCACCGAACCCGGCAGCGCATCGGCCATGTGAAGGGAGAACGCCTCGTCCGTCAATTTCAGGGTGGTGATGAGTTCATCAGCGATGTACTGACCAACTCATCAGAACTGTGGCGGATGGGTCACATTGATAGAGTCGCACGTATGCCCACGTCAGCGCCCCCTCGCAACCGCTTCGAACGACGCCGCGCCGAGAGTCGTCAGGCGCTCGTCCGCGCGGCCCGGCAGATACTCGCCGAGACCGGCGACACCAGCGCGAGCATCCAGACGATCGCCGACCGGGCGGACGTCGGCTTCGGCACCTTCTACAACCACTTCGAGTCGAAGGTCGAGTTGTTCGACGCGGCGGTGCGGGACGCCCTCGAAGAGTTCGGCCAAGCCTTCGACGAGCACCTTCAGGGAGTCGACGACCCTGCGGAACTCCTCGCGGGTGGATTCCGCCTCAGCGCACGCCTGGCCGACTCCCGGCCCGAGCTGATGCAGGTTCTGCGTCACCGTGGCCTCAGCCACCTCCACGCGGACTCGGGCCTGGCTCCGCGCGCCATGCGTGACCTGGAGGTCGGCATGGCCTCCGGCCGCTTCGCCATCACCGACCCGACCATCGCGGTGACCGCCCTGGGCGGTTCCTTGCTGGCACTGGTGGAGCTCCGGTTCGCCCAGCCCGAGCGCGATGGCGACGAGGCGGCATCAAGCCTGGCCGAAATGCTGCTGCGCATGCTGGGCGTCCCGCCCGAGGACGCCCGCGAAGTCGCCTGGCGACCCCTGCCCGATCTTGACTGAAGAGAGAGTCCTGAGGGCCGACACCGTCGTCGCCCACCCGAGCCCTCAACCGCATGCGGTCGGTTGAGGGCTCGCGGACGTCCGGCGTCGGTGAGGTCGTCTCACTGACCGCCGTCCGTCGGCGACGTCGCCGCCGTGTCGTCGGCCGGTGTCTCGTCGCCCGACGACTCGTCACTCGTGTCCTCGGTGACGACGATCACGGTGCTGCCCGCTTCGACCTCACTTCCCGCCGCCGGGGTACTCGACGTCACCACGGCGTCGGACGCCTGGGAGTACCCGGAGGCGACCCCGACCTGGAGTCCGAGCCCGCCCAGTTCGTCCTGGACATCGCCGAGGGTGCTGCCGACGATGTCGGTGGGGATCTGCACGGTCTCCACGGTTTTGGCGACCTGGATGTCGATCGTGGAGCCCGGATCGACCTCTTCGCCGGAGGGGACGCTCTGTCCGACGACCGTGCCGGCCTCGGCTCCGTTGTCGACCTCGGTCGTGTCACCCAGCTTCAGGTCATTTTCGGCCAGCAGTTCCCGGGCCTCGCTCGCCGTTTTGCCCGTGAGGTCCGGAACAGTGGATTTATCGGCCTCCTTGGCCACCGTGAGGGTGATCTCGGTGCCCTTCTCGACCTTGTCGCCGCCCTCGGGGTCCTGCTCGAGGACAGTGCCGGGGTCCTCCGTGGACTCGACGTGCCGGAGCTTCACCTTGAAACCCTCGTCCTCCAGGATGCCGGAGGCGTCGTCCTCGTCCTTGTCGACGACATCCGGCACCTCCACCTTCGGCGCGCCGGTGGAGACGGTCACCGACACGGCCTCCCCCTTGTCGAGTTCGCCGTCCGTCGGACTCTGCGTACAGACGTAGTCCGTGGGCTGGTCGGCGCAGGCCTCCCGCTTCGCCACGGTGAGCGTGAGGCCGACGTTGTCCGCCGCGCTCCGAGCCTCGTCGAGAGTCATGCCTACCAGCGCCGGAACGGCCACCTTGCCGTCGTCGGCCCCGCCCCGCCCGAAAATGAACCAGCCGACCACGAGCGCCGCGACCAGCACGGCGACGCCGGCCACGACCAGCGCCACGCTCCCTCGGCGGCGCCCGGCCCCCTCCTCGCCACCCTGCGAGGCGTCGCGGTCGTACGAGCCGCCTCCGTCGTACGAGTCGTCGGTCCCCTCCGTCCAGGGCGCGGCACCCGCCGCCGATCCCGTAGTCGATCCCGTACTCAACAGTGCCTCGATGTCGGCGAGCATCTCCCCGGCGGACTGGTGGCGGTACCAGGGATTCTTCTGCAGGGCGCGCAGGACGATCGCGTCCACGTCGGGACCGATCCCGGGGTTGAAGAGGCTCGGCGGGCTCGGAGCCTCCTGGATGTGCTGGTACATCACCGCCATCGGCGAGTCACCGGTGAACGGCGTGCGGAAGGTGAGCAGTTCGTACAGCAGGCAGCCCACCGAGTACAGGTCGGACCGGGCGTCGATGTCCTGCCCGAGCGCCTGTTCCGGCGAGAGGTACTGAGCGGTGCCGATGACGACGGACGTCTGCGTCATACCGACGTCCCGCGCGTCGCGGGCGATCCCGAAGTCCATGACCTTGACCTGACCGGCCTGCGTCACCATGACGTTGGCCGGTTTGATGTCCCGGTGCACGATGCCCTGTTGGTGGGAGTGGTCGAGGGCCCGCAGGACACCGGCCGTCAGCTCCAGAGCACGTTCGACGGTCAACGGCGGTCCGGAGTAAAGGGCTTCACGCAACGTCGTCCCGTCGACGTACTCCATCACGAGGTACGGCAGCGGGAATCCGGCGCCCGCCCATCCGCCGCCGTACGACATGGTGGCGTCCTCGCCCGTGTCGTACACCGCGGCTATGGCGGGGTGGTTGAGCGACGCCGTCGACTGGGCCTCCCGGCGGAACCGTTCCTGGAACTCCGCGTCGTGGGCGAGATCGGCGCGCGGGGTCTTCACGGCGACGAGTCGGTCGAGCCGGGCGTCGTGCGCGAGGTGCACTTCGGCCATCCCCCCGGAACCGAGCAGCAGGCGCAGCTCGTACCGGCCCCCGACGACGGCCACCGGCACCGGATGGGAGAAAGTCAGGTCGTCTGGTCCGCCGAAATTCACTGGCTTCTCCACTACGGGATCGGGAAGTCGGGGCCTGCGCAGGGGTCGACAGCGCGCCGAGCCACCACGTCACAGCAGCACGAGCACGAGCAGATAATTGCACAGCTGAGGGTAATTAAAGAAGTTGGCTTATGCGGGACGGCCCCGGTGCCTTCGCGCCAGGGTCCGTTCGAACCGTTTTGTCGACAGCCACGCCGCGGCCCAACCGTCGGCTACAGGCTCCCTGCGGCCGTCGCGGCCGCGTCATCGACCACGACGCGTGCCTGCTTCTCCGGCACACCGGCCGCGATGAGGGTGGCGACGGCCGTGCGCGTCCCGTCGTCCTCCAGTGCCCCGGTGTTGACCTCCGCCAGCAGGGCGACCGTCATCGCCTCCAGACCGGCGCTCAGTACCGCGGGTGGCAGATGGGAGGGGAAGACTCCCTCCCGCTGCCCCCGCTCCACGATCGCCGTGACTTTGAGCCGGGCGGGTTCGAGGATCTCGGCGACACGTTCCATGCCCAAGTCCCGCTGGGCAAGCGCCAGGAGCATCCGGTACTGGTCGCCGACCGGCCACACCGACAAGGAGAAGTGCGCGAGGGCCCGCTCGGCCGGCTCCGTCACCTTCCCGCCGACCGCCACGGCGGCCCGGACAGCCTCGGCGGCCTCCTCGGCCAACGCGTCCAGGAGCGCCGCCCGTCCCGGGAAGTGCCCGAAAAGAGTGCGCCTGACCACACCGGAGGCGCGGGCCAGCTCCTCCAGAGTGATGTCGGGGTTCCGCCCGAGCTCCTGGCGCGCGGTGGCCAGGATGCGCGCCCGGTTGGACCGTGCATTGCGTCGCTGCGGCACGCGGCCAACGGACTGGGACACGGAAGAACCTCGATGAAGGCGGGACGAAGAACGGGCACCTTCATTCTGTCACGCACGCCCCGGCCCGAACCGTGGCCGATTCGCGAGGCCCGAACCGTGGCCCATCCGAGCAGCCCGAACCGTGGTCGATCCGAGGGCCGGGCCACCTGAAACCCCGCCTCGTACGACGGCACTCATAAGACCGGGGAGAGCACGGACGCGAGGGTGATCGGGGCGGTTGTCACGCGGACCCTTCCCGGCGTTCGGCGCCCAGCCGAACGAAGTAGTCGATGAGGCCGGGCTCGTCCACGACATCCGGGTTGACGACCTGCTCCACCGGCGCGCCCTGGAGCAGGCGCTTGATCGGGACCTCCAGCTTCTTGCCGGTGCGGGTGTGCGGGATGCCCGGCACGCCGAGGATCTCGTCGGGGACGTGGCGCGGGGAGACCTCACTGCGGATGGCGCCGCGGATCTTCTCCTGGAGGGTGTCGTCCAGGCTCGCGCCGGCGGCGAGGACCACGAAGAGTGGCATCCAGTAGCCGCCGTCCGGCTCCTCGGCGCCGATCACCAGCGCCTCGGTGATCTCCGGAAGCCGTTCGACGACGTCGTGGATGTCGGCGCTGCCGAGCCGTACGCCGTTGCGGTTCAGGGTGGAGTCCGAACGGCCGTGCACGGTCACCGAGCCGTGTCCCGTGACCGTGATCCAGTCGCCGTGCCGCCACACGCCGGGATACGTGGAGAAGTAGGCGTCGTGGTAACGGCTGCCGTCGGGGTCGTTCCAGAAGTACAACGGCATCGACGGCATCGGCCGGGTGACGACCAGCTCGCCGACCTGGTCCACGACCGGGAAGCCCTCGTCGTCGAACGCCGCCAGCGACACTCCCAGGTGCGGCGCCGACAACTCGCCCGCCCAGATGGGGGTGTTGGGCGCGCTGCCCGCAAAGCCGGCCACCACGTCCGTGCCACCGCAGATCGAGGCCAGCAGCACGCGGTCGCCCACGTGGTCGCGGACCCATGGGTAGGCGGAGGCGGGCAGCGCGGAGCCGGTACAGCCCACCACGCGGACGGAGGACAGGTCGTGCTCGGACGGATCGATACCGAACTTGGCCATGCCCAGCAGGTACTGAGGGCTGGTGCCGAACGCGGTGACCCGGTGGCGCGCCGCCAGCTCCCACAGGATGTCGGGCTTGGCGAAGGGCGCCGGGCTGCCGTCGTAGGTGCATGTCGTGGCACCGGTCAGCAGCGTCGAGGCGACCATGTTCCACAGCATCCAGTTGGTGGTGGTGTACCACAGGAGGCGGTCTCCGGGGCCCAGGTCGGAGTGCAGGCCCAGGGTCTTCAGGTGCTCCACCAGCACGCCGCCATGGCCGTGCACGATGCCCTTGGGCAGACCTGTCGTGCCGGAGGAGAAGACGACCCACAGAGGGTGGTCGAACGGTACCGGCGTGCAGGCGAGTTCCTCGATGCGGGTGGACGCGTCCTCCCACGGGACGACCAGCGACGGGTACGCCCTCGACGGCCACGGCAGGCCCACGTGGTCCACCAGCAGCGTCGCCTTCAACGCCGGGAGCGCGGCGGCGAGTTCGAGGGCGGCGTCGCGTCGGTCGTGGGTGGTGCCGTTGAACAGGTAGCCGTCGGCGGCGATCAGCACGGTGGGTTCGAGCTGGCCGAACCGGTCGGCGGCCGCCTGGGGCGCGTAGTCCTGCCCGCACACCGACCACACGGCACCCAGGCTCGCGGCGGCCAGGAACGCGACGATCGCGTGCGGGGTGTTGGGCAGGTAACCCACCACCCGGTCGCCCGCCCCCACGCCCAGGTCGCGCAGGGTTGCCGCGACGGAGGCGACCTGGGCACGCAGTTGTTCTCCCGTCACCTCGTAGCCGCTGCCGGTCTCGTCCAGGGCGATGATCGCCGGACCGTCGGAGGGCAGGTTGCGCAGGGCGTGGTGGGCGTAGTTGAGGGTGGCACCCGGGAACCAGCGGGCGCCGGGCATGATTTCCTCGGCAAGTACCCGTTCGTACGGAGTGTCCGCGTCGATGTCGAAGTACTCCCACACCGCAGCCCAGAAGCCGGTCAGATCGGTGACCGACCAGCTGTGCAGGGCAGCGTAGTCGGTGCCGTCCAGGCCGACATGGCGGGCGAAGTCCACGATGCGGCTGTCGGCGACAGCCTGCGGATCGGGTGTCGTGAAGGGTTCAGGGCACGGCCTGATCATCGTGCGGCGCTCCTCAAATTGTGCTCGGCGCTCATGTGCGGCTCGTTTCGGGTTCTACTTCGCGTGCGTGACGGGTGTGTGCTGCTCGCCGAGGTCGATCCGGCCGTCCGGGGTCGCGATGGTCGCCGTGATCACGTCGCCCGTGTGCAGGTAACGCGGGTTCCTGGCCTGGCTCTTGAAGAACGCCTTCCACTTCACGGCGGGCGGCAACAGCGCGCCGATCTTCTCGACCGGCTTCGGCGGGGCCTTGAGGGCGGTCCCGCCGGGGGTGCCGGTCAGGAGCAGGTCGCCGGGGTCCAGCGCCTGGAAGCGGGCGAGCAGGGTGAGGGCCTGCGCCGGACGGACGATCATGTCGGCGAGGGTGCGGTCCTGGCGCAGCTCACCGTTGACGGACAACTTCAGTCGCAGATCGAGAAGACGAACGAAGTCCTCCGGATCGAGGAGCGCCAGGTAGGGGCCGGTCGGCGTGAACGTCGGGTACGACTTGCTCTCGTAGAACTGCGTCTTGGTCAGCTGTACGTCACGGGCGCTGACGTCGTTGGTGATCACGAGCCCGGCGACGTACGACGGCAGGTCCCGCTCCTCGACCACGGTGCCCACCGGCAGCGGTGCGCCCATGACGAGGCCGAGTTCGATCTCGTAGTCGAGGAGCTTCACATGGGAGGGCCGGACGATGCTGTCCCGCGGGCCGCCGACCGAGCCGGACGCCTTGCGGAAGAAGGCGGGCGGGATGTCACCGGTGAAGCCGGAATCACGGGCGTGGCTGCGGTAGTTGACCATCTGCGCGACCACTCGGCAGGGGGTGGTCACCGGGCTGAGCGCCACCAGGTCGGTGACCGGCGTGCCCGCTTCACCCGAAAGGGCTGCCTCTCGCACGGCGGCACGGTCGGCGATCAGTTCGGCCGTGGTGACGGCCTTGGTGTCGACGGGGACGGCTCGGTCGTCGAGAACGACCCACCAGCCGTTGGCGGTGCGCAGGACGTTGGTGCTCATGTCTTTGCCTTCATCAGAGGGGTGGGGGGTGGGGGTCAGGAGTTGGCGGCCTTGAGCAGACCCAGCAGACGCGCCGGGTCCATCTCACTGTCGCCGCGCAGGGCTTCGAGGACGTCTCGGACCCGCTGCGGGGAGGGGCTCGCGCCGAGGAAGTCCCTGGTGGCGGGTGGGCCCCACTGAGCCAGTCCGCTCGTCGACATGGGAGCCCAGCCGGGTTCCAGGTCGCAGGAGAACAGGTCGCCGTCGGCGAAGTGCTCCAGCATGAAGCGGTCCGGGTCACGCCAGTAGTCGAAGAGCTGACTGCCCAGGACGTGCCGCCCGATGCCCCAACTACGCTTGTAGCCACGCTCGTTCAGGTACTCGCCGCCGGCCGCGATCGAGTCCAGGTCGGCCACCTGGTAGGCGGAGTGCACATAGCCGTTGCCCGGCCCCAGATGCATGGCCAGGGTGTGGTGGTCGACGGCCCGGCCGCCCAGATCGCAGCGGATGAACGCCATGGACGGGCCACGCCCGCGTTGCCCGTCCAGGAACAGGAAGTCGGACACGATCATCCCGAGGGTGTCCAGGTACCAGTCCAGAGCCCGGGCGAACACCCGCGTCTCCAGCACCACATGGCCCAGCCGCTGAATGCGGGACGGCTCCCGCGGCGGGCGCTGGGTTGCGTTCGTACGACGGTGTTCCGTGCCGAAGTTGAGCAGCAGCGGCTGCTGTCCGGGTAGCTCCGGGAGCGGTTCGGCGCAGTGCACGACCCGCACCGGAAACCCGGACGGGTCGAGCAGGCCGACCACCGTGCCGCCGCCGGGGACGTCCGCGTCCCGTACGTCCGTCCCCGTCGCCCGGGCCAGCCGGTCCAGGTCGGCCCGCTCGGCCGCGCGGAACGCCGGGCCGATGAAACGGGACGTACGGCCGCGTCTGATCACCATGCAGGGTGAGCCGGCGAAGGTGCCGCGCAGCCACAGCTCGTTCTTGGTGCGCGCGGCGATGTGAAAGCCGAAGTCACGGGCGAAGACCTCGGCCCGGTCCAGGTCGGGCTTCTCGAACTCCAGCCAGGCCAGGTCCGCCACCTTGATCACGGGATTCCGGGATCTGCCCGGATGCTCGCCGCGCAGGGCGCCCTGCTCGCTGTGGAGGTCCTGGTGAGCGGTCTTGGCATCGGCCCCGTGGATGCGGGTTTCAGACATGGTGTCCTCCGAGCAACATCATTTCAATGATGAAATCATCAAGTGTGAGCATCGCGTCGTCAAGACAACAACAGCAGAACTTGATGAATCTATCAAGACTGCTACTGCCATCATCCAAACAGCTGGACGCGTCCGAGCTCTACGCGCCGATGCACTCGGACCGGTCGAGCCTTCGGACACGCGTGACGGCGAGACCGTCGTCCACTCCTACAGCGATCAGGGCGGCGATCGCCGTGCGCGTGCCGTCGTCGGCCCAGGTCCCGGCGTTGACACACTCCAGGAGCCCCACCACGAACCCTCCAGCGCCCGACTCAGCGGGCCGGGCGGAATGCTGGTCTGGAAGACCCCCTGCCGCTGCCCCCGGGCGATGATCGCCGCCGCCATGTCGCGGGCGGGGGCGAGGAGTTCATCCACCCGCTCGGCCCGGAGGTCCTGGAGGGCGAGGCGGAGCAGGATGCGGTAGCGGTCGCCGACGGGCCACACGGCGAGGACGAAGCGCGCCAGCTCCGTGACGGCGTCCGACGCGTGATCCTCCGGTACCGCCAGCGCCTGCCGCAGCGCCCGTGCGGCTTCCTCCGCCAGCCCCTCCACCAGCGCCGCCCTGCCGCTGAAGTGGCCGTAGACCGTACGACGCACCACACCGGCCGCCTCGGCGATGTCACCGACACTGCTGTCGGGGTCGCGGCCGAGTTCCTGCCTGGCCGCCTCGAGGATGCGGGCCCGCGTGAGGCGGGTGCGGCTGCGTTCCGCGACGTATGCACTGGTCATGCCGGGACCTCCGGTCGTCGTTGGGGAGGGCAGCCCGATAGTTGCACGCTAACGGGTAATTAACTAGCCTGCGCGTCCATGGGCAGACACGGCCAAGGACCTGGATCTGTCCAGCAGCGACATGCAGGGGGGGCATCGACGGCTACACCGCCCTACGGCGCACCGATGCCGGTGCCGGGCTCGATCGGCGTCACGTACAGCCGCCGCAGCGCGCTGTCATCGGCCCCGGAGGCATCGGCAGACCGCTGATCGGGAGCTTGGCCACCGGCTTCACCCGAGCCGGAAGAGCTCTCCGTGACGTGGAGGTGGTAGCTCGGTGCCGTGCAAAGGCGGGCCGGAAGCGTCAGCGGAGAGGCCTGCGGGTGATCGACACCGGCGGCATCAAACTCACCGGCGGCCCGTTCACGGACAGGCACAAATCGTCCAGCTCGATCAGGACGGCCTTCCACCCGCATCTCTGCGTCTCCGCGTGGTCGCGGCGGCCCGGGGCAGGGACCTGGAACCCTGCCGCACGCACATCTGCAAAGCCGTCCGGGCACCCACTCCCGCCGGCTGGATCTACGAGTAACACCGGGCCGACACAGCAACGGACGACTGACACTCCCACCGAGGACCTCCTCAGGCGCCCACCGAGCGGTAAGTGCTGCTCACCGTGGCGAGCAGGTCTCCCCCTGCCATTGGCCGGACGATCCGTCCGTCAGGCAGGATGGGCGCCATGACCGAGATCCACACCCCCCGCCTCCTCCTCCGCCGCTGGTACGACGACGACCTCACGCCGATGGCGGACATCAACGCGGACTCCCAGGTCATGCACTGGATCGACGACGGCTCGGTGCGCGACCTGGAGTACACCGCCGAGGAGATCGAGCGGTGGGAGGAGGAGTGGGACGAGGAGGGGTTCGGGATCTTCGCGGTCGAGCTGCTGGCCTCGGGCGAAGTGGCCGGCTTCGCGGGGCTGTCCGTGCCCGAGTTCCTGCCGGAGGTGCTGCCCGCCGTGTCGATCAGCTGGCGGCTCGGCTCACAGTTCTGGGGCCAGGGGTACGCGTCCGAAGCCGCCCATGCCACGCTGGAGTTCGCGCTCCAGGACCGCGGCCTCGACCGTGTCATCGCCATCAACCGGATGGGCAACGACGCCTCCGAGAACATCATCACCAAGCTCGGCATGGTGCAGGAACGCGAGACGACCCACCCGGTGTACGGCTATCCGCTGCACGTTCATGCCATCGATCTCACCGAGTTCGAAGGCTGATCACGAGGCGCCGGCCGCGATGTCCGGCGCCGCGATGTAGGCAGGTCCGCCGCGTCGGCCATGCCCGGGAGGCCGGCCGCGAGCGCGAGGGAGGCTCCCGTCACGCCGAGCACCCGGCGCCGCGACGTCCCGGGGCGGCGGCGGTTTCGGTACGTCGCGCAGGGGTCGCACTCGTGGACATGGCGGGGCGCTCCAACCGGGCGGAGGGACGGAAGAGCGTGCTGTACCCCGGGAAGCAACGGGCGCCCGGCGTCCCGGTTCTGATGCGGCGTCAGGAAGGCTGCGCGGGGGTCTTGTGAAGTCAAGGGGCGGCACGCCTGGCGCCGAGAAGCACCGCGCCAAGGGGTGGTTCACCCAGGACGACCCGTCGCTCCCCATGGCCGGGAGCCGCCCGCCGTCCCGAAATCGGACGCAAGTTACCTAGAGGTATGTAGTGACTTAACACGCTCGCAACAGTAGAACGTGTTCTCACTCGTCAAGAGTGAGGAGTGTCACATGAACGACACTATCATGCACAACAAGCCCACCAGGGGTGTCTCGCGTCGTAGATTCATCACTGGAACAGGTTCTATTCTCGGCGCGGTAACCCTCTCGGCTCACGTCGCGTCGGCCCAGACGCAGGCGGTCACGGCAGCCGGACCGATCACTCCCGGCGCCCATGTCGCCGCCCTGGTGATCGGCACCGGGTACGGCGGTTCCGTCGCCGCCCTGCGTCTCGCCCAGGCCGGCGTCGACGTACACATGATCGAGATGGGCATGGCCTGGGACACCCCCGGCACGGACGGCAAGATCTTCGCCAACACCACCACCCCGGACTACCGGTCGTACTGGCTCCGCACCAGGACCAAGCAGCCCCTCAGCAACTTCCTCGGCTTCCCGATCGACAAGGACATCCCCCGCTACACCGGGATCCTGGACGCCGAGGAGATGGGCGGCATCATCGTCTACCAGGGCCGCGGGGTCGGCGGCGGTTCCCTGGTCAACGGCGGCATGGCCGTCACACCCAAGCGCGAGAACTTCGCCGCCGTCCTCCCCTCGGTCAACGCCGATGAGATGTACGGCACTTACTACCCGCGGGCCAACGCCGCGCTCGGGGTCGGCACCATCGACCCGGCCTGGTTCGACACCACGCCCGGGTACCAGTACGCGCGGGTCGGCCGCAAGCACGCCCAGCGGTCCGGGTTCCCGTTCGTCTTCGTCCCCGACGTATACGACTGGGACTACATGAAGCAGGAGGCAGCCGGAACGGTTCCCAAGTCGGCGATGGCGGGCGAGATCCTCTACGGCAACAACTACGGCAAGAAGTCACTGCAGAAGACCTACCTCGCTCAGGTCGCGGCCACCGGCAGGGTCACCATCTCGCCGCTCCACAAGGTCACTTCCGTCGCCCCGGCGGCCGGCGGCGGCTACACGGTCCTCATCGACCAGATCAACACCAACGGTGACACCACGACCACCAAGACCGTGACGGCGGACCGCGTCTTCTTCGCGGCCGGCAGCGTCGGCACCAGCAAGCTGCTGGTCAAGCTGAAGGCCACCGGCGCGCTGCCCGCCCTCAACTCCGAGATCGGCAAGGGCTGGGGCGACAACGGCAACGTCATGTGCGGTCGCGCCAACCACCTGTGGGACGCGACCGGCTCCCTCCAGGCGAGCATCCCGTGCGGCGGCATCGACAACTGGACCGCCGGTGGCGCGTTCGCCGAGGTCGCACCGCTGCCCACCGGAATCGAGACGTGGGCCTCGTTCTATCTGTCGATCACCAAGAACCCGAACCGCGCACAGTTCACCTGGAACGCCGCGACAGGCAAGGCCGAACTCGACTGGCAGACCGCCTGGAAGCAGCCGTCCATCGACATGGCCAAGTCAATCTTCGACAAGATCAACGCGACGGAAGGCACGATCTACCGCACCGACCTCTTCGGCGTCTACAAGATCTGGGGCGATCACCTGACCTACCATCCGCTCGGCGGCGCGGTGCTCAACAAGGCCACCGACAACTACGGGCGCCTGCATGGCTATTCGGGCCTGTACGTCATCGACGGTTCGCTCATTCCCGGCAACACCAGCGTGAACCCGTTCGTCACCATCACCGCACTCGCCGAACGGAACATCGAGAAGATCATCGCCACTGACCTGTAACGGCGGCGACCACGCCCACCCGGTTCAGTGCGTGGGCAGCACGCACACGGCGTCGAGGCCGAGAACATGGTTGAGCCGGCCGAACGCCAGCCAGGAACCGATGCTCATGCTCAGCTCCACGATCTCGTGCTGACTGTAGTGCGCGGTCATCCGCGTCCAGAACTCGTCATCGAGACCGTGGTGGTCCAGGGCGTACCGCTCGGCGTACTCCGCGGCCAGCCTGGTGCGGTCGTCGAAAACGTCGGTGGTACGCCACTGGGTCACCGCCTGCGCGAACTCCTCCTCGACCTTCTGGCCCTCGCGTTCGGTCCGCCAGTCGAGGCAGAAGAGACAGCCGTTGATCTGCGCGATGCGCAGCCGGGCGGCCTCGAACTCGCGCAGCCCCAGGGTGGTGTGCTCGTACACGGACAGTGAGAAGTTCGCGGCGGCCATGCCGATACCGGGGACCATCTCGCCCCACACGTACCCGATCGGTTCCTGGCCCTCGGGGATGTCGATCTGCATGGTCATGGGGTCACTTCCTTCCGAGTCGGCCGACTGCCGGGCGCAGCGGGACGTCGAGCGCGTCGTAGAGTCCGGGTTCGGCGTCCACCAGCCAGTCGATGGCGCCCACCAGCCGGCCCACCGCGGTGGCGTTCCCGCCCGCGGACCGGTTCTCGCCCTCGTCGGTGGCCTCGACGGTGACCTCGATGCGGGGGCTGCCCTCGATGATGACGCGGTGTGCTCCGTCGCCGCCGTCGGGCGGTGTCGGCCAGTCCGGTGCGCAGGACGCGTGGATGCGGGTGACATGCTCGATGACGATGCGGGGTTCGCCTCCGACGATCCCCTGCACCTCGAACCGGACGGCGCCCTGGGTACCCGCCTCGAACTCCCCCATCGTCCGGGTGGTCACCGTGGTGTCGAGCGCCCTGCGTTCCAACGTCTCGCGGATGTCGTCGAGTTCGACGCCGAGGGCCCGGGCCATCAGCCGTATCTGTCCGCCCCAGACCATGGTCGGGATCGACGGCGCGAGCATCAGCGGCTCGTAGTCCATGGCATGCCCCATACCGATCAGGTGGCGTACGGAGTCCTCCTGCTCGTACGTGGAGTAGTCGAAGATCTCCTGGCAGCGGACGGCGTCGATCGTGGTGCCGAGTCCGCTGATCAGCAGGGGCAGCACGTCGTTGCCCCAGCCCGGGTCGACACCGGAGACGAAGAGCGAGCCGCCGCCGTCGGCGATGGCTCCCAGCACCGGATCGCGGAACTCGGGCGGGGCGTTGCGCTGGTCGTAGAGCGGGTACAGCGCGGGGGTGACGACGACTGCGCCGGCGCGGATCGCCCTGCCGATGTCGTCGAGCGCCTCGTCGGGTCGGATGTCGCCGGTCGCCGCGTAGACGACGGCCCCGGGAGCGGCGGCCAGTACGGCGTCGATGTCGTCGGTCGCCGTGACCCCCAGTCCGTGGTCGAGACCGGCGAGCTCGCCCGCGTCGCGGCCGACCTTGGCGGAGTTGTGGACGAGTACCGCCGCGAGTTTCAGCGCCGGGTGGGCGTCGACGGCGCGGATCGCCGCGCGGCCCACATTGCCGGTGCCCCAGACCACCGTGGAAATCATGCGGCGGAGAGTAGCCAGAGGACCGCGAGGTTCATAGGGCCATGACCGGTGAAAATGTCTGACCGGGCGCGAGCCACGGAGGTCCGATTTCGGACAGCGCGGGCCGTCACCCGTACGGCCGCGTGCGGGATACCGGGCAATCCTGGCACTACGCCCGCCACCTGCGGTTTCCGGGCTGCTCCGTGGTTCAGGTGTTGCCCTCCGGGGCACGGTGTGACGTAATCGGAGGACCCGAAGGGCGGGACTTGGCGATGCCGATGGTGCCGCGCCGGAAGGAGCGGCTGGAATGCACGGGTACGCAACCGGGAACGACGACGGGGTCACCGCCGCGCCGGGAGGACTGCTCGACCTGTTGCAGGTCGCGGCCGTGGTGGTCGACAGCTACGGGCACATCATGCTGTGGAGTCCCGAGGCCGAACAGCTGCTCGGATACCGGGCCGAGGAAGCTCTCGGCCACCGTACCGACGAACTCCTCGTCTCGGCCGACAACCTGCAACGGGCACGCCAGGTGTTCGCCCAGGTACGGTCGGGAGCACGCTGGGCGGGGGTCTTCCCGATGCGGCACAAGGACGGCACGGAACGCCCCGTCGAGTTCCGCACCATGCGGCTGCACGACAGGGACGGGCGCATCCACCTGCTGAGCCTGGTGACGGACGCCACCACCGTACGGCGCGTGGAGCGGGACCTCGCCCTGTCCCACAGCTTTGTGCAGCAGACGCCGATGGGCATCGCGGTCTTCGACAACGATCTGCGCTGGGTGGGCCTCAATCCGGCGCTGGAGCGGATCAACGGCCTCCCTGAGGAGGCGGTCCTCGGGCACCGGATGGCGGAGATGCTGCCGGGACTCGACGTGGCGGCCATCGAGTCGCGCATGCGCCTCGTCCTGGCCAGCGGCAGGCCCCTGCTGGACCAGCAGTCCGTCGGCAGGACGCCGGCCGACACCGAGGACCACGCGTACTCGGAGTCCTACCACCGCATCCAGGACGCGGAGGGCCGCGTCCTGGGCCTCGCGATGTCCATCATCGACGTCTCGGAGCGGCAGCAGGCGGCGGCCGAGATCTCCCAGGCACGCGAGCACCTGTCCGTGATCGCGGATGCCGGTGCCCGCATCGGCACCACACTGGATCTTCAGCAGACCGCGCGGGAGCTGGCCGACGTGGCCGTACCACAGCTCGCGGACCTGGCCGCCGTCGACGTACTCGAAGCCGTGGTCGCCCATGGCACCACCACGGCGGTCGTCGGGGACGCCCAGGCCGAGTTCCGGGCGCTGGCCGTGGCGGCCGGATACCTCACGGACGCCATCCACGCCGCCGACCCGGTCGGCGAACTGGCCACCTACAGTTCGACGCGGATCATCACCCAGTGCGTCCGGGAAGCCAGGCCGATCCTGGTGGAACAGGTGGATTCCGCCACGATGCGGAGCATCGCCAGGGACTCGCACGCCGCTCAGACCCTGCGGGCGGCCGGAGTCCATTCCTACCTGGCCGTCCCGCTGGTCGCCCGGGGCGAGGTACTGGGCACGCTCAGTCTCTATCGCACGATCAACACCCGGCCGTTCGACGAGCAGGACCGCATCCTCGCGTCGGAACTCGCCGCGCGCGCCGCGATCTGTGTCGACAACGCCCGGCTCTACGGCCGCGAACGCAGCGCCGCGCTCACCCTCCAGCGCAGTCTGCTCCCCCGCACTCCCGTGAACCACGACGGTCTCGACATCGCCGTCCGCTATCTGCCTGCCCTGAGCGAGGTCGGCGGGGACTGGTACGACGTGCTGCCGCTGAGCCGGGGACGGACCGGTCTGATCGTCGGTGACGTGATGGGCAAGGGAGTCCAAGCGGCCGCGGTCATGGGGCAGTTGAGCACCGCCACCCGCGCCCTGGCGCGGCTCGACCCGTCTCCCGCCGAGCTGTTGGGCCACCTCGACGACATCGCGGGTTCGCTCGGTGACGCGATCGCCACCTGTGTCTACGCCGTGTGCGATCCGCGTAGGGGCACCTGCGAGTTGTCCAGCGCCGGTCACCTCCCGCCGGTCCTGATCCGTCCCGACAGCGATGCGGACCTGCTCGACATCCCCGGCGGCGTACCCCTCGGCGTCGGCGGCGTGCCCTTCGGCACGATGGAGGTGGAGCTGCCGCCGGGCTCGTTGCTCGCCCTGTACACCGATGGTCTGATCGAGAACCGCACCGAGCCCATCGACGCGGGCCTGGACACGATGACGCGGCTCCTTCAGAGCACGCGGCTGCCCTTGGAGCGGATCAGCGACATGCTGCTGGACGCGTTGCGCCCCGAGCCCGACGACGATGTCGCCCTGCTGCTGGCCCGCATGCACGAGTGACGGCCGCTCACGCCTCCGCCGCCCGGCCCGTCGTACGGAAGCGTGCCCGGTACGCCGTCGGTGAGACGCCCAGGGACTGCTGGAAGACCCGGCGCATGGACTCCGCCGAGCCGAAGCCCGCCTCCTCGGCGACCGCGTCGACGGTGTCGGTGCCGGATTCCAGGAGGGCCCGCGCGGCTTCGAGGCGTACCGACTCGACGTACTGGCCCACGGTCATCCCCGTCTGTGCGCGGAAGAGTCTGCTGAGGTGGCGGGTGCTGACTCCGGCGCCGCGGGCGAGCGCGTCCAGATCGCGGGCCGCGGCGGGGTCGGCTCCCACCAGGTTCATGACGCGGCGGACGACCAGGTGGGTGGCGTCCCGTGGCGTCAGGCGGGCGCTGAACTGGGACTGACCGCCGGGGCGCGCCATGAAGACGACGAGTTCGCGGGCGACCTCGCGGGCCACGTCGGGGCCGTGATCCTCCTCGACGAGGGCCAGGGCGAGGTCGATGCCCGAGGTGACGCCCGCGGAGCTGATGACGTTGCCGTCCCGTACGAACAGCGGATCCGTCTCGACCGTCACCCTCGGATAGGCGGCGGCCAGCTCGGGGGCGAGCTGCCAATGGGTCGCGGCCCGGCGGTCGTCGAGCGCTCCCGCCTCCGCCAGCAGGAAGGCGCCGGCGCACACGGACGCGACCCTCTTCGCGCGCCCCGCGAGGTTCACGGCGGCGGCCACCAGGTCGTCGTCGGTGACCACCTGCCGCCATTCGCGTCTGCCGGGGACGATCAACGTGCCCAGTCGGCCCGGTAGTTCGGCCCAGCTGCCGTCGACGCCGATGCGCACGTTCGCCGAGGTGCGGATGTCGGCGCCGGTGACGGACACCAGGCGCAGGTCGTATCGGGCTCCGTAGGCGTTGGCCGTAGTCAGGACCTCCACCGGACCGGTGACGTCCAGCAGTTGTACGCCGTCGAAGGCCAGCACCGCGACGACGTGGGCCGCGGTGCCGAAGACGGCGGGGGTCACTCGGGCCACGGAGAGTCCAGGATGGTCCGGACGAAGTCGCCCCGCTCGAAACCGGGTACGTAGTGCTCCAGTACGTCGGCCTTGACGTTGCCGAAGGTGGTCTCCGGCTTGGGGCTGATGCCGTCGGTGAAGGCGCCGAGGATCTGGTTCTTGAAGTCGGGCCGGGGGTGCAGGGCGACGATGCGCGCGCGGTCGGCGGCGGAGATGTCCTCGTATCCGATGCCCAGGACGTCGTATTCGACGCCCGCGGTCACCAGGGCCACCTCCGGTTCCATGAACTGCGGGATGCCGGGCGTGGTGTGCAGGGCGATCGCCGTCCACACGCGGCGGATGCTGTCCTCGGGCACGTCGTGCGTCCGCAGGAAGCGGCGGGCCTCGTCCGCTCCGTCCACCTCGAAGCGGCGTCCGCTGGAGTGGAAACGCTCGGACAGTCCGAGGTCGTGGAACATCGCGCCGAAGTAGAGGAGTTCGGGGTCGAAGCTCAGGTCGCGGTTGCGGCCCTGAAGCGCGCCGAACAGGTACACGCGGCGCGAGTGGTGATAAACGAGGTCGCTCGTGGTGTCCCTGACCAGTTCGGTCGCCTCCCTGGCCAGCTTGGTGTCCAGCACGCTCACCCCGGCGACCGGGTTGGAGTCGGTGGTCATCGCGTTCACCCATCCCTCTTGCTCGCTGTCGCCGCCGGTCCGTCCGGCGTCACAGTCCAGCCTCGTCGGATCGGTCGCGCGGCGCCACGGCGGCAGGGCCAGACAACCCACAGATACGGACACGCGGGCCGTACGCAGCTGGTGGCGCCCCTTTGGAGACGCAGGTCAACAATTCCCTGCGCTTGGCATGGACCTGCCCATGATCACCGGCTACCG
The DNA here is from genome assembly GCF_044744645.1 of Streptomyces sp. NPDC087263. Lineage (NCBI taxonomy): Bacteria > Bacillati > Actinomycetota > Actinomycetes > Kitasatosporales > Streptomycetaceae > Streptomyces > Streptomyces sp. NPDC087263. The sequence continues at coordinate 257,334 of NZ_JBIUYT010000005.1, forward strand.
TCATCGGCGCACGCTTCAGAGAGCGCTCTCACCCTGCCCTTCCGCTCCCCTACCCCACGACCGGAACGACGAAAGGCAACTCCCTTGAGACGCACCACAGTTCTGCGATCCTGTCTGTCCGCGACCCTGCTCCTCAGCACCGTGGCCGCCGGTGTCGGCACCCAGGCATCCGCTGCCGAGACCCCCACCGCCGCGGACAGCGCTCCGGCGTCGGCGGGCCTGATCACTGCCATGCAACGAGACCTGGGCCTGACCGAGACCCAGACCACCGCCCGGCTCAAGGCCGAGGCCACGGCCCGTACCGTCGAGCGCGCGGCCGAGCGGGCCGCGGGCGGCTCGTACGGCGGGTCGTGGTTCGAGGCGGAGAGCGGAGAGCTCACCGTCGCGATCACCGACAACGCACGGAGGCAGGCCGTCGAGGCCACCGGCGCCCGGGTCGCTCTCGTCGAGCACAGCGAGCGGCAGCTCGACGCCGCCATGGCGCGGATCGACAAGCTCGACGCCCCCTCCGGCGTCAGCGGCTGGCACGTCGACCCCAAGAGCAGCTCGGTCGTCGTCGACGTGGTCGCGGCGCAGAAGAATGACAACGATGTCCAGGCCTTCGTGACCCAGGCCCGCCAGGCCGGTCCGGTGACGCTCGACGAGACGGGACGGACGCCGCGCACCCTCGCCGCCGGGACCGTCGGCGGAGACCCGTACTACACGGGCAACGTCCGCTGTTCCATCGGCTTCTCCGTGTACGGGGGCTTCGTCACCGCCGGACACTGCGGACAGCCCAGCGCCGGTGTCAGCGGCTGGGACGGCAGCTACATCGGCAACTTCCAGGGTTCCTCCTTCCCCGAGAACGACTACGCCTGGGTCAACGTCGGCAGCGGCTGGTGGACCGCGCCGGTCGTCCTGGGCTGGGGAACCGTCTCCGACCAGCTCGTCCGCGGCTCGGGTGAGGCTCCCATCGGCGCCTCCATCTGCCGTTCGGGCTCGACCACCCACTGGCACTGCGGCACCGTGCTCGCCAAGAACGAGACCGTCAACTACAGCCAGGGCGCCGTGCGCCAGATGACGAAGACGAACGTCTGCGCCGAAGGCGGCGACTCCGGCGGCTCCTTCATCAGCGGCGACCAGGCCCAGGGCGTCACCTCGGGCGGCTGGGGCAACTGCGGCAGCGGCGGCGAAACCTGGTTCCAGCCGATCAACGAGATCCTCAGCCGTTACGGGCTGACCCTGCACACCGCCTGATCGGTCGTCAGGACCGTTCCGGCACGCGCCATGTGCCGGAACGGTACGGCGCCCACCTCGAAGTCGTTCCCACTCACTGTGAGTTGTCCAGCTCGAACCATTCCCACCCCTCAGGTGTCAAAAGATCGTTGTCACGGTTCACCGATGTCCGACTCATCACGCGACACCTCTGAGGGCGCCGGCTGGGGAACACCGGAACCCGGCGACTACAAGCAACTGATGCCGCACCGGGCGTGGGGCGGGGTGAAGGACCTGATCCGGACGACTTCTCCTTCATGGTCATCGGCGACACCGGCGAGGGCGACGACCGTCAATACGCCGTGGTTCCAGGCTTTCTGAAGGTCAGTCAGGACACGAGGTTCGCCGTACTCGTCGGCGACGTGATCTATCCGGTCGGCAGCGCCGCGGACTACGGCACGAAGTTCTACCGCCCGTACAGCGACTGTCAGGCACCCATCCACGCGATACCCGGCAACCACGACTGGTACGAGGACCTCCAAGTCTTCATGCGCGAGTTCTGCGACGCGCCGACGCCGCAGGTCTCGCCGCAGGCCGCGCCGCGTCGGCCGTCGAGGGCCTGGCTGCGGTCGCTGCTGTGGGCACACACCGGGCCCGCCCGACGAGCAACGCCTCACCAAGGCACGGGAGATGCGTTCCGCGGCCGCCCAACAGGCCGTCCAGCCGGGCCCGTACTGGGCCATCGATGCCGGACCGGTACGCGGCGACTCCCGCGCCTTCTCCAGCAGGCTCCACGGTCGCCGCCTCCGCATGCGCCGCTTCTTCACGCTCGCCGAGGCGCAGGCCACGGCTGTCGTCGCCGAGCGCCTGGGCATCCCCCCGACCCGTGACCAGGGTGAGCCCGCCGAGGTCGCCCTGCGCACCCGCCTGGTGACGAGCCTGCTGGGCGCCGGCCGCCGCCCCGGTGCCCCCTCTCGATTCCGCCTCCCGGTGCGCAAGACCTACACCCAACTGTTTCTCGCCCGGCTCGGCGACGTACAGCCCGCCCTTCTTCAAGTGCTTCCTGCGTCTGGACGCCACCCCGGACTCCATCCGGCTGCGCTGCTTCTCCGCGACAGGGAACCGGAGGCAGGAACTCGACCCGCCCGTCGAGGCCGAAGTGACCATTCCTCCCGGGACAGTTCCTCCGGGCCCGTAGTTTCCTTCTGACGTGCACTGATGCCTGGCGTTCGCGTATGCACACCAGACTCCAACTGCTTCGCGGTCACCACGCCGAGTCGGGGCGCCCCGCTCCCGGAGTCACGGGGCCGTCGGGCTCACCTGCCGCGACACGGCTAACGTGCCTGTGTATGAGGATGAAGCTCCCCCTGGATGCCGTGCCGCGCCTGACGGGCTCGGTGGTTCTCGGTGCCGGGGTCGGTGCGGCCGTAGGTCTTCAGACGGACGTCCTTCTGGGGCTGCTGGCGGGGATCGCCGCGACGGAGCTGTTCTTCGTTGTGGCGGGCTGGCTGGTGCTGTGGCCCATGGACGCCGCCGCCACCCGCCGCAATGCGCGGCGCGAGGACTTCCAGCCCTTGACCGACGAGATCGTGGTGGTCGCGGTGGCCCTGTGCGGGCTGTCCGCGATCGTGCTCCTGCTGGTGCGCGGCAGCAAGGCCGCCGACGGCCAGGCCGCGGCCGTCACCGCCCTGTGCGCGGTGTTCCTGGCCTGGTCCGCCCTGCACCTGATGTACGCAGCCCGCTACGCCTACGTGTACTACGAGGACAACGGCGGAATCGACTTCAACTCCGACCAGCCGCCCTCGTACCGCGACTTCTTCTATTTCAGCTACAACCTCGGAATGACCTATCAGGTCTCCGACACCGACGTCTCGAGCTCCAAGATCCGCTCAATCGTGCTCAGACACACGCTGCTGTCGTACGTATTCGGCACCAGCATTCTCGCCACGGTCATCAACGTCGTCGTGGGGATCGTGAGCGTCTGACGGACAGCGGCGCGTGACCTCCTGAAGGAAGAGGCTGGCGCGCGACCTGCCACATGTTCCTGTACTGATTGGCCTTGCTCGGGCGGCGCAACGCCAGCGATGCTAGGGCGGTGCCAGGACAGCGGAAGAGGAAACGCCAGCAGCAGGACCTCAGTCGGCGGGCTACCGCTCGCACTGCTCCTGGCACGGGCCGCTGGACAGTGATCTTCGAAACTCAGGACGCGTCGGAGTGGCGTTCACACCTACGCCACCTGCGTTCCGTGGAGGAGCGGATCGACTGGGCCATGACCCGGGTCGACACGCTCTGTGGGCGACTGGTGCAGCCAACCACCTACCGGCTGAGCCTGTTCGTGCCGGGCCCGGAACTCCCCCCAATGGCGCACCCAGCTGGACAGGCAGAAGATGGAGTGCAGGGGTTCTGATGTGAAGGGAGCCGTCATGATCGAGGTCAAGACGGTCGACAAGCCGGATGAGCGGCGGGATTTCCCTCGCGGTCATCTCGAAGCCGTGCACCTCACCGGGCTCGACTTCGCCGTGGGTACCTTCGAGCCGGGCTGGCGCTGGTCCGAGTCCGTGGCCCCCATCGCGGGGACCGAGAGCTGCCAGGTCCACCACAACGGTTATGTCGTCCAGGGACGAATGCATCTGCGCATGGACGACGGCGGCGAGAGCGAGGTCGGGCCCGGCGACGTGTTCGTCGTCCCGCCCGGACACGACGCGTGGGTCGTGGGAGACGAACAGGCCGTGGTCCACGACTTCGCCGGGGGCATGGCCAAGGAGTACGCGAGGGCATCGGACGCTTAACCGGTAGCACCGGTAGCACCAGTGGTCCGGGGCGGGTCGTCGGCACGTCGGCGCACGACGGGCAGCAGGCGACCTACCGCGGGCTGCGGGCACCTGGGGAGGCGGTCGGTGGGGAGCATCGACGTGACACCGCTGGAGGTGAGGCGCTCCACACCGACCTCGACAACCTGGGGACGCGGTCGGAAACGGTGCCTCCGCGGTTCTAAGCTCGGCGTATGGCCAAGTACTTTGACGTGCACCCGGAGAACCCGCAGCCGCGCACCATCAGCCAGGTGGCTGAGATCATCCGCGGCGGAGGTCTCGTCGCCTATCCGACGGACTCGTGTTTCGCGCTCGGGTGCCAGCTCGGCAACCGCGAGGGGCTCGACCGGATCCGCTCGATCCGCAGGCTCGACGACCGCCACCACTTCACGCTGATGTGCCAGGACTTCGCGCAGCTGGGCAATTTCGTGCACCTCGACAACACGGTGTTCCGGGCGATCAAATCGTCGACCCCAGGCAGCTACACCTTCATCCTCCCGGCATCGAAGGAGGCACCGCGCAGGCTGCTGCACCCGAAGAAGAAGACCGTCGGCGTCCGGATTCCCGACCATGTCGCAGCCCAGGCTCTCCTCGCCGAACTCGGCGAGCCGCTGCTGTCGAGCACCCTGCTCCTGCCCGACGAGGACAAGCCCCTGACCCAGGGGTGGGAGATCAAGGAGGAACTCGATCACGTGGTGGACGCCGTCCTCGACTCCGGTGACTGCGGTACCGAGCCGACGACCGTCATCGACTTCTCCAGCGGGGAAGCCGAAATCGTACGGCGGGGAGCCGGAGACCCTTCCCGGTTCGAGTAGTCCGCCCTCGGGGCCGGGGGCTGCGCACACCGCAGGTCACAAGTCGAGGACCGCGCGGAGTGCGTTGTCGACGAGCGCCTGCTGTTCGGAGCCGATGTTGCCGTGCGGGGTCCCCGTCTCGAAGCGGGATGCCGACAGCTGAACGAGGTTGACGGCGACGACCGACGCCTCCACCGGGGCGGCCAGGCGCACGCTCATGGCGGTGTCGGGGTGCACGGCCGGGGCATGCAGGATGAGCGCGACCACGGCCCCGTAGGCGTCGGCGAGCCCGTCGAGGCTGACGACCAGCACCGTGCGGGTGCCTTTGCCGGTGTCGACATCCCACACGTCGCCCTTGCGGATCATCACAGGGCGTCGCCCTCACCGTCGAGGTCGAGGGCGGCGTGGGCAGCGACGACGGCCAGCTTGCGGGCGGCGTCGAGCGTCATCTGTCGGCGCACGGCCTGCACGATGTACGCGTTCAGCGAGGGCGCGTCGGCGGCTGCTGCGCGCAACGCGTGGTCCATGGTGTCGGGGATCCGCACGGTGACTACACTCATGCAGCCAAATGTAGTGGCACAGAGCGAGCCGCCGCCAGTGCCACCGGCCCGGGGAGAGCGCGACGTCGTCTCCCGTCCCGTGACCGACGGCGAACCGACCGAGCAGCAACTGAGCTCTACGGCTCGACGATGTGCCGCAGATAGGCGTGAGGATCGGCGAGGTAGCGGCGCCAATGGTCCACCACGCCGAGTTCCCGCCAGGCGACCCTGCGCATGCCGTGCTCGCCGACCTCGACGATGTCCGCGCCCGGCAGGGCGGTCAGCAGTGGGGAGTGGGTCGCGCAGATGACCTGGCCGCCCTCCTTGGTCAACCGGTCGATGTGGCCGATGAGTTCGAGGCAGGAGGAGAACGAGAGGGCGGCCTCCGGCTCGTCCAGGACATAGAGCCCGGCCTGGAGGAACTTGCCGCGGAACGCGGCCAGAAAGCCTTCGCCGTGGCTCACCGACTCCGGCGAGAGGCCCTCCCTCCCCAGGGCGTCGAGCGCGGTCTCGGCCCGCAGGAAGAAGCCCTTGCGGGCCGACCAGCTGGACGCCATACGGCGCCCGCGCGGGGCCGCGTCGAACCTCATCCGCTCGCCGAGCACCGACTTCCCGCGCCGGGAGGCATAGCGCCAGTCGTGCGAGCCGCCGTAGGAGTCCAGACCGAACGCCTCCGCCAGCGCCTCGACCAGGGTCGACTTCCCCGAGCCGTTCTCGCCGACAAGAAAGGTCACCGGCGCAGTGAAGCGCAGCCCCTCGTCGAGCAGCTGCCGTACGCAGGGCACCGACCACGGCCAGGTGTCCTGGTCGTACGAGGAGAGGTGGGCATACGCACGTTCGACAATCACCTGGCCAGTGTCACCCACCGCACGGACACGCCGAGGGGCGCGGGCTCTCAGGGAAGCGGTTCGGCGGAGGGGGACGCCGGCGCCTGGTAGGCGCCGCTGGCCAGCATCCGGACCTCCCCCGCCGGGCTGATCTCGGCACGGAGGATGCCGGTCGGGTCGCAGTACACCGGGTTGCCACCCGGCCCCACGGTGTCGGTCCGTTCGACTATCACCTCATCCGTCGTGGTGTCCCTGTCTGATCGCTGATGGGTGAAGGACAGCCGGTAGCGGTCCGTGGTTTCCATGACGACCTCCAGCGCTTGAGACGGCCCCGAGAGACAAATGATGCTAAATAGACCCACCTCCATGATGCAGCCGGACGAACCCGGCAGAGATGCGCAACGGGCTCGCCGAGTCACCCCTGCCTCTGTCACAACGGGTGACGCCTCTCGCCTCCGGGCGCCGGGCAGTGTAGACATATGCACATGGTCCGACTAATGGGTCGATCCCGGGCTCGGTCGACCCGGACACCCCACAGACCGCCTCATCCGCGGGCGCCCCAGGGCCTGTCCCCCCGGAAGCCGTACGGACGGCTGTGGTCGGCGGTGAGCGGGCGCAGCGTCGCCGGTCAGGTGTTCCTGCTGCAAGTGGCGATCGTGCTGCTGCTGGTCGTGTCCGCGGTCGTGGCGCTGGTCCTACAGGTACGGCATGACAGCACGGTGGAGGCCCACAACCGTTCGCTCTCCGTCGCCGAGACGTTCGCCAACTCGCCCGGCATGGTCGAGGCGCTGCGCTCCCCCGACCCCACGGCTGTGCTCCAGCCGCGGGCCGAAGCCGCGCGGAAGGCGACGAAGGTGGACTTCATCGTCGTCATGAACACGGACGGGATCCGCTACACCCACCGCTTCCCGGACCGGATCGGCAAGAAGTTCGTCGGGGACATCTCACCCGCCCTGGCCGGTCACTCCATCACCGAGGACATCACCGGGACCATCGGCCCGCTGGTGCAGGCGGTGGTTCCCGTCAAGGGGCCGGACGGATCGGTCGTGGGCCTGGTGTCGGCCGGTATCACGACGGCGAACGTGGGCGGTGTCGCGGACCGGCAGCTGCCGCTCCTGCTGGCCGCCGCGGCCGCCGCGCTAGCCCTGGCCACGGCCGGGACGGCACTCGTGAGCAGACGGCTACTGCGCCAGACCCGGGGACTGGGCCCGTACGAGATGACCCGGATGTACGAGCACCATGACGCGGTACTGCACGCCGTCCGGGAGGGCGTGATCATCATCAGCGACGAGGGACGGCTGCTGCTCGCCAACGACGAGGCGCACCGACTGCTCGACCTGCCCAAGGACGCCGACGGAAGGCTGGTCGTCGATCTCGACCTCGATGCGGACATCGCCGGCCTGCTGGCCTCGGGACGGGTCGCCACCGACGAGGTACACCTGGTCGGAGACCGGTTGCTTGCGGTCAACCAGCGGCTGACGGATCTCCAGGGCGGCCCGTCCGGCAGCGTCGCGACGCTGCGTGACTCGACCGAGCTGAGGGCACTGTCCGGCAGGGCCGAGGTGGCACGCGAACGCCTCAAACTCCTCTACGACGCGGGGGTGGGCGTCGGCACGAGCCTGGATGTGACCCGCACCGCCGAGGAGCTGGCGGAGGTGGCCGTGCCGCGGTTCGCGGACTTCGTCACCGTGGACCTGGCCGAGGCCGTGCACAGCGGAGAGGAGCCGGAGACGATCGGCAGGATGCGCCGCACGGCGTCCAGCGGAATCCGCGACGACGCTCCCCTTTACCCGGTGGGCAAACAGATCACTTTCGTAGCCACCTCGCCGCAGGCCCGCACCCTCAGTACCGGGCAGTCCGTCGTCGAACCCGACCTCAGCAAGGCCACCGGCTGGCACGCCCAGGACCTGGAGCGCTCCGCGCAGGTCATGGAGTACGGAATCCACTCGCTGATCACCGTCCCGCTGCGGGTGGGCCCGCTGGTGATGGGCGTGGTCCAGTTCTGGCGTTCCGAGAAGCCGGAGCCCTTCGACGTGGAGGAGCTGACGCTCGCCGAGGAACTGGTGGCCCGTGCCGCGGTGTCCATCGACAACGCGCGCCGCTACACACGCGAGCACACCATGGCCGTGACGCTGCAGCGCAGTCTGCTGCCGCGCAACCTGCCCGAGCAGGCCGCCCTGGACATCGCCTACCGCTATCTCCCCGCGCAGGCGGGGGTGGGCGGTGACTGGTTCGACGTACTGCCGCTGTCGGGCACCCGGGTCGCCGTCGTCGTGGGCGACGTCGTCGGACACGGGCTGCACGCCGCGGCCACGATGGGGCGGCTGCGTACCGCCGTGCACAACTTCTCGGCGCTGGACCTGCCGCCCGACGAACTGCTGGGTCTCCTCGACGAGTTGGTCGGCCGTATCGACCAGGACGAGGACACGGAGGACGGCGGCGGCGCCGTCACAGGTGCCACCTGCCTGTACGCGATCTATGACCCGACGTCCCGGAAGTGCACGATCGCCCGGGCCGGCCACCCACCGCCGGCGCTGGTCCTTCCGGACGGCAGCGTGGAGTTCCCCGAGGTGCCCGCCGGTCCGCCGCTGGGCCTCGGCGGTCTTCCGTTCGAGACGGTCGATCTCGTACTGGAGGAGGGCAGCCGGCTGGTTCTCTACACGGACGGGCTCGTCGAGGACAGGGAACGGGACATCGATGTGGGTCTTGAGATGCTGCGTACCGCCCTGGCCGGGGCCGACCGGTCACCGGAGGACACCTGCCGGGTCGTGCTGGACGCTCTGCTCCCGGCCCGGCCCAGCGACGACATCGCGCTGATCGTGGCCCGCACCCACGCACTCGGTGCCGACCGGATCGCCGAGTGGCAGGTGCCCTCCGACCCGGCGGCCGTCGGTGAGGTACGCGCGTCGGTCACCCGGCAGCTCGCCCGATGGGGACTGGACGACATGGTGTTCGCCACGGAGCTGATACTCAGCGAGCTGGTCACCAACGCGATCCGTTACGGCAGTGGACCTATCCGGGTCCGGATGCTGCGCGACCGCAGTCTGATCTGCGAGGTGTTCGACGCCGGCAGTACCTCACCCCACCTGCGGTACGCGGCCAGCACCGACGAGGGCGGACGCGGACTGTTCCTTGTCGCGCAGCTCTCCGAACGCTGGGGCACCCGCTACAGCCCCGCGGGCAAAGTCATCTGGACCGAGCAGCCGCTGCCTTCCGAGGCTCAGGCCTGAGGAGGACGGGTGTCACGCGCGCCTGTGTCGGCCACCGGCGGCTCCTGAGCGTCCTCGGGCTGGGCGAGCGGCAGGCCGGCGCCGCCCTGGAGACGCTTAAGGTCGTCGGGGCGCACCTGGATGACGAGCAGAGCGACCAGCGCGGCCACGACGGCGAAGATCGCGGCGACGATGAACGAGCCGGAGATGCCGGAGGCGAGCACCTGATCGCTCCAGGGCTTCGGGAGCTGCCCCGTCCTGCGGAACTCCAGCCGCTGGGCCGGGGTCCCGTCCGCCATGAACCGGGCGACCTGGTCGGTGGCCTCGTTGCGGCTGGCCGTGCCGTAGACGGTGACCAGTACGGACAGACCGAGGGACCCGCCCACCTGCTGGGTGGCGTTGAGGATTCCGGAGGCCGCTCCCGCCTCCTGGGGCGCTACGCCCGACACCGCCATCAGCGTCAGTGACACGAACTGCAGGCCCATGCCGAAGCCGAAGACCAGTATGGGACCGAGGATGCTGCCCGCGTACGTACTGTCGACATCGGTCAGCGCCAGCCAGCCGAGTCCCACGGCGGCCAGGATCGCGCCCACCGCCATGAAGGGCTTGGGACCCCATTTGGGCAGCAGTTGCGAGGCGAACCCGGCGCCGATCGCGATGATCACGCTCACCGGCAGGAAGGCGAGTCCGGCCCGCAGCGGGCTGAACCCCAGGATGTTCTGCACGAAGAGGGTCAGGAAGAAGAACATGCCGAACATCGCCGCGGCCAGGGTCAGCATCATCGCGTAGACGCCGGCGCGGTTGCGGTCGCGGAACATCCAGAGCGGGGTGATGGGCTGCCTCGACCGGCGCTCGACAATGATGAACAGGGCCAGGAACACGACCGCGGCCACGAAGGCCATGACACTCACGCTGTCGCTCCAGCCCTCCTCCGAGGCACGGATGAAGCCGTAGACCAGCAACACCATGCCGAGGGTGGAGGTGAGCGCGCCGAGGAGGTCGAAGTGGCCCGGGTGGCGCTCGGATTCGCGGATGTAGCGGGGTGTCGCGAGCACGATCAGCAGGCCGATGGGCACGTTGACGAAGAGGACCCAGCGCCAGTCGAGCCACTCCACGAGCACCCCGCCCGCGAGCAGCCCGATCGCGCTGCCGCCCGCCGAGACGGCCGCGAAGACGCCGAACGCCCTGTTGCGGTCGGGCCCTTCACGGAAGGTCGTGGTGATCAGCGACAGAGCGGTGGGGGAAGCGATGGCGCCGCCGACACCCTGAAGCGCGCGTGCGGCCAGCAACTGCCAGGATTCCTGGGAGAGTCCGCCGAGCAGCGACGCGAACACGAAGAGCAGCACGCCGAAGATGAAGACCCTGCGCCGGCCGAGGATGTCGCCCAGCCGCCCGCCGAGCAGCAGGAGACCACCGAAGGTCAGCGTGTAGGCGTTGATCACCCAGGACAGGTTCTCGGTCGAGAAACCGAGCGAGGTCTGGATGTGCGGCAGTGCGATGTTCACGATGGTGATGTCGAGGACCACCATCAGCTGACACGAGGCGATGACGAGGAGTGCGATACCACTGCCTTTGCCCCGCTCCGGGGATTCGGCAGGCTCCGTGGGTGTCGTCTGAGCGCCTGTCATGGGATGTCCTGCGTGCGTCTCAGGTCAGAAGTGAACGTGGACGTTCACCAGACCGACGTTAGTGCCGCGTGGCCGACCCCACCAATCGATCATGTCCGCGTCGGGGCGGGCGCCGTTTCCCGCAGCGCTGAGATGCGGGGACCCGGCTCCACGGGAACACTGGGACCGAGGGGGCAAGAGCGAGAGGACACCATCATGTCCGTAATGGACAAGCTGAAGAGCATGCTCAAGGGCCACGAAGCGCAGGCCGACAAGGGCATCGACAAGGCGGGCGACGCCATCGACGACAAGACCCAGGGCAAGTACAGCGGTCAGGTCGACACCGGCCAGGACAAGCTCAGGGACCAGTTCGGTACGCGCCCCGACGACAACCGGTAGCCACCGGCCGCGTGTACGCGGCCGGATGCCTCGCCGGGCTCAACGGGCCAGGCGGCCCAGCAGCGACGAGGCGGACCAGATGCCGAGAGCCGCGGCCACGGCCAGAACGCCGAAGTCGAGTGCCAGGTGGGCGGGCGTGCCGAGCAAGAGCCCGCGCAGCGCGTCCACTTGGTAACTCAGTGGGTTGATCCTGCTGATGACCTGGAGCCAGCCGGGCATGATGTTCACCGGGTAAAGGGCGTTGGAGCCGAAGAACAGCGGCATCGTGATGGCCTGGCCGATGCCCATCAGGCGGTCCCTGCTGAGCACGATGCCCGCGATGGTCATCGAGAGGCAGGAGAAGAAGGCCGACCCGAGGATGACGGCCACCACAACGCCCAGCAGGCGAAGGGGGTTCCACGTCATCCCCACCCCGAGCAGTGCGGCGATGAGGACAACCACGACCGCTTGGATCACCGCTTTGACCCCGGACGCGAAGGCCTTGCCCGTGATGAGCGCCGAGCGCGGGGTCGGGGTGACGAGCAGTTTCGTGAGGATGCCGGCGTCGCGCTCCCAGATGATCTGGATGCCGTAGAAGATGGCGATGAACATCGCGGACTGCGCGATGATGCCGGGCGCCATGTAGTCGATGTAGGGGATGCCACCGGTGGGTATCGCCTTGATCTTGGTGAAGGTCTCGCCGAAGATCAGCAGCCAGAGCGCCGGCTGGACGGCCCGCGTGTACAACTCGGTGCGGTCGTGGCGGATCTTCTGCAGCTCCACCGCGCACATCGCGGCGACCCGGGCGGGCAGCACGCGCCAGCCGGTACGGGCCTGCGGCGGTACGAGGAGCAGGTCGAGGCCGGTCGGGTGGACGTGGTCAGCCGACACGGGTCGCGGTACGGCGGGTGCTTCGGACATCGCTGAAGTCTCCTGACTTGTCGCCGAGGCCGCTGCCCGCGATGTCGCGGAAGACGTCCTCCAGCGTGGGCAGTTCGCCGGGCTTCGTGATTCCACGCCGTTCGCCGAGGCCCTCCCTCAGCTCTTCGGGGGTGCCGAGGGCGTGGACGCGGCCCTGGTGCATCAGCGCGACGCGGTCGCAGTACTGGTCGGCCTCGTCCATGTAGTGGGTCGTCACGAGGACGGTCATGCCGGTGGCGGCGCGTACGGCGTTGATGTGGTCCCACACGCTGGTCCGGGCGATCGGGTCGAGGCCGATCGTCGGTTCGTCGAGGATCAGCAGCCGGGGCGCACTGACCAGGGCCTGGGCGAGTTCGAGGCGGCGGACCATGCCTCCGGAGTACGTCTTGGCGAGCCGGTCGGCCACCTCGGAGAGGTCGACCGCGGCGAGCGCCTGGTTCACACGTGCCGCGCGTTCCTTGCGCGAGACGTCGAAGACGCGGGCGAACAGCTCCACGTTCTCCCGGCCGGTGAGCCCGGAGTCGGCGGAGAGCTGCTGCGGTACGTAGCCCAACAGGCGGCGTACCGGCATACGTTCGCGGGTGGCGTCGTGCCCGAACACGCGGACCATACCGGCGGGGACCGGCAGGAGCGTGGTGATGCAGCGGATGGCGGTGGTCTTCCCGGCGCCGTTGGGGCCCAGCAGGCCGAACACCTCGCCGTCGCGGACGGAGAGGTCGAGTGCGTCGACCGCGGTCGTCTCGCCGAAGGTGTAGGTGAGGCCGGAGCAGGTGACGGCGTCCGTACGGGGATCGGTTGCTCCCGCCCGTATGTCGTCGGCGGGTGCCTCCTCGCCGTTCACCGTGTTCCCCTGCCGCACGGGGTCTCCCCTTCCGGTCGTGTCGCTCGTCATGTCTCCTCGGCCTCCTCGTGCAGGTTCGCCGCCAGCTTGCGCAGGGCCGGGAGGGCTGCCTCCAGTGCGGCGCGGTCGGCCTCGTCGAGACGGGTCACCTGCCGGCGTACGAGCGCGGCGCGGCGCTCTCGCCAGTCGCGCAGCCGTGCTTCGGCCGCCGGTGTGGGCAGCAGTCGCGCGGCCCGCCGGTCGGCGGGGTCCGTCTCGCGGATCAGATAGCCGTCCCGCACCAGCTGGTTGACCAGCGTCGAGACCGAATTGCCCGCCAGATAAAGGTCCTTGGCGGCCTCCGACACACCGATGCCCGGGCGGCCCACGACCAGGCGCAACAGGCCGATCTCGGCTCCGCGCAGTTGCGGTGTGGTCATGCCGCTGCGCAGCCGCCGCCTGATCAGCCGTTGCACTCCGGCCAAGGTGTCGGCCAGGGCCTCGGGAAAGCTCTCTGACTCCACACCTCGACAATAGCTCTGCATCAGAGGTATTTCGGGAAAGGGAGAGTCAAGAAGGGGCAAGCAGTGGGTTCAGCGGGGCACGGGGGGCGGCGGGAGTCGCAGGTTCGCGAGATCCGCCGGTACCGGGGAGTCGGGCCGGAAGAACGGCGCCGGTTCCCCGTCCGTCGCCGTGGCGGGTGCGTCGGTGAGCCGGAAGCGGTCGCGGAGCCTGCCGTAGAAGTCGGTGGGGCGCAGGCGGATGAGGCGCGCTCGCTGCGGGGCGCGGAAGACGCCGATCCAGTCGCCGGGGTCGAGCACCCCGCGCAGCTGGCCGTCGACACTGACCGCGGCCTGTCCCGAATGCGGCAGGACACGCAGGGCCACCGGTTCGTCGGGGGCGGCCACGACACTGCGGTTGAAGGTCATGTGGGGTGCGATCGGGGTGAAGACGAGCCCGTCCATGTGCGGGGAGAGGATCGGGCCGCCGGCGGCGAAGCAGTAGGCGGTGGAGCCGGTGGGGGTGGCGACCGCGACGGCGTCGGCCGAGTAGAAGGCCAGCAGGCGGCCCGCCAGGTAGACACCCAGGCTCACCTGGTGGTCCCGGGCCAGCTTCTCCACGACGATGTCGTTCAGGGCCAGGACGTCGAGGGCCAGGCCCCAGCCCTCCCCCTCGGTGGTCTCGGGGCGTACCTGGGGCGGCGGAAGCGCGGGGCCGCGGCCGTAGCGCAGCAGGGCTTCCATCCGCTCGGGGATCTCCAGGGCCCGGGAGGCGCGCATGGTCAGCGTCATGCGTTCCTCGACGGTGGCACTGCCGTGGTGGACGGCTTCGAGCGCTTCTACGACGTCGCACGCCTGTACTTCGGTGAGGAAGCCCACCTTGCCCAGGTCGACGCCCAGGACGCTCGCCCCGCTCTTGAGCGCGATCCGCGCCCCTCTGAGGAACGTACCGTCACCACCGAGGGTGACCACGAGGTCGGGGTTGCCCGCTGCCTGCGCCTCCGCCCGGCCGCCCAGGCGTTGGCGGTCCTTGGCCCACACATCGATGTCGGTGCAGGGGATGTCGTGGGCGTCGCACCAGTCGTGGACCGTGCGGGCGACGTCCTTGGCGGCCGGGCGGCCCAGGTGGACCACCAGGCCCACACGCTGTACGGCCATGGAAACCTCCAGGTACGCGCTCAGGCCGGTCTGTCGCCCGTCTCGCAGATCCGGCGGGCGATCTCGCGGAGTTTGATGTTGTGGTCCTGGGAGGCCTTCTTGAGAACGCCGAAGGCCGTTTCCTCGGTCAGGCCATGGCGTTCCATGAGGATTCCCATGGCCTCACCGATCTCGTGGCGGGTTTCCATGGCGTGGCCGAGCTGCTGGTGGGTGCGGGCCGCGGAGAAGGCGACGGCGGCGTGCGAGGCGAGGATCCAACCCGCTCTCTGGGCCACCTCGTCGAAGGTGCGCGGGTGGTGGGAGTAGAGGTTGAGCGCGCCGAGTTCGTCGTCCTCGGTGAAGAGCAGAAAGCCCATCATGCTTCCCATGCCCAGCTTCCGCAGCTCGGGGGCGAAGCGGGACCAGCGCTCGTGCGGGCGGTTCAGGTCCTCGATGGCGTAGACCTGCGTGCGGTCGGTCACCGCGTCGAAGCACGGCCCCTCTTCGAGGTCCTGCTGGATCCGGTCCGCCGTGCGCACCACCTCGCTCGTCGCCGACAGGGCCTTCACTTCGCCCCGGTGCACGGTGAGGATGCCGGCCTCGTCGCAGCCGTTGATCAGAACCGTCGCATGCTCCACGATGCGGTCCATGGTGGCCTGGACCGAGTCCTGGGCCAGCAGATCCCGTGCCATCTCCGCCAGAGCGACGGCGAACCGTTCCCAGTCCTCGCGGGTCTCCTGCGACATGTACCACCTGCTTCTCCGTGGAAGCGTGACCGCCGCCCACCAGGATTACCATCGTGCCACCAGGAGGCCTCGCCCGCGCAGAGCAGCCCCTTCCCGGGCCTTCCGGCACCGGTCGAATCCGGTTGCTCCAGCGGTACGACGCTGTCAGGGTCATGGCCATGCCCCACTTCTCCGCACCTGACGCCACCAAACTCGCCTACCACGTGTTCGGAGAAGGCACTCCCGTGATCTGCCTGCCCGGCGGACCGATGCAGGCGTCGGTGTACCTCGGTGACCTCGGCGGCCTCTCCGCGCACCGGCAGTTGGTCATGCCGGACCTCCGGGGCACGGGACAGTCACAGACACCGGAGGACGCCTCCTCCTACCGCTGCGACCGTCTTGTCGACGACGTGGAGGCCCTGCGCGAGCATCTCGGTCTGGAGAGGGTGGACCTGCTCGCTCATTCCGGCGGTACGAATCTGGCGGCGCTGTACGCCGCCCGGCACCCCGAGCGGGTGGGCAGGCTCGCCCTGATCACGCCGAGCGTCATGGCCGTCGGGCTTGCGATCACCGGAGAACTACGGCGCGAGACCGCGCGGCTGCGCCGGGACGAGCCGTGGTTCCCGGCCGCTTTCGCGGCCCTGGAAGCGATCACCGCGGGCCGGGCGACGGACGACTCCTGGGAGGCCATCGCGCCGTTTCTCTACGGCCGTTGGGACGAGAGGGCACGAGCTCATCACGCCGCCGAGGACGGTCAACGGAACAACGAGGCCGCGGCCGCCTACGGTACCGAGGGCGCTTTCGACCCGGACGCCACGCGCGCGGCGCTGGCACAACTCGGGGCGCCGGTCCTTCTGCTCGCCGGCGAGGCCGACCTGAACTCACCTCCTCGTGCGATGACCGAGTTCGCGGAGCTTTTCCCGAACGCCACGCTGGTGGTTCAGCCGGGCGCCGGACACTTCCCGTGGCTCGACGACGCCGAACGGTTCGTGGCGACCACTGCTGCGTTCCTGGGGTAGGTGACCGGCAGTGCGGGGACATCCGCGCGTATACGAGGCGAATGCGGACGTCGAAGATGTGAGGGACCCGGGAACATCACCGAGGTGTGGAACGCGTGAAGTTGAGCATGCGTCTGACAAGACAGGTGGCGCTCCGGAGCGCTGCCCCACCCGCGTTGTCAGTGCCCTCGGGAACAATGCTCAGCAGCGAGAACGTCACTGCTCCCGGCGGTGCGCGATCGATCCCCGTCCGTCGAAAGGCCGCCCGCACATGACGCCCCCTCTCCACCGCCGCGCCATGCCGCAGGCCCCGACCGAAGGCCGGTGACCCATGCTCCGAGCACTCCCCCGCACAGGCGCTCCGCTCAGCCCCGGTAGCGCCGAAGTCCTGCGTCTCGTCATGGAGCAGCGCGGTCCCGTCTTCCTCACGGTGCACGCCAACGGGCGTCGGCGGTACGGCTACTGGCAGTCCGTCGGTTCGCAGGCCGCGCGCGGAGGCTGCCATGTCGCGCTGCCCACCGACGAGTGCGACGCGTTGCACGCGGCGGGCCTGCTCGTGCTGGGAGATCCGGTGGTGGACCCGGCGAAGACCACGTATCCGGTGGGGGTGGCGGTGCGCGACGCAGCATCCCTGGCAGCCGCACCGCGGCAGGCACTGGCAGCCGCGCCGCGACAGACGCTGATGGCCGCACCGCGGCACACGCCGACGGCCGCCCCGCGGCAGGCGCTGACGGCGTGAGGGCGCGGGCGGGGGCCGCCTTTTGTCCGTGCCCGGGAACGCTGACCGGGGTCACCTTTTGCCCGCCCCGGGAACGCACACGGAGGCCGTCTTTTGTGCGCCCCCAGGAACGCACGACGAAGCGGGTCCGCCACACCTGAGTGCGGCGGACCCTGCGGCGTAGGTGTGGCGTCAGTGCCGGAAGGCGTCCTTCGCCTTCTCCTTGGCCTGGCGGGCGTCGCCCTTCGCCTGATCCGTCTTTCCCTCGGCGGTCAGACGCTCGTTGCCGACCGTGTGTCCGGCGGCCTCCTTGGCCTTGCCCTTGGCCTGCTCCATCTTGGCCTTCGCCTTCTGGTTCTTGGCCATCGCGGTTCACATCCTCGCTCGCTCGACACTTGCGATCCACCTGTACGACTCACCGAGAAAATCCGCTCCAAACACACTGATCGCGCCTGGCCGGTCCTTCTCGGGTGCGGGCGTCGGCCCGGAGGAACATCAGGCGAGCGGCACCCCCCGCAATCCCACCGACTTACCATCCAGTAATGTCGCGCGACAGGTCCAGAGGAGGAACCGTGCCACGGTCGGAACGCTCGCCCCTGTTGCTCGCCGGCCTGTTGGCTGCCTCAGGCGCCGCTCACTTCATCGCTCCGCGCCCGTTCGACGCGATCATCCCGAGTGCTCTGCCCGGGACGCCCAGGGCGTGGACGTACGCGAGTGGTGCGGCGGAACTCGCGCTGGCGGCCGGGGTGGCGCTGCCGCGTACCCGGCGAGTCGCCGCGCTGGCCACCGCCGCCTTCTTCGTCGGGGTGTTTCCGGCCAATGTGCAGATGGCCGTGGACTGGCGTCACAGGCCCGCACCGCTCAAAGCGGCGGCCCTGGCGCGGCTTCCGCTGCAAGTACCGCTCGTGCTGTGGGCACGTGGCGTCGCCAAGGGTGGAGAGGAACGGCATGTCGAGTAGTGCGGTTGTGGGTGACACGGTCGAGGACTTCGCTCTGCCGGACGAGACGGGTACGGTCCGGCAACTTTCGGAGCTGCTCGGCGAGGGACCGGTGGTGCTGTTCTTCTATCCCGCCGCCCTCACCGCGGGCTGCACCGCCGAGGCGTGCCACTTCCGTGATCTGGCCGCCGAGTTCGCCGCCGCCGGAGGGCGGCCGGTCGGGATCAGTGGTGACTCGGTCGACCGGCAGCAGGAGTTCGCCGGGCGCCACACGCTCGGCTTTCCGCTGCTGTCGGACACCGAGGGAACGGTCCGTGAGCAGTTCGGGGTGAAGCGTGGCTTCGCCCTGGCGCCCACGAAGCGGGTCACCTTCGTCATCGCGCAGGACCGCACGGTCCTGGAGGTGGTCCGCAGCGAACTGCGGATGAGCGCCCACGCCGACCGCGCCCTCGCCGCGCTGCATGCCCACAAAGGCTGAGTCGCCCATCGGGCCAGTACTCCGACAGGTACATCGCCCCGATCGAGGGGGCGTGCGCACCCGATTCGGCGTCATCGGCCGGTCCGGGCGTACCACCGCGAGTCATCCCGCGTTGCGGCGGCATCGACAGCACATCCGCCACGACCGGGAGCCTCCTGGGCCCGACACGGTGGCGCGCCCACGTGAACAGGCCCCGCCCCTCTGCGGATGGTGGGCGGGACCTGTTCACCGGGCCTCATTCTCAGCGCCTCGTCCGGCTTCCGGGAGGGAGTGAGACCGGGCGCTCCGGCAAGGCGGGTGGCGCCCCGTGTGAAGGGTGCGCCTCCCGTGTGCGAACCCAGGACAGCGGCATCGCTGCGCGAAGGGCCGAGGATGTGCCCCCCGGCCTCAGGCGCCCCGCGTCGGGTCTGGCGTCCGTTCGCCCATCGCGGCGGGGAGTTCCGCCCTGCGGCGGATGCCGAGCTTGCGGTAGGCGCTGGTGAGGTGGGTCTCGACGGTGCGCCGGGCCAGGTGCAGGAGCTCCGCGATCTCGGTGTTCGTCCGGCCGTCGGCGGCGAGCGCGGCGATGCGGCGTTCGCTGCCGGTCAGTGCCGCCCAGCCGGTGAGCGCCGTCACGGCGCCGCGGGAGCGTGCTTCGGGCAGCGCCTGCTCGGCGAGGGCCCGCATGCGCACCGCGCCCAGCCGTTCCGCACGCTCGGCGGCCTCCCGCAGAGCCGCCCGGGCCCGGGCCCGGTCACCCGTCGCAGAGAGCTGCCGCCCCTGCGCGATCAGGGCGGGGATCAGCTCGGTCTGCGCGGCGGCGTCCCGGAGCATGCGCACGGCTCTGTCGGCCAGTTCCAGGCCGCGCCGGCCTCCGGTCGCCGTGGCGAGCCCCCGCAGCGCGCGGCCCACCACCCGCGGGGTGTTCCACACCAGCGCGAGCCGCATTTCCTCCCGGGCCAGGGCGAGGGCCTCCTGCGGGCGTCCGAGCGCGACACGGCAGTCGGCGGCCGCGCTCCGCCAGGGCGTGACGACCGGGCTCACCACATCGCGCGCGGACTGCCGCCGCCCACATTCCAGGAAGTCGGCGAGCGCGCCCGCCTGATCACCCGACGCGGACCGCAGCACGCCCCGCGCGTACAGGAATCGGTTGAGTTCCCAGGAGTCGTGCGCGTCCCGGAGATCGAAGCTGTCCGCGAGATGCGCCGCCTCCGCTGTGCGCCCCGTCTCGACCAGGGCGAGTACGGCGTGTGCGTGCGCGTTGGACGGATCGGACCGGTGGGGACGGGATTCGGTGACCTGCCAGTCCCAGGGGTCGGCCAGCAGATCCGGGTACGCTCCGCGGCCCGCGGCGATGTCCGCCCGTACGTTCAGCAGCGCCGGATGCATGGGGTGGAGCAGTGACGGGCGCTGCCCCGCCAGTCCGCGGGCCACCAGTCCTTCGGCCTCGTCCGGTTCGTCGGCCCACTGCGCGACGGCGGCGGCGGTGCCCAGCAGGAAGGGTTCCGCGTACGGGTCGGCGGGTTCGTCGAGGAGTTCGCGGATCCGCTCCATCGCCGTGGCCGCGGAAATGTGGCCTGCCGTGGACTCGTAGCGCACCAGGAGTGCCCGGCCTGCCGTCCCGATGAGGTGCGGTGACCGTTCGGCGGTGTCGTACAGCCATCGGTAGGCCTCCTGCCTGATCGCCCGGTCGTGGTCCGACAGCAGCGCCGAGGCGAGTTGCAGCAGACGGATCAGGTCGGGGTGGTCCGCCAGCTGCTCGTCCAGGCCGCGGAGCGCGTCGACCGCCGCACGCCCCTCGCCCCGCAGGGCCAGCGCCGTACCCAGAGCGACCGCCGCCCGCGCCCGGTCCCGGGGCATGCCCGGCAGCCGTACCGCCTCGGCGAGCCGCGGTATCCCGGCCGAGGAGCGGGCGGCCGCGAACTCCAGGGAGCCCAGTTCCATGAGGACCGTCGCCCGGCGGGCGGGTGTCAGCGGTTCCTCCAGCGTCCGGCGCAGATAGGACACGGCGTCCTTGGTTCTGCCGTGCCGGACCGCGACGCTCGCGCCGTCCAGGAGCGCGGCCGTGGCCCATTCCGCGCCCGCGCCGACCGCGGGCGTCCGCAGGAGCTGTCCGGCCACCGCTTCGGCGTGAGCGCCGCGGCGCAGCATCACCTCGGCCGCCGTACGGTGGGCCGCCTGCCGCCGGGCGCCGGGCCAGCCGCTCAGCACCGCGTCCCGCAACAGGGGGTGGGCATAGCGCGGCCTGCCGTCCGGATCGGGGCGCAGCAGTCCCAGGCGGGTCATGGCGGTGAGCCAGCCCGGCACTCTCGCGGGGTCGACTCCTGCCATCCGGGCGAGCAATTCGGCCGTCCCCTCGCCCTGCCCGTCGTCCAGGACGTCACCGTCGAGCGCCGCGAGGGCGCGGGCGACATCGGCCGTCGCGGGTCCCGCGCTGTCCAGCCACCAGGCGACGGCGGCCGGGTAGGCACCCGGATACAGGGCCGCGCAGGTCTCCGGCACGGCTTCGGGCGGGGTGCCCTCTGGCTCGGCCGCACGGAGATCGTCCAATAGGGCGCGCAGCAGCAGCGGACTGCCCGCACCGGCCCGTACGCAGTCGTCCACCCACTCGGGTTTCGCGGCCGCGGCGTCCGAACGGACCAGCTGCGCGGCGGCGTTCGCGCTCAGCGGGGCGAGCGTGTGGGTGTGTACGAGGGTCGGTGAGAGCGTGTGTGCCAGGCCCTGCGAGGGCGGATCGATGTCGTACTGGCAACGCTCGGTCACGACCAGCAGAAGGGGTAGTCCGTCGAGTCGCCGGGCGGCGTCGACGAGCCAGCGGCGCGAGGACTCGTCGGCGAAGTGCACGTCGTCCACGGCCACCAGGAGGGGCTCGCCGTCGGCGTACGCGCGCAACCGGTTCCACAGCTGTGCGGCGTACGTCCGGTCGTACCCCGTGTCGCCGTGCTCCGGGCAGGGCTCGGCAGCGCTTGTCACCCCGGCCGTGAAGGACAGCAGCCGGAGCACCGCGGCGAAGGGGAGGGCGTCGTCGTCGGGCGGGCAGCGGGCCCACAGCACCCGCGTACCGCGCGCCTGTGCCTGTTCGGCGACGGCTTCCAGGAGTGCTGTGCGGCCTGTGCCGGTCGCCCCTCTGAGCAGCACCAGGCGGCCGGACCCGGCCCGGGCACGATCCGCCTCGGCCGCCAGCAGCCGCAGGGCCTCCCGGCGTTCACGCAGCGGTCCGGGTTCACACATCGATACCTCCTCCGGTGGGGGTTTCATGATCGATCTCGTGGTGCGTCTCGTGGTCCTCCACGATTGCGCGGGCGCACCCGGCCCAGAAGTCTGGAACAAGCCCATCGGGCACTGACGGCACGGGGGCCACCGGCATGCGGACTTGGGAGTAACGGTTGCGCAGCTCACCACCGACCACTGACGCAGGCGGGTCGCACCGGCCCACCGGGCGCATCCCCGTGGTGGTCCAGGCACCGGACCCGATCTCCCGGGCCGGAGTACGCAGTCTGCTGGGGCAGCAGCCGGTGATCGATCTTCTCGACGAGGTGGAGGCCGGTCCCGGCACGGTGGCCGTCATGGTGAGCGAGACGCCGGACGAGAGCACCCTCTCGCTGTTGCGCAAGCTGGTGCGCGGCGACGGCGCGAGTGCCGTCCTCGTGGTGGGCGCGATCCGTGAGGCCGAGCTCCTCGATGTCGTCGAGTGCGGAGTAGGGGCGATCGTCTGGCGCCACGAGGCCGGTGCGGACCGGCTGGTGCAGGCCGTGCTCGCCGCTTCTCGGGGCGACGGTGATCTGCCGGCGGATCTCCTGGGACGCCTCATCACTCAGGTGGGTTCACTCCAGCGCACTGCCGCCGGCCAGGCCGGTGTCCCGCTCACCGGCCTGGTACCACGTGAGGTCGATGTCCTGAGGCTGGTGGCCGAGGGAATGGACACCGGGGAGATAGCGGGCAAGCTGTCCTACTCCGAACGCACGGTCAAGAACGTCATGCACGGGCTGACCACCCGGCTGCAGCTGCGCAACCGCGCACACGCCGTGGCCTATGCCCTCCGCGAAGGCTACCTCTGATCGAACGGACCTTCGCACAGGGGCCGTTCGGGCAACTCCATCGACGGACAGACGCAGGCGGACCCGTATCGCCCGCGCCGACACACCAACTCGCGCCCTGAACATGTCACTCCTTGGCCGCGTGCTTCCGGTTCTGTCCGAACTGGGAGGATGAGTCCTGCGGCGACGCCGCGGCCTTACCGTAGAGGCGAGGCACCGACCCGAGGAGAAGCACCAACCGTGCACGACGCACCCATCTACGCCCAACTGATATCCGAGCGCGGCGACATACCGCTCCAGGTCCGCACCGAGGCGCGCAGGCTCCAGCGCGAACTGGACTGGATCGTCAACGCCGATCCCGCATCGGGGGGTCTTCTTCCCAGACCCCCCGCCGCCTCCGTCCCGAACTCCCGTGCTCTTCCCCCGGGGTCGGGATCCACCGGCTGGCTCGCCTGACGCAGCGTCAACTGCGGAGCGCGGTCCCGTGTTCGCGCGGTCGCACCGAAACCGCCCTAACGGGCGTCACCGGGGCCGTCCTCCCGCTCTCCCTCGCCGGCGCCCTTCCCCGACGTACTCGAGTACCCCTGCAGTTCCGGTAGCCCCTTGACCTTCTCGGCGCCGCCGTCGGCGTTCTGGCCGTTCAGGTTCTGGCGGACGGAGTCCAGGATCGTCAGGCCCTGGGCGACCAGGCCCGCGGCGATCTCACCAAGGCCGTCCGCACCGTTGAGGACATTGACGTTGGCGCCCGCGAGGCCGCCCGCGGCCTCCTTCACGATGAGCGGAAGCTGGTCGATCAGCATCCGGTCGAGGGCGACGCGGTCGTACGACGCGGCAGCCGCGGCCTGGATCTTCATGCGCTCCGCCTCCGCGATGGCGAGCACCCGGATCCGCTCGGCCTCGGCCTCGGCGGGCTTCACGATCTCGGCCACCAGCTGCTGCTGCCGCAACTTGGCGGCGCGCTGGGCCAGTTCGGTCTGGGCGGCGAGTACTTCCTGCTGCGCGTGGGCCTGCGCGAGCGGTCCGGCCTGCGCGGCCTGCGCCTGCGCGCGGTCCACCTCGGCCGAGTACTCCGCGCGCACGATCGCGGTCTGCCGGGCGTACTCGGCCTGGTTGCGCGCGGCGACCTGTTCCGCCTCCACCGAGGCCTGGGTGGCCTGGGCCTGGGCTATCTGCGCCTGCCGCTGGATGGCCGCCTTGTGCGGAGCGGACATGGCCTCGATATAGCCGGTGTCGCCGTCGTCGATCGACTGGATCTGCAGCGAGTCCACGATCAGGCCGATCTTCGCCATCTCGATCTTCGAGGTGTCCAGGACCTCCGCGGCGAGCTTCTGCCGCTCGGTGACGATCTCCTCGACCGTCATCGAGCCGATGATGGAGCGCAGGTGCCCGGCGAAGATCCGGCCGGTCAGCACCGACATCTGTTCCTGGTCGGAGAGGAAGCGCTGCCCCGCGTTGATGATGCTCTCCGTGTCGTTGCCGACCTTGAAGGCGATGACGGCACGGACGTGCAGCGAGATGCCCTGCCGGGTGACACAGGTCTCGGTGACTTCGGCCTCGCACATCGACAGCGTGAGGAAGCGGGTCTTGCGGAAGACCGGGAGCACGAACTTGCCATGCCCCGTCACCACGCGGAAGGGCGCGCCGCCCAGTCCCCGCCTGCCTCCCGAGATCAGCATCGCCTCATCGGGAGCGGGAACGCGGTAACCAAACATGCTTCTCCTCCTCAGCCGGCGTCGGCGTGGCCGTCGCCCAGTACATCCAGCGGATCGGCCCACTTGATGACGTCGACCTCACGACAGCCCCGGGACTCGATCACGAGCACCGTCGCTCCCGTGGGCAGGGGCTCCTGGGACCAGGCGAGAAAGGTCTCGGAACCGCCTCTGACGCGCACCAGGATCTCGCCGGGGCCGGCGGTTCCGCGCGTGCCGATGATCAGCTCCCCCGTGCAGCCGATCACGGCCTCATCCTGCACCACCGCCGGAATCCCCCCATCAATAGGGTTGTGCTATCGACTGTAGTCCTACCGGTACTGCTTGGGCAGTTTGACCCCGCTCGATCGGCAGGGTGCGCGGCAGGTCCGGGGGGGGTCCAGGATCCGCACGCCGGTCTCCGGGCCGTGAGCGAAGGGGGCGGGTGTCTTCTCCGGGCGCAGTCCGAGCCCGGAGCGGTGGGCCTGGACGCAGGTCGAAGGCCCTGGGCTTGGGCCGGTGCTGCTCGCTCGCGCCGACGGGGCCCGCGAGGACGCCCGCGGGGCGGCGGTGTCGGCGGGCGTGGTGGCAGCGGCGGGGGTACGCCATCCGATACCCGGTGGGCCATTCCTCTCGGTCCGTTCACGCGTCCGCGCCGAGTCCGGCCCACAGGGTGGAGCGAGGTGGCCGCGCCGGGGAGGGCCCGAGGTGGTGGCGGGGCGGAGTCCGGCTCAGATCCGGCCGGACGGGCACCACGTACCCCTCGGACACCCCCCGGCGTCGGTGCTCAGCTCTTGGTGAACTTGTAGGTCATGCTGTCGGTCAGGACGCAGAAGCCGGGCGAGATGACGATGACGCGCAGGGTGCCGGTGCGCCGGTCGTAGTCGATGCCCTCCGCCTCGAAGGTGCCCGTGCAGCCGCTGCGCAGCGGGAGTTGACGCAGGGCCGTGACGTGACCCGTCACATTGGCGCTGCCCGGCTCGGCGGACAGGTCGATCTGGAGCAGCGGCTTGGTGTAGCCGAAGAGCGTGCCCGCCGGGTCGTCGGACGAGCAGAGCAACTGCGTCGAGGTGACGAAGTCGCAGCCCTGTACGTCACGTACGGCGTGGTCCAGGGTGATGGTGGAAGCCAGCGGGAGGTCCGCCGAGGGCGAGGTGCTCGGGTTCACTCCCGGGGTCGGGAAGACCAGGAATCTGGTCATGGTGCCGTACTCGCCGTTGACCATCCACGAGCCGCTCGGTGAGATGGCGACCCAGGAGTTGTTCAGCGCTTCCCAGGAGTTCAGCGTGTGGACGTACTCCGACCACGCGCCGCCGCCCGGCGCCTGCACCCGGAACATCTTGGCGGTGCCGCCGTCTGCCTGGTACGGCTCGATGTAGTAGCCGTTGGAGGAGGCGTCCGGGTCGCCGACGTGGTTCCAGCCGCGGGCGTAGACGTCGACGGGGATGGTGCCGACCCCGGTGTAGCGGTTCGGGCTTCCGGCCGGCACCTCGACCGAGGTCAGGCCCTGGCTCTCGGCCAGCGGGTCGGCGCGGTCCGAGCCCACCTCGGTCCAGGTGTCCGCCGCGGCGGCGGGCGCGGTGGCGGAGACGGTGAGGACACCGGCCGTGGCGAGCGTGACGAGACCGGCCAAAGCTGCCTGACAACGTTGCCTGACGAGCATGCGCATGTGTCTACTCCTCGGTGGGGGGCGCTGGTTCGGCGCACAGTCTGGCCTGGAAACGCGGGCATGTACAAACCAATGCTGAGAACGCCAGGCGTCAACTCGGCATCCAGGACAGGACAGTTACACCTGTGCGACCACGCCGAGTTCCGTACGCGCACGGGAGGCGGCCCCGATCGCGACGGCGCCGCTACCGAGCCCGGCCTGCACGACCCGGATCGGATGCCCGCTGACGGGCGGCTCGGCGGCTAGTGCGGCCCGTATCGATGGCTGGAGCAGATCCCATGCCCCGCTGACACCGCCGCCGATCACGACCGTCGTGATGTCGGCCAGGCCCGCCGCGATCAGGATCGCGCGTGCCACTCCCGCGCCCGCCGCCTCGTACACGGCGATCGCGTCGGGGTCACCGTCGACTGCCGCCTCCGCGACACCTCGTGCGGTGAGCAGCCGTCCGGTCCGCTCGCCGTACCTCGCCCGGATCGCGCGGCCCGAGGCGAGTGTCTCCAGGTGCCCGCGACCGCCGCAGGTGCAGGGGAGGTCGCCGAATCCCGGGACGTGGCCCACCTCGCCCGCCGCTCCGTGCGGGCCGTCGAGCAGTTCGCCGTTCAGCCACAGCGCACCGCCGACGCCCGTGCCGAGCGTCATCC
Source organism: Streptomyces sp. NPDC087263 (assembly GCF_044744645.1). Taxonomy (NCBI): domain Bacteria; kingdom Bacillati; phylum Actinomycetota; class Actinomycetes; order Kitasatosporales; family Streptomycetaceae; genus Streptomyces; species Streptomyces sp. NPDC087263. The sequence continues at coordinate 283,941 of NZ_JBIUYT010000005.1, forward strand.
CGAGCACGTACGGTTCGCCCCTGACGGCGCCCTTGGCCGCCTCGCCGCGGAGAAAGGCGTTCACGTCGTTGTCGAGGAAGGCCGGCACGCCGAGCGCCTCCTCCACGGTCGCCGTCACCGCGAAGCCGGCCCAGGAGTTGAAGGAGTCGCTCGCCACGAGGATGCGCCCGGCGCGGCTGTCCACGACACCGGCGGCGCCGATGCCGATCCCGAGCAGCCGTGCGGGAACCCGGGCTCGCAGGACGCCGAGTGCATCGAGCGCGGCGCGGACCATCGCCTGCCCGCCCTCGCTCGCCGGTGTCGGCACTTCCGTGGAGTCGACCACGTCGAGGTCGGGCGTACAGAGCAGGACCTGTGTGGTCGTGCCGCCGATGTCGACACCGGCGAACACCCCGGGCGCCGGGCGGACTTCGGAGGTGCTCACGCCTTCACCCCCTGGACGGCCTGACGTTCCTCGCGCCGTCGGCGTTGCAGGACCGGGTCGGGCACGGGTACGGCGGCGATCAGTCGGCGCGTGTAGTCCGTCCTCGGGTGCAGGAGCGTGGTCGCGGTACTGCCCTCCTCCTCGATGCGCCCGGCACGCATGACGACGACATGCTGGGCGAACTGCTGCACGACGGCGAGGTCGTGGGACACGAACAGACAGGCGAAGCCCAGCTCGTCCTGGAGCTCGGCGATCACTTCCAGTACCGACTGCTGCACGCTCACGTCGAGGGCGCTCGTCGGTTCGTCGGCGACCAGCAGCCGCGGCTCAAGGACCAGTGCGCGGGCGAGACTCACCCGCTGACGCTGGCCGCCCGACAGCTCGCGCGGGCCGCGCTGCGCCAAGTCCCTAGGCAGCCGGACGAGTTCGAGCACCTCGCCGACCCGGGCCCGGATCTCCGCCGATGACATCCCGCGGCGGTGGACACGCAACGGCTCGGCGACGCACTCCCCCACGCTCATCCGGGCGTCGAGGGAGGCCACCGGGTCCTGGAGGACCACACCGACGCCGGAGAGCAGGGCGCGGCGGGCCCGTCCCCGGGTCCGGCCGAGGTCGGCGCCGAAGAGCGCGACCGAACCGGACGACGGCGACAGGAGGCCGAGGGCGACACGGGCCGCGGTCGACTTGCCCGAGCCGGACTCGCCGACGAGGCCGACGGTCTCGCCGGGCCGGACCGTGAGCGAGACCTCGCTCAGCGCCCGTACGGCCCGCGGCCCACGCCCGAACCGCACCGACACCTCCCGCAGATCCACCACTGGATCGGCGGAGGGCCGACCGTCGACGGGGCTGTCCCGCACCGCCCCCGGCTCGGCAACCGTCACCTGCGGCACCGCCCCCCGCAGATCCACCACCGCGCCGGCGGAGGACCGACCGTGGACGGCCCCGTCCCGCACCGCCCCGGGCTCGGCGACCTCAGCGACCTCAGCGACTGTCAACCGTGGCACCGCCCCCAGCAGTCGCTGGGTGTACTCGTGCGTGGGACGCAACAGCACCTCCTCCACCGGACCCGTCTCCACGACCTCTCCCTGGAGCATCACGGCGACACGGTCCGCGAAGTCCGCCACGACCCCCATGTTGTGGGTGACCAGCAGAACCCCCGTGCCGGAGTCGGCGGCCAGTGCGCGCAGCAGGTCGAGGATCTCGGCCTGCACGGTGACGTCGAGCGCGGTGGTGGGCTCGTCCGCGATGAGCAGGCTCGGCGCGTTCGCGATCGCCATGGCGATGACCACGCGCTGCCGCTGTCCGCCGGAGAGCTGGAAGGGGAACGCGGACGCCCTCGTCTCCGGGTCCGGGATGCCGACGCGGCGCAGGAGTTCGACCGCTTCCCGGGCCGCGTCCTTGGAAGTGACGCGCCGGTGGTTACGTACGACTTCGGCTATCTGCGCGCCGATCCGGGTCAGCGGATCGAGTGCGGTCGCCGGCTCCTGGAACACCATCGACGCCGTACGGCCCCGGAGGCCGATGAGGTCGGCCTCGGCGGCGGCGATGACGTCGGTCCCGTCGACCAGGGCGCGGCCGGTGGCGCGGGCGCTGCCCGGCAGCAGCCCCATCGCGGCGAGCGCGACCGTCGACTTGCCGGAGCCCGACTCGCCGACGAGGGCGAGCGTTTCACCGGGGCGCACGTGCAGCGACACCTCACGTACGGCGGGCACGTCGCCCGTCTCGGTCGAGAACGTGACGCCCAGGTTCTCGATCCGCAGGATGTCGGCGGTCATCCGCGCCCCCGTACGTCGAAGGCGTCGCGCAGACCGTCGCCGATCGCGTTGAACGCGCAGACGACGACGATGATGGCGAGCCCGGGCGGCACGATGAGCCACCAGCGGCCGGAGTACGCGGCGGTGAGACCGGCCGACAGCATGCCGCCCCAGTCGGTGGCCGGTGGCTGGACTCCCAGGCCCAGATAGGAGACGTAGGCGACGAGCAGGATGGCGTCGGCGACCTGGAACGTCGCCGCCACCACGATCGTCGAGACCGAGTTCGGCAGGATATGCCGGGCGATCGCCCGGCCGTGCGTGCCGCCGATCGCGCGGAGGGTCAGTACGTAGTCGCGGCCCTTGAGGGTGAGCGTCTCGGCCCGGATGAGGCGTGAGGGCACGAGCCAGGACACCAGTCCGAGGATGAGGACGAGGCCCCAGGTGTCCGGGGTCGTGATGGCGGAGACGACGAGGAGGATGAAGAGCGCCGGGATGGCGATCCCGGCGTCGACGACGCGCATCATCACCGCGTCGATCCAGCCTCCCGCGTACCCGGCGACCGCTCCCCAGAGCGTGCCGATGACGGTCGCGAGGATGCCGGCCGCGAGGCCGACGAGGAGCGACACCTTGCCGCCGAACATGAGCCGCCCGAGCTCGTCGTGCCCGACGGCGTCGGTGCCGAGCAGGTGCGCGCCGCTCGGCGCGAGATTCACCTGGGTCAGGTCCGTGTGGGTCTGGTCGGTCGAGTAGATCCACGGGCCGACGAAGCAGAAGAGCAGGAAGAGGACGACGACGGCCAGTCCGGCCACCGCGAGCCTGTTCCGCCTGAACCGGCGTACGGAGAGGCTGTAGCCGGCGGCGGTCTCCACGGTCAGTACGGCGCTCATGTCCGGCCCGCCTTCACTCGGGGATCGACGATCCGTTGGACGATGTCGGCGAGCAGGGTGCCGATGACGGTCGCGACGGAGATGACCAGGACGCAGCCGAGCAGGACCGGATAGTCGGAGGACTGCGCGGCGCTCCAGAACAGCAGCCCCATTCCTGGGTAGTTGAAGAGCTGCTCGACCACGAGCGCACCGCCGAAGAGCACCGGAATGTAGTAGCCGAGCATCGCGATGACGGGCGTGAGCGAGTTGCGGAACACATGCCGCCACAGGATCGCGCGCGGCCGCGCGCCACAGGCCCGCGCGGTCCGTACGTAATCCTCGGAGAGGTTCTCCAGGGTCGCGGCGCGCATGTACCGGCTGAACACGGCGACCATCGAGGCGGCTCCCGCGACGACCGGCAGGACGAGTGCGTTCGGCTGTGCGAGCACCTGCCCGAGTGTGTCGCCCTGGGGCGCCTGCGAGGGGAACCAGGGCAGGAGTTGAGTGAACACGAGGACCAGCACGAGGCCGAGGAAGTAGACCGGCGTCGCGTACGCGACGAAGCTCAGCGTCGTGATGACGTAGTCCGCCGGCTTGTTGCGCCGCACCGCCTGCCACATGCCGAGCGGGATCGCGAGCGCGAGCCCGACCAGCGCGGACAGCACGGTGAGGACGAGGGTCTTGGGGAGTCGCTGCTCGATGAGCCGCGACACCGCCTCGTTCAGGGTGTACGAGGTGCCGAGGTCGCCGTGCAGGAGGGTGCGCAGGTAGTAGACGTACTGCACGGGGAGTGAACGGTCCAGGCCCTGCTCGTGGTTGAACTGCGCGATCTGCTGGGCCGTGGCCTGCGGGCCGAGGATCCCGCGTGCGGGACCCCCGGGCAGCGCGTGCAGGAGACAGAAGACCACCACCGTCACGATGAGGATCACCGCGAGGGACTGGAGGACGCGCCGGGTCAGATAGAGGAGCGTGTCCATGCGGTCAGCTGTTCCACTTCCACTGGGCCGGGTGGAAGTTGGCGAGCGAGTCCTGCGAGAAACCGCCGAGGCCTTCCTTGACGACCGAGATCTGGTAGTCGGGCTCCGGCAGCCAGATGACCGGCAGGTCCTTCGCGACGGCCGCGCTGTAGTCCTGCACCGCCTGCGCGTCGTTCGACGTCGTGGACGCGGAGATGAGCTGGTCGACCTCCGGGTTGGAGTAGTTGCCGAAGTTCGAGCCGCCCTTGGTCTGGAAGAGCGAGTCACCGGTGGGGAAGGCGTTGAAGTACCAGCTGCCCGCGGTGCCGAAGTACGAGAGCTGCCACTTGCAGATCGACTCGCTCGCGGTGCACGGCGGAGTCTGGGACAGCACCGAGTTGACGGGCGCGGTCTTGATGGTGAACTTGATCCCGGTCTTCTCCAGCGAGGACTGGATCGCGCTCATCATGTTGTCGGTGACCGTCGAGCCGGACTGCGACAGCACCTCCATCTGGAACTTGGTGCCCTTGGCGACCCCCGCGCCGCACTGCGAGGCACCACTGCCGGCGTCCGTGCAGACCATGACGCCGTCCTGTTCGGTCCAACCGTGGCCGGTCAGCAGCGACTTGGCGGCCGAGGTCGAGAACGGGTACGGGTTGTTCTTCTGCGTCGGCGAGAGGAAGTCCGAGGACTGGCCCTGCGGGATCGGGCCGTAACCCGGGACGGCGGTGCCGTTGAAGATGACCTTCGCCAGGGTGTCCTGGTCGATCGACTTCTGGACCGCCTGGCGCGCGTACAGCTGCTTGAACACGGCGCCCATGGAAGGGTTGTTGAAGTTGTACGGCATGTACGTGATCGCCCAGCCGGACCACGGCTTCACCGAGTAGCCCTGCGCGGTGAAGCTGTCCTTCTGGTCGAGGTCGGTCGCCTCGATGTAGCCGTAGTCGACGCTTCCGGAGCGCAGCGCGTTCTTCTCGGCGTCGGCCGTGGTGAACGGAAGCAGGTTCACGGTCGCGATGCCGGGCTTCTCACCGCCGTCGTACTTCGTGTTGGCGGCGAGCACGACCTTGCCGGAGGTCGAGAAGGACTTGACCGAGTAGGGGCCGCTGATGGTCTTCCACAGCGAGTCCTTCGCGTACCCGGAGATGTTCTTCGCCGCGTTGTTGAGGTAAGTCCACACCTGCTTGGCGCCCGCGGCCGTCCGGTCGGCGTCCGACACCGCGGCCGTGGCGCTCGTCCTGTCCCAGGCGTGCTGCGGGAGCGGGTGGATGTCGACCAGCTCGTTGGCGAGCATCCACTGCGAGTTGTAGGCCTTGTCGAAGGTGATCGTGAAGTGACGGTCGTCGACGGTCTTGAGCGAGGTCCAGTTGTCCGGCGCCTTACCAGGGTTGTAGCCCGCCCACTCCTCCTTGTTCGCCTTGATGAGGTTGAACCAGAACTCGACGTCGCGTGAGGTGATCGGCTTGCCGTCGCTCCAGGTGCGGTCGCCGAGCGTGATCTTGACGCTCTTGCCGTCGGAGGCGAAGTCGGCGGCGGTGGCTATCGACGCCTTCTTGTTCCAGGCGACCTTGCCGGTCGAGCCGTCGTACGCGACCAGCCGCTCCCACAGGCTGTCGGAGATGGAGCTGTTGTTGGTGTTGAGGTGGGCCGCGGTGCCGATCGGCAGGATCCAGTTCGGGGTGAAGTTCGCCGGCAGCGCGTAGTTGATGGAGTCGGGGGACGCGGACGAGGTGCCGCCCGTCCCTGAGCATCCGGCGAGCAGCAGTGCGCCCGCCGTGACGACGGCACCGGCGACAAGTGTCGTGCGAGCAGGGGACATGGCTCTCCTCGGAATCCGCAGGGGGAACAACGGCGGGTGGCGGGAGCCAGTCAACGACCCGACTGGTCGAAGAAACAGACGCGTTCCTGTAAAAAGTCTGTTTCTGCTGTTCTGAAAAAAGTAGAAGAGCCGCTTCTGGACGTACTCTCATCGCCTCGGACCCCACGTCGGAAGTTATTTCGTCCATGACTGAAAAAACCCATGCCTGACAAGGGCGCGACGCACCGCAGGGGTGTCACCGGCGTCTCGTCCCTGGCCGAGCGGGTCCTCGAACTGCTCTCCTCCGGGCAGGCGACCACCCGCACCGAGCTCGCCGAACTGCTCGGCGCCGCGCCGTCGACGATCTCGCTCACGGTCGGCCAGCTCGTCGCCCTCGGACTCGTCGCGGAGGAAGGCACGCGCTCCTCCACCGGAGGCCGCCCGCGCAAGGTCCTGCGCCTCGGCGGCAGCGAGGGGTTCGCGATCGCCGCCGAGCTCGGCGGCAGACATGCTCACGTCGGCGTCGTACTCCCCGGTGGCGGGATCACCGATGTCTCGACCGTGCCGTTCCCGACGGCTGACGGGCCCGAGGCCGCGCTTCCCGGGCTCGCCGAGACACTGGAGTCCCTCGCGGAGCAGCACGGCCGGCACCTGCTCAGAGGTGTCGGCCTCTCCCTGCCGGGGCCGGTCGACGTGGCCTCCGGCGTGGTGACACTGCCGTCCCGCATGCCCGGCTGGAACCGGTTTCCCGTCCGGGCCTGGCTTCAGGACCGCTTCGGCGTGCCGGCCGCGATCGAGAACGACGCCAACTGCATGGCCGTCGGCGAGCACAGCGTCCAGCCTGCCGGGCGACGGCAGTCGATCATGGTGAAGACGGGGTCCGCGATCGGGGCGGGGGTCATCGTCGACGGGCGGCTGTACCGGGGCGGGTCCGGCGCCGCGGGCGAGATCACCCACGTACGGGTCGAGGCGGGCCACGCCATCCCCTGCTCCTGCGGCAACACCGGCTGTCTGGAGACCGTCGCCTCGGGCGCGGCGCTGGTCCGGATCCTGCACGAGAAGGGACTCGACGTCACGTCGATCGAGGACGTGGTCCGTCTCGCGTCCGACGCCGACCCGGAGGCGACCCGCGCCGTCCGCCAGGCCGGCCGCTACCTCGGCATGGTGCTGGCCGCGAACGTCAACTTCTTCAACCCCGACGCCGTGTACCTCGGGGGCATCGTCTCCACCCTCGAACCGTTCGTCGCCGCCGTACGCAGTCAGCTGTACGAGGGCTGCCATCCGCTGGTGACCAAGCATCTGGTGATCGAGCGGGCGAGCCTCGGGGCCGATGCCGGGCTCGTCGGCGCCGGGCAGTTCGCGCTCCAGCACGCCCTGGCGCACGCGCTCCAGGCCGTGACCACCACCTGACCCACCGGCCAAGGCCATGTCGCAAGGAGGAGCCATGCCGCGATCCCGTACAGCAGTCGCCCGTCCCGTCATCGCCATCGCCGGACTCGGCATCGAGTCGTCGACGTTCTCGCCCGCGCGGACCGGCGCTCCCGCCTTCCATCCACTGCGCGGCGAGGACGTCCTGACGCGCTATCCCTTCCTCGCACCCCGGACACCGCTGCGCGAGGCCGCCGAGTGGCACGGCGCGCTCGTCGGCAAGGCGCTGCCCGGCGGCACGGTGACCGCCGCCGCCTTCGCCGAGCTGAGCGACGAACTCGTCGAGCGGCTCGCGGACCTGCCGCGTCCGGACGGCCTCTGGTACGACATCCACGGCGCCATGACGGTGGAGGGCATCGACGACGCCGAGGCCGTCCTGCTGGCCCGGGTCCGCGCGACCGTCGGGCCCGAGGTGATCGTGTCCACCTCGATGGACCTGCACGGCAACGTGTCGCGCGAGCTGGCCCACATGAGCGACCTGATCACCTGCTACCGGATGGCCCCGCACGAGGACCACCTGGAGACGAAGGAGCGGGCCGCGCGCAATCTCGTGAACCTGCTCACGACCGGTGCACCCCGGCCGCTCAAGGCCTGGATCCCGGTGCCCGTCCTGCTGGCCGGCGAGCAGACCTCCACGCGCATCGAACCGGCCAGGAGCGTCTACGCCGCGGTCGAGGAGGTGGAGGCGACGGACGGCGTCCTGGACGCCGCGATCTGGGTCGGATACGCCTGGGCGGACGAGCCGCGCAACCGGGCCGCGGTCCTCGTCACCGGCCCGTCCGCGCCCGCCGTCACCGCGGGTGCGGAGCGGCTGGCCCGCGGATTCTGGGAGGCACGGCGCGCGTTCGCGTTCGTCGCGCCGACCGGGTCGCTGGACGAGTGCCTCGACGAGGCGCTCGCCTCCTCCGCCGACGCCCGGCCGTACTTCGTCAGCGACACCGGCGACAACCCGACGGCGGGCGGCGCCGGAGATGTCACCTGGGGGCTCCAACGCGTGCTCGCCCGGCCGGAGTTCAAGGACCCGTCAGGCCCTGTGGTCATCTACGCCTCGGTGCCGGGCCCGGACGCCGTCGAGGTCGCCGAGAAGGCGGGCGTCGGTGCGACCGTCACGGTCACGGCCGGAGCGGAGGTGGACGACCGGCATGCCGGTCCGCTCACGATGACCGGGGTGGTCCACGCGGTGCGGCACGGGGACCGGGACGCCGGGACCGAGGTCGTCCTGCGGGTCGGCAGCGTGCACGTGATCCTGACCCGGCTGCGCAAGCCGTACCACCACGAGCACGACTTCACCGACCTCGCGCTCGACCCGCGCGGCGCCGACGTCGTGATCGTCAAGATCGGCTACCTCGAACCGGAACTGTTCGACATGTCCGAAGGCTGGAAGCTCGCGCTCACCCCGGGAGGTGTCGACCAGGACCTCGTCCGCCTGGGCCACCGCCGCATCCGCCGCCCCATGTTCCCGTTCGACCCGGACATGACCGAGCCCGACCTCACGGCCCGGCTCATCGCGCCCTCGAACGAGCCGCTCACCGGGGAGGACGACTGAGCGGGCGGAGCAACGCCGGGCAGGGAATCCCTGCCCGGCACCGCACTCCAATCAGGGGCACTCGTTCCCGGAGGCCGGGTTCAGCAGCCCCACCACGTTGATGGAGTTGCCGCAGACATTGAGGTCGAGGTCGACAGGGATCTGGACGACGTTGCCCGACAGGACACCGGGGCTGTCCACGGCGACACCGTCCGGGTGGGGGTCGGCCGCGGCGGCTCCGGCGGTGAGCAGCAGGGCGGCGCCCGCCAGCCCGGTGGCGGCCATCAGACGGATACGCATGACAAGCTCCGATCAGTCGCGGGGTTGCGAGTGCCTCCACCATCACCTCGGCGGCCGCCGGACGACATTGCTGTACGCCCGAACGGGGACGCCCCTCGGCGAGGGCCACCGAGCTGCGCCTGGGCAGGACGCGTCACGCGGGGCAGCGGGGCTCGCGGAATACCCGTAGCGTGAGAGGAGATCAGGTGGAACAGGGAGAGATCATGTCAACCAGCCAGCCCGATTCGTCCTTGCCGTCCGACGACATGGCGACCCCCGACGCGCTGCTGCACACCGGCTCCGGAGGCGATGTGACGCCCGAGGACCTGGTCCTCGCGGCAGGCCGGGACATCACCCCGAAGAACCTCGCCTGGGCCGAGCGCAAACTGGCGGCGGAGGGGCCCGCGGCCCTTGACAAGCTGCTGCCGTAGGTTCGAAATTCCGCTGGTCCCTCCAAGCGGCCGGAGTCCTCCGGCCGCTTGGCCAAAATCCCTATCCCCGCAAGGAGTTGGGGCATCGGATCGAGGCGTGGAGCGCACCCGTTCGTCCAGGTTGACGGTCGACCGTCGAACACCGCTGCTCAGGAGGCGCCCTCGTGCCGGACCCGGACCCTCAACTCGTTGCCGCCGGGATGCGTGCTCGTATCGACACCACCAAGCCGCACTCGGCGCGCTTTGGGAACTACTTCATGAACCCGACGCCATCCTCAAAGCCGCCACGGCCACGCTCGACCTGTCCCAGCCTGTCGCGCTGATGATCCTCAACACCCTCGGCCACGTCGCCGACCACGACCAGGCGCGTGGTCCGGTGTCCCGGATCCTGGGCGGGCTCCCCGCGGACAGCTACCTCGTGATCAGTGACGGCACCGCCACCCGTGAGGCAATGGTCGCCGCCTCGGACGCGTACAACTCCAGCGGCGCCGTGCCGTACTACGTCCGCAGCGTCGAGGAGATCGGCGGCTTCTTCGACGGGCTCGATCTGGTGGAGCCGGGCATCGTCCAGGTCACGAAGTGGCGTCCGGACGCCGGGGGTTCCGAGGGCACCGGCATCGCCGTCGACGCCTACGGCGGGGTGGGCCGCACGGTGTCCTGATCCGGACGTACCTGATGGGGCGGTGAGCCCTTGCGCGAAATCACCCGCCCCCTCACTCCGGAACAGGCCCTCCTGCGACACTGAACCGTATGGATCCCCGACACCTGAGGCTCGGCCGCCGTCGCATCTGGATGCTCAGCGGGGTCTGCTTTCTGGTGCTCGGGCCCATCGGTTTCTCCCTGGGTGGCTGGATTCCCCTCGTGGTGCTTGCCGTCGCCCTCCTCGTGGCCACCTCGGTCTCGCACTGGCGGGCACCGAAATGGCTCGCGCCCGCCGTCGCGAAGGGACAGCGCGAGAGCCGCCAGGACATCGCCACCTTCTGTGTCGTCATCGCCGTCAGCGGGTACGCACAGCCCGCGGCGCTGCCTTCCGCTTCTTCCCGGGACATGGCGGCCCTCCGTCTGGAGGCGCACCGGGCCGCGGCCGACGACGATCTGGCCGAGGAACTGCGGGGTCTCGCGGCCGACGCACTCGGCGCCGCGGACCACGCGCACGCGGAGGACACGCCGGCGGCCTGGCGGGCGGCGCGGGCGGGCTCCGAACGGCTGGCGCACGCCGCCCAGGAGGGCAACCCCTATGTGCGCCAACTGCTCATTCAGTGGGTCGAGGGGAACCCGGCCGCGGAACACTGAGGACTGCCCGGCACGTCCTGGCGTGCGGGAGACGCCGACCGTGCCGGAGGCAGCCGCGCCCCGCCCGCCGGAACGCGCGGTTCACGGCCCCGCTTCCTTCCGCAGAAAGTTGCTCACCTGGCAGGCCAGGCTGTCCCTGCCCGGGTCGGGACGCTCTCCGGTGTCCTCGGGAAGCTCGCGGGAGGCGATTCCGCCGGCCCACAGATAGCGCTCGGTCCACTCCTCGTCGACCTTCAGCTGGATCTGGATGTCCACCCGGGACAGCCGGGCGTCGGGGCAGGCGGCGTACAGGACGGAGGTGGCCCGGCGCAGCGGGTAGAGGTCGTAGCCCTCGATGAACTGCGAGTTCCGCCAGTCGAGGAACGCGCTCTCGCCGTCGTCGCCGACGCGGATATCGATCTGACCGTCTTCGAGATGGATACCGAAGTGCTCACTCGTGCGGTTTTCCACGGTGACGCGAAATCGGAAGTAGGTGAGTTCCTCGGCGGCGTCGTCACGCCCTCGTGGTGGCTCCGCCTTTTCCACACCGTGGACGCGGACGCGGAGGCCGGCATGCTCCTCGTACTCCTGCCAGTCCCCGACCACGTTCAGCTCGCGCACAGTGCACCTCTCCACCTCAGAGAGCTGTTTCCTATCTGTGCTCCCGACACAGTGTCAAATGAGCGGGACATGCCGTGGCCAGGGATTTCCCTCTGCTTGATCGGCGATCAAGCCGTGCGCAGCCACAACCCCTCGCGGGGCGGTTCGCCGGTCTTTCGGTACGTGCCGCACATCACGTTCCCCGGCTGTCTCACCCGCCCGCGCGCAGCGTCCGCATCTGCTCGTCGAGCGGGCCCAGGCCGACATCGTGGCGGCGCTCGTCGAGGGTCTGCGGTCGGCGGATCGGATAAGGGCGCAGGGTCACGGGATTGACGCGGGTGCCGTAGAACTGCGGCTGCCCCTGTTCGACGGCGCAATGGTCGGCGATATAGGCGTGATGCAGGGCGGGGCAGCGCCCGTCCGCCGCGGCCTGCGCGATCAGATCGCGGCACTTGAGCTGGAAATCGAGGTCCGTGGCGTGCAGAAGGATCACGAGGGCTGCCGTGGAGGCGGGTGTGCCGACGAGGTCGGCGTCCGGCCAGCCATGGTGGTCGACGATCGCCCTGAGGGCCGCGGCGTTGGCCCGGCGGCGCTCGTTGATGGCACGGCGGGACTGCGGGGCGGGCCTGGCCCCGGCCTGGCGCATCAGGCGACGCTCCTCGTCGGCCCTGCGTTCCAGTTCGTCGGCGAGCGCCGTCGCGAGTGCCGGAACCATCCGGCGCTCCTCCGTCCGGTCTCGCCGCGCGTCAGGACTGACGGCCAGGTGACCTGCGTAACTCTTCATCGCGTCTCCTGAAGCGCCAGCGCGAACCACACCCTCTTGCCCGTGGTGCCGGGTTCGGGCGGCGCGATGCCCCAGTCGTCGGCCAGCGCGGCCACGATGGCCAGTCCGCGTCCCGACTCCTCGGCTCCCGCCGCCGTACGGGGGCGCGGTAGGGCGGACGAGCGGTCGGCGACCGTCACGCGCAGGTCGCGCCGGGTGCACTCGACGGTGACGGTGATCGAGTCGCCCGCGCCGGGGCGGCTGCCGTGTCTGATGGCGTTGGCGAACAGCTCGCCCGTCGCCAAGACAGCGTTGTCAACGCTCTCCGACGGAACGCTCAGGCGCGTCAGGTACTCGGCCACCATGGACCGCACGCCCGACGCGCGTGACGGGTGGGCGGGGACCGTCGTCCGCAGGAGGTGGGTCCTGCTCTCGGGGATCAGTGGGGCAACCGGAGTCACGGCGGCCCCGGCGGGCCTGCTCCGCCCCGCCGGTGCGTGGTCATCGGCCGGGTGGACGTCACGTGCCAGTGAGGGCGACGGCCCGCGGCGATGCGCCCTGGATGCCGTCATCGATCCTCCTTCGAGTGCAGCACGGTGGGGACGGTCTCGATGGCTACTTCTGCAGCCAACACGCCGGACCAGGGCGGGGACCAGGGGGAACAGGGGTTGTCCGGTTGCTGGGCCGTAGTGGCGTGGCAGGTATGTTCGATCATGTGAGGGATGTGAGCGAGGGCCGAGCAGGGGTGCACCGAAGCGGTGGCGCCGGGTGGCCCGGCGTGCGCGGCAAGCGCGTACTGGTCACCGGTGGCACCCGAGGGCTCGGTGAGCAGATCGTGCGGCTGTTGGCGGCCGAGGGGGCGCGGGTGGCGACCTGTGCACGGACCCCGCTCGGCCTGGCGGCACTGGCCGGCTCGCTGGACGCTCCCCTGTTCACCCAGCCGCTCGATGTCACCGAGCCGGAGCGCCTGGAGGCTTTTGTCATGGCCACGGCAAAACGTTTCGGCGGTCTCGACGGAGTGGTGGCCTGCGCGGGCGGATCTCGCGGGGGCTCCTTCGAGCAGGCGCAGGCCGCGGACTGGGCGGCCACCTGGGAAGTGAACGTCGGCCATACGGCACGGCTGGTGCGGGCCGCGGTCCCGCATCTGCGGGCCGCCGGCGGCGGCTCGGTCGTGGTGATCTCGTCGATCTCCGGCTGGAAGCCCGGTCCGCCCATCCAGTACGGGGTCGCGAAGTCCGCGCAGATCCACCTGGCGGCATCGCTCGCCCGGGAGCTGGGTCCGGACGGGATCCGGGTGAACGCGGTCTCGCCCGGGTCGATGCTCATCCCGGGCAGGCGCTGGGACCGTATGCGGCGGGAGGACCCCGAGGCCTTCGCCGGATTCCTGGCTGCGGAGTTCCCGGGCGGACAGCCGGTCGCGCCCCAGGAGGTCGCCCGTGTGGTGGCCTTCCTGCTGTCCGACTGGTCGAGCGGGATCTCCGGAGCACATCTCCCCGTCGACCGGGCCCAGAACGCGCCCTCGCCCGACGGCTACTAAGAGGCCGGGGGTTTCCAGGACACGAGGTCGCTCCGTCATGCCACCGCCCCCAGCACCGGACGGGCCTTGCGTTCGAAGTCCTGCACAAGGGGCTCGCCGCGGCGCGACTCCAGCCGCCCGCGAAAGTCGCGCAAGGCCTGGATGGACCGTTCGCTGTGCACCGTGCTCAAGGTGTCGAGAGCCTCGGTGGCGGTGCCGAGGGCCTCGTCGAGGCGGCCCTGCTGGAGATGGGCGGTCGCCAGCACGGAGCGGCTGATGGCCTGGCGCCTGCGCCGGTCGGCGTTGGCGCTCAGCGACTCGCCCGCGGTGCGCTCCGCCTGCGCGGCAAGCCCGAGGTCGCGGAAGCAGAGCGCGGACTCGGCCTGGAGATAGTGATGGTCGAGGTAGCGCACCCAGGCGGATTCCTGCCCGGATCCCCGGCTGGCGTCCAGTTGCCGCTCCGCCATGCGCAGGGCCTCGGTGGCCTCGCCCGAGCGGCCCTGGGCGGCGTGTCCGCGGGCCGACATCGCGTACAGGCGCATCAGACCGAGCGGGCTGCCCGCGTCCTTCGCGGTGGCGATACCGGCCCGGGCCAGGGCCACCCCCTCGTCGGGGCGGCCGAGGTTGGTGGCCAGATGGGAGAGCCCGGCCAGGATCTGGCCGCCGAGGACCCGGTCGCACCCTTCGGCGCACAGGCGCAGCGCCTGGGTCATGTAGCGCTGGGCGAGGCCGTACTCCCCCGCGTCGTACGAGCTCCAGCCGGCCATCGCGGCCAGGCGCGCGGCGGCGGCGTACAACGAGCGCTGCAGATGCGGCGGCGTACCGCGACGCTGCAACATCGGGACGACCTCGGTGGAGAGGTAGTGAATGATGCTGGTGCGCACTCCGCCGCCGCCGTACTGGTTGTCCATCTGGTCGAACATGGCGATCATCGCGTGGACCTGCTCGACCGGTCCGCCGCTCGCCGCCAGGTTCGGCCGGTCGTCGTCCTGGTGCTCCAACAGCCAGAGCAACCACTCACGTTGGGGGTTCGTCAGCGCGGCGGCGACGAAGGGGACCGAGCCGAGGAGGCTGCGGCGGGAGATGTCGGTGGACCCCAGCTCGGCCAGGGTGTGAAGAGTTTCCGCGACGTCCTCGCCGTAGACCAGCGCCCGGCCCGCGACGGGCCGCTGCTGATCGGCGAGGAAGCCGAGGTCCGCGGGCGACACGGCGCGACCGAGCCGCTCGGACAGCACGGCTGCGATCAACTCGGGCGTGGTGCCCCGTGGTTGCTGACCCTGGAGCCAGCGAGTGACCGATGCCTTGTCGTAGTGGGAGTCGGCGCCCTGACGGCGGCCCAGTTCATTGACCCGGAGGGCGAGTGAGGCGTAGGAGCAGGCAGCGTCCTTGAGGGTCACCGCCAGCGCCTTGTTGGCCCCTGCGGGTGCCCTGCCCGGGTTCCTCGATTGTCCGTCGGTCACGGTGGCCATCCCGGTCTCGCATCACGGTCACGTGCAGCCGCATCCGGCCGTATGTGCCCCGATGCACCAATTCCCGTACGGCCCAACACAGTTGACCCTTTCTCACCAGTGACGGTGCGACAGGTCACTCGATCACTATGGTCGCCGACACACTCAACATGCAACCGGCGTTCTGATAATTTCAGAACGATCCGCATCGCTCTGTCTCTGTCAACGACCGCGTGGCACACTGCACGCTGTGATTGCCGTTCAGGGAGGTAGGACGTGAGCGACAACCGCTCCGGCGGCAGCGCACCGACCGTCCTGCGGATGGTTCTCGGCAAACGGCTGAGGCACCTGCGGGAGACGGCCGGGGTGTCGTTCGAGGACGCGGCCCGCGCGATCGAGGTCACCCCCCTCACCGTTCGCAGGATGGAGAAGGCCGAGGTCGGACTCCGCATCCCGTATGTAAGGGAGTTGCTGCACACCTACGGTGTTCCGGCGGCGGAGATCGACGACTTCCTCACCATGGCCAGGGAAGCCAACCAGCCGGGGTGGTGGTACAAGTACCGCGACGTGCTGCCCGACTGGTTCAGCGCCTACGTGAGCCTGGAGAGCGAAGCCAGCGTCATCCGTCTCTACGAACCCCACTACGTTCCCGGCCTGTTGCAGACGTACGACTACGTCACCGCGCTCATGCGGGTCGGCTTCCCCAACGAGTCGAAGGAGGAGATCGCCCGCCGCGTCGACCTGCGCGTCAGGCGCCAGGACCTGTTCGCCAAGCCGGACGCGCCCGCGATCTGGGCCATCCTGGACGAGACGGTGCTGCGCCGTCCGGTGGGCGGCGTCGAGGTGATGCGGGCTCAGATCGACCGGCTCCAGGAGGTCCTGGACATGCCGAAGGTCAGAATCCAGATCATGCGCTTCGAGGTGGGGGCACACCCCGGCGCGTTCGGTCCCTTCCACCACTTCCGCTTCGGCTTCTCCGAACTGCCCGACGTCATCTACACCGAGAGCCTCGCCGGCGCGGTCTACGTCGACCGTCCCGACGACGTCGTCACCTATCTCGAAGTACTGGACCGGATGTCCGTGCAGGCGGAGCCGGTCGCTCGAACCAGGACCATCCTGGCTGAACTGCGTAAGGAGTTGTGATCCATGGAACCCATGGGCCCCATCCACAGCGGCATGCCGGCCGTCGACCTGGGTACCGAGGGCTGGCAGAAGCCCTGGAGCGGTACCAACGGCGGGAGTTGCGTCGAGGCGAAGCGGCTGCCCGACGGCAGTGTCGCCTTCCGTCAGTCCAGGGATCCGGAGGGTCCCGCGCTGGTGTACACCCGGGACGAGATGGTCTCGTTCCTCCAGGGCGCCAAGTCGGGCCAGGCGGACTTCCTGATCGCCTGAGGCCCGCCATCGTTTTGCCGTAGGGCCGCCACCGCGTCACCCGCGGGCCGCCACCACGGCTGCACAACCGGACAACCCGCACGCACCCTCCCGCCGTGCGGGTTGTCCCCTCCATACTGAGGAAGTCGGTCGTCCTGCGGAGGGAGTGGGTGCGGGGATGCTCCTCCACCAGGCCCTCACCGAGTGCCGGACGCTGGTCGTCGAGGGCCCGGACGGCATCGGCAGGAGCGGCCTGACCTCCGAGCTCACCCAGCATGGATTCCTGATCCGGCGCTCGCGCGGGCACCTCCACCACGTGGACCCGATCCGCCCCTACCGCGAACTCCTCGACGCCCCGGGGCGGTTGGCCGTCGAGGGCGGCATCATCCACGAGCTCGTCTACGGGCCACTGCGCCATGGGTGCTCCCGGGTGACCTGGATCCAGGCGCTCGACTTCGCCGAGGCGGTCGCCGAGCGCGACGGCGCGCTCGTCCATGTGAGAGGCACAGCGGACGACGATGCCGAGGCGGTCAGTGCGTACGAGCGGGCGTTCCGCACCCTGGCCGAGCACGCCCCCGTCGTGACCGTGGACGCGGGAGACCCGGGCCGGCCAGACCACGGCCCCTCGCCGCCCCGCCCCCAACTCAGGCGCTGCACACAGAAGTTGACGATAGGTTGGCGACAGACCGCGTGACGCACGGTAAAGGTAGGAGATATTCCATGGCAGACGGCCGGCCCACCCCCGACCAAGAGGCATTGTCCAAGATCGACACCACGGTGCCGCACTCGGCCCGCATCTGGAACTACTGGATGGGCGGGAAGGACAACTACGAGGTCGACCGGGAGGCGGGCGACGCCTACCGCGAAGTCGCCCCGAACATCGAGACGATGGCCCGCGCCTCCCGCGACTACCTGATCCGCACGGTGACCTTCGTGACGGCCGAACTCGGCATCCGCCAGTTCCTCGACATCGGCACCGGCCTTCCCTCGTACGACAACACCCACCAGGTCGCCCAGCGCATCGCGCCCGAGTCGCGCATCGTGTACGTGGACAACGACCCTCTGGTGCTCCGCCACGCGCAGGCCCTGCTCACCAGCACTCCCGAGGGCGTCACGAACTACATCGACGCCGACCTGCACGAGCCCGAGAAGATCATCGAGGCGGCAGCGGAGATCCTGGACTTCGACCAGCCGATCGCCCTGATGCTGATGGGCATTCTCGGCCATGTCCAGGACTACGAGGAGGCCAAGTCGATCGTCAGCCGGCTCCAGGCCGCGCTGCCCTCCGGCAGCTACTTCGTGCACTACGACAGCACCGACACCGACGCCGCGCTCAAGGAGGCTCAGCAGGGCTACGACGACACCGGCGCCGTCCCGTACGTGCTGCGCAGTCCCGAGCAGGTCGGCGCGTACTACGAAGGTCTCGAACTGGTGGAACCCGGCATCGTGTCGTGCCCGCTGTGGCGTCCGGAGCCCGGTACCTCGCCCGAGCCCACGGACGTCCACGGCGGTGTGGCCCGCAAGCCGTGACGGTCAGGACGCTGTGACCGTCAGGACCCCGACGCCGGTTCGATGTTCTGGTTGAGCCGGAACAGGTTGTCGGGGTCGCGGTCGGCCTTGATACGGGCCAGGCGTGCGTAGTTGTCGCGATAGCTGGCCCGCACGCGCTCCTGGCCCTCGTCCATCATCATGTTCACGTAGGCCCCGCCCGCGGAGTACGGGTGCAGTGCGTCGAAGTAGTCGACCGTCCACCGCTTGATGAGGTCGGCGTGGGCCGGGTCGGGGTCCACGCCGGCGAAGACGGACGCCCAGCGGGCGTCGCGGTAGCTCCACGCGGTTTCCGTCGGGGCGTGGTCGTGGACGGCGCCGTCGATCGGGTACAGGTGCATCGTCGACTTCCACGAAGGCAGTTCGGCACCGAACTTGGCGTGTGCGTCGACCGCCTCGGCGGGGATGTCGTTGACGAAGTCCGCACGCCAGTACCACTGGTCGCCGGGCGGGTAGACCGGGTCGAAGGCCGACTGGATCGCGGGGTGCGGCATCGGCGCGGGGCCGTGCAGCAGCGGCTGGGGCAGGCCGTCGAGGAGCGGTGCCATCAGTCGCGCGGCCTCGTCCGTGTCGTCTCCGATGTAGCACCACACGACGCCGCAGACCTTGCGCAGATGGAGTTCCTCGGGGAACGGCGGGGCCGGCGGGACGGACCCGATCAGGAAGAAGGCGTTCAGCTCGCGGGGCGCGTGGGAGATGAAGTCCCGGTAGGCGGGCAGGACTTCGGCGGTGAGTTCGACGGGCCAGAAGGTGGGGCCCGCGACGACCGTGTTCACCTCGTGCAGCCGCAGGAGGAACGAGGTGACGACTCCGAAGTTGCCGCCTCCCCCGCGGATCGCCCAGTACAGGTCGGTGTTCTCGTCGGCGCTCGCGTGCACCTGCTCGCCGCTCGCGAGTACGAGGTCGGCCTCGATGATGTTGTCGATGGTGAGCCCGCACTTGCGGGTGAGATGCCCGAGACCGCCGCCGAGGGCGAGGCCTCCGACGCCCGTCGTGGAGATGATGCCGCTGGGTGTGGCCAGACCGTGCACGTTGGTGGCGCGGTCGACCTCGCCCCAGACGCAGCCGCCGCCGACCCGTACCGTGCGTGCCCGCGGATCGACCTCGACGTCCTTGAGCAGGGAGAGATCGAGGACCACGCCTTCGTCGCAGGTGCCCAGGCCCGCTCCGTGATGGCCACCGCCGCGGACCGCGAGCGGGAGGCCGTGGTCGCGGGCGAAGCCCACCACCTGTGAGACGTCGTCGGCGCTCGTACAGAGCGCCACCAGGGCGGGCCGCCTGTCGATCATCCCGTTGTACACACTGCGGGCCTCGTCGTACCCGGAGTCGTTCGGGCCGATCAACTTGCCCTTGAATCCGGCGAGTTCCTGACTTGCTGCTTGCGCAGGCGAAATGGACATGTGCGTCCCCCGTGTCCGGGGAGCGGTTCCGGGTTCCCCTGTCCGGGTCCCCCGTTCCAGTCTCCCTCTGATGGATCCGATTCGCCTGTTCTAGTCCGGTTCGTGGTACGCGGATATCCGTGCCCGCCACCCACCTCGCCCCGGCGGCTACCTACCTTTCACCGACGGGGCAGCATGCCCAGCTGCACGGCACGGGCGGCGGCCTCGCGCCGGGTGCGGACGCCGAGCTTGTCCAGGACGGCGGAGACGTGGTTGTCGACCGTGCGCACCGACACCACGAGCCGCTCGGCGATCTCGACGTTGGTCATCCCCTGCGCCAGCAGCCCCATGACCTGCAACTGGCGTTCCGTGAGACCTGCGGGATTCTCCCGTGTCGCCGCGTGCGGGCCCCGCGGGATCCGGCGCACGCCCAGTGCGCGCAGCTCCGTGCGAATCAGGTGGGCGAGCGGCTCCGCGCCCAGCGTGTCCAGCTCGGCGAGGGCGCCGAGCTTGTCGTCGGGGTCCGGGCTCTCGGCGAGGGCGGCGGCATGCTCGTAGGGGCATCCGGCCGCCTGCCAGGCCCGTGCCGCTGCGCGCCAGTGCCCCGCGGTCTGGAGCGCGTACGGATGCTCCGATCCGTCCGCGGGAACCGGGTGCCCGGCCTTGGCGAGCCAGTAGCCGAGTTCCGCCCGGTGCGCCGCGGCATCCAGCCGACCGGCCTCCGCGAACGTGGTACTCGCGGCGGCGGTCACCGCGGGGTGATCGCCGCGCAGCCAGGCCGACTCCGCCCGGGCGGCCGCGACCGGTCCGGTGCGCTGGAGTTCGCTGCTGCGCACCGCGATCTCCCAGGCCTGCGTGAGCAGTTCGTCGCCGCCGCTCCTGCCGCGGCGCACCCGTACCCGGCCCAGCACGGTCAGCGCGGGGCAGCGGGCGGGCACGAAGTCGTGCGCACCGACCTCGGCGTATTTCTCGGCGTCGTCCCAGGCGCCGGCGGCGAACCGGCGCAGGGCCATCTCGACGTTGAGATAGCTGAGGAAGCCCAGGTGTTCCGCCCGGTCGGCCAGTTCCATCGCCGGGGCCAGGAAACGGTCCGCCTCGGCGAACTCCAGGTTCTCCAGCAGGCTCCAGATGATGTTGGCGTAGGCCCGGCAGGCGTGCTCGACCTCGTCCGCTCCCAGGGCCACCTTCAGGCTCTCCTCGACCTGTGCCCGCCCCAGCGGGTCACCGGCCCGCCACCGGGCGGAGCCGACGTTGTTCAGGGCGTGCGCGAGGATCTCCGCGTCGCCCTCCCGACGGGCCAGGTCGATGGCGCGCTCGCCGAACGCGATCGCCTGCGCATGCCGGTCGGACAGCATGTGCAGCTGGGAGGTGTTGCTCAGAGCGAGCGCGAGCAGCCGGTCGTCGCCCGCCCCCTCCAGTACGGCGATGGCTTCTCTTGCCGCCGTCCGCGCCTCCTCGGCGTCACCGGCCCACCAGTGGATCCGCGACAGCCACCGCAGGTCCGCGCCGAGCGCCCGCGCGTCTCCCAGGGACCGGCGCAGCGCGACCGCCTCCCGCTCCGCTTCGACGGCGGCCACGGAGTCCGCGATGGTGTAGCTCTCCACCGCGTACCGCTCAAGGAGTCCGGCCAGCTCGGCCGGGGTGAGCCGCTCACGGTGACGGAGTACGAGCCCGAGATGGGCGGCGGCTTCGCGGTGGGCGCCCGCGCGGGACGCGTCGTGTGCGGCGCCTGGGCCGTGCCGGGCGATCGCCTCCAAGTCGCCTGCCTCCGCCGCGTGGTGGACGATCCGGGAGGCGTCGGAGCCCGGTACGGCGACGAGCGCGGCCAGTACGCTCCGGTTCAGCTCGATCCGCCGTGCGGCGGGCAGGGAGTCGGCGATGGCGCGGCGGATCAACTCGTGCCGGAAGTCCGCCCGTTCCGGGGTGACGACCATCAGCCCGCGCTGCTCGGCCGCCGCCAGCTCGGCCACGTCGTCCCTCAACAGAGCCTTGACCAGCGGGCGTTCCACCGCGGAGGGGACGACGGCCAGCTGCTCCAGCGCATCCCTGGTGGCGTCGTCCAGTCCCCGCAGCCGGGCCAGTACGGCGTCCACCACCGTCGGCGGCACACCACCGGTACCGCCTGCCGCCACCACCTCGGCCACGAAGAACGGGTTGCCCGACGTCACCTCGTACACCTGCACCGGATCCAGTTCACTGGCCGCGCTGAGCCGGCGTACGGCACCCGGGGAGAGCCGGGACAGCGGCAGACGGTGCACGCGCTCCGCCCGGGACACCTGGCCGAGCAGATGGCGCAGCGGGTGTTCGCGGCCCAACTCGTCGTCCCGGTAGGTCAGGACCAGCACGGCGGGGAGCCGCTCCACCCGGCGGACGAGAAAGCGCAGCGCGTCGAGGGAGGCCTCGTCGGCCCAGTGCACGTCCTCGACGACGAGTACCGCAGGATGCGGCGCTCTTCTCAGCTCCGCCCGCAGGGCGTCGTACACCAGATGGCGGTCGCCTCCCACGGTGAGCACCCGCGCGAGTTCCGGGCCGACGCTCCCGACCAGATCACGGAAGGGCCCCAGTGGCCGTCGGGTCGTGAGGTCGTCGCACTCCCCCAGCAGCACGCGTGCGTCGGGGGGCAGCACCTCCGGCAGTACCTTCACCAGGCTGGACTTGCCGATGCCGGCCTCTCCGAAGACGAGCGCCACGGATCCGGCGCCGTCGGCCGCTTCGCGCGCGGCGGCTGCCAGTTGGGCGAGCTCGTGGTCGCGCTCGAGGAGCCCCCGTTCCACGGGACGATTCTGGCACGCGCGACGCCCGTCCAGTACGTCAGAACGCGGACCGCGCCTTCACCGCCTCGCCCCGGTGGGGCCGGGACAGCAGCAGCAGACTGCGTGCCTCGACGCAGACTTCGGTGTCCGCCTTGCGTTCGGACTCGTCCGGCAGCCCCTGCGGATCCGCGGTGTCGATCCGTACGGTCCACCGCTCGCCGTAGGACACGTCGGGAAGGCGGAAGGTCACCGGCTCCCAGTGGCTGTTCAGAAGCAGCAGGAAGGAGTCGTCGACCATCGGGTCGCCGTAGGGGTCCGGCTCGGCGATGGCGTCGCCGTTGAGGAAGACGGCGACGGCGTGGGCGTCGGGGCGCAGCCAGTCCTCGTCCGTCATCTCGCCCGCGTCGGGGCGCAGCCACATCAGGTCGGGCAGCGGCTGGTGTTCGTCTCTCGGGGTGTCGCCGAGGAAGAAGCGGCGGCGGCGCAGGACGGGATGGGCGGCGCGCAGCTCGATGGCACGCCGGGTGAAGTCCATGAGCTCGCGCTGCTCTTCGCTCAACCGCCAGTCGATCCAGGAGACTTCGTTGTCCTGGCAGTAGGCGTTGTTGTTGCCCAGCTGGGTGCGGCCCAGTTCGTCGCCGTGGGCGAGCATCGGGATGCCCTGGGACAGCAGCAGGGTGGCGAGGAGGTTGCGCTGCTGGCGGGCGCGCAGTTCCAGCACCCCTTCGTCGTCGGTGGGACCTTCGGCGCCGCAGTTCCAGGAGCGGTTGGTGCTCTCGCCGTCCTTGTTGTCCTCGCCGTTGGCCTCGTTGTGCTTGTCGTTGTACGAGACCAGGTCGCGCAGGGTGAATCCGTCGTGCGCGGTGACGAAGTTGATGCTGGCGCGGGGCCGCCGCCGGTCGTGCTGGTAGAGGTCCGAGGAGCCGGTCAGCCGGGAGGCGAACTCGCCGAGCGTGTGGTCGCCGGAGCGCCAGAAGTCCCGTACGCAGTCACGGTACTTGCCGTTCCATTCCGACCACAGGGGCGGGAAGTTGCCGACCTGGTAGCCGCCTTCGCCGACGTCCCAGGGCTCGGCGATGAGCTTCACGCGACCGACCACCGGATCCTGCTGGATCAGGTCGAAGAAGGCGGAGAGGCGGTCCACCTCGTGGAACTGCCGGGCCAGGGTGGCCGCCAGATCGAAGCGGAACCCGTCGACGCGCATCTCGGTGACCCAGTACCGCAGCGAGTCCATGATCAGTTGGAGCACGTTCGGGTGCCGCATCAGCAGGCTGTTCCCGGTACCGGTGGTGTCGTAGTAGTGCGCCTGGTCGCCTTCCACCAGGCGGTAGTAGGAGGCGTTGTCGATCCCGCGGAAGGAAAGGGTGGGGCCGAATCCGTTGCCCTCGGCGGTGTGGTTGTAGACGACGTCGAGGATCACTTCGAGGCCGGCGGCGTGCAGGGCCTTCACCATCGACTTGAACTCGGTGACCTGCTCCCCGCGCGTGCCGTGCGCCGCGTAGGCGTTGTGCGGCGCGAAGAAGCCGATCGTGTTGTAGCCCCAGTAGTTGGACAGCCCACGGTCACGCAGGAAACCGTCCTGGACGAACTGGTGCACCGGCATCAGCTCGACCGCCGTGACTCCGAGCGAGGTCAGGTGCTTGATGACCGCCGGGTGGGCGAGCCCGGCGTAGGTGCCACGCAGTTCGGCGGGGACCTCCGGGTGCGTACGGGTCAGTCCCCGCACATGGGCCTCGTAGATCACCGTCTCGGCGTACGGGCGCATCGGCGGGCGGTCGTAGCCCCAGTCGAAGAACGGGTCGGTCACGACGCCGAGCAGGGTGTGATCGGCGCTGTCCGCCGGATCGGGCCCGTGCGCCGCGCGCTCGAAGAGGGAGGCGTCGTTGTCCGGCTGGCCGTCGACCGCCCTGGCGTACGGGTCGAGCAGCAGCTTCGCCGGATTGCAGCGGTGTCCGGCTACCGGGTCCCAAGGTCCGTGCACCCGGTAGCCGTAGCGCTGCCCCGGCCCGACGCCCGGCAGGTAGCAGTGCCAGACAAAGCCGTCGACCTCGGTGAGCGTGACGGTGCGAGGAACGCCGAGCGCGTCGATCAGTACGAGATCGACGCGCTCGGCGACTTCGGTGAACAGGGCGAAGTTGGTTCCTTCGCCGTCGAATACCGCGCCCAGTGGATAGGGGCGGCCGGTTCGGATGCGCACGTGATCACGGTACGACGATCACGGCGTCCGCGCCGTGGCGAGACCTGTGGTTGGCGACCACGGCCTCGTTGCCGTCACGGGACCTGCGGTCGGCTACCACGGCGCCGCGCGGTTACCGGACCTGCGGTCGACGACCACGGCGTCCGCGGCGTCACAGAACCTGCGGTCGACTACCACGGCGTCCGCTCCGTCAGGGGGGATGTGGTTCACGTCCACCACGTCCGTACCGTCGCGGGATCACTGGACGGCGACCGCTGGCTCGGTGTCGTCATGGGAGTCGATGAGCACGACTCCGGGGTGATCGCGGGATCCGGCGAGCGCCGGCACGGACAGGGCGCGAGGCATCCCGCGCGCCTCCCGCAGGCTGGGCGCGGGTGCCGGCGGCATGAGCGGGGCGCGTTCGGCGGCCCGGGCCCGCCACGAGAACCAGATGATCTTGCCGCCGGCTCCGGTGGCGCAGCAGCCCCAGCCGTCGCTCAGAGCGGCGATCTGCGCGAGGCAGCCTTGTGGTGTGTTGTGCGGACGGATGTCCTGGTCGTTGTCCGACACGGCGGTGATGAGGTGCTGACCGTTCCACCACATCTCGATGGTCGTGTTCTTGTCCGCCGCGTGCTCCTCGATCGTATGGAGCAGCGCTTCGGCACAGTGACAGACGGACTCGACGAGATTCTCCAGGTTCCAGTACCGGAGGTGAGCGGCCAGAATGCGTCTGACCTGTCCTACCCGTTCCGGGCTGACCTCCACGTCGAGGTGGTAGTAGCAGGGCACTGCAGCTTTCATTGTCGTTGGCTCCTCACCGGCGAAGCTCCCGCTCCTCCTCGCCCCTGCGGGCCGAGCCCCGAACACGTAGCGTGAGCGCTGGTCGCTTCTGAGTCAGTACCAGAGTGGGAGTACTGCTCCATTCGTGCAACACGAGGCCGGTCCCGATGTTGTTGAAGAGCCAACAAGACGCTCGGTGTCCGCGCAGGCACCATGGGTGAGGGTGTTGATCTCCGTAACGGATCGGTGCCCCTGCGTGCACGGCCCTCACTCGCCATCCGGGCGAGCCGTGACGCGTTTGAGAGAGAGGGAAGGTGACCAGCGTGATGCTGCTGCCTGCCAAGGCCGAGGTCGCCAGGCATCTTGAGCGGTACCGGGCCTGGGAACGTCTGCTGCTCGCGGCCCCCGCCGACCACACGGTGCGGGGCAACTTCGAGAACACGGGATACACGCTGTGCGTGCTGATGGGCAAGCGCTGCGCGCGCGAGGCCGCGGACGCCGCCGAGCACTATCTGCGTGCCGCTTCGTCGCTGGCAAGGGCGCGAGGTGCCCAGGGCCGGGGGCCGAGCCGGACGGTGGGCCAGTGCCCCTGAGCGCTCCGAGGCGTCGGGGCGTTCCGACGCGGATCTGAAACCGCAGGCTGGGCGAGAGGACGGCGGAGGCGAATACCCATGGACGTTAATCCGGACAGCGGCCGTATCCCGACCGTGGATGTCGGCGCGCTCGACATCCCGACCAGGGGAGGCCGCTCGTTCAGTGTGCCGATCAGGGATACGCGCTCGGCCTCCGTGCCGGCCGTGGACGCCCGCTCGGCCTCCGTCCCAGCCGTAGCGGTGCCTGTTTCGGATGCCCACGCTGTCGGCATCCCGGTCGTGGACGTCCACCCGGTCGTCGAGTGCGGCAGGCGGCCGGCCAAGGCGGTGTGCGGCGAGACCTTCCAGGTCACGGCGACCCTCTTCGGCGAGGGCCATGACGCGGTCGCCGCGAATGTCGTCCTGTGCGACCCGAGCGGCCGCCCGGGGCCGTGGACCCCGATGCGCGAGCTGGCCCCCGGCACCGACCGCTGGGGCGCCGACATCACGCCGGGAGAAATGGGTCACTGGACCTACCTGGTGGAGGCGTGGCGCGATCCCCTGGCCGCCTGGCGCCGCGCCGCCGGGATCAAGGTTCCGGCCGGTATCGACTCCGGGCTGATGCTGGAGGAGGGCGCCGAGCTGTACGAGCGGGCCGCCGCCGGAATCCCGGAAGCGGCAGGCCGGGGCATGGTGCTCGCCGCCGCGAACGCCCTGCGCGACGAGTCCCGTCCGCCGACCGACCGTCTCGCGGCCGCCCTCACCCCGGCGGCGGACGCCGTCCTCGCGGAGCACCCGCTGCGTGAACGGGTCTCCCGTTCCCTGCCGTTGCCCCTGCTCGTCGAGCGGAAGCGGGCCCTGTACGGCTCCTGGTACGAGTTCTTCCCGCGCTCCGAGGGCACGCCCGAGCGACCGCACGGCACGTTCCGTACCGCCGCCGAACGCCTGCCCGCCATCGCGGAGATGGGCTTCGACGTCGTCTACCTGCCGCCGATCCACCCCATCGGCACGACGTTCCGCAAGGGCCCCAACAACACGCTGTCGGCGAGCCGATCGGATGTGGGCGTGCCCTGGGCGATCGGTTCCCCGGAGGGCGGGCACGACGCCGTCCACCCGGACCTCGGCACGATCGACGACTTCGACGCGTTCGTACGCCGGGCAGCGGACCTGCGTCTCGAGGTCGCCCTGGACTTCGCGCTCCAGTGCTCTCCCGACCACCCGTGGGTGCAGAAGCATCCGGACTGGTTCCATCACCGCCCGGACGGCACGATCGCGTACGCCGAGAACCCGCCGAAGAAGTACCAGGACATCTACCCGATCGCCTTCGACAAGGACATGCCGGGCCTGGTCTCCGAGACCGTGCGGCTGCTCCGTTTCTGGATGGACCATGGCGTACGGATCTTCCGCGTCGACAACCCGCACACCAAACCGGTGGTGTTCTGGGAGCGGGTCATCGCGGAGGTCAATCACACCGACCCGGACGTGATCTTCCTGGCGGAGGCGTTCACCCGGCCCGCGGTCATGCACAGGCTCGCGGCGGTCGGTTTCCAGCAGTCGTACACCTATTTCACCTGGCGCGACACCAAGGAGGAGCTGACCGACTATCTCTCCGAACTCGCCGGTGAGACAGCCGCGTTCATGCGCCCCAACTTCTTCGTGAACACGCCGGACATCCTGCCCGAGTACCTCCAGCACGGCGGGCGGGCCGCCTTCGAGGTGCGTGCCGTCCTTGCCGCGACCCTCTCGCCGGCGTGGGGAATCTACGCCGGGTACGAGCTGTGCGAGAACACGCCGGTCAGGGCGGGCAGTGAGGAGTACCAGGACTCCGAGAAGTACCAACTCCGGCCGCGCGACTGGGAGTCCGCGGAACGCGAGGGCGACACGATCACTCCGCTGATCACGGAGCTGAACGCGATCAGGCGGCGCCACAAGGCCCTGCACGAACTCAGGAATCTCCACTTCCACCAAGCCGACAACGACGCCCTGATCGCGTACAGCAAACGCACGGGCGACGACACGGTCGTGGTGGTGGCCAATCTGGATCCTCACCACGCTCAGGAGGCGACGGTCTCGTTGGACATGCAACGACTCGGCCTGGACAGGGACGACACCGTGCCGGTGCGCGACGAGCTCACCGGCGAGACCTACCGCTGGGGCAGCGCCAACTACGTACGCCTGGAGCCGGGCGCCGCGCATGTGCTCGCCGTCGGTGCCGCACAGCGGATCGGAGGGTCTCCCGCATGATGGTCAACGAGCCCGTCCCGGACACGTTCGAGGACACCCCGGCCAAGGACCGCGATCCCGAGTGGTTCAAACGCGCCGTCTTCTACGAGGTCCTGGTCCGCTCCTTCCAGGACAGCAACGGCGACGGAATCGGCGACCTCAAGGGCCTGACCGCGAAACTGGACTACCTGCAATGGCTGGGCGTGGACTGCCTCTGGCTGCCCCCCTTCTTCAAATCACCCCTGCGCGACGGCGGCTACGACGTCTCCGACTACACCGCCGTCCTGCCCGAATTCGGTGACCTCGCCGACTTCGTGGAGTTCGTCGACGCCGCCCACCAGCGCGGCATGCGCGTCGTCATCGACTTCGTCATGAACCACACCAGCGACCAGCATCCGTGGTTCCAAGAATCCCGCGCCAACCCCGACGGCCCCTACGGCGACTACTACGTCTGGGCCGACGACGACAAGCAGTACCAGGACGCCCGGATCATCTTCGTCGACACCGAGGCCTCCAACTGGACCTTCGACCCGGTCCGCAAGCAGTACTACTGGCACCGCTTCTTCTCCCACCAACCCGACCTCAACTACGAGAACACCCGGGTCCAGGAAGAGATTCTGGCCGCGCTGCGGTTCTGGCTGGACCTGGGGATCGACGGCTTCCGCCTCGACGCGGTGCCCTACCTGTACCAGGTCGAGGGAACCAACTGCGAAAACCTTCCGGCAACCCACGAGTTCCTCAAACGGGTCCGCAAGGACATCGACACGCACTACCCCGACACGGTCCTCCTCGCCGAGGCGAACCAGTGGCCCGAGGACGTCGTCGACTACTTCGGCGACTACTCCGCCGGCGGCGACGAATGCCACATGGCCTTCCACTTCCCCGTCATGCCCCGCATCTTCATGGCCGTACGCCGCGAATCGCGCTACCCCGTCTCCGAAATCCTCGCGAAGACCCCCGCCATCCCCTCAGGCTGCCAATGGGGCATCTTCCTGCGCAACCACGACGAGCTCACCCTCGAAATGGTCACCGACGAGGAACGCGACTACATGTACGCGGAATACGCCAAAGACCCCCGCATGCGCGCCAACATCGGCATCAGGCGACGGCTCGCCACCCTCCTGGACAACGACCGCAACCAGATCGAACTCTTCACCGCCCTGCTCCTGTCACTCCCAGGCTCGCCGATCCTCTACTACGGCGACGAGATCGGCATGGGCGACAACATCTGGCTCGGCGACCGCGACGCCGTCCGCACCCCCATGCAGTGGACCCCCGACCGCAACGCGGGCTTCTCCTCCTGCGACCCCGGCCGCCTCTTCCTCCCCACGATCATGGACCCCGTCTACGGCTACCAGGTCACCAACGTCGAAGCCGCCATGTCCTCCCCCTCGTCACTGCTGCACTGGACCCGCCGCATGATCGAGATCCGCAAACAGAACATGGCCTTCGGCCTCGGCTCCTACACAGAACTCCCCTCCTCCAACCCCGCCGTCATCGCCTTCCTGCGCGAGTACAAGGACGACCTCGTCCTGTGCGTCCACAACTTCTCCCGCTTCGCACAACCCACAGAACTGGATTTGCGGGAGTTCGACGGCCGCCACCCGGTCGAGCTGATCGGCGGGGTGCGTTTCCCGGCCATCGGCGAACTCCCCTACCTGCTGACCCTCGCGGGTCACGGCTTCTACTGGTTCCGGCTCCGCCGCGCGGTCGCCCCCACCGTCATCAGGCGATCCTGACCGTCTCTCTCCCCCCGATCCCGATCGCGTGCCTCTCATCCCCACCGCGTGCCCTTGAAATCCGCCCGCCCTTGAAAGGACGTGTCGCCATGCAGAAGACCGCGCCGCACCGTCCGAGCGGCCTCAGCCCCGCTCCGCTGCTCACCTCGCTCGCCGAGCTGCTGCACGCATGGCTGCCCCGGCAGCGGTGGTTCGCGGGCAAGGGCCGCCCCGTCACGGATCTGACGCTGGTGTCGACGACCGAGCTGTACCCGGGGTGCCTGCACCTCCTGGTCCGCACCGAACACTTCGGGCTGCCCGCCCACGGCGGCACCGGCACTCCCCCGCCCGACGACTGCTACCAACTCCTCCTGGGGGTGGGGAAGTCACTGCCGCCCCGCCTCGCCCACGCCGTCATCGGACGGCCGAGCAAGGGCCCGCTCGCCGACCTGATCGTGTACGACGCCCTCCACGACCCCAAGGCGGCGGGCATGCTCCTTGAGCGGCTGCGCGCTCCGGGAACGGTGGGCCCGCTGCGCTTCGAACGCGACGTGCAATTCGCGGTTCCCGCCGGCCTCGCCCCGCGCCTCCTCGATGCCGAGCAATCCAACTCCTCGCTGGTGTACGGGGATTCGTTCATCCTGAAGGTCTTCCGCCGCGTCCAGCCCGGCATCAACCCGGACTTGGAGGTACCGGCGGCACTGGCCAGGCAGGGCTGCACCCGGGTACCGGCGCCCGCGGCCTGGATCCGGACCTCGTACCCGCGCGACGCGACGCTCGGCGTCCTCCAGCCGTTCCTGCGCGAAGCCGACGACGGCTGGACCCTGGCGCTCCAGTCGCTGGCCTCGGGACGGGGGTTCACGTCCGAGGCGTACGAACTGGGGCGCGCCACCGCCGAGGTGCATCTCGCGCTGTCCGCGGCCTTCCCCGTCGAGGCCCCAAGCCGGCGGCGGAACGGGCTGCTCGCGGAGGGAATGAGCGAGCGCCTCGACGCGGCCGCGCGATCCGTGCCCGAACTGCGGCCGTACGCGGCCGGGCTGTGGTCCGCCTTCGACACGCTCGCCGCCCTCGAGTCGGCGGTCCGTCCCGCACAGCGGATTCACGGCGATCTCCACCTCGGGCAGGTACTGAGGGCCGGCCGGCAGTGGTCGGTCATCGACTTCGAGGGTGAACCGGCCCGCCCGCTCGCCGAGCGCCGCCGCGTGCAGTCCCCGATACGCGATGTCGCGGGCATGCTCCGCTCCTTCGACTACGCCGCCCTGTCCCGCCATCCGTGGCGCCCCGAGTGGGCGCAGCACTGCCGGGAGGCCTTCTGCGCGGGCTACGCCGCCGAGGCGGACTGGGACCCGCGCGAAGAGCCCGAGCTGCTGCGCGCGTACGAGACGGACAGGGCCGTGTACGAGGTGCTGTACGAGGCGAGGCACCGTCCCGACTGGCTGCCCGTGCCGATGGCGGCGGTCAAGCGCCTGGCCGAGGGCCGCTGACATGCGCCCGGCGACCAACCCCACCCATCCCCTTTACCCCCTTGAGGAGGCTGAAGCCGTGACAGTCCGCACCGCATCGGTCGGCGTACGGCCGGCCACTTCGATGGACGCATTGCTGGACACCGCGCTGGACGCGACGGACCGGGCGCGTCTGCTGTCCGGCACCCACCACGATCCGCACGCGCTGCTCGGCGCACACCCGGTGCCGGACGGCGTCCTGTTCCGCGTGCTGCGTCCGTACGCCCAGGCCGTGGCCGTGGTGGTGAACGGGCTGCGCAGTGAGCTGGAGGACGTGGGTGACGGGCTCTTCTCGGGCGTACTGCCCCTCGACACGATCCCCGAGTACACCCTGTCGGTGACGTACGACGGCACCGAGTTCGCGGTGCAGGACCCGTACCGCTTCCTGCCCGCGCTCGGCAAGCTCGATCTGCACCTGATCGGCGAAGGACGACACGAGGAGCTGTGGCGGGCGCTCGGGGCCCACCCGATGACCCACCAGGGCGTCGTCGGCACCCGCTTCACGGTGTGGGCGCCGAACGCCCAAGGGGTCAGGGTCTGTGGGGACTTCTGCCACTGGGACGGCGCCGCGGGATATCCGATGCGGTCGCTCGGTTCCTCCGGGGTGTGGGAACTGTTCGTGCCCGCCATCGGTGACGGCGAGCTCTACAAGTTCGACATCACCCGCCCGGACGGTTCACACACCCTGCGCGCGGACCCGATGGCCCGGCGCACCGAGGTCCCGCCCAACACCTCCTCGATCGTGACCTCGTCGTCGTACGTGTGGGACGACGCCGCATGGATGGCGACCCGCGCCTCACGTCCCGTCCACGAAGCACCCTTCTCCGTCTACGAGATCCACCTGGCGTCCTGGCGCCCGGGACTGACCTACCGCCAACTGGCCCAGGAACTCCCTGCCTATGTAACCGACTTGGGCTTCACGCATGTGCAGTTCATGCCGGTGGCGGAGCATCCCTTCGGGGGCTCCTGGGGC
The DNA here is from genome assembly GCF_044744645.1 of Streptomyces sp. NPDC087263. Lineage (NCBI taxonomy): Bacteria > Bacillati > Actinomycetota > Actinomycetes > Kitasatosporales > Streptomycetaceae > Streptomyces > Streptomyces sp. NPDC087263. The sequence goes on from NZ_JBIUYT010000005.1 coordinate 315,996, forward strand.
TACCAGGTCACCGGCTTCTACGCGCCCACCGCCCGCCTCGGCACCCCCGACGACTTCAAATTCCTGGTCGACGCACTCCACCGGGCCGGCATCGGCGTCCTCATGGACTGGGTCCCCGCGCACTTCCCCCGCGACGACTGGGCCCTGGCCGAATTCGACGGCCGCCCCCTGTACGAACACGAAGACCCCCTCCGCGCCGCTCATCCCGACTGGGGCACCCTGGAGTTCGACTACGGCCGCCGCGAGGTCCGCAACTTCCTCGTCGCCAACGCCGTGTACTGGTGCGAGGAATTCCACATCGACGGCCTCCGCGTCGACGCCGTCGCCTCCATGCTCTACCTCGACTACTCCCGCGAACCCGGCCAGTGGACCCCCAACGAACACGGCGGCCGCGAGAACCCCGACGCCGTCGCCTTCCTCCAGGAGATGAACGCCACCGTCTACCGCCGCAACCCCGGCGTCATCATGATCGCCGAGGAGTCGACGGCGTGGGAGGGCGTGACGCGGCCGACCGCCGACGGTGGTCTGGGTTTCGGTCTGAAGTGGAACATGGGCTGGATGCACGACTCCCTCGAGTACGTGGAGCACGAGCCGGTTCACCGCAAGTACCACCACGACGAGATGACCTTCTCCATGGTGTACGCCTACAGCGAGAACTACGTCCTGCCCATCTCCCACGACGAAGTCGTCCACGGCAAACGCTCACTGGTATCGAAAATGCCGGGCGACTGGTGGCAACAACGCGCCACCCTCCGCGCCTATCTGGGCTTCATGTGGGCCCACCCCGGCAAACAACTCCTCTTCATGGGCCAGGAATTCGCCCAGGGCGCCGAATGGTCCGAAACCCACGGACCCGACTGGTGGCTCCTGGACCCCGCCTACAGCGCCGAACCCGACCACCGCGGCATCCGCGACCTCGTCCGCGACCTCAACACCACCTACCAACGAGAGCCTGCGCTGTGGGAGCGCGACACCGACCCCGCAGGCTTCACCTGGATCGCCGGCGACGCCGCCGACGACAACGTCTTCGCCTTCCTCCGCCACGACGCCGACGGCAACCCCCTCCTGGCCGTCACCCACTTCTCCCCCGTCGTCCGCCACGGCTACCAACTCGGCGTCCCCGACGACATCCCCGCCTGGCACGAAATCCTCAACACCGACACCACCCGCTACGGCGGCAGCAACGTCCACAACCCCGACCCCGTCAAACCAGAACCCCACCCCGCCCACGGCCGCCCCGCCAGCATCCAACTCACCCTGCCCCCACTGGCAACGGTGTGGCTGCGACCCGCCTGACAACGGCTAGGACAGAAGTTGTTCAGCGCCGCCTTCGAGCTTCTGGGCTATTTCGGCCGAGCGCTGGAGCATCGACTTCTCGTAGGTGTGTACAGCCTCGTCGATGGTGGCGGAGTGGACGAGTGCGAGCGCGAGTTCGACGGCATCGAGCATGGCGAGGTTGACACCGACGCCGAGCGGCGGCATGAGGTGGGCGGCGTCTCCCAGGAGGGTCACGCAGGGCGAGTGCTCCCATGTGTGCGGCACCGGCAGCGCGAAGAGCGGACGATCGACATAAGGGCCGTCGTTGTCGGTGATCATCCGGAGTGTCCCCGGTGACCAGGCCGCGTACTCGCTCAGCAGATGGGCGCGGATGCCCTCGGTGTCCTCGGGGCGAAGCCCGCTCGCGGTGATCCAGTCCGCCGGGATGCGCTGCATGATGTAGACGCGCATGTGGCTGCCGCTGTTTCGCTGTGCGAAGAGGCCGCGCTCGCCGTCGGCGATGTGGGCGCTGCCCTTCCCGACCAGTTCGGAAAGCGCGGGGTGCGCGGTCTCCATGTCGTCGAACCGTGCCTCGAGGAAGCTCACCCCGGTGTAGCGCGGTGTGGCGGGCGACACGGCGGTGCGGACGCGGGAGGAGGCGCCGTCCGCACCGATCACGAGATCCGCGTCAACGGCCGTCCCGTCGGTGAAGGTCAGCGTTCGCGGCCCGTCGGCCGGTCCGCTCACTGATTCGAGGGTGCGTCCCCACTGAACCGTCCCCGTAGCAAGTGAGCGCAGCAGGAGATCGCGAAGCTGTCCGCGGTCGATCTCCGGCCTGGACGTCTCACCCTCGTCCGGCAGATGGTGGGCAAGGACGCGCCCCGCAGGGTCCATGCGGCGCATTTCCTGGCCCTCGATCCTGGCGAGGGCGAAGAACTCATCCAGTAGACCCGCTTCGCGGAGTGCGAGCTGGCCGTCGTCCTCGTGCAGGTCGAGCGAGCCGCCCTGGTTGCGGGAGTTCGCATCCGGATCGCGGTCGTACACGGTCACCGCGATGCCGTGCTGCTGGAGGACGCGTGCGCAGGTGAGGCCTCCCGGGCCGGCGCCGATGATGCTGATTCGCGCGTTTGCGGGCGTCGGAGAGTCCACGGTGGATTCCTTTCGTCGGTGGGGCTCCCGGTGACGCCACGGCGCGGCGGTGACCGGCGCCGCGACCCCACCGGGATGCGGCAACCCCTACGGAGACCACCAAAGCAGAAGCGAGTCCATAAGTGCAACCGTTACAGTTTCTGCCTCATTCCAGTTGTGCGGTACAGTGACGTCATGCCCGACTCCCCGACCGTTGGCCGCCGCGAGCGCAAGAAGGCCGCCACTAGGCAGGCCCTCGCCGACGCCGCCCTGGAGCTCTTCCTGGAGCACGGTTTCGAACAGGTGAGCGTCCGCGACATCGCCGAAAAGGCCGATGTATCGACGACGACACTCTTCGCGCACTTCCCGAGCAAGGAGGCGCTGGTCTTCGACCGCGAGGAGGAAGTTGACGCAGCGCTGACCGCCGCCGTCCGCGAACGGCCCAAGGGCCAGAGCGTGGTCGAGGCGCTCCGCACCCACGCGCTGCAGTCCTGGGTGCTGATCGCGTCGGATCCGCGCCTGCATCAGCTCACCGCACTGGTGGACCGAACGCCCGCGCTCCGCGAGTACTCGGAGCGGATGTGGATGCGGCACGCGGGCACCCTCAGCGCCGTAATCGCGGAGGCACTCGGCCGAGAAGCGGATGATGTCGCGTGCTCGGCGCTCGCGCGGTTCGTCCTGGAAGTCCCGACCCTGTCCAAGGGCCGACACGATCCACGCGCGACCGTGGAGACGGTGTTCGACCTACTGATCCACGGTTGGCAGTCACAGCACGATTCCGGGGATGCCCTCACAAGCTCACCCAAGAACTGACGCCGCGAGCCGCCCGCCCACCACATTCATGGACGACCTGTCATCACACCCAGGGCGGCGGGCCCTCCGGAATCAGCTCATGGACCTCGAAGAGGATCGCGGATTCGACGCCCAGCGCCGGGCCGCCCATTCCCGCCGCCCAGGTCAGGAACGGGCGCGGCTCGAAGGCCCCGGCGCCAAGGCCCTTGGTGTATTCGGCATGGGCCTCGAGCGAGGCGATCCCGCGTTCGAGGGGGTCTCCCGAGACGTCCACGGCGTGGGTGGGCTGCTGAGGGCCCGCAAGGCACACCATCCGGATTCCGTTCCAGGGTTCGAGCCCTTCGTCGGCGAGTTCCGGGAAGATCCAGCGGTTTCCCGCGTCGCGTGCGGCGTCCAGGGTGGCGAGGCCCACCACACGGTGGTCCGCCTGGTTCGTGATGCCGCCGATCATGCGCACCGTGAACGCGCCTGTCACCACGACCTGGGGCCGGTGCCGGCGCATGGCTCGCACGATGTCGCGGCGCAGCACGGGCCCGTACTCGACGACGCCGTCACGGTGATCGAGGAACTCGACGGTGTCGACGCCTACTTCGCGAGCCCCCGCCCGCTCCTCCGCCTCGCGCAGGGGCGCCGCCCGGTCCGGGTGCAGGCTGTCGATGCCGGCTTCGCCACGGGTCGCCAGCAGATACGTGACCTTCTTGCCCTGCGTGGTCCAGCGGGCGACGGCGCACGCCGTCCCGTACTCGATGTCGTCCGGGTGGGCGGCCACGGCCAGACATCGCTGCCAGTCCTCCGGGAGCGCGAGCAGAACAGGGCCCTCCGCGGTGCCTGGTTTGTCTTTTGTGGGATTCATACACCGAATGATGGCGCGGAATGCACCTTGACCGTCAGAGGCGCGAACGCGCCTGCCGCGCGCGCCGGTGCACACAAGGCCTGGGCATCAGCCCTTCACCAGCCTCGTCAGGTCGGCATCCCACGCTCGGCGAGACCGCTCTCGTAGGCGATGATGACGAGCTGCGCGCGGTCGCGAGCATGCAACTTGGCCAAGAGGCTGCTGACATGGGTTTTCACGGTCGGCAGGCTGATCACCAGTTGCCCGGAGATCTCGGCGTTCGACAGCCCATTCGCGATCAGGACGAGCACCTCCTGTTCCCGTTTGGTGAGCCCGACCAGCCTTGGCGCGGGCCTGATCGCTTCGCTACGGCGCGAGAAGTTCCCGATGAGGCGTCGCGTGACCGTCGGTGCCAGCACACCTTCGCCGGTGGCGATGACGCGAATTCCGGCGACCAGGTCGGACGGCGAGGCGTCCTTCAGCATGAATCCGCTAGCACCCGCCTGAAGGGCCGGGTACACGTACTCATCCATGTCGAACATGGTGAGGGCCAGTACCCGTACGCCTGCCATCGTCTCGTCGGAGCAGATCTGCCGCGTGGCCGCGATGCCGTCCATGACCGGCATGCGTAGATCCATCAGAACGACGTGTGGTCTGAGTTGGCGGGCCAGTTCAACGGCCATGGCGCCGTCACTCGCTTCGCCGATCGCTTCCATTCCGGGTGTCGAATCGACGAGGAGTCGAAAGCTGCCGCGCAACAGTGCCTGATCGTCCGCGATCAGCACCCGGACCACCTCGGCCATCACGTATTCCTCGCACACTGCTCGTTCTCGGGCTATCGATTTCCGCTATTTTAACAGTGCCGCTTTCTCAACGACCTTGACTTCCAGGGCTGTTGGGGACTACTCGATCACCAACTCGCCCGTACTCGTGTCCCCCACCGTGATAGTCGTGCCGTACGGCTCCGCGAGCCGGGCGAAGTCGGTGAGGATCTCCTTGGCTTCGGCCGGTCCGGCCGCACGCGGGCGGCCCCGACGATGGACCGGCTCGCCGAAGCCCAGCTCGATCGGATGGAGACGGCCGCCGACGAGCGCCCCGTCGTCGAACGTGAGGAGCGGCACGAGCGACTGCCAGTACCGGCGATGCGGGGCGAACAACCGTCGCCCGTGGCCGCTGAGTTCGTCGAAGTACCGTCCCGGTGTGAGCTGCCCGGCGGCGGCGACGTTCGCGTAGTCCTCGGCCGGGATGCGGTCGGCGAGCTCGATCTGGCTGACGATGTTGCCCAGGCTGTAGAAGATGGGTTTGTTCCGGTAGAGCTCCACGCCACGGAGGAAGTGCGGGCCATGACCGACCACGATGTCGGCGCCTTCGTCGATCACGCGGTGGGCGAACGCGCGGAGGAACTCGCCCGGCGTCTCCGGCGTCGGGCCGGGCTCGTGGGAGTGCACGCTGACCATGACGAGGTCCGCGCGGCGCCGGGCCTCGCCGACCCACTGGGAGATCTCGTCGAGGTCGGTCCGGTCGCACACGGTCGTGAAGCCCGGTTCGTCCGCCATACGGAAACGGGCGCCGAACAGGGTGAGCCACTCGGGCGAGGGCATGGCGGGATCGATGCCGAGCAGAGTGCGCGCCTCGGCCCGCCGGGCCCGTAAGCCCGTCTCGGCGTCGATCTCCCGGAGCACGCCCATCTGGGCGGCCGTCACCTCCAGCGTGGAGCTGTGCCTCAGTGGATTCAGTCCGGGCCTGCCCGGCAACTCCGGTGACGGGGCGGCCGCTTCCTGCCCGGGCAGGAAGGTCGAGCTGCATGAGATCAGGGCCAGGCTGCCGCCGGGGCGGTCGACGTAGACGGGTCGCCGGGCGGCGGGGAGGTCGGCGCCGATCCCGGCGAAGGGGATCTGCTTCTCCGTCAGCAGCTCCGCCGTGCGGAGCACACCGTCCACGCCCATGTCCAGCGCGTGGTTGTTGGCGCAGCCGAGCACCGTGAAGCCCGCGTTCACGATCTCGTCGAGCACGCGGGAGTCCGCGATCAGGCCGCCGCCGCCCGCCGCGTTGTGCACCGGGTGGCCGCGCCCGTCACTGGGGACCACCTCGAGGTTGGTGAAGGCGAAGTCCGCGGCGTGCAGCAGTTCGCGGAGTTCCACGGCGGCGGGATCGGAGGTGATCAACGCTCCTCTGGTCGCCATACAGTCCCCGGACAGCGCCACGGTCAGCCGTGTCCGCGTCATCGGCCGGCCTCGTCCACCGCGCGGGCGAGTGAGGCGCCCGGGTCCGAGCCGGTGACGTCGACGCGCCGGCCGTCCACCATGACGACCGGGGTCAGCGCCACGTTGTCCGAGGCAGCCACGTCGGACACATACGTCACCCAGGGGTCGTACGTACCGTCATGAACGCAGGTCGCGAAGGAGTCCTCGGTGATTCCCGCGTCCCGGCCCCCGGCGACGATTTGGGCCTCGCTGAGCCCCGGGCCCCGTTCCGCGGGCTGCTTGTCGAACAGCACCGCGGCGTACTGCTCGAACTTCCCCTCGTCCGCCGCGCACGCCGCGGCGGAGGCGGCCCGCGCCGAATAGCCGCTGGGGCTGCTGTAGTCGTTGAGGAAGGCTACCGGGTGATAGACGAGCGTCACGCTCCCGCTCGCTTTCAAGGTCAACAGGTCGGCGGCCAGGGCCCGTTCGGTGTTGCGGCATTCGGGGCAGAGGTAGTCGAGGTAGAGATCGACCCGTACCGCACCGCTGGAGAAGACCAGCCCGGCCTTGTCGCCCGTCGCCCCGGCGGGCACCCGGCTCGGCGCCTCGCCGGCGTCGGAGTTGGTGGCCCTGACCAGGCCGGCGCCGACCAGCGCGGCGGCGCCGATGACGACCGTGGCCACGAGCGACACCACTAGGGTGCGCCGCCGCCGGTGCCGCCTCAGCACCATCTCCCGCACCAGGGTGTCCGTGCTCTCCGCTGTACCTGTGGTGTCCGTTGACTGCATGCCTAGCCCTCCTTCACGTCCAGGACCCAGCGGTCCAACGCGTAGCGAGTTCGCGGATTCCAGATGAGGAGGACGGCCGCGCCGAGGAAGAGGAGGTCCCGCGCGATGTCAATGACGTAGCCGCGCTCGGCCCCGTCCGTGAGGGTGCCTCCGCCGCCGAAGCAGCCGCAGTCGATGGACAGTCCCCGTGCCCATACCGAGACGATGGCGGCGATGTACATCGCCATCAGGGCGGCCGTGGCGGTCGCCGCCGCCCTGGTGGCCAGCCCGGCGATCAGCAGCAGAGCGACCGCCATCTCGACGAACGGCAGTGCCCCGCCGACTAACTGAGCGGCATCGGTGGGCACGATCTGGTAGACGGCGACCGAGCGGCCAGCCTCACTGAGGTCCTTGATCTTCACCAGGCCCGCGTAGCCCAGCATCGCCGCCAGGAGCAGCCGTGCCGCGGTTCCCGTCCATGCCTTCGTGACACGCACCGTGCGCACCATCCTTCTGCTCACTTCGTACGGGAGAACCGGTACGTGGCCAGGCCGAGCGTGACGGCCGCGATGGCCGCCAGCAGGCCCAGCTCCGCCACCACGGGTGGGTTCCAGTCCCCGATCAGCAGGCGCGTCTGTTCCGAACTCAGGGAGTCCGGACCGGGCAGTGTCCGGCGGACCGCGTCGACGCCGTACGTGAGCGGATTCAGTTTGACCACGATGGCGAGCCAGCCCGGCAGCCCGTTCGGCGGGAACATCGCGCCGGAGAAGAACATCAGCGGCATCAGGCTCAGGTTCACCACGATCTGGAACGTCTCGACCTGTCTGATCGTCACCGCAGCGAGCAGCCCGAGCGATGTGAACATCAGTGAGACGAGCAGTACTTCCACCAGCACGACGAGCAGGATCGGCGTGTACCGGATACTGGCGATGCCTCCGACCGACAGGACCAGGAGTCCGTAGATCGCGCCCGTGGTGGCTCCGCCGAAGGCGAGACCTAGCACGATGCTCGACCGGGGAAACGGCGCGACGAGCATCTGCCGGAGTACGCCGAGCCGGCGGTCCCACACGAGCGAGATACCCACCGCGATCGCCGGGGCCTGCACGGACATGATCAGCACGCCGGGGAAGAGGTAGGCCCGGTAGTCGTTCAACTGCGCCTTGCCGAGGCTGGACGACGCGGCGTCGAGACCGGTGCCGAGGACGACGAGGAACAGCAGCGGAGTCACCAGACCCATGGCGAGCCGTACGGGGTTGTGCCGCAGCCGGATCATCTCCCGCCGCCAGAGCAGCAGGACCGGCCTGAGGGCATGCCGAGGCCTGCCGATGGGCGGCGGGCCGACGGTGACGGGCTTGCCGCCGGGCGTCTCCAGCACCGTGTCCGTCCGGGTCATCGCAGTCCCTCCCCGATGTTGCTGAGCGTGTGCGCGCCCGTCCCGCTCTCCCGGATGGCGGACCCGGTGTGGTGCAGGAAGACGTCGTCGAGCGTCGGTGGTACGACGGTCACCGAGTGCACGGTCAGGCCGAGTTCGGTGCACAGCCGCGGCACCAGGGTGGAACCGTTCGCGACCCGGAGCAGCAGCCCGTCCGGGGTGAGCTCCGCCGCCAGGCCGAAGCGCTCTGACACGGCGTCCGCGGCGCGCGAGTCGCACTCCGTGCGCAGCACGACGACATCGGATCCGATGATGGACTTCAGCTCCGTGGGCGACCCCTCGGTGATCATTTTGCCCCGGTCGATGATCGCGATCCGGTCGCAGTGCTCGGCCTCCTCCAGCTGGTGCGTGGTGAAGAAGACGGTGATGCCCAGCTCCCGTCGCAGCCGGTCCAGGTGGTCCCAGACGGCCGCGCGGGTCTGTGTGTCGAGGCCGGTCGTCGGCTCGTCGAGGAAGAGGACCCGGGGAGCGCCGAGCAGTCCCCGTGCGATCTCCAGCCGGCGGCGGAGCCCTGTGGAGAACTGTCGTACGGGGGTCCTGCCGCGCTCTGACAGTTCCATCAGGTCGAGCATCGCGGAGATGGCGCCGCGTGCCTCGCGGCGGGGAAGCCCGCACAGGTCGGCCTGGAAGCGGAGGTTCTCGGCCGCCGTGAGGTCCAGGTCGAGCGTCGATTCCTGGAAGACGATGCCGATCCGGCGGCGGACCTCGGCAGGCCGGGTCGCCACGTCGAAGCCCGCCACCTCCGCCCGGCCCGCCGTGGGCTTGAGCAGCGTGGTCAGCATGCTGATCGTGGTCGTCTTGCCGGCGCCGTTCGGGCCGAGGAAGCCGTACGTCGCGCCGGTGGGCACCGTAAGGTCGAGACCGTTGACGGCCGGTGTGGTGCCGTAGAAGGCGTAGAGGCCTTCGGCTCTGATCGCCGTCATGAGCGGCTCCCGTCGGGACTGCGCACCGCGAGTACCGTTCGGAAGGCACTCAGTTCACCGGGCTCGTCGACCGGACGTCCGTCGACCTCGACCCAGGCGTGCGCGCCGAAGGGCTGGGTCCTGAACCCGGTGCACCAGTCGGCCCACCGGCCCCGCGCTCGGCACAGCAGGACGGTGGCCACGGACCGCTGGAGGCAACCGAGGCCCGCGCAGCGCGTACTGACCGATACGACCGACCGCCGGGCTCGCGTGACCTCGGCGTGAGCGGCGGGCCGGGTTCCCCTGCTGACCAGGCGCAGCACCCGTTGCAGCCGGGACGGGGGCAGCCGGACCAGGAGACGTGCGACGCCGGCGGCGCATCTGGGCGCGAGCTGTCGACGCAACGGGAGACGTGCCGCCTGCTCGGCGACGACGGGGGTGGTCATTGCGAGACCTCCAGGAGGTTGGCCGCGCTCAGTGAGTCGATGAGCGCCATCACGTCCTGGCGCGCCTGGTCGTCGCTCACCGGGGCGGCGGCGGACAGGCTCGCGGCGGCCACATCGGGGGTGTCTCCGTCGAGCAGCTTCCGCAGAATGGTGGAGCCGGACGCGTTCAGTTGCCAGTAGCGGCCTCGGCGTCCGTCGAGCAGTACGGCCCCCGACTCGACGGGCGTGAGGGTGACGTCGCGGGCAAGGCTCAGCTTCATCGGCGTTCTCCCGTGTCCTGGGTGTGCGATCGGAGCCAGCTCTCGCACGCCACGGTGGTCGTGATGGGCTGGAGGTGGTGGGACATCGGCCCGGGGTTGAGGACCGCGGACCGGAACGCCGCCGGGTCGATGAGGCCGAGCCGGGAGAGGTGCGAGTCCTCGCAGAGTTCCAGGAGCCGGGCCCGGTTCCGCTCGATGCCCCGGAACGTCTCCGCGCTGAACTCGCCCTTGTCGCGGCGGTCGAGGATGTCGGCGGGCACGACGCCCCGCAGTGCGGTGGTCAGCAGGGGCTTGAACCGCCCGCCCGCCAGGCGCTGGTCGACCCGCGTGGCAAGGGCCGCCGCCAGTACGCGGTCGTCGAGGAACGGCGCGTCCCAGTGGATGCCCGTGCCCGTGAGGGCCGTGTTGAGGTGGCGGATCGTGGCTCCCTCGAAGACGAGGGACGCGAGCGCCTGGTGCCGGGTCCGGTCGGCGTCCAGCGGTTCGGGCGCCTCCGCGGCCGTCGTGGTGAGCAGCTGCCGGACCGCCGTCACGGCGTCCGGTGTGGCCCAGGCCGGCATGCGGGGCGCGGACACCCAGCCGAAGTCGGGTTCGTTGAGCGGCGGGAGCGGGGCGCCGATCCGGCTGGCGACCGCGGTGAGGTTCTCCGCGAACGTCGACCGGTCCGTGAGCGCTCGCACGGTCGCACCCCACGACCAGCGGTTGGCCAGCCGGTAGCGGTTCACCAGCCGGAGGCCGTCGACCGGTTGGGCGCGGGCCAGGGACCACGCGCAGGCGGGCATCCGGCCGAACAGCTCGTCCCCGCCGAAGCCCGTCAGGTGCAGGGACGCGCCCTCCGACGTGGCCCGCTTCGCGAGGTCCCGGATGTGCGCGAGCCCTGAGGCCCAGGTCGAAGGTCCCTCCGGGGCCATGTTCGGGTGGTCGGCGGTGTAGCCGACATCGAACAGGTTCTCGGCGCGGTCCGCGGCCAGCGTGTGGTGCCGGGCCGCCGGGAGCAGCGCGGCGGCCTTGTGTGCCCACGCGGTGTCCCCGTTGGCGCTGTCGAGTGGCGCGACGTGGAAGGTGACCAGGTCGGCGCCGGCCGCGTCGGCGAGGAAGCAGAGGCTGGTGGAGTCCAGCCCCCCGGACAGGTCGGCGCTGATCGTTCCGCCCGAACTCAGCCTTGTGGCAACCGCCTCTGACAGCGTCGAGCGCACGGCCGCCGCGCCCTCATCGAGCGAGAGGGTCGCTTCCGGCAGCTCCCACCAACGTATTTGCTGCGAACGGCCGTTGGCGTCCAGCTGAAGCCAATGCCCTGTGTTGAGCGGGTCGATCCCCCGGCGGACCGGACGCTGGGCGAGCGGCCAGGGCGCTCCGCCCGGCGCCAGCAGCCGGGCCGCCAGTACCGCCTCGTCGATGCCCGCACCGGTGAGCCGCAACAACGGCTCCACGCCGCTTGCCGCCAGCGTGACCCCGTCGACCACGGCCGTGAAGATCTGCCGTACGCCGGCGACCGAACCCTGGGCCCGGGTCCTGCCGTCCATCGAAGCCATCAGGTGAAAGACACCCGGCAGCCGGGACACGACCGCGTCCACGTCGTGGAGCGAACCCATCCGGTCGAGCGCCGCCGCCGTGGCCGCCTCGTCCAGCCGGGTGTGGCCAAGGAGTACCATCCGCCGCGGGCCCGCGTCGACCACCGTGGCCTCGCCCTGGGGCCAGTCGCCCAGAATCCAGGGCCGCCCCGACGCGTGGTCGATCCGGTGTGTCGCCGGCAGACGCGCGGCCGACGCCGCACCGGCCGGGCAGTCCGGAAGCACTACGAATTCCATGTCGCCTCGTTCCCCCGGGCCCGGTGCCGGTGCGCCTGAGCGCACCGGCACCGGACGTGATCACCAGAAGCAGACGATGGCGTAACCACAGCCCGCGAAGTCGTTGCAGCTTCCGACGCCGAGGCACTTGGTGAGCTCGTCGAAGTCGCCGACTTCCTGAAGGGTCGGGGGCTCGTAGATCGCAACAGACATGTGTTACCTCCCAGTTGGGTCAGATCGTTCGGGCCGACCAGTTCGGTCCGTGATCTGTCTGGGAAGTTACGGCGCGGCCTGTCCCACGGGCATGGGGCAGGAGCCTCAGCCGAGTCCCGTCACACGTCCCAGCGACGGTGCCGGAGGTAGCCACAGGCCAGCGCCACCACGGTCCACACGACCAGCACGGCGAATCCCATGTACGCGTCGGGCGAGTTGACGGTGAGCATCTCCATGCCGACCCGGTCGGGGAAGTACCGTGCCACCTCTTTCGTGGCTCCGATGACGGAAAGGATCTGGGTCCCGGCGAGCACCATCGGCAGCAGAACGGCCAGCGGAACGATGGCGCTGCGGGCCATCGCGGCCGTACTCGCCGCGAACAGGGACATCAGTGTCAGGTAGACCACCGCGCCGGCCAGGGCGCGCGGCACACCGGACGCGCTGATCGAGACGCCGTGGGATCCCAGGGCGAGTTGGGTGACCAGATAGCTGACGACGGTGACCGGGATGGCGACGCACGCGGCGGCGGCAGCGGTGACGACCATCTTCGCCGCGTAGAGCCGGCCGCGCCGGGGCACGGCGAGCAGCGATACGCGCATCATGCCGGACCCGTACTCACTGGTGACGATGAGCACGGCGAACACGATCAGTGCGAGCTGGCCGTAGAGGATGCCGTCCAGACCGGCCTGCTGGGGGGTGAAGTCGGCCCGGAGCCCGGGGTTGTCCGATTCGAGCGCGGACTTCGCGGACCAGCCGCCCAGGGCGGCGATGAGGACGCTGATGGGGACGAACAGCAGCAGCGCGACGAACGTACTGCGGACACAGCGCAGCTTGGTGAACTCGGCGTGGATGGCCGCGACCGTCTCAGACACGGGTGTTCCTTCCGCCCTTGCCGACGAGTCCGAGGAAGACGTCCTCGAGTGACCCCGTGTGGGTGCTCAGTTCGTCGAGCGGGAGCCCGCCCGCCGCGGCCAGCCGGTTGATCTCGGCCGCCGACATCCCGCCGACCTCCAGGCTGCCGTCCGGCGCGAGTGTCAGCGAGGCGCCTTTCCGTTCCAGTTCCCTGCCGAGGAGCCCGGGTTCCGCTGTTCGCACGCGTACGTACGTCCTTCCGTGGCGTTGGATGAAGTCCGACATGCTGGTGTCCGCGAGGAGTTGCCCGTGGTCGATGACGATCAGATGGTCCGCGACCATGGACATCTCGGCCATCAGGTGGCTGGAGACGAGAACGGTCCGGCCTTCGGCGGCCATCGCGCGCAGTAGTTCGCGCAGCCACCGGATTCCCTCCGCGTCAAGGCCGTTGACCGGCTCGTCGAGCACCAGGACGGGCGGGTCGCCGAGCAGCGCCGCGGCCAGGCCTAGCCGCTGGCCCATACCGAGCGAGAACGTGCCGACCTGCCGCCGGGCCACGTCCGTCAGGCCGACCATCTCAAGGACCTCTCCGACCCGTCGCCGGTCGATCCGGTTGCTCTGCGCCAGCCACAGCAGGTGGTGAGCGGCGGTCAGGCTGCGATGCGGAGCCGATGTCTCCAGCTGGGCGCCGACATGCCGGGCCGGGTACCGCAGTTCGTGATAGGCGTGCCCGCCGATCCGTGCGGAGCCTTCGTCGGGACGGGTCAGGCCGAGCATCATCCGCATCGTGGTCGACTTCCCGGCTCCGTTGGGGCCGAGAAATCCGGTGACGGCACCTGCCCGCACCGTGAAGGTGAGGCCATCCACGACAGTGTTCTCGCCGTACCGCTTCGTCAAATTCAGGACGTCAATCACACACTGAGTCTCGCCGGGCGTCCGCCTCACCACATCGGTCCCTGGGGGGGAGTACCGGACGTCCTTCGCGGGCCGAAGCCATACTTGCGAATGAGTCCGGCTCAGTACTGCAGTGTCGCCGCGACCCGGAAGCCGCCCCCCGCCCGCGGTCCGGCGGCGATGGTGCCACCGTGCGCGGCGGCCCGCTCCCGCATCCCGACGAGGCCGAGTCCGCCGCCGGGCACGGCCGGCCGTCCGGGGGATGCGGGGCCCTCGTCGGTGACGTCGATCGTCAACTCGCCCCACTCCGCGACGAGGTGCACCCTGCATCGGGTCGGCGCCGCGTGCTTGATGACGTTGGTCAGAGCCTCCTGGACGATCCGGAACGCGGACAGCGCGACACCGTCCGGGGGTTCCTCGGTGCCGCTGGACCGCAGGTCGACGCGCACGCCCGCCGCCTCGGCCGTCTGTACCAGGGAGGGCAGGTCCGACAGTCCGAGAACGGGCCGGAGGTCCTCGGCCCCCTCCTGGTCCCGGCGCAGCACCTTGAGGGTGGCCCGCATGTCGCGCAGCGCCCTGCGGCTGACGTCCTCGATCACCGCCAGGGCTTCCTGCGCCTCCTGGGGATGGGTGTCGACCACATGGTTGGCGATACCGGCCTTGACGGCGATCAGGCCCACGCTGTGCGTGACGACGTCGTGGATGTCACGGGCGATGCGGAGGCGTTCTTCGACCTTCGCACGCTCGGCCGTCTGCTCAATGACGCGCCGCATGCTCTCGCGCCGCTCCCTGACGGCCGACCCCGCCGCCCAGGTGGCGCCCAGGACCAGCAGACCGAGCACGACCTGCACCGCCTGGGTCCCGCCCTGGTAGCCCTGTGCACCCGTCATCGTCAGCCCGGCGGCGCCCGCCGCACTCACTCCGCCGACGAAGACCGCTGACCGGCCTGTTGGCCGCTTCCGCGTCACGGCCACCAGGTACAGCGCGTAGGCGGCGGCCAGGAACGAGGTCGGTGCGAGACCGAACGGCAGGGACACGCAAGCGACGGTCAGGACGAACACGAAGACCGGCACGGGCCAGAGCCGCCGGACGACGAGCGGCAGCGCGGTGCTCAACGCCAGCAGCCACACGGTGGCGTTGTTCACCTCGCCGCTGATGTACGGGCGCAGCGGCGCCAACTGCGGGAGCAGTGCGAACCCGAGTGCGGCCAGCACATCGAGCACGATCAAGCGCCGACGCGAGATATCGACCATGCCTTGAAAGTATTCGTTCGCTTCGCCGTACGTCCAACGCGTTCGTGGGCCGGCGGTGACTGCGCGGGTGCACGCGCGCGGTCGCGAGCCCGCCCGCACCGCCGCGAGCGGGGCCACGACTGTGCGTCGATGAGGTCGAGGCGTCCGTCAAATTCCTGGAGATTTCCAGGGGATTACCTGTGCCTCGGCCGAAAGTCGCCCATCAAGTGGAACTGAATCCTTCGTTTAAGAGGCGCACTTGCGTTCCCCTCAATCACCTCCTCATACTCGGCACCCAATCGTGTCATGCACCCTTCCACTCTCATGCGGATGAATGATGACCAGAAGGAGACTCGTGCAACCGAATTCGTGCTCTGGAATCAACCTGTTCATTCTCACCGAAGACACGGTCACCCTTGCCGGGCTGGAAGCGATTATCGATCAGGATGACAACGTTAGCCTGATCGGTCGTGCAGTGGATGGCGCACACGGCATACGATGTCTCGAAAAGACCGATTTACAGCCCCATGTCATCATCATTGGAGAGCCGCCCTCGAAAAGAACCATCTGCGAGAACGTCCAGCAGATCTTCTCGAAATACCGCCACGAGAAGTCCCGGCCCAAAATGATCGTCGTGTCGCAGAACGATGACGACGACGTGATCTTCGCCGCCTTACGCCTCGGCGTCAACGGCTATCTCGCGAGAGTCGGGTCGTCCGTGGAACTACTTCACTCCATTCAGATAGTGGCCAAGGGGGGCGCTGCTTTCAGTCCGTCGATAGCCGCCCGGTTCAGCAGGTACTTCTCCAACATGCGGAGCCTTCCGGAGCTGACGGGGTTCTCCGATCTGACCAACCGAGAGCTGGAGATACTTGAACTGCTCGCAGACGGCCTGGGCAACCAGCAGATCGCACGGCGACTTTTCCTGGCCGAAAAGACAGTGCGCAACTATGTCTCGCGGATTTTCGCCAAACTGGAGGTGCACGACCGAGCCACGGCAGCGGTACGAGCACGCGACGCCGGTTTTGGCGGGCAGAACGACAGTTCTGGAGTCGAAGGACGCGTGCACGATGGCGAAGTGCCGGCGGCCCCGGAATTCGGCCGGCAAAGGGATCGCGCCCTCGTACTTATAGAGGAAGCGCACGCGGAGTTTCGGTGAAACGCCGGGGAGTCCGGCTCCTTGCCGGGCCACGGGCCGGCCGCGGTCCACCCACCGACACCCTCCTGGTCGAAGCCGCAGCCAACGTGATGAAGTTGGTGCGCTCACACCGCAAAGGAGACTTCTCGTGACCGGCGCCTCGCTTCCCTGGACTCATCCACCCGTCAAGGTCGGGCTCGTCGGCGCCGGGCCGTGGGCGCGTGCCGTGCATGCACGGGTGCTTGCCGCCGGGCCCGAGACACAGCTGACCGCGGTGTGGGCTCGCCGCAGCGAGGCGGCCCGTGAGACCGCCGCACCCTACGGAGCCGAGGTCGCCGAGCGCTTCGAGGATTTGCTCGACACCTGTGAGGCGGTCGCCTTCGCGGTTCCGCCCTCCATTCAGGCGGAGCTCGCCTGCCGTGCCGCGGAGGCGGGCAAGGCGCTGCTTCTGGAGAAGCCGCTCGCGCTGGACCTTCCGTCGGCGCAGCGACTCGTCGATGCCGTCGACGCGGCAGGCGTCGTCTCCCAGCTCGTCCTGACGAGCCGTTACAACCCGGCCACCCGGCAGTTCCTGGCTGCCGCCCAGAGCGTCGACGCCGTGGGAGCCCGCGCCTGCATGGTGACCGGCGCCTTCCTGGGCGGCGAGTTCGCCACCCCTTGGCGTCTGGAACACGGCGCGCTGCTGGACCTCGGACCACACGTTCTCGATCTGCTGGACGCGGCCATGGGGCCCATCGTGCGGGTGCGCGGCACCGGAGACCCACGCCGTTGGATCGAGCTCACCTGCGAGCACGCGAGCGGAGCGGTGAGCCAGGCGTCGCTGTCGGGGTCGGTCAACGTCGAGCAGGGCATCACACGGATCGAGTTGTTCGGGCCACAGCCGGAGCTCGTGTACGACGGCGCCGCGCTCGACCACGAGGAGAGCTGGCCCGTGCTGCGCCGGGAGTTCGCCACCAACGTGCGTACGGGAAAGCCCGGTGAGCTCGATGTCCACCGCGGGCTGCATCTCCAGACCCTGATGGCGCAGGCGTTGGGCACATGAGTTCCCACCGGTGGTGAAACTCGTCGTGCAGTATCTCGTCTTGAAGATCGTCCCCAACTGAATCGCGAGGTCCCAGATGTTCTCTGGTCGTGCGTGGCGTGTGCTGAGGTTCGGCGAGCCGAAGGAAGCGGTCGAGCTCCAGGAGATGACCTGGGGTGAGCCGGCGTCCGGGCAGGTACTGATCCGGGTACGGACCGCGGGTGCCGGGTTCCCCGACGTGTTGATGACGGCCGGCCATTTCCCGCTGCTCGGAGCACCTCCCTTCGGCCTGGGGGAGGAAGCGGCGGGGGAGGTCGTCGCCGTGCCGCCGGGCTCTCGGTTCGCCGTCGGCGACCAGGTGACGGGCATCACCGCGTTCCTGGAGGGGTGGGGCGGGTACGCGGACTACGCGTATGTACGTGAGGGGTCGGCCATCCGCATTCCGGCCGACATGACGGATGAAGAGGCCGGCGGCTTTCCCATCGGGTTCCGCACGGCGTACGCGGGTCTCGTGGATCGCGCCCCGGTGGAGGCCGGACAGACCCTGCTTGTTCTGGGCGCTGCGGGCAGCAGCGGCGCCACCGCCCTGCAACTCGGCAGGGCGTTGGGCGCCACGGTGATCGCGGTCGCGGGAAGCCAGGAGAAGCTGGAGTTCTGCACGCGGTACGGGGCGGATCATGTCGTGAACTACCGCACGGACGATTTGACGACCCGGATCGATGAGATCACGGGCGGACGTGGCGTGGACCTGATCTATGACCCGGTGGGCGGAGACACGGCGGCCACGGCGTTGAAGAGCATCGCGCGCAACGGTCGTATCGTCATCATCGGCCTTGCGAGCGGCGCTCACGTTCCTCTCGACTCGGGTGACATGCTGCTGCGGAACTACACGGCGGTCGGCGTGCTCGCCAGGCCCCATGCCGACCCGGCCACGGAGACTGCCGTGTGGGACCGCCTGGCGAACCTCGCGAAACAGGGGGCGATCACCACGCCGGTGGGCACGGTGTACGGATTCAACGAAGTACCCCGGATGATCACCGAGCTGGCGGCCCCGGGATCGGGCAAGTCAGTCGTCCGGGTGGCGCCTGAGTAGCAGGGCGAGCGGGGCCTGTTCGTTCCTCCTCCGCCCAGGCCACAACCTCCCTTGCGCGGCGGTGGCCGTGGGGCAGAGGACGGTCAGGTGTCCGTGTCCCGGGTTCAAGGGGGCGACGCCGTTCAGGCGAAAGGGCGGGCCAGCGTGCGTGGTCGACCGGGAGCCTGTCGACAACACACCTGTGAGACTGCCGCGAATCGCTCCCATGCTCGCCACACCCGGCGTCCTGCCGCCCGCCGGGCAGGACGCCCGATGGGCGTACGAGACCAAGCACGACGGCCAGCGTGCGGTGATCTACCTGCCCGGGGACGGCAGCGTGGTACTGCGCGCGCGCTCTGGGGAGGACATCACGGCCGCGTACCCGGAATTCGGTGCGCTGGGCGGCGTCCTCGGCCCGGTCCCCGCGATTCTGGACGGTGAGGTCCTGGTCCTGGACGAGCGGGGGCGTGGTGACTTCCAGCTCCTGCAGTCCCGCATGGGGCTGGCCCGGTCGCCGGCCAAGGCCGCCCGTCGTGCGGCGCAGACGCCCGCGCACCTCGTCCTGTTCGACGTCATGTATCTACGGGACGACGTGACCTCACTCCCCTACGTCCGGCGGCGGCAGGAACTGGAGGGGCTCGCCCTCGTCGGGCCGTTCTGGTCGACGCCTTCCGCGCTCGTCGGCCATGGGGAGCTGGCGTTGCGGGCGACGCGCGAGGGTGGCCTGGAGGGGCTGGTGTGCAAGCGGTTGGACTCCGTGTACGAGCCCGGGGTGCGCTCGCGCGCCTGGATCAAGATCCGCAACGCACGGACCGTGGACGTCGTCGTCGGCGGCTGGGTCCCGGGGAGGGGACGGCTCTCGGGGCTGCCGGGCGCGGTGCTCGTGGGCCAGCGTGATGCGGGGCGGCTGCGCTACGCCGGGAGTGTGGGCACCGGCTGGAGCGAGGCCGAGCGGTCGCAACTCGCCGAGCTGTTCCGGACCGCCGAGACCGACAGCTGCCCCTTCGACGAAGTCCCGCCGGTGGCCGCGGCGCACTGGGTCACACCGCGGCTCGTCGGCGAGGTCCGCTACAGCGCTCGTACCAAAGCCGGGCTGTTGCGGCAGCCGTCCTGGCTACGGCTTCGCCCCGACCTGACTCCCGAGGACTCAGCGGCCGACTTCCCCTAGGACACGCGAAAAGCGGCGCCGAGGCGATCTCGCACCGCGTGGGGGAATGCGCCGGGCGCCGGTTACGTCGTACCCGAGCCGCTCCCGCCACTGTCGCGGCCGGAGCCGCTGCCCCAGCGCCGTCGGCTCTGGTCGTCGGCGTGCTTGCTTCCCGAAGCGTGCATCTGGGTCGGCTTCAGCCGCTCGCTCTCGTCCGCGGCGCGCGGTACCTCGTCCGGTTCCCGCCTCTCCCGGAGTTCGTGGATCGCCCCGGAAGCGGGAAGGGTGGGCTGTTCTTCAGCGGTGGGCGGCCGCGACTCCTGGACCCGCACCCTGATGCCCATCCGGACAGCCCAGATGAGGCCGGCCACGATGATGAGACCCCCGATGAAGGCAGCGCCCGCTTTGAGTGCCCCGCTCGCTGCGATTACTTCATAGCTCGCCGTGTTCATTTTGCTCGAGTACCCGCAATGCCGGGGAAAAACCCGCTGAGTACTCCGTTCGGCGACGGCCGAATAGTTATATTCCGTCAAACGCTCTTATTCGCCCAATGCACTGTCTCGTCCGCGGGTTCTCCTACGGGCGGTGCGCGACCGCTCCGAACATCGTCACCGACATGTGCAGCGCCCCCTGCTCGGCGGCCTCGGTGATGTCGGCGTACAGGCGGTCGCGCTGTTCCTCTGTGATCAGTTCACGGCGTACGGCGGACTCGCCCAGCATGCGGATCAGCGGCCAGGCCACCGAGGTGTGGTCCTGGAGAAGCGCCTGCGATCCGCGGTCGTCGATCACCAGCCCGGCGGCCGTCAGCCGGCCCACCACTTTGCGCCCGGAGTAGGGGTCGGCCGCCGCGGACAGCGCGCCGGAGGTGACCGCCGCCACGGTCTCGGGGTCGCCGGGGTGCAGGATCGTGGTCGCCCAGTCGGTGTCGAGGAGGGCGACGCGGCCGCCGGGGCGCAGCACCCGGGCGATCTCGGCGACGGCCTTCTCCGGCTCCAGGAGGTGCTGGAGCACCCGCTCGCACCACACGATGTCGACCGAGGCGTCGGGCAGGTGCAGAACGAGCGCGTCGCCGTCCACGAAGCGGGCCTGGCTGCCGGCGGCCACCGCGCGCTGCTCGGCCACCATGCGCAGACCGTTGTTCGGCTCGATACCGAGGACCTCACCGTGCGGCGCGACGGCGGCCGCCAGCGCCTGGGTCTGTGATCCGGTGCCCGAGCCGATGTCGATCGCCCGTTCTCCGGGGCGAGCGGCGACCGCTGTGTGCGCCCATGCGCGCAGCCGTCGTACGCCGTCGTTGGTGTCCTGGGCGTCCAGGGCCGCCACCAGCCGGGCAACGCTCTCGGCGTTGATGTTCGGCGCGTGGAATTCCGAGGTAGGTCGTGTTTCCCCCATGCGGGTCACTCTATGGCCGACGGGGGCAGCTCCGCCCATCAGATCGTGTAACGCCTCAGAGCCGGTGTGGCGGTGGCCAGGACCAGCGTGGCGGCAATCACCAGCACGCCGCCGCCCACGACCGCGCCGCGGGCCCCGAAAACCGAGCCGGCGGTTCCGTGCAGGACGTCCGCGAGACGCGGGCCGCCCGCGACCACGACCGTGAACACGCCCTGCATGCGGCCGCGCATCTCGTCCGTGGCGGCGGAGAGCAGGATCGCGCCGCGGAAGACCATGGAGACCATGTCGGCGACTCCGGCCGCGGCGAGGAAGGCCACCGCCACCCACAGGCTGGTGCTCAGCCCGAATCCGGTGATGGCGGCTCCCCAGGCCACCACCGCGACGATGACCATGAGGCCGTGCCTGCGGAGCCGGGAGAACGTGCCCGACGCCAGGCCGCCGAGTACCGCGCCGATGGGGATCGCCGCGAAGAGGAGACCGAGCGCGAGTCCTTCGCCGTAGGGCGCGTACGTCTGGGCGGCGAGTTGCGGGAACAGGGCGCGGGGCATGCCGAAGACCATGGCGATGATGTCGGCGAGGAAGGACAGCAGCAGCACCTTGTGCAGGGCGATGTAGCGGAATCCGGCGGCGACCTCGTGCCATCCGGCCCGCTTGGACGCCGCCTCCGTCAGCGGCGGCAGCGCGGGAAGCCGCAGGACCGCCCACACGGTGACGCACAGGGCCACGGCGTCGATCAGATAGAGCTCGGCCAGGCCGATGACGGGGATGAGTGCGCCGGCGAGCAGCGGTCCGGCGACCAGGCCGGTCTGCATGACGGTCGAGCCGAGCGCGTTCGCCGCGGGAAGTTCGTGCTTGGGGACAAGGCGGGCGATGGAGGCTTGGCGGGCCGGGGAGTTCAGGCCGAAGAACGCCTGCTGGAGGGCGAGCAGCACCATCAGGACGAGAACCGAGTCGAGTCCGGCGGCGGCCTGTATCCAGAAGAGCACCGCCGTGACGGCCATGCCGGTGTTGGTGATCAGGAGCAGCTTGCGCCGGTCCATGCTGTCGGCGATCGCGCCGCCCCACAGCGCGAACACCACGAGAGGCAGCAGGCCGGCGATGCTGGCGTAGCCGACCCATGCCGAGGAGCCGGTGATGTCGTAGATCTGCTTGGGCACGGCGACCGCGGTGAGCTGACTGCCGACGGACGTGACGATGGTCGAGGACCACAGCCGGCGGAACGCCGGGCGCCGCAACGGCGTCGTGTCCATCGCCCAGCGACGCCATCCGGGCCTGCTCGCCGACACCGGCACCGGCACCAGTGGCTCGTCGTCCGTCGCGGGGTCGCTGTCCGTGCCGCTCTTGCTCGTGTCCACACTCGTCCTGGTTGCTCGCTACATCTTTTGTCTTCAGGGATCACTATGACCGAGTCGGATCCATGTGTGTCGGTGGGGTTCACACGCGTGTGCCCCTTCCAGGCGCACGACGGTCAGGCTCCCGCGACCAGCAGCGCGCCGGACCGGGTCGACGTTCCGCTGTTCCGGCAGCAGTGGGAAGTTCGGCTTTCCCCCGCTCGCCGCAGTGGCCGAGGCCATGGCGGCCGTCGTCTCCGAGACCCCGCCCCGAGACGCTCTTCGCCGGGCCGGATTCATGAATCACTCACTGCCGAGCGGCTCCTCAATTCCTGTGAACCGGGTATCTTCGCGCTGGGCACAGCAGATCGCGACGGCCGGAGGCGACCGGCGCGACCGTGCTCCGGTGGGCGTCGAGGTGCGGTCAGGGGCCTGGCAGGCGCATTCTTGCTGTGATACTCCCTGGCGGCGGGCGGACGAGGGCAGACCGATGACTGGGAGCGCCGAGCAAGAGGTCCGGGCGCTGGAAAGCCTGCCCACCTTGCTCACCGGTGCCGTGGCGGACGCCGTCCAGGCGGCCCGCGGCTTCGCGGGCGGCGTCTACCTGCGCTCGAGCACCCCCGGACTGCTGCGGATGGCCGTCCTCGCGGGTCTGCCGGGTCAGCTGTTCCGCTCCTGGTGGCGGATGCACGTGGATCTGCCGTTCCCGGTCGCCGACGTCCATCGGCTCGGTGAGGAGGTACTGCTCAACGATGCCACGGAGACCATGCGGCGCTACCCCCAGCTGGCGGCCGGGCTGCCGTTCCCGTTCGGTTCCCTGTACGTCCCCGTCGTGGGCGCGTCGACGTCCTTCGGGGTTCTGACGGTCCTGCGTCCGTCGGCCTCGGACGCCACCGAGGTGCTGCCCGACCGTGACCGGATGACGGCGGTGGCGGAGGAGCTGGGTGCCGCTCTGGCTGCACTGGACAAGGACAGCCCCGAGCTCGTCCTCTGGGACGACGAGCCGCTGTGTGTGCAGGCGCCCTCCGACGGTCCTTCCGCACGCTGTGTCGGAGGGTTCACCTGGGATCCGCAGGACGGCACGGTCACCGCGGACGACGCACTGCTCGGCACCACACCCGACGGCTTCGACGGCACGACGGAGGCGCTGGCCGACGCCCTGTCCCACGAGGATCCGCGCCTGCTGCTGACCGCCCTGCGGGAGACGGCCGCCGGCCGGCCGCCCGCTCAGCCGGTGCCGGTGCGCACCGCGGACGCCGAACTGCGTCTGCTGGCTCTGGGCACCTCGGCCACGGCTCCCGGACCGCCGTACCGGGTGAGCGGCGCGGTCATCGATCCGGGCCCGGGCCTGGCCGCGGACGGGGCGGCGGATCTCCTGCCGGAGGGCGTCTTCGCACTCGACCGGCTCGGGCTGATCACCTACAGCAACCCGCGCGCCGCCGAACTGCTCGGCCGGCCTCGCACCGAACTGCTGGGGAGGCCGCTCTGGGAGGCCGTGCCCTGGCTGAACCGGCCCTCGTACGAGGATCATGTGCGCGGCGCCCTGCTGTCACCGGATCCCGTGCACTTCCAGGTCAGACGCCCGCACGGAAACGGTCATGGGCAGACACCGGGACGGCACGGCGGTGAGTGGCTCACGATGTCCATCTACGCCGGGCCGGACAGCCTGACGTGCAAGCTCGTGCCCATGGGGCGGGTGGCGGACGCCGCCGGGGGCGATCCGTTCGAGTCGACGGGCCGATGGGGGGCCGAGGTCGACGAACCGACGGACGGCGCCGCCACGACTGCGTCGCTGTACCGGCCCATCGTCCTCGCCATCGCGCTGACCGAGGCGGTGACGGCACGCCAGGTGTCCGAGGTGGTGATGCGGGAGCTGCTGCCCGCGTTCGGCGGCCGCCGGCTCGCCATCTATCTGCTCCAGGACCGGCGCCTGTACCTGGCCTGGGAGACCGGCTTCCCCGAGGGGTTCCTCGCCCCCTTCGACGGCGTGGGTCTGGACACCCGGCTGCCGGGGGTCGAAACGCTCACCAGTGGTCGGCCGCTCTTCTACGAGTCGATGCAGCAGCTCACCGCGGCCTATCCCGGCATCGCGCTGGACGCCGAGGAGGGATCCCGGGCCTTCCTGCCGCTGATCGCCTCCGGGCGGCCGGTCGGCTCCTGCATCCTCGGCTTCGACCGTTCGCGCGCCTTCAGCACTGAGGAGCGTACGGTTCTGACGGCGCTCGCCGGGCTGATCGCCCAGGCCATGGAGCGAGCCCGGCGCTACGACAACGAGTCCGCTCTCGCCCGCGGTCTCCAGGAGGCCCTGCTCCCGCACCGCCTCTCCGCGCACCCCCTGGTGACCACCGCCGGGCGGTATCTGCCCGGCACCCTGGGCATGGACGTGGGCGGCGACTGGTACGACGTCGTGGAGGCGGGCGACGGGCTGGCCCTGGTCATCGGCGACGTCCAGGGGCACGGTGTCCAGGCCGCGGCCACCATGGGCCAACTGCGCAGTGCGGTAAGGGCGTTCGCGCTCAGCGACCGCTCCCCGGACGAGGTGATGAGCGGCACCAACCGGCTGCTCATCGACCTCGACCCCGGCCAGTTCGCCAGCTGCTGCTACGTACGCCTGGATCCGGTCACCGGTATCGCGCGGGCTGCCCGGGCCGGGCATCCGCAGCCCCTGCTGCGCCACCCCGACGGCCGTACGGAGATCCTCGACCTGCCCGGCGGAGTGGTGCTCGGGGTGGATCCGCAGGCCCAGTACCCGGTGACCGAGCTGCTACTGGAGCCCGGTGCCATCCTGGCCCTCTACACGGACGGTCTGGTCGAGCGGCCCGGCACCGACATAGACGAGGGCGTCGAGACCCTCCGCGCGAGCCTGGCCCGAGCGGCCGTGCGGCGCGGACGGGCGGGCGGCCCCTCCGTTTCCGCCGCGGCCGACCTGCTCACCGCAGAGGCCCGGCAGGCCACCGAGCGCCCCGACGACATCGCCCTCCTCCTCACCACACGCCGGTCCCCGAGCGAAGAGGGCACATAGGCTTGAAGGTCACTTCACGTCAAGGCATCCGGCATCCGGCATCCCAGGTCGGGTCGGGTCGGGTCGGGGAGCACCTGTCACCGCGCGGAACCCTTGAACGGGCCCTCCAGGGCCGCCCACTGCAACAGCATGATCGTCTTCGCGTCGGCGATCTCGCCGGTGCAGATCATCTCCAGGGCCCGACGGAAGGGCAGTTCGACGATCTCGATGTCCTCGCCCTCCTCGTCCAGCCCGCCGCCTTCGTGGGTACGGGTCGAGGGACCGTAGGAGGCGGCGTAGAAACTGACCCGCTCGGTGACCGAACCCGGGCTCATATAGACGTCGAAGACGTGGTGGACGTCGCCGACGGTGTGCCCGGTCTCCTCGATGACCTCGCGGCGTACGGCGACCTCGGGATGTTCGTCGTCCTCGTCGAGCAGGCCGCCCGGTGTCTCGACCAGCATCCCGTCGGGGTGTCCGTTGACGTACACGGGGTAGCGGAACTGCCTTGTCAGCAGCACGGTTTCGCGCTCGGTGTCGTACAGCAGGAGGGTGGCTCCGTTGCCGCGGTCGTGCGTCTCGCGCTCCTGGGTGCTCCAGGTGCCGTCCGCGCGCTGGAAGTCGAAGGTCGTGGTGCGCTGCACGTACCAGTGGCTGGACAGGAGTGTCACCTCCCGGATCTTGATCCGGGGGTTGCCGGTCAGGTCGCGGCCGACCTGGTCGAGTCCGGTGCGGCCTCGGCGGTCCGGGGTGTCGATGCCGGCGGTCATCGGGCGGGGGCCTGGCGGGAGCGCGAAAGGTTGTTCACGCGCACTGTCTACCATCACGACCCGAACACCGAACCCACAGCCGGGTATCGCCCGTCTAGGCTCACGGCATGGAACAGACGGAGATCATCCTGCGAGCCATCGGCGTCCTCACCGAGACCAACGCCATGGTCCGCAGGATTGCCCAGTCCGATGACGACGAGGCCGACGACACCGAGGTCGAGTCGGCCGAGACGCAGCTCGGCGCGCTCGTGACGGAGGTTTTCCCCAGGGTCGAAGTGCCCTCCGACGCCGGACCCGCCGAGGCGGGCCAGGCCGTCGCGGACGCCTACCTGCCCGCCACCATCTCCCTGGTGGGCGCCTTCGCCTTCCTCTTCTCCGAACTCGCCGACCTCCATGACTCCGGACGTACCGACGTCAAGACGGCCGACCTGCTCCAGGATCTCGCCCTGCGTATGTCGAGGGCCGACAGCGCGTAGGAGTCACTCGCCGGTGGTCAGGTGGACCACGTTCGACACTTCGCCGTAGGTGAAGGCCCGGACTCGGTAGGAAGCCTGCTTCTCCGTGGGCAGGGTGATCAGTCCGGTGGAGTTGATGTCGGGATCGAGGACCACGAGGGGCTCGTACTCGGTGCTTTCCGGCGTACGAGCCTCCAGGAGGAAGCCCGCTTCGTCGGATGCGTGGTCCGTCCACGTGAACTGGATGCCGTTCGCATGCTTGACCACGGCCTTGAATCCGGTGGGTGCGCCCGCACCGGAGACCTTGAGGGGCCGCCCCGGGACGACGCGTGCCGGGTCCTTGCGGGCGGGGAGCCAGTCGTGGCCCGAGTCCTCGTCCGCTTGTGTCAGTTCCCCGGGCGGGAGGGAGACGCTCAGCGGGGCCGAGGCCGGGCCGTGAAAGGCGCGAAGCCGGTAGAAGAAGGTCGTGTTCGGCATCAGATCGGGGTGCCGGTAGGCCGTCACGCCCGGCGGGAGGTACTGGAGGACGGTGTACGGGCCCGACTCCTCGGTCGCGAACTCCAGTGCGTGGCCGGATGCTCCTGAGCTGTCCTTCTGCCAGCTCAGATCGATGTCCGTGGGAGAGGTGAGGGAGGCGCGCAGCGCGGAGCCCGCTGCGGCGGCGACGGCGGCGTCGCGACCGGCCTCGTCGGTCGTCTGCGGCGCGGAGCAGGCCGACAGTGCCAGCAGGAGCACTGTCGGCGCTGCGATGCGCAGGGATGTCCGCATGCGGTGACCGCTACTTGCGCCAGAACTGGACGTTGCTCCAGACGACGGTCGCCGGTCCGGTGCCGCTGTCGGTGCGGTAGGCGCCGAACTTGTCGTAGAAGCTTCCGGACGGGCTGGCGTAGGTGTGCTGGAGCGAGCCGTTGATGTAGGTGCGGTGCGAAGTGCCCACCTGGTGGACCGTGTTGACACGGACCGTGGCCCCGACGGTGCCCGCGTTGGAGAGCGTGGCGCCACCGTGGACCGCGTAGAGCCTTCCACCGCGTTCGACCGCGAGCATGAAGTAAGGGCCCGCCGCCGACTCGTTGAACGTCTGCTTGAGGCTGATCCGGGTACCGCTGAGGCTGGAGATCCTGAAATAGCCCTCGAATTGGCGCGTACCGCCGGTGTACGTGGCGTACCGCCGCTCGGCCCGCTGGTCCCCGCTTGCGGTGGAGCAGGTGAGCGTGAACGTCAGGCCGGAGACCGTACCGCAGCCCCGCTCCTGCACCGTGTACGTGGGCGAGACAGATGTCCAGCCGCCGGGTTCCACTTCGGCGAAGGCCGACGGCGCGGCCAGTAACGACGAGGCGCACACCGCGCCGGCCACACCGAGTGTTCGAAGACGTGTGAGCATCCGGGCTCCCTTGGGTGGGGGGTGCTGACGTTCACGTGGGTGAACTTCAGCCCAGTCTTTGAACGGTTGACTGGAAGGTAGGACTAGACCAAGTTTTCGTCAAGAGCCCCTGCGCACACCCGTGTTCACGGCCTGGCGGCGGTCCGGTCACCTCTTCTGCTCGACGCGCACCCAGTCGATCTCGGCCTGCACTCCCCCGGCCGCGACCTTGTCCACGCTCGACTGCGGCAGACCCCAGTAGGGCGTGGTGACCTGGTTCCAGCCCGCCGGGTAGGCCCCGCCCAGGGCGAGGTTGAGGATGACGTACTGGTTGTGGTTGAAGACCCACTGACCTCGGGTCGACTCCAGCTTGTTGCGCGTCGTCTCCTGGACGAGCACGTCGTCGACGTAGAAGCGCATGCCGGTCGGTGTCCACTCCACCGCGTAGTTGTGCCACGCGTCCACGCGGCCTGCGGCCGGGAAGATCTGGCGGGCGCCGATGTTCCCGTCGGCCGAGTAGCCCGGGCCGTGCAGGGCGGTGCTGGTCCAGTCCGCGTAGCCGACGTTCTCCATGATGTCGGTCTCGCCGGACGCGGGCCACGAGACGTTCGGATCGTCGACGTTGCTGCCGAGCAGCCAGAAGGCGGGCCAGAAGCCGTCGCCCACCGGCAGTTTGATACGGGCGCTGACCTTCCCGTACGTGAAGTCGAACTTGGTGCTGGTGTCGATGCGGCCGGAGGTGAAGTCGTAGGTTCCGGCCGGTGTCGCGGTGCAGTCGTCGCAGTACCTGGACTTCAGCAACAGGCTGCCGTTCTGGGTGACGATGTTGTCGGTGGAGTCGACGTACGCCTGGGACTCCCCGTTGACCGGTCCCATCTCATAACCGGTGCGCACGACCCGCCACTTGGAGCGGTCCAGGCTCGCCCCCGTGAAGTCGTCGAAGAACGTCGTCTGGTACGTCCCCGACTGTTCACCGGGCAGGGCGGGGTACGCGGCCGCGGCGCTGCCACCGGTGCCCCAGACCTGGAACTCGTAGAGCGAGTAGCCGAATTGGGCGGTCGCGGGCGCCGGGTTGTAGAAGGAGCGGCGCTCCTTGCCGAGCATCCGCACATACCGTCCGGTCGCGGGCGTCGCCAGCGTGACCGTGTCGCGGCGGCCCACCGCGTCCGCCGGGGCCTTCACGTCGGCGCGGCGGGCGGCGACCTCCGCGGCGGACGGCTGGTAGACGGTGCGCCAGTCCACGTTGTCGTCGGAGACCTGGAGTTGGTAGTCGACCGCGAAGGCCGCCTCCCAGTACAGGTCGACGGAGTTGATGGTCGAGGTGGCGCCCAGGTCGACGGAGACCCAACGGTTGGCGTTCCAGTCGCTGGACCAGCGGGTCTGGTCGGCCTTGAGGTCGGCGGGCCAGCCGCCGTCGGTGACGAAGGCGGGTGAATTGCCGGCGTGCTGGTAGAGGTTGGAGTAGGCGGGGTGGTTGAGGGCGAGGTTCGTACGGGTCGTCGAGGCAGGGGCCGGTTCGCCGCCGTAGATCTTGAACGCGAACAGTGAGTAGCCGTACGACGTGGCACGTTCGACTCCGCGCAGCCGCACATAGCGGCCCGTGACCTCCTGCGGGTACGTGTGCGCGGTGACCGATCCTCCGGTGCCGGCGGTCTCGGTGTAGAAGGGCGTCCAGTCGGTGCCGTTCTTGGACACCTCCAGGACGTACCGCTTGCCGTAGGCCGCCTCCCAGTCCAGGACGACCCGGTCGACGCGGAGGGTGGAGCCGAGGTCGACGCGGATCCACGCGTCGTCCGCGAACTGGCTGGACCAGCGGGTGGCGGCGTTGCCGTCGAAGGCGAGGCCCGGGCCGGCGCCGGCGTTCTCGCTTCCCGAGGCGGTGACCGCGGCGGGGTTCACGGCGTAGGCGGCCGCGGCCTGGTCGGCGTCCCAGGCCGCGACGGCCGCCACGGATTCGGCCGCCGGGCCGGCGAAGGCCTGTCCTGCCGCCAGCAGCGACAGGGCGGACAGGGTGGCCAGCGCGGTCATGACGGTGCGTGGAGGTGGAGTACGGGATGGCATGCGGCTCTCCTAAGGAGTTGGGGGTGCCAGTGCTCCGTGCGGGTGTGCGGCGGTTCGCTCCGAGGCCGCCGTCCTGCGGCCGGGGAGCTCGGACGTCGGCGTGCTCCGGTACTGCCGGTGGGCTCCGGTACTGCCGGTGGGCTCCAGTACTGCCGGTGGGCTCCAGTACTGCCGGTGGGCTCCGGTACTGCCGGTGGGCTCCGCCCGGCAGTGTGTGTGGGGGGGGGTGTGGGGTGCTCGGCGGCCTTAGGCCGTCGGCGCCGACCGGCGCGTGATCATTTCCGTCGGCAGGACGACGGGATCGGTCGGCAGTTCCTCACCCGCCAGACGGGTGAGGAGCATGCGTGCGGCCGTCTCCCCCATCTCCCGCATGGGCTGGCGGACCGTGCTCAGTGAGGGCTCGGTGTGCGGGGCCATCGGGATGTCGTCGAAGCCGATCACCGAGACGTCCTCCGGCACGCTCATCCTGGCGTCCCGCAGGGCGCCCAGGACGCCCACCGCCGCGAGGTCGTTGTGTGCGAAGACGGCGTCGAACTCCCGTCCCTCGGAGAGCAGTCGGCGCACGACCTCGCGGCCGTCGGTCTCGGTGAAGTCGCCCTCGACGACCAGATCGAGCCCGACGCCGTGCTCGGCGAAGGTGGCACGGAACCCGGCGAGCCGGTCTCGTACGCAACCGAACCGTGCGGGCCCGGTGAGCACCAGTGGCTTGCGCCGGCCAGCGGCCAGAAGGTGGCGGGCCGCGGAGGCCCCGCCCTCGAAGTTGGTGGCCGTGACGGACGGGAACTCGGGGTGGTGTCCGCGGTCGTCGATCAGGACGACGGGCAGCCCCTCGCGGTGCAGCGCCGTCAGCATGTCGAGGGTGTTCTCCGGCTCCACCACGAGCAGCCCGTCGAAGGCCCGCGCCGACACCTGACTGGTGAAGCGACGGACGGATTCCGTGCCCCGGTTGCAGGTGAACAGCAGCAGACCGAAGTCGGCGGCTTCCACGGTGTCGACGACGCCCTGCAGCACCTCGCCCATCCACGGCCAGGTCAGCGAGGGCACCAGCATGCCCACGGTCCGGCTGCTGCCCCGGGCCAGGCCGACCGCACCCGAACTGGGCACATATCCCATGCGGTTGATGACCTCACGGACCCGGGCGGCCGTCGACGCGTCGACCTCGCCCCGGGTGTTGAGCACCCGGGAAACGGTCGTCTTGCTCACGCCCGCCGCGTGGGCCACGTCGGCGATGGTCACAGCCATGACTGCCTCCCGGAACACGGGGGTCGCGTCTTCGCGCCCAGGGCCGGTACCGGTACCGGAACCGGTTCCGGCGCTGGGCGGGGAGTCAACCGGACTGTCATGTTGTCGTCAATAGTTCACGCCAAAACTGCTTCTCCCCGGCCCCAACGTGCCTGCCGCGTACGGGACTTGAACGCTGCCGGACAGAGTGGTGCCCAGCGCCGATAATCGCGTGTAAGAGCAGCCCGCAGCGAAGAGCCGACTTGTTCACCGCGCCTGACCAGGGGCACCGCCGTCTCAACGCCCGTACGACCGGGGACGAGCGCGGCATGCTGGTCTGCGTGCCGGCGGCCCAGCGCGCGACGCTGGAGCTCAAGTGCGCGGGCCCGGGTGCGGAGTTGTCCCGGCGGTCCGTGGAACCCTCGACGCTTTCGCTCCTCGGGCTGGTCAGACACCTCGCCGATGTGGAGCGCCGCTGGTTCCGGAGCGTGCTGGCCGGGCAGGACGCGTCGTCCCGGTTCGCCACCGAAGCCGCTCCCGACGAGGACTTCGACGGAGCGGTGGCCGACCCCGCGGTCGCCGCCACGGCCTGGGAGGCCTGGCGCGCCGAGGTGGCGTTCGCCGAACGCTTCCTCACCGAGGCGCCCGATCTGGACGTCGAGGGCCAGGACTCCCGGCTCGGGGCGGTGTCGCTGCGCTGGGTGCTGATCCACATGATCGAGGAGTACGCCCGCCACAACGGCCACGCCGACCTGCTCCGCGAACGCATCGACGGAGCGGTCGGGCTGTGAGCGGGCCTCGGCGTATGAGACACCCTCGACGCGTGAGTCGGCCTTCAACGTGCGAGGCACCCTCGGCACGTGAGCCGCCCTCGGTGCAGGAGCGGCCCTCGGTGCAGGAGCGACCCTCGGTGCGTGAGGCACCCCAAGACCGGCGGCCTGTGAGCCACCCCCGAAACCGGCTCCGCGCCGGTCCTCAGGCGTGCGGGACGACCGCCACGGGGCACGGCGCGTGGTGCATCACCGCGTGCGCCACCGATCCGATCCGTGATCCCACCGCCGAGCGTTCGGCGCGGCGCTGGACGACCATCAGCTGGGCCCGCGCGGCCAACGAGAGCAACACCTGCCCGGCGCTGCCCATCTCGACGTACTCGGTGACAGGCACCGCGGGAAACCGTTCGCGCCACGGCTTCACCGCCTCGGCGAGAGCCTTCTTCTCGAACGGCTCCAGGCCGCCGGCCTCGTCGAGCAGCTTCAGCGAGCCGGGGCTGTAGGCGAACAGGGGCGGCAGGCTCCACGCACGGACCACGCGCACGGAGGCGCCGCGGGCCGCCGCCGTCTCGAACGCGAATTGGAGGCCGGCGGCGCTGTCGTCCGGGCCGCCCTGCTGTCCCACGACGATCTCGCGGCCGGCCGCCTCGGACGTGGCACGGTCATCGGCACGTACCAGCACGACGGGACGGGCGGCCTCGGCGATCACCTGCTGTCCGACCGAACCGATCAGGAAGCCGACGATCGCTCCGTGCCCGCGCGAACCCAGGACCAGCGTCTCGGCGTCCGAGGCCGCGGAGACCAGTGAGTCGACCACGCTCCCGACCAGGACCTCGGCCGAAACGGCGAGGCCGGCATGCCGTTCGGCTACCGTGCGGGCGGCCTCCTCCGCCAGTTCCCGCGCCCACTGCGCCTGTTCCTCAGGGTCAGGCCCGCCGACCAGTTCGTGCGGTTTCCCGTGCCAGGCATACACCACCCGCAGGGGTAGTCGGCGCCGGACGGCCTCCCTGGCGGCCCACGTCACGGCGGCCCGGCTCTCGTCCGATCCGTCCACGCCCACGGTGATCGGGTGCGTCATACATCCGCCTCTCTTTCGGCTACGAACACGGCCTGCCGACCTCTCCACAGCCGCCGACAGTCGAGCGGCGCACTCCAGCGTGGGAGTTTGTCCGCCCGCCCCCGCACCTTAGGGGCCCGCTTGTCGTAGCTGTCGTAGAGCGCTCTCAGGGAAGGGGGTGCAGGACGCCGACCGGCGAGCGCTCCGCGCGGCCGAGCCTGCCGTTCGCGCACCTCTTGAACGCGATCGACGCTCCTACGCAAGAGACCGTTCGGCCGCATAAGGGCATGAACTAGCGCATAACGCCGACCAGTTGACCGTTCACTCGGCAACAACATTCGGGATCCCGGTCACAACTCTTGACGCCTGGTTCACACGGATGAAGCATGCATCGGCAAGAGAGCGCTCCCCGCACCTTCCCCCGTTCACTTCCTGAACCAGGAGAGTCGCCCCCCATGCCCTCTGACTTCACAGATTCCTCGGACTCCGTCCCCGCCACGCCCGCTCGCCGGTCCGTTCTCGGAGCGATGGCCGCCGCGGCGGCCGCGCCCGCACTGCTCGGCCTGTCCACGCCGGCATCCGCCGCGCCCGTCAAGCCGCTGGCCCTGCCAGGCGGCGGTGACCTCGGCCCCAACGTCATCGTCTTCGACCCCTCCACCCCGGGTATCCAGGCCAGACTGGACCAGGTGTTCGCGCAGCAGGAGACGGCCCAGTTCGGCACGGGTCGCTACCAGTTCCTGTTCAAGCCGGGCACCTACAACGGGCTCAACGCCCAACTCGGCTTCTACACCTCGATCTCGGGCCTCGGCTTGTCCCCGGACGACACGTCGATCAACGGCGACATCACCGTCGACGCGGGCTGGTTCGGCGGCAACGCCACGCAGAACTTCTGGCGTTCGGCGGAGAACCTCGCGATCACGCCCGTCAACGGCACCAACCGGTGGGCCGTCGCGCAGGCCGCGCCCTTCCGGCGGATGCACGTCAGGGGCGGCCTCAACCTCTCCCCCAACGGCTACGGCTGGGCCAGCGGCGGCTACATCGCCGACAGCCGCATCGACGGCACGGTCGGGCCGTACTCCCAGCAGCAGTGGTACACCCGCGACAGCTTTGTGGGCGGCTGGCTCAACGCCGTCTGGAACATGGTCTTCTCGGGCGTCGACGGTGCCCCGGCGCAGACCTTCCCGACCCCGCCGTACACTACGCTCACCTACACGCCGATCTCCCGCGAGAAGCCGTTCCTGTACCTCAACGGCGCCGAGTACCGCGTCTTCCTCCCGGAGAAGCGCGTCAACGCGCGCGGCACGACCTGGGGAGCCGGTACGCCTCGCGGTACGTCACTGGCGCTGACGCAGTTCTACGTGGCCAAGCCCGGTGTCACCGCCGCCACCCTCAACGAGGCGCTCACACAAGGCCTCCATCTGCTGCTGACGCCGGGGATCTACCACCTCGACCAGCCGATCCAGGTCAACAACGCCAACACCGTGGTCCTCGGCCTCGGTTACGCCACCCTGATCCCGGACAACGGCGTCACCGCGCTCAAGGTGGCCGACGTCGACGGCGTCCGCCTCGCGGGCTTCCTCATCGACGCGGGCACCGTCAACTCCGCCACTCTGCTGGAGGTCGGGCCCACCGGGGCTTCGGCGGACCACTCCGTCAACCCGACCACCGTGCAGGACGTCTTCGTCCGCATCGGCGGCGCGGGCGCCGGCAAGGCCACCACCAGCATCGTCATCAACAGCCGCAACACCATCATCGACCACACCTGGATCTGGCGCGCCGACCATGGCACGGGAGTCGGCTGGGAGACCAACCGGGCCGACTACGGCCTCCGCGTCAACGGCAACAACGTGCTGGCCACCGGGCTGTTCGTCGAGCACTTCAACAAGTACGACGTCCAGTGGTTCGGCCAGGGCGGTCGCACGATCTTCTTCCAGAACGAGAAGGCGTACGACGCGCCGAACCAGGCCGCCATCCAGAACGGCTCCATCAAGGGGTACGCGGCCTACAAGGTCGCCGACACCGTGACCACGCACGAGGCATGGGGCCTGGGCAGCTACTGCTACTACAACGTCGATCCGACGATCCTCCAGCACAACGGATTCGCGACGCCGGTCAATGCGAACGTGAAGTTCCACAACATCATGGTCGTCTCGCTGGGCGGTCAGGGTCAGTACGAGCGCGTCATCAACGACACGGGCTCGCCGACCTCGGGCACCACCACCGTTCCCTCGGTGGTGGTCAACTTCCCCTGACCGCACCGCTGTCCGGAGCCTGGCCTCAGCAGGAGGTCAGGCTCCCGATGTCGACCGCGTCGGCCATCGCGCCCATCCCCACGTCATTGGGGTGCAGGTGATCGCCGTTGTCGAAGAACGGCGAGATCCTTTCGTGGTCGTAGGGGCTGCGCAGGATCTTGTCGAAGTCGGTGACGGCGTCCAACTCGCCACTGTTCCTGACGAATTCGTTGATCTCCACGCGTACGGACTCCGCCGCCGCATCCCATTCGGACCAGCCCTTGAAGGGGGCGATGGTGGAGCCGACGACGCACTTGCCGGCCGCGTGGGCCTGCTCGATGATCTTCCGGTAGCCCTCGATCATGTCCTGGGCCGTGACTCCCGAGTGCGCCTTGATGTCGTTGACGCCCTCGAACAGGAAGACCGTGCGCACGCCGGGCTGGGAGAGCACATCGCGCTGCAGCCGGTTCAGCGCGCTCTGCCCGGCCCCGTCCGCCAGCACCTTGTTCCCGGAGATCCCTTCGTTGGCGACGCCCTTGACAGGGGTGTTCGCCTCCTGGAGACGACGGGAGAGGTAGTCAGGCCAGCGCCGGTTCAGGTCGGTGCTGGACTGCCAGCCGTCGGTGATGGAGTCACCGAGGGCCGCCAGGGAGCCGATGGACGTGGAGGTCTCGACGTCCACGGCGTCCAGCCAGTACCAGGACCCCATCGGATCGGTCCAGGCGGCCGCACCCTCCTCCGCGGCGTGGTTGCCCGCGGTCGCGTAGTTGGTCTGCATGGCCATGCCGTGGCCGGTCGTCGGTCCCTTGGCACCCGTCACGTACAGGCTGATGACCAGATTGCTCTGGGCAGCCAGTTTTCCGGGCAGCGGATCACTGAGCACGGTCTGGCCGGCCGGAACGGTGACGGACTCGGCCCCACCGAACGACAGCTTCCGGTTGGAGCCACGGACCAGCTCCGCGCCCTGCTTCTGCAGACCCGCGTAAGCGGTCGTGAAGGTCACCGGGTTCTCGCCAAAAGCGTTGGACAGCCGGATCCGCATGTTCGAGCCGCCGACGCTGGTACGCACGATCAGCCGGTAGCTGCGGTCGGCCGGACCCTCGCTCTGCCGGTCGGCGCTGGCGCCCCAGGTGACGACGGAGTGCTTGCCCTTCGCGGCGGCCGGGGTCGCCGTGGTGACCGTCGGGGCCTCCGGCGGAGACTGCTGCTGCGTCGCCGATGAAGACGTCAGGGGTCCGCAGACCGCTATGACCAGCGCTGAGACGGCGCCCACCACCAGGCGCCGGTAGGAGGCCGGCCTCATCCCAGGTTCCGCAGCGTGACGGACTCGCCGGGCTTCAGGCTGATCTTCCGCGAGGCGCCGCCCGCGACGAGTGTCGTGGCACGGCCGCCGACGCTCGTGAGCTTCACCTGCGTGACCTTGCCCAGCTTCCAGCTGAGGTCGGCCACGAAACCGCCGCGGACGCCCACACCGGACACCGAGCCCGATTCCGCCCAGGCGGCGGGCAGCGCGGGCAGCAGCTCGACGTGTCCCGGGCGCGAGTAGAGCAGCATCTCGATGACCGCGGCGGCGGTACCGAAGTTCGACTCGATCTGGAAGATGCCGCGACCCTGCTCGACCTCGTAGATGTCGAAGAGGTTCATCGCGCTGCCGTTGCTGCCGTTGACCGAGGGATTCAGGTTGTGGACGACGAGCTGGTACGCCTTGTCCGCGTTCTTCAGCCTCGCCCAGCACAGGGCGCGCCAGGCCTGGGCCCAGCCGAAGCTGGTCATGCCGCGCGCGGTGAGGAGGGCCGTCGCGCCGTCCAGGATGTCCTTCGGCGTCGATTCGTCGGGGCGGATCCGGTCGCCGGGGAAGAGGTTGATGAGCGGGGACAGGTGCCGGTGCGTGGTCTCGCCGAGGTTGTCCGGCGACATCCACTCCTCCAGCCAGCCGGTCTTCGGGCTGACCACCGGCAGGTACAGGCGCTCACGCAGACCGTCGACGGTCTTGCGATAGGCGGCGTCCTTGCCGAGCAGGTCGCTCGCGGTGTGGAAGTTCTCGAAGAGGCCCCACACCAGTTCCTGGGCGTAGGTGATGCCCTTGGCGTCGAGCGGGCCGTGCTCGGGGGACCAGTCGCTGTCGGCGATCAGGACCTCGCGCTTGGCCCCGGACGCGTCGGTGACGGTCGTCGTGATGAGGCGGGTCTCCCAGAACTCCACGGCGCCCTTGATGAGCGGGTAGATCTTCTTGAGGTAGGCGCGGTCCTGGGTGTACTCGTAGTGCTCGAACAGGCTTTGGACGAGCCAGGCGTTGCCGGCCGGGTGCCACCACCAGCCGCCTCCGCCGTAGGGGTTGGTGGAGATGCCCACGGTCCAGCCGGCGATCTTTCCGCTGGAGTTGCGGTACCTGTTGCTGGGGTCGTTGAAGAGCCGCTTGGTGACGTCCGTCCAGTCGGGCAGCTGCGCGACGCAGTAGTCCGTGTAGGCGTCGAAACACTCGGACAGGCCTGCCCGGTCGGCCATCCAGTAGTTCATCTGGATGTTGATGTCGGTGTGGTAGTCGGCCATCCAGTCCGGGTCGTTGCCGTCCAGCCACGGGCCCTGGAGGCCCATCGGCAGGCTGCCCCGCGATCCGGAGATCATCAGATAGCGGCTGAACTGCAGGTAGGCGGCTTCGAGTTCCGGGTCGGGAACGTCGTCCCGGTAGCGCGCCTGCACCCGCTCCCAGGTGTCGAGCTCGCGCTGCGCGGCGGACGAGGTGCCCAGGCTGATGTCCAGCTGCCCGAACAGCGGACGGAAGTCGGCGACATGGGTGTGCAGCAGGGTGCTCGCCGAGTGGCCGGCCGCGTCCAGGACCTTGGTCCTGGCCAGCTGCTGAGGGTTTACGGACGGGTCGCGGTACTTCGCGGCGGCGTCGGGCGCGTAGTTGGTGCCGCCGCTGACCACGACGGTGAGGTCCTTGCAGCCGCTGAAGGTGATCGACGTACCGTCGACGCGGACCCGGCCGGTGCCGCTGTAGGCGGTGACGGCGGCGCCGTACTTCAGGCCGTTGGCGAAGGTGGCGCCGAACGAGGCGTACCGTCCCGCGCTGTTGGCGGTGGTGGACTCGCCGTGGGTGCCGGCGAGGTCGACGGTACCGGTGTAGGAGCCGCCGCCCAGCTGGGAGAAGTACAGGACGACGGCGTCGTCCGGGCGGCTGGCGAAGACCTGTCGGCGGTAGGTCACGCCGGAGATCTCGTACGAGGTGCTCAACAGGCCCTGGGCCAGGTCGAGGGTGCGCCGGTAGTTGTTGACGTTGCCCAGGTCGTGGTCGGGGATGGCGACGGTGAGCTTGGCGAGCAAAGTCAGGGAGCCGAAGTCGGCGCGGCCGTAGGGGAACTGGCCGTCGCTCTCCAGCTTGTCGTTGAGACCGCCGGTCCACAGGGTGGCGTCGGTGATCATCAGAAGTTCGCTGGAGGGGTCGTTGCTCGCGAGCGCGCCGAGGCGCCCGTTTCCGACCGGCAGCCCCTGCTCGATCATCGAGTTGGGGGAGCCGGGAGCCTGCCACCACAGCTGGTTCTTCGCGGCGTCGGCCGCGGAGAGCATGGGCGACTCGGTGGGGCGCAGGGGGGCCGCCGAAGCGGTGAAGGTGGGCAGGATGCCGAGTGCGGTGCCTGCGCCGGCAGCGGCGGCGAGGGCCAGGAAGCCTCTGCGGCTGGGGGTGTTGTCGCGGGGTTCGGTGTGCTGGATGTCCACGGTTGTGCACTCCATATCCGGGGGAACGGCTCATGCAGGAACCGCCGGTGGGGGAACGACCGCTGCGGATACGGAAGATGGGGGAATCACCGCAGGCGACGTCGGCGTTGGGCGGTTCCCCGCGGGGCCCGGGTCGTGTCACCGGGCCCCGCGGGGAAGCGGATCGGACGGACCGTGAACTCGGATGAGCTGCGGAACGACGATCCTGTCGGGCGAACTCAGACGGACTGCGGAACGACGATCCTGTCGATGTCCGGCGCGTATCCGCTGCCGCTGTCGAGGGAGATCGTGTTGGTGCCCGCCTTCAGCGCCAGCTGGACGCTGATGGTCTCGGCCGTGCTCCAGTCGCCCGTGGAGGGGAACTTCTGGCTGGTGCCGTTGCCGCTGTTGGAGAAGACGTTCACCGAGCGGGCGTCGCCGCTGACGTAGGCGATCTTGACGGTGTAGATCCCGTCCTTCTTCACCGTGACGTCGTTGAACTGCAGCTTGCCGCCGCTGTAGAGGTTGCCGACCTTCTTGCCGCCGGAGCAGGCGTCGCAGCCGCCGACGGAGGCGTTGCCCGAGAGGGTGTTGGCCGGGGCCTCGGCCTCGTAGCTCGTGGTCGCCAGGGTGGTGGTGCCGGGCTTGACGGTGAACAGCCGCGAGCCGTGCGCGGGCAGCGTCGCGGTGATCTTGTTCTGGTAGGTGCCGAGGTTCGACTTGTTCCACAGGTCGCGCACGGAGGCGTTGCCGGTGAACCCGAAGGACGCCCAGTTGGCGGTGACGGAGGCCGGCGAGTCGCCGAGGTTGAAGAGGGCGACGGTGTAGCTGCCGTCGGCGTTCTTGGTGCCCCAGACCTGCTGGTCGTTGACCGAGGTGACCGGACGCGCGACGGGCGAGGCGCTCTGGTCGACGGCGATGACTTCCTTGTTGGTGAGCAGGGACACGCCGTAGCTGTCCAGCTTGGTGAGGTCGTCACCGGTGTAGAGGGGCGACTTGTTGATGGCCCACAGGGTCATGTAGCTCTGCCGCTCGGCCTTGGTGAGGCCGTCCATCTCGCCGTTGCCGACGTCGATGGCGTCGAGGTCGTTCCAGCCGCCGGGGCCTGCCTTGTTGCTCCACGCGGGGGAGTCGTCCCAGCGGTCCTCGACCGAGTTCTCCCAGGTGACCAGCGTGTTGCAGTAGCACTCGACGTCTGTGTCGATGCGCCAGCCGTTGGAGTACTGCTTCCAGTCGGCGGCGTGTGCGATGTCGAGCGACCAGGAGATCTCAAAGTGGATCGGTCGTCCGGCGGTGGCTATGGCCTTCTGCCACGCGGCCACGTCGGCGACGTTGTTGTACTGGTCACCGCTCTTGAAGGAGCCGGGACCCACGCCGTCCAGCTTCAGGAAGTCGTAGCCCCAGTCGGCGAACTGCTGCGCCTGGGAGTCGATGTACTTCTGCGCGCACGGGTTCGAGAAGTCGATCTTGTACGCGCTGTCCCAGCCGTTGGTGGTGCGCAGGTCGCTGTAGACGATGTCGGCCGTGGTGCAGCCCTCGGCGTTCCAGATCGGCGTCTTGCCGTCGTTGTACGCATCCTTCTCCAGGCCGACCGGCAGGTAGATGCCGGCCTTGAGTCCCTTGGAGTGGATGTGGTCGGCAACTGACTTCATGCCACTGGGGAATCGGACCGGGTCGGGCGTCTGGCGACCGTACTGGTCGAACCCGGACTTCCAGTTCTTGTCCATCCACCAGCCGGCGTCGATGTTGACGTACTCGTAGCCGTAGGGCTTCAGCTTGGCCGCGAGGGCGTCCGCCTGCTTGAGGATGTTCGCCTCGGTGAGGTAGCTGTAGTCGCCGTCCGGGTTGAGGCCCGGGTACTTCGACGACTGCATGCTCCAGCTCGACCAGCCCATGAACGGCTTGGCGGCCGTCGCGGTGGTCGCGGCCGGCGTGGCGGCGGGGGTGGGCGTTTCCGCCTGAGCCGCCGGGACGGCGGTCGCCACGCCCGCGGTGAGGGCGATGACGAGCATGGCTCTTATGGCACGACGGCCGGAGCGTGGAGTGGCTCCGGGCATGGTGAAGAACGAGGATGACCGCATGGGTCCGACCTCCAGGACGACGTTGTCAACGGGACGGTTGGGGCACAGGGCGGCTCAAGCCCCTGCGTTCCGGCGGCTCAGCCCTTGCCGGAGCCGATCGTGAGCCCGCTGATGAACTGGCGCTGAAGCGCGAAGTACACCAGCAGCGTGGGGATCGCGGTCATGAGCGCACCGGCCGCGATCAGGTTGGGGTTGGTGAAGTATGCACCCTGGAGGTTGGCCAGGGCGGAGGTGACGGGACGCTTGTCGCCGGTCTCGATGAGGGCGAGCGGCCAGAAGAAGTCGTTGTAGATCCAGATCGACTCGAGGGTCGCGAGAGCGGCGAAGGCCGGCCGGCACAGCGGCAGGATGATCTGGAAGAACTGCCGCCAGATGGGAGCGCCGTCGACGAGTGCCGCCTCGGAGATCTCCTTGGGGATCGTCTTCATGTAGTTACTGAGGACAAAGGTGCAGAACCCGCACTGGTAGGCGATGTGGATGAAGATGATGCCCCAGATCGAGTTGTACAGAAGCAGCGAATCAGTCATCCAGTAGGGCAGCGGGATGAGGAGATACAGCTTGTACAGCGGGGTGATGAGGACCTGGGCCGGCAGCAGGTTGCCCGCGGTGAACAGCATCAGCAGGACGATGTTCCAGCGGAAGTCGAAGCGGGAGACGAAGAAGGCGACCGCCGCCGAGAACAGCAGGGTGCCCAGGACCGCCGGAACGGTGATGAGGACCGAGTTCCAGAAGAAGTGCGGCATCCCGGACTGTTCCCAGGCGTCCGTGAAGTTGCCGAAGCTCAGGCTGTGCGGCCAGGAGAGGTAGCCGTTCTTCGCGGTGTCCGAATAGGGGCGCAGCGA
Source organism: Streptomyces sp. NPDC087263 (assembly GCF_044744645.1). Classification (NCBI taxonomy): domain Bacteria; kingdom Bacillati; phylum Actinomycetota; class Actinomycetes; order Kitasatosporales; family Streptomycetaceae; genus Streptomyces; species Streptomyces sp. NPDC087263. The sequence continues at coordinate 357,619 of NZ_JBIUYT010000005.1, forward strand.
GGTGTAGATGGCCCACAGCAGCGGCACGAGCCAGAGCAGGGCGATGCTGCCCAGCATCACGTGGCGGCCGACCTGGCTACGGGGCTTGGAGGGGCCGTCATGGGACTGGGGATCGCGCCTGGCCCGCAGACGGGAGGCCGGACGCGGCACGGTCGTGGTCACTGGTCCTCCTTGCGGACGGTCTGGAAGAGGAAGGTGCCGATGGCGGCAAGGGAGACCAGGAGCAGGATGACCGCGAGGGCGGACCCGTAACCGATGTGACTGGACTCGCCGATGATGTTGTCGGTGATGAGGAGGGAGAGCAGTTCCATGCCGGGTTTGCTGCCGACGCCGCCGCCGAGGACGTACACGATGTCGAAGGCCCGCAGGGACTCCATGACCGTGACGACCAGGATGATGATGTTGACCGGCTTGAGGGCCGGGAAGACCACGCGCAGGAAGGTCTGACGGCCGTTGGCGCCGTCGAGCGCGGCGGCCTCCTTGAGCGCCGGGTCGAAGCCCTTCAGACCGGCCAGGTAAAGGATCATGATGTAGCCGGTGTGCCGCCAGGCCGAAGCGACAAGCACGGCCCACAGGTTGAGGTCGGGGTTGCCGAGCCAGTCGATGTGCTGGCTGGAACCGAGGGAACTCAGAAGGCCGTTGAGGAGCCCCGTGTCCGGGTTGTAGATGATCTCCCAGATGAAGCCCACGACGGCCAGGGAGAGCACCATCGGCAGGAAGATCGCGGTCTGGTAGATCCTCGTGAAGCGGATCTTCCGGTCGAGCTGGTAGGCGAGGAAGATACCGAACGGCGTGGGCAGCAGGGCCGTGAACAGCAACCAGATCACGTTGTGCTGCACCGCAGGCCAGAACGGCGGGTAGTTGGTGAAGATCTCCTTGTAGTTCTCCAGGCCGATCCACTGGATGTCGGTCAGTTCGATGCCGTCCCAGGTGGTGAAGGACAGCGCGACCGAGGCCAGTGCGGGGAGCCACACGAAGAAGAGCAGCGCGGCAAGCGGGATGCCGATGATGACGGTCAGGAAGATCCGGTCGCCGCGGCCGAGACTGCGGGCGCGTTTGCGGACGGTGCGGAGTGAGGGTACGGAGGACACGGTGCGTGCGACCTTTCCGGTCCTGATCAGGCCGTGAAGTAGCGTGAGCGCTGGGACTCGATCTTCTTCAGCGTCTCGGTGCCGTCGTCGGGGTGGCTGAGCCACTCGGTCAGGCCGGGGAGTACGACGGTGGAGATGAAGCCCGGATCACTGTCGCGGTCCGCGAACTGGCTGATGTTCTTGGCGGAGCCGATGAGATCGGCCGACTTCTTCTGCAGGGCGTTGTACGAAGCGGTGGAGGTCGTGTCGTTGACACCGAGGTTGCTCGGGTCGACGCCCGCGTACAGTTCCTCGGCCTTCGCGCCGCCGAGGAACTCCAGGAACTTCGTGGCGCCGTCCTCGTTCTTGGGGCTGCGGCTGAGCATGAACCCGTCGGTGGGTGCCTCGACGGTGTCCTGCCCGTACGCGGAGTCGATCTCCGGGAAGGGGAAGAAGTCGAGGTCGGCGCGGACCGCCTCGTCGGTGATCTGCTGGCCGATGAAGAGGCCGGTGACCGACATGCCGGACTTCTTGTCGATCAGGCTCTGCGCGGCGTCCTGCCAGGAACGGCCGCCACCGCTGGCCTGGTAGTAGGGGGTCAGTTCACGCCAGGTGTCGAGGATCGCGACGGCGCGCTTGTCGGTCCAGGAGGTCTCGCCGCGCAGCAGGGACATGTGGAAGTCGTAGCCGTTGGCCCGCAGGTCGATGTAGTCGAAGGCGCCGAGGATGCTCCAGGTGTCGCCGCCGCCGTACCCGGAGGTGATCGGGTCCAGGCCGTCCGCCTTCATCTTCTTGGCGAGCGCGACGAACTCGCTCCACTTCTGCGGGACTTCGTAGCCGCGGTCCGCGAACACGCTCTTGAGGTAGAAGACCCCCCACGGGTAGTTGTACAGCGGCACGAAGTAGTACTTGCCGTCCTCGCCCTTGGAGAGCTGCTTGGCGGCATCGCTGAAGCCGCCGCCTATCTTGTCCCACACCTCGTCGATCGGGCTGGCGAGCTTCTTCTTGGCGAAGTACTGCATGCGGTAGCCCGCGAACCAGGTGAAGACGTCGTCCGGGGTGCCCTGGAGGTAGGTGGTGATGCTCTTCTGGAAGGTGTCGTGGTCGACGGTGTTCGTCTTGACCGTCAGCCCGCTGTCCTTGGTGAAGGCGTCGGTGACGGTGGTGTAGGCCTTCTTCGGGGTGGCGTCGGCGCCGTTGGACCCGAAGGTGACCGTCTTCGGGTCGGCTCCCGGTCCCCCACCGCACGCGGTCAGAACGGGCGCGGCCAGGGCGGCGGCCCCGAGCCCCATCAGACCACCGGTCACTCTGCGGCGGCTGGGTCCGCGCGCAGCCAAGGGATTGCGGCTCTGCTGCGTCATCGTTGCTCCTCGTGCGAATCAGTGCTTGTCACTGCTGGTGGGTTTGGGGTGTTGGCGCGTCTCAAGATCAGTATGTGTCGGCTCGGATGAAGGACTGGATCGCGGTGGCCGCGGCCCCTCGCGCCCATTCCTCGAAGGGCAGGGGGCGGGTCTGTACGTCGCACCGCCCGGCCGACCCGAAGGCGGCCGCGGCGAACGTGTCCCGGATCTGCTCGGCGAACAGGTCGTACGCCGCCAGCCCCTCACCGGAGATGATCACACGCTCGGGGCCGAACAGATTGGCGACGGTCGCGATACCGCGGCCGATCGCCTCCCCCGCGCGTGCGTACACCTCCCGCGCTCCGGGGTCCCCGTCATGGGCGAGGTCCAGGGCCTGGGCGGCGTCGGCGACCTGAACGCCGGTCACCTCCCGGATCCTGCTGACGATCGCCGAGTCCGCCGCGATCGCCTCCACACAGCCGCGGTTGCCGCAGTGGCAGAGGGGACCGGCCGGGTCGATGGCGATGTGGCCGATCTCGCCCGCCACGCCGTACGCACCGTTCACGACCTGTCCGTGCACCACGAGACCGCAGCCGATGCCGGCGCCGACCGTCACCACGGCGAAGTCGGACAGGCCGACTCCGGCGCCGAACCACTGCTCGGCGACGGTCAGCGCCCGGACGTCGTTGTCGACGGTGACCGGCAGTCCCGTCGTCATCCGGGCCAGATCGGCGAGCGGCACGTCGCGCCACTCCAGGAAGGGTGAGTACCGCACCACCCCCGCCGCGCGGTCCACATCGCCGGAGACCGCGATGCCCAGGCCCTGTACCTGGACCCCGAACCCGTCGGCCTCCGTCAGCAGCTCCTGCACAAGACCCGCGGTCGAGGCCAGCACCGCCTTGGGGTCGCGCGCGGTGAGCGGCACATGCCGGGCGACCCGGATGCGGCAGCACAGGTCCGTGAGTACGGCGATGAGTTCGTCGCCCGTCATCTTGATCCCGATGAACAGCGCCCGGCCTCCGTCGACCAGCACCGGGTTGGCCGGCCTGCCGAGGGACGCCTGCCGTGCGTCCTCGTCGACGTCCTCCTGGAGGTACCCGGCCTCGATCAGCGGCCGGACCGCCTTGGTCACCGCCGCCGCGGACAGCTGGGTCCGCCCCGCTATCTCCGACCGCGTGAGCGGACCGTGGGAGAGCACGGTGGTGAAAATCTGGGAGACGGCCGGTGTGTGACCGGGGAACGTCTCTGTTCGACTGGTCGAGCGCATGGCCGGAACCTAAGTCCCTTATTTTCTGCTGTCAATAAAAGAAGCACGATTATCTTGGGCGCCTTCCCTGACGTACCCCTCGCCTGCAAAAGACAGATGCGGACAAGGTGTTGACACATGATCGAAGGTCGCGGTTGGCTTTCGACCATCTCGTGGCACCACCTGGAACGTGAGGACCCCTGTAGATGATCTCCTTCGCCCCGGACACCGGGGTCTGGCTGCTGGCCACACCGAACACGTCGTACGCGCTGAGAGTCGACGAGACCGGGGCGCCCTGCCATCTCGCGTGGGGGCCACGGCTGACTCTCGCGGAGGCGGAGGCCCTCGTCGTACCCCCGGCTCCGGCGGCCAGCAGCTTCGAGGGCATCTCCCCGGTCGGGGAGGAACTTCCCGTCGACGGCGGCACGCGCTACGGACCCCCTTCGCTCCAGGTCCGGTTCGCGGACGGATCACGCGCCTTCGAGTGGCAGTCCACCGGACTGCGGGTCACCGACGACGAGCTGGCGCTGGCCTTCCGCGACCGCCACTACCCCCTGCATGTGACGCTCCACTACCGCGTCCAGGGCGACACGGACGTCATCGAACGCTGGACCGTCGTCCGCAACGCCGGTGACGAGCCCGTCACCCTGCTGCGCACCGACTCGGCCGCCTGGACCCTGCCTCCGCTGCGGGACTACCGCCTCAGTCACGTCACCGGTCAGTGGTCCGCCGAGAGCCAGCTGCGCCGGGACCAACTGCCTTACGGCGAGACGGTGTTGACCAGCCGTCGCGGTATCACCAGCCACCACGCGAACCCGTGGGTGATGCTCGATGCGGGCGAGGCCACCGAGGAGCACGGCCGGGTATGGAGCGCGGCCCTCGTCTGGAGCGGGAGCTGGCGGATCACCGCGCAGCGCACCCCCGACGGCCGGGCCGGATTCACCGGAGGCGTCGGCCACGACGGTACGAACGTGCCGCTCACGCCGGGCGAGGAGTTCACCACTCCCCCGTTCGCCGGCCTGTTCACCGAAGGCGGCTTCGGTGCGGCCAGCCGCGCCTGGCACGCCTACACCCTGGCCCATGTCCTGCTGCATCCGGACGAGGTCGCGCCGGTGCTCTACAACTCCTGGGAGGCGACGGGCTTCGACGTCGACGAGGTCAGCCAGAAGGCGCTCGCCGAACGGGCGGCGGAGCTCGGGGTCGAGCTGTACGTCGTCGACGACGGCTGGTTCGGAGCGCGCCGCAGCGACCACGCGGGCCTCGGCGACTGGACACCCACCCCCGACCGCTTCCCCGACGGACTGACCCCGCTGGTCGACGCGGTGCACCGACTGGGGATGAGTTTCGGCCTCTGGGTGGAGCCGGAGATGGTCAATCCTGACAGCGACCTCTACCGCCAACACCCGGACTGGGTCCTGCACTTCACCGACCGTCCGCGTTCCGAGCTGCGCAACCAGCTGGTCCTGAACTTCGCCCGCCGCGATGTCGCGGACTGGGCGTACGACTGGCTGACCCGGCTGGTCGGGGACCACGGCATCGACTTCCTCAAGTGGGACATGAACCGGGCGTTCAGCGAGGCCGGCTGGCCCGGCCGGCCCGACGGCACCGACCGCCTCGGACCCCAGTACGTCCGCAATCTGTACGGCGTGATCGACCGCCTCCGCGCGGACCATCCGGAGCTGCGGATCGAGGCGTGCAGCGGTGGCGGCGGCCGCGTCGACCTGGGCATCCTGTCCCGTACGGACCAGGCGTGGGCGTCGGACAACACCGACGCCGCCGACCGGATGGGGATCCAGCACGGCTACGGCCAGGTCTATCCCGCGCGCACGATGGGCGCGTGGGTGACGGACGTACCGAACCAGCTCACCGGCCGCACGGTTCCGCTGCGCTTCCGCTTCCACGTGGCGATGGCCGGAGCGCTGGGCATCGGAGGCGATCTCACCCACTGGTCCGAGGAGGAACTGCGGGAGGGCGCGGCCCTGGTGGCCGAGTACAAGCAGGTGCGCCATCTCGTGCAGCACGGCAGGCTCGACCGTCTGGCGCCACCGGCCGAGGACGCCGTCTCCGCGGTGCAGTACACCGCCTCTGACGCCTCGGAGAGCCTGCTCCTGGTGTACCGGCGCGTCTCCCGCCACGGCGCCCCGCACCTGCCGGTCCGGCTGCGCGGCCTGACCCCCGGGGCCCGCTACCGCGACGCCCGCACGGGTGCCGTGCACCACGCCGCCGTGCTCGCCGAGTACGGCCTGCACGTCGCCCTGCCGCCGGGCGACTGGTCCAGCGCGGCCCTGCACCTGGTGCGGGAACCGGCAGCCTGAGGTTTCTCAACGGTCGTGGACGCGCTCGGTGTTGAGCGCGTCCACGACCTCTTCCAAGTCCCCGTCTCCATGCTCCGCCACCGGGGACGGGCGGCGCGTCAGTACCTCTGGGCCTTCGCCAGCCGCGAGGTCAGCCTGGGTTCGACGGGCTCCCTGCTGATGGCGACGGGCTCGGCCCGCTCGCCGGGTTCGAGGTCCTGCGCTCCCACGAACCGGCTCTCCACAACCTTGCCGTCGGAGTCCTCGAAGTCGATCTGCACGGCGTACGAGGCCTGCTGGTCGGACTTGTTGGTGATGGCGACGAGCACGGCGAGCAGCCCACCGGTCCGCGCCCTCGGCAACCCGGTGACGGCGACCTCTGACCTCGCGTTGCCGCTGCCCCGTACGTTCTTCAGCTCGGCCTGCGCCGCCGCAGCGGCCCGCGCCGTGTCGGCCGAGACCGAGGCCTCGAACGCGGAGGCCTCGGCGGACGCGGAGGAAGTAGCCGCCGACGCCGAGGCCTGGACGGAGCCGATGGCCGAGGCGGCCTCGGAAGCCAGCGCGGACGGCGCCTCCCCCGCGAAGGAGGACTCGTCGGGCGCGGTGGGGCGCGGGCTCACGGACGTACCACTGTCGTTGTCACTGTCCGAACCGCACGAGACGAGCGCGGCGCCGCAGGCGAGCATGGCCAGGAGCGCGGCGGCGATCCTGCGGGATCGGTCCGATCGGCCGGTACCGGAGGGGATGCGTCTGGTCATGGGGCTCGTCCTCTTCCTTCCGTACGGGACTCCCTCATGCTCCGTGTGGATGCCGGGGTCCGCGAACGGCACGGACCCATTGGAGTACCCCCCGGCCCCGATTCGAGCCGCCCCACCGGACCAGACCAACTCTGCGCGAAGCGTTGACATGTACGCAGCCCGGCGCAATCGTGAGAGCGCTCTCAGAAAAAGCGGAGGCATCCCGTCCGAAGGAGGACCAGAGCGTGCTCAAAAGACTCAGGTGGCGGTCCCTGGCGGTGGCCGCGGCCACCCTCGCCGCAGCCCTGTTGACGTTCGGGGCCCCGTCCGGGGCCGAGGCCGCCGTCCCGGCGACCATCCCGCTGAAGTTCACGAACAGCTCGGGCCGCGCCGACCCGATCTACATCTACAACCTCGGCACACTGCTGACGACCGGGCAGCAGGGCTGGGCCGACGCGAACGGCACGTTCCACGCCTGGCCCGCCGGCGGCAATCCGCCGACGCCCGCACCGGACGCCTCGATCGCCGGGCCCGCCAACGGGCAGTCGGTGACGATCCGGATCCCCAAGTTCTCGGGCCGGATCTACTTCTCCTACGGACAGAAGCTCGACTTCCGGCTGACGACCGGCGGTCTGGTGCAGCCGGCCGTACAGAATCCGAGCGACCCGAATCGCAACATCCTCTTCAACTGGTCCGAGTACACACTCAACGACGCCGGTCTGTGGCTCAACAGCACACAGGTGGACATGTTCTCGGCCCCGTACGCCGTTGGCGTCCAGCTCGCCGACGGGACGACGAAGTCGACCGGTCACCTCAAGGCGGGTGGGTACAACGCGGTCCTCAACGCCCTGCGCGGCCAGTCCGGCGGCTGGGCGAATCTGATCCAGACCCGGTCCGACGGCACCGTGCTGCGGGCCCTCGCCCCCGGCCACGCGGTCGGGTCCGGCGTACTGCCCACCACCGTCATGGACGACTACATCAACCGCGTGTGGACGAAGTACAGTTCGTCGACGCTGACGGTGACGCCCTTCGTCGACCAGCCGAACACGAAGTACTTCGGCCGGGTCTCGGGGAACGTCATGAACTTCACGAACAGCGCCGGAGCGGTCGTCACCAGCTTCCAGAAGCCGGACGCCGACAGCATCTTCGGCTGCCACAAGCTCCTCGACGCGCCCAACGACCTGGTGCGCGGCCCCATTTCCCGCACCCTGTGCGCGGCCTTCAACCGCTCCACCCTCCTGGTCAACCCCAACCAGCCGGATACCGGCTCGGCGAGCTTCTATCTGGACGGTGTGACCAACCAGTACGCCCGTCAGATCCATGCGCAGATGGCCGACGGCAAGGCCTACGCGTTCGCCTTCGACGACGTCGGCGCCCACGAGTCGCTCGTGAACGACGGCAACCCGCAACAGGCCTACATCACGCTGGATCCGTTCAGCTGACAGGTCTTCACGTCAGGGCGGCCGGAGTCGGTGTGCGACTCCGGCCGCCCGCACGGGGATTCAGTCAGGTTCCACGCAGAGCACGGGAACCCGCTGGACAAGGTTGTTTGCGAAGCCGCCCCGGTTCCACGGTTGATCGAGCGGCTGTGTGTGCCCCTCCGCGTCGGTGGCCCGCACGCTGAGCACATGGCTTCCCGGCGCGGCCGTCCAGTCGAAGTGCCAACTCCGCCAGGACCAAAGGTGCTTGTGCACCGGGTCCAACTCCGCCTCGTACCAGCCGCGTCCGTCGTCCGTGCTCACCTCCACCCGGGCGACCGGCGCGCACCCGGACCAGGCCCGCCCCTCCAACGGCACCGGGCCGGGCCGGACCACCCGCACCCTGGACATGAAGTCCGGGAATCCGGGCGGGACCAGCAGGGCACGCGGGGCGATCCGGGTGACCGGCTCGCCCTCGTCGCCGACGTCCTGCCGGAGTTGGTAGGCCACGGCCTGCTGGAAGCCCGTGAACGGCGTGTCGGTCACTGTGATGTCGCGCAGCCACTTCACATGGGCCATGCCGTACCAGCCGGGCACCACCAGTCGCAGCGGACGCCCGTGCTGCGGCGGCAGCGGGGCCCCGTTCATCTCGTATGCCACCAGAACCTCGGGCTCGCCTCCGGTGGCCACGTCCAGTGGAAGCGCACGCCGGTAGTCCTGCTCGACGCCTCGCTCGACCCCATGGTCGGCGCCGGTGAACACCACGTCCACCGCCCCGGCCCGGACTCCGGCCTCGGCGAGCAGCACCCGCAGCGGCACACCGGTCCACTCCGCCGTACCGACCGCCTCGACCAGCCACGGCTGACTCACCGGCCGTGGTGTCAGCAGGGCCCGGCCATTGCCCGCGCACTCCATGGTCACCCGCTCGGTAACCGCGGTATACGACTTCAGCTCGTCCATTCCGAGTGCCCGCGGCTGCCGCACCCGGCCCCCCAGGTCCAGGCGCCAGGAGGAGCCCTCGACGTACGGGATGTCGTAGTGCGTGAGTACGTAGTGCAGCCCCGGAGGGGTCACGTCGTACCGTAGGGCCTCCAGTGGCAGCCCATGGTTCCGGGCGGCGAGGGCCAGCTCCTGTCGGCTGATCCCCTCGCCCGCCGCGGCCACCTGGGCAGGCCCGCTCACGTCACCAAGGCGATGCGCCATGGCCGTATTGTCCTCCCGCACCGCGGGGTACCGCCATCAGATCGAGCAGGTGCTCCGGTTCACGAGGTCGTGCCAGCCCGACTCCAGCCGTTCCAGGGGCATACCGCACTGGCGGGTCAGGTGGTTGATCAGGGCGGGTTCCAGGTATCCCATCAGGGTCTGCGCGATGAGGTCGGTGTCCGCGGCCGGGACAGCCTGGCGGAGCAGCATGGTGACGTGCATGAGACGGACGCGGTACGGGGCCGAGCTGAAGCGGCGGGAGGCGTCCGGTTCAGCGGCGAGGTAGAGGTCGAGCCGCTCGGAAGCCTGCCGCAGGGTGGCGCAGCCGAAGGCATGCAGGCGCTCCACCGGTGAGGCACCGGGGCCCAGCGGGGGCGGGCCGCTGAAGAAGCCTGTCTGGAACCGCTGTTCGGTGTGGTCGAGGAGCGCCATCAGGAGGCCGGTGCGGTCGCCGAACCGCCGGAAGACGGTCCCCTTGCCCACCGATGCGGCGCAGGCGACGGCCTCCATCGTCACATTGGCCACCCCGCGCTCCTCCACCAGGCGGGCGGCGGCCTCCAGGAGACGCGCACGGTTGCGCGCGGCGTCGGCGCGCAGTTGCGGTGCGTCGCCCCGGGGTGCGAGCTCCATCAGGACCGGCTCGTCGGTCGGTTCCTGTCGCTTCGGAAAGGGCGGCAGTGGGGTGGACATGAAGCCAGCGTAACGGCACTCCAGGACAACTGGACTGCGGTCCACTTCGGTGATACAACTTTAAACGGACCTTGGTCCGCTTTATTGCAGCAGTGTTTCAGCTTCGGGAGTTATCCATGTCCGTAAACATCGTCGCCCTCGTCGGCAGCCTTCGTGCCGGCTCCCACAACCGCCAGCTCGCCGAGGCCGCCGTCAAGCTCGCGCCCGAGGGCGCGGAGGTGGAGCTTTTCGAGGGCCTGGCCGAGATCCCCTTCTACAACGAGGACATCGACGTCGAGGGCAGCGTGCCCGCCGCCGCCGTCCGTCTGCGTGAGGCCGCCGCCCGCGCCGACGCGTTCCTCCTCTTCTCGCCGGAGTACAACGGCACCATTCCGGCCGTGCTGAAGAACGCCATCGACTGGCTGTCCCGCCCCTACGGCGCCAGTGCCCTCGCCGGCAAGCCGACCGCCGTGGTCGGCACCGCTTACGGCCAGTTCGGCGGCGTGTGGGCGCAGGACGAGGCCCGCAAGGCCGTGGGCATCGCCGGCGCCACCGTCCTGGAGGACGTCAAGCTGTCCATCCCGGGCTCCGTGACCCGCTTCGCCGAGACCCACCCGGTCGACGACGCCGAGGTCGCCGCTCAGCTCACCGAGGTCATCGGCACCCTCTTCGGTCACGCCGGTACGCCGAGCGCCGCCTGACAACTCCCGTGCGGGGCCGGTCCGGTTCACCCGGGCCGGCCCCGCACGTCTTTCCCGCTCACCCTGATCCTGGCGGAACGGCACCCTCTGGGCGAAGATGCCCGCATGAAGGGTGATCTCTTTTCCAGTGACCACATGGTGCAGCCCGCCGTCGCGCCGGGCATGACCATCCAGAACGCCAAGTCGATCAAGTACGCGGTCAACGGCGACATGCTCGCGCGCCAGGGAGCGATGATCGCCTACCGGGGGAATCTGCAGTTCGAGCGCAAGGGCCAGGGCGTCGGCGGCATGCTCAAGCGAGCTGTCACCGGCGAGGGGCTGCCGCTGATGACCGTCCGCGGCCAGGGCGAGGCCTGGTTCGCGCACGAGGCGCAGAACTGTTTCATCGTCGACATCGAGCCCGGCGACGTGTTCACCGTCAACGGGCGCAACGTGCTGTGCTTCGACGCCACGGTGTCGTACGAGATAAAGACCGTGAAGGGCGCGGGAATCTCCGGGGGCGGTCTCTTCAACAGCGTCTTCACCGGCCACGGGAAGCTCGGCCTGGTCTGCGAGGGGAACCCGCTGGTCATCCCCGTCTCGCCGCAACAGCCGGTGTTCGTCGACACGGACGCGATCGTCGGCTGGACCGCCCATCTGCACACGTCGCTGCACCGTTCGCAGTCGATCGGCTCGATGATCCGCGGCGGCTCCGGTGAGGCTGTGCAGCTCAAGCTGGAGGGCGAGGGGTACGTCGTCGTGCGGCCCAGTGAGGTGACACCGCAGAAGGCTCAGCAGCACTGAGGCAAGGACCGGCGAAGGGTGCCCCGCCCCTGCTCAAGTTCCGATGAACGTGGCGGGGCACCCTCATGTCATCCGTTGGTGGCAGTCACATTGACGGCGGTCCAGGCCGTCGCCACCGTCTTGTACTCGGTACTGCTTGCGCCGTACAGGTCGGCGGCGGCCTTGAGGGTGGCCTCGCGCGCGTCATGGAAGTCGGTCGTGGAGACCATGTAGCGGGTCAGCGCACGGTAGAAGATCGCCGTGGCCTTGGTACGTCCGATGCCCGTCACCCGAGAACCGTCGTACGTGGGCGAGTCGTAGGTGACCCCGCCGATCGTCTTCCTGCCGCTGCCCTCGGCGAGCAGGTAGTACGCATGCGAGGAGACGCCGGAGCCCGCGTGGACCTCGGTGTCGTAGGCCTCGGGCGACCAGTAGTCGACCGCGCCCTCCAGCTTGTCCAGCGAGGGACGGTCGAGGCGGCGCAGGAACTTCTGGGCCAGACCGAGCTTCTCGCCCACGAGGTAATTGGGCGGGTTCTTCGGGTTGTTGGCGGAGAACTCGACCGCAGAGCCGAAGATGTCGGCGAGGGACTCGTTCAGCGAACCCGGCTCGCCGTACTGGTTGCCGTCCCGGTCCACCCGGGTCGGTTCGAGGGCGGCGGTGGCGTCGACGACCCCGTGGGTCAGCTCGTGGCCGGTGACGTCGAGGACGACCAGCGGCTTCTTGAGCATGTCGCCGTCTCCGTCGCCGTACAGCATGCAGCCGCAGGTCGAGTCCCAGAAGGCGTTGCCGACCTTGTTGCCGAAGTGGACCATCGCGCGGGCTCCGGCGCTGTTGTTCTTGATGCCCTTGCGGCCGAAGGTCTTCTTGTAGAAGTCCAGGGTCTTGGTGATGCCGTACTGGGCGTCGACCGCGGCGGTGACCCTGCTGGACGTGGCGCCGTTTCCCCACTTGTTGTCGGCGTCGGTGAACTTCTTGCCGCGCGAGAAGGCTTCCAGTTCCTGGCCCCTGGCGTCCCGGGTCTCGGTGTTCCAGCGGGTGGGGTCCCTGAGGAGGTAGCTGGTGCGGGCCGTCCGGGTGGTGGTCAGCGTCACCTTGCCGACGAAGAGGGAAGCGCCGCTGCCGGTGGCCTTGACCGGATAGGTGGTGGCAGCCGCTGCACTCAGGAGGCTTACCGGCTGGGCCGAGGTGCCCGTCTCGGGGTTCAGTTGTTCGCCGCGCTCGCGCAGTGTCTCGTCCAGGGACGGCGAGATGAACTCGTCGCTGTCGGGAACATCGCTGCGGATCCGGCCGGACCCGGCGTCCACGACCACCGTGCGGGAGCCGCCTGCCTCGGTCGTGTCGCTGTCCGTCACGCGCACCTGGTAGGCGAGCGCGCTCGCGCCGTCACGGGCGTCGACGACGAGTCGGGCCTCGCCCGCGTCGCCCTTCGCGACCTCGGCTGCCTTCCGCTCGGCCTGCTGGGGCGTCAGTTTCGCCTCGGTCGTGGACGGTTCGACGGCGTGGTCGGCGGCTCTGGTCACACCGAGGTACGCGGACCGCCGGTTGAGGTGGACGACGAGGTCACCGCCGAGGACGGGCATACCCAGGTGGTCGCGCACGAAGCGGACGTGCTGCTTGCCGTCCGGATCCGTCATGACGTCCTTGGCCCGCAGGGTGTCGCCCTGGCCGACACCGGTGGCCGACGCGTGCGAGAACGCGGCCACCCGGGCGGCGTCCACCGGCGAGGAGGCCGCGGCCGGGGCGCCGACGGGCGCGGCAGCGAAGGCGGGGCCCGTCGGGAGCGTGACGGTCGTGGTCACCGCGACGGCGATCGCCACGCGACGTATGTGGGGTATACGCACTGAGTTCCTTCGAACAGGGGCGGCCGGGATCGCCAACCGCCCTCACGCACGGCACCGTTGAACGCCGTGGGGGCTGTCCTGCCCCGGGGCGACAGATGTGCCGGAAGATGAAGAGGTTGCCTGGTGGGACGCGTTGACACGTGAATGTGACCGACGTCGCAGCCCGCCTCCGGTCCGGTTCGCCCCGGACCGGAGGGTCGGAGTGTCAGATCACCCGGTGGGCCAGGGAGGACAACAGGGTGCGCAGGTCACGGGCGGGCCACGGGGCCAGGGGTGCGCCTGCCAGGAGGGCCTGCGCGGCGGTGAGATGACGCCGGGCTTCGCGCAGGGCCGCGGCACGACCGCCCGCCTGTTCGACGAGGGTCGCCGCCCGGCGTACGGCGGAGTCGTCCAGGGCGGCCCGGGAGGTGAGGAGTTCGGCCAGCGCGGAGTGGCCGGGGGCGTTCAGGGCGACGAGGACCGGGAGTGTCTTCTTCCCTTGGCGCAGGTCGCTGTGGACCGGTTTGCCGGTGACCGCCGGATCGCCCCAGATGCCCAGCAGGTCGTCGGCGATCTGGAAGGCCACACCCAGGTGACGACCGGCGCGGTCCAGGGCGTACGCGGTCTCCCTTTGTGCGCCCGCCAGTTGAGCCCCCAGGGCCAGCGCGCAGCCGAGCAGGGCACCGGTCTTGTGCTCGGCCATCGCCTCGTACTCCCCCACGCCCACCGCGTCGGGACCGGTCCAGGGACGGTGGGCGAACAGCAGGTCGTCCGCCTGCCCGCGGACCAGATCGCCGAGGGCCGTCGTCACCTGCCGTACGGCCGTGGCACCGTGCGCGGTCGCGGGCACCGCCGTGAGGGTCTCCACCGCCAGGGCGAAGAGCGCGTCCCCGGCGAGTACGGCGGGGCCGGTGCCGTACGCCTTCCACACCGCGGGGCGGCCCCGGCGCAGTGCGTCGCCGTCCATGACGTCGTCGTGCAGCAGCGAGAAGGTGTGCACCAGCTCCACGGCGACCGCACCCGGCACACCCACGTCGGCACATCCTCCGGCCGCCTCCGCACCGAGGACGGCCAGCGTCTGCCGTACGCCCTTGCCCTGGCTGTACGTCGCGGGGGCGCCGCCCACCTCGCAGCGGCCCAGGGCGTATCCGGCCATCTCCGCGACCCAGGGGTGCAGTCCGCCGATCGCCTTCGTCAGTGCGGGGGCGACAAGTTCGCGGCAGCGGTGCAGGATCTGCGGGGCGGCGGGGGCGTTCGGCGGGGACTGGGGGGATGTGGACAGGAGCGTCATCGCGCCACCTCCGTGTCAGAGCTGGCGGCCGGTGCCACAAGGCCCAGCTCCACCCGCGCTCCCTCGACCATCCGTCCCGCGTGGCGCAGTCCGATGTTCTCCAGGACCCGGGCCAGGTCGGTCAGGTCCGCGTCGGTCGCGGCGCGGTCGCGGCCCAGCCGGGCCAGGGACTTGACCAGACCGAGGCGGGCCAGTGCCCGGCCGCGGGGCTCGCTCATCGCCTCGAACTCCGCCAGCGACTGCGTATAGACATCGCGTGCCTGCTCGTAACGCCCCGCCCGGTACAGGACGTTGGCGCGCATCTTGTGGTTGTAGGCGAGCGCGCCGGACAGGTTCATCGCACGGCACGACACCTCCGCCTCGCTCAGCAGTTCCAGCGCGCGGTCGGGGTCCTGGTCGCGTACGGAGACAAGGTCCGCCAGTCCGCGAAGGGCCCAGGCGTGGCCGCGCCGGTCCTCGGCGCGAGCGGCGATCCCGGCCGCTTCCTCGAACATCGCGTAGGCGGTGTCGTAGGCGCCTGTGTTGCGGTGTATCTGCGCGATGCCCTCCAGGGCCCACACGGTGTGCCGGGCCTCTCCCCGCTTTCGCGCCTCGGCCAGGAGTTGCTCGTGCAGTGCGGTCACGGCCGCGTAGTCGCCCTGGATGCGGCCCGTCTCCGCCATCCCCGCCAGGGAGTAGCCGCGGACCACGATGTCACCGGCGTGCTCGCCGAGTTCGGCGGCCAGCCGCAGCAGCCGCCACGCCAGCGGGAGGGCGCCGCGCTGCCGGGCCAGCGTGCCGCCGCTCCACAGCGCCCACGCCATGGCTGCCGCATCCCCGGCCTCGCGGGCGGTGCGGTAGCTCGCCTTCCACGCCCGGTCGGCTTCCGCCACCTGTCCAAGACGGCGGTGCGCCTCGGCGACCGCGAGACCCGAGCGGGCCGCCTCCGCCCGCGCGCCGGCCCGCTCGGCCGCGCGGAGTTGCTCGGTGCCCGCCGCGAGAACATCGGTGAGCGAGGAGTTCACGGACAGGGTGGTCAGTGCGCCCTGGTATTCCGGGGCGAAGGCCTTGCCGTACATGAATGCCTTTCTGTCTGCCATCGGTCGGCCACGTCGGAACGCCCGCCGGTGGTACTTGCCGTCACCGGGCAGCGCGCGAACATCCCGCTATACACGTCACGTATACATGCCATGTATACACGGAGCGTATAGTGCGCCGGATTTCCCTCCGGGAATCCTTTGCTCGGTACGGTCGACGTGCTGCCCAGCCGTTGCCGATCAAGACGAAGACGGCGACCGCAGGGTTGCCTGGCATTGCGAACGAGCTCGAAACAGCCCAAGGATGACGGAAGTTGACCTTCGACACCGAGAGCAGGCGCTGATGTCCGCAGGCCCGATGCATGCCCACGAAGCGCCGATCGACGAATCGCTCGTACGGGAGTTGCTCGCCGCGCAGTTTCCCCACTGGGCCGACCTGCCGCTCAAGGGCGTCACGTCGTCCGGAACCGTCAACGCCCTCTACCGGCTCGGCGACGACATGGCCGTACGCCTCCCCCGCATCCTGGAGGGCGCCGGTGACGTGGAGAAGGAACGGCGCTGGCTGCCACTCCTCGGCCCGCTGCTTCCGTTCCCCATTCCCGAGATCCTCGCCACCGGTGTACCCGGGGCGGGGTATCCGTGGTCCTGGAGCGTGGGCCGCTGGCTCAACGGCGAACTCCCGGTCGCGGACGACCTCGCCGACCCGGACGGGCTCGCCGCCGACCTCGGCCTGTTCGTCGCCGCGTTGCGGCAGGTCGGCCTGGCGGGCGGACCAACCGCCTACCGGGGCGGACCACTGGCATCCGTGGACGTCGCGACGCGCGACGCGCTCGGCGAACTGGACGGCATGATCGACACCCGTGCCGCCACGGCCGCCTGGGAAGAGGCACTGGCGGCACCCCCGTGGACCGGTCCGCCCGTGTGGCTCCACTCCGACCTGATGCCCATGAACCTCCTCACCCACCAGGGCCGCCTCAGCGCCGTCCTGGACTTCGGCACCCTCGGCGTCGGCGACCCCGCCTGCGACCTCATCCCCGCCTGGAACCTCCTCCCCGCGGAGGCGAGACCCGCCTTCCGGCACGCCACGGGCGCCGACCACGCCACCTGGGCACGCGGCCGCGGCTGGGCCCTGTCCATGGCTCTGAACCAGCTCCCGTACTACCGCACGACGAACCCCGTGATGGCGACCAACGCCGAGCATGTGATCCGCGAGGTCCTCGCCGATACGGAGGCCGCCTTCGGGGACGAGCGCTGAGGGCCGCCGCGACCTCTCGGCTCACAACACCACACCCACCGATGGAACACACATTCGATTCTGGAGTACGCTGGGCCCATGTCCACGCACCTCCAGGCCTCGCTCTTCGACCAGACCGACGAACTGCGCCTCGCCCCGCTGAACGGGATGCGCCGGACCGTGCTGGGCTTCGGCGCCTGGATCGATCTGCTGCCGGGGTGGCTGGCGGGGGCCGACGCCCTCTTCGCGCGGCTGGTCGCCGATGTGCCCTGGCGGGCCGAGCGGCGGCAGATGTACGAGCACGTCGTGGACGTACCGAGACTGCTCTCGTACTACGGTGCCGGCGATCCGCTGCCGCATCCGGTCCTCGACGAGGCGCGGGACGCGCTGTCCGCGCACTACGCCGCCGAGCTGGGTGAGCCGTTCAGCACGGCCGGGCTCTGCTACTACCGCGACGGCCGCGACAGCGTGGCCTGGCACGGGGACCGGATCGGGCGGGGAGCACGTGAGGACACCATGGTCGCGATCCTCTCCGTGGGCGCACCGCGCGATCTGGTGCTGCGCCCGCGCCGCGGAGGGGAGAGCGTGCGGCGGCCGCTCGGACACGGCGACCTGATCGTGATGGGCGGCTCCTGCCAACGCACCTGGGAGCACGCCGTCCCCAAGTCGGCGCGGGCGGCGGGGCCACGGATCAGCGTCCAGTTCCGCCCGCACGGGGTGAACTGAGCCGCCGGTTCCTCACACCGGGCGGGTGATGTGTGCCTGCACCGTCGGGCCGTACCGGTCGACGATTTCCTCGACCGGGGTCGCGCGCAGGCTGGTGCCGCGGGCGATGCCGTACATGACACCGAGGCCGAGCAGTGCACTGACGGCGAGTTCGGCGCGCAGGCCCGCGTCGGGGCCGCCTAGGCGTTCGGCGAGCCGGCCGCTGACCTGGGTGCGGAAGTTGGCGCGCAGTATGTCGCCCTGCTCGCCCTGGAGCGGGGCGAACACGATGCGCAGGACGGGATCCGCGCCACGCTCGGTCTGGCCGATGAGCAGATGCCGGACCATGTGCCGGCCGAGGTCCTCCAGCGGCGCGTCCAGCAGGTCGTCGGCGTCGGACTCGAAGGAGATGACGCGTGCGAAGAGGGCGTCCTTGTTGCCGAAGTACTTCAGGATCAGCGGCGCGCTCACTCCCGCCCGCTCGGCGACCGCCTTGAGCGTGATGTCCGCGTGGGCACGGCGGGCCAGCAGATAGCGGGCCGCGCGGAGGATGGCCGCCTTCGTCTCCTCGGCGTCGCGGCGCGGCGGAGCGGTGGCGGGTGCCACGAGACCGGGGGGCGGGGTGGTCACGGTGGTCAGGCTCCTTCGAGTGCCTTGTCGTGGGTCGCTTCCGTACGGTCGCGGGTCGGTACGGCGTCACGGGAGGCGGGTTCGGCGGGTATGGCGAGCGCGGCGGCACACGCCACCAGGGCGACCGTACCCGCGATGGCGAAGGCCAGCAGATAGCCGTGCAGCGTGGGTATGGAGACGCCGCCGACGAGGCTGGTGTGGTGGACGAGTACGGCGGCGACGGCGGCGCTGCACACGGCCTGGCCGACGGTCCGCATCAGGACGTTGACGCCGTTGGCGGACGCGGTCTGCCCGGCGGGCACGGCGCGGATGATGAGGGTGGGCAGGGCCGAGTAGGCGAAGGTCGTTCCGATCGACACGACCGTGGCGCCCAGGATGATCACCCACAGGTCGCGGCTGTCCGCGATGCGTACGACATAGCCGCAGGCGATGATCGCGGCGCCGATGGCCAGCGTCACGCGCGGGCCCCGGGACGTCGAGATGCGTGCCGAGACGGGCGAGAGGAGCAGCATGGTCACGCCGCTGGGCAGCAGGCACAGACCGGTCGCCACGATCGACAGGCCGAGCCCGTAGCCGGTGGCCACGGGCGCCTGCACGAGCTGGGCCGTGACCAGCGTGTTGGCGTAGAAGGAGAAGCCGGTCAGGAGCGCCGTCACGTGCGGCAGGGCGACACGCGGGCGGGTGGCCAACTTCAGGTCGACCAGGGGCCGTTCGGCGCGCCGCTGCTGTATCGACCACAGGGTCAGGACGACCGCGCACGCGGCGAACAGGCCCAGGATCCGAGGGCTGGTCCAGCCCCACTGGCCGCCCTGCGACACGCCAAGGAGCAGACAGACCAGGCCCGCGGCAAGGCCAAGGGCGCCGAGCGTGTCGAAGCGGCCGGGCTCGCGGACGGGTGACTCCCGCACTGCCCACCGGGCGAGCGCGAGGCCGGTGGCGCTGAGCGCGGTGGTCACCCAGAACATGACGTGCCAGTTGGCGTACTGGACGATCAGGGCGGCGAGCGGCAGGCCGAGGGCGGCGCCGATACCCAGGGTGGAGCTCATCATCGCCACGGCCGAGCCCGTACGCTCCGGCGGCAGTTCGTCCCGCAGGATGCTGATCGACAGGGGGATGACGGCGGCGGCCGCGCCCTGGAGGGCCCGTGCCGCGATCAGTATGGCGATCTCGGAGGTGAGGGCGCACACGAGCGAGCCGAGGGTCATCAGCGCGAGGGCGATCAGCAGCACGCGCCTCTTGCCGTACATGTCGCCCGCGCGGCCCAGCACAGGGGTGAGTACCGCTCCGGACAGCAGGGTCGCCGTCACCATCCAAGAGACCGCGGCTGCCGAGGAGCCCGTCAGCCGGGGCAGGTCGGGCAGCAGCGGCACCACGACCGTCTGCGTGACCGCCATGAGGATCCCGCCGAACGCCAGCACCGGGACCGTCATTCGCTCACGCAGGGCCGCCACAGATACTCCAGAAGTCCACAAAAAATGGGTGAATAGCGATTCACCATAGCCGGTGAATCGCTATTCACCCAAACAGTTTTGGCAAACGGCTACCCGCGGACGCGGGCGGCCTGCACCGTGCGCGCCAGCCGCGGCCCCAGCCAGCGCTTGAACCGGCGCAGCGCCTCCAGTTGTCCGGCCGCGCGGTCGATCCGGTAGTACACCTGCGGCGGGATGTACGGCAGCAGCGGCGAGTGGCGCTGGCCGAGCAGGGCGAACATCTGCGCCGGCGGGAGGTGGATGTAGCGCGGGAGGTTCTCGTACCACTGGGCGCTGTGGCGGGCCGCGCTCTGGATCGACAGGAGCTCGGCCTTGCGCTCCCGCTCGTAGTGGGCGAGGGCGGCGCCGAGGTCCGGGATCTCGCGCAGCGCCCCGGCCAACGAGAGGGCGTCCTCCAGCGCGAGGGTGGTGCCCGCGCCGATCGAGTAGTGCGTGGTGTGGGCCGCGTCGCCGATCAGGACCAGATTGCCGCGGTGCCAGGTCCGGTTGGTCAGCGTGCGGAAGTTCAGCCACTGCGCGCTGCCGTCGCTCTGCGCCCGCCCGATCAGTGCGTGCCCGTCCAGGAGGTCGGCGAAGAGTTTCTCAAGGAGAGGCAGGCCCTCACCCTCGTTCGCCGTGTCGAGCCCGAGGCCGGTCCAGGTCTCGGGGGAGCACTCGACGACGCAGGTGCTGTGCTCCCCGCTGAACGGATAGGCGTAGCACCAGATCCAGCCGTGCTCCGTCTCCACGAAGGAGAAGGTGAAGGAGTCGAAGACCTTGGTGGTGCCGAGCCAGACGTAGGTGTTCCGCCCCAGCGTGACATCACTGCCGAAATGCTCGGCGTGGGGCTCGCGCAGTGCGCTGTTGACTCCGTCGCCCGCGACGACAAGATCGGCGTCGGGCAGCTGGTCGGCGGCCACGTCGTGCTCGAACTCGACGTGCACGCCGAGGGATTCGGCCCGTTCGGCGAGCAGGTCGAGCAGGCGGCGGCGGCCGATGCCGAAGCCTTCGTCGCCGGGGTGCACCGTCCTGGATGCGCCGACCTGGGCGACCCCTTCGCTCCAGCGGACCGAGTTCTCGCTGACAGCGAGCGCGGACTCGGGGTCGCCCTCGCGGAGTTTGTCGAGCAGGCCCGCCCAGTACGTCACTCCCCAGCCGTAGGTCGACCCGGCCGGATTCCGTTCGTAGACGGTGATGTCGTGTGACGGGTCCTGACGCTTCATCAGGATCGAGAAGTACAGGCCGGCCGGTCCGCCGCCGACGCACGCGATCTTCACGCGCACTCCCTTTGTTGCACGTTGCGGTCAAGTGACTGCGAAGCGTAACAGCGAGGTGCTGTGTGCCAGGTCGCACGCGACATTTACTTAATTGTCCGGATCACAGCCAACCGGCATGCGCCGATTTCTCCCACTCTCCGACGAACCGATAGGCATACCGAGTCGTTCAACAGAGCCCGATACAGGAGGACTTCGTATGCCAGAGCTCACCCGTCGCCGCGCCCTCGGTGCCGCGGCAACGCTGGCCGCCGTGGCCGCTCCCCAGTCCGTCACCGCACCCACGGCTTCCGCCACCGGACACGACCATGGCGGTCCTGAAGCCTTCGACGAGGTCTACCGGGGCCGCCACATCGCGGGCGGCCCCCTCAGCGGGAGCGGGCACCATCACGGCGCCGGGTACGCCGTGTTCGTCGACGGCCTGGAGCTGCACGTGATGCGGAACGCCGACGGCAGCTGGATCAGCGTCGTCAGCCACTACGACCCGGTGGCCACCCCGCGCGCCGCCGCCCGCGCCGCGGTCGTGGAACTGCAAGGGGCCCCGCTCGTTCCGTTCCCGGCCAACTGACCCGCCCCGCAAGCAGACTGTGGAGTCCCGCACATGACCGTACGCAAGAACCAGGCGAGCCTGACCGCCGACGAGAAGCGGCGTTTCACCGACGCGCTGGTGCAGCTCAAGCGCAGTGGCCGGTACGACGACTTCGTCACCACGCACAACGCCTTCATACTCGGCGACACGGACGACGGTGAGCGGACGGGCCACCGTTCGCCTTCCTTCCTGCCCTGGCACCGCAGATTCCTCATCGAGTTCGAGCAGGCGCTGCAGTCGATCGACTCCTCCGTCGCGCTCCCGTACTGGGACTGGAGCACCGACCGCTCCACGCGCGCATCCCTGTGGGCGCCCGACTTCCTGGGCGGCACCGGCCGCAGCCGTGACGGCCAGGTGATGGACGGCCCCTTCGCCGCCTCGGCCGGCAACTGGCCGATCAACGTACGCGTCGACAGCCGTACCTATCTGCGCAGGTCGCTCGGCGGAAGTGCCCGGGACCTGCCCACCCGGGCCGAGGTGGAGTCGGTGCTCGCGATGGCGACGTACGACATGGCCCCCTGGAACAGCGCCTCGGACGGCTTCCGCAACCACCTCGAAGGCTGGCGGGGCGTCAACCTCCACAACCGGGTGCACGTCTGGGTGGGCGGCCAGATGGCAACCGGCGTCTCCCCCAACGACCCGGTGTTCTGGCTCCACCACGCCTACATGGACAAGCTGTGGGCCGACTGGCAGCGCCTCCACCCCGGCTCCGGCTATCTGCCCGTGGCCGGGACCCCGGATGTCGTCGACCTGAACGAGACGATGAAGCCGTGGGGCGACGTCCGGCCGGCCGATCTGCTGGATCACAGCGCGCACTACACGTTCGACACGGTCTGACAGTAGGAGGCGCCCTACTGGTCGGCCGTCTCCGTCGTACGGACAGGCTTCATGCGCCGGCCCTCTACGTCGTACGGACAGGCTTTATGCGTCGGCCCTCTCCGTCGTACGGACAGGCCCTACCCCTCGGCCGTCTCCGTCCTGCGGTCGAGCCCTACGCGTCGGCCGTCTCCGTCGTACGGCACTCCGGGTGCCCCCAACCCGAGCCGTTCTTGGCGATGGGCTCGCCCGCCGCGTAGGAGCGGCCGCACAGGCAGCGGCCGGGGAACTTCGCCTTGATCGTGCGGGCCGGGCCGCCGCCGCCCTGTCGCGCGGTCTTCGCGGGTGCGCGGCGCCGCGCGGAAGCGGTCGGGGCCGTGTCGGGGCGGCCGGCGGCCGCGGGGAGCCGAGGTCGCTGCCCGCGGGCTCCTGGACGATCGCCGCCTGGCTCGCCGCGCGGTCCGCGAAGTCGTTGAGGCGGTCGCCGTCGACCTGGTGCGCGGGGACGTAACGGAACTCCACAGAGCGGCCGGCGAGGAGTTCGTCGATGCGGGCGACCAGTTCCTGGTTGGCGACGGGCTTTCCGGAGGCCGTCTTCCAGCCCTTGCGCTTCCAGCCGGGCAGCCAGGTGGTGACAGCCTTCATCGCATACTGGGAGTCCATCCGGATCTCCAGCGGAACATCCGGCGCGATCGCCGTCAACAGGCGCTCCAGCGCCGTGAGTTCGGCGACGTTGTTCGTCGCCGTGCCCAGCGCGCCGGCCTCCCATCGAGTGGGGATCTCGTCCCCGTCGGCCACGACCCAGGCCCAGCCGGCGGGTCCCGGGTTCCCCTTCGAGGCCCCGTCACAGGCGGCCACAACGCGTTCAGGCATGGCCCCGATGATGTCACGGCCGGACGGCTGCTCCCGTACCGGGTCGAAGGCCGCCGCGCTCCCCGATCAGCCGCTGCCCCAGCGGGGTGGCCGTGTGAAGGACGTATTTGCCGTCTCGGCGGCTGGCCACAAGTCCCCCGTCGCGCAGGACGCCGATCTGGTAGCTGGCGCTGGGCAGCGCGATCCCCACGGCCGCGGCGACCTCGGAGGTGGTCCGCGCGTGCCGGCCCGCCACCTCGGCCAGTACGGCGCTGCGGGTGCGGCCCAGCAGACGTTCGACGCCGTCGTCCGTGGCGCGCGCGACGGTGAGCGGTGCCTTCCCCACCGGGTAGACGAGCACCGGGTCGAGGCCGGGGTCCGCGAGCGCGGTCGGCCGGCGCCAGCAGAAGTAGGAGGGGACGAGGAGCAGGCCGCGCCCCTCAAGATGGAGATCGCGCTCGATGGGGTAGTCCACTTCCAGTACAGGTGCCTTCCAGCGCGCCAGGGGACCCAGCCCGTCCAGGAGCGCCTGGGTGCCGCCGTCGAGGAGGTGCCGGGAGCGCAGGTCGACGTCGTCCGCGACCGCCCTACGGATGTGCGGCCAGTACGGCTCCAGCAGGGCACGGAAGTAGATCCCGAGAGCGTTGGCCAGGGACCTCAGTGAGTCGCCGCCCGGTCTGCCGAGCGAGGTCGCCCAGTCCGGAACGGGGCGGGAGTCGGCCAGCCGGGTCAGGTCGCGCACCAGCTGGGTGCGCGGGGTGCGCCGCAGCTGGTCGAGACCGGTCGGCAGATCGCCGCCGGGCACGGACGGTGTGAGGAAGTCCGGGATGTAGCCCGCTGCGGGAATCAGCGTCCGCAGCGGGCGCAGCGCACGGCTCGCGACCGGGTCCGTGGAGAGCCGGTCGCGGGCGGCGCGGCGCCAGTGACCGAAGTCGAGCGGTCCTTGCCCGGTCTCCAACCGGCAGACGCTGCAGACCAGTTCCCACAGCGGATCCGGTTGCCGGGCCACCCGGACGTTTTGCAGATCGTGTGACGTGAAGTGAATGCGGAGCATGTGGTCTCCCGCGATTCTTGTGGGGGTTCGGTCACCCGGAGGTGCGGCGGCCACAAGAAGGGACGATCAACCAGGTCCGCACGGTTGCCCCGGCGGCCGACGGGTTCAGGGCACGTCGGTCAACTTGGGCATGTCGCCTTCGGTCGTGTTGAGGTCGATGACGGAGAACGACGCGCCCTGCGGGTCGCTCAGCGCCGCGAACCGGCCGAACGGGCTGCCCATGGGCCCGAAACGCAGGACGGCGCCGCGCTCGGTCGCCTTCGCCACCGCCGCGTCGCAGTCCTCGACGGCGAAGTAGACATTGACGTACGACGGGACCTCGGGCGGGAAGTCGTCCGTCATCTTCATCCGGCCCAGGACGGTGTCCTCGCCGACGTTGAAGATTCTGAAGTCGAACTCGGAGTCGTCCATCTGCTTCGCCGTGAACGGGAAGACGGCGGGCAGGAACCCGTCGGTCTTCTCCGGCTCACGGGTGAAGACCTCGGCCCAGGCGTACGCGCCGGGCACGGATGTGGCTTCGAAGCCCTCGTGGACGCCTGCCTGCCAGACACCGAAGACGGCGCCGCTGGGCTCACTGGCCAGGGCCATGGTGCCGAAGTCGCCGACCTGCATCGGCTCCATCAGGATCGCGCCGCCGTTGTCCCGGATCTTCTGCGTGGTGGCGGCGGCGTCGGGCGAGGCGAAGTACAGGCACCAGGCGGACTGGCCCTCCGCCCCCGGCATCGGCGGGACGACGGCGGCCACCGCTTTGCCGTCCTTGTACGCCTGCGTGTAGTTGCCGTACTCGCTGGACGACTCGCCGAACGTCCAGCCGAGCACGTCGCCGTAGAAACTCTTGGCTCCCTCGACATCGCTGAACATCGCGTCCGCCCAACAGGGCGTTCCCTCGGGTTGTACGGCCATGACGTCCGACCTTCTCCGGTTGGGTGACTGGTTCCACGCTTCACGCTAGTCAGCCGCGGCTCCGGCCGCGCGCCGAACGGGACGTTCCGCATGAAAATGGAGAGCGGGCACCGGCAGTCGGCGACGGGACGGGGCACGGGATGATGCGAGCGTGGGAGGTGGCCCGGCCCGGGCCGATCGAACAAGGGCCGCTGCGCCTCGTCGAGAAACCGGTGCCGGTGCCGCGGGCCGGCGAACTCCTCGTCCATGTCCGCGCCTGCGGGGTCTGCCGCACCGACCTGCACGTCGCCGAGGGCGACCTGCCCGTGCACCGGCCCGGTGTGACACCGGGGCACGAGGTCGTCGGCGTGGTCGCGGCACTCGGTGAGGGTGTGCGCGACCACGCCCTCGGCGACCGGGTGGGCGTCGCCTGGCTGCGCGGCACGGACGGTACCTGCGGGTACTGCACGCGCGGCGCCGAGAACCTCTGCCCGGCGTCCGCGTACACGGGCTGGGACGCCGACGGCGGCTACGCGGAGTACACGACCGTCCCGGCCGATTTCGCGTACCGGCTGCCCGGCGACGTGGACGACGTCGCGCTGGCCCCGCTGCTGTGCGCGGGCATCATCGGCTACCGGGCGCTGCGGCGGGCCGCGCTGCCGCCGGGCGGCCGGCTCGGACTTTACGGGTTCGGCGGCAGCGCCCACCTGTGCGCACAGCTCGCGCTCGCGCAGGGTGCCACCGTGCACGTACTGACGCGGGACCCGGCGGCCAGGCGGCTGGCGCTCGGCCTCGGCGCGGCGTCCGCGCGCGGAGCATACGAGGAGCCTCCCGAGCCGCTGGACAGCGCGATCCTGTTCGCGCCGGTCGGTGACCTGGTCCCGGTGGCCCTGCGGGCGCTGGACCGGGGCGGGGTCCTTTCCGTCGCCGGGATCCATCTGAGCGACACCCCGCCCCTCGACTACGAGCGGGAGCTGTTCTACGAGAAGGAACTGCGCAGCGTCACCTCGAACACCCGCGAGGACGGGCGGGCGTTTCTCGCGCTCGCGGCACGCCACGGCGTACGGGCGACCACGCACACGTACCCGCTGTCACGCGCCCAGGAGGCCCTCCAGGACCTCAAGGCCGGCCGCTTCGACGGTGCTGCCGTGCTGGTGAACGACGTGCCGCCCCGACACTGACCGGGGTGCGGGCCCTCTCCGCCGTGCGTGGATGGACCCAGGTGTGCAGGGCGGTGGAGGTGGCATGACGGACCCAGTCGGTGAGGACGCTCCGGGTGCGCAGTCACCGTTCGCTGCCATGGCGGATGCCTTCGATTCGATCGGGACCACGCTGGACGAGCGGATCACCGGCGAGGAGCTCGCCGCGTTCGTGTGCCGGCACTTCTGCGAGGCCCCGGCGGTGGACCTACCGCCCGCGGACGCCCCTGCGGCCACGCAGCACCCGCACGCACCGGACCTGTCGCGCGTGGCGACGGCGGGAGACCCCGAGCTGCTAGGCCCCGTGGCCCGCGCACGAGGCACGGCCCCTGTCCGCGCAGGCACTGGACGAGGGGTATCCGATCAGCGCTTCGATCGACCTGACCGGGCGGGTCCCACGGTCGTCCTCACCGGCGACGGCACCGGTGAGCTGCTGCGACTGCCGGTCGGTCCCCCGCTGGGCACCGGAGTGGGCGGCTATGAACGGGCCACGCGCAAGCTCACTCCCGACGACACCCTGATGATGTGCACAGACGGTCTGGTGGAGCGGCGTGGGGAGGACCTCGACGCCTCGCTCGCCCGGCTGGCCGAGATGCGGCTGCCGCCGGGAGCGGGCGTGGACGAACTGCTCGACGAGGTGCTCGTGCGTCTCAACGCCCGGCACGCGGAGGACGACGTGGCGGTGCTCGCCGCCCGCATCCGCCGACGGAACACCACGTGAGACATGGCGGACGCTGCGAGCGGTTCTACCCGGACGACGTCGGTGTCCGCCTCTCCGGCCTTCTGCCGGTCGAAACCGCTCTCCCGGCGCCGGACGCCCGGCATCACACGGCTGACCCCGAGCGGACCGCACGCCGGGGTCGTACGCCGTACGCGGCCGGGTCACCCTGCGCCCGGGAGGTGACAGTCGGCGCGCCCCCGGCACGGGTTCGCACCGCGGGTAACGATCCCCGCACCGTACGAGCCCGCGCCGGAACTCCCCCCGGGCGGCTCCCCCTTGAACCGTGGGCGGTATCTGCTCTACCTTCGCCACATGGTCGGGGCATCAACGCCCGCTCACCAGCGGCACAACCTGGGGGCGGCAGCTGGGCCGGGTGGTGCGGAATGCGTCCACACCTCGCGCTGATCGAGGACGATCCCGACTTCGCACTGATGTGCCGTTCCTATCTGGAGCGTGCGGGCTGCACCGTCGCGTGGGCCATCGACACACGGGCCGGGAAAGCCGGGATGTACGACGGCGGTATCGATCTGATCGTCCTCGATCCGGGACTGCCGGACGGCAGCGGTCCGGAACTGCTGCGGTCGCTGCGCTCCAGCAACCGTCTCCCGGTGATCGTCGTCTCCGGGCGGGGTGAGGAGGCGGACCGGGTCGCGGGGCTGGAGATCGGGGCCGACGACTACCTGGTCAGGCCCCTCTCGCAGCGCGAACTCGTGGCCCGTATCCGCGCCGTGCTGCGCCGTTCGCAGCCGGCCGAGGCGCCGGCCGTCCTGGAGGTCGGGGCGCTGCGCGTCGACACCGCGGCCCGGCGGGCCGACATCGCGGGCGTGCCGCCGGCGCTGCGGCCCAAGGAGTACGCCCTGTTGGAGCCGCCGGCCCACTCCCCCGGCCGGGTCTTCTCCGCCGCACAGCTCCTGGAGCAGATCTGGGCAGCGTCCTGGCAGCAGCCGGCGACCGTCGTCGAACACGTCTACCGGCTGCGCGGCAGGCTCACCGGCCTGCCCACCCCCGCGCCACGGATCACCACGGTGCGCGGTTTCGGCTACCGACTCGATCCCTGAGGCCGCCATGTCCGCGAACACCCCCTACCCCGGGCCTGACTTCCGGCTCCTGTTCGACTCGACGCTCTCCCCGCTGCTCATCCTGGCGCCCGACTTCACGATCGTGGAGGTCAACCGCGCGTATCTGACGGCCACTCGCACCGAGCGGAGCATCGTCGGGCGGCCCATCTTCGAGGTGTTCCCCGACAACCCGGGCGACCCGTCCGCCGACGGCGTCGCGAACCTGCGCCGCTCCCTGCGGACGGTGGTGGACACCGGGCGTACGGACACCATGGCGCTACAGCGCTACGACATCCCCACCGGCGGGGCGGGCGCGTTCGTCGAGCGGTACTGGAGTCCCGTGAACACACCGGTGCTGGACGGCGGCGGGCACGTCACGCACATCATTCACCGCGTCGAGGACGTCACCGAATTCGTTCATCTGCGGCGGGTCGGACGGGAGCAGGAGCGTGCCGTCGCCGACGCGCAGATGCGCGCGCAGGGTATGGAGATCGATCTCTTCGTGCGCGCGCGGGAGATCCGCGAGGTGAACGAGCAGTTGAGCCGTGCCAACGCCGATCTCGACGCGGCGGGCGAGACGTTGCGGGAGGAGCAGCGGGCCAAGGACCGGTTCATCGCGACCCTCTCGCACGAGCTGCGCAATCCGCTGGCGGCCGCCACGGCGGCGACCGAACTGCTGGCACTCGACCTGCCGGACGGCCATCCGGCCCTGTCCGTCCTGTCGGTCCTGGAACGGCAGCTTGCCACGCTGGTGCGGATGAGCAACGCCCTCCTCGACGGAACGCGCGCCGTGACCGGCCGCATGGAGCTGGTGCGCGGGCGGACGGATCTGCGCTCGGTCGTCGACAGCGGCTGCGCGGACATGCGCAGCCTGTTCGGCCAGGAGGGCCGCACGCTCGACGTGGAGCTGCCCGCCGGTCCGGTACTCATCGACGGGGACCGGCTGCGGCTGGCCCAGGTGCTGACCAACCTGCTGTCCAACGCGCTCAAGTACACGCTCCCGGGCGGCTGTGCGCGGGTGCGGCTGTCGACGGCCGACGGGCAGGCGCGGCTCACGGTCGAGGACGACGGAATCGGCTTCGAGCCGTCCCAGGCCGAGGAGTTGTTCGGTGTTTTCATTCGGGCGGCTCCCGCGGGCCCCCACACACCGGAGGGTCTGGGTCTCGGGCTCGCGGTCGTGCGGACGATCGTCGAACTGCACGGCGGCCGGATCACCGCCCGGAGTGAGGGTCCCGGAACCGGCGCCTCGTTCGCCGCCATGCTCCCCCTCGCCCCCTCCGGCACCCCGCGACCACGCCCCGTGGCGCAGGTCCGCCCCGCGCCACGGCAGCTGGCCATCCTGATCGTCGAGGACAACACGGACCTGGCCACGACCTACCGAGCCCTGCTGGAAAGACAGGGGCACCACGTCACGGCTGTGCACACCGGAACGGACGCACTGCTCGCGACCGAGTCCAGCCTCTTCGATGTCGTCCTGTGCGACCTCGGCCTGCCCGACATCGACGGATACACGGTCGCCCGCGAGGTGCGCTCACGCCCGCACGGCGACAAGCTGCGGCTCATCGCGGTCTCCGGGTTCAGCCGGGGCTCCGACCGCGGCGAGTCCCGGGCCGCCGGATTCGACGCCCACATGGCGAAACCACTGCCGCTCGCGGACCTGCTGGAGCTTCTCTCGGGAACTGTCCAGGGCTGACAGCGACACCTGGTCCTCCTTCAACTCGATGGAACCCGGGGAGAGTTGTGACCGGGGTGTCTTCCCCCCTGGGCCCGGCTGTGCTTGCCTGGGGACCCTTTCAGTGGGCGGGGCGGGAGTTGCCGTATGCGCGGACGGTGGATCGTGGGGGCGCTGCTGGCCGGTTTGCTGCTCGGCGCGTGCGGCGACCCGGCGTCGGGCCCCGAGGCGGCACCGCCCGCCCGCGCGACGCCCGACGCCTCTTCCGCACCGACCTCGACGACACGTCAGCGGCCCGCCGCCTCCACCTCCCCCGACACACCCGACGCCCCCTCGAAGGCTCCTACGGTGCTCTACCTCGGGGACTCGCTCGCCATGGAGAACCAGAAGGTGCTCGGCGATCTGCTGCGGGACCAACTGGACGCGCAATACACGAGTGCCCCGTACTCGGGCACCACCCTGTGCGACTACCTCGAAGGCACCGCGGACAGATCTCTCGTACCGCCCGCCGACAAGGCGGCCGCCCTGGTGCGCTCGCTGCGGCCGGACTTCGTGGTGCTGCAGTTCTGGGGCAACTCCTGGGGCTACACCCCGTGCATGGACGGCATCACCTACGACAAGACGAGGAAGACGTACTTCGAGCGGTACGAAGCCGACATGAAGCGGCTGGCCGGGCAGATCACCGACGCGGGCGGCACGCGGCCACCCAGGATCGTCTGGGTGCTCCAGGGCCCCGACCCGATCACCCCCGACCGGGTCCGGGACGTCAACGCGCTGTACGAGGAGCGGGCCCGCGCCACCGGCGAACTGCTCGCCGACGCCGGGAAGACCGTGAGCCCCGCATCGGCACGCAACACCTGGGTCCAGTACCTGCCGTGCACCTCGTACGAGCACGAGCACCCCGAGTACTGCACCCAGCCGGGCCACGACCGCACCGCCCTGCACCGCGAGGACGACTACCTGCACTTCTGCCTGGCGCCGACCACGTCCACACCGAAGCCGTGCCCGGTCCGCTCGCCGGGGATCATGCGCCTCACGCGGGCGATCACCCGGGTGATCGCCGCCCACGCCGACTGAAGGACTGGTCCGGGCCCTGGTCTCCGGCGTTCCGGTGGTCGAACCGCGGACGCCGTTGGCGGTCGGTGTCCTCCGTGAACAGCGCGCGTCGACGAGGCGCCCGAGCTGGAGGCCAACGAGGCAAGGCGGAGGTGACCTCGCTGCACGGCGCCTTCGCCTTCGCCTTCGAGGGAATGGGCACGCGTACGACGAGAACCGGCCGACCCCGTACGGGACTTCAGTCTGTCCGTCTCCCCCGGCGAGACCATCGCCCTCGTCGGTGCCTCGGGGGCCGGGAAGTCCACGGTGCTCAATCTCGTGATCGGCTCCATCCGTCCGGCCTCGGGTCGGCCGCTGCTCGACGGAACCGACATGAACACCCTGGACCTGCGCACCTGCCGCCAGTGCGGGAGGCGTTGCGCGACGCCGACGCGCTGGAGTGCGTTGACCGGTTGCCGCAGGGGCTCGACACAGTGGTGGGCGAGCACGGGGCCCGGCTCTCCGGGAGCCACCGGTAGCCGCTCGCCATCGCGCGGGCGTTGATCCGCGATGACCCCCGGGTGCTCATCCTGGACGAGGCCGCCTCGGCGCTGCACAGCGGTCAGCCCGCCCGAGCCTCAGGGGGATGCCGGCCGGCCGCTGTGCGCCAGGGTCTGCGAACCGTGCGCCGGGTCCGCTACTCGCCCGCGTACGCCCTCTCCAGGGCCGCGAGGTCCAGCTTGCCCATCTTGAGCATGGCCGCGGTCGCGCGGGCCGCCTTCGCCTGGTCCGGGTCCATGACCATGTCGATGAGCTTCACCGGGACGATCTGCCAGGACAGGCCGAACCTGTCCTTGAGCCAGCCGCAGGGGCCGCCCTCGCCGCCGCCCTCGGTGAGCTTGTTCCAGTAGAAGTCCACCTCGTCCTGGTCCTGGCAGTCGACCTGGAAGGAGATGGCCTCGTTGAACGTGAACTGTGGGCCGCCGTTCAGGCCGATGAACTTCTGCCCGTTGGCCACGAACTCGACGGTCAGCACGGAACCGGCGGGGCCCGGACCGGCCTCCGTCACTCGGGCGATCCGGCCGAGCTCGGAGTTCTTGAAGACCGAGACATAGAAGTGCGCGGCCTCCTCGGCCTGACCGTCGAACCACAGACAGGTGGTGAATCCATTGGCGGACATGAGTACCTCCTCGGGCGGGGAAACGTCGTCACTTCTGTCGACTGATCCTCGCCCGAGAACTCATCGGCGGCGCGGGCACGGGTTCAGCTCATCGTGCCGAACACTCCCGGGTTCGGGCTCTCCGGGCCGACGCGGGTCACCCGGCCGGGAGTCGCAGCGGACCCCGTACCCACTCACCTCCGCACCCACTCACCTCCGCACTCCTCTGCCCGTAGCGAATCTGCTGCCGGCCGAGAAACCCCAATCCCGAGCGCAATCGGTCCGAGAGTGGAGATCGCGGCGACGAGAACCGCGCCGCGCCGACACACCACGGAGGACCGATGACTCCACTCATCACCGGCTGGGACCCGGCCCGCGCACCGCGGGCCGACGAGGGCGACACGCCCGCGACGCGCTTCGACGACCATCTGGCCGCACAACTGCTCGCGCAGCGCATCGTCCTGCTCGGTACGCAGGTCGACGAGGTCTCCGCGAACCGGGTCTGCGCCCAGTTGCTCCTGCTGTCCGCGGAGGACTCGCGGACCGACATCAGCCTGTACATCAACAGCCCGGGCGGATCGGTGACCGCGGGCCTGGCGATCTACGACACGATGACGCTGATCCCGAACGACGTCTCGACGCTTGCCATGGGATTCGCGGCGAGCATGGGTCAGTTCCTGCTCAGCGTCGGCGCGCACGGCAAACGCTTCGCGCTGCCGAACGCGCGCATCATGATGCACCAGCCGTCGGCCGGTATCGGCGGAACCACCGCGGACATCGAGATCCAGGCGCAGAACCTGGAGTTCACGAAGAAGGCCATCGAGCGGATCACCGCGGAGCACACCGGCCAGAGCGAGGAGACGATCTCCCGTGACGGCGACCGCGACCGCTGGTTCACGGCCGAACAGGCGAAGGACTACGGCATGGTGGACCGGGTCGTGGAGTCGCTCGACGACGTCCGCCCGGCTGCGTCACGGCGACGGATGGGGCTCTGACATGGGTACGTACACGATTCCGAATGTGGTCGACCGGACTCCACAGGGCGAGCGCTCGTACGACGTCTTCAGCAAGCTGCTGTCCGAGCGGATCATCTTCCTCGGCACGGAGATCGACGACGGGGTCGCGAACGTCGTCATCGCGCAGCTCCTCCATCTGGAGTCGTCGAGCCCCGACAGTGAGATCGCGATCTACATCAACTCGCCCGGGGGATCGTTCACTTCACTCATGGCGATCTACGACACCATGACGTACGTACAGGCGCCGATCTCGACGTTCTGTGTCGGGCAGGCGGCCTCGACCGCGGCGGTACTGCTGGCCGGCGGCGATCCCGGGCGGCGGTTCGTGCTGGAGCATGCGCGCGTGCTGCTGGGTCAGCCCGCGAGCGGCGGCCGGCAGGGCACGGTCTCCGACCTCGCCCTCCAGGCCAAGGAGATGCTCCGCATCCGCTCGCAGGTCGAGGAGGTCCTCTCGCGGCACACCCACCACGATGTCGCGACCCTCCGCGCGGACATGGACCGCGACAAGGTCTTCACCGCGCAGGAGGCCGTGGCGTACGGGATCGCCGACGAGGTGGTGAGCCGACGTCTCCCGGTGGCCTGACGCTCCAAGCGCCCTCCCGACCACAACGGGGGCCTGCCAGTTGTCGTTGGCATGTCCGTCCACCTACGTTGAGCCGAACGGCAAGCGGCTCGCCTCGACGTGATCTGTCCGACGCGTGCTGGCAGTTGATCGAACCGGTGCCGGCCGCCTGGCACTTCGAGTGCCGGGGGCTGAGCATCGGCGGCAATGCTCGGTACCTGTGGATCAGCTCGGAGGGCACGCGGAGGGCGTGCCTTCCCGATCTCGACGAGGATGCTCCAGCGCGAGGTCGAGGATGCGTCCGGCAGACGTGACGCCCACCTCGGGCGGGTGACGTACCACAGGAGTTCCCGCGGTACCGCTGAGTGCCATCGTTGCCCCGCGCGATCGCCGCCCCCCTCCTCGCGGCAGGGGGTTAACCCCACCACTGATCCGGATGACCGCCCCATCGCGCCGGCTCGCACTCCGCGGACATCGTGGGACGGCACAGGGAGGCGGGCTTGAGGAACATAGATCGCGCCGAACACCGCGATCCCCAACACAATGGCTCTCACGATCAAGGAAGCAACGTGATCAAGCACAGCCGCGCGCTGGGTGGCGCACTCGCACTGGCCGTGGCGGTCGGTGTCGCGGTGGGCGCGCCGACGGATGACGACGTGCCGCTACGGAACGCCGCCGCTACGGTCACCGCCGCCGAGTCCACCAGCACCGCCGACCACACTCGGCTGCGCGAACTCCTACAACGGCTGACCACGGTCGACGGCGGGCCCGGCGCGCTTGTCGAAGTGCGGGACCGACGCGGCAGCGCGGTGTTGACCAGCGGTGTCGCGGACGTGAAGAGCCACGCGCCGGTGCGCAGTGACAGCAGGTTCCGGATCGGCAGCATGACCAAACCGTTCGTGGCGACGGTCATGCTCCAACTGGTGGGAGAGCATCGCGTCGTCCTCGACGCGCCGGTGGAGCGCTACCTGCCCGGCGTCGTCCGCGGACACGGCAACGACGGGCGGGTGATCACCGTCCGTCAACTGCTCCAGCACACCAGCGGCGTGCCCGACGTCCTCGACTACCTCAGCCCGCAGGAGATCCTCAAGGACCCGCTGGCCCACCACGACACACGTGACCTCGTGAACATCGCGCTCGCCCACCCCCCGACCTTCGAGCCGGGCACCGGCTGGCGCTACTCCAACACCGGCTACCTGCTGGCCGGCATGATCATCGAGAAGGCGACCGGCCACACGTACGGCGAGGAGATCCGCCGGCGCATCATCACGCCGCTCGGCCTGCGCGATACGTTCGTGCCGGGTGATGCCTCGGCGATTCCCGGACCGCATCCGCGCGGATATGTGCGGCCGGGCGAGGACGCGCCGCTCATGGACATCACCGCGATCAACCCCTCGGTCGCGGGCTCGGGCGGCGAGATGATCTCCAGTGGTACCGACCTCAACCGGTTCCTGGACGCGCTCGTACGCGGCAGGCTGCTGCAACCGGCCCACCTTCGGGAGATGATGAAGACCCGGCCGACCGGCAACTCGGACGGCCGGGCGTACGGTCTCGGCCTGGAGAGCAGGCCGCTGCCCTGCGGCGGCCTCTACTGGGGGCACACCGGCGACTTCCTCGGGTACGAGACGGCGGGCGGTGCCACGGTCGACGGCAGGCAGGCGACGGTCATGGTGAACCTCGACCCGGGTGGTTCGGACGCACAAAGCGACGACATGAAGGCCGCCGTCCAGACGGCGCTCTGCGAGGGCGGGCCCTCGGCCTCTAGTGGGGGATGACCCTGCGGTTCCACGATCCGCAGCTCGGCGCGTTCCGGTCGACGTGGCCAACGCTTCCAAGCCCGCCGCGCGCTGTCTTCGTGATTCCACCACCCACCTCTTCGGCAACAGAACGAGGCACAGTTCGCGATCCTCGTTCAGGTGGTGCGGCCGTGTTCAAGCTGGAGCAGGACGAGGGCGGCGCGGGCGATGGCGGCGGGGTCGAGGCCGACCCTGCACAAGGCCTTGAAGGTGACCTTGAGTAGGGCAACGAGTTCGACGTCCTACGACCCTGGCACCGCAGAACCAGGTCGCGAGCGGACACCCACACCCCATGACACACCGCAATTATCAGGTTGCCGAGAAGACCTCAATGTGCGGTGCCAGGCCAAGAAAGCCTGCGGAGTCCTGACTCTCTCGCGCGTCTGACGATCACCTGCCCATCCTGACGGAGACATGGCGGATTTTACCTGCTGCGGCATAGAGAACCCGGTAGACGAACGAAGGGAACGGGTCGCTCGTGACCCGCTGCCAGGAGTGTCCGACCGCGCCGGGATCCTGCGCGCGGGCCCGGGTGAACGCGCTGACGCAGATTGCGTGGATGTTGGTGTGCTTCGTCCGTCTTGCCAGGGCGAGCAGACTCCGCAGAGCGGTGACGGCGTCGTCGGCGCGTCCCTCGTTCAGGCGGGCTTCTGCCGTTGTACTGAGCATGTACGCAAGGTCGGTCAGCGTGTCGGCGAGGGTGGCTTCGTAGGGTGCCGGGTCGCCGTCGCCCAGGAGTTCCCGCAGGAGGGTTTCGGCCTCCTCGTAGCAGGCCAGCGCCCCCGCTTCGTCCCCGGTCCGGTACAGGGCGCGGGCGAGGGGCTGGAGGCATTTGGCAAGCAGGGGCTGGTACGCGTCCCAGTCGGACTCGGCGAGCCTGCGCGTGATCGCCAGGGCCTCCGTGCCGCTGACCACGGCGGCCTCCGGCATGCCGTGGCCGAGCTGCTTGATGCCGAGGCTGGCCAGCGTCCGGGCCAACTCAGGCTCGAAGACACCGGGTTGGCACTCCGCGACGCGACGGTAGGCGTCGACGCTCCGCCCCCAGGCCTCGACGGACTCCTGGTGGGCACCCGCACGCCAGTGAAGCTCGGCCAGCTCGCCCAGGGCCTCGGCAAGCTGCGGCCCGTAGATGTCGGGGTGGGTGACAGCGAGCCGGGCGCACAGGTCCGCCAGTTCACTGCGGGCGAGCTGCTCTTCTGCGGGGGCGTCCAGCGCGCCGAGGTAGTGGGCCCGGCATTCCAGGGCGAGGGCGAGCCGGGGCTCACCGTCGGCCGGATCGCGCTCGGCCAGGGCTCGGGCGACGGCGACGGCCTCCGCAGCGGTGTCGCAAGCCTGACGCAGGTCACCGGTCGCCCCGTAACACCAGGCCAGATCGGTCAGGTGCTGGGCACGCTCCGGCATCATCTCGGGTTTGCGCCGCGCCCACAGACCGACGACGTACACCCGCGCTTCGACTCCGGTGCGCAGGGCCTCGTCGTACCGGCCGAGGGCGCGCAGTCCGCCGGTGACCTCGAGCAGCACGTAGGCTTTCACCATCTGTAGACGGAACAGCCGCTGCCACGGGTTCCTGGCACGCAGGAGCTCCAGGCACTCCAGATAGGCGGCGACGGATTCAGCCGTGCGGGAGAGCCGGCCCAGCACCCGCGCGCGCAAAAGGAGGGCCATGATCAGGCTCCCCAGCGTTCTGTCCCTGCGCCGTGTCCCGGCGGACCTGTACGTCTCCACGCTCTCCCGGGCCGCGGCAAGTGCCTCGTCGAGCCGGCCCATCTCCGCCAGGGACCCTGCGCGGAGGAAGAGGGCATAGGCGGTCTGTGTCCCGGAGGCACGGGATCCCGGGACGGAGGACAGGGACTCGTCCACCGCGGCGAGCGCCTCTTCGAATCGGTGGGTCGCGAACGGCACACGGGCATGCAGGACGAGGGAGCGCGCCAGGCCATCCAGGTGGCCCGGGCGAGGGCGTTCGAGGGCGACGAGGATGCGGTACACAGCGACCGCTTCCTCGCTCCGTGCGAGCAACTCCGTGATCGGCCACGCCCGCCGCGGCGCCCGCCCGGGCGTGAGGCACCGCAGCAGGACGGCCCCCAACAACGGTCCACCCGCCCGGAGGTTGACCCGGGTCAACCTCCGCAACGGCGGCAGCAGGATACGCACCAGCATCATCCGGTCTTCTCCTCAGCCGTCGCCCTTCAAGGGATTGACATCCGCTGGGGCGTACTGGTTCCGCTTCGGGACCGGGGTCTTCTTCGTCTGCCGATTCGCCGGCTGGGTTTTGCGGGGTGTGTGCACGTCGCGGCGTGGTGTGGGCCGGATGTTCTTTCGGCCCGGTGGTCGTCCGGAGCCGGTGCGCGAGGGTTTCGGTGCTCTGGCCGGGCAGGCGGCGTTGGGGCGAATGCACCGGAAGTCGCGGCGGACGCGGGCGGGAGTGAGTCAACAGGCGGAAGGTGCGCTCGATTTCTCAGGCGGCCAGGCACATTCCGTCGTATTGAGAGGTCGACGTGGTGCGACTCCGGCCCAGCCTGACCTGAGCGAGTCGGGTGAGCTCGTCCTGGGCCAGCGAGAGCAGGTCGCCCAGGCCGAGGCCCAGGGCGCGCGCGGCGGCCGCGAGGACTTCGGACGAAGCCTCCTTGCGGCCGCGCTCCAGCTCCGAGAGGTAGGGCATGGAGATCCGGGCCGTGTCGGCCACATCCTTGAGCGTGCGCTCCTGGGCGAGCCGCTCGCGCCGCAGGACGTCACCCACGAGGTCGCGCCACAGCGGCTCCTTGGTCGCGGGAGGGGCGGCCGGTGGCGCCTGGCGGGGCGCGAGGACCGGACGGGGCCGCTGCGGCACTCGCGCCGGAGCGGCGGCCGGAGTCGGCGCTGCCGCCGGGCGCAGAGGGATGACGCGGGCTTCGTTCGGCGCTTGGTTGCTCACCCCTTCAGCCTAGAAGCGGTGGGCCGCAGGGGAAGGGAGCGGCGTTCCGCTCTCGGTGGAATCGCACGTCGGCCGTACGGCGCCTGCGGTGAAGTCCGCGGATCAAGTGCCGTACGGTCGCGGAGCGTCGGCGTGCAGGGCGCCGAGCAGGGCGAGGGAGTCGGCGTCCGCCGTGCCCGGTTCGGCGCTGCCGACGAGCAGGCACTGCCCGGGGGCGTCCTGTACGTCGAAGGACTGGTAGGTGAGCGTGAACCGGCCCACGTCCGGGTGGTTGAACACCTTGGTCTTGCTGCCCAGCCGGCCGACGCCGTGCTCGCGCCACAGCGCCGCGAACTCCTCGCTGCTGTCGAGGAGTTCCTCGACCAGCGCGCCGGTCTCGGGGTCGCCCCGCTGGTGTCCGTACGCCAGTCGCAGCGCCGCCACCGTGTCACGTGCGACGGCCGGCCAGTCGGCGAACAGCTGCCGGGCGGCGGGGTCGTGGAAGAGCGAGTGGACCATGTCACGAGGATTCGCGAGGGGAGAGAGCAGCGCCTGGGCGGGAGCGTTCGAGGCAAGGATGTCGAGGCGACGGTTGGTGATGTAGGCGACGGCGGCGGGAAAGCCGTCCATCAGCCGCAGCAGGGCGGGAGCCACCCGCTCCTGGCGGCGGCCGACGGGGGATGTCTTCGGCACGAGTCCGGCCAGCCGGTACGCGTGCCAGCGGGCGTCCGTGTCCAGGCGCAGCGCGCCGGCGATCGCGTCGATGACCTGCCCGGAGGGGTGGCGTTCCCGGCCCTGCTCCAGGCGCGCGTAGTAGTCGGCGCTGACGCCTGCCAGGACGGCGACCTCCTCGCGCCGCAGCCCCGCGACCCGGCGTGCCCCGGAGCCCGGGAAGCCCACATCGGCGGGGTTCAGGCGGGAGCGACGTGCCCGCAGAAACTCGCCCAGCTCGTTTCCGCTCATGCAGAAATCGTACGTCGGTGTTTCCCGCGTCACGGCTTCCTGGGTGTGGCGCACCCAGGAAGACACGTCCTGCCGCCGCGGCGGAATCCGGCACATGCTCGGACCCTGACCGGAAACAGAGCCGCAGGTCGCGGACATGTCCGAAGGGGTTCTCATGACCGTCCCAGCCACCACCGCCGCCTCCCCGGGCAAGGTCGTGCTGATCACCGGGGCAAGCAGCGGGATCGGCGAGGCCACGGCCAGGCGGCTCGCCGCCGCCGGCCACCGAGTGGCCCTCGGGGCCCGCCGCACCGACCTCGTCGCCGCTCTCGCCAAGGAGATCCGGGCCGACGGGGGCAGCGCACTCCACCACGAGCTGGACGTGACCAGCCTGGACAGCGTGCGCACCTTCGTCGGGGCCGCGCACGACCGGTACGGAAGGGTCGACGTCCTGGTCAACAACGCGGGCGTGATGCCGCTGTCCCCCCTCGACGCCCTGAAGGTCGACGAGTGGAACCGCATGATCGACGTCAACATCCGGGGCGTCCTGCACGGCATCGCAGCCGTGCTCCCGCTGATGCGCGCCCAGGGCGCGGGTCACGTGGTGAACATCGCCTCGGTCTCGGGGCACCGCGTCGACCCCACCGCGGCCGTCTACAGCGCCACCAAGTTCGCGGTCCGCGCCCTCTCCGAAGGCCTGCGCCAGGAAAGCCGCGACCTGCGCGTCACCGTCATCAGCCCCGGCCTGACCCGCAGCGAGCTCACCGAAGGCATCAGCGACACCGGCGTACGTGAAGCCGTCCAGGATCAGATGGGCATCGCGATCCCCGCCTCGGCGATCGGTGAGGCGATCCACTACGCCATCAGCCAACCCCTCGATGTCGACGTCAACGAACTCGTCATCAGGCCGACGGCGCAGGGGTGAGCGCGATGGTGACGAAGCAGCGGGTCGAGGCCTGGGTCGAGGAGTATGTGCAGGCCTGGAGGAGCAACAGCCCCAAGGACATCGCGGCGCTCTTCGCGGCGCACGCGGAGTACCACGAGTGGCCCTACGCGACGGACTGGACCGGCCGTGAGGAGATCGTCGAGGGATGGCTCGGCCGGGCGGGGTGGCAGGAAGGCGGCTGGGAGTTCGAGTGGTCCGTCCTCGCCGTCAACGGGGACACGGCGGCCGTCGGGGGCACCGGCCGCTACAAGGAGCTCGGCACCTTCGCCAACCTGTGGACCGTGACCTTCGACGGCCACGGGAAGTGCGCCATGTTCCGCATGTGGAACAACGAGGTGTGATTCCCGCACCCCGCCGGGACGGCTACTGGCCCCGCCCTCCCGTCGATCCGCCGGCGCGGGATGCCGGCGTGGCCGTGTGCCGGGCGTACTCCTCGATCATCAGAGCCGCGGAGAGGTCGCGGACGACACCGGGGCGCTGAAAGCCGAGGACGCCTCCGTCATCGATGCTGTCGCCGTCCCTGTCGCCGTCCCCGTCATCGTCTCCGTCGTCGTGGCGGAGGACGCCAGGTCGGGTGACGAGGACGAGTCCGATGCCGTCGTCGGAGGCTCCGATGGCGGGGACTGCGAGTCGGACTGGGACTCCGACGGTGCGGACGAGGACGACGAGGGCGAGGACGAGGACGGTGCCGGGGAGGTCGACGCGCACAGGCTCGGGCTCGGAGAGCCGCTCGGCGTCGTACCGGGCGAAGAGGCGCAAGGGGACTGGGAGTTCGGAGTCGGGGACGAGACGCTCGCCGACGGGAAGGGCAGGTGCGCCGGCGGCTTTGTCTGCTCGTCGTGGTGGCCGGTGTCGCCCTTGTGCCGGGCGATCCACTCGTCGCTGTCCGGGTCGAAGATGACGAACACGTTGATGACCGTCGTCGAGGGCGCGACGACCACGACGTTCTGCGTCCGGTACGACGGCCACGAGTCGCCGGTCCGCCTGGGCGTGGTCTTCTGCGCGACCGGCTGGCCCAGCGGGTTGCCGCAGGCGCAGCGCACCCGGGGGACGCCGTGATCGTCGACGAGAACGGCGGTGCCCGACTGGAGGACCGCCTGGTAGCTGGTCGCGGCGCCGTCGCGGTAGCCATGGTTGGTGACCCGGGTGTCATAGCCCAGTTGCACCGGGGTGAGCGCCCGCAGATAGCCGGGGACCTGGGAGGTCCGCAGGCCCGCCACCGAGGCGAACGCGTTGTTCTTCGCCGGGTCGGCCTGGAGGAACTTGATCTGCTTCTCCACGTCGCAGCTGGAGACGTTGCGGGTGCCGCCGTAGAGGCCGGGTGCCGAACCGTCCACGCCCCGCGTCACGTTGGCGGACTCCGACGCGGTGGACGCCGAGGGTGTCTCGGGCGGGGTGGAGCTGTCGTTGGCCGTCGACTCCGTGAATGGGTCGGGTCCCGACTTGGCCGCCGCCTGGAGGAAGACCTCGCCGCCGCTCGCGGAGGTGTCGCTGTCGCCGTCGTCGCGGGTGAAGACCAGGCCGAGGACGACGGCGGCCACCAGTACGCCGGTGATCAGTGCGACGCGGGGCGCCGATTTCCACCAGGGACGGCCCGGGCCCTTGCCGGGCTCACCCGGTTCGCCCGGTCCGCCGGGCCCGGAGGGTCCACCCGCGCCGCTTCCGCCCGCACCGCTCGGCGGACCCGAGGGCACACGGCCACTGGGCTGGGTCGGACTCGGCTCGGAAGGGCCCGGCTGGGACGGACCCGACAGCGGGCCCGAAGGCGGTCCGGTGGGGCGGCCTGAGGACGGCGGTTCGACGCTCACGAGGTCTTCTTCCCGGTGTAGGGGTCCCGCGGCACTTCAGAAGCTTTGTGGTGCTTCAAGCAGAGACCTTGCGATGCTTCAAATGATTCGCACAGGTTTCTTACGTTTGTCATCGCTTTCTTACACAACGAGCCCATTGTGTGCTCCGGTCCCGTGTCGCCCGCAAGCCGACGCGGTCGGCCCCTCCCGGCGGGCGGACCGCGTCGGCGCTGCTTAGCGTGGCAGCGTGAGCCCCCAGACACCGTCCGACCAGGCAGTTGTCCGCCCCGGTGGCAAACTGGCCGCCCACCACGGCTGGCTCCAGGCCGCCCTGGCGGTGCTGGCCGGGATGATCGTCATGGGGGTGGTCGCCGCGCTCGGGCTGTGGGCGGCCGGTGCGGCGGACCTGCCCTCCAACGCGTTCCCCCGGGTGGTCGCGGCCACCGTCGTCACGGCCGTCGGCGGCACCATCGAGCTCTCGGGCGGCGCCGGAGTGATCGCCGACACGAAGGCGGGCCTGACGGTGATTCCCCTGTCGGTCACCCTCGCCGGAGCGCTGGTGATGGCCGCCGGGTTCCTGCGGCCGCTGCGGCACCGGGCGGTCGCCGGAGCCACCGAACTGGCCGGATGGGCCGCCCGGATCGCCGTCCTGTGGCTGCTGGCCCTCGTCGCCCTCGCGCTCTTGGCCCGGCAGAACTTCAGCATCTCCCTCGGTGACGGAACCATCGGCGACATCGGCGACCTGTTCGGTGCCGCTCCCAAGGTCGGCTTCACAACCGATGTGCCGCTGACGCTGGTCTTCGGCGTGCTGTGGCTCGTGGGCGTCCTCGTCCTCGCCCTGCTGGTCTCGCGCGCGGCTCCACTCCCGCCCCGGCTGCTGCGCTTCCAGGAGTCGGTGCGTCCGGCCGCGTACGCCATGGTCGCGCTGCTCCTCGCGTACGTCGTCCTGGGCGTCGTCATCGCCCTGGTGGTCGCGGCGAGTCGCGGGCACACCGCCGAGACGTTCGCCGTGCTCCTGCTCGGTCTCCCCAACCTCGTCTGGCTGGCCTTCACTCTCGGGCTCGGCGTCACGTGGAACGGGCGCGTGGACGGGCCGTTCGGACTGCCGATGCCGCATCTCCTCGACCAGGTGCTGCGCACCCCGGACATCTCCACGCTCAATCTGCGCACCCTCGCCGACTTCGACGGCAAGGTGTGGTGGCTGTTGGTCCTCGACGCGGTGCTGCTCCTCGCGGCGGCGTTCCTGATGGCCGCCCGCTCACCGGCCCGGATGCGGC
The DNA here is from genome assembly GCF_044744645.1 of Streptomyces sp. NPDC087263. Lineage (NCBI taxonomy): Bacteria > Bacillati > Actinomycetota > Actinomycetes > Kitasatosporales > Streptomycetaceae > Streptomyces > Streptomyces sp. NPDC087263. Next base: position 400,754 of record NZ_JBIUYT010000005.1, read on the forward strand.
TGTGGCAGCACGCCGTGCACATGGCGGTCGCGCTCGCGTTGACCGTGCTCATGGTCTGTCTCGTCGGCCGGATCTCCGCGCACTACGGTCTGTCGGTCCTCGGGATCGGCGACATCGGCGGCGGTCTGAACGGGGAGCTCTTCCTCCGGCCCGAGCTGTGGACCGCGCTCGGGTTCGCCGTGCTGTGGGGGCTGGTCACCGGGTTCCTCGGCGGTCTGCTGGCGAAGGGTGTCCACCGGCGGGGCGAGATCCACGCCGAGGGACCCGGGGTCCAGGTCGGCTAACCGCAGTAGGTGTCCCTGGCGGGGCGCTCCCCCGTCGCCAGGTAGTGGGAGACGGTACGGTCGCCGCACTCGTTGCCGTTGGCGAGGTAGGCGTCGTGGCCGGTGGAGTTCACGGTGACCATGGTGGCCCGCTCGCCCAGGGCGTCGCGGAGTTTCAGGGCGCCGCTGAGCGGGGTGGCCACATCGCGCTCGTTCTGGATGAGCAGGATGTTCGACGGGCCGCGGTCGGTGATCCGTACCGGCGGCTCCTTCGGCGTGAACGGCCAGGCGGCGCAGACCATCGCGTTCCTTGTCATGCCGGCGGTCAGCGGGTACTTGGCCCGGCTCCGGGCAACGTCCTTCTCGTACGCGGCGGCCGTCTTGGGCCATGCGATGTCGTTGCAGAGGGTCCCGGCGCCGACAGCGGTGACGTTCTGCAGCACCGACTCGGGCGGCGCGGGGGGCGCCGGCGGCAGGGTGCCCTTCTGCGCGGCAAGGACCAGCCGGGCCAGGTCGGGGAAGCGGCTGGGCGAGTAGAGGCTGTCCAGCATCGTCTGGCGCAGCACATTGCCGTTCAGCTCCTCCGGGTTGGCGCCGGGCCAGGGGATCGGCTCGCGGTCCAGTCTCGCGGCGAGGTCCAGGAACAGCGGGCGGACCTCGTCCGCCGTCTCGGCCAGCCGGTCCGGGTTGCCGGGCGCGGACGCCCACTTGGCGAACTCGGGGAAGGTGTCCTCGACGCCCGCCTCGTGACCGGCGAGCCAGGCGCGGGCGACCCGGGTGTGGTCGGGGTCGTCGTTGCTGTCCAGCACGACGCGGTCGGTGCGGTGCGGGAACAACTGGCTGTAGACGGCGCCGACATACGTCCCGTACGAGACACCCCACGCGGACAGCTTGCGCTCGCCGAGCGCCGCCCGGATGCGGTCGATGTCGCGGGCCTCGTTGGCGGTGCTGATGTGCTTGATGAGCTCACCGCCGTTGCGCTCGCAGGCGTCGGACAGGCGCTGTGCGGTGGCCATGTTCTCGGTGATCGATCCGTCGGGGGCGGGCCAGGGGCGCAGTTTCGACGTGGCGAGGTCGCTGTGGTCGAGGCCGCAGGTGACGGGGGTGGAGCGGCCGAGTCCGCGGGGGTCGAAACCGATCAGGTCGTAGGCGTCCCGCACCTCCTGCGGCAGCTGCTGACCCTTGCCCGAAGGGTTGTTGAGGCTGGAGCCGCCGGGTCCGCCGGGGATCAGCAGCAGAGCGCCGCGGCGCGCCTGCGGGTTCTCGCTGGGGATCCTGGAAACAGCGATGGTGATCTTCCGACCGTCGGGGTTGGCGTAGTCCATCGGCACCTCGACGGTCGCGCACTGCTGCCGCGGATCGAGCCCGCTTCCCTCGCACTTCGCCCAGTCGAGAGGCTTGGGTACAGCGGCGGTCGAAGCGGTCGCGGTGAGCGGTGCGGTGAGGCCGAGCACGAAGGCGGAGGCGGCGAGCAGGGCGGCGTTTCGCTGGATCTTCGTCATGCGACGAGCTTCGCCGATCTTCGCCGACCGCCACATCCTGCCAACCGGCGTGTGTTCAGGGGGGTTTGCCCCCCATCTAGTCGCCCGGAAACACCGGCCCGGCCCAGCCCGGCGGATCCGGTGGCGGGCCGTACTCGGATGTCCCGACAACCCGTCCGTCCACCTGGGTCGGCGCGTGGCCGGCATCCGTGGCGCCGCTCGCGGCGACCCGCAGCGCTGCCACGAAGGCGAGGCAGGAGTCGTACCGGTCGTCGGGGCTCTTCGCCAGCGCCTTGGCGAGGACGTCGTCGACGGGAGCGGCGATGTCGGGGCGTTTGCCGGTCAGTGGCGGCGGCTCGTCGTACTGGTGGGCCCAGAGCAGCGCCATGTCGTCCTCGCGCTGGAAGGGCGGTTTCCCGGCCATGGTCTCGTAGACGACGCAGGCAAGGCTGTAGACGTCGCACCGGCCGTCGACCGGCTTGCCCGAGATCTGCTCGGGAGCCACGTAGTCGAGCGTTCCGACGAACTGGCCCACGCTCGTGAACCCGGTGAGCGACAGCGACTTCTTCGTCAGGCCGAAGTCCGTGAGGTACACGTGCTCGGGGTGGTCGCTGTCGGTGCCCTGGGCGACCAGGATGTTGCCGGGTTTCACGTCCCGATGCACCAGACCGTGGTCGTGCGCGGCGTCGAGCGCGGAGGCGACCTGGACGGCGATCCGGGTGGCCACCTTGACCGGCAACGGGCCCTGGCGGTCGAGCAGGTGGCGCAGGTCGCGCCCGGCGACGTACCGCATGGCGATGTACAGGACGCCGTCCGTCTCGCCCGCCTCGAAGACCGGCACGATGTTCGGGTGGTCGATCGCGGCGGCCACCCGGGACTCGTGGGTGAAGCGGCCGCGGAAGGTGTCGTTGCGGGCCAGTTCAGGGGCGAGCAGTTTGAGGGCGACGGTCCGGTCGAGCCGCAGGTCCTTGGCGCGGTAGACGACGGCCATGCCGCCGCGGCCGATCTCCTGCTCGATCCGGTAGCCGGCGATCCGCCGTCCGATCAGGTCGGAGGGGCGCCCGGAGAAGAGGCTGGTGTCGTGGCGCCCGCCCTCGCCCATCAGAGGTCACTCCAGTCGTCCTCGTCGTCCATCAGTGGTCACTCCGGTTGTCCTCGTCGTACGTGACGACCCGCGTGGGTTCGCGGCTCACCGGAGCTTCCTCCCGTGCCGGCTCCTGAGCCGCTGCCGCGGGGCCCTGCCCCTCCGCGTAGGTACTCAGCCGCGTCCCGTCGCAGTACACCCACCGCTCGTGCTCGCCGTCGTACAACCAGAGCGACTCGCCATCGACGATCACCCCGATCCGCTGCCCCTGCGTACGGCTGCGGAAGGACTGCCCGTCGAGCCGTCCGGCGGCGAGATCCTCGGCGGCGCCCCGATAGCGGGAGAGCGCCTCTTCGACGCGGGCCAGGAGGGGGCGCGGATCGGCGGTCCGGGTGAGGGGGCTGCCCGCGGCGGGCGGCGCCTGCGGTACGGCGACCAGCAGGCGGCCGTCGACCCAGGCAGACCAGCCGTTGGCGCACAGGACCCGGCCCCAGTCGCCGAGCCGGTCGATCAACTGGACCGGCAGCAGCGCGTCGAGCGGCACCGTGGGCCGGGAAGGATCGGGGGTCTCCCAGGCGTGCAGGCCGTCCTGGGGGATCACGTGGGTGGGGCGGAACTCGGCTGTCGTCATCGCGCCTACTTCCGCATGACGGCGGGTTCGTGCCGCCGCAGCAGGCGGATCACCACGTACCCGAAGACGACCGAGAGGACGACCAGCATCCCCATGTTGAGAAGCCAGACGCCGGTCTCGTGCCGGAACAGCGGGTCGCCGGTCAGCTTCCCAGGGACGATCCGGGCCAGCCCGATGGTCCCTGCCATCGCGCCCAGAGCCCAGCGCGAGGGCACCAGCCAGGCGAGCTGTTCGATGCCGGGCACACCGTTCAGTTTCAACAGCGCGCCGCAGAAGACCACTTGGACGATGGCCAGCAGCACGAGCAGCGGCATGGTGACCTCCTCCTTGCGCACCATGGCGGAGACGAGGAGACCGAGCATCATCGCGGTGAAGGCGAGCAGGGCCACGGCCACCGTGATCTCGACGAGCGGCGGCATGAGGACGCCTTCTCCGCCGGGTGCGTTGAGATCGACGCCGAACAGACCGACGAGGCTCAGCACAACGGCCTGAAGCACGGTGATGGCGCCCAGAACCACGACCTTGGACATGAGGTACGCCGATCTGGACAGGCCGACGGCGCGCTCGCGCTGGTAGATGACCCGTTCCTTGACCAGTTCGCGCACGGCGTTGGCCGCGCCCGTCAGGACTCCCCCCACGCACAGAATGAGCAGTGCGTTCATCGCCGTCTCCTGCGTCAGGCGGCTTCCGGCCAGTGCCCGGGCCATCGCGCCCATCACGAACGGCAGCGCGATCATGATGATGAGGAAGGTCCGGTCGGCGCTGAGGGCGGCGGCGTAGCGGCGGATCAGGGTGCTGAGCTGGGCACCCCAGCTCTGTGGCTTGGGCGGTGGTCCGACGGGGGCGACCGGGGCGGCCTGAGCCTGATACGGCTGCGAGGTGGAGTTGTCGATGTACTGGCGGTGGAAGGGTGACACCCGGTAGTCGCCCGCCCAGTCCCGGTCGTGGTCCCGCTCGAAGTCCTCGAAGGCCTCCGGCCACTGCTCGTAGCCGAAGAAGGCGAGGGCGTCCTCGGGTGGTCCGTAGTAGGCGACCTTCCCGCCGGGCGCGAGCACGAGGAGCCGGTCGCAGACGTCGAGGCTGAGCACACTGTGGGTGACCACGATGACCGTGCGGCCGTCGTCGGCGAGGCCCCGAAGCATGTGCATGACCGAGCGGTCCATGCCGGGGTCGAGGCCGGACGTCGGTTCGTCGAGGAACAGCAGCGACGGCTTGGTCAGCAGTTCCAGGGCCACGCTGACCCGCTTGCGCTGACCGCCGGAGAGGCTGTGAATGGGCTGGTCGGCGCGCTGCCCAAGACCCAGCTCACCGATCACCTCGTCGACCCGGGCCTGCCGCTCCGCCTTCGCGGTGTCCTGCGGGAACCGCAGCCGGGCGGCGTAGGTGAGGGCTTTGCGCACGGTCAGCTGGGTGTGCAGGATGTCGTCCTGCGGAACGAGGCCGATGCGCTGGCGCAGCTCGGCGTAGTCGCGGTAGAGGTCACGGCCGTCGTAGAGGACCGTGCCGCGGTCGGCGGGGCGCAGACCGGTCAGGGCGTTCAGGAGCGTGGACTTCCCGGCGCCGCTCGGGCCCACGACGGCGAGCAGGCATTTCTCGCCGACGGGAAAGGACACCTGGTCCAGCAGCGTCTTGCGTCCGTGGTCGACGGCGACCGTGAGGTCCTGGACGTCGAGGGAGACCTCGCCCGTGTCGACGTACTCCTGAAGCTGGTCGCCGACGAGACAGAACGCGGAGTGGCCGATGCCGACGATGTCACCGGGCGTGACCGGCGCGCGGCTCACGGTCCGGCCGTTGAGGAAGGTGCCGTTGTGGCTGCCGAGGTCGACGATCTCGTACGACCCGTCCGGCAGCGCGCGGAGCTCGGCGTGCCGTCGCGAGACGACCAGGTCGTCGATGACCAGGTCGTTGTCGCCGCCGCGGCCGATGCGGACGGTGCGGGCGGGCAGCGGCCGTACGGTGGTCGGCCGCCGGAAGGTGCCGGTGGCGGAGGGCAGCGAGACGGCCGACGGGCGTTCCGGAGGCCGGTCGGCGAGTACCGCGCGGGGACCGTCGGAGGGGTTGCCGAAGCGCAGGACGCTGCCCGGTCCGACGCCCCACTCGTGGACGCGCCGGCCGTCGGCGTACGTGCCGTTCGTGCTGTTCTCGTCCTCGACCGTCCAGTGGTCGGCCTCGGGGCGAAGCACGGCGTGGTGCCACGAGACCCGGGCGTCGTCGATGACGACATCGCTCAACGGGTCGCGTCCGACGTGGTAGTCGCGGCTGGGAGTCATCACCATGGAACCCGTCTCGGTTTCGAGCACGAGTTCGGGCGCGATGGGCATGACCGGCCGCTCTGCCATGCCTGAATTCTAGCTATTCGTCCATATATTCGCCTGACGGGTGTCTTCACGGGGCGCCATCGAGGGCCCCTGGCGGATTGCGGGCCGGGCGGGCAGCTCCGCAGGTCAGGCCGCCGAGCTGCCGAGTACGGCGGCGGTCCGCTGCATGCGCCGGGCGTCCACGGACTCGGCCATCAGCTCGTACTCGGTGGTGTCGTCATTGGTGGCGACGCGGACGAGCCTTCCGGCGGCCAACTCATCGGCGACCAGCTCCTGTTGCGTCGAGTCGCCGCACCAGGCACGCAGGACGCCGGGCACGTCCGGGACGGTCGGCCCCACCGGCGCGATGGAGTTCGGCGGGAAGGTCGGATCCTCGGGCTGCGGGTCGAGCCGCTCGGCCATCCACGCGGCACGGTCCCGCATCCACCACAGGGCGAGCGCCAGAGTGGGCGCGCGATAACTTCCCAGCGGCACACCCACCCGCTGACCGCCGCATATTCCGTACGCGGTGACATAGCACAGGAATTCATCGTGCACGATCGCTCCCCCATCGCGTCGCTCGCTGCCGGAACTGCCTCACTTTCCCTGCGGCTCGCCTGCTGTGCATGATGGCGCTGTTGTGCATGATGACGCTGTACGGGCTTGGCTGAATTGCCCTTGGATTCGAGTATCGCCACTCCTGACACACTGTCACCACGCCATTCCAGCCAGTCTCCTGGCATATTCGTCACCAGATTTGGCCGAAACCCAACGGGCCACCTTTACCCCAGAGGTAATCGACGCTTGCGAGGGCCTCCGGGCATGGTTGCGATATCGGATCCCAGCAGCGCATCACCCCCCGGAATCCGGATCCCGACCTGCACGAACCCCGATGCGATGGAGGCTGATCAACCATGTCCGCAAGCAACGACCGTTACGAGAGTGCCGTAGCCCGCTACTTCGAGGCCTGGAACGCCGCCGAGCCGGACGCGCTCGCGAAGACGGTCGCCGCCGCGTGGGCCCCGGACGGCGACTACACCGACCCGCTGGCCGAGGTCCGCGGCCACGAGCAGATCGCCGCCGTGATCGCCGCGGTGCACGAGCAGTTCCCCGGCTTCGCCTTCCACCTCACGGGCACGATCGACGGACACCACGACACCGCGCGCTTCGGCTGGGAACTGGTCCACGAGGCGGACGGTTCGGCGCCCGTCGCCGGATTCGACGTGATCACCCTCGACGGCGAGGACCGTATCCGGAGTGTGCACGGATTCCTGGACCGCGTCCCCGCCTAGGTCGTCGGGGCACGGACAACTGTCTCCCCGCGATGAGTTTTCCGGCTCACGGTGGTCTCTTGAGTAGGGCACCTACGGAAAGGGAGAACCCCATGAGCACCGTGAGCAAAGTGGACGCGCACTTCACCGCTGTGTTGAAGAAGAGTCCCGAAGCCGGCAGTTGGACCTACGTCAAATGGGCGGAGTCCGTCGCGTTCTTCGGGACCCGCGGACTGGTCAAGGTCAGCGGCACGATCGACGGCCATCCTTTCCGCAGTTCCTTCATGGCCCTGGGGGACGGCACCCACATGCTGCCGGTCAAGGCCGAGGTGCGCAGAGCGATCGGAAAGGCGGAGGGCGACACGGTGACGGTGCGACTGGAGAAGCGGCTCAACGCCTGAGCCCGGCCGCGGCTCAGGTCGTGACCACGGTCCGTGCCGCGTCCCGGTAACGCTTCGGGGCCATTCCGGTCGTGCGCTTGAAGGCGTTGCTGAACGCGCTCTCGGACGTGTAGCCGACCCGCTGAGCCAGCGCCGACAACGAGGTCTCACCGTCCCGCAGGGCACGCCGGGCCAGACTCATGCGCCAGTCGAGCAGATAGGTCAGGGGCGGTACGCCGGCCACCGCACGGAAGCGCTGGGCGAAGGTGGTCCGTGACATCGCGGCCGCTCGGGCGAGTTCCTCCAGCTGCCAGGGGCGGCCGGGCTCGGCGTGCATCAGCCGCAGGGCGGGGGCGATGCGGTCGTCGGCGAGGGCCCGCAGCCGCCCGGCCGGAAGTGCGTCGGCGTCCGCGAGGTAGGCGCGCAGGACCTGGACGAACATCAGCTGGGCGAGCTGGTCGGACGCGAAGTCGGCGCCGGCATGGCCGGCGGTCAGTTCATGGACGAGTTGGTCGAGCAGCCAGCCCAGCACGGGTGCCTCGGCCGCGGCGGCGCGGACATGCAGCAGCGGCGGCAGAGCGTGCAGCAGCAACTCCTCGCCGTTTCGCCCCAGTTCGACATGACCGCCGATGGAGACGACGTCCGTGCCCGCACCGAACCGGACCATGGGGCCGGCCGCGCCGGCGAACAGCGTCGACGCGTCGGCCGGTTCCAGCGCCGGATCGCTGGAGACCACGAAGGGGCGGCTGCCGTCGAAGACGGCCACGTCTCCGGCCTCCAGCAGCACGGCCTCCGGCATGTCGTCGAGGGCCACCCAGAAGCTCCCCTTCACCACAGCGGTGATCTTGAGCCGACCGGGCCGGGGGAAGCGCAGCGCCCAGTCACCGCCGGCCGTGAAGCCACCGGAGATGACGCATCGGGCGTCGGTGAGAGCGAGGGTGTCGGAGAGGGGATCAGCAGGCATATCCGTACTATCGCGCAAGTAATACGGACTCTCAAGCATTCAGCGTACGGATCTCCGGTCATACGGTGGCAGGACAGCCCACTGAAGGAGATCCGAGCCATGACCACCGTCCAAGAGCCCCTCCACTCCGGATTCGACGCCGCGTCCACCGCCGAGGACGTCATCAAGGGCATCGACCTGACCGGCAAGGTCGCCGTCGTCACCGGCGGCTATTCCGGCATCGGCCTGGAGACCGCGCGCGTGCTGCGTTCCGCGGGCGCCGAGGTCGTCGTACCGGCGCGCGACACCGACAGGGCGCGGGCCGCGCTGAAGGAGGTCGACGGCGTCGAGGTCGAGACGATGGATCTGCTCGACCCCGCATCCATCGACGCCTTCGCGGAGCGTTTCCTCGCCTCCGGCCGACCGCTCCACATCCTCGTGAACAGCGCGGGCATCATGGCGACTCCACTGATGCGCGACGCGCGGGGTTACGAGGCGCAGTTCGCCACCAACCACCTCGGCCACTTCCGGCTGGCCGCCCGGCTGCGGCCCGCACTGCGCCGGGCGGGCGGGGCGCGGGTCGTCTCGGTGTCGTCCTGGGGACACCGCTTCTCACCGGTCGTGTTCGACGACCCGCACTTCGAGCGCCGCGAGTACGACCGCTGGGCGGCCTACGGCCAGTCCAAGACGGCCAACATCCTGTTCGCGGTCGGGCTGGACGCCCGCGCAAAGGCTGACGGAGTGCGGGCCTTCTCCCTCCACCCGGGAAGCATCGTCGCGACCGGCCTGAAGAAGTACCTCGCGGAGGAGGACCTGAAGGCCGTCGGCGTACTCGACGACGACGGGCAGCCGGTGCTGGACCCCGAGCGGCAGCTGAAGACGGTCGAGCAGGGAGCGGCCACCAGCGTGTGGTGCGCCACCAGCCCCCTGCTCGACTCCCTGGGCGGCCTCTACTGCGAGAACAGCGACGTCGCTCCCCCGATGTCCCTGGAGGAGGGTCGCGACTGGACCCTCATGAACAGGTCCTGGAAGGCCGGCGTACTGCCCTACGCCGTCGACCCCGAGGCGGCCGACCGGCTCTGGGAGCTCAGCGAGCGCCTCATCGACCCGCAGGCTTGATGATCGCGTCGATCCGGGCCAGCTCTTCCGGGTCGAAGTCCAGGGCGCGGGTGGCCGTCACGCTGTCCTCCAGCTGCTGGGTGCTGCTCGCGCCGATGAGCGCGGAGGTCACCCGGCCGCCGCGCAGCACCCAGGCCAGCGCCAGCTGGGCCAGGGACTGGCCACGGGACTTGGCGATCTCGTCGAGGGCGCGCAGCTGTCGTACGAGATCCTCGGTGACCGTGTCGGCGCTCAGGAACGGGCTGTCACTGGCGGCGCGCGAGCCCTCCGGGATGCCGTCGAGGTAACGGCTGGTCAGCAGGCCCTGCTCCAGCGGCGAGTAGGCGATGGAGCCGACTTTCAGCTCGTCCAGGGCGTCCAGGAGCCCCTCCTCCTCGGGCCGGCGGTCGAGCATCGAGTAGCGCGGCTGGTGGATCAGCAGCGGGGTGCCCAGTTCGCCGAGGATGCGGGCGGCCTCGCGGGTCTGCTCCGGCGAGTAGTTGGAGACGCCGACGTACAGCGCCTTGCCCTGCTGGACCGCCGAGTGCAGGGCGCCCATCGTCTCCTCCAGGGGAGTCTCCGGGTCGGGGCGGTGCGAGTAGAAGATGTCCACGTATTCGAGACCCATGCGGCCAAGGCTCTGGTCCAGCGAGGACAGCAGGTACTTGCGCGAACCCCATTCGCCGTACGGGCCCGGCCACATCAGGTAGCCCGCCTTGGTGGAGATGACCAGCTCGTCGCGGTAGGGCGTGAAGTCGGCCTTCAGGGCGTCGCCGAGGGCGGACTCGGCGGCGCCGGGCGGCGGGCCGTAGTTGTTCGCCAGGTCGAAGTGGCTGACGCCGAGATCGAAGGCGCGGCGCAGGATCGCGCGCTGGGTGTCCACGGGCCGGTCGGGGCCGAAGTTGTGCCACAGGCCGAGCGACAGCGCGGGAAGCTTCAGGCCGCTGCGTCCGGTGCGCCGGTAGGGCATGTCCGCGTAACGGTCGGTGTGTGCGGTGTACAACGCGTACTCCTGAGATGCCGGGAAAATCAGGTCTCCACTCTCGCGCGTGCCCGGGGCAGCGGTCCAACGGGAGAATCGGATGGCATTCAGCGCCGGCGCTTCTCAATCGGCGAGGGCGGTTTCCGCGCGGCGACTACCCTTGTCCCTCATGGAACTGCGCCATCTCCAGCATTTCGTCGCCGTCGCCGAGGACCAGCACTTCACCCGGGCGGCCGAGCGGCTCATGGTGTCGCAGTCGGGCCTGTCGTCCTCGATCCGCGCTCTGGAACGGGAGCTACAGGCTCCACTGTTCGTCCGTACCACTCGCCGGGTCACGCTCACCGAGGCCGGCCGGGCCCTGCTCGGCGAGGCGGAGCGGATCCTCGCCCAGGTCCGCTCGGCCCACGACGCCGTGGCCGCGGTGCAGGGTGTGCTGCGCGGCACGCTCGCCCTCGGCACCGAGCAGTGCATCGCCGGAGTGCATGTGGCCACGCTGCTTGCCGCGTTCCGGCGGCGCCACCCCGACGTGGAGATCCGACTGCGACAGGCGGGCTCCTGGGCGCTGGCCGAGGAGGTCGCCGCCGGGCGGCTCGACCTGGCCTTCGCCGTGCGGACCCAGGCGGACACCGACCAGTTGCGTTCGGTGCCGCTGACCAGCGAGCCGATGACCGTGCTCTGCCATCCGAAGCACCGCCTCGCGAGCGCCGCGGTGCTCGCGCCCGAGGAACTGGGCGGCGAGGACTTCGTCGACTTCCACCCCGACTGGGGGCCGCGCCGCACCACGGACGCGGCCTTCGTCGCCGCGGGCGTGCAGCGGACCGTGACACTTGAGGTCAACGACGTACACAGCCTGCTGGAGCTCGTCCACGAGGGCCTCGGAATCGCTGTGGTGCCACGGCACTTCGGCTTCAAGCGCGAGGCCGGCGATCTCACCGCCCTCCCCTTCAAGGGCGTCTCCGAGGCGTCGTACGAGACGGTCGCCATGCTGCCGCCGGCGGACGCCACCAGTCCGGCCGCACGGGCGCTGATGGTCCTGCTCGACTCCCCGGAGTAGCGCGCCTGACGCCCCTGGGGAGTGGCGCGCGCGGCGGACCGCGATGCGCGATGGTGGACGCATGCACGCAAAGGACATTCTCATCGACGCGTACAGCCGCATCCAGGAAGAGGTCCATGCCACGGTCGACGGACTGTCCGCGGACCGCCTCAACACCCCTCCTGCCGTCGGCGCCAACTCGATCTCCTGGCTGATCTGGCATCTCACCCGCGTCCAGGACGACCATGTCGCCGACGCGGCCGACTTCGAACAGGTCTGGCTTGCGCAGGGGTGGGCCGACCGCTTCGCGCTGGGTCTCCCCCATCGGGACACCGGGTACGGGCACGCGACCAAGCAGGTCGCCCAGGTCCGGGTGGAGTCGGGCGACCTGCTGCTGGGTTACTACGACGCCGTGCACGAACAGACGCTGGGGTTCGTCCGCGGACTGGGCGCCCAGGACCTGGAGCGCGTCGTGGACGAGCACTGGGACCCGCCGGTCACCCTGGGCGTGCGCCTGGTGAGCGTTCTTTCCGACGATCTGCAGCATGTCGGCCAGGCAGCGTACGTACGCGGGTTGCTCTAGGTCCGGTCGTCACGAGGCAGACGGGAATGTGACGACGGGACCTAGAGCGCGGCCTCGTAGCCGGGCAGCACCACGTCGCGGATGAGGGCGTTGCGCTCCTCGAAGGGGAGGAACGCGCTCTTGACCGTGTTCACGGTGACCGTGCGCAAATCCTCGACGGTCCAGGCCGCCTGCTCGACAAGGAGTGACATCTCGCGGGTCATCGTGGTGCCCGACACCAGACGGTTGTCGGTGTTGAGGGTGACCCGGAAACCGAGATCGCGCAGGGCGGTGATGGGGTGCTCGGCGATGGAGGTCGCGGCGCCGGTCTGGAGGTTGGACGTCGGGCACATCTCCAGGGCGATACGGCGGTCGCGGACCCAGCCCGCGAGCCGGCCGAGCTTGCCGTCGACGATGTCCTCGGTGATGCGGACGCCGTGGCCGATGCGCTGGGCGCCGCAGACCTGGAGGGCCTGGTGAATGCTGGGCAGACCGTGCGCCTCACCGGCGTGGATGGTGAACGGCACGTTCTCGCGGCGCAGGTGCTCGAAGGCGGCCAGGTGGTCTGCGGGCGGGAAGCCGTCCTCGGCGCCCGCGATGTCGAAGCCGACGACGCCACCGTCCCGGAAAGCAACTGCGAGGTCCGCGATCTCCCGGGTGCGGTCGAACATCCGCATCCCGCACAGCAGCGTGCCGACGCGCACCGGGGTGCCCGCGGCGGCCGCCTTGGCCATGCCCGCCGCCAGGCCCTCCTGCACGGTCTCGACGACCTCGGGCAGGTTGAGCCCACCGTCCAGCATCAGCTCGGGTGCGTACCGCACCTCGCCGTAGACGACGCCGTCGGCGGCCAGGTCGAGGACGTACTCCTCGGCGGTGCGCAGCAGGCCCTCGCGGCTCTGCATCACGGCGAGGGTGTGCTCGAAGGTGGCTATGTAGCGCACCAGGTCCCCGGAGTTGGCGGCCTCGTAGTACCAGGCGGCCAGGGCCTCGGGATCGGTGGTGGGCAGGGTGTGGCCGACCGACTCGGCGAGCTCCACGAGGGTGTCGGGGCGCAGGCCGCCGTCGAGGTGATCGTGCAGGACGGCCTTGGGGAGTCGGCGGATGGTGTCGATGTCGATGCGGGGCGCGGTCATGCGTGTGTTTCCTCGGCAGCTTGGTTCGGTGGTTTATGCGGTGGGGGCGGGCTGGAGCAGGTCCCAGCGGTTTCCGTACAGGTCCTGGAAGACGACGACCGAGCCGTACGGTTCGTGGCGCGGTTCCTCCAGGAAGGTCACACCGGCGGCGCGCATCCGCGTGTAGTCGCGGGCGAAGTCGTCGGTGTGCAGGAAGAAGCCCACACGCCCGCCGGTCTGATCACCGACCCGCGCGCGCTGTGCCTCGTCCTTGGCGCGGCCCAGCACAAGACCGGTGCCCTGGCCTCCCTGCCCTTCCGCGCCCGGTTCGACCACGACCCAGCGGGAGCCGTCGGGTCGCGGCGTGTCCTGGACCAGCCGGAATCCGAGGGCTTCGGTGTAGAAGCGGATCGCCTCGTCGTAGTCGTCGACGACGAGGGTGACCAGGGCGACGTGTCTCATCGGGACCTCTCCGGAGGATCGTGGGTTATACGTAACACGTAGAGTACGGCATCCTGGATCGAGGGCTCGGCGGACCGTCGTTCCTCGCGGGGCTCACGGCATGGGAACGATCCCGACTCCGCGATCGTCTACAGTTGTGCCGACCGTCTACAGGATTGTAGTCAGCGCGGACGCGGCCGTCCGCCGCGCCCGCGCGCCGTTACGGAAGGGGTCCACGCCGATGCCCGCAGCGCCGCGTACCGCGCCGCCGCTCAAGGACGCCAGGGATCTCGCCGGTTCGATGGCGTTGGGGAGCCTGGTCGCGTTCGTGCTGCTGGCACTGACCGTGTCCGGCCGGGGCGGCGCCGCCCTGTTCGGCGACGAGGACCTCACCTCGTGGTCCGTGGGACACCGTCCGGCCGTCGCGGTCGCCCTGGCGCGCCTGGTGACGAACAGCGGCACGGGGATCATCCCGTTCGTCCTGGTCGGCGTGGCCGGGATCGTTCTCGGGCGCACCGGCAGGCAGCGGATCCTCGCTGTCGTGGGCTGTCTCAGCTGCCTCGCCGCTGCGCAGTCCGTGCGTTACGGCGTGATGTCCTGGGTCGCCCGGCCCCGCCCCGCCACAGCCGACTGGGCCGCGCACGCCTCCCGCTGGTCCTTTCCCTCCGGCCACACCACCACGTCCGCGGTCACCGGCGGGCTGCTCATTCTCGCGGTGCTCGCGCGGGCCGGGCGCGGCAGAACGTCGCTCACCCTTCTCATCGGCTGCTGGGCCGCACTGGTCGGGCTGTCCCGCGTCTATCTGGGCGTTCACTGGTTCTCGGACGTCCTGGGCGGCTGGCTCTTCAGCCTCTGCTGGCTGAGCCTCACCACGTACGCCGTCGCACGGTTCGCTCCCGGCGCCTACTCCGCGATATCGGCGCCGCCACCCCGCCTGGACACGACGGCGGAAGACGGCAACCATGCAGCCGCCCAGCACCGTGAGGTCCCCGTCGGCCCTTCGCCGCAGCCTTCTCTTACGGGCCGTGGGAGCGGCCTGGGTGACCGGGAGTCGGGTGCCGGGCGGGGCGGGGCGGCAGGAAGCCCTACAGGTACGCGTGGCATGGTGGAGATCGATTCGGGGCCGGCCCCGCCGCGCCCTGTGCCGATGCCGCCTCCCCAGGAGTTGAGTGCCATGTCCGAGCTGCCGAAGTCGACCGGAGCCCCGGCCCATCAGAACGTGACGTTCCCCAGCGCCGGGACCACCGCGCACGGATATCTCGCGCTGCCGCCCTCCGGCAGGGGACCCGGCGTCATCGTCATCCAGGAGTGGTGGGGTCTCACCGATCACATAGCGAATGTCACCGACAGGCTGGCGGCGGAGGGATTCGTGGCTCTCGCACCGGACCTGTACGGCGGCAATGTCGCCCACGAGAAGGCCGAAGCGCTGCGGATGGCGAAGGAGCTGCCGGTCTCGCGCGGCGTCGAGCTGCTCTCCGGCGCCGTCGACCACCTCCTCGGGCTGCCCGAGGTGACCTCCGACACGGTGGGCTCGGTCGGCTTCTGCATGGGCGGCGGCTTCGTCCTCCACCTGGCCAGTGTGGACCGGCGCGTCACCGCGGCGGTGCCGTTCTACGGCGCGATCGCGGACCCGGAGCACGACTACTCCGGCCTCAAGGCGCAGATCCAGGGTCACTACGGCGAACTCGACGCGAGTATCTCCAAGGAGGGCCTGGAGCAGATGAGCGCGGCGATCCATCGGCAGTCCGGCATCACTCCGGACATGCACCTGTACCCCGCTCAGCACGCCTTCTTCAATGACGGACGTCCCAGCGTGTACGACCCCGAGTCGGCCGCGCTGGCCTGGCAGCGCACGGTGGCCTTCCTGCACGAGCAATTGGGCTGAGCCTTCGGAGGCCGCCCGCCTCCGGGCAGGGACTCACACCACCTGATGGGCGGCGAGACTCCGCGCGCAGTCGATGATGGCCTCGGCGGCGGGGCGCGGCTGCCACGTCAGCGTCTGCCGAGCCTTGTCGGCGGTGTGCAGATGCCTGCGTCCCAGGTAGGGCGCGACCGCGCGAACCCCGGGATCGAAGCACGCCGGCAGGCGGACCGCGAAGTCGGAGAGTTTGCGCATCGGCACCTGCGCCGCCGCGTCGCCGAGCGCGGCGCGCAGCTCCTGTGCGATGTCGGCCATCCAGCGGAACTCCCCGGCGGCGATGAAACGCTGCCCCGCCGCCTCCGGTGAGGTCATGGCGCGTACGTGCAGGTCGGCGAGGTCACGGACGTCGACGACCTCGAACCCGATCCGGGGTGTCCCGGGCATCCTCCCGCGCAGCAGCCGCTCGATCACCTGCACCGAACCCCGGTTCGCCGGGTCGAGCAGCGGCCCGAAGACCGCTCCCGGCAGAACCGTGGCCAGCGTGGTAGGTCCCTTCCGGTCCCGCATGTACTGCCAGGCGGCCTGTTCCGCGACGGCCTTCGAGTTCCGGTAGGCGGTCAGGGTCGGGTCGTCGGTGTCGGTGTCGGTGTCGGTGTCGGTGTCGGTGTCGGTCCAGCGGGTTTCGTCGCTGACGCTGTCCGGAGCGGCCAGGGGTGGGGCGCGGCGGCGCACGCGGACGTCATGACCACCCGCCGCACCCCTGCGTCCGTGGCGGCGCTCAGCATGCGCAGGGCCCCGTCCCGGGCCGGAGCGACCAGGGCGTCCGAGTCTTTGGGCGCATCTCCGCCCAGCGGCGAGGCCACGTGCAGGACGTGTTCGCGGCCCGCGACCGCCTCCGCCCAGCCCGCGTCCGACGTCAGGTCCGCGACGTCGAACTCAGGCGGCCCGCCGGGTCCACCTCGGTGGAAACGGCAGCCAGTACGGCTTCCTCACGGGACGAACCGCGCACCGTGGTGCGCACGTCGTATCCCTGTTGCAGCAGTTCGACGATGCACCAGCCGGCGACGAATCCGGTGCCGCCGGTCACCAGGACGGTCCCGGTCGTGACGTCACCGCCGCGAGAGGCAGGGCACCGAGGCCGTTGATCTCCGTGCTGGTGAGGACACGCGGTCCTCGCCCCTTCAGTCGGGTCACCCCCAGCATGGCTCGCCCCAGCGTGTCGGTCACCCGCTCCTGAAGTCCGCCGCGCTCACGCACCTGGCACCGCTGCGGCGGATCCCTGGGAAACCCACCCCTCAAGACCACCATCACTCACGCACCCGGCACCCCCGCGGCGGATCCCTCGGAAACGCACCCCTCAAGACCACCCTCCCTCACGCACCCAACCCCCTGGGAAACCCGCCCCCAAAGAACGGCCCCGCTCTCACTCTCCTCGCGCGTGGCGTGCGTCGAGGCGGGTCGTTTCTTCGTCGGTGAGCCGGAGCGCGCCCGCGGCCACGTTCTCCGCGAGGTGGTCCGGGTTGCCGGTGCCGGGGATGGCGAGCACGTGTGGGCCCTGCCGCAGGGTCCAGGCGAGCCGGACCTGTGCGGGGCTAGCGCCGTGCGCACGCGCGACGGCGAGGACCTCGTCGTCATCGGCGCCGCTCGCGCCCTGGGCGCCGCCCTTGCCCGCGATCGCGAAGAAGGGCACGAAGGCGATGCCCTGTTCGCCGCAGATCCGCAGGAGGGCGTCGGTCTCGGGGTCCGGGAAGTCGAGGCCGTACTTGTTCTGCACGCTCACCACGGGTGCGATGGCCTGTGCTTCGGCGAGGTGCCCGGATCCGACGTCGGAGAGGGCGAGGTGCCGGATCAGGCCGGCGTCGCGCAGCTCGGCCAGCGCCCCGAAGTGCTCGGCGATGGAGTCCTGTCGCATTCGGCGGAGATACACCACGTCGAGATGGTCACGGCCGAGCTGCCGCAGGTTTTCCTCGACCTGGCCGCGCAGTTGGTCCGGCCTGGCGGCGGTGCCCCACTCCCCCGAGTAGTCGCGGTGCGGCCCGACCTTCGTGGCGATGACCAGGCCGTCCGGGTACGGGGCGAGCGCGCTGTTGATCAGTTCGTTCGCGGAGCGCAGCGACGAGAAGTAGAAGGCGGCGGTGTCGATGTGGTCGACGCCGAGCTCGATCGCGCGCCGTAGCACGGCGATCGAGCGTGTGCGGTCGCTCGGCGTGCCCAGGTGAAAGGCCGCACTGCCCGTCAGCCGCATCGCGCCGAATCCGATGCGGTTGACGGGCAGATCGCCGAGTTTCCAGGTGCCCGCGGCTGCCGCGGTGATCTTCGCTGAGGTCATCGCGGCAGCCTTGCACACGACCTACGGGTACGTGTACGCGCCCAGGACACCGCTCACACGGACACGGTCAGGGAGATGACGGCGTCAGCAGTAGAGGTTGGCGCCGGCGGTGGTGCCGAGGATGCCGACGAAGCGGTTGTAGGCGTCGACGCGGCTCTGGACCTGCGCGGGGTTCTTCCCGTCGCACTCCAGCGAGCCGTTGATGCTACGGATGGTCTGGCCGAAGCCCGCGCTGTTGACCATGGCGTTGTGGGGGGTCATGGTGCCGGGACCGGTCTGGGTGTTCCAGTACCAGAGGCCGGTCTTCCAGGCCACGGCGGCGTCGGTCTGCACGAGCGAGGGGTTGTTGAGCAGGTCGATGCCGAGCGCGTCGCCGGCGGCCTTGTAGTTGAAGTTCCAGCTGAGCTGGATCGGCCCACGGCCGTAGTACGCGGACTGGCCGGCCGGGCAACCGTACGACTGGCTGTAGTCGCAGTAGTGCGGGTAGTTGGCCGTGTTCTGCTCGACGATGTAGACGAGGCCGCCGGTCTCGTGGTTGACGTTGGCGAGGAAGGCCGCGGCCTCCTGCTTCTTCACCGTGTCGCTGCCGGTTTTGGCGAAGGCCGGGTAGGCGCTCAGCGCGGCGACCAGACCGCTGTAGGTGTAGAAGGAGTTCCGGCTCGGGAACATCTGGTTGAACTGCGCCTCGGTGACGACGAAGCTGGCGGCGGGGGTCCCGGTGCCGCTGTCACAGGCGTAGGGCTCCCAGTACCAGGTGCTGACGGTGGGGTCGTAGCCCGGGTTGTCGTGCTCGGCGATGTAGGCCTTGCCGTCGGTGTAGCGGACGATGTTGCCGGTGACGTACGCCTTGCCGGCCACCCAGCTCGAGTAGCTCGAACAGGCCGCGGCGGAAGCGCTCGTGGCCGGCAAGAGCGCCGGTGCGGCGGTTCCTATGATGACTGCGGCCATGACTGCGGAGATGCGGCGCCTCGACACAGGATCAACTCCTCTTCGGAGCACGGCCGCGCCCGACCAAGAGCAAAGCGAAGCAAAGCCTTGTGCGCACGCGCCGGCGGGGCCGGACACGGCGTCGGGAGCGGCCGTGGTGGGGGGTGTGGAGGCACACTCAACCGTATTGGTCTGTACCAGTCAAGGTCTAGACCAGATGGATCCGACACCGTTGGCGGGTGAACTGCCGAGCATCCGGCGACAATTGGGGAGTACTCCCGATATCGGGTCATTCCATGACACTTGTGACACTTGAACAGCGCGGTGGCCCGGGCCGGTTCACCACCGGCCCGGGCCACCACCCGCCACGTCCCTGACCGCGTCAGCCGAGCGGCTTCTCCAGCACCGCCTTGCGGTGGCTGAACGTCTCGATCGAGTAGCGCCCGTGGTAGCTGCCCATGCCGCTCTCGCCTACCCCGCCGAACGGCAGGTCGGAGACGGTCAGATGGGCGAGCGGCAGGCCGAAGCCGAGACCGCCGGACGAGGTCTCGTCGGCGAGCCGCCGCCGGGTGGTGTCCGAGTCGGTGAAGACGTACAGGGCCAGCGGCTTGGCACGGTCATTGATGAAGCCGATGGCCCCGTCGAGGTCCGCCGCCGTGATGATCGGCAGGATCGGGCCGAAGATCTCCTCCGCCATGACCGGCGACTTGGGGTCGACGTCGGCCAGGACGGTCGGCGCGATGTACTTGACGCCGCGGTCGCTGTCGCCGCCGGTGACCGCGCGGCCGGAGCCGAGCAGCGAGCTGAGCCGGTCGAAGTGCCGTTCGTTGACGATCCGCCCGAACTCGGTGGACTTCTTCGGCTCGGCACCGAAGACCGCCTCGACCGCCCGGACCAGCTCGGGCTCCAGGGCGCGGGCGGTCTCGGGGTCGGTCAGGACGTAGTCGGGTGCGACGCAGGTCTGCCCGGCGTTGAGGAACTTGCCGCGGACGAGCCGGTCGGCGACGACGGCCAGGTCGGTGCCGCGGTCGACGAACGCCGGGGACTTGCCGCCCAGTTCGAGGGCGACGGGGGTGAGGTGCTCGGCGGCGGCGCGCATCACGATGCGGCCGACCGTGCCGTTGCCGGTGTAGAAGATCTGGTCGAAGCGCTCGGCCAGCAGGGCCGTGGTCTCCGGAATCGCACCCTCGACGACGGCGACCGCGTCGGTGTCGAGGTACTGCGGCAGCAGCCGGGCAAGGACGGCGGACGTGGCGGGGGCCAGCTCACTCGGCTTGGCGACCACCGCGTTGCCGGCCGCGAGGGCGCCGAGCAGCGGGGTGAGCAGGAGTTGCACCGGGTAGTTCCAGGGAGCGATGACCAGGACGACGCCCAGGGGGTCGTACTGCGTCCAGGCCGTCGCGTCGTCTCCGAGGTGCGCCGGGACCGGGGCGGGCTCGGGGCGCAGCCAGCTGTCGAGATGCTCCAGGGTGTGGTCGATCTCGCGCACGGTGAAGTTGATCTCGGTGCGGAAGGCCTCCGTGGAGCTCTTGCCGAGGTCAGCGTGGAGGGCGGCGGCGATGTCCTCACCGTGCGTGGTGAGCAGTTCGCGCAGTCGGCGCAGCTGGGTCTTGCGCCATTCGACGGGCTTGGTCCGGCCGGAGCGGAAGGTGGAGCGCAGCCGGGAGACGACGTCGGCGGGCTGCTCGGGGGTGGACTGGTTCACGATGCCTCGCTGGTCTGGCGCGGACGGGTGGGGCCACCGCGCGACGTACTCGATCGCTGGACGTGGAGAGCTGCACGTAGAGAGCTGCACGTACAGCCGAATGTAACAGCTGGATGTATATACCAACCTTTCACGTGCCCAAATAAATTCCGGGCACACGAAAGCACTCTCCGCGACCATAGCGATCCGGAGAGTCTCAGAGAGCGGTCTCGGCGTTCGCCCCGTCCAGCGTGTCCACCAGGCGTTCCAGCAGAGCTCGCAGCAGTTCGTCGTCGCCGTCGCTCAGCACCGGCCACCGGGCACGGACCTCGCGGTCGAGGCGTCGCCAGTACGTCTGACCGCGCGGGGTGAGGTACGCGAGGATGCGGCGCCGGTCGAGCGGGTCGACCCGGCGGTGGACGAGGTTCTGGTCGACGAGGTGGTCGACGAGCTTGGTCAGCGTCGGCGGCGGCAGGAAGGCGGCCTCGGCGAGCGACGTCATGTGTTGCCCCTGGCCGTCACTGAGCAGGGCGAGCACCCGCCACGCGTCGAGCGAGCAGCCGTCCTCGTCCAGCACGCTCTGGAGCCGGCGCGCGGCCAGCCGCTCGGCCCGTGTCAGGAGGTGCGCCAGATCCTGGGGGTGACGCGGAGTTGAGGTTGACATCCTGCTCCTCGGTCCCGGGGCATTACATGGTACGAGCCGCGGCTGTACATGGCATGAGACAGACTGGAGTTCACCGGGCGGACCCGGAATCATGACGCCATGTTCCGGCACGATCCGCCTCCGCCCGACTGGTTCACGGCAGACGACTCCGTGTTCCGGGTGGCGCTCGTGTTCCCCATGCAGGGATCGGCGGGGATCTTCGGACCGACCTGCGAACTCTGCGCACAGCTGGCCGCCGAGGAGGTCAACCGTGCCGGCGGTGTTCTCGGCAGGGAACTGCGGCTGCTGCCGGTCGACGGCGGCAGCGGACCACGCGAAGTCGCCGACCACGTCGAGGCGTTGGTGGACCTGGGAGTCGTGCAGGGCGTCACGGGCTGGCACATCTCCTCGGTGCGGCAGGCCTTGGCGCCGAGGATCGCCCATCGGGTGCCGTACGTCTATACCGCGTTGTACGAAGGTGGCGAGAACACCGCGGGTGTGTTCCTCACCAGCGAGACGCCTCGCGATCAACTCCGGCCCGCGATGGGCTTGTTGGCACATGAGCGCGGGGTGCGGCGCTGGTTCGTCGTGGGCAACGACTATGTGTGGCCCCGCCGTACGGCCCGGGCCGCGCACGGCTACGCGCGGGAGGCCGGCGGCAGGATCCAGGGAGAGGTCTATCTCCCCCTGGGCACGCATGACTTCGGCGCGGTATTGCGCCGTATCGAGCGGTCGGACGCGGACGGCGTACTCATGCTGCTCGTCGGCAGCGACGCGGTCCGCTTCAACCGGGCGTTCGCGGCGGCCGACCTCGACGCGCGCTGTCTGCGGCTGAGCACGCTGATGGACGAGAACATGCTGATGGCGAGCGGGCCGACGGCCACCGTCGACCTCTACAGCACCGCCGGGTTCTTCGCCTCGCTGGCCAACCAGGACACCCTCGACTTCCACGGCCAGTACGCCGGACGGTTCGGCATCGAGGCACCGGCCCTGGGGAGCCTCGGCGAATCCTGTTACGAGGGCGTGCTGTTGCTCGCCGCGCTGATCGGGCGGGCCAGGGCCCTCGACGTGTCGGCGATCGGGGCGGCGGCCGAGACGGTGTCGTACGAGGGCCCGCGCGGGCTGCTCCATCTGCGGGGCGGTCATGTCCGCCAACGCATCTATCTGGCACGGGCGGACGGTGTGGGCTTCGACGTGGTCGCCCAACTCGACCTTCACGGTTCCCACCCTTGACATGCCGCACCCTCGCCAAGATACTTCCCACAGGAAGTAACTAGAATGCCTCGGGCGAATGATGAATTCGGGTGACGAATTCCGCCCCGGGCATTTTTTGTTGCCCGATATTTCCCCGCGCCCACCCCATGAGAGCGGGAAGATACCGCCGGGAAAGTATCGCGAAACACCTTGGAAACAGGGTCACTTGAGGCTGTGGACCGCACTTCAGGAAGTCGTCTCCTCCACAGCCCGAGGGGGTTCTTTTGTCCAGCGGTTCAAGCGGTCCGAGTGATTTCAGCGATACCAGCGTTTCCAGCAGTTCCAACGATTTCAGTGGTCTCCGACGCCGGGTGCTGGCCGGCGCCGCCGCACTCGCGGCGGTCGTCGCGCTCTCCTCGTGCGGTGCGAAGACCGACGCGGGCGGTACGTCCGACAGGGCCGCGCAGGCGGACGTGAGCGGCGACACCGTCAAGGTCGGACTGCTCAACTCGCTGTCCGGCACGATGGCGATCAGCGAGGTGACCGTACGCGACTCACTGAAGCTGGCGATCGACGAGATCAACGCCTCGGGCGGAGTGCTCGGCAAGCAGATCAAGCCGATCAGCGAGGACGGCGCCTCCGACTGGCCGACCTTCGCCGAGAAGGCGCAGAAGCTGATCTCGGAGGACCGGGTCGCGGCCACCTTCGGCTGCTGGACCTCCGCGAGCCGCAAGGCCGTCAAGCCGGTCTTCGAGAAGAACAAGTCGCTGCTGTTCTACCCCGTGCAGTACGAGGGGCTCGAGGAGTCCCCGTACATCTTCTACACGGGCGCGACCACCAACCAGCAGATCATCCCCGCGCTCGACTACCTCAAGAGCCAGGGCAAGAAGAGGATCTACCTGGTCGGCAGCGACTACGTCTTCCCGCGTACCGCCAACAAGGAGATCAAGGCGTACGCCAAGGCGAATGGCATGACGGTGCTGGGCGAGGACTACGCGCCGCTGGGCTCCACGGAGTTCAGCACGATCGCCAACAAGGTGAAGGCGTCGAAGGCGGACGCGGTCTTCAACACCCTCAACGGCGACTCGAACGTGGCCTTCTTCAAGGAGTACAAGTCCGCGGGCCTGACCGCCAAGGGCATGCCGGTCGTCTCCGTGTCGATCGCCGAGGAAGAGGTCAAGTCGATCGGGGCGCAGTACCTGGAGGGCCAGTTGACGGCCTGGAACTACTACCAGACGACTCCGGGCGCGGCGAACACCAAGTTCGTCAAGGCATACAAGGACGAGTACGGCCAGGACAAGCCGACCAGTGACCCGATGGAGGCCGCGTACACCTCGGTCTACCTGTGGAAGGCGATGGTCGAGAAGGCGAAGTCGTTCGACCCCGAGAAGGTCAAGGCCGCCTCGGACGGCATCACCTTCGACGCGCCCGAGGGCAAGGTCACCGTGGACGGCGCGAGCCAGCACATCTACAAGACCGCCCGCATCGGCAGGATCGGCGACGACGGGCTGATCGAGCAGGTCTGGGACTCCGGCAAGCCGATCAAGCCGGACCCGTACCTCAAGGGCTACGACTGGGCCGCCGGCCTCTCCTGATCACCCGTGCGCGGGGGCCCTTCGCGAAGTGGCCTCCGCGTCCCGCCTCCCCGGAGTCGCCGCATGACCGTGATCCTCGGGCAGATGTTCACCGGCGTCAGCATCGGTGCCGTTCTGCTGCTCATCGCGCTCGGCCTCTCGCTCACCTTCGGCCAGATGAATGTCATCAACATGGCCCACGGCGAGTTCATCATGGCCGGCGCCTACACCACCTATGTCCTCCAGAAGTCCATTTCCAGTGCGGGAATTTCACTGCTCGTCGCGCTGCCCGTCGCCTTTCTCGTGTCGGGGGCGCTCGGTGCGCTGCTTGAATGGCTGCTCATTCGCCGCCTTTACCTCCGGCCACTGGACACACTTCTCGTCACGTGGGGCGTCTCCCTGATGCTCCAGCAACTCGCCCGTGACATTTTCGGCGCGCCCAATGTGCAGACCCGTGCGCCCGACGTTCTCACCGGGAACATCACCGTCATCGGCGGCGACGACCCGCTCACGTTCGCCAACAGCCGCCTGTTCATTCTCGGTCTTGCGCTCGCGGCGGTCCTCGCGCTGGCGCTGACGCTGCGGCTCACCCCGCTCGGCCGCCGGATCCGCGCCGTCGTGCAGAACCGGGACCTGGCCGAGGTGTCCGGCATCTCCACCGGCCGCGTCGACCGCACCGCGTTCTTCATCGGGTCCGGACTCGCCGGAGTCGCCGGGGTGGCCCTGACCCTGGTCGGTCCGATCGGGCCGACGATGGGCACCAACGTCATCATCGACGCCTTCCTGGTGATCGTGGTCGGCGGCATCGGACAGCTCAAGGGCACCGTGATCGTCGCCTTCGTGCTGGGCGTGCTGCAGTCCGTACTCGAGTACTCCACCACCGTCAGCGTCGCGAAGGTGCTGGTCCTGGTGGCCATCGTCGCGTTCCTCCAGTGGCGGCCGCAGGGGCTGTACACGCTGCGTACGAGGAGTCTCGTATGACCACCACCAGTCCTGTCGCCCCGAAGCAACCCGCCGGTATCAAGCGGCGGTTCACCGCCCTGCGCCCCGTGGCCGGCTTCGCCGTGGGCGCCGTCGTGCTCTTCGCCGTGGCCCCGCTCGCGCTCTCCGACTTCCGGCTGGGGCTGCTCGCCAAATACCTGTGCACCGCGATCGTCGCCGTGGGCATCTGCCTGGCCTGGGGCCGCGGCGGACTGCTGACACTCGGGCAGGGCGTCTTCTTCGGGCTCGGCGGTTACGCCATGGCCATGCACCTGAAGATCGCGGACGCGGGGCCAGGCAACCTCCCCGACTTCATGCAGTTGTACGGCACCGCCACCGAACTCCCCTGGTGGTGGCGGCCGTTCGCCAATCCGCTCTTCGCGCTCGCGGCGACCGTACTGCTGCCGATGGCCGTCGCGGCGATCCTCGGTTCGTTCATCTTCCGGCGCCGGGTGAAGGGCGCGTACTTCGCGATCCTCAGCCAGGCCCTCGCCGCCGCGTTCGCCATCTGGCTGATCGGCCAGCAGGCCACGACCGGTGGCACCAACGGACTCACCGACATCCAGGGCTTCTTCGGCTACGACCTCGACGACCCGGTCAACCAGCGGATGGTGTACTTCATCATCGCCGCGGTCCTGCTCCTCCTGATGGCCCTGGCCCGCCAGCTGATCCACAGCCGGTACGGCGAACTCCTCGTCGCTGTAAGGGACTCCGAGGAGCGGGTCCGTTTCCTCGGGTACAACCCGGCGAACGTGAAGCTCGTCGCGTATGTGGTGGCGGCGGGCATGGCCGGGCTCGCGGGCGCGCTGTTCGTGCCCGCGGTCGGGATCATCTCCCCCGCCCTGATCGGGATCGTGCCGTCCATCGAGCTGGTCATCGGCGCCGCGGTCGGCGGCCGCGCGATCCTGCTGGGCGCGGTGCTCGGCGCGGTCGGTGTCGCCTGGGCCAAGACGGCGCTGTCGGAGGAGTTCCCCGCGGCCTGGACCTACTTCCAGGGGCTGCTGTTCATCGTCGCCCTGGCTTTCCTGCCCGGGGGTCTCGCCTCGCTGGTGGGGATCGTCCGGCGCCGACGCGGGTCCTCCGGGCCGGCCGACGAGCAGGGGACCGACGAGAAGGCGCCCGCCCTTCCAGTGGGAGAACCGGTATGAGTGAGCTCTCAGGTCTTGAGATACGCCAACTACGGGTGTCCTTCGACGGTTTCACCGCCGTGGACGGAGTCGACCTCGACGTACGCCCGGGCGATCTGCGTTTCCTCATCGGGCCGAACGGCGCGGGCAAGACGACCCTGGTCGACGCCGTCACCGGACTGGTGAAGGCGCAGGGATCGGTGCGCTTCGGGGGCGAGGACATCCTCGGGCGCAGCGTGCACCGGATCGCCCGCTCGGGGATCGGCCGGACCTTCCAGACCGCGACTGTCTTCGACGAGTTGACGGTCCTTCAGAATCTGGACATCGCGGCGGGCGCGGGCCGGGGCATGCTCACGATGCTGCGCCGCCGCAAGGGAGTGCCGGAACCCGTCGCCCGCGCGCTGGACACGGTGGGCCTCACCGAGCTCGCCGACAGCCCGGCCGGGACGCTCGCACACGGTCAGAAACAGTGGCTGGAGATCGGGATGCTGCTCGTCCAGGACGTACGGCTGCTGCTGCTCGACGAACCGGTGGCGGGCATGAGCCACGACGAACGGCAGTCCACCGGTGAGCTGTTGGAGCTCATCAGCCAGGATCGGACCGTCGTCGTCATCGAGCACGACATGGACTTCATGCGCTCCTTCGCCCGCAGCGTCAGCGTGCTGCACGCGGGCAAGGTGCTGAGCGAGGGGACGGTGGCCGAGGTGCAGGCGGATCCGAGAGTGCAGGAGGTGTATCTCGGGCACGCGGCCGATACACCGACCGCCGAGCCTCCGATCGGCGAGGGGCCTATTGGCGAGCCCGCTGCGGGCGTCGCCGTACAGGAGGCGTGAGCGGACATGATGCTGGAGATCGACGACGTACGCGTCGGCTACCACCGCAGCTCCGTCCTGCACGGGGTCTCCGTCGAGGTCCCGCACGACGGCGTGGCAGCCGTCCTCGGACACAACGGCGCCGGCAAGAGCACCCTCCTGCGAACCGCCGTCGGACTGCTCACCCCGCAGAGCGGCACCGTCCGTCTCGACGGTGAGGACATCACCCGGCGAAAGCCCCATGAGCGCGTGGCCCGCGGCATGGCGTACGTCCCCCAGGGACAGCAGGCCTTCCCGCACCTCACGACCGCGGAGAACCTCCAACTGGTCGCCGACGGGCGAGCGCGCGGCAAGGAGGCGGTCGCGGAGGCGCTGGACCTGTTCCCGGCGCTCCGGACCCTCTCAGGTCGGCGGGCCGGGCTACTCTCCGGTGGCCAGCGGCAGCAACTCGCCATCGCCCGCGCCCTGGTGACGAGCCCTCGGCTGCTCCTCCTCGACGAGCCCACCGAGGGCATCCAGCCCTCCGTGGTGGCCGAGATCGAGGAGACGATCCTCGCCCTCGCCGCCCGCGGCGGGCTCTCCGTCCTCCTGGTCGAGCAGCACGTCGGCTTCGCGATGCGGGCGGCGCAGCGGTACTACGTCCTGGAGGCCGGACGGGTCACGTCCTCGGGCGAGGGCGGACAGGAGGCGGAGCGGTCGGTGCGGGAGGCACTCAGCGTGTGAGGGGTTCAGCCTGTGAGGGACGCGTGCGCCGCCGGCGGCCCACCGGCCCCCTGAGCGCACGCGCGCGCTCCTCCGGTCGATGGCCAGGTTCCCGGTGCTCCCCGTGTGGAAGGTTGAATCGGCACCGGACACCTCGATCCCGGGAGATTCCTCCGATGAGCACCACACCGCATCCTCTCGTCACCCGCGCGCGACGCCTCGCCGCCGAGGTACTGGCGCCCCAGGCGGAGCGGGTGGACCAGGAAGGTGTGCCGACGAGCAGTATCGAGGCGGTCAAACGGTCCGGGCTGCTGGGGGTGAGCGCGCCGGTGGAGTACGGGGGGTCGGCGGCGCCCGCTGCGGTGGCCCGGGAGACCGCCGAGATCCTGGCCGGGGCGTGCTGCTCGACCTGGTTCGTGCAGACCCAGCACCACACACCGGTGCAGATGCTCACCAAGGCTCAACTCCCGTTGCGAGAACGGCTGTTGGGACCGCTGGCGGGTGGGCAGCTGTTGTCCGGGGTGGCGTACGCCCAGTTGCGCGCCCATCCGCGCGTACCCGTCCGGGTCACCCGCGAGCGCGGCGGCTGGCGCTTCGACGGGACGGTGCCCTGGTACACGGGCTGGGGGCTCAACGACGTGATGCTGCTGGCCGGAGTGACGGAGGGGGACGAGGCGCTGTTCGCGTTCACCGAGGCGCGTGAGCAGCCCGGCCTGCGGCCCTCTCCCCCGATGCGGCTCGCCGCGCTCACCGCCTCCCGGACGGTCTCCCTGGAGCTGGACGGCCTGTGGCTGCCGGATGACGCGGTGGCATTGCGTACCCCGTACGAGACCTGGGCCGTCACCGACCGCCCGAGGAACACCAACGCCTCACCGGCCGTCTTCGGCGTCACCGCGTCGGCACTCGGCCTGCTGGAGTCGTACGACGGCGACCCCGCCACGAAGGAGACCGCGCGTGCGCTGCGCGGTCGCCTGGACGAGGTCAGGCAGCAGGCGTACGAGCTGGCCGACCACCCGGTGCCGACCGAGCGCGTCGACGAGCGGCTGGCGGTCAAGACGCGGTCGTACGACCTTCTGCGCGCGGCCACGACCGCGGCGGTCGTGGCCGGTGGCGGGCGCTCCATCGACCTGGGCAGTCCGGCGCAGCGGCTGGCGCGCGAGGGAATGTTCCTGCTGGTGCAGGGGCAGACGGCCGAGGTGCGGACGGCGCACCTCGGTTCGCTCGGCTCGCCCGGCTGACTCAGCTCGCGAAGGGCACCTGTGCCGCCGGAGCGGCCGGCTTCGCGAACGGGTGCTGCCACAGGCCCTGTGCGGCCAGTCGCGGCAGGACGCCCTCGCCGAACCAGTACGCCTCCTCAAGGTGCGGATAGCCGGAGAACACGAACTCGTCGATACCGAGGCGGTGGTACTCGGCGATACGCTCGGCGACCTCGTCGTGGCTGCCGACCAGGGCCGTGCCCGCGCCCCCGCGGACCAGCCCGATCCCGGCCCACAGGTTGGGGTGGATCTCCAGGCCGTCGCGGCTGCCGCCGTGCAGCGCGAGCATCCGCTGCTGGCCCTCGGACTCACTGCGTCCGAGTCCGGCCTGTACGGACTTCACGGTCTCCGGGTCGAAGCCGTCGAGGAGCTTGTGGGCCTCGGCCCAGGCCTGCTCGGAGGTGTCGCGGGTGATGACGTGCAGCCGGATCCCGAAGCGGACACTGCGACCCTCCTTCTCGGCGAGGCCGCGTACCCACGCGATCTTCTCGGCGACCTGCGCGGGCGGCTCGCCCCAGGTGAGGTAGACGTCCACGTGACGGGCGGCGATCTCACCGGCGATGGGTGAGGAGCCGCCGAAGTAGATCTCGGGAACCGGGTCGGGTACGCGGGCCAGCTTGGCGTCCTCGACCTTGAGGTGTTCGCCCGCCAGGTCCACGGTCTTGCCGTCCCACAGGTCCCGGACGATCTGGAGGAATTCGCCGGTACGGCGGTAGCGGGCGTCCTTGTCGAGGAAGTCGCCGTAGGCACGCTGCTCGTGGCTCTCGCCGCCGGTCACCACGTTCAGCAGCAGGCGTCCGCCGGTCTGCCGCTGGAAGGTGGATGCCATCTGCGCGGCGAGCGTGGGCGAGACGAAGCCGGGCCGGAAGGCGACCAGGAACTTGAGCCGTTCGGTGTTCTGGCTGACCATCGCGGTGGTCAGCCAGGCGTCCTCACACCAGGCGCCGGTGGGCGTGAGCGCGCCGACGAAGCCCAGGTCCTCGGCAGCGCGGGCGATCTGGCTCAGATACACGACCGTCGGCGGCCGGTCCCGTCCCGAGACGGTCGCCGGGGTGCCATGGCCGCCGCCGACGACATGCCGACTGTCGCCGTTGGTGGGCAGGAACCAGTGGAAGGTGAGGGACACGTGAGGTCTCCGTTCAGAGCAGGCCGTGCCGAGGGGGCTTCGTGCCATTGAGTACGTAACGGCCGATGTGCTGGATCTTCCAGCGTGCCGGGTCGTGCAGCGTGTGGGTCCGGGCGTCGCGCCAATGCCGGTGCAGGTTGAGTGAGTTGAGGGCCGAGCGGGTGCCGGACACCTCGAAGAGTGCGCCCGCCACCTCCAGGGCGGTGGTGGCGGTGTGCACCTTCGCGGCAGCCACCGCGATCGACGCCTCGGCAGCCGAATCCTCGTCGAGGTCCTCACGAGCCGCGTCGACCGCGCGGGCAGCCGCGCCGAGCAGCGCCTCGGACGCCCGTACCTGGATGGCGAGTTCACCGAAGCGCTGGATGAGCAGCGGATCCTCGGCAGCGGTGTCGAGACCGCTCTCGAACCAGGGCCGGCTCTTGGTGCGGACGAACTCGACGGCCTCGGCGAGGGCGCCCGCGGCGATCCCGGCGTCGATGGCGGCGTGCAGCAACTGTGCGACGGCGCCGTGGAGTTGGGGACCCTGGAAGGTGAGGTGGTGTGGGACGACCCGGTCGGCGGGGACTGCCACGCCGTCCAGGCGGACGGTGCCGCTGGCCGTCGTACGCTGCCCCATGCCGTCCCAGTCGTCGACGACCGTGACGCCGGCGGCGTCCCGTGGGACGTACGCGACGTGCAGATTGTCGTCCTCGGCGCGGGCGAGGACGGGGATCCAGTCGGCGAAGAGCGCGCCGGTGGAGTAGTGCTTGACGCCGGTGAGCACGTAGGAGCCGTCCGGGCGGGGTTCCAGGCGGGTGCGGATGTCCTGGACGTGCTTGGTGCCCGCTTCCGACTGGGCGTTGCCGAAGCGGCGCCCGGCCAGTACCTCTGCGAAGAAGAACTCCCGCTGCCGTGCTGTGCCCTGACAGCTTATCACGTTCACGTACACGAAGTGGTTCTGCGGGATCTGCGCCAGGCTGGCGTCGGCGGAGGCCAGCAGCCGGAAGATCTCCGCGAGGGTCTCCTGGCGCACGTCGGCGCCCCCGTACGCGGCGGGCACGGTGACGGCGAGCAGCCCTGAGGCGGAAAGCCGCTCCAACTCCGCTCGCGGGAGCCTTCGTTCGGCATCCCGCGCCGAGGCACCGGCGCGGAACTCGTCGGCGAGCGCGGCGGCGACGGCCAGCGCCTCGACGTCGTCGGCGATCACTTTGGCGGTCATGGTGTCAGCCTGTCGCAGCCAGCAAAGGCGTGCGGCCGAGAGCCGCCGAGAACTGGTCGACCACCTGGGCCAGGGCCTCGGCGGTGCCCGGCGCCACGGTGATCCTGCCGTCCTCGCCCGTCGTGATGTCCTTGTCGAGGGTGAACCAGCCCTGGACTATGTGCGCGGCGCCCATGGAGTTGAGGACGGGGCGGAGCGCGTAGTCGAGGGCGAGGACATGCGCGGTGCTGCCCCCGGTGACCAGCGGCAGCACGGTCTTTCCGGTGAGCGCGTACTGCGGGAGCAGGTCGAGCAGGGCTTTGAGGACGCCGGAGTAGGCGGCCTTGTAGACGGGGGTGGCGATGACGACACCGTCGGCGCGGGCGAAGAGTTCGGTCGCCTCCACGATGGCGGGGTGCTTGAAGTCGGCGCCGAGCAGGGCCTCGGCCGGGATCGTGCGGACGTCGAGCGGGATGACCTCGTGGCCCTGCGCCGCCAGCCGGGTGTCCAGGTGGCGCAGGAGTTTGGCGGTGCGGGAGGCGACGGAGGGGCTGCCGGAGACGGACAGGACGGTGGCCATGGGCCCTCTTTCTGCGGAGTGGGGCGCCTCCCGACGGAGGCGCCCCGGGCGAGCGGTCAGGAGTACCAGGTGGGTTCGGGCAGTTCGCCCTCGAGTACCCAGCGGCCGACCTCGCGTCGCTTGTAGGCGACCGGGTCGTGGAGGGAGTGCGTGCGGATGTTGCGCCAGAACCGGTCCAGCCCCTCGGCGCCGGCGGTGGAGCGGGCGCCGGTCACCTCGAAGATCCGGTTGCCGATCTCCAGGGCGACGTCCGTGGCGCGGGCCTTGACGGCGGCGACCCTGACCTCGAAGTCGCCGCGCGTCTGCTCGGTGACGGCGTCGGGGTCCTCGTGCAGCTTCTGCCCCTCGGCGGCGACGGCGTCGGCGAGCGCCTCGACCGCCCAGAGCTTCGCGGTGAGGTCGCCGTAGGTGTCGATGACGTACGGCTCGTCGACCGCGCGCTCGTAGCCGCCGTGCAGCCAGGACCGGGTCTTGGTGCGGGTGTAGGTCGCCGCGGTGTCCAGGGCGCCGGCGGCGATGCCGAGGTAGAAACTGACGAAGACCAGCTGGATGGTGGGGACGTTGAGGGTGTTGTAGATCCGGGGCTGGAACTCCTTGTCGACGTACCCGGCGGCGCTCGCCCAGGGAGTGCGGACCCGGTCGAGGGTGACGCTGCCGCTCTCGGTGAGGCGCTGGCCGATGTTGTCCCAGTCGTCGTGGAAGGTCAGGCCCTCGGTGTCGGAGGGCACGATCGCGAAGACGTGCCGGTCGGTGCCCTCGAAGACGCCTTCGAGGACGGTGACGTCGGAGACCTTGCTGCCGGTGGAGAAGGACTTGTGGCCGGTGAAGAGGAGGTCGTCGCCGTCCTCGGTGACCACGACGTCCTTGTCCCGCGGGTTGACGGCTCCGCCGAAGAACCAACGGTTACGGGCGGCTTCGGCCTCGACGTGCTCCCACTGCTCGCGGGTGCCGACCAGGCGGGCGGCCCAGTTCCACAGGTAGTGGTAGCCGAGGAGCTGGCCGATGGAGCCGTCGGCCTTGGCGACCTCGCGGATGACGCGGTAGGCGGTGGGCCAGTCCTGGCCCGCGCCGCCGTGCTCGGTGGGTCCGAGCAGGGTGACGAGGCCGGAGTCCTTGAGGAGCTGGATCTCCGCGTGCGGGGTCGCTCCGGCGTGGTCGCGTTCGGCGGCGTCGGTGGCGAGGACGGCGGCGACCGCGGCGGCGCGGGCGATCCAGTCCTCAGCGGTCTCCGGAGCGGGGCGGGTCTGCCAGTCGGTGGGGGTGGCGGTAGTCATGCTTGTCGACCTCTTTCGCAGAGCGGTGCGGAAGGAGCGGGGGGAGAGGGCAGAGATGGTCACGCGTGGACGGACACGGACTCGGCCTCGGACTGCGGCAGTTGGGCTTCCAGTTCGCGTACGAGGGGCAGCACCCGGCGGCCGAAGTACTCGACCTCCTCGTGGTAGTGCAGGAAGCCGAGGAGAAGGAGGTCGACGCCGAGACGCTTGTAGGCGACGATCCGCTCGGCGATCTGCTCCGGGGTTCCGATCAGGCCCGTACGGAAGCCGTCGTTGTACTGGACGAGGTCCTCGAAGCTGGAGTCCTGCCACATGCCCTTGCCGTCGGCGGTGGACTGGCCGGCCTGCTTCACGGCGGCGCCGAAGCCCTCGACGGCCTCACTGTCGGCCTTGGCGACGATCTCACGGAGGGTGTCGCGGGCCTCGGCCTCGGTGTCACGGGCGATCAGGAAGGCGTTGAGGCCGAACTTCGGTGCCTTGCGCCCGACCTCGGTCGCGGCCTTCTGGACGTCCGCGAGCTGCTCGGTGACGCCGTCGAAGTCCTTGCCGTTGGAGAAGTACCAGTCGGAGACCCGGCCTGCCATGGCGCGGGCGGCGGTGGAGTTGCCGCCCTGGAAGATCTCCGGGTGCGGGCGCTCGGGGGTGTTGAGGGGCTTGGGCTTCAGCGAGAAGTCCCTCAACCGGTAGAAGTCACCGGCGAGTTCGGTGTGGTCCTCGGTCCAGATCTGCCGCAGGGCGCGGATGAACTCCTCGGAGCGGCGGTAGCGCTCGTCGTGCTCCAGCCACGGTTCACCGAGGGCGGTGAACTCGCCCTTGAACCAGCCACTGACGACGTTGACCGCGAAGCGGCCCTTGGAGAGGTGGTCGGCGGTGGCGCCGAGTTTGGCGAGGACGCCCGGGTGCCACAGGCCGGGGTGGACGGCGGCGATGACCTTCAGACGTTCGGTGGCGAGGAGCAGGGCGAGGCTGAAGCTGGTCGACTCGTGCTGGAACTCGGCGCCGTAGCTGGCCATGTAACGGACCTGGCTGAGCGCGTAGTCGAAGCCGTTGTTCTCGGCGAGGACGGCGAGCTCGCGGTTGTAGTCGTAACCCCAGTCGGTGCGCTGCTCGATCTTGCTGGTGACCAGGCCGCCGCTGACGTTGGGGACCCAGTAGGCAAAGCGGACGGGCTCGCTGGTGATCTCTGTGGGGGTGTCGGTTGCGGATTCCGTTTCGGGCACGGAGAACTCCCGGTGTTCGATACGAGGGCATGACGAATTACGGGCCCGGCTTTTCCACGGGAATGCGGGCGGTGAAAGGGGGCGGCGGGTGCCGGAGAACACAGAGATCTACCCTGCGGGAGAATTCACCGGTGGGCAGGCTGGTCTGTGCGAAGGGGACCCTACCGTCGGGATCGTCAGGCTTCGCTACAACAGAAGGAACTGGAGACACGCGCGAGGTCGACGTGGCGTCGCCGCGTGAGGTCCGGTCGCATCTTCATGTCGTCGATCGTCGCAGCCCCCCGTCCGGACCGTCAAGGAATAGCCGACCGGTCTCGCATCCCGGACCGGTGTATTTCACGAAGGTGTGACAGGGAAACCCTTGAACACGGCCGGCCGGCGACCACATTCTGCAGGGGTGCGAATAGAGCAGCTGGAATACATCGCGGCGGTCACCCGGCTCGGCTCGTTGCGCCGGGCCGCCGAGGAACTCCACCTCTCCCAGCCCGCGCTCAGCGAGACCGTACGGAACCTGGAACGCGAACTCGGCGTCGACCTGCTGGAACGCAAGCGGACCGGCGCGAAGATGAGCGCCGAGGGGCGGGACCTGCTGCCGCACATCATCAACGTGCTGGACGCGGTCGACCGGCTGCGGGGCGCGGCGGGCGAACAGCACCGCATCAGCCGTATGGTCCGCGTCGGCACGGTGAACGCGGCGACCGTGCCGTTGCTCATCCCCACGGTCCGGGAGTTCCGCGCGACGCATCCGCTGACGCAGGTGGAGGTGGTCGGCGCCCAGCAGTCGGACATCCACCGGGCCCTGACGGAGGGCGGCTTCGACCTGGGTCTGGTGAACCATCTCGACGGCGACGACCTGCCCGCCGACTTCGAGACCACCGAGCTGCTGCGCGGACGGCCGGTGCTGTGCGTACGCCCGGACAGCCCGCTCGCCGCGCGGGACACGGTCTCGGCGGCCGACCTCCTCGCCGAGCACGAACCGCTGATCACCATGCGTACCGGATACGTCATGCACCGCTATCTGCACCGGCTCCTGGAGGGTCACGCCCCGTCCTTCTCGTACTCCACGGACGGCGCGGAGATGGGCAAGCTGATGGTCGCCGAGGGCCTGGGTGTGACGGTCCTGCCCGACTTCAGCGTGATGGACGATCCGCTGGAGCGATGCGGCGCGATCACCTACCGGCCGCTGGAGGACGATTCCACCCAGGTGGTGCTGATGCTTCAGCGCCGCAGGGCGGACTCGGTGCCCCGCGCGGCCGACGACCTGCACGAGGCGTTCGTCCGCAGGGCCCGGGAGCTGGGCGGGCGGCTCACGCCCGCCGCAGGACCCGCTTGAAGCCGATGAGCGTGCGATAGCGGTCCCGGGCGGCGAAGTCCGCCATGCCCCACACGGCCGGACGCCCCACCTCGGCACTGAGGTGCAGGACCCGGTCCTCCCCCACGACCACGCCGACGTGCGCGCCCCAGGCGTTGTCGGCGGCGTTGAGGAGCACCAGGTCCAACGGCCGGGCGTGCGCGACCCGTTCGGTGCGTCCGGTGTCGTCCCACAGATCACTCGACCGCCAGTCGGGGACGGTCAGGGAGCAGTGCCGCAGTACCTCGTAGGCGAAGAGCTGGCAGTTGGCGCCCTCCGCGAGGCCCGGCTTCTCGGCGACCGCGCGGGAGCCGGGAAAGCGCCTGCCGACGTACCGCGTCTCCCAGATCGACTCGGGCAGCCGCGCCAACGGCTCGTCCTCGCTGGGCTCCCACACTGCTGCCTCCGCCTGCCGTCACTGCGTTGCACCGGTACCCGCTTTACCGGGACGACTTTTTTCAAGCCTTGACTTAACACCAAGGATATTGCTTGGATCTGCCGCATCGGTGGGGCGGGAGGGAGTTGCCGTGGTGGCTGTCGCCGCATCAGGACGCATAGGTACACCCCTCTGTCGGCTGCTGGACGGCACCGGCACGACCACCGACTCCGAATACTTCGTGGAGGCGCGCCGGGTCGTCGGGACGTATCCGGCGTCGCGGCGTTCCCTCTTGAACCGCCCGTTCACGCCGCGCCGTTGGCGGCGGAACGGTCGCGTGCCTCTCGTTCAGCGCAGCGCCACCCCCCTCTCATCCACCGAGCCCAGGAGCAGCTGTGAGACGTACTCTCACCGCGATCGCGGCCATCACTGTCACGACACTGTCCACGCTGGTCGGCACGGGTCCGGCCGCGCACGCGGACCTCGCCGCCGACGGGTCGGCCGGGAACGGCCAGGTCGTGACCGGCACCTACTCGACCGGCGGTGAACAGGCCTGGCAGCCGCTGCCGAGCGTCCGGACAGGCACTGGTTCCGGCGGCTCCGTCGATGCCACCGTGGTAGTCGACCCCAGTGCCGCCCGGCAGGAGTACACGGGCATCGGTTTCTCCCTGGACGAGACCAGCGTGTCCAACCTGTGGAAGCTCACACCTGCCAAGCGTGAGGAGGCCATCCGGCTCCTTGTCGACCCCAAGACCGGCGCCGGCCTGGACCGGTTCCGGCTGACCATCGGCAGCCCCGACCTCATCGAGCACCTCCCGTTCTGGTCGGAGGACGACCTGCCCGCCGGTGTCACCGAGGACTTCGGTCTGAAGTACTTCTCCATCCAGCGCGACATCGACCTGCACATCATCGACACGATCAAGCTCATTCAGCGCTACAACCCCAAGGCCACCTTCTTCGCCTCGGCGTGGAGCGCACCGGCCTGGATGAAGACGAACAACCGGTTCACCGGTGAGGTCACGCTCAAGCCCGGAAGCACCACGGACTACTACCAGGCCGGCAAGTTGCGCGACGACTGCATCGACGTCTTCGCGCGGTACTACGTCAAGTTCATCCAGGCGTACGCCAAGAAGGGCATCCCTGTTGACGCGCTGACTCTGCTGAACGAGCCGGGCATGGACGTCGTCTACCCGGCGATGGACATCAGTGTCGAGCAGCAGCAGAAGCTGACCCTGGCGATCAAGCGTGAGTTCCAGAAGGTGCAGCTGAGCACCGAGCTGTATGTGCACGACTTCAACTTCTGGGACTGGCGCGACCCCAACAGCACGGCTACCAAGAACTACTACCGCATCTTCGAGGACGCCCCGGACGGCTCGGTGACCGGCGAGGAGGTCCGCGACGCGTCGGACGCCATCGCCTTCCACCCCTATTGGGGGGACCCGAGCGTCATGCGTGACGCCTATGAGGAGACGGGAAAGCCGGTCCATCTCACGGAGACCAGTGATCTGGCTCCCTCGACGATCCTCAACGACTTCCGCCTCGACGCCGGTTCCTACATCCTGTGGGCCCAGGCCACCGACCAGGACGGCGGGACCCTGCACTGGACGCCTTCCCGCGACAACAACATCGACTGGGACCAGGTGGCGGCCACCACCAAGTGGCCGGACCGGCTGGTGAAGGTGAACACGCTCACGAAGGACTTCACCGTCCGCGACGAGCTGTACGCGATCGGACAGTTCTCCAAGTATCTCTCCCCGGGTGACGTGCGCCTGGAGTCCAGCGCCGCGGAGCACGGTGTCAGCAACGTGGTCTACCGCTCCGGGAACGGCACGTTCACCGCCGTCCTCGGCAACAGCGCCGGCACCGACAGCAAGGTCCGGGTCGTCCTCGCCGACCAGACGTTCGTCGTGACCGTTCCGGCGGGCTCCTTCGCCACCTACCGGTGGAAGGGCAAGGTGCCGACGGGTTCCCACAACCACGCCCCGGTCTTCGCGCAGGCCACCGATGTCGTCGCCGACCAGTACGGCACCGCTAGCCTGCAGTTGAAGGCGACCGACCGGGACGGGGACCGGCCGGCCTACTACGCCACCGAACTGCCGGGCGGCGTCACCCTCGACCCGGCGACCGGTCTGGTCACGATCCGTCCGGCCGTCGCCGGCGAGCAGGACCTGACCTTCTACGCCACCGACGGCAGGGCGCACGACGAGGTGACCGTCCATCTCACCGTGCGGCCGCACGCGGCCCCTGTGGGTCAGAAGATCGAGGCCGAGTCCTACACCGGTCAGCAGGGCTGGCCCGCGGACGGCAGCAACCTCATCGAGAACAACCCCGCCGCAAGTGGCGGCAAGAACGTGGGCTGGACAGCTGCCGGCAACTGGCTCACGTACGCCGTCGATGTCCCGCAGGCAGGCTCCTACGATCTTGAGCTGCGCGTCGCCAACGGCACGGACACCACGGCGGCGAACGCCGTGTCGTTCCGCGACGACAGCGGCACCACACTGGCAACGGCATCGGTGCCCGCCACGGGCGGCTGGGGGACCTACCAGTCGGTGCACGTACCCGTCGACCTCCGGGCCGGGGAGCAGACGGTCACCGTCTACTGCGAAACCGGTGGCTTCAACCTCGACTACCTGCTCATCTCCACCGGCTGACGCACCTCCCGCTACACATAAAGAAGAAATAAGAGCACAATGGGGTGAACGCGGCACTTACCGCATACCGGACCAGAGCGGTCGGGCCGAGAGATCGAGAGAGCTCTAAGGAGACGAGTCATGGCCAATGTCTCGCACCCCAGGGGTGACATCAGCAGCCACCCGGACGTCGGCGAAATGCGGGATCGGTATGCCCGCGTGGTCGGCGCCCGCGATGTGGCACTCGTGGACGGGCCGGTGTTCCTGCTCGGCCTGTACTGCGCAGTGTCCCCGTGGATACTCCACTACACGACAAGCCAGCCCGCCCTCGTGGCGCACAACCTCATCATCGGCATCGCGATAGGCCTGCTGGCGCTCGGATTCACCATCACGCCGGAGAGGATGTACGGCCTGAGCTGGGCGATCTGCGCAATGGGCGCGTGGATGATCATCTCGCCGTGGGTCGTCGGCACCAGTCCGGACACCGGAGTCGTCCTCAACAGCATCATCATCGGCGCACTGGCCGTGGTGCTGGGCGCGCTGTGTGCGGTCACGGCCAGGGGCAGCGCACCTCGGGCGTAGCCGGCAGGACGCGGCAGCGAGCCACGGAAGGGAACCCGGCCGGGGGCCGGCCCGCCTCACGCGGGCCGGCCTCTGCGCTGCCCCGTCGACGCGTCAGCTGCTCGGCACCAGCCACGGCTCCTGCGGCAGCGGGCGGCCGGTCTCGAGCAGGGACTTCAGGTTGGACAGCACCGCCGGCCAACCGGAGCTCACGTCGTTCAGCGCGCCCTCGTCGGCCAGGTCCTCATGGGTCACGGTGAGCCGGACGATGTCGGCGTGCGGCCGGATGTCGTAGGTGACCCTTGAGTACCGGTCGGCCTGCCCCTCGTCCTCGGGCGCGGCCCAGGTGGCCACGAGCCGGGTCGGACGCTCGCTCTCCACGACGGTGCCCACCACGTCGGCGATGCCAGAGCCGTCCGTACGACGGTGTTCCCAGCGGGAACCGGGCTGCCAGTCCGAGACGTTGCTGTGGCCCCAGTACGCGGCCGTCAGGTCCGCGTCGGTGAGTGCGTCCCAGACCTTCTCGGGTGTGCTCTGGATGTAGATGACGTACACATAGCTCGGCTTGTCGGTCATGACTTCCTCGGCTCGTCGCTTGAGTGCACTGAGCGCGCGCAGCCGCGGGCGCTCGAACTTGTCGATCCATCGCTCCTGGATCTCGTGGAGCGGCACCGGATTGAGGTAGTGCAGCTTCTCCCGCCCCCGCCGCACCGTGCTGACCAGGTTCGCGGCCTCCAGGACCGCCAGATGCTGCGTCACCGACTGGCGCGTCATGTCGATGTGCTCGCACAGCTCACCCAGCGTCTGACCGCTGTGCGCGTGCAGCCGGTCCAACAGCTGCCTCCGCGTCTCATCGGCCAACGCCTTGAACACCTGGTCCATCCCGGGCTGATTCTCCGATCGCACACTCAAAGTTATGCAGGCAATTACCTGCATGTCAAGCGGCAGTCATGGCGGACATGCGCGACCGGACGCGTATCGATCGCCCGGCGGACCCCGGGCTGGCACGCTTTTCGCATGGACCAACCGGAGGTACTGCTCATCGGCGGGCGCGCGGGCGTCGGCAAGTCCACCGTGGGCTGGGAGGTCTCGGCGCGGCTGAGGTTCGCCGAGGTCGCGCACGCGGTGATCGAGGGCGACTTCATGGGATACGTGCATCCGGCGCCGGACGGCGATCCGCACCGCGCAGGGATCACCGAGCGCAATCTCCGGGCGGTGTGGGGGAACTTCGCCGAGCTCGGCCACCGGCGCCTCGTCTACACCAACACCGTGAGTGTGCTGGCCGAGTCGGCGAGCCTGTTCCAGCGGGCGATGGGCGGAGAGGTACGGATCATCCGCGTGCTGCTGACTGCCACCGACGACACCACGGCCCGGCGGCTCAAGGGGCGGGAGATCGGCTCCGAGTTGGAACGCGAGATGGCGAACAGCGCCCACAAGGCACGGCTGTTGGACGAGCGGGTGCCCGCGGACACCGTGCGGGTGGCGACCGACGACCGCACGGTGGTGGACATCGCGAGTGAGGTCGTGGCCGCCACCGGGTGGGTTCACGCCGGGTGACACGGGCGGGCCCGGACTCGGGCCCGCCCCTTCGCGCGTCGGTCAGCTCACGTTCAGGGCCGTGTCGTCGATGACGAACGACGTCTGGAGAATGGAGCCCTCGACGCCGGTGAACTTGACGGTGACCGTCTGCCCGGCATAGCTGCCGAGGTTGAACGTGCGCTGGGTGTACCCCGTCGCGGCGTTCAGGTTCGAGTACGTGGCCGGCGTCGCCAGGACCGTG
This sequence comes from Streptomyces sp. NPDC087263, assembly GCF_044744645.1. Taxonomy (NCBI): domain Bacteria; kingdom Bacillati; phylum Actinomycetota; class Actinomycetes; order Kitasatosporales; family Streptomycetaceae; genus Streptomyces; species Streptomyces sp. NPDC087263. The sequence continues at coordinate 441,497 of NZ_JBIUYT010000005.1, forward strand.
CCGCTGCTGTTGAGAACCTGGGCCTTGAGGGTGTCGTACGCCGTGCTGGTGGTTGTCTCTGCCGTGTCCACGTGGAGGTAGAAGCTCAGGGTGGCCGCGCAGCCGGCTGGGATGGTCACCGACTGGGAGAGGGTTTCGGTATTGGCTGCGCCGTTGCCGTTCAGCCAGGCCTTGTAGGAGCCGGTGCGGGCGGCCTGACCGGTGGCGGTGGTGATCACTCCGCTACTGGCGGTCCAGGACGAACTGCCGGACTCGAAGCCGGGGTTGGCGAGGAGCTGCGCGGCCGTGCAGGTGCCGCCTCCGCCGCCACTGTCGCTGGTTCCCGCGAGCCACTCGGTGGCGTTCAGGGCGAGCGCGGCATTGGTGCCGGCGGTGTCGTTCCAGCCGTCATACAGCGTGTTGCCCGACTGGCCGGTGCCGTCGTCGATGGGTGAGCTGTCGCCCCAGAACGCGACCCGGCCGCTGCCGAAGGTGCTGGTGGCGAAGAAGGCACCGGTGTTTCCGGAGTAACCGGAGCGGTAGAGGAGGCCCTTGACCGCGGCGTTGGCGGTCGGGCTCAGGGTGGCCGTCGTGCCGCTGCGAATGATGCTGCCGGTGACCTTGCCGAAGGAACCGTTCAGGACCGGGTCGGTGGTGCTGGAGATGGCCCTCGGGTCCTCGGTGCCGACATTGAGCGTGTCGACGGTGAACCCGAACGGGTTCGTGCTGTCGACGCTGTTGTTGGCCATCAGGTCGTTGATGACCTCGACCGCGTCCTCGCCGTCGTTGTTGCGGTCGGATCCGGTGTGGTCGGAGACGAGGAAGAGGCCGCCGCCGTTCTGCACGAACGTCATGACCGCGGTCTTCTCGGCGGTGCTCAACAGGATGTTCGGTTCGGGCAGGACGAACGTGTCGAAGTTCTGCAGGTCGGTCGCGGCCGTGGTGCCGTACGTGATGCTGCTGCCCGAGGGAAGCGTCTTCAACGAGTAGTTGCCGGTCTTCTGGAGGGCGACGCCCCACGCGGAGAGCGCTCCGGTCCAGTCGGTCTCGGCCGACGGTGTGGAGTCCTGGCCGAGCGGGTCCGGCTGGCTGGTGCCGATGATCCAGTCGGCGTTGCCGGCGGTCTCGGCCTTGGTGTTGTCGAACAGGATGCGGTGCGGGGTCGCCGCGGCGGCCGCGCCCGCGGTGGCCGTCTGGACGGCGGCGCCCGTCAGGAGCAGCCCGAACGCGGCCAGCGCGGTGGTGAGTCTGTGGCGGGACCTTCTGAATCCGAGCATCCGGCAAAACCTCCGTGAGGGGTGGGAGAGGCGGTGCGGGCGCCAAGTCTGCGCGCGTAGAACGGGGCTTGGCCGTCCTCCGGGCAACAGATTATTGAACGGTACATGACGAGAGGGGGGCTGAACAGGAGGCCGCCGGAGCACGCGCCCGGTCGCGCGAAGGCCAGACCAGTGCCTGTCGAAAGTCGGTCGGGTGCCGGTTGAAAGCCGAGCGGACTGCCCGCGCATCCAGCGGGCACACGCATAACTACGAGGGCAACGACAAAGAGGGGCGGAGATGGAGATCTCAGGCATCATCAGTGCCATCATCATCGGCATCATCATCGGCGTACTGGGCAGGCTGGTCGTCCCGGGGCGCCAGCGCATCGGCATCCTGCTGACAATCGTCGTCGGCATCATCGCCGCGTTGGTCGGCGCCGCGATCGCCAACGCGTTCGACGTGTCCGACACCAACGGCATCGACTGGATCGAGTGGCTCATCCAGATCGGGCTGGCCGCACTGGGCGTGGCGGCACTCGACCGCTCCGGCGGGCGAAGCAGGGGAAGGGTTCGGCGCTGAGGGCGGAGCGGGCGCAGGTCGGACGGGGGGACTCGCCGCTGAGGGCCGAGCGGACCCTGGTCCGGCGAAGGACTCACCACTGAAGGCCGAGCAGGCCCTGGTCCGGCCAAGGACTCACCACTGAAGGCCGAGCAGGCCCTGGTCCGACCAAGGACTCACCACTGAAGGCCGAGCGCGCGCAGGTCTGGGGCGCGCAGGTCGGGCGCGCGCAGGTCCGGCGAAGGGTTCGCTGCTGAGGGCCGAGCGGCGGGCCCGGCTTGTCGCGCCGTCGCCAATTCTCTTGCCGGGCGCGTGCCGTGGCGTAATTTCCTTGCGCGTCGCTCTCCGTGGCGGCTAGGTTCTGCGGGCTTCCCCGCACCCACCCTGCCGCCACGGAGAGCCCTTGCCCCCGCGCATCACACCGCTGACCGATCCCGAGATCACACCGTCGAGCCGACGCCTGGCGTGGCTGGCCTCCGACGCCGACGGTGTTCCGCTGGGCTCCGCCTTCCTGCGGCTGTTCACGAAGGCGGGGCAGGAACATCTCGCGGAGATCGAGATCGCCGTACATCCGGATGAGCGGCAGCAGGGGGTGGGCGGTCTCCTGCTGGACGCGGCTGTCGCCGCGGCGCGGAGCGAGGGGCGGCGGTCGCTCGTCGCGCAGGCCGGGGACGGCTCCCCCGGCGACCGCTTCCTGGCGGCGCGCGGCTTCCACCGGGTGCTGGCGCTGACGTACGCGAGGCTGCCGCTCCCCGACGTGGACCTCGCCCGGATCAACGGGATCGTCCAACACCCGCACCCCGGCTATGAGTTGACGCACTGGGACGGCGCCGTGCCGCCCGCGCTGGCGCGGACCTTCGCCGACTCTCGCCGGGCCATGGACGACATGCCGATGGAAGACACCGACTACGGGACGGTCGGGTGGGACGTGGAGCGGGTCCGGTCGGTGGCCGACGCCGTCGCCAAGCGCGGCGAGCTGCTCCACACCGTCGCCGTGGTGGACCGCTCGGACGGCTCGATCGCAGGGTTCTCCGAGCTGGTCGTGCCGGGCGACGGCCGCGGTGACGGTCAGCACTACGGCACCGGCGTGCTGCCCGAGCACCGCGGGCACGGCCTCGGGCTGTGGATGAAGGCGGAGTCGATCCGTCAGGCCCGCGTACGGCACCCCGAACTCGGCGGCCTGCTCACCGACACCGCCGACAGCAACGCGCCCATGCTCCGTATCAACGACGCGCTCGGCTATCTGCCGACGCACAGGGCCGTGGAGTACCAGCTCACGCTGTGAGCGACGCCGGGCAGCGGCTGTTCCCCGGTCGCGGGGCCGACGGCTCTACGCGGACCCGGCGTCGTCCGGTGCGTACACGTACGGCGTCGTCGTGGTCAGCGGCTGGAAACCCAGGCGGGCGAGGACGGGGCGGCTCTGGCTTGAGGCGTCGACCTGGACGTAGCGGTAGCCGCGGTCGGCGGCGACGCGGGCACGGTGGGCGACGAGGGCGCGGTAGATGCCGCGTCCGCGCCAGGCCTCGACGGTGCCGCCGCCCCAGAGCCCGGCGAACCGCGCCCCGGGCGGAAGTTCCATGCGGGCCGCGCTGACCGGAACGTCACCCGCGAGGGCCACCACCGCGACGACCGTGTCCTCGTCGCCGGTCAGCTGGGCGAGCAGCTGGTGGCGCAGCCGCGTACCGTCCGTGCCGAACGCCTGCTCGTGCACGTCGGCCACGAGGTCCACGCCCGCGCGGTCGGTGACCGGAAGGAGCCGTACGCCCTCGGGCGGCTCGGCGTCGAGCACGAGATCGCCCAGTTCGGCGATCATGAGCGTCTCCTCGGGCTCGGCGATGAACCCGGCATCCCGCAGCCGCTGCCCGAGGTCCTCCGGCTGGTCATGTCCGTAGAGCTTCCACTCGAAAACGAGCCCGAGTTCGGTGAAGTACCGGATCTGCTCGGCGATCGCCGCGTCCGCGCTCCCCTCGTCGAGATCCGACCAGGTCACCCCGCTCCAGCCCTGCCCGGTGCTCACCTGTCGCACCACCTTGCCGGTGTGCTCGATCCGGGCACCTGGGGCGTCCGGCCGCGCCCCCTCTCGCATATCCCGGTCGAACAAGGCAAGTACCGCAACGTGATCCATGGGATCACTCCAGCATCCTGGGGCGGCCAGGGCAATGGCATAACGTTCTTGAACCACACCCCGTACGGACTTCGTCTCCTTGATCGCACGCGCAGCGTTGGTTCCGATTCTCGCTGTACGAGACCGTCGTTGCCGTCAGTCGACGGGCGGTGTGCCGTGCGTGTGGAAGGACTCGATGGTCTTCAGCCCCAGGCCCGCCCCTTGGCCCGCTCTTTCCTGGTCCAGGTGATCAGCGGCCAGTCGGGGGCCAGCACCAGCCGGGTGAGCGGGTTGCAACAGCTCGACGCGGTTGCCGCCCGGCTCGTAGACGTACAGGAAGAACGTCTGCTGGATGGCCCCGGTCGCCGTTGTACGGGTCCTCGACGGGGTGGGTGAGCACGACGTCGGGCTGGATCTCTCCTCAAGGTTCCTGCCCTCGCGCCAGGCCTTGGCGGACTCACCGCGTTCACCGAAGGTCAGGCACGCGATGGTGGTCTTCTCTCCGCGGGAGGCGGCCAGGGCGATCGCGCCCCCGGCCCGCCACACGAAGTCTCCGGCGTGCGCGGTGACGACAAGCGTCGATCGTGAGGCGACGGGCACGGAGCCGTGCGTCATTGCTCATCTCACCTTGGTGGACAGGTGTGCGCCCGCCTCGGCCGCGTCAGTCGCCTCGGCCGTGTCGGCCGTGTCGGCCGTGTCGGCCGTGTCGGCCGTGTCGGCCGCTTTGGTCGCCTCGGCCGCTTCGGCCGCCTCAGTCGCGCAACGCGTCGATCACGCTGCTGAGGTGGGCGCGGACGGCTGCCTCGGCCGCCTGCGGGTCCCTGGCCGTGATCGCCTCGATCATGGTCAGATGCTCACCCAGGGACTGCTGTGGCCGGCCCGGCCTCAGTGCGAGCTGGAAACGGTGGCGCACCAACTGCGCGTTGAGCCGCTCCACCAGCTCCACGGCGACCTGCTGGCCGCTGAACTGCCTTACCCGGGCGTGCACTTCGTGATTGAGCTCGGAGTAGGTGATCGGCTCGCCGTCGGCTACGGCCTTGGTCATCGCCTTGCCCAAGTCCGTGAGTTCCGCGAGCTGTTCGTCACTGGCGGCGACGGCCGCCTTCGCCGCGCACAGCCCTTCGAGGGCCATACGGCACTCGGTGATGGCCACCGCTTCCTCGACCGTCACCACCCGCACCCGTGATCCACGGTTGCGGATCCGCTCCACCAGTCCGTCCGACTCCAGCTCGATCAGCGCCGCCCGGACGCTGGCCCGTGTCACACCGAACTGCTCGGCGAGCTCGTTCTCCACCAGCCGCTGGGCAGGTGCCATGTCGCCGCGCAGAATCGCCTGCCGCAACTGCGTGAGCGCATGCTGCTTGGCCTGCTCTCCGGTGCTCGGACGGGCTTCCTTCGGCATGCGCCCTCCCTGAGTGAGTGCCTGTCGAAGCTAAATTCAGTCCGCCGAGATTGTCAACAATTTTGTTCTCGATATTGCCGCCTCATGGAAGCTCCAGCAGCCACCTCACGGAAGCTTCATACGGCGAGTGGTACCGGCCTCATCGGCCGCCCGTTGTCTGACGGTCATGCACGTTCTCCTCTCACCGCAGGTCGCCGCCGGTCGCGGTGGTCACAGACAGCTGGCCTCGGCGGCGCGCACCGCTCTCACCGGGTCGGTCGCGCTGGCCGCACTGCTGCACCTTGGGTGGTCCGAGCAGGTCGATCCGGTCGGCCAGACGCTCAGCGACTACGCGCTGCACGACGGCGCGGCGACCCTGTTCACGGCCTGTGTCGCATGCGCCGCGGCGGGGTCGGCCGCGCTGCTCGCCGCACTGCTCCGCAGCCGACTCCCCGTCGGAACCGTCGCGCCGGCGGCGCTGGCGGTGGGGTGCGGGGGGTTGTCGCTCTGCGCGGTCTTCCGCACCGATCCGGCGGGCGGCGCCCAGTCCCTGAGCGGACTGGTTCACCGCCACGCGGCGGGCGCCTCGCTGGCCGCGCTGCCCGCCGCCGGTCTGCTGCTGGCCCGTCGGCTGCGCGGTCACCGGTCGACGAGCGCGCGGGCACGACGAATACGCCACCTGTCCTGGGCGAGTTCGGGGGCCGCGCTGCTCTTCCTCGGTACGCATGTGAGCGCGAGCCGACCACGTACGCCGGGATCCGTCCCGGCGGCCCGGCTGCTCGGGCTGGCCGAGCGGGCGACGCTGGGACTGGAGATCGCCCTGCTGTTCATGATGGCCGACGCACTGCGCACCTACCGGAACCGCTGATGACCGAACTCGCCATCGTGCTCAGCGTGTTGAACGCGTGCTGCTATGCGGCGGGCGCACGGCTCCAGTACGACGCCACGCATGGCACATCGCCCGGCGGGCCGACAGCCCTGTCGGCCGTCGTACGGCGGCCTCGCTGGCTGGCCGGTCTTGCCCTGCTGGGGACGGGTACGACGCTGCACATCACCTCCTTGCGGCTGGCGCCCGTGACGGTCGTGCAACCGCTGGGTGTGGGTGCCGTCGTGGTGAGCGTGCTCTGGGGGCTGCGGGTCCGCCGTGTCGGGCTCGACCGGGCGACGGGGCTGGCGCTGGCCGCGATCGTCGCCGGAACGGGTGCCTTCGCGGTGATCGCTTCGGGTGCCACCGTCACCACCTCCGTCACGACAGCGGCGCAGTTCCAGGCCGGGGGCCTGGTCCTGCTGATCGTGGTCTGCTGTGCCGGGCTCTCCAACCTGCTGTCCGGGCAAGGGCGTTGTGTGGCACGTGCCGTCGGTGCCGGGAGCGCGTACGGCTGTATGTCGGTGCTGCTGCGGGCGACGGGCGAGGAGTTCACGTCGTCCGGTGTGAGCGGTGCGCTGTGCGGCACGCTCGCCGGACTGGCCCTCGTCGCCCTCGCCGGTTTCTGGCTCACGCAGGGCGCCCAGGCCGCGGGGCCGCCCGAGGTCACCGTCGCCTGCCTGACCCTCGTCGATCCGTTCGTCGCCGTGGTGATCGGGGTCGGTCTGCTCGGCGAGGCCCCCGGGCTCTCCTTGGCCACCGTCGGCACGGGACTCGGCTGCTGGGCGCTCGCACTCACGGGGGTGCTCCACATCACCCGCTCCACCTCCTTTCCCCACCTCACCTCGGGTCGCCGACCCTCAGCACCGCAGGAGTACGTCATGCAGCGCCCTGGCCCTTGGCGCATCGTCATCGGCGCCGACACCTTCCCGCCGGACGTGAACGGCGCCGCGAACTTCGCCCAGCGGCTCGCCGAGGGGCTCCTGGGCCGGGGTCACGAGGTCCACGTCGTCTGCCCCGCGACGGAGGCGGGTCCAGGTACCGCTGTGGAGAAGGGGATCACCGTGCACCGGATCGCCTCCCACCGCACCCCTTTCCATCCCACCTTCCGTGTCTGCCTGCCCTGGCGGACCGCCCGGCCCGTGACCCGGCTGCTGGACCGGCTCTCCCCCGACGTGGTGCACATCCAGTCCCACTTCGCCGTCTGCCGGACGCTGGCGACCGCCGCACACCGGCGCGGTACACCCGTGGTGGCCACCAACCACTTCATGCCGGAGAACCTCCTGGGCTACACCCGGCTTCCGGCCCGGCTGACCCGCGCGGTCTGCCGGTTCGCGTGGCGTGACCTCGTCCGTGTCTTCCGCCGCGCCCAGGCCGTCACCGCGCCCACCGCACGGGCGGTGCGGCTGCTGCACGACAACGGGCTGCGCGTCCCGGCCAGTTCGGTGTCCTGCGGGCTGGACCTGGAGCGCTTCTCCCAGCCCTCCGTGGACACCGGTGGCAGGGAAGCGCAAGTGCTGTTCGTGGGCCGGCTCGACAAGGAGAAGAACGTCCATGAACTCCTGCGTGCGCTGGCGCTGCTGCCGGGCGTGCGGGGCGAGATCGTCGGAGAGGGCTCCTGCCGCCGCGCACTGGAGGAACTGGCCAAGGACCTCGGCATCGCGGACCGGGTCACCTTCCACGGACTGGCCACCGACCAGGAGGTACTGGACGCCTACGCCCGGTGCGACATCTTCTGCATGCCCGGCACCGCCGAACTGCAGAGTCTGGTCACCATGGAGGCGATGGCGGCCGGCAAACCCGTCGTCGCGGCCGACGCGATGGCCCTGCCGCATCTGGTCCACCACGGCCGCAACGGCTACCTCTTCCCACCCGGTGACGTGAGTGCCCTCGCCCATGCCCTCACCAGGCTTCTTTACGATCCCGTGGCCCGCCTGCGGATGGGCGAGGCCGGCCGCGAAATCGTCGCCGAACACGACATCCGCCGTACGCTGGCGGCGTTCGAGGACCTGTACCTCCGGGCCGCCGGAGGATCCGCAGCAGTGGCCGGGGCCCTTGCCACGCCTGTGACGGAAAGTGAGCACGATGAGTACACAGCGCGTTCTGGTCGTCGATGACGAACCCAAGATCCGGATGACCGTACGGGGCTATCTGGAGGCGGACGGGTTCCAGGTGGTGGAGGCCGCCGACGGGCCCTCCGGGCTGCGGGCCGTCGCCCAGAACCGGCCCGACCTGGTGGTCCTCGACGTGATGCTGCCGGGCCTCGACGGCTTCCAGGTACTGCGCCGGATCCGGCAGTCCAGCCAGGTCCCCGTCATCATGCTCACCGCGCGGACCGAGGAGGTGGACCGGCTCATCGGCTTCACCAACGGCAGCGACGACTACGTCACCAAACCGTTCAGCCCGCGCGAACTCGCGCTGCGGGTACGGGCGATCCTGCGGCGCACCGACAACGGCCCCGGAGGGACTCCGGACGATGACGGCACACTCCGCTTCGAGGGCCTCACCGCCGATCCGGCCACGCGGACGGTCCTGATCGACGGCGACCACACGGCGGAGCTGTCCGCCCTCGACTTCGACCTGCTGGTCGCCATGGCCCGCGCTCCCGGCCGCGTGTTCACCCGGCGCGGTCTGCTCGCCCAGGTGTGGGGCGAGGACTTCTTCGGTGACGAACGACTCGTGGACGTACACATTCGTACGCTGCGCCGGGCGCTGCGCGACGACGCGAACGCGCCCCGGTTCGTGGGCACGGTGCGGGCCGTGGGCTACCGGTTCGTCGGCCGTCCCACCCAGGGCGTACCGGCCCCGAACCCACAGGACACGCCGTAGTGGCCAGGGGAAAGGACACCGCCACGCGCCCCTCCGGCATCTGGCGTGCCCGGCTGCGGCGGATCCACTCCCGCCTGTCGCTGCGCAACCGTCTGGTGCTGTCCCACGTCACGGTCCTGGTGGTGACGCTGGGGGCGACATCGGTGGCCAAGGAACTGGTCAGCGGGCCCTGGCACCACCGCGTCGACCCCGACAACATCGGCTTCTGGACCGGGGTGGCAGCCGCCGTCCTCGCAGCCGTCGTGCTGTCCCGGTTCCTGGTACGCCCACTGGACACCATCCGCGCGGCCACCCGTCGGCTCGCCGAAGGGCGTTACGACACCGTCCTCGAACTGCCCAGCGAGCCGGGCCTCGCCGCACTGGTCAACGACGTGAACACGCTGGCGGCGGCGCTCGCCGACACCGAGCGGCGGCGCGCCCGGCTGGTCTCCGAGATCGCCCATGAGATGCGGACCCCCATCACGATCCTGCACGGTCAGATCGAGGGCATGGCCGACGGCATCTTCACACCGGACGACGCGATGTTCGCCTCGCTCTCCGACGACCTGGACCGGCTGCGGCGGCTGGCGTCCGACCTGTCCAGTCTGTCGCGGGTCGAGGAGGGGGCCTTCGCCCTGCACTGCGAGGACGCGGACGTCGCCGCGCTGGCCCGCGCCACGGCGGAGCGGCTGCGCCCCCAGTACGACGACCAGAGGGTGGCCCTCACCGTCACGGCGGACTCCCCCGTCATCGCCTTCTGCGATCCCGACCGGATCGCCCAGGTCCTGGTGAACCTCCTCGGCAACGCGCTGATCGCGTGTGACGCGCACGGCGCTGTGTCGGTCTCCGTCCACAGCGAGGACGAACCGCGGCCCCGTGTCATCGTCCGCGTCACGGACGACGGCGTCGGCATTCCCGGGCACGACCTGAACCGGATCTTCAGCCGCTTCGAACGCATTGAGCACCCGGGACGGCCCGCCCCGGCCGGCGGCAGCGGCATCGGCCTGACCATCGCCCGAGGCATCGCCCGAGCCCACGACGGTGACGTCGTCGCGGCGTCGCCGGGACCGGACAAGGGGGCGACGTTCACGCTGTGGCTGGGTGACGTCAAGGTGAGGGAAGGCGGCGGGGGCACTCAACAGGGTTGATGCTCCAAGGCGTTGGGGCCCTGCGGGGGTTCTTCGCACTTCGCGAAATTGTTGACACATATGTCGACGCCCCATTTCCATAAGGTTAGGCTAACCTAAGTTCTGCGGCTCCGGGCTCGACGGAACGGATTGCTTTCGTATGCCTGAAAGTGCCTCAACTGCCCTGCGGTGCAAGGCACCTGAGACGTCGGAGCCCACTTACACAACCGCCCACTCGAACAGCGACGGAGACCCAAGGCCATGGCGCCGAACCCGCTCTTCCCGTCCCGTTGCCTCGCTCCTCCGGGCGCAAAGTGAGCGCCGGCCCGGAACTCGCCGGACGGCTCGCCCTCGTGACCGGAGCGGGCCGGGGAATCGGCGAGGCGGTGGTCGCGGCGCTCGTCGAGCACGGCGCCCGCGTCCTCGCCACCGACGTGGCCCCCGAGGGCGTGGCGGCCCTCGCCGACAAGTACGGCGAGCAGGTCACCGCCCGCCCGCTCGACGTCACGGACGCCGCCGCGGTCGAGGCCCTGGTCGCCGAGGCCGAGCGCACACTCGGACCGCTCGACATCGCTGTCAACGTCGCCGGAATCCTGCGGAGTTCGGAGGTCGTGGACCTGACGGACGAGGACTGGGCGGCCACCTTCGCCGTCAACACGAACGGCGTGTTCCACGTCTCGCGATCCGTCGCCCGCCGGATGGCCCGGCGCGGCCGGGGCAGCGTCGTCACCGTCGCCTCGAACGCGGCCGGGATCCCCCGCACGGGCATGGCCGCCTACGCCGCCTCGAAGGCCGCGGCCGTGATGTTCACCAAATGCCTCGGCCTGGAGGTGGCCTCACAGGGCGTCCGATGTAACACCGTCTCCCCCGGCTCGACGCTCACCGACATGCAACGCGCACTGTGGACCGACTCCACCGATCAGGCGGAAGCGGCCCGGCGCGTCATCGAAGGTGACCTCGCCTCGCACCGCACGGGCATCCCGCTCGGCCGGATCGCCGACCCTGCCGACATCGCCGACGCCGTCGTCTTCCTCGCCTCCGACCGCGCCCGTCACATCACCATGCACGACCTGTACGTCGACGGCGGCGCCACCCTCCGGGCCTGAGACCGGCCCCTGCCCCACCGACCACGGTCATGCCACCTCTCCCCACTGGAGACACCCATGTCTGCATCTCTGCACGAAGCCACCAGCCCCACGCTGCTGTCCCCCGGCGCGGCAACCGCCCTGCTCGACGCCTACCGCCCCGGCCCCGACCGGTTCCTCGCCTCTCCCCGGCACACCCTCCTCGGCCGCGGCACCGCCGCCGAAATACCCCACGACACAAGACCGTTGGCCCGACGGGTATGCGAGGTCCTCGACGCCCGCCGCCGTGCGGGCGACCCTGCTCCGATCGTGGTGGGCGCGCTGCCCTTCGCCCCGGACGCCCCGCACTCGCTGGCCGTCCCGGAATCCGTACGGTGGGCGCCCCCACTGCGCGAGGACCCACTGATCGCGCTGCCCGTTCCCGACACCGACGAGAGAACCGACTGGCAGGTGAGGGAGGTTCCGGCCGCCGCGGGGTACGGCGCGGCGGTCGCCGCCGCCGTCGAGCGGATGCGTGCCGGGGAGTTCGACAAGGTCGTTCTCGCCCGCACCCTGGAGCTCACCTCCCCGCGCGAGCCGGACCTGCCGGCCATGCTGCGCCGGCTGGCGCGCCGTGACCCGGCCGGATACACCTTCGCCGTTCCCAGCGGGCCCGGCCGCACGCTCGTGGGGGCCAGTCCCGAACTCCTGGTCGCCCGCCGGGGCGGCCTTCTGACCGCCAATCCGCTGGCCGGATCCGCACAGCGCAGCACCGATCTCGCCGAGGACGTCCGGCGCGCGGCCGCGCTGCTGGAGTCCCCGAAGGACCTGCACGAACACGCCGTCGTGGTGGCCGCCGTACGCGAGGCGCTCGCGCCGTTCTGCACCCGCCTGAAGGTGCCCGACCGGCCCACCCTGGTGCGTACGGCGGCCATGTGGCACCTGTCGACCACCATCACCGGCGAGCTCACGGACCCTGCTGTCTCCGCCCTCGACCTGGCGTCCGCGCTGCACCCCACTCCGGCGGTGTGCGGAACGCCGACCGAGCTGGCCCGCGCCGTCATCGCCGAGCTGGAGCCCTTCGACCGGGGTCCCTACACCGGCATGGTCGGCTGGCAGAACGCGGACGGCGACGGCGAGTGGGTCGTGACGATCCGCTGCGCGGAGGCCGAGGGACGCTCGCTGCGGCTGTTCGCGGGGGCGGGTGTGGTGGCCGCCTCCTCGCCCGAGGCCGAGACGGCTGAGACGGGCGCCAAATTCCGTACGTTCCTCAGTGCCGTGGGGGCCGCGCTGTGACCGCCGCCCGGTCTGGCCTCGCGGGAAGTGCCACCACCCCCGGTGTCGACGCGCCGACCTGGCCCGCCGAGTTCGCCGAGCGCTATCGCGCGGCGGGTTACTGGCGCGGAGAGACGTTCGGCGGCATGCTGCGCGAGCGCGCCGTCGCCCATCCCGACCGGATCGCCCTCGTCGACCCGGCGCCGGAGCGGCGCACCTGGACGTACCGCGAACTGGACGAGCGCGCCGACCGGTTGGCCGCCGGGTTCGCGGCGCGCGGGATATCCAAGGGCGACCGGGTCGTCCTGCACCTTCCGAACGTCGGCGAGTTCATCGAGGTAGTCTTCGCGCTGTTCCGGATCGGCGCGCTGCCGGTGTACGCGCTGCCCGCACACCGCGAGTCGGAGATCGGCTACTTCTGCGCCTTCACCGAGGCCGTCGCCTATGTGATCCCCGAACGGCACGCGGGCTTCGACCACCGCGCCCTCGCATCGAGGGTCAAGGAACGCACGCCGAGTCTGCGGCACGTCTTCGTGGTCGGCGACCCGGGCGAGCACACGGCCCTCTCCGAAGTGCCGTGCGATCCGTCCGGCCCGCTCCCTCCCGGTCCTCAGCCGCACGAGCTGGCGTTCCTTCAACTCTCGGGCGGTACGACGGGCGTGCCGAAACTCATCCCGCGCACCCACGACGACTACCTGTACTCGCTGTGGGGCTCGAACGAGATCTGCGGCGTCGACGCCGACACCCGCTTCCTGGTCGTGCTGCCCGCCGCGCACAACTTCCCGATGAGCTCGCCCGGTTGGCTGGGTGTGCTGTACGCCGGGGGCACGGCCGTGCTGTGCCCCGCGCCCGATCCGGCGACCGCCTTCCCCCTCGTCGAGCGGGAACGGATCACCATGACGGGTCTGGTTCCCCCGCTCGCTCTGGTGTGGACGGAGGCCGGTCCGGGGTCCGAACACGACCTGTCGAGCCTGGAGTTGGTGCTCGTCGGCGGTGCCAAGTACAGCGAGCAGGCGGCACGCCGTCTGGAACCCGCGCTGGGCTGCCGGCTGATGCAGGTCTTCGGGATGGCCGAGGGGCTCGTCAACTACACCCGGCTGGACGACGACCGGGAGACGGTCGTCACCACACAGGGTCTTCCGATCTCCCCGGACGACGAGATCCGTATCGTCGATGACACCGGACTCGACGTCGCGGAGGGGGAGTTCGGGCATCTGCTGACGCGCGGCCCGTACACCGTCCGCGGTTACTGGCGGGCTCCCGAGCACAACGCGACGGCCTTCACCGAGGACGGCTTCTACCGCACCGGCGACATCGTGCGCCGTACGCCGAGTGGTCATGTCGTCGTCGAGGGCCGGGCCAAGGACCAGATCAACCGGGGCGGCGAGAAGGTCGCGCCGGAGGAGGTCGAGAACATCATCCTCGCCCACCCGTCCGTGCACGACGTGTCCGTCGTCGCGGTGGCCGACGAGTACCTCGGCGAACGCTCCCTCGCCTACGTGATCCTGCGCGAGGGCGTCGATCCGCTGAAATCCGTCGCCATCAAGCGATTCGTCCGCGAGCGCGGCGTCGCCGCCTACAAGGTCCCCGATCTCGTCGAGTTCGTCGACGCCTTCCCGCGGACCGGGATCGGCAAGGTCAGCAAGAAGCAGCTGCGTTCCACCGCCGTCGCCGAGCAGCACTGAAAGGCCCAGATTTTCCATGGCACTTCCGGCCATAGCCTCCTATCCCCTGCCGACCGAGGACGAGCTGCCCGCGAACCGCGTCGCCTGGACCGTGGATCCCGCGCGCGCCGTGCTGCTCGTCCATGACTTGCAGAACCACTTCCTCGGCGCGTTCCCGGCCGGTGAACCGCCCCTGACCGGGATGCTCGACAACACCTCACGCCTGCTCCACCACGCCCGCAGCCGCTCCATACCGGTCGTCTACTCGACGCAGCGGGGCGGGCAGACCGCCCGGCAGCGCGGCCTCCAGCTCGATTTCTGGGGCCCCGGTGTCGCCAACGACCCGTATGCGCTCAGCGTGCCGGAGGTGGTCGCGCCACAGCCCGGCGACCGGATGCTCACCAAGTGGAAGTACAGCGCGTTCGTGCGCACCCGGCTGGAGGAACTGCTCCGGGACGAGGACCGCGACCAGCTGATCGTCGTCGGCGTGTACGCCCACATCGGCGTCCTCATGAGTGCCTGCGACGCGTGGATGCGGGACATCCAGGCGTTCGTCGTGGCCGACGCCGTCGCCGACTTCTCCCGTGCGGACCACGACATGGCGCTGCGCTGGGCCGCGGGCCGCTGCGCGGTCGTCACCACCACCGACGCGCTTCTCAAGGAGGTCTGAGCCCGATGGCCCTCACCCTGGAGCAGATCCGCAGCGACGTCGCCGACTCCCTCGGCGAGAATCCCGCAGACATCCCCTTCGACGAGAACCTCATGGACTACGGCCTCGACTCGGTCCGGGTCATGGCGCTGCTGGAACGCTGGCGCCGCGACCACGGCGTCGAGGCGGCCTTCGTCGACCTTGCCGAGCAACCGGCAATCGAGGCCTGGGCGCCACTGCTGGGGGTCGTCTCATGACGCTCCTCCTGACGAACGACACGGGCACCGCGGTAACCGAACTGCCGTTGACTGCAGCCCAGTCGGGCATGTGGTTCGCGCAGGCCCTCGATCCGCTCAGCCCCGCGCAGAACACCGCGGAGTGCCTGGAGATCGACGGGCCGATCGACCTGGAACTCTTCGCCGCCGCCCTGCGGCAGGTCGTCGCCGAGGCCGACTCGCTGCGCGTGCGCGTCGAGGACACCCCGGACGGCCCGCGCCAACACCTTTCCGCCACCGTGGAGTTGCCGCTCACCGTGCGCGACCTGCGGAGAGCGGAAGACGCCGAGGAGCAGGCCGAGGCGTGGATGCGCGCCGACCTCACCGAACCCTTCGACCTGGCGGCGGGACCGCTGTTCCGGCACGCCCTCTTCCGCGTGGGCGAACAGCGCTGGCTCTGGTACCAGAGCATCCATCACCTCGTCATGGACGGCTTCGGCTACTCGCTCCTCGTGCGGCGCACCGCCGAGGTCTACACGGCGCTCGCTCGGGGCGAGGAGCCGGGTCCGCGCACCTTCCGGTCGCTCGCCGAACTCGTCGCCGACGACGCCGCGTACCGCTCCTCGGACGCCTTCGCGGCCGACCGCGCGCACTGGGCCCAAGCGTTCGCCGACCGACCCGAGGCGCCCCGGCTCGCGGGTCGCGGCGCGCTGCCCTCGCGCACGTTCCGCCGTCGTACGACGTATCTGCCGCCGGAGACCACGGAGCGCCTGCGCGAGCTCGCCGCCCGCTCCCGCGCGACCTGGCCGGACGTACTGATCGCCGCGCAGGCCCTGTACACCTCCCGTGCCACCGCCCAGTCGGACATCGTGCTCGGCCTGCCGATGATGGGCCGCATGGGCTCGGTCGCGCTACGCGTGCCGGGCATGGTGATGAACGTGCTGCCGCTGCGGCTCACCGTCTCCCCCGACGCGACCTTCGCCGAGCTGGTACGGCAGGTGGTCCTCGGCATCCGGGAGGTCCGCCGCCACCAGCGCTACCGCTACGAGGACATCCGCCGCGACCTGGGGCTGCTCGGCGAGATGCGGGGCCTGGTCGGCCCGCTCGTCAACGTCATGCCCTTCGACTACGGCGTCGACTTCGCCGGAGCACCGACCCTGGCGCGGAACCTGTCGGCCGGCCCGGTCGACGACCTGACGGTCAACATCTACGACCGTACCGACGGCCACGGTCTGCGCATCGACCACGACGGCAACCCGGCCCTGTACGAGGAATCCGAACTCGCCGCGCACCAGGAGCGGTTCCTGCATCTCCTGGACCGTCTCGCCAACGCCGACGCGCAACTCCCGCTCGCCGCCCACGGCATCGCGACTCCGGCCGAACACGCCCTGGTCGTGGACGAGTTCAACCACACGGACCGCAAACTGCCACCGACCACGCTCATCGGCCCCATCGAGTCGCGCGCCGCGCGGACCCCGGACGCGACGGCGCTGGTGTACGGGGACACCACCCTGACCTACGCCGAGCTCAACGCCCGCGCCAACCGACTGGCCCGGCATCTGCAGACCCTCGGCGCCCGGCCGGGTGCGGTGGTGGCGGTCTCGGTGCCGCGCTCGGTGGAGCTGATCGTCTCACTGCTCGCCGTGTTGAAGGCGGGTGCCGCGTATCTGCCGCTCGACCCGGACTACCCGGAGCAGCGGCTCACGTTCATGCTCCGGGACGCGGCGCCGGTGTGCGCCGTCACCGACCGCGTGGGACGCCTCCCCCAGGACACCGGTACCCGGCTCGTCGTCCTGGACGGGCTGGACGTGTCCACGCACTCGTGGGTGAACCCGCCGCGGGCGCTCACTCCGTCCGATCCGGCGTACATCATCTACACCTCCGGTTCCACGGGCCGCCCCAAGGGCGTCGTCGTCTCCCACGCGGCGATCGACAACCGGCTGCGCTGGATGCAGCACACGTACCAACTGACTGCCGAGGACCGGGTATTGCAGAAGACCCCGTCTTCGTTCGACGTGTCCGTGTGGGAGTTCTTCTGGCCGCTGCGTCAGGGCGCGGCGCTCGTCGTCGCCGAGCCCGGCGGCCACAAGGACCCCGTCTACCTGGCCCGGCTGATCCGTGAACAGGCCGTCACCACCTGCCACTTCGTGCCGTCGATGCTCCAGGTGTTCCTGGCGGAGGCGGACCCGGCGCAGTGCGAGGGACTGCGCCGAGTCTTCTGCAGCGGGGAGGCCCTGCCGCGGGAGACCGCGAACGCCTTCGGGCGCACGCTGCCGGGCGCCAGGCTGCACAACCTGTACGGGCCGACGGAGGCCGCCGTCGACGTCTCCTACCACGCCTGCGCCCCGGAGGGCTCGGGCCCGGTGCCGATCGGACGGCCGGTGTGGAACACCCGCCTGTACGTGCTCGACGCGGCGTTGCAGCCCTGCCCGCCGGGAGTTCCGGGCGAACTGTACTTGGCAGGCGTGCAGTTGGCGGACGGCTATCTGAACCGTGCGGAGCTGACGGCGTCCCGGTTCGTGGCCGATCCGTTCGGCCCCTGCGACAGCCGCATGTACCGGACGGGAGACCTGGCGCGCTGGACGAAGGCAGGCGAGGTCGAGTACCTGGGCCGCACCGACCACCAGGTGAAGCTGCGCGGACAGCGCATCGAACTCGGCGAGATCGAGGCCGCGTTGGCCGCCCAGGACGGCGTGTCCGGTTCCTGCGCGCTGGTCCTCGACGACCGGCTCGTCGGGTACGTGACCGGCGTCGCCGACCCCGCGACCGTACGGGCGGCACTGGCCCGTGAGTTGCCGGAGCACATGGTCCCGGCGGCGGTCGTCGTCCTCGACACCTTTCCGCTGAGCCCCAACGGCAAGCTGGACCGACGTGAGCTCCCCGCCCCGGTCTTCGCGGGCAGCGAGGGTGCCAGGCGCGCTTCAGGTCCGCGCGAGGAGGCGCTGACTCGGCTGTTCGCGGAGGTGCTCGGGGTCGAACAGGCCGGTCCCGACGACGCGTTCTTCGACCTTGGCGGCACCTCCCTCCTCGCGGTGCGGCTGGTGGCTCGCGTACGGGAGGAGCTCGGGGCCGAGCTGACGATCGGCTCGCTGTTCGAGGCGCCGACCCCGGCCGCGCTCGCCGCCCGGCTCGATGCGGCGGGACCGGCTTCCGGGGACGCGCTGGACGTCGTACTGCCGCTGCGCGCCGAGGGCGGTCGGCGGCCGCTGTTCGCGTTCCATCCGGCGGGCGGCATCTCCTGGTGCTATGCGGGACTGTCCGCCCGGCTCGGCCCGGGACAGCCCGTGTACGGCATCCAGGCGCGCGGCCTGGTCCGTGACGAGCCGCTGCCGAGCACACTCCAGGACGAGGCGGCCGACTACGTGGAGCGGATCCGCGAGGTCCAGGAGCACGGCCCGTACCGTCTCCTCGGCTGGTCGGTCGGCGGGATCCTCGCGCACACCGTCGCGGTACTGCTCCAGGACGCCGGGGAGGAGGTCGAACTCCTCGCGCTGCTCGACGCGTTCCCGGCCGAGCAGTGGCGCGAGCGGCCCGCGCCCGAGGAGGGCGACGCGCTGACCGCCGTACTGCGCATGGCGGGCTTCGACCGCACCGACGAGCGCACCAGGGACGACGTACTCGCCACCCTGCGCCGGGCGGGCAGCCCGCTCGCCGGGCTCGGCGAGCACACCCTGTCGAAGATCGTCGACATCGTGCCGAATCACGCACGAATGATGCGTGAGCACCAACACCGGTTGTACAAGGGTGACTTGCTGTTCTTCACGGCCGCAGCCCCGCGCGCCGAGGACTGGCTCACCCGGGAGGCCTGGGGCGCGCATGTGACCGGTGCGGTCGTCAACCACGACCTGGACTGCACGCACCCGCAGTTGATGCGGGACGGGCACCTCGACGACATCGCCGCGCAGCTCGCGGCCCGCCTGAAGGAGCTCGACGAGGCGTACGCGGGCCGGGTGGAGACGGGGCGGGGATGAGCGACCCAGCGCACACCGCCTCTGCGCACCCCACGTCAGGTGGCTGTGCTGGTCAGCAACTCGACCAGCCCGTCGGTCAGTTCGGTGCGCCAGCACAGGTAGTCGTGGCCGCCGTTGAACTCGCGGTAGGAGGCGTCGTCGTAGCCGGCGGCGGTGAGGGTGTCGCGCAGCCGGCGAGCGGCGGGGAGCGCGACCCACTCCTGCTCCCCGAAGGAGAGACGGAAGCGCACCGGAAGGCGGGGGGCCTCGGCGATGCGCCGGGTCAGCCACTCCGGCTCCGGGCCGACGGGCCACCAGAACGAGCCCGACTGAACGAGCACGTTGCCGAAGCGGTGCGGGGCCGCGAATCCGGCATAGGCGGCGGTGAGTCCGCCGAGGCTCTGGCCGGCGATCACCGTGCGCGCGGGGTCGTCCGTGACCGGCAGCCGGCCGGCCGCCCACGGCAGCAGCTCGTCCGCGAGGAAGGCGACGAAATCCGGACGGCACGTCAGCTCCG
Source organism: Streptomyces sp. NPDC087263 (assembly GCF_044744645.1). NCBI lineage: Bacteria > Bacillati > Actinomycetota > Actinomycetes > Kitasatosporales > Streptomycetaceae > Streptomyces > Streptomyces sp. NPDC087263. The sequence goes on from NZ_JBIUYT010000005.1 coordinate 460,910, forward strand.
CCCATCGGGTCTCCGCGTCCACGGACTCGGGCAGCACGGCGGCGAGCGGCGGGATACGGCCGTCCGCGATCAGGTTGTCGAGGAGGTGCGCAAGACCGAGCCCCGGCCCCCAGTGCTCGCCGTCCAGCAGGACCAGCACGGGCAGGTCCACCAACTCCCGGTCCGGCAGGGACGGTTCATACAGCCAGACGCGCCGTCGGCCTCCAAGGAGCGCACTCTCCACCTGGTGCTCGGTGGTCGTGCCGCGGGCGACCTCCGGCCTCGGCGTCCAGTCCAGCGCTTTCGGAGCGCCCGGGAGTTCGACGTACGGGACGGGGGCGCCGCCCCAACGACCTTGAAGCGTACGGGCGTTGAGCGGGTCGGTGCGCCGCCGGCTGCGCAGCCAGCGCCAGTAGTCGGGGGTGCCCGGGTCCGGCCCCTCCCCCTCGTCGACGTAGAACTCGTAGGTTCCGCGCCAGTCCTGGCGCAGGCGGAGTGTCCAGTGCCAGATGTCGGTTCCGGGGGCCCGCTCCATCAGGTTGCCCTCGGGGACGCGCGGGTCGCCGAGCTTGTTGGGCAGGACCTGGACAGCGCGGGTGGCGGGAGTGCCGCGCCACAGGTACGTGACGGCCAGATGGTCGGCGCTGCCCCAGGGATCGGGCGAGACGAGCGGCGTACCACGCCGGCGGATCCCTGCCCAGAACTCCTCGACGCCCTGCGGCCCGGGCAGCGGGCAGCCCGGTTCCTGGAGTCGCGGCAGCGCGTCGGGGCGCGGCAGTCGGGGCGGGTGGTGCGGGGTGCCCTCGGGCGGCACGGGCTCGAACATGCGGCTGGACTCCGGAGGGAGGGGGGACTGAGCTGACCGCACTTAGGTTAGCCTACCTTAATATGACTAATGGCCATATCTCGCACCCCTCTTCACAGACGCCTCGCGCCACCGCGAACTCGAACGGGGCGTACACCGCGCCCATCGTGGCACTCACGGCCGAACAGCGGATCCCGCCGCCACGCTGGGCACCACCTCCGTGAAGCCCGGCGGCGACGTGTCATTCACGGCCGCCGGGCGCAGCGGCCCTGACCGGCACCGCGACCGCCGAGGGCGGCGCGACGACCGGCGCGGGCGCACCGGACGACACCCTCGGCCGGCACCCCCGGCGAGGCGGACGGTGTGCGGTTGGGAAGCTCTCAGGCAGGCGCGCTACCGTCCCCTGAGACGGCCGCGCTCGGCCGGGAAAGTTTTGAGAGGTCGGTAGAGTCATGAGCGACGGGATGATGGACGAGAAGATCGTCGAGGTGGCCGCCGGAGTCCATCTGGTACACGGCAGCAACACGAACTGGGTGATCCTGAGCGAGGGCGACGCCGTCACCCTGGTCGACACGGGCTATCCGGGCGACCGGCAGGCGGTCCTGGCCTCACTGGACACGCTCGGCCACTCCCCCGAGGCCGTCACGGGCGTCCTCATCACGCACGCGCACAACGACCACCTGGGTTCGGCCGAGTACCTCAGCAGTACGTTCGGCATCCCCGTCCACCTGCATGAGGCCGAACTGCCGCACGCGCGCCGGGAGTTCCTGCACCAGGTCGGCGTCGGCCAGGTGCTGCTCCAGGCCTGGCGCCCTGGCGTACTGCCGTGGGCGCTGCACGCCATCAAGTCAGGTGGCAAAGCGGACGTCAGCATGACCAAGCCCGAGCCGTTCCCCAAGGAGGGCGCGCTCGATCTGCCCGGCCGTCCGGTTCCGGTGCACACGCCCGGCCATACGGCGGGGCACTGTGCCTTCCACCTGCCGGACGCCGGAATCCTGATCTCCGGAGACGCCCTGGTCAGCGGCCACCCCACGTCACGGGTACGGGGTCCGCAGCTCCTCCCGGCCATGTTCGACGCCGAGCGTGCGAAGGCCCGCGCGTCGCTGGCCCGCATCGAGGCCCTCGCCGCGGACGTCCTGCTCCCCGGACACGGTCCCGTGCACCGCGGCCCGGTGAGCGAGGCCGCACGACGCGCGCGGGAGCTGGCTAGCTGACGCGGTCAGGACGGTCGGGCTGAACCGCCGCCAGATACGCCCGCAGCGCGTCGCGGTTACGGGCCAGGCAGTCGATGCGGCTCTGGATGCGGTCGATCTCGTCACGCAGCAGCGCGGCGGTCTCCGGAGTCAGGCACTCGGGGTGGAGGTGGATCTCGCCGGGGGCGGACAGAAACGGCAGGATGGCGCGGATGATCTCGGTGGTGAGTCCGGAGTCGAGCAGTCCGCGGATCTGCTGGACGCACGGGACAGCCGTATCGCCGTACTCGCGGTAGCCGTTCTCTCCCCGTGCCGGGTGGAGCAGGTTCTGCTCCTCGTAGTACCGCAGCATCCGGGTGGGGACGCCGGTCCGGCGCGACAGTTCACCGATCTTCATGGCTCCCCCTCTTCATGGCTCCCCTGGAGGCCGCGCTTGCCTTCACACTGATGTGAAGGTTTCAGCATGGTCCCATGACCGTCGCCCCGCCCGTCGGCAGCACGACCACGCCTGCCCCCGCGCTGCCGCTGTCAGGGCTCCTGGCCCTGTGCACGGCCGCCTTCACCGCCGTCATGACCGAACTGCTGCCCGCCGGCCTGCTGCCGCGGATGGCAGCGGACCTGAGTGTTTCGGAGGGGCGCGTCGGGTTCCTGGTGACCGGTTACGCGCTCGCCTCCTTCCTCGCCGCGATTCCGCTCACCGCCGCGCTGCGCGGTCTGCCGCGCCGCCCGGTACTGATCGGCGCGCTTGTGGGCTTCGCCTGCTGCAACGCGGTCACCGCGCTGTCGTCCGCGTACGCGCTCACCTTCGTGGCCCGGCTCGCCGCCGGGGTGATGGGCGGCCTGATGTGGGCGATGCTCGTCGGGTACGCGGCCCGTATGGTCCCCGCCGAGCGGCGCGGTCGCGCCATCGCGATCGTCCTCGCGGGAATCGCGCTCGCCCTGTCGCTGGGTGTCCCCGCGGGCACCGCGCTGGCCGACGCGCTCGGCTGGCGCACGGTCTTCGCCCTGCTGACGGTCATCGCCCTGCTGCTCGTGGGCTGGGTGCGGTGGCGGGTTCCGGGCTTTCCCGGTGAGGCGGCGGGCGCGCGCGTGCCCTTGCACCGGGTCGCCGCCCTGCCCGGGATCGCGACCGTTCTGTCCGTCACCCTGCTGCTGCTCCTGGGACACCAGGTGATGTACACGTACGTCGCCCCGTTCGCGGAGCATGTGGGGTTCGGCCACACAGGTCTGGTCCTGCTGGTGTTTGGGGCGGCCACCGTCGTCGGGATCTGGATCACCGGCATACTGGTCGACACGCACCTGCGACGGATGCTGCTGACGGCGCTCGCCACGATCGCGTGCGCCCTGCTCGCCCTCGGGCTGTACGCAAGCAGCCCCGCCGTACTGCTCGTCTCGGTGGTGCTGTGGGGCGCCGCGTTCGGCGGAGCGCCGACCCTGATCCAGACCGCGCTGGTCGACGCCTCCGGCCCCGTCAACGCCGATGTGGCCACCTCGCTGCAGACCACCGTCTACAACGCGGGCATCGCCGCCGGTTCGCTCACCGGCGGGCTCGTCCTGGAGGGTGCGGGCGCCGGGGCCCTGTCCTGGACAGCGCTGCCCCTGATCGCGGCCGCGCTGACCGTCGTGGCGGCGGGGCACCGACGGGCCTTCCCCGTACGGCGCCCCGCCGTGAGCCGACCGAAAACAGCCGTCACCGCCAACGGCCCACGCTCTTAGCCGAGTTCGAGGGTCGTGACTCCGTACACGCGCTCACCCGCGAACGGCCTCACCGGACCCGTGTACATCCGGGCCGTGTCGAACGAAGGGCTGAGGCCGAACTCCACCGCCAGAGCGACCGCGGCCGCGTTCGTCCCGGGGATGTCGATGGCGACCTCCCGCCCGGCGGCCTCGCCGGCCAGCGCGAGGAGCAACTCCCGCGCGTCCTCGGCGGTGTCGGCGAACAGCGGGCCGATGCGCAGGGCGTCCCGGCCCGGGCGGATCACGCCGTACCCGGTGAGGCGTCCCTCCGTCCGGCGGACAAAGACCCGGTGGCCCGCGCCGCTCAGCCACTCCCGGAGGAAGCGCGGCCGGTCGGCCGGGTAGCAGGCACTGTCGTACGCCGTGACGGCCGCGAGGTCCGCCGCCTCGGCCGCCCGGACTCCCGTCGGCGCTTCGCCCACGGAGACGGTCCCCCCGAAACGAGAGGTGCGGTAGGCGAGTTCGAAGCCGGACCGACGGTAGTTGTCCTGCTGCGCGACCACCCCGTCGAGACCGACGGTCCGGTCACCGGCGTGCGCGAGGGCCGTCTTCCAGGTGGTGAGGCCGTAGCCGCGACCGCGCAGGTCGGGGCGTACGAGATAGAAGCCCAGGAAGGCGTATTCGGCGCCGTAGTTGACGACCGAGACGGCCGACGCCGGTTCACCGCCGAGCCGACCGAGGAAGAACCCGTCGGGGTCCTGCGCGAAGAAACTCACGCTGTCGGCAAGTCCCGGATTCCAGCCCTCGTCCGCCGCCCATCCGCGGACCACCTTCCAGTCGTCGAGCGAGGCGCGCGCGACCACAAGGTCTTCCGGTCCCGGAGAGGTCATATGGGGCTCCCATTCATACGCAGGTGCGTCTGTGCGGTGGTCGGCCGCGCACGCAGCATCCTTCCCGATCTCCACGACGATTGCCTCGCGCGACCGGGGGATCCGGCCAGGGCCATACACACGGCCCGGTCCCAGACTTAGGGTTGCCGCTCATGAGCGTCGATCGTGTGGCACTGCGCCCCGTGGCCGAGGACGACCTGCCGGTCATGGAGCGGTTCCTGTCGGACCGGGAGACCGCGGAGCCCTTTCAGTGGTTCGGCTGGTGGGACACCCGTCGCTGGCGACGTCAGTGGGCGGAGCACGGTCTGCTGACGGACGACGCGGGGCAGCTGATGGTGGTGCGTGACGACGAACGGCTGGGATTCGTCTCCTGGCGGAAGATCGCCTTCGGCCGGCCCTCGTACTACTGGAACATGGGCATCGGTCTGCTGCCGGAGGCACGCGGCAAGGGCGTGGGGACCGAGGCCCAGCGGCAGTTGGTCGAGTACCTCTTCGCGCACACCCTCGTGCCACGGATCGAGGCGGACACCGAGGTGGGCAACATCGCCGAGCAACGCGCGCTGGAGAAGGCGGGGTTCACGCGTGAGGGTGTGCTCCGCAGTGTCGTGTTCCGAGACGGTGGCTGGCGTGACCTGGTGCGCTACAGCATCCTCCGCGACGATCTCCACCCGCCCCATTGACGACATGGGGGCCCAGGCCTTCCAGTGCCCAGAAGCAGGCCCCACCGGTCACGCGGCCCGGTGGGGCCTTTCCCGGTGGGGCCTTGCGGCCCCGGTGGGCGGTGGGGTCAGCGGGGCGTGACCGGGCGGGATCGCCGGTACAGGGCGGCGCCGGCCAGGAACAGGGCGGCGCTCGTGGCGATCGCGGGCAGTGTCTGGTCCGCGCCGGTGTGGGCGAGGGAGGCCACGGGCTGCGGCGGGGCCTGGTGACGGGGTGTGCCGGGAGGCGTGTGCGCCTTGGCGGGCGGGGTGGGCGGCTTCGGGGCGGGCTTGACCGGGCGGTCGGGCCCGCCGGAGTTGTTCGTGGACTCGTTGCCGACGGCCGCGTTGCCGATGCCGACGATGCTCACGGAATTGCCTGTGACATTGACGGGGAGATCGACGGGAAGCTGCAGGCCGTTCCCGGAGAGCACACCTGGCGAATCCTTTCCGCTGCTGTGCGCGAGGGCACCGCCCTGCGTCCCTCCGGGCGCCTCTCCGCCGCCACCGCCTCGTGTTCCTCCGGGCGCCTCGGCCCCACCGCCGCCCCGTGTTCCTCCGGGCGACCCGGCCCCACCTGCGCCCTCATTGGCGCAGCTGTTGCCCGCCGCCGGGTTGAGGAGCCCGACGACGTTCACGGTGTTCCCGCACACGTTCACCGGAACGTGCACCGGGAGCTGGATGGTGTTGCCGGAGATCAGACCGGGCGAGCCCGCCGCGGTGCCGTTCGCCGCGGAGTCGGCGTACGCCGGCATGGTCACGGCCATCGCGCCCGAGGCGGCGGCTGCGACGATCAATCCATTTCGGGTAACCCGTTTCATAGGGTCCCTGCCTTCCAGACATGGTCGCGGGCGGTCGCCCGCATGCCATAAAACGCGGGAGAACCATCCGAGTTATGGCTTATCGGTCTTTCACCCCATCGAGCGTCCCGTTTATCGAACTGGCGAGGGGGCTCGCGCCATCGGCATCGGCGCTCCTGAAAGGTCGTGGGCGACCTCCCGCCGGGCGCGCAGATTAAGGCACCGCGGCCCGTTCCGCTCGCCCAGAGGCGTCCCCCGGGACCCGCGCTTATCGTGAGCGAGGGGGCAGCCGGGCATACCTGGAGGCATGCATGCCGTCCGTGCACCAACGCTGCGCGTTCACCGGAGCCACGACCGTGACGCTGGTCCTGCTGGCGGCCGGCCTGCCCGCGGTGGCGACGGCCGCCGACGCTCCCGACCTGTCCCGTTTCTACGGTCAGAGGATCAAGTGGTCCGCGTGCAAGGACTACGAGATGCCCAAGGACATGCAGTGCGGGAAGGTGACCGTCCCGCTGGACTACGCGAAGCCCGGTGACGGAACACTCGACCTGGCGTTGGCCCGCTATCGCGCGACGGGAAAGTCACGGGGTTCGGTACTGCTGAACTTCGGTGGCCCCGGCGGTGCGGGGATACCCCAACTCGCCGTCGGCGGCGAGGACTTCATGGGCCTGACGAACGGCTACGACGTGGTCACCTTCGACCCCAGAGGCGTCGGCCAGTCCTCGCCCGTGAGCTGCGGCGAGGGTGTCGACGAGGGCGACACCACGACGGACGACACCACCGACGACGGCGATCCGCAGGACTCCCTCGAGGCCTTGCGGAAGGCCGCGGACGAATGCGCCAGGCACTCGGGGCCCGTGCTGCGCCACATCGGGACGGTCAACGCCTCCCGGGACATGGACGTGATGCGCCAGGCCCTCGGCGACAAGAAGCTCAACTATCTCGGTTTCTCCTACGGAACGCGTCTGGGCGCGGTCTACGCGGCCCAATTCCCCAAGAAGACGGGCCGGTTGGTCCTCGACGGCGTGGACACACTCACCGAATCGCTGGCCGAGCAGGGGCTGGTGGGCGCGGCGGGCCAGCAGACCGCGCTGGAGGACTTCCTCACCTGGTGCACGAAGGACCTGACCTGTCCGTTCGGCCAGGATCCGCGCAGCGCCCGGACACAGGTCGTCCAGCTCATCGAGTCGCTGGACGCGGACCCGGTCCCGGCCGACTTCGGCCAGGAGTTCTCCGGCCAGGACCTCGTGGGCGCCATCAGCCAGGCGCTCTACAGCCGCCAGATGTGGCCGACGCTGGAGCAGGCCCTCAACTCCCTGCTCCAGGACGGCGACACGCGCTGGCTCGTGCAACTGTCGGGCGGCGCGGCCTTCCCCGGCACCACCGTCGGAGCCCGGCCGGTCGGCAAACCGGGCGTGGCAGCCCGTCCGGACAGCGAACCGGCCACAACGACCCGTCCGGACAGCGAACCGGCCACGACAACCCGTCCGGACAGCGCATCGGCCACGACAACCCGGAAGGACGACGAACTGACCGTGACGGCCAGCCCGGATGGCGGTCTCGTCGATCCGGTGGACGTCCCCATCGACAACCTTCCGGCCGCCCTGATGGCGATCAACTGCGCGGACGACCCGGACCGGCCCTCCGCCGACCAGGTCACCAAGGAGATCGACCGGCTCCGCGCCGAGTACGCGCAGGTGTCCCCGGTCTTCGGCGAGTACCGGCTCACCCAGGTGCTGATGTGCTACGGCCGTCCCAAGGGCACCGACTACATACGCGACAAGGTACGCGACGTAGGCACCCCCAAGATGCTCCTCGTCGGCACCCGTGGCGACCCCGCGACCCCGTACCGCTGGACCATGGAGACCGCCGAGCGGCTCGGCTCGTCCGCCGTCGTGCTGGACAACAAGGGCGACGGTCACACCGGGTACGCGTCCTCCAAGTGCGTGCACCAGAAGGTCGACGACTTCCTGCTGTACGGCTCCCTGCCGGACGACGGCAGCTCGTGCGGGCCGCCGGACTCCGGCGACTGAACCCGGAGCTCGCACGGAGAACCGTGAACACCAGGAACTGCAACAGCCGTGTAACACGGACAAGTCGGCTACAACCTCCTGATCGACACGGCCGTCACACTGGGCAGGCGTCGCCTCGACCGGGCACGCCGAAGTAGCCGTACACATGCCCATCGCAGCTTCACAGGGGGAACAACACCGATGCGTATCCGTCCCGTGCTCGCCCTCGCGACCGCCGCCGCGGCGCTGCTCGTCGCCGCGCCTCAGGGCTCGGCCGCCACGGTCCAGACGTCGACCGCCACGAAGGTCGCCGCCTGCCCGGAGAAGGCCCTGACCCTCGCGGCACAGCAGTCCGCAAAGGACGCCACCGTCGTACACATCAGCGTCACCAACCACTCCGGGCGGACCTGCACCGTCGACCGCATCCCGACCGTCACCTTCGGAGACCTCGACGGCGCAGCCCTGCCGGTGCCCACCGGGGACAGCGGGCCCTACCGGGTCGGCGCGGGCAGGACGGCGTACGCGGCCGTACGCACGATCGTGAACCCTGCCGACCCCGAGGCCCGCCGGGTGGACTCGATCACCGTCTCCGCCGACCCCGCACGGTTCGGCCGCACCTTCACGGCGCCGGAGCTGGGCGCCGGTGACGAGGTCCTGGTGTGGGAGCCGGCGACGACGTGGTGGAAGCCGTCGGTGGCCGCCGCGGACAAGGCACTCGGGCTCAAGTAGGCATTGAAGCCCCTACGAGATCCGGGTCGCGGGACTGCGCGAGAAGCCGACGCGAGCGGCTCCAGCAATCAAATGCACCAAGTGCCCGATAAGCGAATTAGCCCTATCGTGCAGGTATGGAGCACGCACTCAGTCCCGCGACCCTGACCGAACTGCGCAGGCCCCGGCCCTATCCCGCGGTCTCCGTGCTGACGCCGACCCACCGCCGCGAACCCGACAACGCCCAGGATCCGGTCCGGCTGCGCAATGTGGTGGCCGAGGCCAAGAAGCAGCTGGAGGCCGATCCGTCGGTCACCCGCGAACGGCGGATGGACCTCGTCGAGCAGCTCGACCGGGCCCTGGCGGAGGTCGATCTGACGCACGCCGAGGACGGCCTGGCGATCTTCGCGGCCCCCGGCGAGCACCAGGTCTGGTCGCTGGCCCGCACCGTGCCGGAGCGCGTGGTCCTCTCGGACACCTTCCTGACCCGCAATCTCGTCGCCGCGCAGGCCTCCGAGCGGCCGTTCTGGGTACTCTCGGTCTCGGCGGACCGGATCACGCTGTGGAACGGCGGTGTCGACCGTGTCGCCGAGGAGCACTCCGGGGGCTTCCCGCTCACGCGGAGCCTGGAGGACCCGGACGCCGAGCGCCAGGAACGCGTCGGCAACCTGCCCAGCTCCTTCCGTGACGAGCAGACGCGGCACTTCCTGCGGGACGCCGACACCGCCGTCGGCGCCGTCCTGCGCAGGCACCCGCGGCCGTTGTACGTCACCGGTGAGACCACCGCTCTCTCCCTCCTCGACGAGATCGGCACGGTCACCAAGGAGGCGGCGCACATCCCGCACGGCGGCCTCGCGCACGGCACGCCCGACGCCGTGTGGCACGCGGTACGTCCGCTGATCAGCGCCGCGGAGAAGAAGGACGTCGACGTGGTGGCCCGGGAACTCGAATCGGCACGCGGCCGCAAGGCGTTCGCCGCCGGGGTCGACGAGGTGTGGCAGAACGCGTCCGAGGGCCGCGTCCAACTGCTCGCCGTCGAGGAGAACTTCCGCGTGACGGTACGTGACGACGGCGGCGACCATCTCGTCCCGGCCGAGAGCGGTGACCTGGAGGCCCGCGAGGACATCGTCGACGAGATCGTCGAACAGTGTCTGGAGACCGGCGCCGAGGTCCGCTTCGTGCCCGACGGCAGCCTCGGGGACGCGAAAGGGATCGCAGGGGTGCTGCGTTACTGATCTCTTCGGCCGACAATGATCCCTGTCGTCGGCTGGAAAGGTGCGGAGCGCGTGAGCGAACTACTGGGTGTGGCGGTCCTGGGTGCGGGACACATGGGCGCCGACCACATACAGAGAATCGACCGGGTGGTGAACGGCGCCCGGGTCGCGGCGGTCGCGGATCCCGACACGGAGCGGGTCAAGGACGCCGTGGCCGGGATCGACGGCGTCTCCGTGCACGCCGACGCGACGTCCGCGCTCGACGCACCCGACGTACAGGCCGTGTTGATCGCGTCCCCCGGGCCCGCGCACGAGGAGGCGCTGCTCGCGGCCTTCGCGCGCGGCCTGCCGGTGCTGTGCGAGAAGCCGATGGTTCCGGAGTCGGCCGGGGCGTTGCGGGTCGTGGAGGCCGAGGCGCGGCTCGGCCGGCGGCTGGCGCAGATCGGGTTCATGCGCCGGTACGACGCCGAGTACCAGCGTCTCAAGTCGCTGCTGGACAGTGGGCAGTTGGGCCGCCCGCTGATGCTCCACTGCACGCACCGCAATGTCTCCTCGCCGGCTCACTTCACCACCGCGATGCTGGTCAACAGCTCCGTCTCGCACGAGATCGACGCGGCACGCTGGCTGCTCGACCAGGAGCTCACCGCGGTGACCGTGCTGCGGCCGCGCCCGACCTCGCACGCTCCGGAGGGCCTCCTCGATCCCCAGCTCGTGCTGTTCGAGACGGCGGAGGGCGCCCTGGTCGACGTCGAGATCTTCGTCAACTCCGGCTTCGGCTACCAGGTGCGGTGCGAGGCGGTCTGCGAGAGCGGGAGCGCGCGGATCGGGGACGAGCACACGATGGTCGTGACGACCGATGGCGGCGCGTACGAGGACGTGGCGCAGGACTACCTCGTACGGTTCGCGGACGCCTACGACCGCGAGGTGCAGACGTGGGTGAACGCGACCCGCGAGGGCCGGGTCGTCGGACCCAGCGTCTGGGACGGGTACGCGGCGTCCGCCGTCGCCGAGGCGGGAGTCCTGGCGCAGGAGACCGGCGGCCGGGTGACCGTCGAACTCGCCCCGCGCCCCGGACTCTACGACCGGGTCAACCGCTGACGCTTCGATGTGCCCGGTGAACCGTGGGCAAAACCGTGCGGCAGCAGGTGGCTGCACGGCTCAGATGCGGGTGTCGGGCACGAGGATCACCTTGCCGGTGACCGTGCCGGACTCCGCCAGCCGCATGGCCTCCGCGGCCTGACTGACCGGGATGCGGGCGGCGACCTGTGCGGTGATGGAGCCGTCGGACAGCAGGGCGAAGACGTGTCCGAGGTCGGTGCGGAGCCGGGTGTGGAAGGCGGCCGAACGGCGCTTGCCCGCCCAGATGTTGTAGAAGTGCGTCCGCCGGCCGTTGGGCAGCAGCTTCCAGAGGAAGAGCCGTCCCACGAGCTTGAGGACGGGCAGTTGGGAGGATCCGGCGACGTCCCGGGTGGCGGCGCTGCCGTACGAGACGAGCGTGCCCCCGCGGGCCAGCAGCTGGAAGGAGTCGACGATCCCGTCACCACCCACGTGGTCGAAGACGGCGTCGACGCCGTCCGGTGCCAACTCCCGCACCCTGGCGGGCAGATCGGCGGCCCGGTAGTCGAGTGGCGTCGCACCGAGCGTGCGCACCGCGTCGTGGTGGCGGGGCGAGGCGGTGCCGATCACCCGGATGCCCGCGTGGGTGGCGAGCTGCACCAGGGTCGAGCCCACGCCTCCGTTCGCTCCGTGCACCAGCACCGTCTGCCCGGCACGGACCTTGGCCACGCGGTGCAGCATCTGCCAGGCGGTGATGCCGTTGACGACGACCGTCTCGGCGTCGGCGGGGTCCAGTGCGCCGGGAACCTCGACCAGGTCGGCGGCAGGCAGCACGATCTGACTGGCCCAGCCGCCGACCTTGGTCAGCGCGGCGAAGCGGCGTCCGATCAGCGCGGCGTCCACTCCCTCGCCGACCCGGACCACGACCCCGACCAGGTCGTAGCCGGGCACGAAGGGGAACGGCGGCTGGTCGTAGTACTTGCCGCGGCGCATCTGCTGTTCGGCGAACGACACTCCCGAGGCCTCCATGGCCAGGACGACCTCACCCGCGCCGGGCTGTGCCGCGGGACGGGTGCGGATTTCGAGTCCGGACGGCTCCACGACGCCGGGGAGGACGACTTCGGTCACCACGTCGGCGACGGTCTCGTTGCCCATGGGATCAGGCTCCTTCGTTTCGCAATAGGTTCACGTGTTCGTGATAGGTTCTAACTAAAGCTTGCTCCTCTATATTCCGTAAGTCAAGGACCACCCACAGCAGACGAAGAGGCGATGACGATGGCCGCAGAGAGCCGGACAAAGCCCGGCCCGCGCGATCGGTTCCGCGCGCAGGTACGGCAGGAAGTCAAGGCAGCGGCGCTGCGACAGCTGGCCGAAGGCGGCCCGGAGGCACTGTCGCTCAACGCCGTCGCCAAGCAGATGGGCATGACGGGCCCGGCGCTCTACCGCTACTTCGCCAACCGGGACAGCCTGCTCACCGAGCTGGTCATCGACGCCTACGGAGACCTGGCGAGCACCCTCGCCCGCGCATCCGACGCCGCCGCGACGGACGCGGTCGCCCGCCTGACCGCGGTCGCCCAGGCGTACCGGGCCTGGGCACTGGCCGAGCCGCACCGCTACCGACTGCTGTTCCGCGCGCCCCTGTCGGGTTACGACGCGCAGTCGACGAGTCTGGTCGAGGCGTCGCAGCCGGCCATGGCCGTCGTACTGGACGTGGTGAGCGCCCTCGCGAAACCGGGCACCGCGGCTCCCCAGGGCTCGGCAGCCCAGTTCCGGGAATGGATGAAGCGCCACGGAATCGAGGACGTCACGGCGGCGGTCGCCGCACGCGCCACGATTCTCTGGGCCCGCCTGCACGGTCTGGTGAGCCTGGAGATCGAGGGCAACTTCTCCTCGATGGGCATCGATCCGGCCCCCCTCCACGAGGCCGAGCTACGGGACTTCGCCCACTAGGGGACCGCACGCCCCGGCACCGGCCCTGCCGGTATGCCCGATTCCGTAACACAGCAGGGCTAGCACAAACGACCCTCGAACAAGAGAATGAGTAATGTGCAGGCGTAGCCCTCAGCGCCGTCAAGTCACTTACACCGCCCACGACTTGGCGACACCGGACACGGAGCGAACGCGGCCGGGCCAAGCGCTCCATGGGGACTGTGGCATATGCCAGATGCACCACCAGGTCGTGTGTTGCCAAATCCCTTACAGCGCGTCGCGGGCTGTGCGAGAGTCGTAACGGTCCTTCCGTCAGCCTTGGTCGTACCGTCCCCGCATCGGAGTACGTCATGCCCTCCCATCTCTCTGCGGACCGCTCAGCCGCCCAGCCGCCCCAACGCGGCACGGTCGATGCGCTCATTTCGCAGACGCGGCGGCTGCGCGGCGAGGTGGACGCCGTACGACGGGAAGCACCCGCCGACGACGAGGACCCGCAGGGGCGCTGGCAGCGGGCGCTGTGCAATCTGGCGCTGCATCAACTCAGCGACCTCGACGAACACTTGGCCCAGCTGCGGGACGGACCCCTACCCGCACCCGTCCAGCCCGCGCCGGTCCCCGCCGCCCGAGCCATGCCGGCCACACCCCGGCGCGGCTCACTCCTCAGCCGGGTCGGCAGTGCCGAGTGGAATCTACTGACGGACGAGGCCAGTTGGTCGGGGGAGCTGTACGAGATCCTGGGGCGCGACCCGGCCGCCCCCCCACTCACGCTCGATGAACTGCCGTCGCTGGTGCACGACGACGACCGGCCGATGCTGACGGCGATGGTCACGGACTGCCTCATCGACGCCAAGCCCATCGACGGAGAGTTCCGCATCCTGCTCCCCGACGGCGGGGTGCGGACCGTGCACATGATGGGCGAACCCGTGCTCGACGCCGACGGCAGCACCGTCTCGATGTGGGCCGTGCTGCGCGACGTCAGCGAACTGCGCCGCAGCCAGCGGACGCTGAGCGAGACCCGTGACTCGTTGCAGCGCCAGCGGCACATCGCGCAGACCGAGCACCGGCTCGCGGTAGAGCTGCAGGAAGCCGTGCTGCCGCCGTGGCGTGGCTCCCTGCGGTTCCCGCGGCGAGGTCCCGAGACACTGGACCTCGCCGCCCGCTATCTGCCGTCGTCCAGCAGCGCACTGGTCGGCGGCGACTGGTACGACGCGCTCGAACTTCCTGACGGCGAAACACTGTTGAGCATCGGCGATCTCACCGGCCACGGAGTATCCGTGACCTCGGGCATGGCGATGCTGATCGGCGCCCTGCGCGGGATGGCCATGGCGGGCACCCAGCCGGGTCAACTCATGTCCTGGCTCAATCAGTTACTGGACGCCTCCGTACAACCGGCCCTCGGCAGCGCCGTCTGCTGCCGCTACCGGCCCGAGACCCGCACCCTCACCTGGGCACAGGCAGGACACCCCGCCCCGCTGCTGTTCCGCAACGGGACGGGGCGCATGCTGACAGCACCGGACGGCGTGCTGCTCGGGGCGACCTCGGGTGCCACCTACGGACAGGCCGAGGAGACACTCGAGGACGGCGACCTGCTGCTCCTGCACACGGACGGACTGGTCCCCCGGCGATGGGGAGCCCACAACCCGGGCGAGTCCGACAGCGACGAAGGAACGGCGGCCGCCCCGAGACTGCTCGCCCTGGCCCCGCGCTTCAGCGAGGCGCGCACCGCCCAGGAGTGCGTACGGACGGTTGTCGAGGAGTTCGGTGAGACCGAGCGCGAGGACGACGCCTGCGTGCTCGTGGCCAGGGTCGGCCCCTGACGATCGGGCATCCCTCCCTGGGGCCTACACCTTGGCACTGCCATCCTTCGGCTTCAACGTACCTTTGGGAAGAGCGAGTTCGATCTCCTCACGCAGTTCGTGGATCTTCGGATAGCTGGAGTACTGCCCGGTGAGCCGGTACATCTCGCGCAGCCGGTCCCAGGTGCGGTGGGAGGAATTGGCCCCCATCGACGTCAGAGCCAGTCGCGCGTACCGGTCGGCCTGTTCGGGGTCGTCGGCGATGAAGCAGGCGGACGCCAGGGAGATGTGGTCGAAGATCTGTGACCTCTCCCTGCCCGACCCGCGCAGCTTGAGCGCCTCCTTCGCATGGCGCTGCGCGGTCACGGCCGCGGCCGGCTCGTGTTCGGCGAGGGTTCGGTAGGCCAGGGCCTGCATGCCGTGCATGTCGGCCTCGTCGAACATCTGCATCCAGCTCGGCGGATCCACATCGCCCCGGTCGGAGACGAACAGTTCCTCCGCCTCGCCGAGGGTGCGCCGCATGGCCTGGCCCTTGCCCATGGAAGCCTGTGCCCAGGCCTCGATGGTGTAGAGCATGGCCCGGGTGCGGGGCAACACCTCTTCGCCCGAACCGGACTTGGCGAGTTTCATCAGGTCGAGTGCGTCGTCTGGCCGGCCCAGGTGCACCATCTGGCGAGCCGCTCGTGAGAGCGCCTCCCCGGCGCGGGGCCGGTCGCCGCCCTCACGGGCCGCGTGGGCGGCGATGACGAAGTACTTCTGGGCCGTGGGCTCCAGGCCGATGTCGTGCGACATCCAGCCCGCGAGTACGGCGAGATTGGCGGCGACGCCCCACAGGCGCCGCTGCAGATGGTCAGGATGTCGGTAGGAGAGCATTCCTCCCACTTCGTTGAGCTGGCCCACCACAGCCTTGCGTTGCAACCCGCCGCCGCGGGCCGCGTCCCAGGCCCGGAACACCTCGACCGAGCGCTCCAGTTCTTCGATCTCCTGCGACCCGATGGGGGCGGCCTCGTAGCGGTCGAACCCAGCGGGGTCGGCGTGCAGGGGATTGTCGAAATCAGGGGCGTCGGCCGCGAGGGCCGGATCGGTGTGGAGCCACTCGTGCATGGCAGTACTGAGTGCGGAGCCCGCGGCAAGCGCGGCACCCGCGCCCACCAAGCCGCGTCGGTTGAGCATGAGGTCCATTCCCGTGAATTCGGTGAGGACCGCAGCAGTCCGCTCGGGCGCCCACGGCACTCCGTCGGGATGTTCCACATTCCCGCCGCCCTGCCGTTTCCCCACGCGCCCGTGCCGGACCAGACCGAGGTCCTCGATGGTCACGACACGGCCGAGACGCTCGGTGAACAGGGCAGCCAGCACTCGCGGCACCGGATCGCGCGGGATCTCTCCCATGTCGATCCACCGCCGCACCCGTGAGGTGTCGGTCGCCAGCTGGGGGTGGCCCATGGCCGCCGCCTGCCGGTTGACCATTCTCGCGAGTTCGCCCTTGGACCAGCCGGCCAGGCCGAACAGGTCCGACAGACGAGTGTTGGGTTGTCCGTTCACGTCAAGCCCCCAGGTTCTCGGCTGAATTGACAGTAACCGTCTGTCAGTTGCTGAGCGACTATTCGCCAGGGTTCGCCAGGGTGCGCCAGATGGTGTGCCACTGGGCATCCGGTGTCAGGTAGGAATGCGCCACCCCGACCCGGTTGTCCCAGGACATTCCCCAGGGTGCACCAGGGCAGCCGGGGCGGGTAGCGCGACATCTTGCAGGCACACGAAGGGATCTGTCTCGCCCATGTACACAGCATCGTCCTCCGTGTCCGCCCCGCCCCGGTCGTTGCACCCCCGCCCGGCGGGCAGCGGCCCCTACCTCGACCCCGCGCGTCCTTCGGCGGGCCCCGTGCTCGGGGCCGGCCGGACTCGGCGCGTTCCGGGGCTCGGCACCCAACCGCTCAGCGGGAGACTCGACTTGTCCGGCCCTCAGGGCGCGCAACTGCGCACGGCGATCGCGTCGGTGCACCGGATCTGTCCGGAGTTCGCTCCGGTCCAGGTACTGCGCCGCAGCGGACGCTCCGTACTCCTGGTCGGCACGACCGGGCGCAGCACGGCCGTCGCCAAGTGTCTACTCGACCACTCCCCGGTCTGGGCCGAGCGGATCCGGCATGAAATAGCTGCATACCGCTCGTTCGTGCGGCACCGGCCGCCGGTCCGGGTGCCCCGCCTGATTGCGGCGGACCCGGACAACTGCACCCTCGTGATCGAGCGGATGCCGGGCCGGGTGGCCGCGCTGCAGCGGCACCCGGTGGAGGCCCCGCCCCGCGCGGACATCCGGGCGGCACTGGGTGCCATCTGCCGGCTGAACGCATGGCGGCCACCGGCGGGGACGTTCAACGCCCCGATGGACTACGCGGAGCGGATCTCCCGTTTCCATGATCTGGGGCTGCTCACGGACCGGGACATGGGCGATCTGCAGAAACTGGTGCACGGCATCGCGCACTCGGCGGGGCGCCAGGGCATGGGCCAGTTCTGTCACGGCGACGCCCTCCTGTCGAACATCCTTCTCTCACCGGCCGGTCCAGTGCTGGTGGACTGGGAGCACGCGGGCTGGTATCTGCCGGGGTACGACCTCGCGACCCTGTGGGCGGTCCTCGGTGACGCTCCGGTGGCGCGGCGGCAGATCAGCCAGCTCGCGCAGTCCGCGGGACCGGCGGCACGCGACGCGTTCCTGGTGAACCTGATGCTCGTACTGACCCGGGAGATCCGCACCTACGAGACGGCCGTGCAGCGTTCGATGCACGACGCGACCCCGGCGGCACCGGGACCGGCCCATCCGGGTGCTGCGCCGTCCGGCGAGGAACAGCGGCTGCTGCTGAGGCGGCTGCACGACGACTGCCAGATGGCCCGGCGGGCCGTTCGAGCGGCGGTCGGCACTCGCTGACGGGGATGGTGGTCCGCGGTCGCGCCTTGAACAGGGGCGCACCGCGGACCTTCGTCATGTCGGGCCGGGCTCGGCTCGGGCTCGGCACGGGCACGGGCACGGCACGGGCACGGGCACGGCACGGGCACGGGCACGGCACGGGCACGGGCACGGGCACGGGCACGGCACGGGCACGGGCACGGGCACGGGCTCGGCACGGGCACGGGCACGGCACGGGCACGGGCTCGGCACGGGCACGGGCACGGCACGGGCACGGGCTCGGCACGGGCTCGGGCACGGCTCGGTTTGCGCATCCCCCAACCGGGTTATTGGTCCACGCCACTGACAGTCCGCAGGCGGCACCGTTGCCGCCACGAATTCTCGTTCGTCCCTCCCTGACATGGGAAATCGTCTGCACCTGGGCATGATTGACGAATCGTCGAAGAGCCGATAGCACTGACGCACGTTCGGCCCCGCACGCCCCACCGCGCTCGACCGTCCCAGGAGGCTGCTTTGCGAGGACCCGCCACCGACCCCAGGACCATCGCCGGACACAGACGCGCACGAAGGACCGCGGGCGCCGTCGCCTCGGCAGCGCTGCTGCTGCCACTGCTCGGCGCGGCCCCCTCCGACAACACCGCGCCGGCCTCCTCGGCACAGCTGCAGAGCGTTTTCGCCGCTGCGGCCGCCGAGTACCACGTGCCGCAGAGCGTGCTCCTGGCCGTCTCCTATCTGCAGTCCCGCTGGGACGCGCACGCCGGAGCGCCGAGCGTCAGCGGCGGCTACGGCCCCATGCACCTCACCGACGCGCGTACGGCGATCGCCCAGGCGCCGCACCACAGCGAAGGCACGGAGGACGCCCGCGGCGACAGCTCACGCCCGGCCCTGCACCCCGACACGGCGGTGCCGCAGAACTCCGAACTCCCCGCCCGCCTCAAGACCTTGACGAAGGCGGCCGAGCTCACCGGCCTCCCGGCGGAGCAGCTGCGTACGGACACGGCGGCGAACGTGGCCGGCGGTGCCGCGCTCCTCGCCGCCGCACAGCGGGACCTCGGCGAGCCGCTGAGCGGGGACGCCGCCGACTGGTACGGCGCGGTGGCACGCTTTTCGGGTGCGGACGACAGCTCGACGGCGGCGACGTACGCCGATGACGTCTACGACCTGATCCGCGGCGGCGAACAGCGCACCACGGACACCGGTCAGCGGGTCCGGCTGGCGGCCCGGCCCGGACTGAGTCCGGACACCTCGCAGCTGGGGCGAGCCGGTCTGCGTACGGTCTCCGCAGCCGGTACCGAGTGCCCGACGACCGTGTCCTGCGAGTGGATCCCGGCGCCCTACGAGGAGTTCGGCGACGGCGACTACGGAAACCACGACCTCGGCAGCCGGCCCACCTCGCAGAGCATCAAGTACATCGTCATCCATGACACGGAGGGCACCTGGAACGGTGTCCTGCAGATGGTCCAGGACCCGACCTATGTGTCGTGGAACTACACCCTTCGCTCGACCGATGGGCACATCGCCCAGCATGTGAAGGCCAAGGACGTGGCCTGGCACGCGGGCAACTGGTACGTCAACGCCAAGTCGATCGGCCTGGAGCACGAGGGTTTCCTCGCCTCGCCGGACGCCTGGTACACGGAGGAGATGTACCGTGCCTCGGCGCGGCTGGTGGTCTACCTCGCCACGAAGTACGGCATCCCGCTGGACCGGCAGCACATCCTCGGCCACGACAACGTTCCGGGCCCGACGACGTCGACCATCCCCGGCATGCACACCGACCCAGGTCCGTACTGGGACTGGCAGCACTACTTCACCCTGCTCGGCCACCCCTTCCACGCCACGGCGAAGGCCGCCGGCGGGCTGGTGACCGTGCTGCCGGACTTCACCGCGAACCGGCCCGCGTACACCGGCTGCGTCACCGCGGGCGCGCCCTGCGCCGTGCACGGTTCCAGCGAGGTGCGGCTCTTCAGCGCGGCGGACGAGAACGCGCCCCTGATCAAGGACATCGGTCTGCGACCGGGCGGCGGCGCCTCGACGATCGGCGTGAACGACATCGGCTCACGGGTCTCCACCGGTCAGCGGTACGCGGTGGCCGACCGCGACGGCGACTGGACGGCGATCTGGTACCTGGGCCAGAAGGCCTGGTTCAAGAACCCGCTCGAGCAGCCCACGGCGGTGAGTGCGTCAGGGCTCGTCATCACGCCCAGGACAGGGCTCTCGGAGATCCCCGTCTACGGCCGCGCCTACCCGGAGAAGGAGGCGTACCCGGCGGGCGTACCCGTCCAGTCGGTCTCGCCCCTGCCGTACAAGCTCCTCGCGGGCCAGGAGTACGCGGTCGGTGACAAGGTGCCGGGCGAGTACTTCTACGCGCCCACGTTCGACACGGCACCGCACAAGGTCGTGATCGGCAAGGACATGTACTACGAGATCCAGTTCGGGCATCGGGTGGCGTTCGTGCGCGCCGCCGACGTACGACTTCTCTCGTCGGCCTCGTAAAGACGACGGCGGGTCCGCGCGACGCGCGGACCCGGCCGCTCAGCCCTGCTGGAACAGCTCCGCCGGCAGCGGCTTGAGCAGGGCGTACAGATCGTCGGTGATGGGGCGGTCCCAGGCGGCGATGGTGACCAGCACCTTGTCGCTGCGGTCGAACTGCACGCACGAGATGCGGGTCTCGGAGAGCTTGAGGCGGCGCACGATCAGTAGGTTGTCACCCTGCATCACCGGCATGTCCTCGGTGCCGACGACGGTGACCTCCTCGTCGTTCTCCAGCGCGAGCAGCAGCTGGGCCACCTCGAAGGGGACCTCGTCCTCGGGCACGTCACGGGCCGGGGAGCCCTCCGGCAGGTTACCGATGATCATCGCGGGGCCACGGCCGCCGAACAGGTCGTAGCGCAGGAAGACGCCCTGGCAGCTGCCGTCGGGAGCGGGCAGCAGGCCCGCGCCGAGATTGCCCGGCCAGTCGCCCGGGTCCATGGCCAGAACATCGAAGTCGGGCCCGGCGGGTGTGGCGCTGCGGCGGCGGAGGAAGGACATGCCGCAATGGTACGTGCACGGGGGTGAACCGGGCCCCGGGGGCGCCCTTGCGAGCGGCCGCGTGGACGGCTGTTCCCCCGCCTATCGAGCCGTCCGCTCGCCCAGCGCGGCACCGAGCCCCGTACGCTCCGTGCCCACCTTCCGGTAGACCGCCGACAGCAGCCGTACGACGGTCGGCTCGTCGGTGTGCAGCTCCGCGGCGATCTCTGCCGGAGTGCGGCCCCGCACCGTCAGCGTGGCAGCGGTGCGCTCACGGGCGGTGAGCGTGTCCGTCTCGGTGCTGTGCAGGCGGCGAGGTCCGAGGCCGGCGGCGGTCAGCTCGTCCCGGGCCTCTTGGACGCGTCCGTCGGCGCCGCACTGCACGGCCGCGTCGAGCCCCCGGTAGAGGTGTTCGGCGGCTTCGACGGGGCGTCCGCCGCGGCGCAGTTCGGTGCCGAGCGCGATCAGGGCGCAGGCGAGTTCGTACGCGGCCGGTGAGCGCTCCAGGTGGCTCACGGACTCTTCGAGGAGTTTGACGCGGGTCGAGCCGGCGGAGACCTCGGCGGCGGCACGGAGTGCCTGTCCGATTGCCGAGGGGGCGCCGAACTGGCGGGCGCGGTTCACCGCTTCGAGTGCCGTGGCGACAGCGCGTTCCGGGGCGTCGTAGCTCTCGGCGCGGGCGAGGTGGAGCTGCCAGGGGCACCAGGCGGGGTTGCGCATACCGCGCGGGTCGAGGCGGCGCCCGGCAGCCGCCAGCTCGGCCGCGGCGTCCTTGGTGAGGCCGCGGGCGAGCAGCAGTTCGCCATGCACGGTCTGGACGTCGGGGAAGGTCACGGCTGCCGGGAAGGGCGCGCCGAAGGCATGGTCCTCGCCGGTCTGCGTGGCCTCGGTGATCCGGCCGCGGGCCAGCAGGATCTCGATGAGGACGCCGACGGCGTACCAGTGCACGGGGGTGCCGGGCCCGACGCGCTCGGCGAGCCTGAGGCCGGCCCTGGCGAAGTCCTCGGCCTCGGTGAGGCGACCGCGGCGGTAGCGGACGTACGCGAGGAGGGTGTAGCCGAAGGAGAGATGGGCGCCGTGCCAGCCCTGGGACTCGAAGTCGGCGATCCCGGTGGCGAACAGCTCCTCGGTGCGTCCCGGCCGGTCCGCGAACATGAAGGTGAGGGCGACCAGGACGGGCACCTCGAAGCCGCGGTCGGCCTCGGCCCAGCCGAGTCCTCCGGCGAGGGCGCGTTCGGCGTGGTGGAGGGCGACGGCGGCGGGTTCGCCGCGCAGGGTGGCGTCCCAGGCGCGCAGACCGATGACATAGCGCTCGGTGAGATCGTGGCCGGTCAGCCGGTCGGCGAGGCGGGCCAGGCGGCGCGAGCGGGCGGGTGAGTCGGGTTCGTCGGCGCGGAAGGCGTCCCACATGAACTGCTCGGACTGCAGGCGCAGCCGCACCCGGGCGTCGCCGGTCACGGGGATCTCGCGGGCGAGCGTCTCGGACGCCTCGGCGAGGCGGTCACTGTGCGCCAGGACCTGGGAGAGGCGGTAGACGATGTTGTGGCGCAACTCCGGTTCGTGGATGGGCTCTTCGAGTGCGGCGCGCAGGTGGTTGACCGTGGTCGCCGGTTCGGTGAGCAGGGAGGCGCAGCCCAGTTCGTAGAGCACCGCTGCGCGGTCCTCGAAGGGGGGCGGTTCGCGCAGGGCGCGGGCGAGGTAGCGGCGGGCTGCGTCGGGGGCGCCCGCGCGGAGGTTCTCGCGGGCGGCGGCGCGCAGTTGCTGAACGACCCAGTTGTCGCCGTCGGGGTGGGTCTCCATGAGGTGCCGCGCGGCGGCCGACGGGCCGAGCCCTTCGTCGACGACACACCAGGCAGCCTGTCCGTGCAGGGCCACGCGGACGCCGCCGGGGATCGCGCGGTAGACGGCGGTGGCGATGAGCGGGTGCACGAACTCCAGGGTGTCGGCGCCGGTGAGGATGCGGGCGCCGCGCAGGGCGTCGGCCGCGTCGGCGGCTTCCTCGGAGCCGAGGCCGGCAACGGCGGCGGCGAGCGTCGGATGGATCTCGGTGCCGAGGACCGCGCAGGCCCAGGCGAACCGCACGGTCGAGGTGCCGAGCCGTTCCAGGCGGGCGATCAAGCCGCTGCCCTTGACGGCGGCCGCCAGGTCGCGCAGCAGATGTGCCCCGGCCTCGGTCGGGGCGAGCCCGCGGTCGCGTACCTTCGCGGTCAGTTCGACCGCCTCGAACGGATTGCCCGCGGTGACCGCCCAGCATTCGCGGCAGAACGCGTCGTCGGCCTGGGCGCCGAGATTCTCCCGTACGAGATGGGCGACGGCCGCGGCGCTGAGGGGTTCGAGGCCGAGGGGGCGCTGGCCCGCGCGACCGGGCAGTCCCCTGAACGCCTCGGCGTGCTTGGGGAGTTCCTCGGGCCGGTAGGCGACGACAAGGAGCAGCGGCAGTTCCTCCGCGCGCGGCGCGAACGCGGCGAGCCAGCTGAGTGATTCAGGGTCGGCCCAGTGCGCGTCGTCGAGGACGAGCACCATCGGCGCGCGCTGCACGGCGAGGTGGGTCAGCACCCAGTCGAGTCCGTCACGCAGGCCCTGCTGGTCGGGCGGGGCGCCCTCGGCCGGCGCGCACAGTCCCAGTGCCGGGCCGACGATCGCGTACCAACTCCCCAGGGAGGCACGGATCTCGGACTCCGCGGCCCCGGCGAGCTGCGGTTGCAGCAGCTGGCGGGCGACATGGAAGGCGACGCGCTGCTCCTGGTCGCCGCCGCGCGCGGACAGTACGGTGCAGCCTCTGACCGCGGCGCGGCGGCGGACCTCGGCGAGAAGCGTCGTCTTGCCCAGTCCGGCGCGTGCCGCGAAGGCGAGGAGAGTGCCACGGGGGCGCTCCGGCGGTTCGACGCCGTCGCCGCGCAGCCCGGTGAGCTCGCTCAACGCCTCCTCGGCCGCGGCGAGTTCACTCTCCCGTTCGAAGAGCGTCCTTCTGCTCCGTGCGTTGCTCCGGCCCATGGTGCACCCCCTGCCACGGTGGTACAGCCGGCGCGGGGAGCAGGTGCACACCGTGGCCTACAGGCATCTCAGCGTACGCCGGGAGCGGTCCGGTGGGCTCCTGTTCGACCACAGTCGAGCGCCCTCACATCGCGTCGGAACACCCTCTCGGTCGGCCTTGCAGGATGACGATCTCGGTGCCGCCGACGTCGAACTCGCCGCGTGCGGCGGCCATCCACCCCTCCTGTCCTGAGGAGGAGGGGAGGATCACCTCCGTAGCGGCAGGGAGCTCAGGTCAGGTCGAACTCACCCTCCCGGGCGCCCGACACGAACGCGCCCCACTCCGCCGGCGTGAAGATCAAGGAAGGACTCTCGGGTCGGCCGCTGTTGCGCATCGCGATGAAGCCCTCGACAAAAGCGATCTGGACGTCTCCCCGCCCTCGGCTGCTGGAATGCCACTCGGCCCTGCTGAGGTCCAGCTCCGGCTTGTCCCAGCCCGCGAGCGGGTGCTGCTCAATGGTGCTTTCGGCCACGTCCCTGCTCCTCCCGGTTCGTCGTCCGCGGCCAGCCTAGCGATCGGTTCGGGCGGCGGACAGGCCACGTGAGGGGGACGGTTTCAGGAGGCGGGTGGCGCGGCCCCGACCAGCCACATCGAGAAGAACTGGGATCCGCCGCCGTAGGCGTGCCCCAGCACCCGGCGCGCCCCGTCTACCTGGTGATCTCCCGCCTGCCCGCGTACCTGAAGTGCCGCCTCGGCGAAGCGGATCATGCCCGAGGCGCCGATCGGATTGGTGGAGAGCACCCCGCCCGACATGTTGACGGGCAGGTCCCCGTCAAGCTCCGTCACCCCCGCCTCGGTGAGCTTCCAGCCCTCGCCCTCCTCGGCGAAACCGAGGTTCTCCAGCCACATGGGCTCGTACCAGGAGAACGGTACGTACATCTCGACGGCGTCGATGTCACGGCGCGGGTCGGCGATGCCGGCCTGCCGGTACACGTCGGCCGCGCAGTCCTTGCCCGCCTGCGGCGACACGAAGTCCTTGCCCGCGAACATGGTCGGCTCGCTGCGCATCGCGCCGCCGTGCAGCCACGCGGGCGGCCGGGGCGAACGGGCGGCCCCCGCCCGGTCGGTGAGGATCATCGCGCACGCCCCGTCCGAGGACGGGCAGGTCTCCGAGTACCGGACCGGGTCCCACAGCATGGGCGAGGCCTGGACCTTCTCCAGCGTGATGTCGTGCTCGTGCAGGTGCGCGTACGGGTTCTTCAGCGCGTTGCGGCGGTCCTTGTACGCGACCAGCGAGCCGACCGTGTCGGGCGCGCCCGTGCGCCGCATGTACGCGCGTATGTGCGGCGCGAAGAAGCCGCCCGCCCCGGCGAGCAGCGGCTGGGTGAAGGGGATCGGGAGCGACAGACCCCACATGGCGTTCGACTCGGACTGCTTCTCGTAGGCCAGGGTCAGGACGGTGCCGTGGACGCGCCCGGCGATCAGGTTGGTGGCGACGAGTGCCGTCGATCCGCCGACCGAACCCGCCGTGTGCACCCGGAGCATCGGTTTGCCGACGGCGCCGAGCGCGTCGGCGAGATACAGCTCCGGCATCATGACGCCCTCGAAGAAGTCGGGCGCCTTGCCGATGACGACCGCGTCGATGTCGGCCCACGTCAACTCGGCGTCCGCCAGCGCTCGTTGGGCGGCCTCGCGGACCAGTCCCGCGATCGACACATCTCGTCGCGCGGCCACATGCTTGGTCTGGCCGATGCCTACGACGGCCACGGGCTCCTTGCTCATCGGGCCTCACCTTCCAGTACGGCGACCAGGTTCTGCTGGAGGCACGGGCCCGAAGTGGCGTGGGCCAGCGCCCGGTCGGACTCGCCGCGGTGGATACGGGCGGCGGCCTCGCCGATGCGGATGAGCCCCGTCGCCATCACCGGGTTGGCGGCGAGCGCGCCTCCGGAGGGGTTGACGTCCACGTCGTCCCCGAGGCGCAGTGCCTTGCGCAGGACGACCTCCTGCGAGGTGAAGGGTGCGTGCAACTCGGCAGTGTCCACGGGGCGTTCGAAGGCGCCGGCCCGCTCTCCCGCGAGGCGCGTGGACGGCGAGTCGGTCAGGTCACGCACGCCGAGGCTGTGCGCCTCGATGCGGTGGTCGATGCCCCGGATCCACGCGGGCCGCGGGCACAGCTCCCTGGCCCGCTCCCCCGCCGCGAGGATCACGGCGGCGACCCCGTCACCGATGGGCGGGCAGTCGCCGGTGCGCAGCGGACGTACGACGTACTCCCCCTGAGGCACCGAACCCCGGAGCTGGGCATGGAAGTTGGCGGATGCCGAGGCGCGGCTGCGGGAGGCCACCGCGGTGAGCGCGGGTTCGTCGGTCTCGCCCGCGTCGATGAGCGCCTGTGCCTGCAGCGCCGCGAGTGCGACGGAGTCCGGCCACAGCGGTGCCAGGTAGTACGGGTCGAGCTGCCGGGTCAGGACGTCCCGTACGGAGCCGGGTGACGACTTGCCGTGCGCGTAGACGAGTGCGGTGTCGGCGTCCCCTGTCAGCAGTTTGGTCCAAGCCTCGTACAGCGCCCACGCGCCGTCCATCTCCACGTGCGACTCGGAGATCGGCGGCCAGGCGCCCACCCCGTCGAGTGCCATGGTGAAGGAGAAGGCGCGACCCGCGAGATAGTCCGTGGATCCGGAGCAGGTGAAACCGATGTCGCTGGTCTTCAGCCCCGTCTGGTCGAGTACGTCGTGCAGGACCGGGATGAGCATCTCCACCTCGGAGTGCTCGTCGCTGGTGCGCCGGTGGTCGCTCTGCGCGAAGGCGACCACGGCAATCTCACGCGTCACAGCAGCTCCTTGTACATCTCGTAGTCCGCGTCCGGTTCGCCGTTGGGCCGGTAGTGATCGGGGTAGCGGCCGCCCTCCGTCCACACCGGCTCGACCCGCAGGCCCATGCGTACCTGGTCGTAGGGGATGCCGCCGATACGGCCGTGCAGGGCGAGGTCGGCGCCGTCGAGGGCGATGTGCGCGTAGACGTACGGCACCTCGATGTCGAGATTCGCCGTGTGACCAGCCTTGATGTTGACGATGCAGTACGTGGTGACCGTGCCGCCCGGGCCTACTTCCACCTGCTCGGATGTGGCCACGCCACATGTGGGGCAGGCACCCCTGGGCGGGACGTACACCTTGCGGCAGGACGGACAGCGCTCGCCGACGGTCCGCCGCTCGGAGAGGGCGCTGATGTAGGCCGACTGGGCGCGCCCGGGCGAGTAGACGTAGTCGAGGCGGGCGGGGGCGACGATTCCGGTCACCATGTCGTCGAAGCGGCCGTCGTGCGCCGGCCCGGTCGGCTGCCCCGGGTCGCCGTCGTACGGCTCAAAACAGGCGATGTCCGTGATGGCGCCGGAGCGTTCCTCGGCCCAGCGGACGCGGACGCGCATTCCCGTGCGTACGGCGTCGGGGCCGGGGGCGTCGAGTGCGTGCAGGAGGCCGGTGTCGGCGCCGTCGAGCCGGACCAGGACCCAGGCGAACGGGGTGTCGAGGGGCTGGCCGCGGCGGGGTGCGTGGTTCCAGGCCCAAGTGGTGACGGTGCCGGTGGGGGCGACCTCCACGAGCTCGCGTATCTCCTCGGCGGTGACGGGGTCGTACTCGACGGGCGGTACGAGGGTGCGGCCGTCGCCGGTCCGTACGCCGAGGACGACGCGCTCGCGCAGGCCGGTGAGGAACGCGCTCTGGACGGGCCCGAGCGAGCGGGTGAAAGGGAACTCGACGACGAGAGGGGCTTTGAGGACTTCGGGCATCCCGGATCTCTCCTTCGGAGGTCGGGCGCGTGTCTCCTTCGGAGATCAGGCGCGCCGGTAGACGGGCGGGCGCTTTTCGGCGAAGGCCCGGGAGCCCTCCTTGGCGTCGGCGGTGTCGAAGAGCGGCCAGCCGCGCGCCAGTTCGGCGGCGAGTCCGTCGGCCTCGGTCATCTCGGCGCTCTCGTACACGGACGCCTTGACGGCCTCGACGGCCAGCGGGCCGCAGTCGTTGATCTGCTCGGCGACCGCGAGGGCCTTGTCGAGGGCGGTCCCGTCGGGGACGACATGACCGATCAGACCGATGTCGGCGGCCTCCCGCGCCGTGTACGGGCGGCCCGTGAGCAGCATTTCGAGGGCGTGGGTGCGCGGGATCTGGCGCTGGAGGCGGACGGTGGAGCCGCCGATCGGGAAGAGTCCGCGCCGTACCTCGAAGAGCCCGAAGGTCGCGGACCGGCCGGCGACCCGGATGTCGGTGCCCTGGAGGATCTCGGTGCCGCCCGCGACGCAGTGCCCTTCGACGGCGGCGATCACCGGCTTGCGGGGGCGGTGGTGGCGGAGCATCGCCTTCCAGTGCAGATCCGGGTCCGCCTTGAGCCGGTCCCGGTACTCCGAGCCTTCCATGCCCCTGCCGGCCAGCGCCTTGAGATCCATCCCGGCGCAGAAGGCACCTCCCGCGCCGGTGAGCACGATCGAGCGGATCGCGTCGTCCTCGTCGGCCTCGATCCAGCCGTCGTACAGACCGACCAGCATCGGCAGTGAGAGCGCGTTCTTGGCCTCGGGCCTGTTGAGCGTGAGCACCAGCGTGGCGCCTTCGCGCTGCACGGTGAGGTGTTCCGTCCCGCCCATGGGTTCCTCCCGTCTCGGACCGTTCTGGCCGCCTCGGACCGTCCCGGCCGCCTCGGACCGTCGTGGCCGTCCTGGCCGTCCTGGACCGCATCTAGCCATGGCGACCGTCTCGGGCCATTGCGACCGTCTCGGATGCGAGAACAGGGTGCAGGAGACGCGGGGCGGGTACAAGGGTTTTCTGACAGGTAGTCAGATTACTTGTGCGCGGCCCCTTCACAGTTGGGTCCCGCTTTGCTCTGATGACCGTCGAGCCGATGGCGCCCAGCTGATGGCGTCGCACCGATGGGCAGCCACGATCGTCCGGGGTCAGGAGGAGCGGTGGAGTACAACCTTGCCGACCTGTTCGAGTCGGTCGTCGACGTGGTCCCCGACCGCGAGGCGCTTGTGTACATCGACCACCCCGGCACCGGCGCCGAACGCCGGCTGACGTACGCGCAGTTGGACGCGGCCGCGAACCGCGTTGCGCACCACCTGATCGACAGCGGCGTTCGCCCCGGCGAGCACCTCGGGCTGCACCTCTACAACGGCGTCGAGTATCTACAGACCGTACTCGGCTGCCTGAAGGCACGGGTCGTTCCGGTCAACGTCAACTACCGCTACGTGGAAGAGGAATTGGCCTACCTCTATCAGGACGCGGATCTGGTGGCCCTGGTCTTCGACGCGGAGTTCACGGAGCGGGTGGCGGCGGCACTGCCACGGGCTCCGGCCCTGCGCCATCTCGTACGGGTGGGAACGCCCGCCCCCGATGCCGCCGCCGTGCCCGCCGTCGAATTCACCGACGCCGAGAGCACCGGATCCCCGGAGCGCGGGTTCCCGCAGCGCTCGGCGGACGACCAGTTCATCATCTACACCGGTGGCACGACCGGGATGCCCAAGGGAGTGATGTGGCGTCAGGAGGACCTGTTCTTCTCCGGGTTGGGTGGAGGCGCTCCGACGGGTGAGCCGGTCAGGAGTCCGGAGGAACTGGCCCAGCGCGTCGCGGCCGGCGGCGAGGGCATCACCTTCTTCCCCACTCCCCCGCTGATGCACGGCACTTCGACCCTCACGGCCTTCATCGGCTTCAACTTCGGCCAACGCATCGTGATCCACCGCAAGTTCGTGCCGGAGGAGGTACTGCGCACGATCGAGAAGGAGCAGGTCACCAGCGTGTCGCTGGTCGGCGACGCGATGCTCCGGCCACTGATCGACGCGCTCAACGGGCCCTCGAAGGGCACCGACTGCTCCTCCATGTTCAGCGTGTCCTCGTCCGGTGCGGTCATGTCGGAGACGGTGCGCGAGCAGTTCCAGGCGCTCGTCCCGAACGTGATGCTGCTCAACAACTTCGGCTCATCGGAGTCCGGCTTCAACGGCACGGCCACGGCGGACTCGGGCCCGGAGCGAGGATTCCGGGTGCGCGTGAACTCCCGTACACAGGTGGTCGATCCGGCCACCTACGAACCGATCGCCGTGGGCGAGCCGGGCCGCATCGCACAGCGCGGTCATGTGCCCCTCGGCTACTACAACGACCCGAAGAAGACCGCCGAGACCTTCTTCCAGAAGGACGGCGCACGCTGGGTGCTCCTCGGCGACATGGCCACGGTCGACGAGGAGGGCATCGTCACCGTCCTCGGCCGCGGCTCCCAGTGCATCAACACCGGCGGCGAGAAGGTCTATCCGGAAGAGGTCGAACAGGCCCTCAAGTCCCATCCCGACGTCTACGACGCCGTCGTCGCCGGAGTGCCCGACGAGAAGTGGGGCAATCACGTGGCGGCGGTGGTCCAGCTCCGCGGCGGCGCTGCCCAGTTGTCCCTGGACGACATCCAGACCCACTGCCG
Organism: Streptomyces sp. NPDC087263; assembly: GCF_044744645.1. NCBI lineage: Bacteria > Bacillati > Actinomycetota > Actinomycetes > Kitasatosporales > Streptomycetaceae > Streptomyces > Streptomyces sp. NPDC087263. The sequence continues at coordinate 490,987 of NZ_JBIUYT010000005.1, forward strand.
CTCCCACCTCGCGGGCTACAAGATCCCACGTCAGCTCGTCCTCACGGAGACCATTCAGCGGTCGCCCAGCGGGAAGGCGGACTATCGGTGGGCTCGGTCGGTGGCGGCGGAGGCGGCTCGCTGAGGGCTCCCGGTACACCGCACACCCGTCCGCCTCACCGCCAAGCGGCTAGATGAATGAGTCCGAGGGCTGTCGTCGCGGGGTCAGTGATCGAAGGCGATCAGTGACCGCTTGACGGGCTGCCCGGTCTTGTCGTTGTGCCAGACGGCTGCGGTCAGCGCGAGGCTCCGACTCAGAATCCGGACTGCGACGCCGGCCGGACTCCTGCCGCCGTGTCGCTCCAGGTCGAGCTGGCCTTTGAGGGTCTGGTTGATCGACTCGATGGTCTGCCGTAGCGGCTTGAACAGGTGCGAGCCGACCCGTTCGGATTCGCCCTTGCGCGTCGGCCGCAGCAGGACCAGGTCACGTTCGGTGAGATCTCGCTCGAACTCGCGGCCGTGGTAGTTCTTGTCGCCGATGATCGTCTGGTCGGCATGGGTGCCGTCACGTCCGGTGCGGCGTCGAGCATGTCGCGTAGCGTTTCGCGCTCATCGGCCTTCGCGCCGGTGAGCGCGAACAGCACAGGCAGCCCGCTGAGCGTGCACACCATGCGCGGTCGCAGACCCCGGAAGTACCGGGAATGCGACGCGCAGGAGCCGTACTGGGCCCAGCCTGCCAGGTCCGAGCGCGTGGCTGTCTCCCGCGAGCAGCCGCAGCCAACGGTGACCCAGGTGGAGGACGACCGGGGGCCCTGGTAGCGGTGGGCGGCCCCCGGGTCCGGGCGTGGAGTCGACCACCCACACGTCGTCGTTCCCCAAGACGGTGTCGGTGGCCAGCATCCGGATCACGGCCGTCATCAGGCCGGATGCGGCGCGCAGTCGCTTGTTGTAGCCCGACTGCTGAGGCAGATACGGGAAGAGGTGGCGAAGTCCCGCCCGGCCCTGCGCAGCCGGCGCCGCTCGGAAGTGCATCCGAGCAGCGCCGACATTACCGCCAAAGTGACCAGCTCGACATCGCTGATCGTCGGCGCGATCCCGACCGCCGGACGCCACGGGGCCGGCTCCGGGAAGTCCTTCAGCGCATCATCGATCTTGACGTAGAGCGCCGTTGGGAGAGTGTCCAGGTTGTTCGTCACAAAACGATCATGGATGCTCTCGCGTCATGTCCGCAGGCAATCTCATGGACTCATTCATCTACAGCGCGAGACGCACGATGACCTCGCCGTTGCCGTCCAGATCGCCGGTAGGCACGAACCCGAGCCGCTGGTAGAACCCGGCCGGCCCGCCGTCCAGCGGTACGTAGCTGGTCAACAGCTCGGACGCACCCTCGGCTCGGACGAGATGCGCGACCTGTCGCAGAGCCTCAGCACCGTAGCCGCGGCCCTGATATCCCCGGTCGACGAGGAGCTTCCACAGGAACCACGGGCCGATGACGTCCGGGGGCTGTGGCTCCACGTTCCAACTCAGCATCACGAACCCGACCAGCTCCTCGTCGGCGTAGACAGCCCGGTACCACGGTTGCGCGTGGGGAAACTTCGCGGCATCCGCCAACGCGTCGCGCACCGACCCGACGAACCTCTCCTGCTCCGCCTCCACGCGAAGTGCCAGGGCGGCATCGCGGTTGTCGTCGGTGATCTCGCGAAGAGAAACAATCACGGCAACCAGCCTATCCACACCAGCATCGCCGGTCATTGGTATGACGGACGAAATCTGCGGCTGCCGGCACCACGAGCCATCATCCGGAATGGTCACCTCGCACCTCAACGCAAGGATCCCTTGGACTCAACCGGCTAGTGTGAAACGGTGAGTTCGCAGCCGGAAAAGCCGCCGACGCCGATCAGTGACGACGACCGCGACACGGCCGTGCGGCGCGTACAGCAGGGGTACGCCGAGGGCCACCTCTCGCACGAGGAGATGGACGAGCGCCTGCACCAGGCACTCACCGCCAAGACGCACGGCGAGCTGGTGTCGGCTCTGTCCTCGCTCCCGGAGGAGCCCGCGGAGAGTACGTCGGTGATTGCCGCCGCAGGCGGACGGATCCGGCGGCGCGGCGCCTGGCGGGTACCTCGGACCCTCAAGGTCGAGTCCGCCTTCGGCCGAGTGCGTCTGGACCTGTCCCGGGCGGTCATCGAGCATCCGGTGGTCGACATCGAGCTGCAGCTCGGCACCGGAGGGGCCAGGATCACGGTGCCGCGTGACGCGACCGTCGAAGTCGGAGAACTGCACACCGGGTGGAAGGACTGGCGCTACAAGGTCCCGCGCCGCTCACACCCCGCCGGACCGACGATCCGGATCTCCGGGTCCATGGGGTTCGGACGGCTCAAGATCCGCCACGCACGGCGATGACGATGCGGATGCCGGCGTCGCGCCATCGACCATAGACAGGCGAACCCGGCGAACCCGCGGATCACAGCAGGCACGGGAGCTCAGGTCACGGAGATCCGGATCGTCGGCCCGGCCGGGCCTGCTCGAAGCGGGCGGGCGGCTCGACCCGGAGGGCGTGCGAACGCTCCAGCTGGAGCGGCTGCGGGCATCGCTGCCGTACGCGTACGAGAACGTTCCCTTCTACCGGGAGTCCTTCGACAAGGCCGGCGTACACCCGGACGGCTACCGCACGCTCGCCGACCTCGCGCGGTTCCCGTTCACCGTGAAGGCGAACCTGCGCGAGAACTACCCGTACGGGATGTTCGCCGTGCCCTCAGGACGAGATCAGGCGCATTCACGCGTCGAGCGGCACCACCGGACGCCCCACGGTCGTCGGCTACACGGAAGGCGACCTGTCCATGTGGGCCGACATGGTGGCCCGTTCGATCCGGGGGAGGGCGGGTGGACGGCCCGGCGACAAGGTGCATGTGGCGTACGGCTATGGGTTGTTCACCCGTGGGCTCGGCGCACACTACGGCGCCGAACGGCTCGGCTGTACGGTCATCCCCGCCTCCGGGGGGCATGACGGCACGCCAGGTCCAGCTGATCCAGGACCTGAAACCGAGATCATCATGGTGACCCCCTCGTACCTGCTGACGCTTCCCGACGAGGTCGAGCGGCAGGGCGTCGACCCGCGGGAGACGTCGCTGCGCGTGGGCATCTTCGGGGCCGAGCCGTGGACGGAGGAGATGCGGCGCGAGATCGAGGAGCGGTTCGCGATCGACGCGGTGGACATCTACGGGCTGACGGAGGTGATCGGCCCGGGCGTCGCGCAGGAGTGCGTGGAGACCAAGGACGGTCTGCGCATCTGGGAGGACCACTTCTTCCCCGAAGTCGTCGACCCGTTCACCGGCGAGCTGCTGCCGGACGGCGAGGAGGGCGAGCTGGTGTTCACCTCGCTCACCAAGGAGGCGATGCCCGTCGTCCGCTACCGGACACGGGGCCTGACGCGCCTGCTGCCCGGTACCGCGCGCGTCTTGCGCCGGATGGAGAAGATCACGGGCCGCAGCGACGACAGGACCTGGGCCGGAGCCCGGATCTCAGGCGAACCGCTCCCGCAGCTCCCGCTTGAGGATCTTCCCGCTCGCGTTGCGCGGCAGCTCGTCCACGAACAGCACCCGCTTGGGTGCCTTGAAGTGGGCGAGCTTCTCCCGTGCGTGTGCGACGAGTTCGGCCTCGGTGACCTCGCCGCGGGGAACGACGACGGCGGTGACGGCCTCGATCCAGCGGTCGTCCGGGAGGCCGATGACCGCCACTTCGGCGACCCCCTCGTGCGTGTACAACGCGTCCTCGACCTGGCGTGAGGCGATGACCACGCCACCGGAGTTGATGACGTCCTTCACCCGGTCGACGACGGTGAAGTACCCGTGGGCGTCCCGCACGGCGAGGTCCCCGGAGTGGAACCAGCCGTCGCGAAAGGCCTCGGCCGTCTCTTCCGGCTTGTCCCAGTACCCCTCGCACAACTGCGGTGATCGGTAGACGACTTCACCCTGCGTCCCGTCGGGGACCTCCTTGCCGTTCTCGTCGACCACCTTCGCGTTCACGAACAGGACCGGGCGTCCGCAGGAGTCCATCCGCCCCTTGTGCTCGTCCGGCGCGAGGACCGTGGCCAGCGGGCCGATCTCGCTCTGCCCGAAGCAGTTGTAGAAGGCCAGCTTCGGCAGCCGTTCGCGCAGCCGCTGCAGTACGGGCACCGGCATGATCGACGCGCCGTAGTACGCCTTGCGCAGTCCGCTCAGGTCGCGGGCCGCGAAGTCGGGACGGTTCGACAGACCGATCCACACGGTGGGCGGGGCGAAGAGGCTGTCCGCGCGGCCGGTCTCGATCAGCTCGAAGATCTGGTCCGCGTCGGGCGCGTCGATGATGAGGTTCGTCGCGCCGACCGCGAGGTACGGCAGCAGGAACACGTGCATCTGTGCCGAGTGGTAGAGCGGCAGCGCGTGCACGGGCCGGTCCCCCGGGCTCAGGTCCAGGGCCGCGATGGCGCTCAGGTACTCGTGCACCAGGGCGCGGTGCGTCATCATCGCGCCCTTGGGGAGAGCGGTGGTGCCGGACGTGTAGAGCAACTGCACGAGCATCTGGGTCCGCGACTCGGCACCCTCGTACACGGGCGCCGCGTCCAGCCGCGCGAGCAGTGAGTCGTCCGCGTCCCGCAGCGGCAACGTACGTACTCCCTGTGGGAGTTGGGCGGCAAGGTCCGGGTCGGTCAGGACCAGGGAACTGCCGGACTGGCCGACGATGTACGCGAGGTCGTCGCCGGTCAGGTTCTGGTTGACCGGCACGTGGACGAGTCCCGCGCGGGCGCAGGCGAGGAAGCCGATCAGGTACGCGTCCGAGTTGTGGCCGTAGGCGCCGACTCGGTCGCCGGGGGTGAGCCCCTGTTCCAGCAGCACGCTCGCCGCGCGGGACACGGCGTCGTCGAGTTCCGCGTACGTCCAGGAGCGCTCGCGGTACTCGACCGCGACGCGGGCCGGGACACGCCGGGCGCTGCCCTTCAGCACTCCGTCAACCGTGCTGCCGTGTTCAGGCGTCATGACACATGATCCTCGTTGCCCCGCATGAAGGAGGTCAAGCCGGGCGCACGGTGACGGGAACGGACAGCCTGATCACTTCACCCGGCACAAACCCCTAGAAACGCTCAACCGCCCCTTCCCTCAACGATGTTGGGAGCACCATGCGCACCCGCCTGAGACGGTTCGCGATCACTGCCGTCACCCTGCTCACGGCCGCGGCTTCACTGCCCTCGGCCGCGGCTCAGCAACAGGGAAGTCAGCAACGCCCCTCACGCGGCGGCCTGTCGGCCGTGATCCGCTACACCGAGTACGGCATTCCGCACATCGTTGCGAAGGACTATGCGAACCTCGGTTTCGGGACCGGCTGGGCGCAGGCCGCCGACCAGGTGTGCACGCTCGCCGACGGCTTCCTCACCTTACGCGGCGAGCGTTCCCGCTACTTCGGTCCCGCCGGGGTCCCGGACGGCTCGCTGTCCTCCGCGACCAGCAACCTCTCCAGCGACCTGTATTTCCACGGCGTACGCGATGCGGGCACGGTGGAGAAGCTGCTCGCGGAGCCCGCGCCGCAGGGCCCCGGCCGCGAGGTCAAAGATCTGACGCGCGGCTGGGCGGCCGGGTACAACGCCTGGCTCGCCCAGAACCGGATCACCGACCCGGCGTGCGGCGGCGCCGCCTGGGTGCGTCCGGTGACCACCGTGGACGTGGCCGCACGGAGCTTCGCGCTGGCCGTGCTCGGCGGTGAGGGCCGCGGGGTGACCGGCATCACGGCCGCGCAGCCGCCCGCGGCGACGACGGTCTCCGTCGCCGCCGCGCCTGACGCGAAGAGCGCCGCTCTCGCCGCGCAGGACCTCTTCGACACCGCCGACATGGGGTCCAACGCGGTCGCCTTCAGCGGCGCCACCACGGCAGACGGCCGCGGTCTATTGCTCGGCAACCCGCACTACCCGTGGCAGGGCGGCCGCCGCTTCTGGCAGATGCAGCAGACGATCCCCGGCGAGCTGAACGTCATGGGCGGTGCGCTGCTCGGTTCGGCGACGGTGTCCATCGGGCACAACGCGCAGGTGGCGTGGAGCCACACGGTCGCGACGGGGACAACCCTCAACCTCCATCAGCTGACACTGGATCCCGCCGACCCGACCGCGTATCTGGTGGACGGCAGAACAGAACGTATGACGAAGCGGACCGTCACCGTCGACGTGTTGGACGGTGCGCCGGTGACGCGCACCCAGTGGTGGACCCGGTACGGCCCGGTCATCACCTCCCTCGGCGCGCAACTGCCGCTCCCCTGGACGTCCACGACCGCGTACGCGGTGAACGACCCGAACGCCGCGAACCTCCGCGCCCCCGACACCGCACTCGGATTCAGCAAAGCCCGCAGCACGGCCGACGTTCTCACCTCCCTCAAGCGCACTCAGGGGCTGCCCTGGGTGAACACGGTCGCCGCCGACGCGGGTGGGCACTCGTTGTTCACGCAGTCCCAGGTACTCCCGCGCATCACCGACGAGTTGGCGCAGCGTTGCTCGACGGCGCTCGGCAGGGCCACCTATCCGTCGAGCGGCCTGGCCGTCCTTGACGGCTCGCGCGGCGACTGCGCACTCGGCAGCGACCCCGACGCCGTACAGCCCGGGATTTTCGGGCCGGCGAAGATGCCGGTGCTCAAGGACGCTCCGTACGCGGAGAACTCCAACGACAGTGCCTGGCTTGCCAATGCCGACCGGCCGTTGACCGGATACGAGCGGGTCTTCGGGTCGCTCGGCACGCAGCGCTCGATGCGCACGCGTGGGGCGGTCGAGGACGTGGCGGCGCTGGCCGAGCAGGGCCGGCTGACCGTACGGGATCTCCAGGCGCAGCAGTTCGCGAACCGGGTGCCGGCCGGTGATCTCATCGCCGACGACACGGCACAGGCGTGTGCCGCGCTGCCGGGTGGCATCGCAACAGGCAGCAACGGCACGGCCGTTGATGTGAGTGAGGCCTGTGGTGTGCTCAATGCGTGGGACCACAGCACGAACACCGACAGCCGGGGCGCGCTCCTCTTCGACCGGTTCTGGCGGAAGCTGACGGCCGCCGTCCCGGCCGCGCAGCTGTGGAAGGTCCCGTTCTCGGTGGCGGACCCGGTCCGCACCCCGAACACGCTCAACACCGACGCGCCCGGCGTCGCCAGGGCTCTCGCCGACACGGTCACCGAGTTGCGTGGGGCGGGCATCGCGCTGGACGCCCGGCTCGGCGCGAACCAGTACGTCGTACGGGGCGGTGAGCGCATCCCGGTCCCGGGCGGCACGGAGTCGCTCGGTGTGTGGAACAAGATCGAGCCGGTGTGGAACCCGACGGCCGGCGCCTACACGGAGGTCATCACCGGGTCGAGCTACATCCAGGCCGTCGGCTGGGACGGCAGTCGCTGCCCGGTCGCCCGTACGCTCCTGACGTACTCCCAGTCGTCGAACCCGAACTCGGCGCACTACAGCGACCAGACACGGCTGTTCTCGGGCGAGCGGTGGGTGACGTCCCGGTTCTGCGAGAAGGACATCCTGTCCTCGCCCGGACTGAAGGTCGTGCGAGTGAACGAGCGCCGCTAGGGACCTTGGTGTGGTCCCGCCGCACATAGGGCGGGACCACACCAGCGGTCCCAGGTAGTCGGGTGCCTGTCACACCACCCGCTTGCGTCCCTCCCAGTACGGATCGCGCAGCCTCCGCTTGTACAGCTTGCCGTTCGGATCACGCGGCATCGTCTCGATGAAGTCGACGCTCTTGGGGCGCTTGTAGCCCGCGAGCTGCCGTTCGCAGTGGTCGAGAATGTCCGCGGCGAGGGCGGCGCCCGGCTCGTGTCCGGGAGCGGGCTCGACCACGGCCTTGACCTGCTCACCCCAGCCGTCGTGCGGGATGCCGAAGGCGGCCGCGTCGGCGACGGCGGGGTGGGCGAGCAGCGCGGCCTCGACCTCGGCCGGGTAGATGTTGACCCCGCCCGAGATGATCATGTCGATCTTGCGGTCGCGGAGGAAGAGGTAGCCGTCCTCGTCGAGGAGACCGAGGTCGCCGACGGTGAAGAAGTCGCCGATGCGGCTCTTCTTCGTCTTGGTCTCGTCCTTGTGGTACGAGAATCCGCCGGTGCTCATCTTCATGTAGACGGTGCCGAGTTCACCGGGCGGCAGCCTGTTGCCGTCGTCGTCGAAGACGGCGAGTTCACTGATCGGCCAGGCCTTGCCGACCGTACCGGGCTTCTTGAGCCAGTCCTCGGCGGTCGCGAAGGCCCCGCCGCCCTCGCTGGCCGCGTAGTACTCCTCCACACACTCGCCCCACCACTCGATCATCGCCCGTTTCACATGGTCCGGGCAGGGGGCCGCGCCATGGATCGCGTGCCGCATGGCGGAGACGTCGTATCGGGCCCTCACCTCGTCGGGGAGTGCCAGCAGCCGGTGGAACTGGGTCGGGACCATATGGGTGTGCGTGCACTTGTGTGCGTCGATGACACGGAGCATCTCTTCGGGTGTCCACTTGTCCATCAGCACCAGACGGTGGCCGATGTGCAGGGACGCGCCCGCGAACTGGAGCACGGCGGTGTGGTACAGCGGCGAGCAGACGAGGTGCACGTTGTCGTCGTACGGCTTGATGCCGAAGATGCCGAGGAAGCCGCCGAGGTACGTCTCCTCCGGGAGCTTGCCGGGCAGCGGGCGCCGGATTCCGCGCGGGCGGCCCGTGGTGCCCGAGGTGTAGTTCATGACCCAGCCGAGCGTGCGGTCCTCGGGCACCGATTCGCTCTGCCCGTCCAGGAGTTCGGCGTACGGCCGGAAGCCTTCGACCCGGCCGACGGAGTAGCGGTGGGTGACCGGAAGCTCGGCCTCGTCGGCGGCGTGACGTGCGGCGTCCACGAAGTGCTCGTGCGCGATGAGTACCTTGGCGCCCGAGTCGGCAACGATCCAGGCGATCTCGGGACCGACGAGGTGGTGGTTGACGGGAACGAGGTAGAAGCCCGCCTGCGAGGCGGCGAGGTAGGCGACGAAGAACTCGACGCTGTTGGGCAGGACGACCGCGAAGGCGTCCCCGCGTGCGAGTCCTGCGGCGCGCAGTCCATGGACCAGTTGGTTGGCCGAGGCGTGCAGCCGGCCGGCGCTCCATTCCTCTCCTGCCGGAGTGACGAGGACCGTTCGCTCCGGGTCGGACGCGGCCTGGGCCCAGAAGCCGTTCGGCGGCGCACTCTCCACCTTGCTCACGACTGGTCGCCCCTTCCTGCGATGCGGTTGATACGGTCCACGGCGTGCTCGAACCCCCGGGTCAGGTCGTCGAAGACCTCCTGGACACTGCGCTCGCTGTTCATCCGCCCGACGATCTGCCCGACGGGTGTGCCGAGCAGCGGCTCCACCTCGTACTTCTGGATCCGGGAGAGCGCCTCGGCCACGAGCAGGCCCTGCAAGGGCATGGGAAGCGTGCCGGGCCCGCTCGGGTCGTCCCAGGCGTCGGTCCACTCGGTGCGCAGTTGCCGTGCCGGTTTCCCGGTCAGCGCGCGGGAGCGGACCGTGTCGCCGGACCCTGCGGCGAGCAGCTTCCGCGTGACGCCGCGGGAGTGCATCTCGGCCTCCGTCACGGTCAGCCATATGGAGCCGAGCCACACGCCTTGGGCGCCGAGGCTGAGCGCGGCGGCCACCTGCTGGCCGCTGCCGATGCCACCGGCCGCGAGTACGGGCAACGGATCGACGGCGTCCACGACCTCCGGTGTGAGCACCATCGAGGCGATCTCCCCGGTGTGGCCGCCCGCCTCATAGCCCTGCGCGACGACGATGTCGATGCCCGCCTCGGCGTGCTTGCGGGCGTGCCGGGCGCTGCCCGCGAGCGCGGCGACGAGCACCCCGCGCTCGTGGGCACACTCGACGACATCGACGGGCGGGGACCCGAGCGCGTTGGCCAGCAGCTTGATCGGGTAGTCGAAGGCGACGTCGAGCTGGTTGCGGGCGACCTGCTCCATCCACCCCGTGATCCTCCACCCCGACACCTCGCCCTCGGCGAGCTCGGGCACCTCGTACTTGGCCAGGGTGTCCCTGACGTACTGCCGATGCCCTTCGGGGATCATCGCCTCGACGTCGGCCTCGGTGACACCCTCGACCTTCTTGGCCGGCATGACGACATCCAGGCCGTAGGGCATGCCGTCGACGTTCGCCTCGATCCAGTCGAGGTCGCGTTTGAGGTCGTCGGGGACGGTGTAGCGGACCGCGCCGAGCACTCCGAATCCGCCCGCCCGGCTGATGGCCGCGACGACCGCGGGAAACGGCGTGAAGCCGAAGATGGCGTGCTCGACTCCCAGTCTCTTGCTCAGCTCCGTCTGCATGGCCGCAGGATGCCGCAGTCCTCCGAACGAGGGAAGGGCTTTTCTGATGCTCCGTCAGATTCGCCGGAACCGCCTGCCACGGTTGACACGCCCCCTCCCCTGACAGGAAAGTTTCACTCCGCACAGCGAACCCGGAAAGATACTTTCAGGCGGCGCGGCGGGAGACTCCTGGATGACCGAAGAAGCAGTGGGCAATTCGGCGGGCGGGCCGACCCGTCGTCAACTGGGCAGAAGGGCGCTGGCTTTGGGCGGCGCGCTGGCCATCGCCCCCTTCCCCGCAGGGCCTGCCGCGGCCTCCGAGGGAGACGGCGGCAGGCGGCCGACCCTGCGGCACGGATCGGCCGAGCGCGCCGGACTGCTGCCCGGCCATCTGCGCCAACTGATCACCGACGCCGAGGCGTTCCTCAACCCCTCCCCCAAGCACCCCTGGTACGCGGGCGCCGTGCTTCTCGCCGGTCGCGGCGGCACGGTGGCGCTGCATCAGCCGATCGGTATGGCGGTGCGCTATGCGGCGTACGACGAGAAGGCCGACAAAGGCGTCGAGTTCCCTGCCCAGCAGCAGATCGCGGCGGCCCAGGACACCGTCTACGACCTCGCCTCCGTGTCGAAGCTGTTCACGTCGATCCTCGCGGTCCAGCAGATCGAACGCGGCGCGCTGGAACTGGCCGCGACGGTCGCCTCGTACCTCCCGGAGTTCGCGGGCGCGGGCAAGCAGGACATCACGATCCGTCAGCTCCTCACCCACACCTCGGGTTTCCGCGCCTGGATCCCTCTCTACAGCGCGCCGACCCACGAGGGAAAACTCCAACTCATCTGGAACGAGGCTCCACTCAACCCGCCGGGCACCAAGTACCTCTACTCGGACCTGAATCTGATCTCGCTCCAGCTCGTCCTGGAGAAGATCACGGGCCGCACCCTCGACACCCTCCTCCGCGAGGAGATCACCGCCCCGCTCGGCATGCACCACACCCGCTACAACCCGCCCGCCTCCTGGAAGCCGAAGATCGCCGCCACCGAGGACGCACGGCTGCCCTGGTCGGGGCTGAACCGGGGGCTCGTGTGGGGCGAGGTGCACGACGAGAACGCGTACTCCCTGGGCGGGGTGGCCGGCCACGCGGGCGTGTTCTCCTGCGCCTGGGACCTCGCGATCCTCGGCCGTACGCTGCTCAACGGCGGCGTGTACGGCAAGGCGCGCGTCCTGGAGCCGGGGACGGTGGACCTGATGTTCACCGACTTCAACACGGCCTTCCCGGGTGACGAGCACGGTCTCGGCTTCGAGCTCTACCAGCACTGGTACATGGGCGCGATGGCCACCCCGCGCACCGCGGGCCACACCGGCTTCACCGGCACCTCACTCGTCCTCGACCCGACGACCGACTCGTTCCTGATCGTCCTCGGCAACTCCGTTCATCCCGCTCGCAGTTGGCGATCCGGATCCGCTCCCCGGGTCGCCGCGGCGAACAACCTGGCGCGCGCCGTGCCGGTACGCCCCGCACGCGGCCGTACGTCCTGGTTCTCCGGGATGGCGAGCGCCACGACGGCCACGCTGGCGCTGCCCGTGCTCGACACGGGCGCCGGTCCGGCACATCTGCGCTGCTCCTTGTGGTGGGACACCGAACCACAGTCGGACCTCCTCTTCCTGGAGGCCTCCACCGACGGCGGCGCGAGCTGGCAGCCGGTTCCCTTCACGACGGCGGCCCCGCACGGCGAGGAACCGCGGGAGCATCCGAGCGGCTCGGTCACCGGCTGGTCGGGCCGGGTCTGGCACCGGCTCACCGCCGAGCTCCCCCAGACACCGCTGCTCACCACACGCTGGAGGTACAGGACCGACCAGTTGTACGTCGGCCGCGGCGCGTACGTCGACGGGCTTCGGGTCGAGTCCGGCGACCGGGTCCTCTTCGACGAGGCACGACCGGTGGACGCCGTACGGATCGAGGCGGTGGGCTGGGCGGAGTCCGGCGACTGAGGCCGCCACACGCCTTCCCTGGCCGCCCGCCACAAAAGCCACCCGCACAACCTCCCCGGCCAGGTGAACGGCCTAGCCGAGGCCCCCAGGGTCTCGCTCCTCCAGCACGGCCATTGCCGCGTTGTGCCCGGGCACCCCGCTGACCCCGCCGCCGCGCACCGCGCCCGCCCCGCACAGCAGGACGTTCGGGTGCCGGGTCTCCACGCCCCAGCGGCCCGTGCCCTCCTGCGCGTAGGGGAAGGCGAGGTCGCGGTGGAAGATGTTGCCGCCCGGCAGCCGCAGGTCGCGTTCCAGGTCGAGCGGGGTCTTCGCCTCGATGCAGGGGCGGCCGTCGGCGTCGGTGGCGAGGCAGGAGACCAGCGGTTCCGCGAGGTGGGCGTCCAGCTGCGCCAGCGTCGACTTCAGCAGTTCGTCACGTACGGCCTCGTTGTCGCGTGCGAAGAGCCGGGCCGGCGTGTGGAGTCCGAAGAGCGTGAGGGTCTGGTAGCCCTGCTCTACCAGGTCCCGGCCGAGGATGCTCGAGTCGGTGAGTGAGTGGCAGTAGATCTCGGAGGGCGGCGCGGTGGGCAGCTCGCCCGACGCGGCCTGCGCGTGGGCGGTGGCCAACTGCTCGTATCCCTCGGCGATGTGGAAGGTCCCGGAGAACGCCTCGCGCGGGTCGACGGAGGTGTCGCGCAGCCTCGGCAGTCGCTTCAGGAGCATGTTCACCTTGAGCTGGGCGCCCTCGGCGGGGGTGGGCGGTTCGTCGCCGGTGAGGCGCGCGAGCTCCTGCGGCGAGGCGTTCACCAGGACGTGGCGGGTCGCGATGACACCCTCGCCGTCGGCGCTGCGGTAGGTGACCTCGGCGGCCTGCCCGTCCGTCTCGATCCGTACCGCCTCGTGGCCTGTCGCGATCACGACACCCGCATGGCGCGCCGCCGCGGCGATCGCGTCGGTCAGGGCGCCCATGCCGCCGACCGGCACGTCCCAGGCTCCGGTGCCGCCGCCGATGACGTGGTAGAGGAAGCAGCGGTTCTGCCGCAGTGAGGGGTCGTGAGCGTCCGCGAAGGTCCCGATGAGGGCATCGGTGAGGACGACACCGCGGACGAGGTCGTCCGCGAAGTACTCCTCCACCGCGGCACCGACCGGCTCCTCGAAGAGAACCCGCCACGCCTCCTCGTCGTCGACACGCCGGCGCAGCTCGTCGCGCGTGGGCAAGGGCTCGGTGAGCGTCGGGAACACCCGCTGGGCGACGCGCCCCGTCATGCCGTAGAACCGCTGCCACGCCGCGTACTCGCTGTCCGATCCGGTCAGCCGCGCGAACGCCTCGCGGGTGCGCCGCTCGCCCCCGCCCACGAGCAGCCCGGTCGGCTTTCCGTCCCGCTCGACGGGCGTGTACGAGGAGACGGTGCGCCCGCGTACCCGGAAGTCCAGGCCGAGATCCCGCACGATCTTCCGGGGCAGCAGGCTGACCAGGTACGAGTAGCGCGACAGGCGCGCGTCGACCCCGGCGAACGGCCGGGTGGACACGGCGGCGCCACCGGTCGTCCCCAGCCGCTCCAGCACCACCACCGACCGCCCGGCCCGGGCCAGGTAGGCGGCGGCGACGAGCCCGTTGTGGCCCCCGCCTACGATCACGGCGTCGTATCCCTCGAGTGCAGCCATGGTTCTTGGTAGCACGCGATGATCTACGACGGCCAGGGTTACGCGGCAGGCGGCGGGCGCCCGTACGGGGGCCGCGCCCCCGCAGGGGCGCGGGGAACCGCGCGACAAGCCCCCACAGCCCCGCAGCAAACAAGCGACCCAGGGGGTCTGGGGCGCAGCCCCAGAAAGATGGGACGGGTAGGGGCGGCAGGGGCGAAAACCCACTGCCCCAACCCCCCTCACTGCCCCCCGGACGCCCGCTGCTGCCGCAAGGCGGCGACCCTCCGGTACATCTCCACCGCCTCCTGCCGCCGCCCGAGCTGTTCCAGGCAGTGGGCCTCGTCGTTACGGCTGGCGAGCGCGTCGGGATGATCGGCGCCGAGGACGCGTTCCCGAGCGGAGGCCACCCCTCGGTACTCGGCGAGCGCGTCGGCCCAGCGACCGAGCCAGCCGAGGCCGACCGCGACCTCGCGCCGGCTGACGAGCGTGTCCGGATGATCGGCGCCGAGGACGCGTTCCCGGATGGCGCACACGTCGCGGGACTCCGCGAGCGCCTCCTCCCAGCGGCCCATCCGGCCGAGGTTGACGCCGAGGCCGTGCCGGGCGCGCAGGGTCTCGGGATGCGCGGCGCCGTGTACGCGGGTGCGGTCGTCGATCAGGTCCCGGTACAGCTCCAGGGCCTGCGCGCTGCGGCCGAGACGGCCGAGGCTGATGCCGACCTCGTAGCGGGCGGCGAGCGTGTCCGGGTGATCGGGACCCAGGGCCTGCGCGCGGGCCTCGGCCACCTCACGGTAGGCGTGCAGCGCTTCGGGCCAACGCCCCAACTGACCCAGCGCATAGGCGACTTCATACCGGGTGACCAAGGTGTCGGGGTGCGTCGCGCCAAGTACCCGGGCACGGGCGGCCGCCACCTCGCCCGCCATGCGGTACGAGTCCTCCAGCCGGCCCAGTCTGCTCAGGTTGAAGGCGAGGTTGTGGCGACAGCGCAGGGTGTCCGGGTGGTCGGCGCCCATGGCACGCTCCCGGGCGGCGAGCACGGACGTATAGGCCTGGTGTGCCTCGAAGTGACGGCCCAACTGTCCGAGCACGTACGCCATTTCCTGCCGCGCGGCGAGCGTGTCGGCGTGGTCCGGACCCAGCACCCGCTCCCTGGCCTGGGCGACATGCGCGTACTCGCGCAGCGCCTCGGCGGGGCGTCCGGTGCGACTGAGGGTGAACCCGACCTCGTAGCGGCTGGCGAGCGTGTCGGGGTGACCGGGCCCGAGGACGTGTTCGCGCTCGGCGGCGACCGCGCGGTGCACCTCACCCGCCTCGGTCCACCGGCCGAGCCGCCCGAGGCTCAGCCCCGCGCTGTGCCGCCCTGCCAGGGCGGTGACCACCTCCGGTGAAGGGGTGGGACGTTCGGTGCGCTCGGGCGCCCGCGCCACAGCCGTGGACGGACGCGCGATCCACTCGCCGGTGAGGCCCGCCGAGGCGTCCGGCGGTGCGACGCGCAGCCCGGAGCCGGTCGCCTTGTGGCCTGTCGTCATGCCACGGGTCCAGGAGGGCAGCCGGGACTCGCGCGACGGCGGCTCGTCCGGGCGCGCCTGAACCGAGGGCGCCAACGCACGCCGTTCCGGAGCCGGTTGTCGTACGACGGGAGACACCACGGTCGGCACGTACATGCCGGTCGTGCGGCCCGCGCTGATCCGGCGGCCGAGTTCGCGGGCGTCCTGCGGGCGCTCCTCCGGCTCCTTGGCGAGCAGATCCAGGATGATCTTCTCGAAGTACTCGGGGAGTTCGGCCCGGTGTCGGCGCGGCGGTTCCGGCGGCGTGTCCCGGTGGCCGACGAGGACCGCCCATGCGTCGTCGAGGTCGAACGGCGGTGCCCCGGTGGCAATTTCGTAGAGCACGCAGCCGAAGGAGTACAGGTCGCTGCGCTGGTCGACATGGGTGCCGCCGATCTGCTCCGGCGACATGTAGTGCGGGGTGCCCATCGCGATGCCGGTGCCGGTCAGACGCGAGGTGAACCCGATGTCCTGGGCGAGCCGCGCGATGCCGAAGTCGCAGATCTTCACCGTGCCGTCGGTGAGCCGCATGATGTTCGCGGGCTTCAGGTCGCGGTGCACGATGCCCTGTTGATGGGTGTAGGCGAGGGCCGCGGCCACCTGGTCGGCGACATCGATGACGTCGGCGACCGGCAACGGGTGCTGCTTGTTGTCCTCCAGGAGCTGGCTGAGGTTCCGCCCTTCCAGCAGCTCCATCACCAGATACAGCACGCCGTCGGACTCGCCGAAGTCATGGACGACCGTCACCCCGCGGTGCTGGAGCGCGGCGGCCACCCGAGCCTCGCGCCGGAACCGCTCGCGCAGCACCCGGGTGAAGGACTGATCGTGGTGCGGGCCAAGGGGCTTGAGGCACTTGACCGCCACCTGCCGGCCAAGGGACTCGTCCCGCGCCCGCCACACCTCACCCATACCGCCGCGCCCTATGAGATCGAGCAGCCGGTACCGGCTCTGGATCAGTCTGGTCTCCGCCATCTCCTGCGACCGCCCCCGTCGATGCTCACTGCGCGCCCTCCCCGGCCCGTCCAGTATGGCGAGTTATCTGTCGACTTTGTACGGCGCCGGGCGGGAGCCGGGGCCCAGTCGTGACATGGCCCGCAGAATGTGTTTGGGCGGAAGTTGCCAGCGCAGACGTGCGGGAACACAGCGCAGCGTGGTGCCGACGACACGCAGGCGCCGGGTCACCACGGCGGGCGACGGGGCGGTCCTGCCGTACAACTCGTGGGCGTACGGCGGCAAAGAGGCGTACGCCAGCTGCGCCACGCGCCTCCACAGCAGGGCGCGCGCCGGTACGAGCAGCGGGTGTGTCGGCGGGCGCAGCAGGAAGTCGTCCACGTCCCGCGCCTCCGGACCCGCCACCAGCTCGGGCAGCATCCGCTTGAAGTACCCGGCCAGTTGGGCCCGGTCCGCTGGTACGTCGCCGGGGTCGAGCCCCACCAGCCGTGCGCTCACGCGGTGTTCACCGATGTACTGGTCGGCCTGCGCGTCGGTGAGGCGGAACCCCGAGCGCCGTACGACGTGCAGATAGGAGTCGATCTCCGCGCAGTGCACCCACAGCAGCAGCTCGGGCTCGTCGATCCGGTACCGCTCCCCCGTCTCCGGGTCGGCCGCTGTGAGCATCGTGTGAATCTTCCGTACGCGCGCCCCTGCCTTCTCAGCGGCTTCACTCGTCCCGTACGTCGTCGTCCCCACGAAGTTCGCGGTGCGCATCAGCCTGCCCCACGCGTCATGCCGAAAATCCGAGTTCTGCATGACTCCGCGCACCGCGCGCGGGTGCAGGGCCTGCAGATAGAGCGCGCGGACTCCGGCGACCCACATCATCGGGTCGCCGTGCATCTGCCAGGTCACCGACTCCGGAGTGAAGAGTCCCGGGTCACCTGCTGGAAAGGCGTCCACACCAGCAGTGTGGCCGGTCCTTCCTGTCGGCACCATCCGCGCCATCGGCTTTTTCGCGGTGCCCGGACACGTTCCCGCAGCGTGGTCAGCCGCGGCGGGCGGCGGCGTAGGTGCGTTCGAGCTCCGCGACCGTGGCGAGGAAGCCGGCGCCCTCGGTCCTGCGCAGGGTGTCGGTGGCGAGCCGGTCGAGGCCGGCCCACAGCTCGGCGAGCGGCTGACGGAATGCCTCACCGTCGGCGGCGAGGGAAACGATGACGGCTCGGCGGTCGTGCTGGGCGGGGGCTCGGACGAGGAGCCCGGCGTCCTCCATGCGACGGATCGACCGCGAGACGGTGGAATGGTCGAGCCCGACCGCCTGCTGGATCTCGGCCTGCGTCTGACCGTCCCTGTCGAAGAGCTGCATGAGGATGAGTTCCTGGCCGGGGTGCAGGCCGAGCTTCAGCAGCAGCTCAGCGCCGTAACCGTGCAGTTCACGGGAGAGCGCGAAGAGCCCGAAGCTGACCGGGGCGCAGTCGACGAGGCTCGGCCGAGGCATCACCGGGTCGGGCTTCGCGGCTGGCATGACACTCCTCGGGCGGCTGCGGGCCAGGTGTAGCACCTGACCACGGATACGGACGGAACTCGGCGCCCCGGGTGCGACCTGGACTGAGACCACTGTAATCGCCGCGGTGGGACCGCCGATCGGCCCCCGCGGGTCTC
This sequence comes from Streptomyces sp. NPDC087263, assembly GCF_044744645.1. Classification (NCBI taxonomy): domain Bacteria; kingdom Bacillati; phylum Actinomycetota; class Actinomycetes; order Kitasatosporales; family Streptomycetaceae; genus Streptomyces; species Streptomyces sp. NPDC087263. The sequence goes on from NZ_JBIUYT010000005.1 coordinate 509,005, forward strand.
CGGTCACCATTGACATAGGTGGCTAGACACACAAGTATGTGTCTAGCCACTGATTCGAGCGCGGGGTCTTCCTTCGACGAATCAGCCCAGGTGGAGGCGGTGCACACCCACACCACCACTGCCCCGACCCACGATTGGTTGGAACGAACAATGAGCGAAACCCGCACTGCCGCAGATCTGTTGCGGCGCAGCCTGGACACCTTCCTCGCCAAGGACATGAAGGGCTGGGTGGACCTGTGCGACGAGAATGTCGTCCTGGAGTTTCCCTTCGCCCCCGCGGGCAGCCCCGCCCTCCTGGAGGGCCGGACCGCCGCCTACGAGTACCTGCGCGGCTACCCCGACCTCATCGACGTGCACCGGATCACGTCGCTGCGTATCCACTCGACCGACGACCCGGACGTGGCCGTCGCGGACTGGAGTGTCACCGGTCGCGTCCTGACCAACGGAAACCCGTACGAGATGAGCTACGCCACTTTCGTGACGTTCAAGGACGGCCTCATCGTCAAGTACCGCGAGTACTGGGACCCGATGGCGTTCACCACCGCACTGACCGGCTCGGCTTTCTAGGCCGGTCACCCGCGAATTGGCCCTCTGAGCGCCAGGCCGTTGCGGACGAGTCCCGGACGCCGGAGTCTGGGTGAAGGTGCTACACCGGGAGGGCGTGCGATGACGGAGAACAGCGGCGGGGCGGACTCCGAGCGGCTGCGACTGGCCGATGCCGACGCGGGTCGGGCGGCGTGGCGGCGCTGGGGGCCGTATCTGAGCGAGCGGCAGTGGGGCACGGTCCGCGAGGACTACAGCCCCGGCGGCGACGCCTGGTCGTACTTCAGCCACGACCAGGCCCGCTCGCGCGCCTACCGCTGGGGCGAGGACGGCATCGCGGGTGTCAGCGACGACAAGCAGCTGCTGTGCTTCGCGCTCGCGCTGTGGAACGGCCGGGACCCGATCCTCAAGGAGCGGATGTTCGGCCTGACCAACGCCGAGGGCAATCACGGGGAGGACGTCAAGGAGTACTACTTCCACCTCGACTCGACGCCCACCCACTCGTACATGAAGTACCTCTACAAGTACCCGCAGGAGCCGTACCCGTACGACGACCTGGCAGCCACCAACAGGACCAGGGGCCGCCAGGACCGCGAGTACGAGCTGCTGGACACCGGAGTCTTCGACGAGGACCGCTACTTCGACGTGTTCGTCGAGTACGCCAAGGCGGGCCCCGAGGACCTGCTGATCGAGATCACCGCGCACAACCGCGGCCCCGACGAGGCCACCCTGCATCTGCTGCCGACCCTGTGGTTCCGGCACACCTGGTCGTGGGCGGGCGAAAGCGCCGTACCCGGTCTGCGCCGGACGCCGGGAGCCATTCGCGCCGATCACGAGGAACTCGGCACGCGGTGGCTGTACTTCACCGGTGAGACGCAGACCCTGTTCACCGAGAACGACACCAACAACGAGCGGATCTTCGGCAGTCCGAACACCACCCCGTACGTCAAGGACGGCATCGACCGGTACGTCGTCCACGGCGAGACCGGCGCCGTCAACCCTCTACAGACGGGCACCAAGGCCTCCGTCCACCACGTCCTCACCGTGCCCGCAGGCGACAGCGCCACCGTACGGCTGCGCCTGACCGACACCGAACTCATCGACCCCTGGGCCGAGTTCCCGCAGTTGCTCGACGCGCGCCGCACCGAGGCCGACGTGTTCTTCGAGGGAGTCGTCCCCGACGGCCTGTCCGAGGACGCACGGCGCGTGGTGCGACAGGCCCTCGCCGGAATGCTGTGGAGCAAGCAGTACTACTACCTCGACGTGGAGCGCTGGCTCACCGAGCACGGCGTCGATCCGCTCGCCGCCGACCCACGCGTCCGCAACAGCGCCTGGTACCACATGATCAACGACGAGATCATCTCGATGCCGGACACCTGGGAGTACCCCTGGTTCGCTGCCTGGGACCTCGCCTTCCACAGCATCGCCCTGTCCATGGTCGACATCGGCTTCGCCAAGTCCCAGCTCGAACTGCTGCTGCGCCGCCTCTACCTGCACCCCAACGGCCAGATCCCGGCGTACGAATGGAACTTCGGCGACGTCAATCCGCCCGTGCACGCCTGGGCGGTGCTCTTCGTCTACGAACTGGAGAAGCACCGCACCGGCCACGGCGACCGCGCCTTTCTGGAGAACGCCTTCCAGAAGCTGATGAAGAACTTCAGCTGGTGGCTCAACCGCAAGGACGTCGACGGCAACAACGTCTTCCAGGGCGGCTTCCTCGGTCTCGACAACATCGGCGTCTTCGACCGCAGCGCCCCGCTGCCCACCGGCGGCCACCTCGACCAGGCCGACGGCACCGCCTGGATGGCCCTGTACTGCCAGAACCTTCTGGAAATCGCCATCGAACTGGCCGTCGACAACCCGGTGTACGTCGAGCACGCGCAGACACTGTTCGAGCACTTCGCCTGGATCGCGGTCGCGATGAACCGCATCGGCGACGACAACCAGAGCCTGTGGGACGAGGAGGACGGCTTCTTCTACGACGTCCTGCGCCTGCCCGACGGCAGTGCGACCCGGCTGAAGGTGCGCTCCCTCGTCGGGCTGATCCCACTCGCCGCGACCAGCGTGATCGGCGGCTGGGCGGACCGCCGTTTCCCCGAACTGGTCGAGGGAGCAGAGGAGTTCGTGCGCAGGCACCCGGCGGTCGAAGCTCTCGTCTCCTCCCACCATGCTCTCGGGTCGGGCGAGGCGGGGCGTCACCTGTTCGCCCTGTTCGACGAGGACCGGCTGCGGCGCGTCCTGTCCCGCATGCTCGACGAGGACGAGTTCCTCGGCCCGCACGGCATCCGCTCCCTGTCGCGGTACCACGCCGAACACCCCTACACCTTCGAGGTGCACGGCGAGCCGTACGGGGTCGGCTATCTGCCCGCCGAGTCGGACTCGGGCATGTTCGGGGGCAACTCCAACTGGCGTGGCCCGGTGTGGTTCCCGGTCAACCTGCTTCTCATCCGCGCCCTGCTGAACCTGCACGCCTACCACGGCGACGACTTCACCGTGGAGTGCCCGACCGGCTCCGGACGGCGGATGAACCTCTACGAGGTCGCGCGTGAGATCTCCGACCGGCTCACCGCCACCTTCCTGAGCGACGGCGACGGACACCGCCCCGCACACGGCGCCCAGGCCGAGTTCGCCAAGGACCCACACTGGAAGGACCTGATCCTCTTCTACGAGTACTTCCACGGCGACACCGGCGCAGGCCTCGGCGCCTCCCATCAGACCGGCTGGACCGGTCTGGCCGCGGTCACCGCCACCCTGTTCCATCTCGTCGGCGCCGGTGACTGGGGCACCCTGCGGGAGGAGCCGCTGTCATGACGGTGATCTACGAGATCAACACCCTTGTCTGGCTGGGTGAGTTGAGCGTGCGGTACGGACGTCGCGTCACCTTGGGCGAAGTGCCCGGCGAGGTCTGGGACGAGGTCGCGCGGCCTGGTGCGGACACGGTCTGGCTGATGGGCGTGTGGGAGCGCAGCCCGGCGGGACTGGCGATCGCCCTGCGGGACGACCGGCTGCTCGCCTCCTTCCGCGAGGCGCTGCCCGACCTCACCCCGGCGGACATCGCCGGGTCCCCGTACTGCGTACGGAACTACGTCGTCGACGAGAGCCTCGGCGGCCCCGAGGGTCTGGCCGCGGCACGGGCCGAACTCGCCGCGCGGGGCGTGCGTCTGATCCTGGACCACGTCCCCAACCACGTGGCCCCCGACCATCCTTGGCTCACCGAGCGCCCGGGCTGCCTGGTCCGGGGCACGCCGGACGACCTGGCCCGCGCACCGGAGGCCTTCCTGGAGGCGGGCGGACAGGTGTACGCGCGCGGCCGCGACCCCTACTTCCCGCCGTGGCCGGACGTCGTCCAGCTGAACGCCTTCAGCGACGAGCTGCGGACGGCGACGGTGGACACGCTGGCAGCGATCGGCGAACAGGCGGACGGCGTCCGCTGCGACATGGCGATGCTGCTCATGAACGACGTGTTCGCGAAGACCTGGGGAGACCGGGCGGGACCGGCACCCGCCGAGGACTTCTGGCCGTACGTCATTCCCCGCGTCCGCGCCCGGCACCCCGGCCTCCTGTTCGTCGCGGAGGCGTACTGGGACCTCGAATGGGACCTCCAGCAGCAGGGATTCGACCACTGCTACGACAAACGGCTCTACGACCGCCTGGTCCACGAGGACGCCGGAGCCGTCCGCGACCATCTCGGCGCAGACCTCGGTTACCAGCGCGGGCTCGTCCGCTTCCTGGAGAACCACGACGAACCCAGGGCCGCCGCCACCCTGCCCGGCGGACGGGAACGCGCGGCCGCCGTGGCCGTCGCCACTCTGCCCGGCGCGACACTGTGGCACGAGGGCCAGTTCGAAGGACGCCGGGTCCGCCCGCCCGTGTTCCTCTCACGTCGGCCCCAGGAACCGGCCGACGCGTCCCTGCGCGACTTCTACGGCCGCCTGGTGACCACCGTGGCCCCGGTACGCGAGGGCGACTGGCAGCTGCTGACCTGCACGGGTTGGCCGGACAACGACACCCACCACAACCTGCTCGCCTGGTCCTGGACCGCCGGCCAGGAGCGGCACCTCATCGTGATCAACTACTCGGACCGGCCGGCCCAGGGGCAGGTTCCGCTGCCGTGGACCGACCTTCAGGGACAGTCCTGCGAACTGACCGAACTACTCGCCGGGATCACCTACGGTCGGGAGGGCGGCGAACTGCTCGACCCGGGCCTGTTCGTCGCCCTCGACGCCTGGCAGTGGCACCTGCTCTCGCTCCACATCTCCTGAGACCGTGACCGTCGAGTCCGGTGTGACGAAGCCTCATGGCACGGCGCAGGTCACAGGGGGTGCAAAGCGGATCTCGATCCCGGCCGGACGCGGTCGGCGGCTCATTCCTGGCATGAAGTTCCACTCCGGTCTTGGAGTGAGGATGCCCCGAACCCCGACACTGCTGCCACACGGCGTGATCAACTGCTCGGACCTGAGGGCTGACCTCGTGCGGTCACACAACGCCCGTATGGTTCTGCCGGGTTGAGGATGTCGGTCCGGTTGCGATGCTTCGACGAAGGCCGTCTCACCGAAGCGCGGAGCGCCGGTCTCTCCGGTCCCGGCTCATCATGTAGCGAGTCAGGTCCATGGCAGATCCGACGGCTTCGGCCCCGGCTTCAACGGATCGCTGACCGTCCTCGCCGACGCCAAGGGGTCCGGCGATGTGAAGGCGGCAGCGACCACAGTCTTTGTGTCGGTGACTTCTGGCGCCGTGTACGAGTTGGCATGCGTGGCGGTTGACGCGGGCCGGCGACGGCAGCCTCGCCTTCCTTTGCAGCCTGGCGAGAAGCCCGGATCGACCTGCAACCCTGATGAGATGCCCTACCGGCACCATGTTCACCTCCCGGACGACGGCACAGCAGATGACTTCCGCAGCGCACCATAGGCACGGCGCTCGGTGGTCGAAGCGACTTGGACTCGTCGCCGGGCATGCCCAGTCGGGCTGCGGTCTGGGAGTCATCCCCCTCCGTACGCTGCCCGCGCCTCCTGCCCCTGCCGTCGCCATTGCGAACGGAGCGCGGCAACTCCGAACGTTGGAAGAACCCGAGCAGCGCGGGCAGCAGAGTCAGCGCGACCTGCACGGCGACGAATACCGTGAACACCGTGGCCCTGCCCATCCGCGAGAGCACCGGGATGCCCACCACGGAGAGACCCACGCGGTCGATGGCGCGGCAAGTCCTGCGAAGACGACTGCGGATCCCGAGGTACCGACGGCACGAGCACAGGGCACGCTGCCGTACAGGATCCTGCCTCAAGGGCAGGATGTTCGGGTCTCGATCAAGCGGGCACGATCTCCGGCTGGGCGCTGACGGTCGAGCCGGCAAGCCGCCCACTTGATGTCGGACGGTCATGTGGTCGAACCCGGCTGCTCGACCCGCTCCCATCTCAGGACGGCGGTAAGTTGCTGCCCTCCGAACGGCAGGGGCTCCGGCGTGATCAGCTCGAGACGCGGCTCGACAAGTACGACCTTTCGAGCCATGGACGCGTGGACCCAGTTCGGGAACAGGCTCACTTCCGGCTCGTGTACGACCATCGAATCGCCTTTGACGTGGTAAGAGCCGGCGTACGCCACATAGCCACGGGCGGCGGCAGCAGACTCGACATCAGTGCCGTCGCCGAGTCCGCCGGCCTGATAGCGCGGTCGGTCGAGCCGCATGATCTGTACCGACATGAGGCCGTCCGCTGTGTAGCGAAGATAGCCCGCGGCATCGTCTCCCAGCGGGTAGCCGACAAGCACGCCGAGCCCGTCACGCACCTCGTACGACTTCAACCGCCAGTAGCCCACCAGTCGCTCTTGGAGTGACCGGCCATCGGCACCAGTCTGCATGGATACGTCACTTTCCTTTCCGGTGGATCTCGTCAAGGCCCCGGCCACGTCGATGCGCATCTCGCGCCAGGTCGGCCCAAGGCTCAGCCCCGCACAGCAGCGGTGCGGCAACTCGATGGCGCCGACCAGGTCGACAGCGAGCGGTCCGCACGATGAAAGCCATTCCCGGGGGCTGATCGCGAAGGCCGGGCACAGGAGTTCAGAGGGAAGGTGCCACCGAGTCGGCGGCTCGGAGGCAGATGACGCGGACGGCCCGAGGGAACCTGGTCCAGTCCAGTCCAGTCCAGTCCAGGTCGATGTCGACTTCGGCGGCTGCCTTGGCGATCAGGTAGTTGGTCACGTGGCGGGAGAGCACGCACCCGAAGATCTCTCGACCGACGGCTGCGTCAGGACTTTGGGCCGCACCTGTCCGAGGGTTCGCAGGGAGGCTTCCTGATCGGGACGTCGGCCAGAAGCCTCGTTTGGATCGAGGTTGACGCCACCAAAACAATGATATTAACCAAGATATTCTTAGTCAAGACTAGTTCACCGGTGCCTGGCCTCGGTTACTTCCGCAGGCGACGGGTGAACTCAGGAGCGTCGACGAACTCATCGAAGGCATAGAAGCGGAGCACCTCAAGAAAGACATCGCGTTGGGCCGGATCGAGGAGGCCGAGCAGCTCCCGCTCGACCTTCTCCGTCGCCGCACTCGCACGCAGGCAGACCTGGCGGCCGCGGGGGGTAAGCGTCGGCCTGCGGACCCTTCGGTCCCGCGGGTCGGGCACTCGGACGACCAGCCCCTTGACCTCAAGAGAGTCGACGGTTGCCGTGATGACAGACTTGTCGATCTTGACGAGTGCGGACAACTCGAGCTGCGCCATCGGCGTGGTCATCAGCGCGACCATGACAAAGTGCTCTTTGATGTTGATGCCAACCGCCTCTAGAGCAGCCGTCTTACGCTCGCCGAAGCCGAGCCACGCCCGATTCAGCAGCCAATTGACATCGCCGTTCAACGGATGCTCAGCGTTCCCCATTCAACTATGGTACCGAGTACCCCTCGTCCGATGGCACTCTCCGCAAGCTGATCAAGTGTGTGATCTGGGCGTTCACCGGCGGGGACACGTCCCAGGCAGCGAGCTCGTCGAGGATGTCCAGGGCGAGCAGCCACTTCTCGTATGCCCGGCAGCGTCGGGAACTGGCCCGCCCTTCCCCATCGTCCGCCCACTCCTCGGGCAGGAACAGATGCCACCGCACTGAACACGACGCACGGCGGAGACGGCGCGCATGCTCACCACGACCGGACAGTTGGCCCGTTTCCCGAAGGCTCCGCAGCGCTGAGGAGCCACGCCGACCGGTGTCCGGCCGCCCTTCGGGAACTGACGCGCCGTCGATAGCCCATGCGTCCGGGGCGAGGGACGTCGTCATACGTTCGGCGATCCGGCGCCTGACAGGTGGCACATCCCATGGTGGCTGGTCAGCACGATCCCGCCGGAGCGCTGAGGCGAACGCGTCCGCAGCGAACTCCGCCAAGCCGGTTCGAAAAACCCTCTACTCGCCCGATGTCCATACGCCCAACATGCTCCTGATCAGACCGAACAAGAGGGCCTAACGGAGTCCTCCTTGGGCGCCGCTCGTCGACTAGGCGCTGGATCTTGCCGACCGAGCGTTCCGGCGTCTCCGAGTCCACGATCTCGACCTGCACGCTGACGCCGAGGCCCGTCCGGCACCGCGCTGGGACAGGTACAGCTGGAAAGTGCGGGGCGGCCCCGTCCATGCTCAGCACGATCTCCGCGATCTGACCGGGAAAGATGTTGACCCCGCGCAGGATGATCGTGTCGTCACAGCGACCGGTGACCTTCTCCATCCGCCGGAAGGCGGGCCGGATGGTGACCGGCAGCAGCCGGGTGAGGTCACGGGTGCGGTAGCGGATGACCGGCAGGGCTTCCTTGGTCAGCGAGGTGAAGGCCAGTTAGCCGCTCTCGCCGTGGGGCAGCACCTGGTCGGCGAGCGGGTCGACCATCTCCGGGTAGAAGTGGTCCTCCCAGATGTGCAGCCCGTCCTTGGTGTCCACGCACTGTGGAACGGCCGGTGGTACCGCTGGAGGTGTGGATCCGCCGCACCTGGTCCATCGGCGCCGCGAACACGCGAAGGGATAGGTGTCGCGAAGGTCCGCATTTGTGGTGAAGAAGAACCGGGCCAGGTCCGACAGCGAGCGGCAGTCGCCCGGGGGCAGGCCGGCCTCGTCGAACTTGCGACGGTAGAGCTCCGCGTTATCGAATGCATGCTGCAACGTGCGCCGCATAGCCGCCAGTTGATGGTTGCCCAGTTCCTCGGGTGACATCCGCTCGCCCGTGTCCAACAGCTCCCCGGATATCGGTTCGCCCTTCATCGAGACTCCTTCAGGAGCTCTGTACGGTCTGTATGCGCTGGCTCCGCGGCGGAGGCCAGAGGGATGCGGCATCGTCGGCTCAAGGCGTCCGTTGTCAGGTTCGGGTCGCCGTCACTGCGCCCTCGGCGGCGATCGCTTCGAGTTGCCTTCGACGTGCGTGCGCGACTCGTGCTCGGGACGCCCACCCCGCCAGGGCCACGGCAACGACCAACGCTGTTCCGTTGAAGGCGGGCTGGACCCACGCCGCTACGCCCATTTGTTGCAGACCCGACACCACGACAGCCAGGAACAGAACCGCGACCAGCAGCCCCGGGACGTTGAATCGTCCGGGAGAAATGGTTGTCGATCCGAGGTGAGCTGCGGCGAAGATCGGCAACAGCAGTGCCGGATTGCCCGCCGCCGTTGCCGCTCCCAGGGTCGCCCCCAACACGACACCGGCTACGCCTGCGAGGAGACCGCCGGTTGTGAATGCCGCGATCCGATAGCGATCTGCAGGGATGCCGGTCAACCGCGCGGCACGGACGTTGCCACCCACGGCATTCATCCGACGCCCCACGGCGGTGTAGCGCAGAACGCCATGAAGGACCATCGCGATCGCCAGAGCATCGAAGACGGACAGGGGCAGCCGAAGCGACTCGGTCCGAGCCAACGCCGTCAATGAGGTCGGCGCGCCTCTGCTCCAGCCATGTCAGCCATCGCTTCCGCCTCCGCCTCCCGCTCGTGCGCCCTGCTCGTCGAGCACGGGTGTGTTCATCCGGCCGAGTCCGGTCATTTCGATGCGGACAGTGTCGCCGGGCACCAGCCACTTGGGGGAAGTCATCCCGGCCGCAACGCCGCCAGGAGTGCCGGTGGTGATGATGTCGCCCGGCTGAAGCGTCGTGGTCGCACTCAGCCACTCAATGATCTTGTAGGGGCTGTGGAGCATCTCCTTTGCGTACGCGTCCTGTCGCAGCTCGCCGTTGACCCAGGTCTGGATCCGGATGTCCTCGTAGCTGCGGGCCTCGTCGAGCGTGACCAGCCAGGGGCCGGTCGGCTGGAAGGTGTCCCAGCCCTTGGTTCGCATCAGCTGGAAGAGGGCCGGCGCGTTGAGCTTCCTACTCTCTCCCTCGCCGAGGTCACGGGCGCTGACGTCGTTGGTGATCATGAAACCGGCGATGTGTTCAGCAGCGCGCTCCGCAGGGATCCTGCGCCCGGCCTTGCCGATGACGACCACGAGTTCGGCCTCGTAGTCGAGGCTCACGCATTCGAGCGGACGCACGATCGTGTCCGTGGGGCCTGCCAGCGCCGAGCTCGGCTTCTGGAAGACCACAGGAAGCGTCGGCGTCGCCTCAGCGCCGATCTCGACGAGGTGGGAGAGGTAGTTCGCGCCGCAGTTGAAAAGGTTCGGAGGGTCGGTGATCGGAGGGCCAAGACGTGTCTGGGCCACCGGGATCACCTCGTCGCCGCGGTCAACTGCCGCTGCGACGCCCTCACCGGCCCGGTCAAGGAACGGCAGTAGGTTGCGAATGGTTCCGTTCGGCGCGATGCCGATGTCCGCCATCACCCTCGACAGCGGGAGGATGGAGCTGTCGTTGACCAGAACGCCCGGACGTTCATTTCCGCGAGGGCCGAAGCTGACGAACCGCATGAGCGTGTGTCCTTCCGAGTGGTACATCGTGGAGACGAGGCCGGACGCTGGGTCGACCTCATCTGCCGGCCCTATCGCTTGCCCGGCGGGGACCATGCGATGAGTTCGGCCACCGACTTTCCGCTGCGGAGGCCTTGCAGCATCTCCGCAGGGTCGAAGGGGGTGGCGCCGAAGGCGTTGCTGTCGCCGCCCGCGTAGAACTCGACGATCTGCTCTTCGGTGTAGGCGGTGTCAAAGAACAGTTCGACGACGTTCTTGTCAGGGTCCGTGTAGTACATGGAGATCGTGGCCCCGTGGTTGAGGCACATCGTCGGCGCGATGCCGGCATCCGCGAGCCGGACGTGAGCATCGAGCAGCTCAGGCAAGGTCGGGTGCTCGAATGAGAAATGGTGGAGTCGGGACTGCTGGATGAGCTCGTCAACACCGGGCGGCACAACGGCAGTCGAGTCGTCGATCTTGGCGGCCTTGAAGATACCGAAGCGATGGTGGCTCTCGTCCGTGCGGAGGAAGCACACGCTGTGGTCCGAGGTCTCGACGCCGACCGTCGCCTCGAGAACCTGCATGTACCAGTTCTTCACCGTTTCGAAGTTGCTGGTGTTCAAGATGACGTGGGCAAGCTTGGGCGAGGGCATCACTGCCTCTTCTCTTAGTGGGCCGCGCAACTGCGCTCGGGCCTTTACGTTGGTGAGCCGGCCAGAATCAACCGCCTGGGCGCAATCCGGCCGGCATATGTTCTGCGAACCAGAGCCCTTCTACTTCCTCCCAAATATGCTATGAAGCGAGATGTTCTCTGTCAAGAGCACTTTCGATGCTACTGCCGAGTTGGAGATCCGGCTACGCCGCGCATCAAATTTGACGTATCTGGTGACAGCAGAATCCGGATTGTTATCCAGAAGCCTCTTGGGAACAACAGATCGATGGCCGCGTGGAACATGTCAATGAAGGCGGTCAAATACTGACGGTTGCCGGAGTGCAAGTCCCGCCAGACTCTGATGGTGGCAACCGCAGGCTCGCCCCGGACCGGCGCCAGACATCCCGGGCCTGCCGGCCCTGACTTCCGATCACGGTGCAGACCGTCACCAGTTCCGCTCCGGTGTCGGCCGACGCGCGCATGTCTCGCTACAAGAATGTGCAGGAACCGGCGCACCCGGGCGCGGGGCATCCGTCTTCCGACAGACGTCCACCGAAGCTGGAGAGCGTTCCGGTCAGTCAACGTCGCAGAGTCTGGGCAGATCGAGCTCGACGGCGCGACTGAAGGGCAGCCCACCCGCCTTGGTCATGATCCGCATCGCGACTGCCTGCGCCGCGTCCGACGACTGCAGGGCGCCTGCCACGGCGAGGGTTCCAGCCATCTCCTCCGGGAGAGGAATGGGTTGCAGTTTCGTGAGGCCGCTCTTGACCGCGGCAATCGAGGCCGGAGTGAAACTCGCGATGCGACGGCCGAGCTTGTGGACAAACTCGTCAAGCTCGGCATCGCCTATCGACCGGTTAACCAACCCGTACAGCTCGGCGGTGTCGCCGTCCAGGTCGTCAGAGCTGAGCAGGAACTCCATGGCACGTGCGCGGCCGGCATGCAGTTGAGCCCACTCGATTCCTCCGCCGCCCGGGAATGCGCCGAAGCCGACCTCAGGCAGACACAGGCGGGTGTTCTCCTTGCTCGCGAACCGCATGTCGGCGGCTGCGGCAAAAGCGAATGCGAACCCGCGGGCCCGCCCGCGAAGGATGGCGATACTGACGACCCGGGTGGTGCCGAGCCAGTAACTGAACGCGGGCCACTCCTGGATGATCTCCATGGGTTCGTTCACCTCATGGCCCGGGCCGCCCAGGTCGCCGCCCATGAGATCCAGGTGAGCACCGAAGAACTCCGGATTCGCGCTCTCGAAAACGAGTACCCGAACGTCATTCGCCGAGTCCTCGGCAAAGGACTTCACGGCCTTCAGACCGGCGAAGACCTGCGAGTCGATCAGGTTGAAGGGTGGATTGTCGATCACCACCCCGAAGCAACCCGGCGAGATCTCGCGGAGGCGGACCACCTCATTCTTGATCAACGAATCCTTTGAAGCAGCACCGTTCTCCATGCCTTGGTCTCCTTCGACGTATGGCTCAAAACGCGCTTCGAAAAGCAGTGTCCGACGCTTGAGGGGATTCAGATGCCGTCGGCGGATGCCGGGCCACGCTCGGTCCGGGGCAGATTCAGGATCTGGTGCAGCGCGTCGCCCAGCGCCTGGTGCGCGTCGTCAACGCCCGCGCCGGAGCGGAAGCCGACGAATCCGTCCGGACGGATCATCAGAGCACCGGATGGCTGCAGCTCGTAACGCTGCAGGAGTTCGGCGACGGTCTCGTCGACCGGCAGGAGGTTCGAGCCCAGGCCGAACGTCCTGAGCGGGACCTGCAGCTGCTCGCGAAGCTCATCGGCCGCCCTCGTCCAGTCGGCGTTGTCCGGACCGGTGAGAAGGATGAACCCGCCGTCGTAGAGGTCGATGGTCGAGATCGTCTCGCCCTGGGAGTGCACCCAGGAGTGCGGCACCCGGGCGCCCGGCCGGGCCGTCGGGCGGTACTCGGCGATGCTCGACTCGATGAGCTCTGTGCCGTCCGGGACAATCGCCTCGCTCCGGTACTGGTATCCGAATTGCTGGCCGTGCGAGGCCAGCATGGCCCGCTGGGCGGGTATGCCTTCGGCGATGGCCTGGCGCGCGGGCGCCCCTTCCGGCGTCTCGAGCATCACAAGAAAGTTCTTGTCCTGCATCATGAAACCGGTCTTTTCCATCTGCCGCGTGTTGTGCATCATCTGTTCGCCGTTGAACTCCGCGACCGGGAGCCGCTCGTCCTCGTACGTTGCGAGCAGTCCGTCGCCGGCGTTCCAGCGAAGCCTCGCAGCCAGCTTCCACGCGATGTTCTGCGCGTCCTGTACCCCGCTGTTGAGTCCGAAGCCGCCGTGGGGTGGGAAGTGATGGGCTGCGTCGCCGGCCAGGAAGACACGCTCGTCCCGCCACTTGTCCGTGACGGACAAGTCATGGCTCCAGGACCAGATGTGGCGGATCTTGATGGCGACGGTCTCGCCGATCGCTGCGGCGACCTGCTTCTCGCAGTCCTCTGCCGTCACGGCAGAGGGATCGGCTCCGGGCGCGATCTCGAAGTTGTAGCGCCACCGGGTGGCGCCGTCACGGATGAACGCTCCCTGGGTATCGGCGTTGATGATCCAGATGATGGGGACGAACTGTCCGCCCAGAAACGGTTCCAGGTCAGCGTCGAACTGGACGTTGATCGCGGTGCCGAGTGATTCCTGGCCGTGCTCACCGATGCCCAGAGTGCGACGAGTGATGCTGCGGATACCGTCCGCCGCGATCACGTACTGTGCGACGACCGTGTGCCGCGCACCGTCGGAGTCGGTGTAGGCCGCCGTAACCGAGCCGGGGCCACTGGCCAGGTCCGCAACCTCACATCCGAGTCTGATCGTCACGCTGTCCATGTCCTCAGCCACCCGCGCGAGGATCGGCTCGAACATGTGCTGGCCCGCTGTCGAGATGCGCTCGGGCGATTGCCCGTCGAACAGGCGAGAGGTCTCGTCGGCATCGCTGACGGACATTCGGCCGATCTCGATACCGTTCAAGCGTGTCATCCACGCGATCGTGATGTCATCGGGCATGCCCGCGGTGAGGTCCCTTATGGGGTTGGCGACGCCCCACTCACGAAAGATCTCCATAGTCCGCGCATGCACCCCGTTGGCCTTCGGGTACCTGGAGAACTCATTGCGTCGTTCCAGTACCAGGCATCTGATGCCGGCCCGGCCGAGAGCCAGCGCGGCGCTCAGGCCCACCGGACCCGCCCCGATGATCAATACTTCGGTTTCTTCGCTCATTATCAACGTCTCCTCGTCATGATGCGGGGGCGCTGGACTGCGATCTGGCACATATCAAGATCTGGCACTTCTCAAGCCGAGCTGGGCGGCGGCACGGGCGGTCTGCTGGAACGGGCAGTAGGCGTGTATTGCGTCTACACCACGCCGAGAGGGCCGGCCCGTGCCCGGCCTACGTCGGCTGTTAGCCGGCCTTGTTGATGAACGTCTCGACTTCCTCCTCGCACTGCTTGCTGGTCGGGATGTCGAAGTGGTCCGCGTCGTCGACAGTGAAGCGCGTCGCGTTCGGAATCTTCTTCGCCACCAGCTCCGACGGCCCGGCCCCGTCGGAGCCGCCGTCGACGACCAGGGTTGCGGCCCTGATCGCACCCAAGCCCTCGACGGTGACGAAGCGATGGCTCGACGCGAGGTGGGCTGCGACCGCCTCTCGGTCGTTGCCCGCGTCGGCGATCATCGTGCGGATCAGCAGCGCCATGAGATTGTCCGTCGGCTCCTCGGCCGAACGCAGACCCTCGACGAGCGGCTGCTGCATGTTCTCGTGATGCAGCCCGGCGGTCAGCACCATGTCGGCGGCACCGAGAACGGCAATCCGCTCGAACAGGGCCGGCTGCTCGCTGGCCGCCAGCAACAGGGCCCAGGCGCCGGCGGAAAATCCAATGGCGTCAACCGATCCGTGCTTGGCAGCCTCTTCGAGAATGAGGTCAGCGGCGTCGCGGCCCACGGCATCCGTGTTTTCCCCATGGCCGGGAAGGTCGACGCCGATCACAGTTCGACCCGCCGCCTCCAGACTGTCGACCCAGCCGCCTCTGCGCCACTGCGTCTCGAAGTTGGACGCCATGCCGTTGATGAGAATGACCGGACGATTGGGAGAAGTATTAATGCTCATGCCTTGTCTCCTTGTGACGCGAGGTGCAATACGCGCCTCGCATACGTATCTGCGGCGCCGGCCTGTCGGCTCTCAATGCTGTCTCGATCGAGTGGACGAATGCCTGTTCGCCCGACTCGCGGCGGGCGGGCAAGTCCTCGGCCGGGAAGGCACTTCCGCGACTCAGGGTCAGCGATAGGCTCTACCTAGATGATACGAACCAAGATGTTCTTGCGCAAGACTATCGGACGAAACAAGGTGCTGATATTCGCGTGGAACCGACGGGTGAGCTCGGAAGCATCGACGAACTCATCTCACGTTCAGCAGCAGAACGCCCACGGCATTCGTACCTGTTGAGAGCCACACCAAGAAACCAGCGGGGGCTGAGGAGTTACCGCAGAGTGTGGAGCTCAAAACGATGCCGCTGATGCGTCAAAGTCGCCACGTACAGGTGACCTCTGGCGATGGGTGGGCGTCAGACCCTGATCGCGCCGGCCAAGCTACGGCCGTGCTCGCGTGCCGTCTGCTCGGCGGCGGCGCGGATCTGCGTGGCCAGAACCTTGAACGGCTCGAACGCCGGGTTCACACCGGCCAACGTGAACTCCGACTCCACGACCTTCAGGTCCAGTTTCCACACATCGGCAAGGATGCGGTGCATCCAGGCGGTCGCGTGGTCCCACCCTTCGCGAGGTGTGCCTTGTGCGTAGCTGCCGCCGCGTACGGTCACCAGCACCGTCGGCTTGCCCGCAGTTGCCGGCTCGACGCCCGCGGTCATCCTCGGATCGCAGATCACCAGGTCCACCCAGGCCTTGAAGTGCTGTGACACACCGAAGTTGTACAGGGGCACAGCGAACAGCAGGGCGTCTGCGCCGATCAGTTGACCGGCCGCCTCTGCGGCCAGGTTCAACGCCCCGATCTGGTCCGGGGAGCGGCGGTCCTCCGGCACGTAGGTCGCGTTCACCGCGGTCAACCATGCGGTCGCCGGGATCGGGTCTATGCCGATATGCCGCGTGACGACCTGCGAATCGGGGTGGGCGGTGCGCCACTCCTGCTCGACGATGTCGGCGATCTCGCGGCTGTGTGAGCCCTCGACTCGTATGCTCGCGTCGAGACGGAACAGGGACATGACTACCTCCTGGTCGCTATGTGGATGCCAGTCGGCTTGCTGCGGTCGCCGGCCGAGTGGGGCCGCCCCGCGCGCTGGGGACCGACAACTCAGCAGGTGCGGTACGGGCCTGCTCGACGGACTCCGTCCGCCCAGCGGACCTCCTGACCTCCCGACTCAACGCCTGACCCCCTTCAACCACTGGGCGTCCGGTCGAGGATGTCGGCCCACAACATCCACTCCTCAGCGTCCAGGGCGGCGTTGTGGACAAGCCGTTCCGGGTGACCTGGAGGCGGACCGACCAGCGGTTGCGGGACACCCGCCAACGCCCTGCCCATCTGCACCTGTCCCGCCCAGAGGTCGCGCAGCACTTGGCCGACGGCGCGCCGCAGCCGCCCCAGCACGTCGACATCCGCAGCGGGTTGTTCTGTCCGTATGACGACGAGGCGGGCCTGGTGGCCTCCTGGCCGTGGGAACAACCGCCCCACGCCCCAGCAGGACATGTATATGGAACGCAAATCGGACACCGCAGACCCCTGACTAGGTGACCCCCCGGCCCAACTACGCCGCAAGAGTTGGAGATCCAGCCGATCCTCCTCGGGCCGGCGCAGGCGTATTTGTCGGCGTGCCAATCCGGCGACTTGAGGAAGTAACCGTCTCGTGGCTCGCCTCAAGAGAGATCCGCACGGCGTTGTGGCCGAGCCCCTGCGACGGTGTCGGGTAGTGCTTGCTGTTCGTTGCCGGTCCGGCCGGTCGTCGCCTCGCGACCGTCCAGGTACCAGCACCTCACGGTCCTCTTCTCCGAGGAGCCGCTTTAATTCGGGACAGTAACCATGGGCCCTTCCTCCGTCAAGGACAGTTTCGTCCTTATCTGACGCCGGTCAGTCCACAACTCGCGAAGTAGCAGGTCGAGTGCGGTTTCCGCGTCAGCACTTCTGCTGATCCCTGGCCACCGCGCACCCGTACCACCCTCACTCGATGCGTCATACTTCGGCGCGCCCAGCTCGTATACGCTTGCGATATGGCCAGCCGTCACAGCACCGCTGATCTCACCGAACGCCCTGTCCGTACGCGGCGACGGGGAGCCGTCGTGGAGAAGGCGATCTCCGATGCGGTCCTCGCCGAACTGGCCGAGGTCGGGTTCGGACGGCTTACCTTCGACGGCGTCGCCGAGCGCGCGGGCACGGGCAAGAGCCCGCTGTACCGGCGGTGGCCCGACACGACGTCTCTGGTGATCGACACGTTGGAGAAGCTGGGCTCGGATCCGGACAGCTACGAACGGACCGGGCAACTGCGGGACGACCTCATCGGGCTCACCCGCCACATGACCGCGTCGCTGGCAGGCGAAAGGGCCGACGCGTTCCGCAGCCTGTTGGGAGAAGCACACCGCTACCCACAGCTTCTGGCCAGGTTCACATCTCAGATACTCGAGCCGCTCTTCGCGGCGTTGACCGCCGTGCTGCTCGATGGCGCCGAGCGCGGCGAGGTGAATCCCGAACGGCTGACCCCGCCCGTCCTGGAGGTCCTTCACGCGCTCGTCATCAAGCGCGCCCTTCTCGACACGCACGATCTGACGGAGCAGGACATCGCCGAGATGATCGACCAGGTGCTGCTCCCCCTCGTCCTGGTCTCCCCGAGATAGCACTGCCTCGGCGATTTCGACAGTCAGCGTGAGCCTCCGCGCCCGATCGTCCAGTGACAGCTTGAGCAGGTCGCTTGCACCACGGTCCCCTGCGGGAGCACATGAGCTTCAGTCAGGCTTCGTGGACGGTGCCGTCGGCGCCGGCAAGGGAGCCGAACACAGGCAGGTCACCGCCTTCAGACGCAAGCGACGCCTACCCCGAACCACTGGGCCACGAAGTCGTGTTCGCCCACGGCCCGTTCCAACGCCTCGTCGAGGCAGCGCAGCACGACGTCGCCCCGGACAAGCGTCACCTGCACTGAGGAGTGGTGAGTCACGCACCCACTCTACGAAGCAGACATAAAGGGCTTTGGTTCTTACGAAACACGGACATCGGCCGAGGAGCCGGGATCGAGCGGAACGGTCGCACGCGCGTGGTGCGAGGCTGGTGGCATGCAGAAACCTGACGCCGCGCCGGCCGACGCCCTCCGTGTCCTCGTCGTGGACGACGACCTCACAGTCGCCGAGGACGTCACGGGTTGCCTCGACCGCGCCGGTTACACCGTGGACCGAGCCGCGGTCGGCCCCCGCGGCCCTGGAGTGCGCCGCTCGTCACTGGCCCGACCTGATGGTCCTCGACCTGATGCTGCCCGGCATGGACCGCCTGGAGGTCTGCCGCAGGCTGCGCACCAAGGGGCCGGTGCCAGTGGTCATGCTCACGGCCCGCGGCGATGAGGACGACCGCGTCCTGGGCCTGGAAAGAGGAACCGACGACTACGTCACCAAGCCGATCAGCCCCCGTGAACTCATCCTGCGTGTCGAGTCGGTGCTGCGCCGCACCGCCGCCACGGCACCCGGCAGCCCCGCAGCCCCGCTGCGGGTGGCCGGGCTCACGCTCGACGCGGCTGCCCGCCGAGCCGGCAAAGACGGCGTTGAACCAACCCTGACCACGCGGGAGTTCGGCCTGCTGGCCTACTATCTGCGCCACTCCGGGCAGGCATTCACCCGCGAGGAACTGATGCGCGAGGTGTGGGGCCGGGAGTTCGGCGACCTGTCGAAGGTCACGGTGCACATCCGGCGCCTGCGCGGCAAAGTCGAGGACGACCCGGTGGGTCCCCGGCTGATCGAGACGGTGTGGGGGTGGGCTACCACCTCGACGTACCCGACGGCAATCAGACCTCGGGGCATTCGGCGCCTTGCCTCCCCGCCCACCTCGACCGATCCGAAGGCTGGCCGACGAACATGCAGCACATCCTCCCCATCGCCCTCTTCGCCTTCCTGGGCGCTGGGGCCGCCGGCCTGCTGGGCGCGCTGGCCCTGCGACTGCTCCGGCATCGCTCGCTCATAGTGGCCCTGACCGCCGTTGCGGCGGTCGCAATCCTCACCATGTTCGCGGGCACCCTCACCGTGGCCCGGAGAATGTTCCTGTCGCAGCACGACCTGAGCGTGGTCACCATCGTCCTCACCATGGCCGCTGTCGTCTCGCTCGCCATCGCACTGCTGCTCGGCCGCTGGGTCGTCGCCCGCAGCAACGCCCTGACCGAGGCGACCCGCTCCTTCGGCGACGACGGCAGCTTCGCCGCACCGCCGTTTGCTGCGACCGCCGAACTCGCGGCACTGAGCCGTGAGCTGGAGTCCACCAGCGCCAAACTGACCCAGTCCCGCGAGCGCGAGCGCGCCCTGGAGAAATCCCGTCGCGAGCTGGTCGCCTGGATCTCGCACGACCTGCGCACACCGCTCGCCGGACTGCGCGCCATGTCCGAGGCCCTCGAGGACGGCGTGGCCGCCGACCCTGACCGCTATCTGCGCCAGATCCGTGTCGAGGTCGAGCGTCTGAACTCCATGGTCGGCGACCTCTTCGAGCTCTCCCGCATCCACGCCGGCGCCCTCGCCCTGACCCTGTCCCGGATCTCCTTGTACGACTTGGTCGGCGACGCCCTCGCAGGGGCCGACCCGATCGCTCGCGAACACGGCGTCCACCTCATCGGCGATGTCATCGAGCCGGTCCCGGTCGAGGTTGACGGCAAGGAGATGAGCCGCGTCCTGGACAACCTGCTGACCAACGCGATCCGCCGCACCCCTGTCGACGGCACCGTCGCGGTGGCTGCCGAACTCTCCCCGCAGGGCGTCGTCCTATCCGTGACCGACGGCTGCGGCGGCATCCCCGAAGAGGACCTTCCGCGCGTCTTCGACACGGGCTGGCGCGGCGCCCACGCCCGCACGCCCCCCGCCGGGGCGGGCCTTGGCCTCGCCATCGTGCGCGGCATCGTCGAGGCACACCAAGGACATGCGGCCGTACGCAATGTGACGGGCGGCTGCCGCTTCGAGGTCACGCTGCCAGCAGCTCGAGTCTGACGGCCCGGCACGGGAGTTGCGGCCGCATGGCCCCCATCGAGACCTTCGCGAACCGGGCCATCCCCTCGGCGAACTCGGCCTCGGCGCCCACCCAGCCAGACCGCGCCGGCCACCGGCACCCGACCCGCGGCGAGTCTCCTGTGATCGGAGCTCAAAAGCGATCCACGAATGCTCAGGAGTTTATCTGGATCTGGGCTTAGCCAGAATGACGGCTCCGTCGAATGCGGCGGCGCCAAGAGAAATACACCATGCCGACACCCACCAGTGCCAGTATGGCTCCCAGTACCGCGTACTGACTTTCTCCAGACATTCCCGATCCGGTCGCAATATTGGTGCCCTGAAGGACCCATAGGACTCCGACGGCCACAAAGACGAATCCAACCACAAGAATCAACATAACTGCTCCTGCTTTTGACGACGGACGAAATATTGTACGTATAGCCAATCGGCCGGATTCGGCGACGAAGCTGAGGCCGCGCTTCCGATGCAGAGTGCCATCAGCGCGGCCAGGATCCTGTGCACCCGCTTCTCGACCCGTACGAAGCGGCGGACGGTATAACGCCCAGGACTGGCAGTGCCGGGCTTACCTCAGACGGTGGGGTCATCACTTCGCCCATTCGACTTACCGACCCAGCCGTCGATGTCGTATCCGCGCTTCTCCCAATAGCCGGGCACCACCTCGTCGGTCACTGTGATACCAGAGAGCCACTTCGCCGACTTGTAGAAGTACATTGGGGCCACGTACAGGCGCACGGGACCACCGTGGGCGTGCTCGACAGGCTTGTCTTGCATCTTCAGCGCCACGAGTACGCCTTCTCCGCGCGCCTGTTCCAGGGTCAGACTTTCGCTGTAGACACCGTCAAAGCAGGTGAATCGTACGGCCTTGGCCTGAGAGCGAACTCCTGCGGCGTCCAGTAGCGTGCGCAGCGGCACTCCCTCGAACGGAGTAGAGGGGACACGCCAACCCGTGACGCACTGCACGTCCTTCACCAGCCTGCGTTGCGGCATCTTCCGAAGGTCCGCGAGTTGGAACTTGGCTGGGTGACTGACCAGCCCGTCGACTTTCAGCTCGTAGGTCTCCTCGCTCTTGTGGGGCACGGAGGACGCAACCGAGTAGTAGCGAAAACCAGTTCCGTTCGGCAGTAGTTGAACGAGGCCTGTTGGATCTTTGGCGGAGGCAGCGGCAAGGACGGACTCTGCACGGGGCTGCAGCCAAGGGGCTGCAGCGAGGGTGGATCCGCCAAGTCCCAGCACGCCGAGGACCAGACGGCGGCCAACAGGCTTTCCGTGAGTATCCGGGTCGTTGTCTTGCATATGCCGAGTCGATCACCCGCAGCCGGATCGGCACCAGGGGCTCCAGCGATCCGTCAGACTTTCGTCATATGTAATGGCGCAACTCCAGGCTTTCGCGCGTCCACTCTGCGAGGAAGCAGAGCCGGCCCCGCGGAAGCGATCGTATGTGGCGCCCTGCTCCTGGCCGCCGACAGCCTCCCGGGAAACCGAGAGCCTCAAACCCTGATCGGGCGTGGTCACTCGGGCCGAGGCCCCGCACTGCCCCATCGTTCAGAAGGTACAGCGAGTGGGAGATGCTCGGTCGCTCACATCCCGTACCGGCGCACTGGCCTCGTCACACTAACGCCGTACCCGTGGCATCCCCAGACCGATCCACGAGATGATCTCCCGCTGGATCTCGTTGTTGCCACCGCCGAAGGTGAAGATCACCGCTGACCGGTAGCCGCGTTCGAGTTCGCCGTGCAGGACCGCGCCCGCGGAGCCCTCCTTGAGGGCGGCGGGGGCGGCGACGACTTCCATCAGCCAGGCGTAGGCGTCCCGGCGGGCTTCGGAGCCGTACACCTTGACGGCGGAGGCGTCCTGCGGGGTGAGGGTGCCGTGCTGGACGGCGTTCACCATCTGCCAGTTGAGGAGTTTCATGGCGTCGAGCCTGGTGTGGGTCTGGGCGAGTCGGCGGCGCACCCAGGGCAGGTCGATGACGCGGCGGCCGTCGGCGAGCTTGGTCTCCATCGCCCAGTGCTGGACGTCGTGCAGGGCGCGGATCGCCATGGTGCCGTGCGCGGCGAGGGTGACGCGCTCGTGGTTGAGCTGGTTGGTGATCAGCCGCCAGCCCTTGTTCTCCTCGCCGACACGGCGCGAGACGGGGACGCGGATGTTCTCGTAGTAGCTCGCGGTGGTGTCGTGCGAGGCCAGGGTGTTGATGAGGGTGCAGGAGTAACCGGGATCGGAGGTCGGGACCAGGAGCATCGTGATGCCCTTGTGCGGCGGGGCGGTGGGGTCGGTGCGGACGGCGAGCCAGACCCAGTCGGCCGTGTCGCCGTTCGTCGTCCAGATCTTCTGCCCGTTGACGATGTAGTCGTCACCGTCCCTGACCGCCTTCGTCTTCAGGGCGGCCAGGTCCGTGCCCGCGTCCGGCTCGCTATAGCCGATCGCGAAGTCGATCTCGCCGGACAGGATCCTGGGCAGGAAGTACTTCTTCTGCTCCTCCGTGCCGAACTGCATGATCGTCGGGCCGACCGTGTTCAGGGCCATCAGCGGCAGGGGGACGACCGCCTGGGCCGCCTCGTCGAAGAAGATGAACTGCTCCATCGGGCTCAGCCCGCGCCCGCCGTACTCCTCGGGCCAGCCCACGCCCAGCCAGCCGTCCGTGCCGAGCCGGCGGATGGTGTCGCGGTAGAAGCGCTTCTGCGCGGCCGGGTCTGCGTACCGGGCGTAGGCGTGGTCGGGTACCAACTCGGCGAAGTAGCCGCGCAGTTCGGTGCGCAACCGCTGCTGCTCTGGCGTGTATTCGAGATGCACGGCGCCTCCTGGCTCCCACTGAACGAGCTGGTTCTCCCGGGCTTGACGGCGCACACGGTAGAACGCGTTGCAGAAATTGGGAATGCCAGTGACGGCTTCACAGATATCGAGTCCCGGGCTGAGGGGCGCTCAGCTCAGCGTGGCGACGAACTCCACGCACACCTGGGCGCATTCACGGCAGGCCTTCGCCGCGTCCTGGGCCCCGGCGAACTCGTCGAAGACCTGGGCGCTCTCCAGACAGACCGCGCGGCACCACTCCACCTGGACCCTGATGCCGGCCTCGTCCTGATGGAGCTGCTGGGACAGCACACGACAGGTCGCGTCGCACACTTCCGCGCACAGGATGCCCTCGCGTCGCATGAGTTGGTGTTCCTTCGGCCCGTCCGGATTCACGCAGCTCGCGGAGATCGCACACGCCCGGGCGCATTCGGTGCAGGCCTGGGCGCAGGCGAAGCGGTCCTCCAGGAATCGGAAGAGCTCCTGTTGGGATGTCGTCGTGGTCACAACGCGCGGGTAGCCGAAGGGAACCGTGTCAAACCCAGGAGGAGCGATGGACCGTGGTCACGCGCCTGCCGCCTCCTGCGCGATCCGCTCGAACTGTGCCCCCATCGCCTCGGCGAGCGCGTGGGCCGCCGACAGCGGACGGACCATGACCGTCAACTCGTCAATCCTGCCGTCCTCGTCGAAGTGCAGAAAGTCGCAGCCCTCGATCTCCTTGCCGCCCACCGTCGCCTTGAAGACCAGCGCGTGGTCACGGCCGCCGGCGTCGGCGATCTCGCGGACGTAGCGGAAGTCGGTGAACACGCGGGTGACGCCGCGCAGGATGGCCGCGGTGATCGCCTTGCCCGGGTAGGGCTTGAAGACGACGGGGCTGGTGAACACGACGTCGTCAGCCAGCAGATCCTCGATCGCGGCGAGGTCGCCCGCCTCCACGGCCTTACGGAAGGAGTTCATCACGCCCGCCTCTCTGACTCGAACACTCATACCGGTACTCAACTAATTGATTAGGTGCGGAACAGATTAGTCGCGAGCGCGGGTGCCGTCTAGCCTTGGGGTATGGCACTGCGCAACGCGGTTCTGGCCGCACTTCTGGAGGGCGAGGCGTCGGGCTACGACCTGGCCAAGGGGTTCGACGGGTCGGTGGCCAACTTCTGGATGGCGACCCCGCAGCAGCTCTACCGCGAGCTCGACCGGATGGAGTCGGAGGGACTCATCGAGGCCCGGCTCGTACGGCAGGAGCGGCGCCCCAACAAGCGGGTCTTCTCCCTCACCGAGGCGGGTCTCGGCGCCCTGCGCGCCTTCACCGCCGAGCTCCCGAAGCCCACGGCCATCCGCGACGAGCTGCTGGTCAAGGTCCAGGCCGTCGACGCGGGGGACGAGGAGGCCGTACGGGCGGCCATCGCCGAACGGCTGGCGTGGGCGCGCGCCAAGCTGGCCCGCTACGAGCGGATGCGCGACCGGCTCCTCGACGGGCGCGACGAGGAGGAGTTCCTGGCGCGCAGTGAACGCGTCGGCCCGTATCTCACGCTGATGCGGGGCCGCTCCTTCGAGGAGGAAAACATCAGGTGGGCCGAACGCGCCCTGCGCGTTCTGGAACAGCGCGCCGCGGTGCGGCAGCAGGCCGGACCGTTGGATGTCAGGTGACCGCCCGGGGTCCCTGCTGGCCCCTCGTCTCCGGGCGGCATAGCGTCGAGGACGTCGCCGCCCTGATGACGTGAACACGGAGTGTCAGGGCAGGTGAGTGAAGCAGATCCCCTTCGCTGTCCATGCCCGTCAGGGCCCGACCCCCCGGAGAAACGCACATGTCGAAGATCTTGTTCGTACTGACCGGCGTCGACCACTGGACGCTCGCCGACGGCACCCAGCACCCCACCGGCTTCTGGGCCGAGGAGGCCGTCGCACCGTACGAGGCGTTCAGGGCCGCGGGCCACGAGGTTGTCGTCGCCACACCGCGCGGTGTCGTGCCGACGGTGGACCAGGGGAGCCTGGCGCCCGAGTTCAACGGCGGGCAGGAGGGCTCCGACAGGGTCGCGGCGGCCCTCGCATCGTTCGACGAGTTCCACAAGCCCGTCAAGCTGGAGGAAGTGGACCTGGACGGCTACGCGGCGGTTGTCTACCCGGGCGGTCACGGTCCGATGGAGGACCTCGCAGTCGACGAGGAGTCCGGCCGGCTGCTCACCCGCGCGCTGGCCTCGGGCAAGCCGCTCGGCGTGGTGTGCCACGGCCCGGCGGCGCTGCTCGCCGCCACCGGCCCGGACGGCGCCAACGCGTTCGCGGGCTACCGGATCACGGGCTTCACCAACGTCGAGGAGACGCAGGCCGGTTTCGCCGACAAGGCCAAGTGGCTGCTCCAGGACCGTCTCGTGGAGGCGGGCGTCGACTTCCAGGAGGGCGAGCCGTGGGCCCCGCACGTGGTCGTCGACCGCAATCTGGTCACCGGCCAGAACCCGGCCTCCGCTGCCCCGCTCGCCGCCGAACTGCTGAAGAAGCTGGCCTGAGCGACGGACGGCGGCCCGTTCGAGGAGTACGACCGCACTCGGGTCGGGAGCGCCGCCCGCTCATCAGTTGTCGCCGCCCGGGGTCAGGGCTCACGCCCCTCGTCGAAGCTGGCGAAGTAGGCGGCTGCCATGTCCTCGTCGGCGTGCCCCTGGGCCGCGGCGCGGGCGAGGCGCTCGGCGCCGGCGGCCGCGATGTCGAGACGGACACCGTATCGCTCGGCGGCTTCGACGATCAGCCGGGCGTCCTTGGCGGCGGTGGACACGGCGAAGGCCGCCGGGGTCAGTCGGCCCTCCAGGATCAGCCCGGCCTTCGCCCGCAGATAGCCCATGTCGAGCGGGCCTCCGGCGATGGCGTCGAAGAAGCTCTGCGGGTCCACTCCGAGAGCCTTGGACAGGGCCAGGACCTCGCCGGCCGCGTTGTTGGTCGCGACGACCCAGCTGTTGGCGACGAGCTTGAGCCGGGTGGCGCTGCCCGCCGCAGCGTCCTCGCCGGTCCACACCGTGCGAGCGCCGACCGCCTCGAAAACGGGCGTGACGGCGTCCCGGCCCTGGCTCGGGCCCGCGGCCAGGACGAGCAACTGGCCGGCTTCCGCGGGCTGCCGGGTCCCGAGCACCGGGGCGTCGAAGAAGACCAGCCCGTTCTCGCGGGCGAAGCCGGCCAGCTCGCCGATGGCCTCGATCCCGGCGGTCGTCGACTGCACCCAGGCGGTGCCGGGGCGCAGCGCGGGAGCGGCCTGCCGCATCACGTCCAGTGCGGCGGGACCGTCGTACAGGATGGTGAGGACGACGTCGGCGCCCTCCACCGCCTCGGCGGGCGTGCCGCCGACGTGCACGCCGTCGGCGGCGAGCGGCTCGGCCTTGTCCCGGCTGCGGTTCCAGGCGCGGACGGTGTGCCCGGCGCGGGCGAGGTTGCGGGCCATCGCGGCGCCCATGATTCCGGTGCCCAGGACACTCACGGTGAGCTTGTCGGTCATGTCGTCAACTTCCTGATCCATGTGGTGCGGTGGAACATTCCTGGTCCATGCAGTGATGTGGAACGTCCTGGTCCATGCACGGCGGCGGAACTTTCCTGGTCCGTGCGGGGCGTTGGCTGCTCGACCGGTGGCTAGCCGGACGTCTGGTCGCTGTCCCGCAGGCCACCCCAGCCGTGCCAGCGGTCGACCTCGATCCACGCGCTGACGCGACCTCGGTCGCGCTGCGAGTACGGCTTGCCGAGGTACTGCATGGACAGCCGGTCGATGTCGGCCAGCCCCTCGTCGTCGCGCATTTCGACGACGCGTCCGATGAGCGTCACGTGGGTGTACCAGTCGGCCTCGTCGAGCACCGTCAGCGTGACCCGGGGGTCGTTGCGCAGGTGGTCGAGCCTCTTGCGGGCCTCGTCCATGTTGACCAGCACCCGCCCGTCGTCCCAGAGGTACCAGGTGGCCGTGGACACCGGCTGCCCGTCGGACCGCAGGGTGGTGATGACCGCATGGTTGGGCTTGCCCAACATGGCGACTGCGGCCTCGGGAAGCGGCGGCTTGGACATGGGTTCTCCTCTACGTCGTCTTGCGCGCGGCCCCGCAGCGGTGGAACTCCGGGGTTGATCCATCCAGCACGCATCCACGCTGCCACATTCCCGGAGCGGGATTCCGCACCGCCCCACTGGACATCGGCCAGGAGTTACGTCGTCAGTCGGCGCCCGTGGCGGATGGGCACGTCTCGCTGGAACCTTCGGCGGACCAGGCGTCGGGGACCGTGATGGTCACGCTTGTCGAAGCCGTGTCGGTGCCGGACGCCGGATCGAGGTCCGCCTCGGCGGCTGTGCAGGCCAGTTGGGTGACGGCTGTCGCGGTCATCGGCCCGATGTCCCGGGGCAGCTCGATGGATACCTGCCCGCCATTCGTCCGGACCCTGGGATCGCCCGTCAGCGACGGAAGTTCGGTGGTCATGCCCTGGCTGCGCTCCCGGACGTCCGGTCCCCGGAACAGCAGCTCAATGGCCGTCTCGATGCCGATCGGGCCGACGGTCCGGCGACGGACGGCGAACAGGTCTCCCGCGCTGAGAAAGTGGAGGATCTGGACCGGCCGGATGCCGGTGGCGGGTTCTCCGGCCTCCACCACACCGGTCTCGGGGATGCCGCAGGAGGAGAGCAGGAGGGCGGTCGTGACCAGCAACGCGGTCCGCAGAACCCGGCGTGGAGGTCTCATGACTGTTCCCCTTCACCGGACCGTTCCGGAGGCTGCCGCAGAGGCAGCGGCAAAAGGACCCTGCGGAGGTCGTTGCAGGGGGATCTCGACGGTGAACACGGCGCCGCCCTCCACCCGGTTCGTCGCCCGGACCGTGCCACCGTGCAGACGGACGTTCTCGGCCGTGATCGAGAGTCCGAGGCCGCTGCCCTCCGTTCTGGTCCGGGCGCTGTCCGACTTGTAGAAGCGGTCGAAGACGTGCGGCAGGACGTCGGACGGAATACCCGGCCCGCTGTCCAGCACCTCGATGACCGCCCACCCCGCTGCGTCTGCGGGCGCCATCTCCCTTGCGTACAGACGCAGTTGTACGGGCCGTGCGCCGTGCCGGAGCGCGTTGCCGACCAGGTTCGCGACGACCACGTCGAGGCGGCGCGGGTCGACCCGGCCGCGCAGTTCGCCGGGAGGCGGCAGCCGGGTGTCCACCATGTCCAGCCAGGCGCGGGCGGCGAGCGTACGCCGAAGGGACTCGGCGAGATCGAGCTCGTCGAGCTGGAGGCCGGCCGCGCCCGCGTCGAAGCGGGAGATCTCCATCAGGTCGTCCACCAGGCGGGCCAGCTTCAGGGTCTCCCCGCTGATGAGGCGTACGGCCGTGGCGGTGTCCGGGGGCAGGCCCGCCGCGTCCTCGTCGAGGATGTCGGTGACCGCCGACGTCGCGGCCAGCGGAGTGCGCAGCTCGTGCGACACGTCGGCGACGAAGCGGCGGGCGCGGGCTTCCGTCCGGCGCAGCTCGGCCACGGACTCCTCCAGCGCGGCGGCGGTCTCGTTGAAAGCGTGCGACAGGTCGGCGAGTTCGTCGGAGCCGTTGACGGCGAGCCGGGTGTCCAGATGCCCCTCGGCCATCCTCCGGGCGGCGCGGCGCAGCTCCCGTACCGGGCGCTGATCATCAACCACGAGGTCGGCCACTTCCTCGCCCACGGCCACGTGACCTGCCCCGGCGCGGGCAGGCCTGCCCCGGCGATTGAGGCAGCAGATCAACGGCATGCACGGCTGCACCCCCAACGTCTGGCCGTACGACACCAAGGGCCGTCTCATCACCGGACCTGCCGCACCTTGACCTGGCCCACCGCGCCCTGACCTGACCTGCCGCACCTTGTCCGGCCTCGGGCCGTGGCGAGAGTCCCCGTCAGACCCGCTGCCCCTCCTGCTGTCGCCGCCCGCTGCCCCCTCCGAGCGGGTCAGGTGCCAGGTCACGGTCCGCCGAGGGCGCGAGTAGGCGGTGTGCTCTGGGCGGAGTCGCGGCCGGGAGGGTGTTCATCAGTCCTGCGTTCGGTCAGCGTGGCTCTCGGATGCTGTCGATGATGCGGGTCCAGTTGTCGCTGCCGTGCCCGTCCTCGATCGCACGCCGATAGTGGGCCTGCACGGCCAGCGGGAGCGCGAGGTCGAGGCCGAGTGACGTGCTGGTTTCGACGATGTGATCGGACGTCGCGCCCATCATGTTGACCGTGCTGAGGTCGCCGGGATGCTCGCCGGCATCAAGCGCGGCACCAGGCCTCTCTTCACCGGCCCTCAGGATGTCGCCGATCGAGTCGGCGGAGGAGAGCAACTCCGGCAGCACTTCTTCGGCCTTCATCCCTGCGGTACCCAGCATCGCGGTGGCGTGCATCAGTCCCGACAGGGTGGTGAGGAACACCGCGAGTTGGGCTTGGTACATCATCTGGGCGAGACCCGGATCCTCGCCAAGATGCTTCGGTGTGCCGAACAGTGCCAACGCCGCCCGGTGGTTCTCCATCACCTCGTGGGGGCCGCTGTAGTAGACATGGGCCGCCTCCGAACCGACCATCGGCGCCGGGACCATGACGCCACCGCTGAGGAAGTCGGCGTCGTGGCCCGCCGCCCAGGATGCTGCCTTGCGTGTGCGGTCGGGGGTGTCAGAGCTCAGGTTGACCAGTGTCCGGCCGGCGAGCGATGCGGTGGCGCTGTCGAGGATGTCGTACATCGCCTGGTAGTCGGTGAGGCTGAGGATCACGAGGTCACTCGCTTCGACCGCCTCGGCAGGTGTCGCCGCGAGCGTTGCTCCGTCGGCGACGACACC
This sequence comes from Streptomyces sp. NPDC087263, assembly GCF_044744645.1. Lineage (NCBI taxonomy): Bacteria > Bacillati > Actinomycetota > Actinomycetes > Kitasatosporales > Streptomycetaceae > Streptomyces > Streptomyces sp. NPDC087263. The sequence goes on from NZ_JBIUYT010000005.1 coordinate 538,764, forward strand.
GTCGGCCCGGCCGACGGTGCGGTTCCAGACGGTGACCGAGTGGCCGGCGGCGAGGAGGGTGCGGGTCATCGCCTGTCCCATCGGGCCAAGCCCGATCACGGTGACAGCGCTGTCTTGCCTGGTGGTGTGGTGCTGTTGTTCGTTCACCTCTCCATACTTGGAGAGCGCCACTATTCTTGGAAGTACCCACTATTTTCTGCGGTACTTACCTTTTAGTAAGGGGATCAGCGATGGCCAAGGCGCCGAGATGCGGGCCTTACATCTGCGGCATCGACGCTGCGCTCGACGTGGTGAGCGGCAAGTGGAAGGGACTGATCCTCTGGGAACTCGACGCCCATGGCGTACGCCGCTTCGCTGAACTCCGTCGCGGTCTGCCGGGAGTGAGCGAGAAGATGCTGACGCAGCACCTGCGCGAGCTGGAGAAAGACGGACTGGTACACCGGAAGGTCTATGCCGAGGTGCCGCCCCGGGTGGAGTACACCCTGACCGAGCACGGGCGCACGCTCAATCAGGCGCTCGGGCCGCTCGGTGCCTGGGGCGTTGAGCGGATACGCCGTGAAGGCTCCGAAGTGGTCGACGTAGCCGAGCCATCACACAGCTAGGCATCCCCGGCGACCAACCCGTGCGTACGCACCCCTCCTGGGGGCTGAAATGCTGCGAGGCACCGCTCCACACAAGGGCGTCAGCAACGTGTTGCGCCGCAACAACCTGCTTTGCTTGACGCCGGATTCTCTGGCCGAACGACTGTTGATCCGGGCCATGAGCTCCCGGTTCGCGGCGCGTGTGGCGGAGAGGTCCTCGCCCCGTTCGACGAGTTCAGCGCGGAGATCGAGGATCTGCTGTTCGAGCTCGGTGGTACGGCGTGTGAGGGTCTCGACCTCGGCCGGGGCACCGAGGCCGGAGGCTCCCCGAGCCGCCTGTCCCAGGGTCTCGGACGGGCACCGTTCCCGCCCGCGGAGCGCCTCCCGGTCACCGACCGCCTGCCTACCCGGACCGTCCCACCCGCGATCACTCGGGAGTCATCGATGACGACAGCCACGTCACGCGTGGCTGAAGGCGGTTTCGCCCAGCCCGTGGTGCGTACTGCCGCCGGCGCGGTACACCGGCGCCGAGAGGACGGGGCGGCCTGGCCGGCTTCCGCGTCATGCCGTTCGCCGAACCACCGGTGGGGGACGCACGGTTCCGGGCGCCGCGCCCCCAACGCGCCCGGGGCGGAACACGCGACGCGTTCACCTTCGGCCCGCCGTCCCCGCAGGAAGCGGGCTTCCAGGGCCGCACCCTCGTGCTGGACACACCCATGGGCGACGACTGACTGACGGTCGACGTCTGGACCCCCGACCCGGACCCGGCCGCCCACCGCCCGGTGATGGTGTGGATCTACGGCGGCGCCCCTACAAACTGGGCCGTTCCGCCAGCCCCGGCTACGACGCCCGGCGCATCGCCGGCGACGGCGACGGCGACGGCGACGGCGACGGCGACGTGGTCGTGGTCGTGGTCACGCTCAACCACGAGGTCGGCATCGACGGGTTGACCCACGTCGACGGGGCGCCCGCCAAGCGTGGCCTGCTCGATCAGGTCGCGGGCCTCGAATGGGTGCGGGAGAGGTCGGACAGGACGACGACCGGGACGGCAGGGCCGATCTCGTCCTGATAGGGCATCAGTTGCGTTTGGCAGCGTCCTCAATACGGTCGAAGAGCTGCTGGCGGCGGTGGGCGTGGGTGAAGTCGGCGACTCGGTGGGTGCCTTGGGCCAGGTCTTCGCGGATGCCGGCGTAGGCGTGGCCGACGGTGTAGGCCCTGCTGGTCCGGGCGTCGGCGAGGGCGGGCAGCTCGTAGGCGGTGGGCAGGGGCAGCTCGGCCAGTTCGCTGTTCTCGCCGCGGACCCCGCGGAGGGTGACCTGTCCCATCTGGAGATGACCGGTGGGCCCGGTGATCTGAATGTCGCCCTGGGTGCCGTTGATCTCCCACAGGAAGTTCGTGCCCCGGCTCAGTCCACCACGGTAGTGGGCGGAGACAACGGTGCCGGACTCCAGGACACCGTGGACGACGATCTGGTCGGCCGTGCGCATCGCCACTTCCTCGCCGGTCTGCGCGACGCGGACGGTGGTGCGGCGGGTGACGGCAGTCGCGTCGATGTCGGCGAACTCCCCTAGCACCATGGTCAGCGCGTCGATGGTGTGACCGAAGGGGATGGTCAGCATCGTCGCGCCGTTCGCGGGGTCGAGCAGGTAGAGGGCGCTCTGGTCGACGGTGTCGCCGAACGCGCCTCCGGAACCGACCAGGGTCGTGGACAGCACGTCACCCACGTAGCCGTCCGCGATGAGATCGCGCAAGTACCGGACGTGCGGCGCAGTGCGGGCCTGGAGACCGACGAAGGTACGGATGCCCTTGGCCTGAGCGGTCTCCGCCAGCTCCTTCGTCTCGGCCGCGTTCTTGCCCAGCGGCCATTCACTGAGCACCATCTTCCCTGCGTTCAGTGCGGCCATCACGTTCGCGTAATGGTCGGGAGCCTTGACGCTGACCACGACGAGGTCGACGTCCGGGCTTTCGGCCAGTTCCTTGGCGCTGCCGAAGGCGAGCGGCACCCCGTACTGCTCGCCCGCCCTGCGGGCGGATTCGGGGTTGGACGTGCTCAGTGCGCGCACGTCGAACCCGTCAAGGGCACGCAGCGCGGGCAGGTGGGAGGCGGCTGCCCAGCCGCCTGAGGCGCTGAGGCCGATGATCCCCACACCGATGGAAGATCCGGACGCAACCGGGGACGAGGCCAAGGACATGAATGTCTCCTACAAGTGGAGGGACGAGGGCATAGATCACTCCAGCCGCCCCACCGTAACCGATGTACACACTCTCGCGAACATAGCGGCGGTGACCCGGTACCCTTGCCCCATGGCCAGCCGCACAGCTTCCCCGCTCACCCACCCCGACAGGGAAGACTTCGACCTCTTCAAGATCATGAGCGCGTTGGCCGAACCCACCCGACTGGCCATTGTCGTGACGCTCGCCTCCCGGCCCGGCCTGGCGTGCAAGGGTTTCCATTCGGCCGTCACAAAATCGGCCCTTACCCGCCACCTCCGCATCCTGCGCGAGGCCGGCCTCATCCAACAGCACGACGTCGGCACGCTTCGCGTCAACACCCTGCGCAAGGACGACCTCGACCGACGCTTTCCTCACCTGATGGACCTGGTCATCAACGAAGGCGCCGACCATCCGGTCCTGGCAGCGGACACCGAGAGCGCCTGACGCCCACCGAGCCGTGGCACCAAGTTCGTTTTCGACTGCCGGCCACGTGCGGTGACCTCTTCCGCCTCACCACCGTGGGCGACGAACGCGACGAACGCGACGAACGGATGGTGCCCGAAGGTCTTCTTCCAGGTCGGTGTGGCGTCCTGCTTCTCGAAGTGCGCGAGGACGAGCGCCCCGTCGATGTCCACGATCACCGAGCCGTCGGCGGCCGGACTACTCACACCGGCCAACTCCCAGACCCGCGTCCGCACTTCGGCCCGTGCCGCCCGGATCGCGGCCAGGGTCTTGGGCCCGAACGAGGCAAGGACACCGACCAGGCGGGAGACAGTCGGATCGGAGGCCACCGGGCCGCCGAACGCCTGCGGCTGGGTCCGCAGTATCGCCACGTCTGCCGGGCAGTCGCCTCCCAGCGCGACCGCGAGCGCGACATCCAGGAGAACCTTGCCCGGGTCATGGACCGCCCACGGTTTGCGCCACGGTGCCAGTGCCGCCGATATCGCCGTATCCAGCCCGGACTTGCGGATGGTCTCCACCAGCAGCACACCGCCGGCCTGCGAGACCACCGAGCAGCCGCCGCCTTCAACGCGGACACGAGGACAGGACCCGCTACCCCTATTCACCCGGGAAAGCGCCTCTGCCACTCCCCTCTACAGGACCTCAGCAAGCCCTGCCTTCGCAGGTCAGGGGCGCTTCCTGCTTTCCCTGTCACCTACCGGACAGCCCGCTCCGTGAAAGCGCGAGCCCAACGCGGCCAGCCCCTCAAAGATCGGAAGGGGCCCCCGGCACACGTCGGAGGCCCGGTGTCAGCGCCCCCGGCGGATTCCAGCTCATCGACGGCCGGGGAGTGGCGGCCCGCACCTACGTCCCTCCGCCGGTCCGTACCGGAAGTACCGGCGGCCCTGGCCGCGGCTCGTACGTATGCGGGCCGGGCGGCGTCGACCGTCACGATCTGATCCATCTCCCGCGGACCCAAGGGTGTCCCTACAGGTGACCACCACACTCTGAACGCCGATACTGCAAAGAGTGGACCGCTCGGCCGGCCCACGTGCATGACATCAGCACCTGACACCCCGCCGCGGAAGTCGGCATCAGTCCCGCCGGACCCCACTTCCAACCGCTACGGACCGCCAAGATCGAAAACCGGCAGCACCCACACTGACCAGGATAGATACCGCTCAACGGCTCAGCCGCTTATCTCACCAGGAGGCACCCATGAAGATGCTCATCAACGTGGCGGAGACCGTGGTCGCGGATGCCCTGCGGGGTATGGCGGCCGCGCATCCGGAGCTGACGGTGGACGTGGAGAACCGGGTGATCGTACGGCGGGACGCTCCGGTGGCCGGCAGGGTGGGCCTCGTCTCCGGCGGCGGGTCGGGGCATGAGCCGCTGCACGGCGGTTTCGTGGGCCCCGGAATGCTGTCGGCGGCCTGTCCCGGCGAGGTTTTCACGTCGCCGGTGCCGGACCAGATGCTGCGGGCCGCGGCCGCCGTGGACAGCGGCGCGGGCGTGCTGTTCATCGTGAAGAACTACACGGGTGACGTGCTCAACTTCGACATGGCCGCCGAGCTTGCCGAGGACGAGGGCATCCGGATCGCCAAGGTCCTGGTCAACGACGACGTCGCCGTCACCGACAGCCTCTACACGGCCGGGCGGCGCGGCACGGGCGCGACGCTGTACGTGGAGAAGATCGCGGGCGCCGCCGCCGAGGAGGGCGCACCGCTGGAGCGGGTCGAGGCGCTGGCCCGCCAGGTCAACGAGAACTCGCGGAGTTTCGGTGTCGCCCTCAGCGCCTGCACCACCCCGGCCAAGGGCAGCCCCACCTTCGACCTGCCGCCCGGGGAGCTGGAGCTGGGCGTCGGCATCCACGGCGAGCCGGGCCGGGAGCGACGCGCGATGATGACCTCACGGGAGATCGCCGACTTCTCGGTGCACGCCATCCTGGAGGACCTCGATCCGCGCAATCCGGTGCTGGTCCTGGTCAACGGCATGGGCGCGACGCCGCTACTGGAGCTGTACGGCTTCAACGCGGAGGTGCAGCGGGTGCTGACCGAGCGCGGGGTGGTCGTGGCGCACACCCTCGTCGGCAACTACGTCACTTCGCTCGACATGGCCGGCGCCTCGGTGACCTTGTGCCAGATCGACGAGGAGCTGCTGCGGCTGTGGAACGCGCCGGTGAAGACAGCAGGCCTGCGCTGGGGCGTCTGACGCCAACGCCGGCTTGGTCAACGTTCGTACCACGCAAGGAGATTCCGTGCTCGACGCCGATTTCTTCCGCCGTTGGATGACGGCCACCGCCGCGTCCGTGGACCGCGAGGCGGAGCGGCTCACCGCCCTGGACTCGCCGATCGGCGACGCCGACCACGGCAGCAATCTGAGGCGTGGGTTCACCGCCGTGGTGGCCACGCTGGAGAAGGAGGCCCCGCAGACTCCGGGCGCCGTCCTCACGCTCGCCGGACGGCAGCTGATCTCGACGGTCGGGGGCGCGTCCGGACCGTTGTACGGCACGCTGCTGCGCCGTACCGGCAAGGCGCTCGGGGACGCCGCCGAGGTCACCGAGGAGCAGTTCGCCGAGGCGCTGCGTACGGGCGTGGACGCGGTGATGACGCTGGGCGGAGCCGCACCCGGCGACAAGACCATGATCGACGCGCTGGTGCCCGCCGTCGACGCGCTCCCCGAGTCCTTCGCCGCGGCGAAGGCCGCCGCCGACGAGGGCGCCGCCGCGACGATCCCGCTACAGGCCCGCAAGGGCAGGGCGAGCTATCTGGGCGAGCGGAGTATCGGGCACCAGGATCCCGGTGCCACGTCCTCGGCGCTGCTGATCGCGGCGCTGGAGGAGGCGGACGATGAGTGACGCAACGGGCTCCCTCGATGCCGGCCCTCCGCTCGTCGGCATCGTCCTGGTGTCTCACAGTGCGGCCGTCGCCGCCTCGGTCGCCGAGCTGGCGGCGGGTCTGGCGGGCGGCGGCAGGAGGGCTCCCGTCGCTCCGGCGGGCGGCACGATGGACGGCGGTCTCGGTACGAGCGCCGAGCTGATCGCCGCCGCGGCCGCCTCCGTGGACCGCGGCGCCGGCGTCGCCGTCCTCACCGACCTCGGCAGCGCGGTCCTCACCGTGAAGGCCCTGCTCGCCGAGGGCGACGAACTCCCCGAGGACACCAGGCTGGTGGACGCGCCCTTCGTCGAGGGCGCGGTGGCCGCGGTCGTCACGGCCTCGGCCGGCGCCGACCTCGCCGCGGTGGAGGCGGCCGCGGCAGAGGCGTACGCGTACCGGAAGAAGTGACGTCGGCTCCGCCGGGGGCCCGCCTGCTCAGTTCTCGTCGAGGAACTTGCGCGCCAGGCCCTCCCCCAGCGTCACCGCCGCCCGGTGGCTCTCGATGGGTGCGACCCGGGAGTCCTTGAACACCAGGTAGGTGACTCCGGCGTTCGTCCCGCCGCCGGTCGGGTCGGGGCGGATGCCGAGGGCCTTGGCGGTGGCGTACGAGGCCTCGCCGATGATGTGCCGCGGTCCGATGTCGCCGACGACCGCGTACTGGACGCGGTCCCGGTAGATCACGGCGGCCACCGAACCGGCTCGGACGTCGTGGTCCCGGTGGTTCCAGATGCTGCTGACGCCGGGGACGACGATGTACGGGAGGGTCTCGGCGTCCAGCTGGCGTCCGTCGGACTGCTGGTAGGCGGTGGCGTCGGAGAAGAGCGGGTCGGTACGGCTGTTGCAGCGTCGGCCGGGGCGGCCGTCGCAGTCGATGTCCATGTCGGCCTTCCAGAACACCGCGCCCTGTTTTCCGCAGACGGGGATGTTCGCGCGGGCGCCGTCGTCGCTGCGGTAGCGCCCGTTCGAGACCTGGGCGCAGCCGCTTAGCTTCGCGAGCAGGGCGGCGGCCTGGACATCCCCCTCACGCACCACTGCGGGAGCGCTCGCGCGGGCGGCGGCGGGAAGCGCCGCGGAGGCGGGGGCAGGAGCGAGCAGGGCGGCGCCTGCCACGGCCAGCGTCAGCGACTGGACACGCACGATGAGAGACCCTCTCCTGGGGGACATTGACGGTCACTCGCCCAAATCTGGTGCGGATCTGACGGCCCGTCCACTGGGAGGGGTCCGGACGGTGCACGGCCCACCGCAACAGGCGGCGTGCGACCTCCGCGGCAGGCGGTGTGCGGCCTCCGCGGCAGGCGGTGTGCGGCCTCCGCGGCAGGCGGTGTGCGGCCGAGGGCCCGAGCCGCAGGGGCTCCGGCCACTCGACCGCCTTCGCCGGCGCGGGAACAGCGACGACAGCGGTCCGCGCCGTGGACACGAACTCCCCTGGAAGAGGGCCGAGTTCGCATCGCGTCAAGAATCAGCATACGTACCCCACGGCGGTGCGACGAACGGCCACCGCCCTCTTGATGTGATCGCGTCGGCGGTGTCTTATAGGTACAGACCAATCCCGTCGAGGGAAGGCAGGACCGTGCGACGCGTCCCCCACGCGCTGATCTGCGGCTCGCTGCTCGTCCTGACGTCCTGTGGGCTGGGCGGACAGAGCGACATCCAGGGCGGAAAGCTGCCCTCGGCACCGATGGGCGTCACCGCCGCGGCGGGCAGCGCCACCAGCGTGCACGTCATGTGGAACCGGGCTTCCGGAGATCCCGAGGTCTCCCGGTACGTGGTCTATCACGGCATGACGAAGCTCAAGGAAGTACCCGGTGCGGAGTACATGGTGGACATCACCAGGCTCAAGCCGTCCACGACGTACGTCCTCACGGTCCGCGCGCTGAACACCGAAGGCAATCCCGGTCCGCCCAGCAAGCAGGTCCGCGCCACCACTCCGGCAGCCGTCGCGGCCGACGACAAGGCCCCGTCCCGCCCGGGCAGTCCGAGCGGAAAGGCGGTCGGAAGCGGAGCGGCACAGCTGTCCTGGGAGAAGTCGACGGACGACCGTGGCGTGGCCTCGTACGACATCTATCAGGGCGGCTCGAAGATCCACAGCGTGGGCGGCGGGCAGACCGCGACCGTGGTGACCGGGCTGCGGCCCGGCACCAGCTACTCCTTCACCGTGAAGGCGCGTGACGCGGCGGACAACGTCTCGCCCGCGAGCGGCGCCTTGCGGCTCACCACCGCTCCCGGTTCGGACGACGGGAAGGGCACCGCGCCGACCGACTTCCGCGCCACCACACACCTCGCGGACGGGGCGTACTACCTCGATCTGTCGTGGGTTCCGCCGGACGCGGGCGGGGTGATCACGGAGTATCAGATCGACCTCGACGGGCAGGACGCGACCTCGCTCGTCTGGGGTGGCACCGCGCCGAGCAAGAAGGCGACGTACAGCTTCTATGTGGGACGTGACGCCGGCGAGACCCAACGGGTGCGGATCCGGGCGAAGCTGCCGGACGGTACATGGGGCGGCTACTCGGTGGAGCGGACGGTGACGACGGGCAGCGAGGGATAGCCGCGGCCCCGAGTTCCTCGGACCTTCCCCTGCCGCGTACCTTCTCGCGGTGCTCGGCCGTCGGCCGGACGATGGAATCCGTCACCTGCCCGGTCCCCGTCCGCATGCGGGCCGGGTCAAAGACACGTTGGCTCTCCCTGAAGGCAGCACGGGCCTTTCCAATCCTCGGCGGCGCATCGGATGTACCGCCAACCGTGCCGCTGGAGGGCAGTCCTATGCGTACTACTCAGATACTTCTCCGCTCCGGCCTGACCGTGGCCGCCGCCGCTGCGCTTCCGCTCACCCTGGCCGCTTCGTCGGCCGTCGCCGTGGGTTCGGGTATCTCGGTGAGCACCAGCGGTTCCACGGTTTCGGTCACGACCAGTGCCTGTCCCAGCAAGGGCAGCAGCTTCGGCAACGCCTCGCTGCTCTCCAGTGGACAGGGAAGTTTCGCCCAGGGGAAACAGGTGGCCCTGACCGGGACGAGCACCAGTCAGGCGGCGTCCTGGTCGGCTGTGAGTGCCGGCACCTACACGGTCATCGTGGTCTGCCAGGACGGGACGACGGCGGGCACCCAGTCCATCGTCGCGTCGGCCGCCTCGACACCCAGGGTCTCCGCGACGCCGTCGCTCGGGGTCATGGGCGGTCTCGGCGGAGCCGCCAAGGACTACGGCGCCGTCACCCTGGTGGGCGGCGCGGCGCTGGTGGCCACGGGCACGATCGCGGGGGCCTGGTTCCTGCGCCGCCGGGCCAAGCCGCACCGGCTCTGATCCGGGGTTCGTCACCACGGCGGCCGTCCACCCGACTCCGGTCGGCGGGGCGGCCGCCTACTCGTGCGCGGGCAACTGCTCGAACTCCTCCAGTGCGTGGGTCAGCCACTGGGTCCAGAAGGTCTCCAGGTCGATTCCGGCGCGCAGGACGAGGTGCCTCAGGCGGTCCTGCGGGGTGTCCTTGCCGGGCGGGAAGTCGCGCGTCTCGATCTCCTCGTACTCGGCCAACTGCCGCTCGTGGAGGCCGAGATGGCGGCGCAGATCGGCCTCGATGCCCGCGGTGCCGACGACGGCCGAGGCGCGCAGCCGCAGCAGCATCGCGTCGCGCAGGGGCTTCGGCTCCTGGGACGCGGCCGTCCAGCGGGCGAGTTCGTCGCGGCCCGCGGACAGTACCTCGTAGCTCTTCTTCTGTCCCCGGGCCGGCTGCTCGGACGGCAGCGCCCGGATGTGACCCTCGGCCTCCAGTTTTCCCAGCTCGCGATAGATCTGCTGATGCGTCGCCGACCAGAAGTAGCCGATCGACTTGTCGAACCGCCGGGTCAGTTCGAGGCCCGACGACGGCCTCTCTAGCAGGGCCGTGAGGATCGCGTGCGGGAGTGACATGGGGTCAATCCTAGGGACGGGTCGCCGGCCCCTACAGGGCCGCCGCCAGCTCCGTGCCCTGCTTGATGGCACGCTTGGCGTCCAGTTCGGCGGCCACGTCGGCGCCGCCGATGAGGTGCACGTTCCCGCCCGCGGCGAGCAGTTCCTCGTACAGGTCGCGGCGCGGGTCCTGTCCGGTGCAGAGCACGATCGTGTCGACGTCCAGGACCTGGCTGTGCCCCTCGACGGTCACGTGCAGTCCGGCGTCGTCGATCCGGTCGTACTGGACTCCCGGGACCATGGTGACGCCACGGTGCTTGAGTTCGGCGCGGTGGATCCAGCCGGTGGTCTTGCCGAGTCCGGCGCCGACCTTGGAGGCCTTGCGCTGGAGGAGGTGGACGGTGCGCGGCGGGGCGGGCCGCTCGGGGGCGCCGAGGCCGCCGGGGAGCCGGTAGTCCATGTCGACGCCCCAGTTCCGGAAGTACGCCGCCGGGTCCTCGCTCGCCTTGTCGCCGCTGTCGGTCAGGTACTCGGCGACGTCGAAGCCGATGCCGCCGGCGCCGAGGATCGCGACACGGTCGCCGACGGGGGCGCCGTCGCGGAGCACGTCCAAGTAGCCGACGACGCTGGGGTGGTCGACGCCGGGGATCTCGGGGGTGCGTGGGCCGACGCCGGTCGCGACCACGACCTCGTCGTATCCGGAGACGTCCTCGGCGGTGACCCGGGTGTTCAACCGCACGTCCACGCCGTGCAGTTCGAGCTGGGTACGGAAGTAGCGGATCGTCTCGTCGAACTCCTGCTTGCCGGGGACCTTGCGGGCCACGTTGAGCTGTCCGCCGATCTCCGGCGCGGCGTCGAACAGTGTGACGTCGTGGCCGCGCTCGGCGGCGGAGACCGCGCAGGCGAGTCCGGCGGGACCCGCGCCGACCACGGCAACCCGCTTGCGCAGCTTGGTCGGTGAAAGGACGAGTTCCGTCTCGTGGCAGGCGCGCGGGTTGACCAGGCACGAGGTGATCTTGCCGCTGAAGGTGTGGTCCAGGCAGGCCTGGTTGCAGCCGATGCAGGTGTTGATGGCCTCGGGCCGGCCCGCCTGCGCCTTGGCGACGAAGTCGGGGTCGGCGAGCATCGGGCGGGCCAGCGACACCATGTCCGCGTGGCCGTCGGCGAGCAACTGCTCGGCGAGTTCCGGGGTGTTGATGCGGTTGGTGGTGACAAGGGGGATCGAGACCGCGCCCATGACCTTCTTGGTCACCCAGGCGTACGCCCCGCGCGGCACCGAGGTCGCGATCGTGGGGATACGGGCCTCGTGCCAGCCGATGCCGGTGTTGATGATCGTGGCTCCGGCGGCCTCGACGGCCCGGGCGAGCTCGATCACCTCCGCCAGGGAGGAGCCGCCCGGCACCAAGTCCAGCATCGACAGCCGGTAGATGATGATGAAGTCCTCGCCGACCGCCTCACGCACCCGCCGGACGATCTCCAGCGGGAAGCGCGTGCGGTTCTCGTACGAGCCGCCCCAGCGGTCCTCGCGTCTGTTGGTCCCGGCGGCGATGAACTCGTTGATCAGATAGCCCTCGGAGCCCATGATCTCGACGCCGTCGTAGCCGGCCTGCCGCGCCAGCCGGGCCGCGCGCACGTAGTCCTCGATGGTCTGCTCGACCTCGGCGTCGGTGAGCGCGCGGGGGACGAAGGGGCTGATCGGCGCCTGGAGTGCGCTCGGCGCCACCAGGTCCTGGTGGTAGGCGTACCGCCCGAAGTGCAGGATCTGCAGGGCGATCCTGCCGCCCTCGCGGTGCACCGCCGCGGTGATCTCCGCGTGCTGCCCGGCCTCCGCCTCGGTGGTCAGCTTGGCGCCGCCCTCGTACGGCCGTCCCGCCTCGTTGGGCGCGATGCCGCCGGTGACGATGAGGCCGACACCGCCGCGGGCCCGGGTGGCGTAGAACTCCGCCATCCGCTCGAAGCCCCGCTCGGCCTCCTCCAGGCCCACGTGCATGGAGCCCATGAGCACGCGGTTGGGCAGTGTGGTGAAGCCCAGGTCGAGCGGGGTCAGCAGGTGCGGGTAACGGCTCATCGGGCAGCCCTCCGTGCGCGGTGTCGTGTCTCTGTTGTAGACGACGGGGCGCACCTTGTGCAACTAGTTGCACAATGCCGTAGCTCACTACTCGCAGGCGCCGGATGCCGGATGCCGGACGAGCCGAAGGGCGTGACTACTCCCGGGTGCCGATCACGACGTTGGCGTACAGCTCGTCGGAGACGGCCAGTCGGCCGGTCAGGCCGCCGCGGGTGAAGGCCTCGACGGCCCGAGGCGCCTGGCGCTCGCTCGTCTCGATGAGGAGGCAGCCGCCGGGGGCCAGCCATCGGGGGGCCTCGGCGGCGACGCGGCGCAGGACGTCGAGTCCGTCCCAGCCGCCGTCGAGAGCGACGAGGGGTTCGTGCTCGCGGGCCTCCGCCGGCAGCAGGCCGACCTCGTCGGTGGGGACGTACGGCACGTTGGCGGCCAGGATGTCGATGCGGCCGCGCAGGGAGTCGGGCAGCGCCGCGAAGAGGTCGCCCTCGTGGACGTGTCCGCCGAAGGGCGCGACGTTGCGGCGGGCGCAGCGCACGGCGGCCGGGTCGATGTCGGCGGCGTGCAGTTCGGGCCCGCCGAGGGAGGCGGCCAGGGCGGCGCCCACCGCGCCGGAGCCACAGCACAGGTCCACGACGAGGGACGCGTCGCGTGCGAGGGCGACCGCCTGGTCGACGAGGAACTCGGTGCGGCGGCGGGGCACGAAGACGCCCGGTTCCACGGCGATGCGCAGACCGTGGAACCAGGCCCAGCCGAGGACGTGTTCAAGGGGAAGTCCGGCGACGCGCCGGTCCACCATGGTGGCGATGTCGTCCGGATTGCTGGCGGTGGAGAGGATCAACTCCGCCTCGTCCTCGGCGAAGACACAGCCGGCGGAGCGGAGTACGGCGACAACGGAATCGAAAACAGGGGGCATGAAAGCCGAGAGCCTTTCGGTGAGCCGAAGGGCGCTCTCGCGGCGGCCGCCTACGGGCGGTGAGCTGTGTTGCCTTGAGGTGAGAGCACCCGACCTGACCTGGCGGTAATGGGTCTCACCTCCTGGGCAACTCCTTGGCTGGGGCGATCCACAGCCGACGCGGCACACAGTAACAGGGTCGGTCGAACGGCGACCGGCTCCTCCGCTTTTCCTCGGCAGGGCACTCCCACCGGTCAGGTTGTACTGTGCAACGAGTAGTGCGAGGGAGGTCTCCATGAAGCCGGCCGACGAGCCCGACGAGAGTGTTGTCACCGCCGCCGACGCGGCCGTCGAGACCATCCAGCGCGAGATGACCGCCTTCGCCCGGCGAGCCAGGGCGACGGCCGGCCGTATGCACCCGGAACTGTCGTTGGTCTCGTACACCCTGCTCGGCCATCTGGAGGAGCGTGGCGGCTGTAGTGCCACCGACCTCGCGGCGCACTACGCGCTGGACAAGTCCACGGTGAGCCGGCAGGTGGCCGCGCTGGAGCGGTCCGGGCTCATCGGGCGGCGGCTCGACCCGGCGGACCACCGCGTACAGGTGCTGCATCTGACGGACAGGGGCACGGACATCCTCGCCCAGGTGACCGCGAGCCGCCGGGTCGCGTTCCGTGAGCGGCTCGCGGGCTGGCCCGAGGAGGATCTCGCGCGTTTCGCCTCGTATCTGCTGCGGTACAACGCGGCGGCGACGGACGAGCCGGTCAGCGACTCGTCCACGCACGCGTAGTCGGCCTCGGCGTGCTCCGGCACGAGCGCCTGATCAGGCCTCGGCGTGTTCCGGCACGCGTGCCGCCGAGAAGAGGGTGCTGCGCCGGAGCCGGAAGCCCAGGGACTCGTAGAGGCGGATGGCGGTGGTGTTGCTCGCGGCCGTGTGCAGGAACGGGGTCTCACCGCGTTCGCGGATGCCGTGCGCGACGGCCAGGATCAGCCGGGTGGCCAGGCCCTCGCCGCGGAAGTCCGGGTCGGTGCAGACCGCGCTGATCTCGGTCCAGCCCGGCGGGTGCAGCCGCTCGCCCGCCATGGCTATCAGCGCGCCGTTCCGGCGTATCCCGAGGTAGGTGCCGAGCTCGACGGTGCGTGGCAGGAAGGGGCCGGGCCGGGTCCGTTCGACCAGGTCCAGCATCTCGGGTACGTCGGCGGGGCCGAGCCGTACCGCTTCGGGGTCCGGCGCCGCGGCGATCCCGTCGTCCACCAGCTGAACGCCCTCCAGGCTGAAGGTCACCTCCCAGCCGTCCGGGGTCTGCCCGGTGTAGCCGGCCAGCGGTGCGTCGCCGCCGGGGCCGACCAGGGCGGCGAGGTCCGCCCAGTCCTCGGCTCCCGGGTCGTCGGGGAGGGCCAGCCACGGCGATACGTCCACGGGGTAGCGCAGGACGCGGCCGCGGCGTTCGGCGAAGTGGGCGTGCGGGCCGGTCAGCGCACCGAGCGCCGGATTGTCCAGGGGGTGCGCGCTCATGCGCCGACCTCGATGACGACCTTGCCGCGCGCGTGGCCTTCCTCGACCGTGCGCAGCGCCTCGCCTGCACGGTCGAGCGGGAAGGTCTGCGTGACGAAGGGCTTCAGCTTGCCTTCGACCACGAGCTTCGCCACCTCGTCGAGCACGGCGGCGTTGCGGGCCCGTTCGACGGGCGCGCCTCCGAGCCGTGCGGCGGTCTGCCGGTCGGCACCGGTGATCAGCTTCGAGCGGTCGGTCAGCAGCGTCGCCGCGGCTTCCTGGACCTCGCCCCCGACCAGGTCGAAGACGCCGTCCACGCCGTCCGGCGCCGCCCCGCGCAGGCGCTCCGCGAGGCCAGGCCCCGAGGGGACGTGCACGGCGCCGAGCGACTCGACGAAGTCCTTCTTGCCGTCGCTCGCCACGCCGACGACCCGCACCCCGAAGGCGCGCGCGATCTGCGTGGCCGCGACGCCGACACCGCCGCCCGCACCGGTGATCAGCAGGGTCGCGCCCGCGGGCAGACCCAGCTGGTGGATCCCGTCGTACGCGGTCGCCGCCGCGACGGGCAAAGTCGCGGCGTCCGAGTACGCCAACTCGGTGGGCTTGTGCGCGGTGACAGTCACCGGAAGCAGGGTGTACTCGGCGTATCCGCCGGTCACCGGGTTGCCGAAGACCTCGTCCCCCACGGCGAAGCCGGTCACGTCGGCGCCGACCTCCTCGACGACCCCCGCGACCTCGTTGCCGAACACCGCGGGCAGCTCGCGCGCCGCGCCGCCCGCGGGGCCGTAGCCCGTCCGCTGCTTCCAGTCGACGGGGTTGACGCCCGCCGCGCGTACCGCGACGAGTACCTGGCCGGGGCCCGGCGTCGGCCGGTCCAGCTCCACCAGGGCCTCGGCCTCCGGGCCGCCGTACCGCGTGAAGACGTACGCCTTGGGCATGTGCTCCCTCACTCTCCTTCGCTGTCACCGGTTGCCGGGACCACTGTCACCTGCTGTGGCAGCCGGGGCCACCGGCGTCGGCAATAGCAGCAAGGAAGATCACGGCACGGCTATTCCCGGACCCCGGCAGAGTTCATGTGTCCGCAATGATCGAGGGCGCTCGGGGCAACACCCGCATGACGGTCACCCGAGACTTAAAGGGACGTACGCACAATCCCCCCCCCGTAGCGTTTAAGGCATGGGAGGTTGCCCCCCCGGCGCCGGACTGCCGCCCGGCCAGTACGACGCGGGCGACGACTGGCCCGTCCTGTCCGCGGCGGCGTACGAGGACGAGGGACCCGACGAACTGACGCTGGACCGTGTGAGGGTGGCGAGGTCTCCGGCTGGTGCCACGCCGTGGCCGAACCCGGCGACTCGGTGTAGGTGCGGAGCCTGCTGAGCGGCTTCTTCGCCTGGCCCGGCGGACCGGCCCGCGCTGTACATCGGCGTCGCGGCTCGGTGACGTACCGCTGATGTCGATGCCGCGTCGTACCGCTGATGTCGATGCCGCGAGACCGTCGGGCGCTCGGTCTGGACGTGCCGCTGCGACTGCCTCGTCTCGGCGCGCGGCCCCGAGGAGCTCATCCACGCGCGGGAGTACGGCGAGGGGACGACGACCGTCTTCACGCGCAGCGCGCCGGACTGTGTGCCGGTAGCCGGTAGGACGTATGGCGGCGGCACATGTGGCACCGCTCCTGGCCGAGCAGCCGCCTGGTGGCTGGGAAGCCTATGTGTGCGGCACCACCGCGACCGGACACATCGCGTGCTGGATGAGCGCGTGCACGGCTCGGCCCAGACCCTTGCCCGATCGGCGGCCGGTGACCAGCAGGCCGGCCCGGGCGGAGGCCATCAGCAGATGGTGCCCGGGATGGCCGTAGATCACCTGCTCGGAGACGGTCGTCTCGGGGAACTTGTGACGCCACGGCTGCAAAGTGCTGGTCAGCACGTGCCAGGTGCCGTCCGCCCGCTTCGCCGTGCCACCGGACAGTGGCACGACGGCCGCGGGGCCGCGCGGCGGAGGCACCGTCCAGGTGTGCACGACGTGCAGGGGCGCGGAGCGGACGGCGGCCCTGTCGAAGGCGTACCCGATGAGGTCGTCGGCCGGGTGGGTCAGATCGAGGCCGAGGACCACCGGCAGATAGGGAGCCGCGCTCGGCGGTGTGCCGTCGACTGTCGGCATCCGTTCGTCCTCGGGCAGTTCGCCCGCGCGCACGACGACGACCGGGCCTTCGGCGCGGGCCGTGACGTCGAGGGCGACCGAGCCGACCAGGAAACCCGCGAACCCGGTCAGACCGCGTGAACCGAGCACCAGGGTCTCGGCCTCCAGCGCCGCCGCGAGCAGTGCCGGTACGGCGGGTGCGTCGGTGCTCCGCGCGATGATGTCCAACGCGGGGTGGGCGTACGCCAGTCGGATCGCGGCCCGGTCGAGCGCCTTATGGGTGTACCCGGCCGGAACGTCGACGTCCGGGATCCGTGCGGACACGGCCGGTCCTGGTGCCGCGTGCAGCAGACGCAGCGGGAGGCGGCGGCGCTGGGCCTCGCGGGCGGCCCAGTCCGCCGCGTCGAGACTCGCCCGCGAACCGTCGATGCCTACCGTGATGGTGCGGGTGCCGGAGTTCATGACGGGTGCCTTTCGGGTGTCGGGGCGGATGCCTTTCGGGTGTGGGGCCTTTCGGGTGTCGGGGGGGTTGCCTTTCAGGTGTCGCGGCAAGTGGCCCTCAGGTATCGGGGCGGGGGCAGCCGGCGGCCGGCCCCTTGCCGGTGCTGGGTGGGTTCCACGGCGGGCGCCGATCAGTCGTGCGGGGACGGATTCTCTCGTGAAGCGCGGCGGGGGAAAACCGGGTCTGGCGGCCCCGCCGATGACCGACGTACGGTGTGATCATCCGCGCCCCGATGCCAAAGGTGGACCTTCATGGCCCTGTTCGACCTTCCTCTCGACGAACTCCGCGAGTACCGGAGTGCGTCCGTCGAGCCCGAAGGTTTCGACACCTTTTGGGCCAAAACACTCCAGGAGACCCGCGAACACGACCTCGCCGCCCGCTTCGAGCCGGTCGAGACGCACCTGAAGACGGTCAAGGTGTACGACGTCACGTTCGCCGGGTTCGGCGGCCACCCGGTCAAGGGCTGGCTGACGCTGCCGGCCTGGGCGAACTCACCCCTGCCCGCGGTCGTCGAGTTCGTCGGATACGGCGGCGGACGTGGCCTTCCGCACACGCATCTGCTGTGGGCGTCGGCGGGATTCGCGCACTTCGTGATGGACACGCGCGGTCAGGGCAGCGCCTGGGGCGGCGGCGGGACGCCGGATCCGGTGGGCAGCGCGTCCGCGTACCCCGGATCCATGACCCAGGGTGTCGACGCCCCCGAGAACTACTACTACCGCCGGGTGTTCACGGACGCGGTGCGCGCCGTGGAGGCGGCCCGCTCGCACGACCTGGTCGACGCGGCGCGTACGGCGGCCATCGGCGTCAGCCAGGGCGGCGGCATCACGATCGCGGTGGGCGGGCTGGTCCCCGACCTGGCGGCGATCGCGCCGGACGTGCCGTTCCTGTGCGACTTCCCCCGCGCCATCAGGCTGACGGACCGGAACCCCTACCGGGAGATCGGCAACTACCTCAAGACGTACCGCGGCCGCACCGACGAAGTGCTGCACACGCTCTCCTACTTCGACAGCGTGCACTTCGCCGCGCGCGGCCGGGCACCGGCCCTCTTCTCGGTCGCCCTGGAGGACCAGACCTGCCCGCCCTCCACGGTTTTCGCTGCGTTCAACGCGTGGGCGGCACAGGACAAGGCGATCGAGGTGTACGACTTCAACGACCACGAGGGCGGCGACACCTACCAGGAGGCGGCCAAACTGCGCTGGCTGCCGTCCTACCTCTGAGGTCGTCCCGGCCCGCTCACCCTCGCGGTACGACCGTGGACAGGACGGCGGGCAGCGGGTACCAGTCCGCGGAGACGACGGTGGCGTGCTGCCCGGCCAGCAGGGCGAGCCGGTCGAGGGCCTGCTGCTGGGTGGGGTTGGTGCCGTCGATGGCCGGGGCCACGTTCTGGGCGTCGGTCATGACCACGAGGTAGTGGCGGTCGTCGTACCAGGCGGTGTCGATCGTGCCGTTCGCGTACGTGGCCGCGTCGCCGTCGAAGACGACGAGCCAGGGACGGATCGTGGCGTCGGTGTAGCGGGTGCGGGGGTCGCCGGTGGCCGCGCCGTGCACGGCGGCGAAGGCGGCCGCCTCGCGCAGGCGTCCGGCGGCGGCGAGGTCGCGCAGGTAGGTGGCGTACTCGCGGTCCGTCCACAGCGTGTCGAAGGGGTTGCCCTCCTCGACGGTGCCGGGGATCAGCTCGACGATGAACTTGCCCGCCAGGGCGGAGCGCGCGGGCCAGCCGTCGGCGCGGACGGCCGTGTCGAGGTCGGAGTGGGAGCCGACGACGTCGGCGGGGCGGAGCAGGGCGTTGCCGAGCTTCGAGGTGAGCAGGGCGTCCAACTGGGCGGGCCCACGGCCACTGGTGCCCAGGAAGCCGTCCTTCATCTCTATCTTCAGCTGGATGGGCCGGTGTCCGGGGTGCGCGTCGTGCCAGGCCTTGATGTCGGCGAGGCAGCCTGCGAGGTCGCTGTTGGTGGCCTTGGTGCGCAGTTCGGAAGCGTTGGCCGCGTTCACGCAGTTGTTGTCGTTGCCGAACGGGTTGTCGTGCGAGACCCGCCAGGAGACGCCGAACACATTGGTCCACACGTCGAGTTCGAGCATTCCGGCGCCGGAGTCGAGGGCGTCGGCGAAGTAGGGGTACTTCGCCTTGTCGTAGGCGTTGTGGACGCCCACGGAGGTGCTGGACGAGTATGACAGGTCCGCGGCCGTCGCCTGGGGGCCGGTGGCAAGGGCCAGCACACTCGCCGTCGCCACCGCGATTCCGATACGTGCCAACACCTTCACATGTCTCCGCATTGTTCCTGTGCCTCCTGCGACTGATCGGTCAACTGGGCAGCACAGTACGGGTGTTGGGTGGCCTGCGGGAGATCACGCGATGACGAATGCGGTCCGGTCGCCGCCAACCCGTCCGACCAGTCGGTACGCCCCCTGCGGTACGGTCGACCCGCCCCGGATCCAACTCCGGGCCTCCCCACGGGCGACGGAGGTCCCATGTCCCAGTACGCGCCGCACGTTCAAGGCCACTGCGACCCGCGCTTCTCGGCGGTGCGCGGCGCGTTCGAGGAGAACTTCCGCGACCGCGACGAGCTGGGCGCGGCCGTGACGGTCACGCTCGACGGCGAGACCGTGGTGGACCTGTGGGGCGGCTGGGCGGACGGGGCGCGCACCCGGGCCTGGGAGCGGGAGACCCTGGTCAACGTGTGGTCGACGTCGAAGGGTCCGACCGCCCTGTGCGCGCACATCCTGGCCGACCGCGGGCTGCTCGACCTCGACGCCCCGGTGGCCGCGTACTGGCCGGAGTTCGCGGCAGCGGGCAAGGAGTCGGTGCTCGTACGACACCTGCTGTCGCACCGCGCCGGGCTGGCCGGGCTGCGCGAGCCGCACTCTCTCGCCCAGCTCCTGGACTGGGAGCTGACCGTCGAACGCCTTGCGGCGCAGGAACCCTGGTGGGAGCCGGGGTCGCGGTCCGGCTATCACCCGATCACGTTCGGCCACCTGGTGGGTGAGGTGGTGCGGCGGGTTTCGGGGTTGCTGCCGGGCGCGTTCCTGGAGCGGGAGGTGACCGGGCCGCTCGGGATCGACTTCAGCATCGGGCTGCCGGAGAAGGAGTCGGGGCGGGCAGCCGAGGTGGTGCGTCAGCGGGCCGCTACGACCAGCGAACAGGCGGCGGTCCTCGCGAAGTTGACGCCCGTGGCACTGGCGGCCCTCAGCAATCCGCTCATCGCCGCCACCGAGGCCAACACTTCGCGGTGGCGGGCCGCCGAGATCCCGGCCGCGAACGGCCACGGCACGGCGCGAGCGATCGCCGCGCTGTACGGGATCCTCGCCGGGCGGGGGTCGTACGGCTCACGGCGGGTGCTCTCACCTGAGGCCGCCGAGCGGGTGCGCGAGGGGCAGGGCAGTTGCCGTGACCTGGTGGTGGGCGCCGGGTTCGAGTACGAGACGGAGATCGGGCTCGGATTGTGGCTGAGCGGACCCAACGGTTCGTTCGGGCCCAACCCGAGGGCTTTCGGACATGACGGCTTCGGTGGCTCCTGCGGGCTCGCCGATCCGGAGGCAGGCATCTCTCTGGGGTACGTCATGAACCGCATGGGCCCGCACATCGCCGACGACCCAAGGAAGATGGCACTTGTGGATGCCCTGTACAGCGCGCTGTGAACGCGTCTGGCCACGCGGAGGCGGCGGACTGAAATCGGCCGAACTACCCCACCACCCTTCCCTGGTGGTTTAGACCAATGCATAGACTGGTCGCGCAATGAGCCCGCACGGCTACGTTTCGTCACCACGTCTGGGTTGTCACTACACGTTTGTCTTTTCACACGCAGGAGGGGCGCGGACATGGCCCGCACCGTCCACCCATCCGACCACGAGCCCCGTTATTCGCGGATCGCCGCTCAACTGCTCGGCGATCTGCGCGACGGGACCATTCCGCCCGGCGAGCGCCTGCCGGGAGAAAGGGAGTTGGCCCATCGGTTCGGCGTGAGCCGCGAGACCGTACGCCAGGCGCTGAACATGCTGCGGCGCGGCGGTCTGGTCTCCACCGACCGGCGCGGCAGCCACGCGACACTGCCCGGCAGCACGGCCGAGCACGTCCCGTCACTGGACTTTCCGCTGGGGGCGCACACCCCCGAACCGGGCAGCGTCCCCCGGACCACCGTGACCTGGGAGGCTCCGCCACCGGAACACGCGCACGCCCTGGGGCTCCCCCCGCGGCTGCCGACGCTGGTGCACCGCTACGAGTCGGCCGCGGCGGACGGGAGCGGTCAGCGTACGGCCGTGACGTCCTTCTCCGCCGTCGCGGTGGCCGAGGTGGAGGAGCTGGCCCGCTACCGCGACCGGGCCGACGGCACCGCGTCGGCGCAACTGGGGCGCGCCTACGACTGGATGCGCAAGGCAGGGCTGACCCTGCACCACCGGGACTCGATCACCCAACTCCCCGAGTCGGTGAAGGTCACCCGGCGCGTGCACGACCAGTACCACCGGCCACTGGAGATCACCGACCTTGTCGTGGACGCCCAACAGGACGCACTCGTCTACGAGTTCACCCTACCGGCGGCCGGGTGAGATCCCCGGGGCGGCGGAAGTGCATGCGTACGACGGAGCCCGAGGGACCGGGATCCTCGGCGACGAGGTCGCTCAACCGCCGCACCACCCACATGCCGTGAGCGCACGGCGTTGACCACCGCCTCGTCGTACGTCCGCTGCTCGGGCAGTCCCGAGCGGCGGGCGTAGGCGGCGAGGGCCACGCGCACGGCAGCCGGCCTGCCCCGCCCGAAGGGGATGCCGCCGGCGCCGTCGGGATGGCGCACGGCCGGGCGGCCGGTGTCGCACTCGGCGTAGAAGTCGGCCGGGTCGGTGCAGTGACTCGTAGCACGTCCGCTTCCGTGTCTCGAACCCCGGGCGACCGCGCCTATGGCACGGGTGCGCCCGACTAGCCAGGCCGGGGTCACACGGGCGCCTTCGAGAAGCTGCTCGATGATCCACTGCTCCAGACCGCGCTCGGCGTTGCGGGACGCGTTGCACACTCTGGGGATCCTGGAGACTATGACATAAGCGCATAATTGTGCGAGGTGAAGGTCGATGCCGAGAACCCGGGCCACGGACACGTGCCGGCCATCGACCACAGGTGGCGGGAGGTCGTGGTCACGGCGCCGGAGGTGATCAGCCCGCTTCGCCTGGCGCGAACCGACGTTCGTAGGTCACCTCGACGATCTCTCGAAAGGCAAGCCTTATGAGCACGTTCACCACCTCTGACGGGACCGACCTCTACTACAAGGACTGGGGCACCGGTCAGCCCGTCGTCTTCAGTCACGGCTGGCCGCTCAATGCCGACGCCTGGGACGGGCAGTTGAAGTTGGTCGCCGACAACGGCTTCCGCGCCGTGGCGCACGACCGCCGCGGCCACGGTCGCTCCGCGCAGCCGTGGCAGGGCAACCACATGGACCAGTACGCCGACGACCTGGCCGAACTCATCGAGTCGCTCAATCTCAACGACGCGATCCTGGTGGGGCATTCGACCGGCGGGGCCGAGGTGGCCCGCTATATCAGCCGGCACGGCTCCGCGCGGGTCGCCAAGGCGGTGTTGGTGGGAGCGGTTGCACCGCTGATGCTGAAGACGGACACCAATCCGGAGGGCACGCCCATCGAGGCGTTCGACGAGATCCGTGCCGGGGTCGCGGCGGACCGTTCGCAGTTCTTCCAGGACCTGAGTTCACCGTTCTACGGCGCCAATCGCGAGGGCTCCACGGTCTCGCAGGGCAAGCGTGACGAGTTCTGGCTCCAGGGCATGCAGGCCGGGCTGAAGGCGGCGTACGACTGTGTCGAGCAGTTCTCGGAGACCGACTTCACCGAGGACCTGGCCCGGATCGATGTGCCGACGCTCGTCGTACACGCAGACGACGACCAGATCGTGCCGATCGCGGCGGCGTCCCTCAAGACGGCCCAGCTCGTCAAGGACGCGACGCTGAAGGTCTATCCGGGCGGCTCGCACGGCATTGCGGGCGCTTACGAGCAGGCCTTCAACGGCTACCTTCTCGACTTCATCCGTGGCTGACCTGACGACGCGGAGTGGGACGGCGCACTGACGGTCCTCGGCGGACGTGGTGTCCGACCGGCCTGCCCCTGCGACCCAGGGCCGGGGGACAGGCCGGTTTGCCGTCAGTGCTGCCCGGCCGGCCGTGGTGCGGCGGCGCGCCGGGCCCATCCGGAGAGCCCGAGCGACAGCGCGGTGCCGACCACCAGCACCGCCACCACGACCCACGCCGCGTAGCCGACCGCGTCACTGAAGGCGACCCGTGGGTCGCTGACCTGGGTGACGTGGTCGTCGAAGCGCGAGGTCATCAGCGTGCCGAGGATGCTGGTGCCCAGGACGGCGCCGATCTGCCGGGCGGCGTTCACCGTGCCGCCCGCCTCGCCCTCGCGGCCGCGTGGGACGTGGCTGACGGCGAGTGCGGTGGACGGCGCGTTGACGAGACCGCAGCCGAGGCCGAAGAGGACGAGGGCCGCGGCGTATCCGCTGAAGGTCGTGCCGGCGCCCACGCGCGCGAAGAGCGTGGCTCCGACGGCCGCGATCAGCATCCCCACAGTGATCAGCGTGCGCGGTCCGAGACGGCGCAGGAGCAGTCCCGCGAGCACCGAGGCGGCGATGAACGTGCCGAATTCCGCGAGGAGTTGGGTGCCCACCTGGAGCGCGCTCAGACCCCGGACCCGTTGCAGCCACAGCACTTCAAGGACGGCGAGGCCGACGAAGGCGAACATGACGGTCGCGGCGAGCAGCAGCGAGCCGGCATAGGAGGGGTCGCGCAGCAGGCGCAGGTCGATCATCGGGGCGGTGCGGCGCAGTTCGACCGTTGCGAAGGCGGCGAGGAGCACGACCGCCCCGGCAGCGGCCGTGAGCGCCCGGCCCGAGCCGTAGCCGTGATGGCCGCCGTCGATCAGCCAGAAGACCATCAGGGCGAGCCCGCCCATGGACGTCAACTGTCCTGTCCAGTCGAACCGTTGAGAAGAGTTCCGGGACTCCGGCACAGAGCGGAGTGCGACCGCCGCCGCGAGCGCGGCGACGACGAGGTTGAGCCAGAACGCGGTGTGCCAGCTCCACCAGCGCAGGGCGAGTCCCGCGGTGACGGGGCCGATGGCGAGGCCGAGCCCGGAGGTGGCCGCCCAGGCGGCTATTGCTCCGGCGCGGCGCCGGGGGTCGGGCACGGCGTGCGTGATGAGCGCGAGGGAACTGGGCGTGATCAGTGCGCCGCCGAGCCCCGCGACCGCCTGCCCGACGAGAACGACGGCCAGGCTCCCGGCGAAGACCAGGATCACTCCGCCCACCGCCATCGCTGCGGCCCCGGCGAGGAAGACGCGCCGTCGCCCCCATCGGTCGGCGAGCGCACCCGCGCCCAGCACGCAGGACGCGACCACCAGCGTGTACATGCTGGCCACCCACACGAGGTCCGCCGAGGCGATGTGGAGGTCGTCCTGTACGGCACTGAGGGTGCCGATGGTCTGGGTGGTCTGAAGGAAGACGGTGAACAGGCCCAGGCAGGCGGCGACCAGGACCGGCAAGGGGCGGCTGCCGTGCGTGACGTGGGCACCGGTCTTCTCGCGGAGATCAGTTGCCATGGTTCGGCCCACCCGACACCGCGGTCCGGGCGTCGCCGGGCTCCTGGTCCTGTGTGCTCCGGACCACCCGCGCCTGCCTGGCCACGGCCAGCAGCCGGCCGTCCACCGACCACACCGCACTGTCGTCGATGGCCCAGCCGCTGCCGGCCTGCTCGGTACGGATCCGGACCAGGGCCCAGCCCTCCGGAGCGCCCGCATCCAGTGCGTCGGTGAAATGGACGGTCAGCTCCGCGGTCGGCACGGGGCGCGGGGTGCGCCATCGCGCGTAGAGGGCGGGCGGCAGGACGTCGGTGAGGGTCACGACCGCGCCCGCGTCCAGGGGCCGGCCGTCGGCGAACCGCACCCACGCGAGCAGTTCGGCCTTCTCGCCCCCGGCGAGCGGCAGGTCCTCGGTGGCGGGGCGCAGCTCCACCTGTTCGGCGAAGGGCGCCAGCCCGGCGGGCAGGTCGAGGACCGGGCAGTCCGCCGGACTCGGCACTTCGGGGGCGGTTTTGCCCTCGTACGAGGGTCCCGGGCGGGCCTGGCCGAACAGCGCCGAGCCGGCGAGCACCGGCTTCCCGTCCTGGTGGCCGGTGAACGCGCAGGTCGCGGCGCGGCGCCCGGCCGACGGGACAGTCACGGAGAGAGTGATCGGGCGTGCGTCGACCGGGGCCAGAAAGTGGGTGGTCAGGGCACGCGCGGGGCGTATCCCTTCGGCGGCTGCGCGATCGCGTACGGCGGCGAGCACGGTGGCCGCCACGTGTCCACCGTGTGCGCCCTCCCAGGACCACCACAGAGGGTCGATACAGGTCACGGCGTCATACGGGTCGTGCGTGCCGTTCGTGGCATGTGTGCTGTCGGGTGGTGCGGCCCTCATCACGGTTCCTCGCACAGTCGGTTCTGGAGTGAGCCTTGAGACGGGGTCTCGAGCTGCTTGGTTTGGAAAGCAGACTCACCATAGCCGAGCGAGTTGGAAAACCAAACCCTGCTCTGGTCAAGCGTCTGCCATGACCGGTGGATCTGGGGATCTGGGGATCTGGGGATCTGGGGATCTGGGGATCTGGGGATCTGGGGATCTACGCGGGCGTCGGGTCGCTCTCCCGTGTGGCCACGACCAGCCGGCACCGCGGGCTGCCGTCCGGCCGACTGCCGAACTCGGGCAGGGTCTGTAGTTCGACGTCGAATCCGGCCCGTGTCAGCTCCCGGCGTACCTCGTCGAGCCGAAACGCCCGGTAGTACATGACGAACGGCGGCCGCCACACCGCGTTGCGCACCCGCATGGCCGCGTCGAAGCCCAGCAGGGCCCAGTACCAGGGCGAGCTCGGCCGGGGCGGAGGCACGATCGGGAACGCGAAGCGACCGCCCGGCCTCAGCACGGAGTGGACCTGGGCGAACAGCCCCGGCAGCTCACGCGGCAGGAAGTGCCCGAACGCGCCGAAGCTCACCACCAGGTCGAAGGCGGGCGCGAAGGGCAGGGCGCGCGCGTCACCGCGCACCCACGTGACGCGAGGCGCCTGGTCGGGGCGCGCCTGCTCGCGCCCACCAAGGCTCGCGTGCTGCCGAACACCGGCGCTCACCGGCTCCTGCCCAGCGGGGGTCAAGTGTCCTTGCGCGCTGGGGTTCGCGTTGCCCTGCGGTCCGGCATGCGCCTGCCCCTGCGCGCTCGGATTCACGCAACCCTGCGCGCCGGGGCTCGTATGACCCTGCGCACCGGGGCCCGTCTGCCCCTTGACGCCGGGGCTCACGTGCCCTTGCCCACCGGAGTTCCCATGCCCCTGGACGTCGGCGCCGCCCTGCCCGTCGGCGTCCGCCCGGTTCTGCCCACCGGGAAGTGCGTGCCTCGTCGCCTCACCCTCCGCGCGATCCCGCGTACGGGCGGCATCCGCCCGCTCCCGCCCCACGGCGAGCATCCCCGCGCTGATGTCCACCCCGGTGACACTCCCCCGGCACAGCTCGCGCAGTACCTGCATCCCCGCGCCGGTTCCACAGCAGAGGTCGAGCCCGTGGTCGAAGGGGCCGATCCGGTCCAGCGCCGAGGCCACGGCGTCCAGGATCGAGTCCGGTGTCCGGAACGGCGTGTGGTCGAACTTCGGCGCGAGCAGGTCGTAGCCGTGCTCGATGGACGAAAGAGCCTGCACGGCCAGTTCGCGGAGGGTGGGACCCTGAGGGGTGAACATCCAGCTCACCTTAGGGGCAGCGTGCGCCCTGTGTGCTGGCTTATGGTCCACTTCATGACTTCGTTCCGCCCCGCCCCCGCCTGGCTGGCCAACGCCGTCTTCTACCAGATCTACCCGCAGTCGTTCGCCGACTCGAACGGCGACGGCATCGGCGACTTCAACGGAATCGCCGAGCGCCTCGACCACCTCGCGTGGCTGGGCGTCAACACCGTCTGGCTCAACCCCTGCTTCGTCTCACCGTTCCGGGACGCCGGATACGACGTCTCCGACTACCTGACCGTCGCGCCCCGCTACGGCTCGAACGACGAGTTCGCCAAGCTGGTCGAGGAGGCGGGCCGCCGCGGTATCCGCGTACTGCTGGATCTCGTGGCCGGTCACACCTCCGACGAGCACCCGTGGTTCACGGCTTCGGCGAACGACCCGGGAGACGACCGGTACATCTGGGCGCCGGACGCCCACCAGGACGGTTTCATCCCCTCCCCCGGCAGCCGCCCCGGCGCGTACCTCCCGAACTTCTTCGCCTTTCAGCCCGCCCTCAACTTCGGTTACGGGCGCGGGAATCCGGCGGAGCCGTGGCGTCAGCCGGTCGACGCCGACGGCCCGCGGGCGAACCGCGCCGCACTCCGCTCGATCATGGACCACTGGCTCGGCCTGGGCCTGTCCGGCTTCCGTGTCGACATGGCCGCGTCGCTCGTCAAGGACGACCCGGGCAGGACCGAAACGGCGAGCATCTGGACGGAGCTGCGGCACTGGCTGGACGACACACATCCGGACGCGGTGCTGCTCTCCGAGTGGGGCGAACCCGAGGTGTCCGTTCCCGCGGGCTTCCACGCGGACTTCTTCCTCCAGTTCGGCGGCCCCACCGACGGAGGCGCCCTGCGCTCGTTGTGGAGCAACGCGGCCGGCACGGTCAATGAGTCCTGGGACCCGCTCGACTGCTTCTTCGACCCGAGCGGCAAGGGCTCGCCCCGCCCGTTCGTCGAGGCCTGGCGCGAGGCGTCGGCCGCCGTGGCCGACCGCGGCTTCATCTCCCTCCCGACCGCCAACCACGACTTCTCCCGCCTCAACTGCGGCCCCCGCTCGGCCGAACAGCTCCCCGCCGCCTTCGCCTTCCAGCTCTCCTGGCCGACCCTTCCGGCGATCTACTACGGCGACGAGATCGGCATGCGCTACGTCCCGGGCCTCCCCGACAAGGAGGGCAGCGTGCTGGGTCCCCGCTACAACCGCGCGGGCTCCCGTACCCCGATGCAGTGGGACGACGGCCCGAACGCCGGTTTCTCCCCCGCCCCCGCCGACCGCCTCTACCTCCCGCTCGACCCGGCGCCCGACCGCCCCACGGTCGCCGCCCAACGCGCCGACGACACCTCGCTGCTCCATTTCGTACGCCGACTCATCGCCCTGCGCAAAGCGACACCGGAACTCGGCTCCGACGGCTCGGTGGAAGTCCTGCACGCCGGATACCCGTTCGTCTACGTCCGGGGCGGGCGATACCTCGTCGTCGTCAATCCGCAGCGCAATGCGGTGAGTTACCCGTACGACATCCCGGCGGAGCCACGACCGCTGGAGGTGTCCGGCGTCCGTGCCGACGGAGGGACCCTCACCGCGGAAGGCTTCGCGTACGGGATCTTCGACCTCGGGCGATAGCCAAGCCGACGGCGAGACGGTGAGGCAGTGACCGAGCGCGCCGGATGCCCTGGGGAATCCGGCGCGCTCCGAGTTGTGCGGATGAACAGCGCGTACTTCATGACGGGCTCCCCGTGATTCCGGCGTCGAAGGGGACCGATGTGTGCTGGTGGACGATCTGCCGCCGGTCGCCGGTCGCCGGTCGCCGGTCGCCGGTCGCCGGTCGCCGGTCGCCGGTCGCGCGGTAGCCGGTGGTGGCCCGCGCCGTGGTGTCCAGGGGCACACCGCCGGCCGGCGTGGCGCGCATCCGCACGAGCGCGTGGCTGAACGCGACGCTCTCGTCGACCCGGACGCGGAAGTCGAGCACCTCACGCTCCACGGGCCCGGTCAGCGTCGAGAACCACAGCTCCTCCGCCTTGCGGAGTGCCTCGATCCCCCTCTGCTCCAGACCGCTCACGGGGTGGAAGACCTCGACGTCCGGGGCGTAACAGGCCATCGCCCGGTCGAAGTCCCGCTCCCGGCCGGCCGCGGTGAGCTCCGCATCGATCCGGCGGATCTCCGCCTCGGCGTCCTCGTCGTCCCAGAAGGCGCGCACCTCCATGGCACCGACACTCGCCACGGGGTGCTTGGCGGCCGCCTCCACGGCCTCCTCCCGGATGTCGCACTCGAGGATGTCGTAACCGGCGATGTACTCCTTGGTCTCCGCGAACGGCCCGTCGGTGCGCGGCACTTCACCATCGCGTACCCGGACGGTGACCGCGTCGGCGGGGAGCCGGAGCCGGTGGCCGTGCAGCCGTACGCCGCGCTCGGCGCCCAGTTCCTCGACCCAGGGTTCGACGGGCGCCATGCCGGAGGCGTCCACGGTGTCGTCACCACAGACCAGCAGCATGTACTTCATGGGTTCCTCCCGGTGCTCATGAACTTCCTGCACCCCACCGACGAACGGGCCGGCGCCGAATCGACACCCTTCCAGGTTCGCGTGCGTACGACCGGACGCATCCGGCGTTCTCGCCACGGCACCCGGGCCGCGCACGATTGGATGTCCCCATGACCGAGATGACCGAGACGGCCGACGGGCACGAGCACGAGCACGAGCGGATGATGCGGGCCAACCAGGCCAACTGGGACGCGCGCACCCCCATCCACCTCGCCAGCCGCTTCTACGGGCTGCACGAGAAACTCGACCCGGCCCGCTGGTTCGCCGCCTTCGAGTGGGAGGACCTCGGTGAACTGGCCGGCCTCGATGTGCTCCACCTCCAATGCCATCTCGGCACCGAGACGATCGCCCTCGCCGAACGCGGCGCCCGCGCCGTCGGCCTCGACATCTCCGAGGCATCCGTGGCGGCCGCGGCGGACATCGCGGCACGGGCGGGCGCCGACGTCGCGTACGTACGGGCCAATGTGTACGACGCCGTCGAGGCCCTGGGAGGGCGAAAGTTCGACGTCGTGTACACCGGCAAGGGTGCCCTGTGCTATCTGCCCGACCTGGACCGCTGGGCCACCACCATCGCCCAACTCCTGCGCCCCCAGGGGCGGTTGTACATCGCCGAGTTCCATCCCCTGCTCAACTCGCTGGGCCCCAAGCCGGCCGAGGGCGAGAGCGGTGAACTACTCCTGCGGCACGACTACTTGGGCGGGCGGGACGCCGTCCACCGGGATGCGACGTACACCTACACGGACGGTCCGGCCGTAAACGGCGCGACCGACAGCTACGAGTGGATGCACGGCCTTGACGACGTCATCAACGCGCTGATCGGGGCGGGTCTGCGGATTCGGCGGCTGCGGGAGAGCGACGAGCTGCCCTGGCCCCGGTGGCCGCAGATGACCCGTACCCCGTCCGGATGGTGGCGGCTGCCGGAGACCGAACCGCGTATCCCGCTGCTGTACGGCCTGCTCGCGGGCCTCTGAGACTCACATCACAGCCGAGCCCGGCCACGGGGTGCTACAGTGCCATCAGCACTTGTGTACGCCCCGTCTCGGGCGCCGGTGTTTGCACCACTTCTTCTCGCTGACACGCCCCTCGCTTGCCGACCGGCGGACCAGCTTTCCAGCACATCACCTCTTGAGCGCGGCCACCGGCAGATCCTGCCGTCCGCCGTACGCGAGGTGCTGTCTCCCCGCCGCACGGAGGCGTGAGCACGCCGCCTCCCCCGGCACATCCCCTCCCTTCCTCATGACCTCATGAACCCGTCCTTGAAAGGACCCCCATCATGACCACCACACTCGAACCTCCAGTACGACAGAAGCAGCTCCCGGCGCATGCCAACGGTGTTCTCGACATCGCGAACAACGGGCAGGGGTACCTGCGCGCCGCGACAAGCTGCCTGCCCACGCCGACCGACGTCCAGGTCTCCGCCGCGCTGATCCGCCGCTACGGCCTGCGCAAGGGCGACACCATCGAGGGCGTACGCGGCGGGCCCCGCGCTCTCACCGAGGTGGAGCGGATCAACGGGCGTACGCCCGAAGAGCTGCGCCGCCGCCCGCACTTCCATGACCTCACCCCGCTGCACCCTCGTGACCGGCTCCGCCTGGAGCACCCCGCGAGCGGTCTGGCCGGACGCGTCGTCGACCTGGTCGCACCGGTCGGCAAGGGCCAGCGCGGACTGCTCGTCGCCCCGCCCAAGACCGGCAAGACGGTACTGCTCCAGCAGCTCGCGGCGGCCATCGCGGGCAACCATCCCGACATCCACCTGATGGTGCTGCTGCTCGACGAGCGGCCGGAAGAAGTGACCGACATGCGGCGCTCCGTCCGGGGCGAGGTGTTCGCCTCGACCTTCGACCAGACGCCCAAGCACCACATCGCACTCGCCGAACTCGTCATCGAGCGCGCCAAGCGGCTCGTCGAACAGGGTGAGGACGTCGTCATCCTGATGGACTCGCTCACCCGGCTGTGCCGGGCGCACAACAACGCGGCCGCCTCCGGTGGCCGCACCCTCAGCGGCGGCGTCGACGCGGCCGCGGTGCACGGCCCCAAGCGGTTCTTCGGCGCCGCACGCCTGGCCGAGGAGGGCGGCTCCCTCACCATCCTCGCCACCGCCCTGGTGGAGACCGGCTCCCGTGCCGACGACTACTTCTTCGAAGAGCTCAAGAGCACCGGCAACATGGAGCTCCGCCTCGACCGCACCCTGGCCTCCAGGCGGGTGTTCCCGGCCGTCGACATCACTCCTTCCGGCACCCGGCGCGAGGAACTCCTCGTACCCGCAGCCGAGTTGAACACCGTACGAGGACTGCGCCGCGCCCTGCAGACACGGGACGGCCAGGCCGGCCTGGAAACCCTCCTGGAGCGGATGCGCGCCACCCCGGACAACGCGGCCTTCCTCCGCCAGGTCCACCCGACGCTGCCCTCCTGACCTTGCCCACATGCGGCATCCGGGTGCTCGATCCCGCCGCTGTGGCCTGGCAGCCAGGCGCAGGGCGTGCCGGTTCCTACGTTTGCGGAATGACCATCGGATTCTCTTCCCGCGCCGCCGTCTGCTGTTCCGCCGTCTGCGCGGTCGGCGCCCTGGCCCTCGCGCCGAGCGCCGCGGCTCTCGCACCGAGTGCGGCCTTTGCCCGAGCCGGCACGGACCCGGGGACGCCCAAAGCCTCGGCCTCACAGCCGCCGCTGTACCGGGCCGGGACGCAGGTACGGCCACGGCCCGGAGCGCCCGAGATCCCCGACGACGTCTCCGCACTGTCGTGGCTGGTGGCCGACGCCCGCACCGGCGAAGTACTCGCCGCCCACGACGCGCACCGCAAACTGCCGCCCGCCAGCACCTTGAAGACCCTCTTCGCCCTCACGGTGCTCCCGCTGCTGCCCGGCGGCATCCGGCACACCGTCACCGAGAAGGAACTACAGGGCATCGGAGAGGGCAGCAGCCTGGTGGGCGTCGCCGAGGGACGCACCTACCGGGTGGCGGACCTGTGGCGCGGTGTCTTCCTGAACTCCGGAAACGACGCCGTCCATGTACTGGCCGCGATGAACGGCGGCTGGCGCAACACGGCCTCCCACATGCAGGCCAAGGCCCGCGCTCTGGGCGCCCTGGACACGCACGTCATGTCCCCCGACGGATACGACACGCCGGGGCAGGTCTCGTCGGCGTTCGACCTGGCGGTGTTCGGGCGGGCCGGGCTGCGCAACGCCGAGTTCGCGCGGTACTGCTCCACCGCCGAGGCGAGGTTCCCCGGCGGGGGCGGCTGGTCGTACGAGATCGAGAACACCAACCGGCTGCTGACCGGCGCCGACGGGGTGGAGCCGTACCCGGGCCTGGTCGGCGTCAAGAACGGCTCCACCAGCAACGCGGGCAGCACTCTCGTGGCCGCCGCGCGCCGGGGCGGCCACACCGTGATCGTCACGGTGATGAACCCTCAGGAGGGCGGCGGCTTCGCGGTGTACGAGGAGACCCGCTCACTGCTCGACTGGGGATTCAAGGCGTCCGGGCGCGTCGAACCCGTCGGCTCGCTCCTCGACACGCGGCCCGTGCCGACGGCGGCACGGACCGCTCTCCCGGCCGCGCTGCCCGCGGCCGACGGACCCGGCCGGCCCGGTGCTGCCGCCGCGATCGCGGGCGCGGCCTGTCTGGGCGCGGGAATTGTGGCCCTGGCCCTGCGGAACAGGGGCGGACGGCCGACGCCCGGCTGACCGACCGGCAGCCACAGCAGCAGCCCGAGCGTGATCCACGTATAGGCGTTGCTGCCGATGAAACCGTCGAGGCCGGACGCGTCGTCGAACCACAGCCACACCACGCTGCTGCAAAGGATCGCGTACAGGATTCCCGCGGTCCGCACCCGGCTGCCGCGCAGCAGCACGGCGAAGGACGGCAGGAGCCAGACGAGATGGTGCACCCAGGTGATCGGGCTGACGAGGCAGGCCGTGAGGCCGGTGAGGGCGAACGCGGCGATCCAGTCCTCGTCGGCCACGGCACGCGAGGCCCGCCGGGTCCATACGCACAGGACCAGCACGGCGGCCGCCGCCCAGAGCACCTTGCTCGGTTCGCCCGGTGCCGCGAGCCGCGCCAGGACGCCCTGGAGCGACTGGTTGGAGACATAGCCGAGGCGTCCGATGCGGTCCGTGTCCCACAGTGCGTGGGTCCAGTAGAAGCGCGAGGCGTCCGGCGCCACCCAGGCAGCCAGGGCGGTGGCCGCCGCGGCGACGGCCGTTGCGACCCCGGCGGCGCGCCATCGACGGGCCAGGAGCAGCATGCCGATGAAGATCGCGGGGGTGAGCTTGACGGCGGCGGCGAGGCCGATTCCGACGCCCGCGCGGCGGCCCCGGCCGGTGGACAGCAGCCACGCGTCGCTCAGGACGAGGGCCAGGAGCAGCAGGTTCACCTGGCCGAAGCTGAAGGTGTCGCGGACGGGTTCGAACAGGGCCAGCAGGCAGGCCGCCATGGCGAAGCCGAACCAGCCGTACCGGCGCAGCGCGGGCCCGGCCAGGATCCACACCACGGCGGCGAGCGCGGCCAGGTTGAGCAGCAGTCCAATGGCGATCGCGGTGTGCAGTCCGACCAGCGCCATCGGCAGCATGCTGAGGGCCGCGAACGGCGGATAGGTGAAGCCGTACGCCGTCCCGGGCACGAGGTAGTCGTAGATCCGGCCGTCGTGGTGTGCCCAGGCGTCGATCGTCCCGTAGTAGACGCGCAGGTCGAACCAGTCGCGCAGCAGCGGCACGGTGGCGGTGAACACGGTGACGGCGGCGGCGAGTCCCAGCACCAGGAACAGGCGTCCCCGGTCCGTGCGGGGAAGCCGGGGAGAGACTGAGGGAAGCCTCCAGGACATGCCGGGGAAGGTGCGGGGGCGTCTCATGCGGTGCGCTCCAGTACCGGCGCCTGCGCCGCTTGATGGGCCTGCCAGAGCACGACGAGGGCGAGCAGTCCGCCGGAGACGGCCAGGACCACCTGTTGGGCGTCCGGCGCGTACCCGCTGGGCAGCACGGCGAGGGCGAGCACTCCGCTCGCGGCCGCGACCCGGTGGCGCACCGAGCCGCTGGGCGCCGCGGCGGCGATGAGGAACAGCCCCCACAGCGCGTACCAGGGCCTGATCGCCGGGCCGAACACGGCCACGGCGGCCAGACTCAGGCCCAGTGCGTAGATCGGTCCGGGCCTGAGGCGCAGCCATATGAAGAGGACGATGAGCACCGTCAGCACGAGTCCGGCGGTGTGCCAGGCGGGGAGGGCCAGAGGGGCGAGTCCGCTGCCGAGTTTTTCGAGCAGGGTGCCGGTGGCTCGGCCGAGCAGGCTGGTGAGCGACCAGTTCTGTGGGGACACGGGGGTCTTCAGAGCCGCGATCCAGCCGTAGCCCGTACCTGTCACGGCGGTCACCACGGCCGTGGTGGCGAGAGCACCGAAGGCGGTGGTCAGGACGGACGGCACCAGCCCCCGCCGCCCGCGCAGCGCGATCACCGCCAGCAGGCCGAGCGCGGCGGGTGCCTTGACCAGCGCCGCGAGGGTGATGAGGACGACGCCCAGGACGGGCCACCGGCCGCGTGCGGCCACCAGTCCGACGCCGAGCAGTCCGAGCATGATGGCGTCGTTGTGCGCGCCGGCGATCAGGTGCAGCAGGACGAGGGGATTGAGGGCCCCCAGCCACAGCGCGGCGGCCGGATCCGCGCCGCTGTGCCGGGCGAGGCGGGGCAGCGCCGCCGCCATCAGCGCGACGCCGAGCAGCGCGACCAGGCGCATGCCGAGCAGTCCGGCGGGGATCTCCCCGCGCGTGAGTCCGGACAGCGCGGAGGCGACAGCGAGGAAGACCGGGCCGTATGGCGTCGTGCTCTGCTGCCACACCGGCGCCACCTCGTCGGCGAGCGGACCGCCGAGCTGGGCGGGCCCGTGCGCGTACACGTCGATGTGCGCGTCGACCATCGCGCCCTGCGCGAGGTAGCTGTACACATCCCGGCTGAACAGCGGCGGCGCGAGCAGCAGCGGCGCCGCCCAGACGGCCAGAACGAGCAGCAGAGAGCGCGGAGTCGGCGGTTCGGGGCCGCGTACGACGGTGCCGAGGAGCGCCCACGCCGCTATCAGCAGGACGACGCCGAAGTACACGCCGACCAGGCCGAGTACGGCCTCGGCGGACTCGGGGGCGAGGAACTCCCGCACAGGCAGGGCTCCGGCCGTCTCACCGCCCAGAGCGAGAAAGGCGGAGCCGGCCAGACCGAGAGCCTGACAGCGGCGGAGATCGACGGGAAAAGCCATGGCCAACACTCGGAAAGCGTGTCAACGCCGGGTGACCGTAAAGCGACGTACTTCCCTCCGTACGGCGGCCTATGCGTGACCTCCGTGTGAGACCCGCGCGACGGGAGCCGGTTCCTGGCGCGGACAGCCCCGCCACGGTGCCGGATCAGAAGACGGACACCCCTGTCAGCGTCGTGAAACGGTCGAGTGCCGCGACGCCCGCCACGGAGTTGCCGCGCTGGTCGAGGCCCGGACTCCACACGCACAGCGTGCAACGTCCCGGTACGACCGCGATGATCCCGCCGCCGACACCGCTCTTGCCCGGCAGCCCCACGCGGTACGCGAATTCGCCGGCCGCGTCGTAGGCGCCGCACGTGAGCATCACCGCGTTGACCTGTTTGGACTGGCTCTGGGTGAGCAGCCGGGAACCGTCGGACCGGATGCCGTGTCTGGCCAGAAATCCGGTGGCCAGCGCCAGATCGGCGCAGGAGGCCTCGATCGAGCACTGCCGGAAGTACTGGTCCAGCAGCACCGGAACCGGGTTGTCGATATTGCCGTACGACGCCATGAAGTGGGCGAGGGCCGCGTTGCGGTCGCCGTGCGCGGCCTCGGAGGCGGCGACCTCCTTGTCGAAGTCGAGGCTCTGGTTGCCGCTCTCGGCGCGCAGGAACGCGAGCAGGGACCCGGCCGCGTCTTCGGTCTGGGTCTGGAGCCGGTCGGTGACCACCAGGGCGCCCGCGTTGATGAACGGGTTGCGCGGGATGCCGTTCTCGTACTCCAGCTGCACCAGGGAGTTGAAGGCGTTGCCGGAGGGCTCACGGCCGACGTGCTCCCACAACTCGTCGCCCTCACGGGCCAGATCGAGGGCGAGGGTGAAGACCTTGGTGATGGACTGCGTGGAGAAGGGCTGGCGCCAGTCCCCCACGCCGTACACCGTGCCGTCGAGCTCGGCGACGGCCATGCCGAAGCGGCGGGGGTCGCAGGCGGCGAGCGCCGGGATGTAGTCGGCGGGCCGCCCGCGTCCGGGAGTCTGCGCGATCTCGACGGCGATGCGTTCCAGGACCGGCTGAAAGGTCAGCGACGGGGACATGATCACTATTGTGCCGCGCGGCCGGTCCTGGTGCTCAGCGGGTCGGAGCGCCCGCAGGACGGTGTCTGCGAGGTGGCCTTCGGGTGCCGCTGTCCGCGAGTGACTCGGGGCAGAACACATCCGCATGGCGTTCGGCGGGCAACAGGCCGTCCTCCAGGCCGAGTTCGACAACTCCGGGGCCGGCGGCGGTCTCCGTCCAGCATCAAGGCGTACGACGTGAAGCCCCGCCCCGGCGTGATCGGCACCGCGTGCCGGCGCCGGCGTGAGTGAGGCACAGAGGCGGAGGTAGGAGACAGCGGGCCTGCACGCCCCAAAGTCCCCTTCGCGCCGCGCTCACGCGCACATGTCACGCCCCGGAAGCGGATCGAGCGCGCGGGCAGGACGGATGTGGCCGACCACCACACCACACCCGAGGAGCGGCGCACCGCTCGGCAAGGGCGACCTGGTCGCCCCCGGCGCGGGCCACGAGGCAGCCGCCCCAAGAGGGCGCGGGGAACCGCGCGACCAACCACAACAGGCCCGCACCCGCCCCACAACCCTCCTCACACAGCACTCAGGCGCACATGTCACGCGCCGGAAGCGGATCGAGCGCACGCACAGCGCGGATGTGACCGACCACCACACCACCCCCGAGGAGCGGCGCACCGCCGAATCCGGCAAGGGCGGCCGGGTCGACTCCCGCGCGGGCCAGGGCAGCCGCGGCCACCGGGATCCGCGCCCGGTCGGCGCCGTCGGCGATCTTCACGGCGACGGACCGGCCGTCCGGCAGCGCGGCGAACTGGACGCCTTCGAAGCCGTCCTTGCTGAGCAGCCCCGGTACGGCCCGCATCAGCGCGGCGACGTCGCGCCCTGAGCCGGATGCCATCTCGGCGTGCTCGCGCATCGCGTCGGCCACCTGCGCCTCGGGGGTGCCCGGGGCCGCGGTGGTGATCCTGGCCGCGGCGCGCGCGAGTCCGTGCAGCGAGACGGAGAACAGGGGCGCGCCGCAGCCGTCGACGGTCACCCGTGCGATCGCCTGTCCGGTGAGGTCCTCGACGATCTCCGCGATGGCCTGCTGGAGCGGGTGCGCGGGGTCGAGGTAGTCGTCGAGCGACCAGCCGTTGAGCTTGGCCGTGTACAGCATGGCGGCGTGCTTGCCCGAGCAGTTCTGCGCGAGCCGCGAGGGCAGTCGTCCCTCGCGGATCCAGGCCTCGCGAACGACGGGGTCGAACGGCAGGTCCGGGACGTTGCGCAGCCGGTCCTCCGTCAGTCCGGCCAGCTCCAGGATCCGCCGGGTCCCGGCCAGATGGCGCTCCTCGCCGGAGTGGCTGGCCGCGGCCAGCGAGAGCAGCTCGCCGTCGAGCGGCAGCCCGGCCCTCAGCATCGCCGCCGCCTGGAGGGGTTTGACCGCCGAGCGCGGATAGAAGGCGGCCTCGATGTCGCCGATCTGGAGCTCCACGGTGCCGTCGGCGGCCAGCACGACCACCGAGCCGTAGTGAATGCCTTCGATGACCCCGCCGCGTACGAGATGGGCGACGGGCGCGTGCAGGGGCTCGCGGATCACCGGTGCCGCCGCGAGGGAACTGCCGTACTGCATGGGCCGGTTCACGCTCCCGCTCCGGTAGGTATCCCGGAGACCCGGGTGCGCACCCCGTACCGGCCGACGTCGACATGGCCTGCCGTCGCCGGTGTTTCCTGCTTCAGGGGCTGCTCGCTCACGCCTCGAGTCCGCCTTTCGTGGGGGTGTCCGCGCGCTCGGGATGCACGATGGAGGTGAGGGTGGTCTCGACGCGGTCGAGGTGATGGGACATGGCCTCCACGGCGTCGTGCTCGCTTCCGTCGACCAACGCCTCGACGATCGCGCGGTGTTCGCGGTTGGACTGCTCACGGCGGCCGCCGAGTTCGTTCAGGAAGGCCGACTGGCGGGCCAGTGCGTCCCGGATCTCCTCGATGACCTTGCGGAAGACCGGGTTCTGGGAGGCCTCGGCGACGGCGATGTGGAAGACCGTGTCCATCGCCACCCACGCGGCGGTGTCGGTCTCCCCCTCCATGCGCGCCAGGAGATGGGTGAGCTGGTCGAGGTTCTCCGGGGTACGGCGCAGCGCCGCGTATCCGGCGACGGGGATCTCGACATGACGGCGCACTTCGAGGAGGTCGCCTGCCGCGTAGTCGCCGAAGGTGGGTTCCTCGACGGCGTGGGCGAGGACGAAGGTGCCCTTGCCGGTACGGGACACGGTCAGGCCCATGACCTGCAGGGCCCGCAGCGCCTCGCGTAGCACGGGGCGGCTGACCTCCAGGCGGCGGCAGAGCTCCGCCTCGGAGGGGAGCTTGTCGCCGATGGCGTACTCGCCGCGCTCGATGGCGCCGCGCAGGTGGGTGAGCACCGCTTCCATGGCGCTGACGCGCCGCGGCACCGACCCACCTGTCTGGCTGTCTGACAGGTTCACGGGAGTGATACTCCGCGGAACGGGAGGCGGCTGTCAACCGGCCGAAGGATTCACCAGGGCGGCCTCAGCTGAGCACACCCGCTCCGAGCAGGCCGAAAAGTGCCACGCCGATCACGAGCCGGTAGATCACGAAGGCGTTGAAGGAGTGCTTGGCGACGAACTTCAGCAGCCAGGCGATGGAGCCGTACGCGACCACGAAGGAGACGAGCGTGCCGACGGCCAGCGGGGCGGCGCCGACCCCCGTGCCCAGGGCGTCCTTCAGCTCGTACAGACCGGCGCCGGTCAGGGCGGGAATGCCGAGGAAGAAGGAGAGCCGGGTGGCGGCGACGCGGTCGAGGTCGAGGATGAGCGCCGTCGACATGGTGGCGCCGGAGCGCGAGAAGCCCGGGAAGAGCAGGGCGAGGATCTGGGAGCTGCCGACCAGCATCGCGTCCTTGAACGTGGTGTCGTCCTCGCCGCGCTTGTGCCGGCCCATCTGGTCCGCCACCCACATCACGCCACTGCCGACGATCAGCGAGGCCGCGACCACCCACAGCGAGGCGAGCGGCCCCTCGATGAGCGGCTTCGCCGCCAGGCCCACGATCACGATCGGGATGGTCGCGTAGATGACCCACCAGGCGAACTTGTAGTCGTGGTGGTAGCGCTCCTCGCGATGGCGCAGGCCACGCCCCCAGGCGGAGACGATCCGCACGATGTCCTTGAAGAAGTACACGAGGACGGCGGCGATCGCGCCGACCTGGATGACCGCCGAGAAGCCGACCACCGCGTTGTCGTCGACGGGGATACCCATCAGCCCCTCAGTGATCTTGAGATGGCCGGTGGAGGAGACGGGGAGGAATTCGGTCACCCCCTCGACGGCTCCGAGGACGACGGCCTGCCCGACGTTGATGACGCTCATGTGTTCCAGTTCTGGGGAGTTGGTCGACAGTGCTGTAGACAGTCTTACTACGCGCGGGTGCTCGCCCGTCGCCTAGGACCACACAGCTTGCGCGAACGAAACCCCCGCGAACGCCGCCCCGAGGCCCGCCATGACGCTCGCGACCACGTTCGCGACGGCGAGGAACCCGGCACCCGTCTCGGTCAGCCGCAGCGTCTCGTACGAGAACGTCGAGTACGTGGTCAGCGCCCCGCACAGGCCCGTGCCGATCAAGAGTTGCAGGTGGGAGGAGGCATGGCCCGCCGAGGCCGCGCCCGTCAGGACGCCGAGGACCAGACAGCCACTGACGTTGACGGCGAAGGTGCCCCAGGGGAA
This sequence comes from Streptomyces sp. NPDC087263, assembly GCF_044744645.1. Lineage (NCBI taxonomy): Bacteria > Bacillati > Actinomycetota > Actinomycetes > Kitasatosporales > Streptomycetaceae > Streptomyces > Streptomyces sp. NPDC087263. The sequence continues at coordinate 579,127 of NZ_JBIUYT010000005.1, forward strand.
GGCCGTGCCGTGCCTGAACTGCACCGCGCGGTCGGTCAGATAACGCAGGGGCGCGCCGACCACGGCACCGATGATCACCAGCAGCCAGTTCACAACCAGTTCTTACCTTCCTCGCCTGCTCATCGCCGCTTCCACACCAGGGCGCGACGCGACGCCACCATCGCCAGCCATACCGCTGCGAGCGCGGCGAGCAGGGTCGCGGCGAGGTAGGCGAGGCCGGTCGCGGGGTGGCCCTCGTCGAGCAGTTTCTGGATGTCGACGGCGTACGTGGAGAACGTGGTGAAGCCGCCCAGCACCCCGGTGCCGAAGAACGGCCGCACCAGCCGGTGCACCGCCCACACCTCGGTGACGGCCACCATGAAGACACCGATCACCGTGCAGCCGACGACATTGACCCAGAACGTGGTCCAGGGGAATCCGCCCGCCTGGGAGGGCCACAGCGGCGACGCGGCGTAGCGGGCCGTGGCGCCGGTCGCGCCACCCAGCGCGACCGCAGCGACGACCGGTCCCTGGCCCTGCCACGGGGACGCCTGCCGTGCGGGCATCCCGGCCCGGTCGGCTCGCTCTTGTCCCGGGGCTGTCATGTGCGTACGCCTGCTGGCTCTTGTCGCTCTTGTCGCTCTTGTCGCGAGGCTGTCACGTGCGTACGCCTGCTCGCGTCTTGTCGCCGGGCTGTCATGTGCGTACGTCTCCTACTCGCCGGGGCCCGGTTACCCGAGCACGCTCGTTCGCAAGCAGGGACCGTTGGCGGCTCTGTCGCGCCGCGGTTCGGGTACGGCGGGCCCCACCGCCGCGCCGCGAGACAAGATCACGGCCGGTGAACAGCGTAACGCCGGGGCGACCGGCCCCGCACACCCGGCAGGAGCCGTGAAACGGGCGGCTCCTACCAGCCCTTCTCGAAGAAGTGGCTGACCTCGGCGATGCGGTACTCGTCGCGGCGGTAGTAGGTGCGACGTCTGATCTTCTTGGTCCGCAGCAGCCCGATCCCGGCGAGGAGGTCGAGGTGGGTGCGCGCGACGGCACGGCGCACACCGAGCTTGGCGGCGAGGGTCGCCGGGGTGACGCCGTCCTCGACGAGGTCGCCGTGCCGCTGCGGAGAAAAGTGCGCCACGGGGTCGCGCAGCCACTCCAGGATCTCCAGGCGTTGTCCACTGACGGGAAACTTCAGCATCTCGTCCCCCTCCGTCACGGCGGTCTCCCGCCACTGTCCCGCAGCCCGGGGCGACGCGCACGGGCTTCGGCGACGCTCGCGAAGGCCGAACGCCGCCGGGAAAGCCCGGGCCCGGCTGCCGCGGGATGTCGTCGGCGTCACAGATGTCCCTGGCTGTGGGCTTCGCCGCAGTCCTGTTCCTCTCTCCTCCGTCACCACGGCGGCCGCGGAAGCGCAGCCCTCACGGATCGCCTCCGCCGCCGAGCCGGTCGCACACACCGGTTCCCGCTGCCGCCCCAGCCCGTACGGCGCAGTACTGGACCCCCGAGCGTATGGCCGCGGCCGTGCCCGTCGAGTCGACCCGACATCGACGTGAGTGAGGAGCCGTCCGGGCCGGTGATCCGGACGTGGTCGCCCTGCGGCAGCGGCGAGAACCCCTCGACGGTCAGGCCGAGTGCGTCACTCAGGGTGTCCTGGCCGCGCCGCGCAAGGCCGGCCGCCCCGGGTCCCCGAGGACGTGTCGGCCGGCGACTTCGACGACTCCCCCGCCGCCACCGCGGTCACCCTCGCCCTCGCCACCATCCGCCGACCCTGGGACCGCATCAGCACTGGATGCAACTGCACTAGTTGCATACTCAAGTACTGGCCGGATCTCTGTTACCGTTCAGTTATGGCAGCGAACACTCCGGACACTCGGCTTGAGGACCAGTGGCGGGACATTCTCTCGGTGCACGCGCGCACGATGTGCGAGATCGACCGCGAGCTGCATCCCTACGGTCTGGGCGCCAGCGACTTCGAGGTGCTCGACATCCTCGCCTCGGGCGTGGCCGCCGATCCCGGCGCGCTGTGCCGCGTGCAGAACATCGCCGACCGTGTCCATCTGAGCCAGAGCGCGCTGTCCCGTCTCATCGGGCGGCTGGAGAGGGACGGCTTGGTGGAGCGCACCCTCTGCGAGGACGACCGACGGGGGGTGTGGGTCGCGCTCACCACGAAGGGACACGACCTGCACGCCGAGGTACACCCTCTGCAACGCGCCACCCTCGCCCGCATGTTGGACGGATAGCAACGATCCACCCCGCCTGCGTGGTGGGCGGATAGCAACGGTCCACCCCGCCCGCATGGTGGGCGGACAACACCGCGCCGGGAGCCAACTATTCGGCGGAACGCGGCCGTTGTTCCGGGCGCCCCTCACCGCCTGAGCGCCCCTCGCCTCCCGAGCCTCGCTCGCCGCCCGAGCCCTCCTCGTCCCCGCTGCCCCCGTCGTCCCCCGGGCGCCGGTCCATCGGCCGTTGCGGACCGACCGGGCCGACGGCGAAGTCCCGCGGCCCGGTCCACAGTGCGGGGACCGCGTCACATCGACGGCACAACTCGTAGGCGATCGCCTCGTAGTTGACCCGCCAGCCGTGGAAGTGCGGCCACGCCTGCTTCGCCGTCCGCTCCGCGGGGAACCCCGCCGCCTCGGTCGTCGCCACGGCCGCCTCGAACTCCGGCAAGGTGAGCAGGATCGGCGCGTTTGGCGCCGGGTCGGTGTCGAAGCCGAAGCGCAGCGAGCGGGCGATGTCGCGCAGCGCCGTGAAGCCCGCGCGCAGCACCAGGCGGGCCTCGGGCGGAGCACTGCTCGGCGCGAGGGAGAGCTGAAGGGCGGCGGCGTCCATGACGGCGACGAGACCGACGATCCAGCTGCGGTACGGCCGCGGTGACCGGAACGTCAGCAGAATCGGATACGTGGAGTGGCTCTCGCCGATGTCCGAGGCGAGCCGCTCCCAGGCCCGGTACAGCTCGGGCAGCGCGGTCTCGGTGTCGACCAGCCACTGCCGGGCCAGGATCTCCGGCCCCCAGGCGGGTTCGCCCGCGCGCGACTGGAGCAGGGTCACCTCCAGTTCGCGGCGGTTGTAGGCGGCGTACAGCGTCGGCAGATAGGCGATCTGCAGGGCGATCACGATCGGGCCGGTGGCCGCCGCCAGGAAGTCCACGACGGACAGGTGCAGCCGGTCACCGCTGGCGAAGCCGAGCGTGAACAGGCTGGAACCAGCCTCCCGAACGGCATTGGTCCAGGTCAGCGTGGACACGGCGTGCAGGAGCAGTCCGAAGCCGAGCAGTGCCCCGCCGAGCCAGGTCGCCAGCATGCCGACCAGCATCAGCGGGGCCAGCCAGGTCTGCGCGCGGTCGTGGGCCTGGTAGCTGCCGCCCGGAGCGGCGAGTCGCAGAAGCAGCCGCAGGGTGCGCCACCAGCGGATCACCAGCGAGGAGTAGAGCCCCCTGGGCACCACGAGAGTACGCAGGACGCTGACGAGAACCACCGCCAGGAGCAGTGTCCCGGCCACGCCCGAGATCCATTTCATGGGGTCATTGTCATGCTGTGCACCACAACCTCAGATCACACGTGTCGTGTCACGCCCCTCGTGTCACACGCTCCGCGTCACCCGTCTCGTGTGATCCGCCCCATGTAGCCCGGCCCCACGCCACCCACCCCGTGTGATCCACCCCACGTAACCCGCCCCACGTCACCGCAGCAGATCCCGTACCGCGTCGAACGCGGCGGCGACCGTCGCCGGGTCCGCGCCGGGGCGGGCCAGCGCGCTCATGGGGATCGGGGTGACCGGGGGCAGCCCGTCGTACGGGGTCAGGCCGTCCGGCGCGGGGCCGACCGCGGCGAGCAGGGCCACGCCCTGACCGGTGCGGGCGATGTCGAGGACGCCCGCGAGATACCCCGCGTCGCCCACCACCCTGGCCGCGACGCCGTGTGCGGCCAGGGTCGCGATGGCCCGGCGACGGATCGCGCAGGGGTCCTCGATGGCGACCAGCGGCACGGGATCGGGCGTGGCGGGCGGCGCCCAGCCGGGCGTGGCGTGCCAGGTGAGCGGCAGTCCGCCGACCGGGGTGCCTTCGGTGGCGGCGGCCTCGGTGACGTACACCGCGACGTCCACGCTGCCCCGCTCCACGGCCTCGACGAGGCGTGCCGAGCGGTCGATGCGGAAGCGCACCCGGCAGCCGGGCCGCACCGACTGCACGGCCGCGGTGAGCCGAGGCAGGAACTGGTCGGCGGCGTGCTCGGTGGTGCCGATGGTCACGGTGTCGCCGTCCACGTCCAGGAGGGCGCGTACGGCCTCGTCGTGGACGGCGAGGATACGGCGGGCCTGCTCCACCAGCAGGCGTCCGTCGGTGGTGAACCGCATCCCGCGGCCCTCACGCTCGACGACCGCGCGGCCCAGCGTCTTCTCCAGTCTGCGCACGTGCTGGCTGACCGCGGACTGGCTGAGGGCGAGGGAGTGGGCCGCGCGATGGAAGCCGCCGCAGTCGGCTATCGCGGTCAGGCTGCGTAGGGCCACGATGTCGAGCACAGGTTGGGACATGCTTCGAACGTAGCCCGAATCCGGTATCGATCGCGATTGCTGATCGATTTCGATGCGGAATCGTCGTTGGACGTGGTCGGCCACGGCGAGTCATGATGAGGGCATGCTTCACGCCACCGCTTCCGCTGCCTTCCTGACGCGGCGCCGAGTCATCGACTTCGGCGTGGCGTGCAGCGCGCGCTGTCGCTGACCTGCTGAAGCACTCCGCCGCCGGCCATCACTGAGGCGTTCGGCGCTCCTTCCTCCCGCGAGCCGCTTCCGGCTGCGCGTATGACACGTGGCACCGGTCCTGAGCCGCGCCCGCGTATCTCCACCCCCACGTTGCCCCGTCCCGCCCTGCCCTGCCCTGCCAAGGGAGTCGCCCCCTCATGCCCGCATCCCCGTCTTCCCCGCCCTCCTCGCCATCGTCTTCCTGGAACGAACCCGAAGGCCTCGCCGCACGCGGCACGCTCATCGTGCTGGCCGGGCGCGGTGAGCACGGCGGCCTGTACGAGCGTTTCGGCCGTCGGCTCGCCTTCGACGCCTACCGCGTGGTCGCGCTCGGGGATCCCAGTGCCGACCCGTCGGTCCTTGACCAGGCCGCCAAGCTCCTCGCCGACGAGTCGCTGCCCGGCCCGAAGGTGCTGGTCGGTTCGGACACCGGTGCCCGGTACGCCGCCCATCTGGCCGCCGAGCAGACGCCAGGGGTCGACGCGCTGATTCTCGTCGGCCTGCCCACCGCTCGCTGGGAGTCCGGCAGTTGGGACGCCGAGGTGCAGGCGCGCACCGCCTGCCCCACCCACCAGGGCCGGCTCACGAACGACCCGGACTTCCGGCGCGGAGCGCTCGACGCGACGGTCGATCTGCCGGAGCTGCGCCTCGATCTCGTACGCGTCCCGGTGCTCGCCCTGCACGGCGCGGACGACACGGTCAGCCACCTCGACCAGGCGCTGAGCCTGTACGCGAGCCACCCCGGAGTGCGGACCGTGACGTTCAACGCCGGCCGTCATGACGTACTCAACGACGCCCAGCACCGCACGGCCGCCGCCACGGTGGTCCTCTTTCTGGAGCGGCTGCGCCTCTCCCCCGAGCTGCCCCTGATCGCCGAGGGTCTCGCATGACCGCCCGGGTGACGACGACGGTCGCCGAGCTCGACGCCCTGCTGCGCTCCGCCGAACCGCCCGCGGTACTCGACGTCCGCTGGGCGCTCGGCGATCCGCACGGCCGCGACCACTACGCGGCCGGGCACATCCCCGGCGCCGTGTACGTGGACCTGGACACCGAGTTGGCCGCGCCGCCGAGCCCGGAGGGCGGACGCCATCCGCTGCCGGATCTCGATGACCTGCGGGCGGCGGCACGGAGGTGGGGGCTGCGGGCCGGTCAACCGGTCGTCGTGTACGACGACTTGGGCAACACGGCCGCGGCCCGGGCGTGGTGGCTGCTGCGCTACGCCGGGGTGGCCGATGTGACGCTCCTGGACGGGGCGTTGGGCGCGTGGCGGTCGGCCGGACTGCCGCTGGAGTCGGGCACACCCACCGCTCCGCCGCAGGGTGACGTCGTCCTGCGTCCGGACAGTCTCCAGACCATCGACGTCGACGGGGCCGCCGAACTCGCCACGACGGGGCTGCTGCTGGACGCCCGCGCGGCCGAGCGGTACCGCGGCGAGGTCGAGCCGGTGGACCCGCGCGCCGGTCACATCCCAGGTGCGGTCTCCGCTCCGACGGGGGAGAACCTCGCGGCGGACGGCACCTTCCTGCCGCCCGACGTGCTGCGCAAGAGGTTCGCGGACAAGGGCGCCGACGCGACCGCGCGCATCGGCGTCTACTGCGGCTCGGGCGTCACCGCGGCCCATCAGATCGCCGCACTCGCCATAGCCGGATACGAGGCGACCCTCTTCCCCGGCTCCTGGTCCGCCTGGTCCGCAGATCCCGCACGCCCCGCCGCGACCGGCCCCCTGCCGTCCTGAGGCGACGCGAGAGGAACCCCGCCATGACGACGAAACCCCTGACCACGGCGCCGGCCGTGCTGCCCGGCCCCACTCCCGACACCCCCGCCGCTCCGGCTACCCGGAGCACCCCGCGGGTCACCATCCGCGGCACCGCCCGCACCACCCGCCGCTTCACCGTGCCCCGCTCGGTACGCCGTGCCTCCGGCCCCGTCGGACTCGTACTCCTGTGGTTCCTGGCCTCGGCCACGGGCGTTCTTCCCGAGACCGTGCTCGCCTCCCCCGTGGACGTACTGCGCCAGGCCGTGGATCTGACCAGGAACGGTGAACTGCCGAGCGCCATCGCCGCGTCGGGACGGCGGGCCGGCATCGGGTTCCTGATCGGCGCGACCATCGCGCTGAGCCTCGCCCTGGTGGCCGGGCTGTTCCGGCTCGGCGAGGACGTCATCGACTCGTCGATGGGCATGTTCCGGGCGATCCCGTGGGTGGGTCTGATCCCGCTGTTCATCGTCTGGTTCGGCATCGACGAGACCCCGAAGATCGCGCTCGTCGCACTCGGCGTCACCTACCCGCTCTACTTCAACATCTACGGCGGCATCCGGTCCACCGACTCCCAACTCATCGAGGCGGCACGGATGATGGGGCTCGGCAGGCTGGGCCTGATCCGGTACGTGATCCTGCCGAGCGCGCTCCCGGGGGCACTCGTGGGCCTGCGGTACGCGCTCTCCACCGCCTGGCTCGCGCTCGTCTTCGCCGAGCAGGTCAACGCCGACGCGGGCCTCGGCTATCTCATGAGCAACGCCCAGCAGTACTTCCGCACGGACATCATCGTGCTCTGCCTCGCGGTGTACGCGCTGCTCGGTCTGACCTGCGACTTCGCCGTACGGGTTCTCTCACGCCGCCTGCTGACCTGGCGCGCCAACTTCGAGGGCGAGGCCTGATCATGACCAACAGCGTGGAAATACGGGGGCTCTCGCGGGCCTTCGACGGCAACACCGTCCTGCACGATCTCGACCTCGACATCCGCGAGGGCGAGTTCGTGGCCCTCCTCGGACACAGTGGCTGCGGCAAGTCGACGCTGCTGCGCATCCTCGCCGGGCTCGACGACGAGATCGGCGGCGAGGTGAGCGTGCCCGCGCGGCGCAGTGCCGCGTTCCAGTCTCCGCGGCTGCTGCCCTGGCTGAAGGTGTGGCGCAATGTGGTTCTCGGGCTGCCCGGCCGCCCGGACCGCAAGCTGGCCGACCGGGCACTGGACGAGGTCGGTATCGCCGAACGCGCGACCGTCTGGCCCAAGACCCTCTCCGGAGGCCAGGCGCAGCGCGTCTCACTCGCCCGCGCCCTCGTCCGCGAGCCCGAACTCCTGCTCCTGGACGAGCCGTTCGGCGCGCTGGACGCGCTGACCCGGGGCAAGGTGCAGCAGCTGGTCGGCGAGCTGTGGAAGCGGCACGGCTGCGCGATTCTCCTGGTCACGCATGACGTGGAGGAGGCGCTGCTGCTCGCCGACCGGGTGCTGGTGATGGACGAGGGGCGCATCGCCCACGACCTCGCCGTCGATCTGCCCCGCCCGCGCGATCTCACCGCCCCCGAGTTCGTCACCCTGCGCGCCCGTGTCCTCGGCTGGCTCGGTGTCACCCCCACCCTCGAAGGAACCCTCTCGTGATACGCAGAATCGCAGCCGCCGCACTGAGTCTCACCGCACTGCTGGCGCTGACCGCCTGCGGCGCCGACTCCTCCGCGGACACGGCCACCAGCCAGGACGAGGTCACCCTGACCATCGGCGACCAGGCCAAGACACTCCAGACCATCTTCGACGCCTCCGGGGCCCTCGACGGCGCCAAGTACAAGGTGAAGTGGGCCGAGTTCGAGGGCGCCGCGCCGCTCTACCAGGCCGTCCAGGCGGGCGCCACCGACACCGCGTACTCCGCCGATCTGCCCGCCCTCCAGGCGCTCAGCGGTGGCGTCAAGTTCAAGAACATCGCCGCGCTCAAGAACGACGGGCACAGCACCGGGATCATCGTTCCCAAGAACTCCGACGTGAAGAGCGTCAAGGACCTCAAGGGCAAGACGGTCGTGGTGTCCTCGGCGAAGGGCAGCATCGCCGAGTACCTGCTGGCCAACGTCCTCCAGCAGAACGGGCTCAACTACTCCGACGTCAAGGTGCAGTACCTCCTGCCGACCGACGCGCAGGCGGCCTTCGTCTCCGGGAAGATCGGGGTCTGGGCGACCTTCGGCACCTACATGGCCGTCGGTCTGCAACAGGAGGGCCGGCTCCTCGTCGACGGCACCGACGGACGCATCAGCGGGTACGGCTTCATCGGCGCCTCCGAGCAGGCCCTGGCGAGCCCGGCGAAGAAGACCGCGCTCGGCGACTTCCTCAAGCGCCTCGGTACGGCCCTGGAGTGGACGGACACGCACGAGAGCGCGTACGCGGACGCCATCGTGAAGCTGAACGGCGCCGACCCCTCGGTCGCGAAGACGCTCTCCACCTCCGCGTACAGCAAGGTTCTCCCCATCACCTCCGAGGTGACCTCGAAGGTCCAGGACGTCGCCGACCTCATGAACGGCATCGGTGTGCTCGAACCGAACGTCGACGTGGCGAAGTCGGCCGACACGTCCGTCCTCAAGTGACCGCTTCCCCGACCGACCCCTTTGAAAGCACGTGACCTTGAACGCCAGGAGTTCACCATGCCCGTAGAGTTCATCAGCGCCGTCCACACCGACTCCGGCGCGAACGGTCCCGCCGCCAGCGCACGCACCGGCTTCGACCCCGAATACGTACGCCGTTACGCCCGCGTTCTGGACGACGGCGGCTTCGACCACACTCTGGTCGCCTACCACTCGGCCTCACCGGACGCCCTCCAGCTCGCCCAGTTCGTCGTCAACCACACCGAGCGGATCCGCCCGGTCCTGGCACACCGGCCCGGCGTGATCTTCCCGACCCACGCGGCCCGCGCCTTCGCGACGCTCGACCGGATCAGCAACGGCCGCCTGTCCGTGCACATCATCTCCGGCGGCAGCGACGAGGAGCAGCACAGGGAGGGCGACTACCTCAACAAGACCGAGCGGTACGAGCGTTCGGACGAGTACATCCAGATCCTGCGGAAGGTGTGGACGGCGGACGGGCCGGTGTCGCACGAGGGCAAGCACTACAAGTTCGAGGGCTTCCACTCGGACGTACGCCCGGTGAACGGGCTGGTGCCGATCTCGGTGGGTGGTTCCTCGCAGGACGCCTACCGGGTGGGCGGGCAGCAGGGCGACATCTTCGGGCTGTGGGGCGAGCCGCTGAAGGAGACGGCCGAGCAGATCGCCGCCGTCAACGCGGTCGCCGACGCCGCCGGGCGCCCCCATCCCCGTATCTGGGTGTCGTTCCGCCCGATCATCGCGCCCACCGACGAACTGGCCTGGGAGAAGGCGCACCGCACACTCGGCGTGCTCAAGGAGCAGACCGCGAACACCGAGGTGTTGCGCCACTACAAGACGTCCGGGCGGCCGGCCAACGTCGGCTCGCAGCGGCTCCTCGACATCGCCGAGCGCGGCGAGGTCCACGACCGCTGCCTGTGGACGGCCCCGGCCATCGCGACGAACGCCGCCGGCGCCTCGACCGCGCTGGTCGGCTCCCCGGAGACCGTGGCCCAGGCGCTGCTCGACTACGTCGACATCGGCTGCGACCTGCTGTCGATCCGCGGCTACGACCCGCTCAACGACGCGATCGACTACGCCCGTTACGTCCTTCCGCTGGTCCGGCAGGAACTCGCCCACCGCGCCGCCACCTCCCAAGCCGCCTGAACCCCCTCTGAGCTCTCATGGAGATTCCGTGTTGCGTCATACCCTGCGTGCGTCCGCCGCCGCCCTGGCCCTTCTGCTGCCCTTCGCGGCGGCCTGCGGAAACGAGGCACAGGCCGAATCCTCGTCCGACATCTCCTCCGTGACCCTGGACGTCGGCGCCACCGGCTGGAAGACCGACGAGGCGATCCTCAAGTTCGCCCACCTCGACGACACCCCGTACAAGGTCAGATGGAGCGTCTTCCAGGGCGGTGACCAGCAGCTCCAGGCCATCCGGGCGGGAGCGCTCGACCTCGCCACCTCCAGCGAGATCCCGCCGATCTTCGCGGCGGCCGATGGCAAGCCCAACTTCAAGGTCGTCGCCGTGGAACGGGCCGCGACACTCAATCAGGAGGTCGTCGTCCCCAAGGGCTCCAAGGTGACCGACATCGCGGGCCTGAAGGGCAAGAAGGTCGGCTACGTCGCGAACACCACCGCGCACTACTTCCTGTACGAGCTGCTCAAGCAGGCGGGCCTGAAGTGGTCCGACATCGATGCCAAGCCCCTGCTCCCCAATGACGGGCTCGCGGCGCTGAACGGCGGCGGCATCGACGCCTTCGCCTCCTACGGCACGTCGATCATCACCGCCCACCAGCAGGGCGCCGTCACCGTCGGTTCGGGCAAGGACATCCTGTCCGGCAACTTCCTCTGGTCGGCGCGGGACACCGTGTTGAAGAGCTCCGCGCAGACCGCCGCCGCGGCGGATCTGATCGCCCGGACCTCCCAGGCGTACGCGTATGTCAGGGACGGACACGAGGCCGAGTTCGCCAAGGTCATCGCCGACGCCACCCACCAGCCCGTGGAGCAGGCCGAGAAGGACCTCGTCGCCCAGCAGACCCAGCGGCCCAACCAGGTCGAGACGGTCAGCGACGCCACCATCGCCTCGCAGCAGAAGGTGGCCGACGCCTTCACCGAACTCGGCGCGCTCAAGTCGCACCTGGACGTCGGCGCCTTCTGGAGCCGCGACCTCAACGCCGATCTCAAGAAGGCACTGTGACCTCCCGGATAACCCTTCGCCTCGCTGAACTGGCCCCCGAATACGATCGATCGGCCACCTTCCCCGCCGAGTCCCTCCAGGCCGTGCACGAGGCGGGACTGCTCACCGCGACCGTCGGCGAACGCTACGGCGGCCCGGGCGGCAGAGTCGCCGAGACCGCACGCATCCTGCACACCCTCGGCCAGGGCGACCCCTCCGTCGCCCTGATCACGGCGATGACCCTCAACACCCACGCCCGGCAGGCCGTCCAGCCGCACTGGCCCGACGAGCTGTACGCGAGCCTGCTCAGGGAGTCCGAGAAGCGTCCCGTCCTCATCAACCACGCGCGCGTGGAGCCCGATCTGGGCTCCCCCGCGCGGGGCGGACTGCCCGCCACACTCGCGCGGCGCACCGCCGACGGCTGGTCGCTCAGCGGCCGCAAACGGTTCGTGACCGGAGCCGACGGTCTCGACTGGTTCCTCGTGTGGGCCACCACCGACGAACCGGAGCCGCGCGTGGGCACCTTCCTGGTCCCGGGCGGCTCCCTGGGCATCGAGATCGCCGACCGATGGGACCAGTTGGGCCTGCGGGCCAGCGGCAGCCATGACGTGGCCTTCCACGGCGTGGAGATCCCGTACGAGAACGTCATCGGCCTGGGTCCGCACGGGCCCGCCGCCGAGCAGGACAACCGGGCGGGTGCCGCGCTCCATCTCCCGCTCGCCGCCCTCTACTTGGGCGTCGCCCGAGCCGCGCAGGCCTTCTTCCACACCTTCGCGCACTCACGTGTGCCGGCCAACCTCGGTCATCCGGTGGCCCGTACGGAGCGCTTCCGTCGGACGGCCGGGGAGATCGAGGTGCTGCTGGCCGCCGCCGAGCAACTGGTGTTCGGCGGTGCCGCCCTGGTCGACGCCAGCGACTCGTCGTACACCCCGGAACAGGCGCTCGGCGCGCGCGTGCTGGCCGACCGGCACGGCGTGCGGGCCGTGGAACTGGCCGTGCGGCTGCTCGGCAACCCGGGCCTGGCCCGAGGCAACCCGCTGGAGAGGCACTTCCGCGACATCCAGTGCGCGCCCGTGCACGCACCGCAGGAGGACATCTCCCTGCTCGCGATCGGAACGAAGGCGCTGAACGGTACGAACGCCACGACGGACGCAAAGGCACTGAACGGAACGACGACATCGGGCGAAGCCCAGGCGCCGACCGACACGAAGGCTCTGATCCCATGACAGCACCAGCCATCACCGCCTCGGCCCAATTGCTGGGCCTCCTTGCCCGTGACCTGCCCCCCGACCGCCTCACCACGGACCCGGCCACGCTCACCGCACACGCCACCGACCGCTCCGGCACCCGCCTCGACGGCAGCCCGCTGGCTGTCGTACACGCCAGACGGACCGAGGACGTGACCGTCACCCTCCGGCACGCGCACGCACTGCGCGTGCCGGTGGTGCCGCGCGGCGCCGGCACCGGCCTGTCGGGCGGCGCGACGGCGGGCGAGGGCACGCTCGTCCTCGACCTGTCCGGGATGAACCGCATCCTCGAACTGTCGCCGGACGACCAGCTCGCCGTCGTCGAACCCGGTGTGATCACCGCCGAGCTGGACCAGGCGGCCGCCGCGCACGGTCTGCGCTACGCACCCGATCCGGCGAGCGCGGCCATCTCCACGATCGGCGGGAACATCGCGACCAACGCGGGCGGTCTGCGCTGCGCCAAGTACGGCGTGACGCGGGACAGCGTGCTGGGTCTTGAGGCGGTGCTCGCGGACGGCACCGTCGTGCGCACCGGCCGCCGTACCGTCAAAGGCGTCACCGGCTACGACCTGACGGCGCTGCTCACCGGCTCCGAGGGCACCCTCGCGGTGATCACGTCGGCGACGCTGCGGCTGCGGCCCGTTCCGGTGGCGACGGCCACGCTCGCCGCGTACTTCGCCTCCTTCGAGGACGCCGCCGAGGCCTCGTACGCGATCGGGCGGGCCGGGGTCGAGCCCGCGCTGGCCGAGCTGGTCGACGGGCCGGTTCTGCACGCCATCGACCCCGCGCTGCGCGAGCGCGGTGCGGCCCTGCTGCTCGTGCAGTGCGACGGCGCGGGCGCGGCGATCGAGGCGGAGACCGTCGCCCGGCTGTTGGCACCGCTGGCCACGACGGTCGAGACGGCGGCGGACCCGGCCGAGGCCGACGCACTGCTCGCCGCCCGCCGCCTCGCGCTGCCGGCGCTGGAGCGCCTGGGCCGTCCGCTGATCGAGGACATCGCGGTACCGCGTTCCCGCCTCGCGGAGGCGGCCCGTGAGATCCGCGCCATCTCCGCACGCCATGACGTGCCCGTCTTCACGATCGCGCACGCCGCGGACGGCAACCTCCACCCGATCATCGTGGTGGACCCGGCGCTGCCCGTCCTGCCGGACGCCGCCTGGGAGGCGGCAGGTGAGATCTTCGCGCTGGCCCTGCGCCTCGGCGGCACGCTGACGGGCGAGCACGGGGTGGGGATCCTGAAGCGGCAGTGGGTGGCGGACGAGCTGGGGCCCACGGCCCACGCGCTGCAACGGCGGCTGAAGGACGCCTTCGACCCCCACGGGATCCTCAATCCCGGCAAGAGCCTCTAGGACCCTCTAGGGCCTGTCCGGCCAGTCAGTCTCAGGAAATCGGCGGCAACTGATCAGCGCTGGTGAGCGGCGTGTGGTGCGTGCAGCAGCTGCAAGGCGGAGGAGGGAGTCGACGCGATGGGGGTCCCCCCGTCACCGGCATGATCGGCCGGACAGGTCCTTGGGAAGCTCTACGCCTGGGGCCTGGCGAGCAGGGTGCGTACGCCCTCGGAGGTGAGGGTCAGGCCGTGCGGCGAACTGCCGTCGATCGTGAGCGCCAGGTCGCTGGACGGCCACTGCGAGGCGAGCGCGCCCAGCGGCACCATGCGGTAGCGGGAGACGGACGGGAGCAGCTCGGCCATCTCCAGCTCCGAGGTGAACACCGGCACGACCTGCTCACCGCCCGGCGCCTCCAGGACGGGCAGCGCGACGGCCGTCGGGTCGGCGACCTCCTCCTCGCTGACGTCGTCCGGCACGGGGACCAGGACATCGCTGCCGGCCAGCGTGTCCAGAGCCGCCGCATCCTCGGTGTTCCGGGTGAGGACGTCCAATGCCTCCTGGGCGGGTGTCGTGGGTGTGGTGTGGTCGTTCGTGGGGGTGTCCATGGCAAATCCCGGGGTAGTACGGACGGGCCTCCCGGGACGGGGTCCGCCCCGGGCACATCCTCGTCGCGTACCCACCCGGTGCCGGGGCATTCCTCACGCTTCTCATCCAGCAGAGACCGGGCCACAGGGCGAAAACGGACCAGTAGTGGTGCCCGGCGCCCACGCCCGGGCCGCGTAGCCGTGCCTGGCTCGCGCGCATACCGATACAACCCTCCCCGGGCCCATCGACGCCCTGCGCGAGCGGGACCTCAAGGTCGGCGGCTGCTCCTCGCACGCCGACCGGAACCACCCCGACCACCCGAGCCTCCAGCAGCCCTGGCCGAGGTACCCGGCGTGACCTGGATCGGGCGGCCGACCGGGTCGCGACGCTCCCGCCTCGGCGCACCTCGACGAGTACGCCACCGTGCCGGCCGTCGAACTCGACGGGGGGATGGATCTCTAGCGGGGAGCCGGGCGCGACTGACGGAGGAACTCGTCGAGCACGTGCGCGTCGGGCGCGGTGGCGGGTCCGGATCGGGTGACCGCCAGCGCGGCGCCCGCGTTGGCGCGACGGGCGGCATCGGACGGGGGCAGACCGCTCGCCAGGGCGGCCATGAAGACGCCGGTGTGCGCGTCGCCCGCGCCGTTGAGGTCGACTGCCCGGACGTCGAATCCGGGGACCGCGGTGAGTGTGCCTTCGTGGTGCAGGAGGCAGCCGTCCGGTCCGGTACGGATCAGGGCCGAGCCGCGCTTCAGACGGGACCGCACCGCGTGGGCAGATGCGACAGGGTCGTCAACCCCCGTGAGCAGCGCGGCTTCGCGGGCGTTGCAGCTCCACCAGTCGGCTCGCGCCATGAGCAACTCCAGCGCCTCAAGGGGGATTTCGCCCGCCAAGGGGCCAGGGTCCACGATTACCGTGACGGCCGGGTCCAGCCGGGGCACCCATGCGGAGAGCGCGGCGCGATTGGCCTCGTACATCAGGCTGTAGCCGGAGATGTAGACCAAGTCAGCGGCCTCTGGACGCAGTTCGGCGAGATCGGTGAAGGACAGCGTGGCTTCGGCGCCCGGGCTTGTGACAAAGGTGCGCTCGCCCTCGGCGTCGACGAGGCAGACGCAGAGACCGGTGTCGAGGTCGGGGCGGGGTGCCAGCAGGACGTCGATGCCCTCCGCGCGGAGGGCGCTGCGGGCCCGGTCGCCGAAGGGACCCGTGCCGTGGGCGCCCGCGTAGGTCACGGGCAGTCCCTGCCGGGCTGCCGCCGCCATGCCGTTGAAGCCGCCGCCCGGCGTCCGGTCGGTACGGGTGGCGAGGACGTCGCCACCGCGCTCGGGCAGCGCCGGAACCTCCAGGACCAGGTCCATCATCACGTTGCCGAGGTGCAGGAGCCGGCTCACGGCCGCCCTCGCAGGGTGAGAAGCGCGGCGGCGGTCGCGTCCAGGTCCAGGTGGGGGTTCACCCGTACCAAGGTCGCCCGTGCGTCGGCCGGGAAGGCGTCCACTCCGTGGCAGGCGCCGCCGACGGCACCTGCGATCGCGGCGATGGTGTCGCAGTCGCCGCCGACGGACGCGGCGAGCAGCACGGCCCGCCACGGGTCGTCCGGGCAGGCCGCCAGGACGGCGAAGGCGGCGGGGACGGACTCCTGGGTCGCGAGGCTGGTGCCCACCAACGTGTAGACCCGGTCGCAGACTTGGGCCTCATCGAGGCCTCGTACGAGCTCGGTGGCCCACACGATCCGCTCGGCCACGTCGGCGGCGGCCACCCAGTGGCCACGGTCTGCCGCCGACCGGGCCGCCGACACGGCGACTTCGACGGCCTGCGGAACCGACGCACCGTCAAGTCCCGCGCTGACGGCGGCGGCCACCGCTGCCGCGCCCGCGAGGGCGACCCCGGTGTTGTGGGTCAGCCGACTGGCCTCCACGACCCGGTCCACCAGCGCGACCGGATCCGTCCCGGACACGGCGATGCCCACGGGCGCGATCCGCATCGCCGCGCCGTTGGTGGTGCCGTACCGGCCGACCTCGTCCACGGGCGTACCCGCCAGGACCAGTTCGACCGCCCGCTTGGTGGAGGGGCCGAGCAGATCCAGCGAGCCACGGGCCCGCATGTCCTCCTCCCAGGCCACCAGGCGCCTGGCCAGCTCCGCCGGGTCGATGCTCCCCTTGCCGTCGAGCAGCAACCGGGCCAGCAGGACGGCCTGTTCGGTGTCATCGGTGATCGCCCCGGCCGGCATCCCGGCGGCCAGCGGGTGGTCGGGGTCGGCGGGCTCGAACCCGGTCAGCACCGGCCCGTAGCGCGCGAGGATCTGCGGGCGCGACAGCATCTGGGTCGGCATGCCGAGGGCGTCCCCGAGGGCGAGCCCGTACAGGGCTCCGGCGGCGCGGCTCTGGAGAGTCATGAGTACTTTCCGTAGGGGTCGGTCAGGCGAGGGGTCAGCCGAACTCGAGGGAGAGCTGGAAGTGGTCGGGGTCGAGCAGGCTCGCGACATGTTCGACGAAGGAGCCGTCGACCGCGCGGCTCGTGCGCCGCGTGTCGAGGAACCAGTCGCCCGGTTCGCGGCGCAGCACCTCCGCCTCCCGGACGTCGATCCGCCGCCCGGCCAGCCGCTGTTCACCGTGGTCGGGGCGGAGTCCGGCCTGCAGCATCACCTCGGTGAGGGAGAGGTCGTCGAGACCGCGTCCCGGAAGTTCTCTGACGCCGGGAACGGGCGGCAGACAGCTGCGTTCGTACGAGATCACGGAGCCGTCGGCGACGAGTTCCCGGATCCGCTCGACCCGTATGAACGTCGGTATTTCCAGGGCGAGTTGACCCGCCAGCTCCTTGTCGTGGACCTCCCGTACCGCGAGTGTCCGCACGCGCGTGTCGATGCCCTGGACGGCCATGGCGTGCGCCCAGCCGAGCGGGTCGTCGAGCGGGCGGCCGTCGAAGAGTACGTACGAGCCCTTGCCGGAGCGGGTGGCGATCAGTCCGGCGTCGCTCAGTTCGGCGAGCGCGGCGCGCACCGTGGTGCGGCTGACCCCGAAGCGCTGGGCCAGGGCATGCTCCCCCGGCAGCTGCTCCCCCACCGGCCGGTGTCCGCTGCGGATCTCCCTCGCGAGTACTTCGGTGATCTGCTGGTGCTTCAGCGGGATTCCGGTCATGCCGCGCCCCCGGCGAGGACCTCGTCGACGGTGACGACCCGGATCAACGGCCGGTACAGATCCAGCACATGGAGAGCCTTGGCATGCGAGTCGTCGTCGACGCCCGCGCAGGCGTCGGCCACGACCAGCACCTCGGCTCCGGCGTCGGCGGCGGCGAGAGCGGTGGACAGGACGCAGCAGTCGGTGCTGACCCCGGCGAGGACCAGCCGCCCGTCGGCGCCGACACGCGCCGCGAGCTCGGGGGTCCACTTGCCGAAGGTGGTGGCGTTCACCAAGTGCCGTGCCTGTACGGCGAATTCGTCCGTCAGCTCCCACAGCCGGGCGTCGGGTGGTTGCAGCGCGAAGGGCCACTGATCGTAGTACGCGCGCCAGGCGCCGGCGGGTTTCTCCGGCGCGAGGAAGCGGGTGAAGGTGACACGGTCACCGAAGGCCGGCAGCAGTCGACGTACGCCTTGGGCGGCTTCGTCGAAGCGTGGCGTCGCCCAGGGGCTGTCGGGCTCGGCGAACACGCGCTGCATGTCGATGACGGTGAGCAGTCCGTGAACCGGTTCGGCGTTCATACGGCGCTGAGCACCTCCTCGCTCGGGTCCTGCCGCTCCTGGGTGTGCACCCGGCCGCGACCGAGCGCCAGTGTGCCGAGGAAACCGAGGGCGAGGGCGAGCAGGACGCCCAGGTTGGCGTAGGCCCAGGCGCCCGTCTTGCCGCCGAGTCCGAACGCGTCGAGCAGATAGCCCTGCCAGTCCAGCCAGCTCGCGGCCGAGTTGGTGACCAGGCCCCAGCCGAGCGCGGTGGCGGCGAGGGTGAGCAGCAGCGGCTGGAGCTGGATGTCGCCGTACCGGCCGCCGGTGCGGAACAGGTCCCGCTCGTCGTAGTCGCGGTGGCGCATCGCGAGGTCGGCGAGCATGATGCCGCACCAGGCGGCGACGGGGACGCCCAGGGTGGTGAGGAAGCCGATGAACTGGGCCAGGAAGTTGTCGGTGAGGAAGACGATGTAGACGGCGCCCGCGATCATCAGGACTCCGTCGACGAGCGCCGCCAGATAGCGCGGCACGCGCAGACCGGCGGAGAGCAGGGCCAGACCCGACGAGTAGATGTCCAGGACCGCGCCGCCGACCAGACCGAGCACGGCGACGACGGCGAAGGGGACCAGGAACCAGGTGGGCAGGATCGTGGTCAGCGCGCCGATCGGGTCGGCGGCGATGGCCGTGCTGAGGTCGCTGGAGGAGCCCGCGAGGAGCAGGCCGAAGACCAGCAGGAGCAGGGGTGCCACCGAGGCTCCGAAGGTGGTCCAGCCGATCACGCCCCGGCTGGCTGTTCCGCGCGGCAGGTAACGGGAGTAGTCGGCCGCGGCGTTGACCCAGCCGAGTCCGAAGCCGGTCATCATGAAGACCAGCGCGCCGATGAACTCCTGCGCGGAGCCCGCCGGTACGGCGCTGACGGTGCTCCAGTGGATATGGTCGGCGACCAGTGCGATGTAGACGACCGTGAGCACCGCGGTGATGACGGTGATCACCGTCTGCAGGCGCATGATCAGGTCGAAGCCCATCACACCGCCGACCACGACGAGAGCGCCGACCACGATCAGGGCGACCACCTTCGTCTCGGTGCCGCCGCCCCAGCCGAGCCTCCCGAACACGGTCGCGGTGGCCATCGTCGCGAGCGCTGTCAGCACGGTCTCCCAGCCGACGGTCAGCACCCACGAGATCACCGAGGGCAGCCGGTTCCCGCGCACTCCGTAGGCGGCCCGGCTGAGCACCATGGTCGGCGCGGACCCGCGCTTGCCGGCCACGGCGACGAAGCCGCAGAGCAGGAAGGAGAACACGATGCCGATCACTCCGGCGATCAGTGCCTGCCAGAAGGAGATACCGAAGCCGAGCGCGAAAGCGCCGTAACTCAGCCCGAGGATCGAGACATTGGCTCCGAACCAGGGCCAGAACAGGGTCCGAGGAGTGCCCTTGCGTTC
Source organism: Streptomyces sp. NPDC087263 (assembly GCF_044744645.1). NCBI lineage: Bacteria > Bacillati > Actinomycetota > Actinomycetes > Kitasatosporales > Streptomycetaceae > Streptomyces > Streptomyces sp. NPDC087263. Next base: position 598,609 of record NZ_JBIUYT010000005.1, read on the forward strand.
GGCGTCGGCGATCACGTCGAGGCCGTGTGCCTCGACCTGGAGCTGCCTGCCTGCGGGTCTGTTCTCCGGGCTGTTCTCGGAGGATTCGCGGGAGTCCGCCATCTTCGACCTACCTGTCTAGACGTGTTCAGTGGAGGCTAGGTCGGCCGCCCGGAGTCGTCAAGGGGCGCGAGCGAATCGGGGACCGGCCCGCGGACGTTGCTCGCCGCGATGAGACGCTGTGCCCGAACCGGCGTACTGAAGGTGGAGGGGCACCAAGCCACCGAGCCCTTCCTTACCGGAGGTACCTCACCGTGACCATCACCAAGCCGGCCCCACCGCCGGTCGAGCACCGCACCGCGGGCGACCCGCAGGGGCGGCGGGGCTGGCACTTCAGCTCCCCTCTCGTCCTGACCATGGTCCTGCTCCTGCTGGTCACCTTGCAGGGACCGATCCGGAAGGCGCTGTCCGCGCCGGTCATGCAGAGCTGGATGACCGTGTTCGTCGCGGTGATCATCCAGGCTCTCCCCTTCCTCGTCCTCGGGGTACTCCTGTCGGCGGTCATCGCGGTGTTCGTCCCGCCCTCGTTCTTCGCCCGCGCCCTGCCGAGCAGGCCCGCTCTCGCGGTGCCGGTCGCCGGGATGGCCGGGGCGGTCCTGCCCGGCTGCGAGTGCGCCTCCGTTCCGGTGGCCGGAGCGCTGGTGCGCCGGGGTGTGACGCCCGCGGCGGCGCTGGCCTTCCTGCTGTCCGCGCCGGCGATCAACCCGATCGTGCTGACCGCCACGGCGGTCGCGTTCCCGCGCAATCCGGAGATGGTCCTCGCCCGGTTCGTGGCGAGCCTGCTCGTGGCGTGCTCGATGGGCTGGCTCTGGCAGCGGCTGGGGCGCGCGGACTGGCTGCGCCCGCCGGACCGCCCGGCACACGAAGGCCTCGGCAGGGGCGCCGCGTTCTGGGGGTCCGTACGGCACGACGTGATGCACGCGGGCGGCTTCCTGGTCGTCGGCGCGATGGCCGCGGCCACACTCAAGGCCGTCGTACCGGCGAGCTGGCTACAGGCCGCGGCGGGCAACTTCCTGGTGTCCGTCCTCGCCCTGGCGGTCCTCGCGGTACTGCTGTCGATCTGCTCCGAGGCCGACGCGTTCGTGGTCGCGTCGCTGACCCAGTTCTCCCTCACCGCCCGACTGGCGTTCCTCGTCGTCGGGCCGATGATCGACCTGAAGCTGTTCGCCATGCAGGTCGGCACGTTCGGCCGCGGGTTCGCCCTGCGGTTCGCGCCGGCCACCTTCACCCTGGCGATCGTCATGTCGGTACTCGTCGGGGCGGTGCTGCTGTGAACCGGCAGGCGCAGGCGGCCGTCCTGTTCCTCCTCGGTGCGGCGGTGCTGAAGGCCGGCTCCAGCGATCTCTATCTGCGGTACGTCAAAGCCGGGTTGCGCCCGCTGCTCCTGGCAGCCGGCGTCGTCCTGATCGTCACGGCCATCGCCACCGTGTGGTTCGAACTGCGGCAGGGACGCACGCGCCGGGCGAGTCCTCCCGACGACGGCCGGGACGACGAAGGGCACGACCACGGCCACGCCCACCGCGAGCCCCGTATCGCCTGGCTCCTGGTCCTCCCCCTGCTCGCCCTCATCCTGGTCGCCCCGCCCGCGCTGGGCTCCTACAGTGCGATGCGCACCGGCACGGCCCTGCAACCCCCCTTCGGCTACGCCGACCTGCCCGCCGACGATCCGCTTCCGCTCAGCCTGGTCGACTACGCGGGCCGCGCGGCCTACGACCACGGGCAGACCCTCGGCGACCGGCGGATCAAGGTCACCGGCTTCATCGCCCTGGGCCACGACGGCACTCCCTACCTCGTCCGCATGGCCCTCAACTGCTGTGCCGCCGACGCCCAGCCGGTCAAGATCGGCCTGACCGGACGGATTCCCCCCGTCCTGCAACCCGACTCCTGGCTCGAGGTCACCGGCACCTACACCAGCAAGCAGACCAAGGACCCCGTCAACAACGGCGTCATCCCCTTCATCGAGGTCGGCGAGGCCAAGCCCGTCGCGGCCCCGCGCGATCCGTACGACGAGAGCTGGAACAACTGAGCGCTTCTCCGGGGAGTCGCCGGGCCCTTTCAGGAGGGTGCCGGGGAGAGATCGTCGCCCCGTCGCTCGATGGACGCGGGCTTGCGGGAGCGATCAATTCCAGCCGATCTTCAAGCCTGCTCGCCCCTCCGGCGGGGCGACGTCCGGGCGAGCCGCCCGGCCTTACATTTCGCGAAAACTCCAACTCCGACACAAATCGATCACCTCTGGTCACATTCTGAACGCATCCGACCGAAGAGTTCACAGTGACCACTGCTAATTTGTGGAGGCCGCGATGTGCCGAAAGGTCGGGGAGGGGGCTCACAGCCGCATTTGCGGCAGCTGAATCTACCCGCGCGAGCAAGCACGAGCGCGGAGGAGACACAGGCATGTCCAGGCCATGGCAGCGAATACATCGGGGACTCCCCGGAGGGGACACATACCCGGCAGACGTCCATGGCTAGGCCGGAGGAAGGCAGCCTGGGCCGCCGCCTGACCGCCGCGAGACAAGCCAGGTTCCGTCGCCGCAACAACCGCACCGGCGTCGAGGGGACGGACGCCTCCCACCCCGCGGCCGACTCGCCGGACACCAAGGCTGACTCCTCGTATCCGCAGGCCGGACCCTCCCTTCCCGAGCCCGGCAGTGAACCCGACGCACATGACACGGCGGGCACATCCGTTCCGCCACCGGCCGACCCGGACTCCACCATCATGCTGCGGGTCCTCCGCATACCCACAGCCGCTCGCCTCGGCCCCCGGCGCAAGCCCGCGCCGCCCACGGCCGCTCGCCGTGTCGCGGCCGGTGTCACCGCACGCCTCGCGCCGGTCCTCCAGGGCATCGCACCCACAGCACGCCGCCTTCGTCCCCGTTATCCGCGACCGGGCCGCACCGGCTGGCGGCGATGGACACCGTCCTGGCGCCAGTGGCTGGGGGCCTGTCTGACACTGATCGCCGTGACCGGTTCCCTGCTGACCGTCCTCTACGTCACCACGGACATCCCGGAGGACCTCAACACGTACGCCACCCAGCAGGACAACGTTTTCTTCTGGTCGGACGGGACGCCCATGGCCCGTACCGGCTGGGTGCAGCGGCAGGAGATGCCCCTCAAGGACATCCCCGAGGACGTGCGCTGGGCCGTGCTGTCCGCCGAGAACGCGAGCTTCTACTCCGACCCCGGAATCTCCCTGAGCGGCGTCTCCCGCGCGCTGTGGCGCACGGTGGGTGAGGGCGACACACAGGGCGGTTCCACCATCACCCAGCAGTACGTCAAGAACGTCTACCTGTCCCAGGACCGCTCGGTCAGCCGCAAACTCACCGAAGCGATGATGGCCATCAAGCTCGACCAGCAGATGAGCAAGGACGAGATCCTGGAGGGCTACCTCAACACCAGCTGGTTCGGCCGGGGCACCTACGGCATCCAACGGGCCTCACAGGCGTACTACGGCAAGGAGGTCAGCGAACTCGACGTCAGCGAGGCCGCGTTCCTCGCGTCCCTGCTGAAGGGAGCGGGCCTCTACGACCCCACCCTGAGTGCGGACAACCACGACCGAGCCGTCGAGCGGTGGTCCTGGATCCTCGACCGCATGGTGGAGCTCGGCAAGCTGTCGCCGACCGAGCGCGCGAAGTACAAGGAATTCCCCGAGCCCCTGAAGCAGTCCCAGGTCTACGACACCGGCCACCAGAGCGACTACCTGGTCGAGTTGGCGACCCCGTACGCCAAGAAGGCCGCGGGCATCTCGGACAAGCAGTTCGACCTGGGCGGCTACCAGATCTACACCACCTTCGACCGCAAGCGGGAGGACGCGCTCACCAAGGCCGTCACCAGCGCCCGCCAAGATGCCGAGGAACGCGACGCCTCGACGGCGAAGACCGCGCACTACGGCGCCGCCTCGGTCGCCGACGACGGTCGGATCCTCGCCGTCTACGGCGGCCCCGACCACCGCACGCAGGGGTTCAACGAGTCCAACGCGACGACGGTCCCGGCCGGTTCCGCGTTCCTGCCGTTCGTCTACGCCGCCGGCCTGGAAAACGGCGTCACCACGGAACGGGGCGCGCCGACGACACCTGTCAGTCCGGACTCCCTCTACAACGGAGACAGCGACGTGCCGGTCAGCACACCCGAGGGCCCCTACTGGGACCGTAGCGGCAAGAAGGTCACCGCCCACAACGACAACGACACGTCCTGGGGGCAGATCTCCCTGCACAAGGCGCTCGCCCATTCCGTCAACGCCCCGTTCATGCAGCTCGGCATGGACACCGGCCTGGACAAGATCCGTCTCACGGCCGAGGCGGCCGGCATGCTGCCGTCCAGTATGGGCTCGCAGGTACCCGCGCTGACGCTGGGCAGCTCGACGCCCAGCGCGATCCGAATGGCCGACTCCTACGCCACGTTCGCGGCCGAGGGCATCCACACCGAGCCGTACTCGGTACACCGCATCACCCGCAACGGAACCGACGTCCTCCTGGACAAGCCCGCATCGGACCGCGCGATCAGCTCCAAGGTCGCCGACCAGGTCACCGAGGCGCTCACGGAGTCGTTCGTCACCCAACACCCCGACGCGGCTGAGGAGTTGGCCCAGGTCGCCGGCAAGGGCGGCACCACCGAGAAGGACACGGCCGCCTGGTACGTCGGCACGCAGACGTCGGTGTCGACGGCGATCGTCGTCTACCGCATGGATCTGACCAAGAGCCTCGAACCGCTGCCGTTGAAGGGGGTGGCGGGCTCTCCCGCCACCGACGTTCCCTACAGCATCTGGTCGAGTGCCATGAGCCCACTCAGCTGACGCGAGCCGCGACGGCGAAAGAGCCCCCTTCCGCATCCCTTCTCGCAGAATGCGCCACCGATGACCTCCAAAGCCCACGGCCGTCGCCGCAGACGGAACAGCGCTCACCTCCTCGGCCGGCTCACCGCCCGCCCAAGGATCCTGATCGCCGCCATCGCTCTCGCCCTCGTGTGCATCGCCGTACCCCTGCTGGTGCTGGGGAACGGAGACGATCCGGTGGTCACCGGAGCGGCGGACGGCAAGGCAGCCGCAGACGGGGAGAACTCGACGAAGAACGACACGGAACCCTCCTGGGACGGCAAGACGAAGGTGATCGGGGACGGCTCCACGTCGTACACCGGACCGCAGACCGAGGAGCTCAAGGCCGAGCCGCTCAAGCCGGGAGAGAAGCCGCCGCAGTTCGTCGTCTTCTCCTGGGACGGCGCCCTCCAGGGCGACGACGAACTCTTCTCGCACTACCGGGAGTTGGCGAAGGAATACAACGCCCATATGACGTTCTTCCTGACCGGCATCTACCTGCTGCCGAAGGACAAGAAGACGCTCTACGATCCGCCGATGCACGATCCCGGGGCAGCGGCGATCAGTTACCCCACCGACGAGCACATCCGCACCACGCTGGAGCAGCTCTCCTTGGCGTGGGAGGAGGGGAACGAGATCGGTTCCCACTTCAACGGCCACTTCTGCGACGCCAAGGGTGGCGGCGACTGGAGCGTCGCGGAGTGGAAGAGCGAGATCAGCCAGTTCTACTCCTTCGTGGAGAACTGGAAGACCAACACCGGCTACACCGACCTGCCACCGCTTCCCTTCGACGCGGAGAAGGAGATCATCGGCGGCCGGGCGCCCTGCCTGGAGGGCCAGAAGAACCTGCTCGAGGCGATCAAGAGCTTCGGCTGGCGTTACGACGCCAGCTCGCCGGGCGACTTCCAGATATGGCCCACCAAGAAGGACGGCCTCTGGGACTTCCCGCTTCAGATGCTTCCCTACGAGGGGGGCGAGTACCAGGGCCTGTCCATGGACTTCAACTTCCTCTACAACCAGTCCGACGGCGAGACCGAGGGCGACCCGGCCAAGTACGAGTTGTGGCGGCAGGAGACCGTCGACTCCTATCTCGCCGGCTTCGACCGCGTGTACTACGGCAGCCGGGCGCCCCTGTTCATCGGCAACCACTTCGAGGACTGGAACGGCGGCATCTACATGAAGGCCATCGACGACGTCATCAAGAACGTGTGCGTGCGCAAGGAGGTCCGCTGCGTCTCCTTCCGCGAACTGGCCAACTGGATGGACGTCCAGAAACCCGAGGTCCTGGAGCACCTGCGCAGCCTCGACCCGGCGCAGTCACCGGACTGGTCGACGGTCGTCAAATAGCCCTGGCCGACGTCCCGTTGCGTTTTCGACTGCCAGGATCCAGGGATGTAGGGAGTTCCCCGATGCGGCACCGCGGAAGACCCGGCTAAGCAGAAGGCAACCCGCTTTCTGCCTCGGCCTCGCCTTCGGGATGGTGCGCATGGACGACCACGACTTCACCGCGGACATGTACGAACGAGTACGGCACTCCCGGCAGCGTCATGACGAAGCGGCGGCCGAGCGATTCGGCGCGGCGCTCCCGGAACGCGAGGCGGCCGAGGAACTGGCCGGGCAGGGCGCGTCCTTGCCGGACAGCGAATCCCAGCTCCAGGCCCGCGCGGAGCATCTGATCAGCGGGGGCGCACTGCCCATGGAGACGGTGATGTCGCTCGTCTCCCAGGAACTGCCGGGGCGGCGGCTCCTGGAGCGCATCATCGGCGCCTCCAAGGACCTCCAGGCGGTCAACTTCCTCTCGCGCGGTTCACGTGCCGCCGCGACCGTGGGCCGTATCTCGGTGTTCGACAACGGCCGCGTGCTGCCGCTGGGAACGGGGTTCCTCGTCTCCCCGGATCTGCTGCTGACCAATCACCATGTGCTGCCGGACGCGGACGCGGCCGCACACGTCGTCGTGGAGTTCGCCGCCGAGACCGGAATCGACAACTCCGCGGCGCAGCCTGCCGTGTACCGGCTGGTCGGGGACCTCGTCCCGCTCACCGAAGAGGAGCTGGACTTCTCCCTCGTACGTGTCGAGGCGGGGGCCGACGGGCGCCCGCCGGGGGCACAGTTCGGCTGGAACCGGCTCATCGGCGCGCAGGGAAAGCTGGTGAACGGCGAGTCCGTCAACATCGTGGGGCACCCGAGCGGCCGGCTCAAGGAGATCGCCATCCGCCGCAACGAACTGCTCTTCCAGCTTGAGGACTTCCTGCACTACGAGACGGACACCGAGCCCGGGAACTCCGGTTCGCCCGTCTTCAACGACCAGTGGGAAGTGGTGGCGCTGCATCATGCCGGTGTCCCCCGCAAGGACGACCAGGGCAGGGAACTGCGGCGCGACGGCACTCTCGTCCAGCCCGGCGACCCGGACGAGGTGGTGGACTGGGTCGCCAACGAGGGCGCCCGGGTCAGCCGTATCGTGGCGCGGCTGCGGACATCGCTGTCCGGGACCGCGCGGGAGCAGTTGCTCGGGGACCTGGGTCTGCTCCCCGCCACCGCGCCCACAGCACTGCCCGCCGCCGAGGCCCTGCCCGCGCGAGCCGCCGCGGCGGCCTCCCAGCGCCGGGGGCTCAGGGGCCGTACGGGAGCGTTCGCGGGGCGTGGCAGCCTGCTGTTCCTGCACGGACGGGGTCAGGAGAACGCGGATCCCGAGGGCATGCGTCGCTCCTGGACGGCGGGCCTCAACCGGGGTCTCACCCTCGCCGGTCTGCCGACGGTGGATCCGGTCGACGTATGGCTCCCGTTCTACGGCAACCGCACGGCCGGTACGTCGGGCCGCGAGGCCCTGCTCGGTGACGAGTCGGCGCTGGGCTTCGCCTCGGCGACCCCGCCCACCGACCCCACGACCCGCGTGCTCTACGAGGAGATGATCCAGGAGGCCGCGGTCAAGGCCGGTATGCCGGAGGAACTGCTCACCGCGCAGGAGGGTTTCAGCCTGCCGGGCGGCGCGTCCGGCGCGCTGCGGCGCTCGCTGGCCTGGCTGGCGGCCCGCACGGACCTGGACGGCTTGTTCATGTCGGCCGTTCTGGGGGACGTGGCCCGCTACCTCGAGGACCGGAAGACCCGGCAGGCAGTCCTTGACGCCGTGCGCGAGAGCGTGCCCGACTCGGGCGGGCTGACCATCGTCGCCCACAGTCTCGGAACCGTGGTGGCCATGGACCTGTTGACGCAGCTGGACGCCGCGGTGGACGTACGGCTCCTCGTCACGGCCGGCAGCCCGCTCGGGCTCGACGCCGTGCACGAGCGGCTGCTCGCCCCGAAACTGCGGCGTCCGGAGCGGGTGGCGCGCTGGGACAACGTCTGGTGCCCGGCCGACCCGGTCACCATCGGATGCCCGCTCCGTCCCCGGTGGGGCGGCGACCTCCATGAGTCCGTCGTCACGAACCCGCGCGAGCAGGCGCACGCCATCCACGAGTACCTGGCGCATCCTGACATCGCCCGGGCCGTGACTCGGGGGCTCCTCCCGTGACAGTGCTTGTCGTTGTCAGTGCGCCACGTCGGCGTGCGCCAGGTAGCGGGTCAGTTCGGACCGTGAGCGCACACCGACCTTCCGGTAGACGCGCGTCAGATGGGCCTCCACCGTCTTGCGGGACACGAACAGGGCAGCGGCGGCCTCGCCGTTGCTCAGTCCGTCCCCGATGGCCAGCGCCACCTGCAGTTCCTGGGCGGTGAGGCGGTCGATCCGCGACACCGGTGTCCGCGTGTCGGCGGCCCGGTGTCCGGCGGCGGCGAGTTCCGCGGCCGCCCGGGACCGCCAGGGGGCCGCGCCGAGGCCGGCGAAGGCCAGCTGGGAGGCGAGGAGCAGCCCGCGGGCCGCCGTGGGCCGCCGGAAGCGGCGCAGCAGCTCTCCGCAGACCAGCTGGGTTCGCGCGAGCTCGAAGGTCATCTCCTCGCGTGTATGGACGTGTTCAGCGACGGTGAGCCATTCCTGTGCCTCGTCGGCGGTCTCGGAGAGCATGATTCTGCAGTGCGCGTGGGCGGCCGCCGGCCAGGCGAGCCCCGTGGTACGGGCCAGTCCCCCGATCCAGCCGGCGAGCCGGGCCGCACTGTCCCGCTCGCCGGTGCGGAGGTACGCCTCGGCGAGCTCGGTCAGGAACGGCATCAGGTTGGGATTGCCGAGCCCCGTCTCCCGCGCGAGTGACAGGGCCCGTTCCAGATGCCCGGCGGCCGCCTGCGGTTCTCCTCCGGTGAGCGCCGCCGAACCCAGCGCCGCCTGGGCGAAGACCTCCAGCCCGCGCACCTTGCCGCAGTGCCGCTCGTAGGCCGCGACACGGTCCTCACAGCCCGCCCGGTCGCCGCGCAGCCCGTCGAGTCGCGCCAGCAGGAGCAGCACGTAGCCGGTCATCGCCCGGTGCCCGAGTTCCTGGGCCCAGCGCAGGGCTTCGGCCCCGGCGGCCCTGGCCATCGGCCAGCGACTCCACGACATGACCTCGCACCGGCCGACGAGGGCGTACGGCAGGAGGGCGGGCACTCCGTCGCGCCTGGCGCCGTCGATGACCGCGTCGAGTACCGCCGTCGCCGCCTCCCTCTCGTCCACCCAGGAGAGCGCCTGGCCGATCTGCACCGCCAACTGCTGCTCCTCCAGGGGCCAGTCGCCGTGCAGTGCGGCCCGTCCGGCGAGGAGCAGCTCGTGACTCTCCGCCACCTGTCCGGCGAGTGCCAGCGCGCAGCCCCGCATCACATTGGCGAGGTGCCGGGAGGAGAGGGTGGCCGGCTCCGGTCCGGCTTCCTTCTCAAGGAGGTCGGCCAGGGCCGCGGATCGTGCCGCGGTGTCGACCGCCCGGTCGATACGGCCGTCCATCGTCGCGGGCATGACGGCCGCCCCGTACAGCGCGCAGGCGCGGAAGGGGTCCACCGGTTCCACCGCCTCGGCCGCCGCCACCAGCGAACGGTGGGCCCGGCCGGGATCGCCGAGCCAGCCGCATGCCTGGCCGCGCAGCAGCTCGATATCGGCGGTCAGCCCTGCGTCCTCGCTCCAGCGCAGGGCCTGCTCGCACCAGTCGACGGCATCGCGGGAGGCCCCGCCGTAGAAGGCGTCCCGTGCGGCGTTGAGCAGACGTTCCGCCCTGTCCGCGGCCGAGGGCGACAGCTCCGCGGCGCGGTGCCAGGCGTGCGCCGCCGCGCCGAGTGCGCCGCGGCGGCGGGATCGTTCGGCCGAGCCCGCGAGTGCCGCGGCCACCGTCTCGTCCGGACCGGCCGCGGCGGCGGCCAGGTACCACGTCCGTACCTCCCCGTCGGAGAGATCCGCCAACGTCCGGTAGGCGCGCAGTCGTTGGGCGATCGAGCAGTGTCTGAACACCAGCGGCCGCAGGACCGGGTGCCGCAGCTCGTAGCCGTGGTCAAGGGCGCGGATCAGTCCGCTCTCCTCGGCCTCGTCGAGGGTGCCGAGCGACAGCCCGTCGACTGCCAACGCCTTTTCCAACAGGGCGAGTTCAGGGACATGGCAGGCCGCGACGTACACGAGGGCAGTGCGCGTCTCCCGGGAGAGCGTACGCATCCGTCCCCACCAGGCCCGTTCGACCATCGGCCCCGGCATCTCCCAGGCTGTTTCGGCCAGTTCGTCGCCGCGTTTCCTGGCGTCCACGAGCGCCGCCGCGTACTCCACCAGAACCAGCGGATTTCCCGAACTCAACCGGACCAGGCGGGTGACCGGGGGCTCCGCCGGGTCGACTCCGGCGCGCTCCAGCAGTCGTCGGCAGTCGTCCTCCGCCAGCGGCGCGACGGTCAGCCGGTGCACACCCTCCCAGGTCACGTCGTCGTCGGGAGCGGGACGGGCGGCCATCACCAGGGCCACCCGCTCGGTGGCGAGGCGGCGTGCGACGAACTGGAGGGCCCGTCGCGACGAGGGGTCCGACCAGTGCAGGTCGTCCACGAGCACCACCAGGGGCCCGGCTTCACCGGCGGCGGCGAGCACATGAAGGGTCCCGGCGCACACGGCGTACGGGTTCGGCTCATCGGCGTCCACCAGCGCGAAGCACGTTTCCAGCGCTCTGCGTTGGCTCGACGGCAGGTCGGCGAAGTGGGGGCGCAGCGGGAGCAGCAGGTCGGCGAGCACCGCGTAGGGCAGTACCGCCTCCGACTCGACCCCGTGCGCCCGCAGGACCCGTACCGGCGCCTGCCGTGAGGCCCCGCATGAGGGTTTGGACACAGCCTGATCCCCGGCGCGTGCCCGTCGTGCGACGTAGTCGAGCAAGTTGGTCTTCCCGATGCCGGGATCACCCCGCAGCAGCAGCGCGGCCCCCCGGTCGGGCAGCGACTCCAGCAGTCCGTCGAGGAGTGCGCACTCCCGCTTGCGCCCGACCGGTACCCGCACCCCGTGGTCGTCCGCGATCCGCTGTTCGCGGAGACCACCCGTCGGCGTCGGCTCGTTCATGAGGCCCCCGTATGCCCTGTACGCCCGCATACCCCCGTATGCGCACCACGGCCGCGGCTCTGGGCCGCTCGCCCAGAATGCTCCCCTCGCGATGGTCACCGGGAGTCACCGGCGGGCGTTCATCCCGCACTACGCCATCCGACGGATGCCCTTGTCCGCCACGGAAGTCGGGGAATCTCAAGGTGACGGTGTCCAGGGATCAGCCTGCCGCGCCGAAGTGGCTGCCCGTGATCTCACCGTCGTCCGTGCTCGCCGCGCCGACGCAGCGGAAGACGCGCAGACCGTCCGCCCACTGCTGGGCGGTCGGCGGAATGATGTCGGCCCTCCACTGTGCGGTCACCTGCCGGCCCGCGGCCGACCTGGAGCCGAGCATGACCTCCTGCGCGCACAGGGACCGGACGTCGGGGTGTTTGATCAGGTCCCGGGCGTTGTTCGTCATCCCGTCTTCGGGCAGCGGGGCGATGGCGAAGGTCTCCCAGACGTGTTTCACCTGGCAGTCCTCGCGGCTGACGGTGATGGTCCCCGAGATGTCGGTGATCCCGCTCCAGCACTCGGGGGTCGTGACGCACCTGCCGCCCAGGCCCTCGACCCCCGCGGCCGGGCAGTCCTGCGTGCTGGTCGGCACCCCGCCAAAACCCGCGTTCCCGTCCGTGCTCGCGCTCGTGTCCGTCTCCGGAGTCACGGCCGAGTCGGCGCCAGGGGTGTCGGACGGCCGGTTCTGATACGTGATCACCGTGACCGACACGCTCACCGAGACGGCCACCGCCGCCAGTACGGCGATCAGCCGCGGGCGTTTACTGTTCGGCTGCCGGTCGCCCGGCCCCGTGCCGGTGCCCGTCGTTCCCGCCTCGTCCGGCCGATCCGGCATTCGGGGAGCGAGCGTCGGAGGTAGGGAGTCCTGAAGGGCATAGTGCGACGGCGCGGTGTCCCGGTCTGCGGGAACAGTGGCTGTCGTGGGGAATGGCTGCGCGAAGCCGCTCCGATGGACGGTGCCCGTGTGCACGGCGGCGAGGGCGTCACGCAGCACTCCGGCGTCGGATATCCGGTACGCCGGGTCCGCTGCCAGGGACTGTCCGAGGACCTCGTTGAGGCCCGGCGGCACTCCCGGCAGGTCGGGATAGGGCAGCGTGTGACGCACGATCAGTTCCGCGATGCCGAGCTGGCTGCCGTCCTCGGGGAAGTGCGGCGGGCGGCCGAGAAGCAGGGCGTAGACCGTCGCGGCGAGTGAGTACACATCGCCTGCCGGGGTCGGTTCGGCCATGCGGAAGGCCTCGGGCGGCGCGTACGCCGGAGTCAACGCCTCCCGGGTGACCGAGACTTCCCGGCCCGGCCTGGGCATGGCGGCCAGTCCGAAGTCGGCGAGGGCGACACCGCCGTACCGGTTGATCATGATGTTGCCCGGTTTGATGTCGCGGTGGAGCACTCCGGCGGCATGGGCCGCGGCCACTGCGTCGGCTATGCCCACGCCGATGTCGCAGGCCTCCTTGACGGACAGCGGTCCGTGGCTGCGCAGACGGTCGCCCAACGAGCCGCCTGGGCACAGCTCCAGCACCATGTACGGACGGTTGTCGCCGAGTACCCCGGCGTCGTACACGGAGACCACATGCGGGTGTCCGGACAACTGGCCGGCGGCGGTGACCTCCCGCAGGAATCGCTGCCTGTCGCGGGGCGAGGCCAGCACCCTGCTGTCCACCTTGAGCGCCACCTCGCGACCCACGGCAAGCTGGGATGCCCGGTACACCGTGGCGAACCCGCCCTGCCCCAGGATCCCTTGGACCTCGTAGCCGGACAGTTCCAGTCGTTCATGCCCCATCGTGCCGTCATCCCCCAGCGCGCACCCACCCGCGGCGGAGCGCCTGACCGGGGAAGCGCCGACTCTAGCTGAGGCCTCCGACACCGGTACGGAACGGTGCCGCTCCCGCCGCGCGCAGCTCCGGGAGGCCGCGCGATCACGGCGTCCCGGAACCATGCGCTGCAACCGTCAGGCGTCCGTCCGGGCAGCCACCGGCACCGGGCCGGTCCGGGCAGGGTTGCCGAGGCGGCCGGCGAGGGGCACCAGGGCGATGGCGATCGCGCCGGTCACGCCGGCCAGCGCGAAGGCGATGAAGCCCCAGCTCTCGCTGCCGTTGGAGGCGAGGGTGCCGACCAGCGAGGGCCCGACGACGGCACCGGCGCGGCCCACACCGGTGACCCAGCCGAGTCCGGTGGCCCGTTCACTGTCCCGGTAAAGGGAGTTGGAGGTCGCGTACACCATCACCTGGGCGCTGAACAGCCACACACCGGTCACCGCCACGACGGCATACGTCAGGCCGAGCGACAGGTGCGACTTCAGCAACAGCGCGCCAACCGCGGTCAGGGTGAACCAGATCGCCGAGATCCGTACCGGACCGAAGCGGTCGGCGGCCCGGCCGGCGATCAACATGCCGACGATTCCGCCCGCGTTGATGACCAGCAGGAAACTCACGGAGGACGTCATTCCGTAGCCGGACGCCTTCATCATCGTGGGCAACCAGGTGCTGACCCCGTAGACCAGGAGCAGCCCGCAGAAGGACGCCAGCCACAACAGCGGGGTGGCCCACCGGGATTCGGGGCGGAACAGCGCGAGGACGGCGTCCAGCCGGCCCCGGGCTCCGGCGGCCGGGCTCGCGACCGCCGTTGGCCGAGGCAGACCGTAGCGGTCGGCTACCTGGTCGGCCTTCTCCCGTTGGCCTCTGGAGAGCAGGACGCCGGGCGACTCGGGCAGGAGTTTCAGCAGCAGGGGGACGGCGATCATGGCCGGCAGCACACCGGCCCAGAACACCCAGCGCCAGCCCGCCGAGGGGGCGACGGTCAGGCCGAGGACGGTCGCCGCCATACCACCGGTGTGGTACGAGGTCATCAACAGCCCCGTGGTGAGCGCTGCCCGGCGGGGCGGCGCGAACTCCATCACCATGGCCAGGCAGAGCGGCATCAGACCGCCGAGCCCGAGTCCGGCGATGAACCGCCCAGCGCCGAACAGTGTGGTTGTCCCGGCCATGGCACAGAGCGCGGAGCCGAGGGAGAAGAGCGTCACGCTGCACGCCAGGACGGGCCGGCGGCCGAGCCAGTCCGTGATGTTGCCCGCGGTGAGCGCGCCGATGAGCATGCCGAAAGTGGTCCAGCTGCCTATGGTGCCCGCGGTCGAGGTGGTCAGGCCGAGGCCGTCGTCCTCGAGCATGTGCGGCATGACAGCCCCGTAGATATTGACGTCCATACCGTCGAAGAACACCGCCAGCCAGCACAGGGCCAGCACCGGGAAGACGGAACGGAAGGTGTGCTCGGGGCGCGTCGGGTACGCGTCAGTGGTGCCGGAGAGAGTCATCGTCGACCCCTTGGGTGGGAGCGGAATGGGTGTGCGGTGCGCTGGTGGGGTGGGGTGGGAGCGTGTGGTTCGCCTGATACAGGTGGAGGTCGGCCGATGCAGGTACGGTCCGCCCGATGCAGGTGGGGTTCGCCTGATGAAGTTCTCTTCACCCGTAAATGTGTGACCTGCGAGCCCGGAATTTACGGGTGACGGGGGTGGGGGATGTTTCCGGGCGGCCGGGGTGGGTCGGTCAGTCGCCGAGGTGCTTGCCGAGGAACGTCACGATGTCACCCATCACCTGCTCCGTCGACCACTTGAGTCCGGCCGAGGAGTCGCCGCCCATGAACGTCAGGTCGCCGTGGTCCGCACCCTTGAGGACGTAGCGGGTGCTGTCGACGCCCTTGGCCAGCAGGGTGTTGTGCAGGGTCAGGGTCTGACTCGGTGAGACGAGGTGGTCGTCGCTTCCGTGCAGCAGTACGAACGCGGGGTCCGAGGAGTCGGCATAGGTACTGGGATCGGCTGCCTTGATGGCTGCGGGATCGTCCGTGAGCGTCTTCTTGGTGCCGGCGCCGAAGACGAACTGCGCGGTGTTGGTTCCGGCCGCCAGGTATGTCTTCTGGGTCGCGGCGTCGAAGTCGGAGGCGGTCTTGGACAGTTCGGAGGGACCGAATTCGTCGACGACCGCCTGCACGTCGCTGCTCTGGTCCAGGTTGTCGCCGGCTTCGAACTCCTTGACACCGTTGGTGGTTCCGGTCATCGCGGCGAGGTAGCCACCGGCGGACTGCCCCCACACGGCGACGTTCGCCGGGTCGATGCCGTACTCGTCGGCGTGTGCGCGCAGGTAGCGGATCGCCGACTTGACGTCCTGCAGGGCCTCTTTGTAGGTGGCGCCGCTGGTGACGGTCCGGTACTCGATGCTGGCGACGGCGTACCCCTGCTCGGCGACGTACGTCCGTTGGTTCAGGTTGCCGGTCTTGTCCGCCATGGCGAAACCGCCACCGGTGATGTAGACGACGAGCGGTTTCTTGCCCTCCGTCTCGGGGACCTGGAGATCGAGCTTCAGCTCCGCCTTCTTGCCGTTGGTCGTCGGCGAGGAGTAGACGACGTCACTGTGCGTCGTGACCTTCGTCTTCCCGCACTGGATCTGCGCACCGGTGGGGTCGATGACGGTGCTCGTACTGGTGTCGCTCGCCTTGACGGTCTTCGCAATGGATATGGACGCGCCTCCGGCCGCACCACTGGGAACTCCACCGCTGGGGGCTCCTCCCCCGGCGCCGCCCGGCGCCTGAGAGGCCGGGCAGTCCGTCGCCTTCGCCTTCGCCGAGGCTGACGCGCTGGAGGCCGTACTTTCACCGTCCGAGGAGCAGGCCGTGAGGGCCAGCCCGAGCACCACGGATGCCGCGAGTCCGACACCGACCCTCTTGCGCAGCCTCCTGCTCCCGGTCGCCTTCATGTTCTCGTCCTTGGCCATGCCACTCCTCTGGTCGTCCGCACAGACAAATGGGAAGGTGATTCCCACTTCCCGGGTCACGATAACACTAAGTGGGAATTCGATTCCCACTTATGCGAGGACGGCGTTCAACACCCCGGGAGACCGGGCAGCAGGTAGGTCGGTGGCCAGAGCCTTTGCGGAGGATTACGTGACCTCGCCGGAGGCTCCAGGCGGATTCCGTGGCCCGGGCGGAGGCCCGGGCGAACGCTGACCTAGCGAGGGGCCCGTTCGCGGGCCTCGCGCTCGATCGAGTCGTCGATCGCGTTCATGAACCCCGCGTCGCCAAAGGCCATTTCGGGCAGTGGGGAGGGCGCGCCGGGTTCCGCCCGCAGACCGTCCAGGAGCAGTCGCAGATAGCGGCGCCACAGGTCGGGCTGTCCGGTACGGTCGGTGACCGCGGCCACCATCAGCTGGATCATGGGAATGTCCACGGGCACGATGTCCGCGCGCAGCGCGCCCTGCTCCTTCGCCCGGGCGATCAGGGCGCCCATGATGGGCGTGATCCGGGTAAGGACCTGGGCCTGCCGCCGCGGCCCGGCCGCGGCTCCGAGCAGCGCCTCGCGCAGTCCCCGGTCGAAGGCCTGGATCTCGCAGCCCTTCTCCAAGCTCGTCACCAGCCCGTGCCACGGATCCGGGTCGGCGAGACCCTCTTCCGTCGCGGCCACGAGAGTGTCGATCATGTCGTCGAAGAGCGCGTCCAGCAGCTCTTCCTTGTTCGAGAAGCGCCGGTAGACGGTGCCCAGGCCCAAGCCCGCATGGGCGGCGATGTCGCTGAGGCTCGCTTCCGTCCCCCGCTCCCGGAACACCTCGCGGGCCGCGGTGAGGATACGACGGCGATTCGCCTCGGCATCCCGGCGCAGCGGGGGCCGGTCAGTCCCGGGGCTCGACGCCATCTCGATCGTTTGCCTCCCAGAGAGGGGGTAAATTTCCGGTTCATGCTACAACGGGGCGCGGCCGCGACCCTCTGCGGGCGTTCCCGTCGGCCTCTGTCACGGGGCGCCCTCATGCGGGTCAGTGTGGCCCGGCCGACGCCAACCGGTGCAGCCGCAGAGCGAGTTGGATCTCCAGCGCGCGGGCCGGGCTCTGCCAGTCGTCCCCGAGCAGCCGGCCCACACGCTCCAGCCGCTGCGCGACCGTGTTCACATGCACATGCAGGTCGTCCTTGGTGCGTGCCGGACTCATGCCGCACGCGAAGTACGCGTCGAGGGTGCGCAGCAGGTCGGTGCCGCGTCGTTCGTCGTACGCCACCACCTGGCCGACGGTGCGGTCGACGAAGCCGGAGATGTCCCGGTCCCCGGCGAGCAGCAGGCCCAGGAACCCGAAGTCCTCGGCGGCGGCGCCGTCCCCGGCGCGGCCGAGCAGGCGCAAGGCTTCAAGGCAGCGCTGCCCCTCCGCGTACGCCGCGGCCACGGCGCCCGGGCGGGTGGCAAGCTGCTGGACGAGTCGGTCGACGGGAGCGGAGGAGCCGACGGTGACCTCCTCGTGCACGGCGCTGCCGAGGTGCTTGGCCATGCGACGGGCCAGGTCTGTCGCGGTGTCGCCGGGGCCGAGGGGCAGCAGCAGGACGGTGCCGCCGTCGCGGGCGGCGGCCAGTCCCCGCCGGGTGGTGGCGAGACGGGAGGCGGCCGACCAAAGGCGTCTGC
This sequence comes from Streptomyces sp. NPDC087263, assembly GCF_044744645.1. NCBI lineage: Bacteria > Bacillati > Actinomycetota > Actinomycetes > Kitasatosporales > Streptomycetaceae > Streptomyces > Streptomyces sp. NPDC087263. Next base: position 616,324 of record NZ_JBIUYT010000005.1, read on the forward strand.
GAGCGGCGGCCTCCTGGTCGGCATCGGCCGCCGGTGCCTCAAGCCGAGCGGCCAGCACCACGTGGGTGCCGTCGAGGTCGGCATGCAGTCGGGAGGCACGCTCGCGCAGGAGTCGCGGGTCACGGTCGCGGGCGTCGAGGAGGTCGTCCAACAGCTCTCCCCGGACGCGCTGTTCGGCCTCGGAAGCCGAGCGTCTGGCGAGCAGGAGGAGTGAGGTGACCATCGCTGCGCGTTCCAGCGTGCGCTGGTCGACAGGGTCGAGGCCCGGATGGCCGTGCAGCACCAGCGCGCCGAGCAGTTCACCTCCGGCCGCTACTGCGGCGACCCAGTCGTGGCCGCGTCGCACGGCGTGTCCCTCTGCCCTGGATGATTCCAGTGCGGCGGCGGGTGCTGCTCCCGCCTCCGCGAACTCGACCGTGCCGTCAAGGACTTCGGACACCGCGGCGGCCACGTCGTGGACTCCGCCGCCGCGCAGGACGAGTTCCGCGAGCCGGTCGTGGACGTCGGACGCACGCTCGATGACCCCGCTACGGTCGCGGATGATCTCGTTGGCGCGGCCCAGGCGGTCGAGGGCCGAGCGGGTCTCCGCGAGCCAGTTCGCCGTGTCGATGGCTGCCGCGGCGAGAGCGGCGAAGGAGCCGAGGAGGGCGATCTGTTCCCGCCCGAAGACCCGTGCGCGCCGGTCCGCGGCGAACAGCACGCCGATGACCTGGGGCCCGATCATGAGCGGCACACCGAGAATCGCGACCAGACCTTCGTCCCGTACGCCCGCGTCGATGGTCAGGGTGTGCTGGAAGCGCTCGTCCTTGAAGTAGTCGTCGGTGACATACGGGCGGGCGGTCTGCGCGACGAGCCCGCCGAGCCCTTCGCCCATACCGAGCCGAAGTTGCTGGAAGCGAGCGGCGACCGAGCCCTCGGTGACCCGCATATAGGTGTCGCCCCTGCCCGCGTCGTTCAGGCTGAGATACGCGACGTCCGTGCCCAGCAGTGACCGGGCCCGCTGCACGATCGCCCGCAGCACGGCGTCGAGGTCGCGCAGTCCCGCCAGATCGTGGGCGGTCTCGAAGAGCGCGGAGAGCTCCGCCTCGCGGCGGCGACGTCCCTCCATCTCCGAGCGCACACGCAGCGCGAGCAGTTTCGCCTGTTCGAGGGCGGTGACGTGCTCGGTGGGCCGGCCCTCGGCGCGGGCGAGCAGCACCGGCTGCTCGTAGGCATCGGCGGACGCGCCTCTGGCCAGCAGCTCCAGGAACGGCGCCTCGGAACTGCTGACGGCTGACTCGGCACTGCCAACGGCCGGCTCAGCACTGACGACAGCGGGCTCAGTGCCGTCAGCGGCGGCCTCGGCGGACTGCGTGTGATCGCGGGACATGCTCCCAGGATCACCCATCGGAAGATCGCCGCCGCCAGCCTGTGGATAACTCACCGTAGCCACCCGCCGCTCCCGCTCAATGCGCGGTCCAGCCGCCGTCCAGTGCCAACGACGTACCGGTGATGAAGGACGCATACGGGCCGCACAGATACGCGACGGCCTCGGCGACCTCCTCCGGTTCGATGAGCCGCTTGACGGCGCTGTCCTGGAGCAGCACCTCGGCGAGCACCCGCTCCTCGGGAATCCCGTGTGCTTGTGCCTGATCGGCGAGCTGCTTCTCGACCAGGGGGGTACGCACATAGGCGGGGTTCACACAGTTCGAGGTGACTCCATGGGGCGCGCCTTCAAGGGCGGCGGTTTTCGAGAGCCCCTCAAGACCATGTTTTGCGGCCACGTACGCCGACTTGAACGCCGAGGCTCGCAGTCCATGGACCGACGACACATTGACGATACGGCCCCAGCCCTGCCCGTACATGTGGGGCAGCGCTCCGCGGATGAGCCGGAACGGTGCCTCCAGCATCACGGTCAACACGGTGTGGAAGACGTCGGGCGGAAACTCCTCGATGGGGCGGACCAGTTGCAGCCCGGCGTTGTTCACGAGGATGTCGGCGCCCGCCGCGGACCGCTCCGCCGCGTCGAGGTCGGTGAGGTCGAGGACGTGCGGCTCGACGGTGCCCGCGAGTCCTTGAGCCCCTTCGGTGAGCGCGCTCAGCCCCGCGGAGTCGCGGTCGACCGCTCTCACCCTGGCCCCGGCGGCGGCGAGCCGCAGCACACAGGCACTGCCGATTCCACCCGCGGCGCCCGTGACAAGGGCGGTGCGGCCGCCGAGGTCGAGTGCGGGGGTCTGGGTTCCCGGGAGGGCGCTGGGCTCGGTCATGTCTCGACCCTAAGTAGGGCCCCGGACCCAACCCATGTGGTCAGCTCACACACTTCGCGCTCAGGTCGTAGGGTCGAACCATGTGGGTGCGTCGGAGAGTGCCTGCTTGATCCGCAGCAGGCAGAACTCGTTCAGCTCCGGCAACGCGTCCACGTCGAACCAGCCGACGTCCAACGACTCGTCGTCGTTGACACGCGCCTCACCACCGACAGCACGGCACCGGAACGTGATGTCCATGTACTGACAGGTGTCGCCGTTCTCGTAGGTGACCGGTGCGAGGGCCTGGACGAGCACGACGCGCTCGACGACGCACCGCACCGCGGTCTCCTCGAAAACCTCCCGGACCGCTCCGGCGGCGGGCTGCTCCCCCGGGTCCGGAATGCCACCGATCACCGACCACTTGCCCGTGTCGGAGCGGCGCCCCAGCAGCACTCTGCCCTCGTCGTCGAAGACGATGGCGGTGACTCCGGGCAGCCAGAGCAACTGGTGGCCGGCGGTGGCCCGGATCGTACGGATGAAGTCGGGAGTAGCCATGTACCGACCCTAACGGCCCCGTTCCGCAGCTCCGTTACGGTCCGGAGACCGCGGCCTGAACGCCGCTGCCGCGTCGTCCGCGCACCGTCCTCGCCACCGCCCAGCCGAGCCCGCCCGCCGCAACCAGCACCAGGACCATCTCGGGAAGGATCCCCAGGCGGGTGGCAGGTGTCTCGGACGATCGCAGCGGCACCTTCTGGACGAGCGAGTCCGCCACGAACATCCCGGTCTTCTGGGTGATCTTCCCGTCCGGCATGATGATGGCGCTGACGCCGCTGGTCACCGGCACCGTGACGGTGCGGCTGTGCTCCACGGCGCGGACGCGCGACATGGCGAGTTGCTGGTAGGTCATCTCGCTGCGGTCGAAGGTGGCGTTGTTGCTGGGCACCGAGATCATCTGCGCTCCGTCGAGGACGGTGTCGCGCACGTCCCAGTCGAAGGCCGCCTCGTAGCAGGTGGCGAGGCCGACCTTGGTGCCGTCCATGGTGAACACGCCCGCCTTGGCGCCGCGGCTGAAGTCCTGGCTCACCATGGACGTCCAGTTGCTGTTGATGGCCCCGATGAGCGAACGCATGGGCAGGTACTCACCGAACGGCTGGATCTGCCGCTTGTCGTACGTGTCGACCGGGCCCTTGTCCGGGTCCCACAGGATCTGCTCGTTATAGAGCTTGCCGTCCCGCTCGACGACTCCGCCGACCGAGATGGGGGCGCCGATCGCCTTGGCCGCGCCGTCGATCACGGCGCGGGCGTCGGGGTTGGTGAACGGGTCGATGTCGGAGGAGTTCTCCGGCCACAGCACGAAGTCGGGCTGGGCGACCTTGCCCGCCTTGACCTCGGCTGCCAGCCTCTCGGTCTCCCGCGCGTGGTAGTCGAGAACGGCACGCCGCTGGGCGTTGAACTCCAGCCCCGCACGCGGCACATTGCCCTGGATGACCGCGACGGTCGCCGTGCCGTCCTCGGCCTTGTCACTCACCAGCGACCGTGCGGCGAGCGCCCCCAGCACGGGGACGACGATGCTGAGCAGTGCCACCGCGGCGGCCCCGCGGCGTACGACCCGGGTGCGGCGGCCTTCGAGAAACAGGCGTACGGCCTCGTACAGCCCGAAGCCACAGAGCACGACCGCGAAGCCCAGTACCGGCGTTCCGCCCACCGCGGCGAGCGGAAGGAAAACCCCGTCCGCCTGCCCGAAGGCGATCTTTCCCCAGGGGAACCCACCGAACGGCACGCGTGCGCGTGCGGCCTCGCTCGCAATCCACAGCGTCGCCGCCCACAGGGGCCACCCCGGCAGCCGGGAGACGGCCGTGATGCCCGCGCCCACGAGTGCGGTGAAGACCGACTCCGCGATGACGAGTGCGATCCACGGCCCGGGGCCGACCTCGACACCGGTCCACACGAGCAGCGGCAGAAAGAAGCCGAGGCCGAACAGGTAGCCGAGCCCGAGACCCGCCTTCCAGGTGCGACCGCGCAGGGTCCAGCCGAAGACCGCGAAGGCCGGAAGGGCCAGCCACCAGAGCGTGCGTGGCGGGAAGCTGACGTACAGCAGCACGCCGGAGAGCGCCGCGGAGGCGGCCGGAACGAGACGGAGGGCCAGTCCGGCCCCGCGCGATGCGCGCGCGGCCTGGGGTTCGAGCTGTTCCGGCTCGTCTACGGATGTCGCGGTGGCGGTCACTCCGGGAGTGTACGGCGCATGACCTGGGCGCCGACAGCGTGGTCCACCCGGCCCCGAACAGGAACCGGTCCGGTGGGAAGGCCTCTACCCGACCGCGCACCCTCCACATCTAATGCAGTTTTCCTCCGCAACTCGTCCACAAGTCGGCGCATCACCCGTTACGGTGTGCCCGAACCTCTGACGTGCGGACGGACAGCCGCCACGGCCGGGGTCCGGCACGGTCGGGGGGCGACGGGGTGGGATCCACGGGGATGACGTCTGCGGCCGATTCCGCGGCCGCGGGCGACAGACGCAGCGCGTCCGACGTCACGGGCCTGATCGCGCTCGGGGCGTGCGCGATCTGGTCCTTGATCACGGCGGGCGCGCACAACGGCCGGCCCGAGGGCGTGCTCCTGGCGGTGCTCGCCGTGACAGCCGGCTACGCGTCGGGACGGATCCTCGGGGCGCTCCTGCCCGTCGCCGCACCCTGCACGGGCGCGCTCGCCGGACTCGGCCTCGCGGTCGCCGCCCCGCACACCGCTCCCGGCGCGGGAGTCACCTCGCCGCTTGGGCACGCCGGCGCCACGGCCGCACTGCTGGCCCTTTCCGCCGGAGCCGCGTGCTGCGCGGCCTGGGCGGCACATCCACCGGTGCTGCGCCTCTCGCTGGGGCTGCTGGCAGCCGGAATCACCGTGACCGCGGCAGCGCTGGGCTCGACCACCGGCTTCGTCCTGTGCACGGGGGTGCTGCTGTACTCCCTCGCCGCCGCCCGTATGCGCCGCCGCGCGCTGGGACTGGCGGGCCTCGCGCTCACCGCTGCTCTGGCGACGGGAATGTCCTTGGCCATCGCCGAAGACGCCTTGCCCGACGGCCTCACCTCGGCATTGGAAGGCCCCCTCACTCGGCATCGGGTCCTGCTCTGGCGCGACGCGCTGCACCTCGCCCGCGAGTATCCCGCCCTGGGCGCCGGGCCGGGGCGCTACGGGGAACTCAGCCCTACGGTCACCCAGTCGCTCCTGCCCGACGGCAAGCCGCACTCCGCGCCACTACAACAGGCGGCAGAACAGGGCGTGATCGGCGTACTGCTGCTCGTGGCGGTGTTCTGCTGGGTTCTGTACGCACTGTGGCGCACGCGGCGTCCCACACCGATCGCCCTCACGGCGGGCGCGACCCTGACCATGCTGGCCGTCGTCGCGTCGGTCGGCAACGCCCTGAGCTTCACCACGGTGACGGCCGGGGCGGGCCTGCTGGCGGGGCTCGCCACATCACGACCGCTGTCCGACGAAGAAAACACCACGGCCCTGGGAGCACATCCCCGGAGCGACCGTCCGGACCCGTGACGGCAGACGGCCGAGGGATCAGAGCGCCGTGCCCGGCGTGGTCGTACGCAGATGGTCGCGGATGATCCGTACGGCCGCCTCCGCGTTGTCCACCGTGATCGTGAACGTATGGCCGTCCCCCAGGAGGAGCACCACGCCCTCGCCACGCCGGACGATGACGGCGGTTCCCATCTCGGGACGCCAGCGGTAACCCCAGCCGCCCCACTGGCGGGGTGTGACCGAGGGCGCGAAGTCGGCCCCGACGACGTTCGAGAGCGGGATACGGCGACGCGGCAGCCCTATGTGGCCGCAGCGCACTTCGAGGGAGTCCTTGTCGACCTTCACGGCGACATGCACGAAGGCGAGCGTGCCGAACAGGATGAGCAGCCCTGCCGCGATGCATCCGACGACGGACATGACGAGTGGGGCGCTGCCGGCCGTCCAGGTGGAGTCGACGGCCAGTTCGATGCCGAGCGCGATGCAGGCGGCCCCGCCGAGCGCGGGCAGCCACTGGACGCGGTTGGTCGCGCGCCCCGTCCAGATCGCGGGATGCGAGGTCTTCTCGCGGTGGGGGTGGTCCCTCATGGCAATGAGACTACTCAGGTTCCGCAGTGCGGGCACCGGGTTGCGGAGGGTTACTGCTCCGGGTGGACGTCCTTCCTGGGCAGAGCGTCCACACCGTGGCCGAGGGTGCCCACCGGTGACCGACGGTCAGCGCGCCGGGGTGACCGCGGACAGGAGTCGGCCTTCTTCGTAGGCCAGTGCGGGGGCGGGAAGCGCACCCTCCCGGCCGCTCAGGAGCACCGTGAGAGAGCCGTCGGCGGGGGCCTCCGGGTCCGGGGCCTCACCGATCCGGCGCAGCGCCTGGGCGGCGACCGCTCCGGCGGAGCCGTGCAGGACCAGCGGCGGCAGCCCGGGCTGCTGTACGGAGGCGCGGATGCGCTCCGCGACCAGCTCGTAATGGGTGCAACCCAGGACGACGACCCTTACATCGTCGGGGGTACGCGCCGCAGCCGCGGTGATCGCTGCGTCGATGGCCTCCTGGTCCGCGTGCTCCACGGCTTCGGCGAGGCCGGGGCAGGCCACTTCGGTGACGTGCACTCCGTCCGCGAACTCACGGATGAGACCGCGCTGGTAGGGGCTGCCGGTGGTGGCGGGCGTGGCCCAGATCGCGACGGGTCCGCCGCCGGCCGCGGCCGGTTTGATCGCCGGTACGGTGCCGATGACGGGCACGCCGGGCTCCAGCCGGGCACGCAGCGCGGGCAGGGCGCGTACCGAGGCGGTGTTGCAGGCGACAATCAGCGCGTCGGGGCGGTGCTTCGCGGCGGCCTCGGCGACGGCGAGAGCTCGCACGGTCACGTCCTCCGGCGTGCGCGGTCCCCACGGCATGCTGCCGGGATCCGAGGAGAGGATGAGATCGGCGTCGGGTCGCAGAAGGCGTACCGCGGCGGCGGCGGCGAGCAGTCCCATACCGGAGTCCATGAGCGCGATCTTCACCCGGTCACCATAGACGATCCGCCTCGACGGGCCGCCGGGGTGGGGCAGACTTCGGCGGGTGAACGCCGTTGCGTGGACCGCTGTTGGATCACTGGCCGCCTGGCTCTGGCTGCTGCTCGGCCAGGGCTTCTTCTGGCGTACGGATGTGAGACTGCCGCCGCGCGGGGAGCCGGACGACTGGCCGTCCGTCTGTGTCGTCGTACCGGCGCGCGACGAGGCCGCCGTACTCCCCGAGAGTCTGCCGTCACTCCTCGCTCAGGACTATCCGGGGCCGGCCGAGGTCTTCCTCGTCGACGACGGCAGTTGCGACGGCACCGGGGAGCTGGCCCGTGAGCTGGCACGGGGGCACGGCGGGCTGCCGCTCACCGTCAGCTCTCCCGGGGAGCCGCCCGCGGGCTGGACGGGCAAGTTGTGGGCCGTTCGCCACGGCATCGGCCTGGCACGCGCGCGTGATCCCGAGTATCTGCTGCTGACGGACGCCGATATCGCCCATGCGCCGGACAGCCTGCGGGAGTTGGTGGCGGCGGCGCGCACCGGCGGCTTCGACCTGGTCTCGCAGATGGCCCGGCTACGGGTGGAAAGCGTGTGGGAGCGGCTCGTCGTGCCCGCCTTCGTCTACTTCTTCGCACAGCTCTATCCCTTCCGCCGGATCGGCATGCGGGGCTCGCGCACGGCTGCCGCGGCGGGCGGCTGTGTCCTGCTGCGTGCGGACGCGGCCGAGCGGGCCCGGATTCCCGACGCCATCCGGCACGCCGTCATCGACGATGTCGCGCTCGCGAGGGCGGTCAAGGGGAGCGGGGGCCACATCTGGCTGGGGCTCGCGGAGGGCGTGGACAGCGTGCGCCCGTATCCGCGGCTGCACGACCTGTGGCGGATGGTGTCGCGCAGCGCGTACGCCCAGTTGCGGCACAATCCGCTGCTGCTCGCCGGAACGGTCGCCGGCCTCGCCGTCGTCTACCTGGTGCCGCCGCTCGCGCTCTTCGTGGGCCTCGCCGCGGGGAGTGCGTGGGCCGCGACGGCCGGGGGGCTCGCGTGGCTGCTGATGACGGCGACGTACCTGCCGATGCTGCGCTACTACCGGCAGCCCCTCTGGCTGGCTCCGCTACTGCCGGTCACCGCGTTTTTGTACCTCCTCATGACGGTCGATTCCGCGGTGCAGCACTACAGGGGGCGGGGCGCGGCCTGGAAGGGTCGCACCTACACGCGTCCGGACGCCGCCCTGGACGAGCGCTGACCGCTCACTTCCTGCCGGGGGTCCAGTTCATGCCCCACCCGTAGGTGTAGTCGACGGTGCGCTGGGGGCTCACTCCGCGCTCGGGGACCAGGAACCGGGCCTCGCGCTGGACGATCAGGTCGCCGCCGTTGTTGGTGATGAGAGCGAGGGCGCAGACGGTGGAGGGCACTGTGCACTCACCGAGCGAGAAGTCGATCGGCGCGCCGTTCAGGGGCTGGAGGGTGACCGTGGCGTCCAGGTCGGCGAAGGAACGTGCTCCTTCGTAGATGGTCACGAAGATGAGGATGCGCCGGAAGCTCTGCTTGTGGTCGAGATTGATGGACAGGTTCTCGCCGCTCGCCGATGCACCGGTGCGGTCGTCGCCGTCGAGATGGATGTACGGCGGCTGGTGCAGCGCTCCGTAGGCGTTGCCGAGTGCCTGGACGACTCCCTTGCGGCCGTCGGACAGTTCGTACAGGGCGCAGAGGTCGAGGTCGAGATCCGCGTGCATCGCGACGGCCCGGCCCAGCTTGCTTCCCCACCCCGAGAACTGCTTACGCACCTCCCAGTTGAGGTTCACGCGCATGGCGCCGGACGTGCCGCCCTGCTTGCTGAGCGAGACCGACGGTGCCTCCTTGGTGAGCGTGACCTTGGTCAGGCGCACCGGGGCCGGAGGGGCTGAGGGCGGGACGGGGGGCGGCGTGGTGACGGGCGGGGCAGCCGGCGGCCGCATGGTGACGGGCGGGGGGACCGGGGGCCGCGTCGTAACGGGCGGGGCAGCCGGCGGCCGCACGGCCGGCTGCGGAGCCACGGGCGGTGCCACGTACTGCGGCTCGTCCACCGTGATCCCGTAGTCCGTGGCCAGTCCTTCCAGTCCGCTGCTGTACCCCTGCCCGACCGCACGGAACTTCCAGGCGCCCTGACGCCGGTAGAACTCACCGAGTACGAAGGCGGTCTCGACGCTCGCGTCTGCGCTGTCGAAGCGGGCGACCTCACTCCCCCGCTGTACGTCGAGCACCCGGATGTACAGTCCGGGCACCTGCCCGAAGGGGCCGCCGTCCGTGGAGGCGGCCAGTACCACGGTCTCGATCGCGGGCTCCACGCGCGCGAGGTCGACGAGCAGTGTGTCGGTCACCTGACCGCCCTCGCTCCGCTTGCCCTCGTGCCGCACGGCGCCGGAGGAGTGCACGGGCTGGTTGTAGAAGACGAAATCGCCGTCCGACCGGACCCTTCCGGAGACCAGCAACAGCGCGGAGGCGTCCGCGTCGGGCACCCCCGGCGCCGAACGCCATCCCAATTCGACGCGCAGCGCGGTCGTCGGCACGGGAACATTCGATCCCTTAGACATTGGCATGTACGCCCCCATCACGTGTCTCCGCGCCGAAGGGCGCCTCGGTCGGTCCGTTGGCTGCGCTCCCGCCAAACCTAATCCCCGGCGTGACGAACTCCCAAGATCCGCACCGGAAGACTGGTGGTCAACCGCCGGTAACCTGCCAGGAACTAGGCCTTTACACGATCTGAACGCGCTTCGGTGCCCTTTTTTGCCGAGTTCGCTCGCATTGGGGATCCCACGTCACTGCCGACACGGAAAACAACCCTCTTATCGGTCTCCCCAACCAGCACATCGTGGGCTTAACTTATGTGCCATGACCTCCCCCCGCTCCACCTATGGCGGCGGTTACTACTCCGCGCCGTCCTTCCCGGACACCCCCATCTATGACTCCCTCGTCGCCGAGCGGGGCACTCCTCAGATCGCCCCGATCCGGGTTCCCGCCGCCTACGACTCGGGCAACAGCTACCTGCCCGCCCTCCCGTCGGCACTCCCCGCCCTGCCGCCCGGCCCCTCGCAGCAAGCTCCGATGTACGGCTACCCGCAGGCCCAGCAGCCCGCACCGCTGCAGCAGGCCCCGGCGCCCTACATTCCGCAGCAGGCCGGCGTCCCGCGCGGCTACCCGGGTGGCCAGCCCCAGCAGCAGCGCCCGATGGCGCCCGGCACGGGCTACGAGGCCATGCGCCCGGCGGCTCCCCGTCCGGCTCCGGCCCCCTACCAGGATCCGTACAACGGCCAGCAGTACCGCGGGTACTGAGGCAGCGGGCACTGAAGTTATCGGAGCGAGGTGGTCAGTGCCTGCTGGCACGATGGCGTCATGGGGAACACGAAGCTGCACTCGATCCATGTCCACCCGGTCAAGGCCTTCACCGGCCAGGCGGTCCGGGAAGCCATGGTGGAGCCCTGGGGGCTGACCGGAGATCGACGCTGGGTACTGATCGACGACGGGGGAAAGGTCGTCACTCAGCGCCAGCAGCCACGTCTGGCACTGGCCGCCGCCGAGCTTCTGCCCGGCGGCGTCCGTCTGTCCGCGTCCGACCGTGAGCCGGTGACCGTTCCCGTGCCCGAGCCGCTGGACACGACGACGCTGAGCATCTTCGGGACCAAGGTGGACGCGGTCCCGGCCGACGACGCCGCGCACGCCTGGTGCAGCGCGTTCCTGGGCGCCGACGTGCGCCTCGTCCACATGGATGACCCCGCCACGCGCCGCCCGATCGACGACGCCCCGTACTCCCGGCCGGGCGAGACGGTCAGCCTCGCCGACCGCTACCCCCTGCTGCTCACCACGCTCGCCTCGCTGGACGCCCTCAACTCCCTCATCGCCCAGGGCGATCACGCCGAGGAGGGGCCGCTGCCCATGAACCGCTTCCGGCCGAACGTGGTCGTGGCGGGCACGGAGGCCTGGGCCGAGGACGACTGGTCGCGGATCTCGATCGGCGAGGTCACCTTCCGGGTCGCCAAGATGTGCGGCCGGTGTGTCGTCACCACCACCGACCAGGGCACCGCCGAGCGCGGCAGGGAACCGCTGCGGACACTCGGGCGCCACCGCCGCTTCGGGGACCGGCTGGTCTTCGGGCAGAACCTCGTGCCCGAGTCCACGGGCAGGGTACGGATCGGCGATGCCGTCACGATTCTCGAATGAACCCTTCGGTCAAGTTCCGTGAATAGGCCACGCATAATGGGAACCCGGTCCCCGAGCACGGTCGTTGACACTTCGCGAGGAGTTCACGAAAGGCCCGGGGCGGGGTGATTTCGCTCTCTCTTCCCCGAGCTCGTCGCGCGAACGCCCCTGCGGTGGGTTATCACGGAAGCGGAAGAGGGTGCGGAACGGTGCGAGCAATCGGCGGACTCTGGCGCTGGCGGCACAACCCGCTGCGCCGAGGGACCGATCTGGCCGAGGCCTGGGTGGCTCTGGCGGCCATTGTGCTGATCGTCGCTGTCGTACCCCTCGTGGGAGTCGCCGTCGGCGCCGCGGCGCAGAGCGCCCTCCAGCAGTCCGTACGGGACCAGCGTGCGGCCCGCCACGAGGTGGCGGCCACCGTCGTCAGGAAGCTGGCCCTCGGTCCGATGGACCCCGACCCCGAGACAGCTGCGGGACGGGACGCCCACAGCCGCGTGATGGCCAACTGGACGGCACCGGACGGCACCTCACAACACGGCGCGGTGACGGCCGCTCTCAAGTCCCCCGTGCCCGGGGACCACTTCACGATCTGGACCGACCTGCACGGCCGAACAGTCCCCCGCCCGCTGGACGGTGCCACCGCGACGACCCATGCGGTGCTGGCCGGGTTCGGCGTGGTCGTGATGGCTGTGGGACTCGTCGAGGGCGGCAGGCGGCTGATCGTCTGGCGCATGGTCCTTCGCCGGTACGTCCGTTGGGACCGTGCCTGGGACAAGGCGGGTCCCGACTGGGGCAGGACCGGCGCGGGCAGCTGACCGCCTTCCCACTACGGTCAACTCGGCATGCCCACGCACGCTACGGTGGACCGGCGAGGTCTTCGGCACCGTCGTGAGAGGCTTTCCGTCATGCCGACGAGGTTTCGGTTCGGCCTCGCAGGACCCGCGTATCACGAGGTGGGGGCAGAACAGCGCCATGGCACAGGGCACGGTCCAGGTGACGCACACCGGCACCTCGCGGTGGCGGCGCCGTACGGGTGAATACGCATCGCTGGCCGCCGCACTGGAAGCGGCGGCCGACGGTGATGTCCTCACTGTCGCTCCGGGCACCTACCGGGAGAATCTGGTGGTCCAGCGCGCGGTGACGCTGCGCGGCCCCGAAGGGTCCCCCGGCTCCGTACGCATCGCGCCGGTCGACGGAGTGCCGCTGACCGTCCGCGCCTCCGCCGTGGTCCAGGACCTTCATGTGGAGGGCCAGGACTCCGCCGCGCCCGCGCTGCTCGTCGAGGAGGGCACCCCGGAGCTGCTGGACGTACGGATCGTCACACGCTCCGCCGCCGGGATCGAAGTGCGCGGCGGCGCCCGCCCGACCGTCCGCCGCTGCACCGTCGACAATCCCGCCGGTATCGGCATCGCCGTACTGGACGGCGGCGGTGGGGTGTTCGAGGAGTGCGAGGTCGTCGCGGCGGGCCAGTCGGGCATCGTCGTCCGTGGGGGCGGCCGTCCGCGCCTGGAGCGCTGCCGGGTCCATCACGCCTCCGGCGCGGGCCTGTCGGCTACCGGCGAGGGCTCGTCGCTGGAGGCCGTCGGCTGCGAGGTGTACGAGGTCAAGGGCTCCGGCGTGCAGATCACCGGACGGGCCACGGCCCATCTCACCGACTGCGATGTGCACCGCACCACCGGGGACGGCATCACCCTCGACACGGACGCGGTGCTCACACTCGCCGACTGCCGCATCCACGACATCCCGGAGAACGCGGTCGATCTGCGCTCGCGCTCGGTCCTCACGCTGACGCGCACCACCGTGCGGCAGTTCGGGCGCAACGGTCTTTCGGTCTGGGACCCCGGCACGCGGGTGGACGCCAACCAGTGCGAGATCTTCGACAGCACCGGCGACTACCCCGCGGTGTGGATCAGCGACGGCGCGACCGCGGTGCTCGACTCCTGCCGGGTGCACGACGTGCCGGACGCACTGTTCGTCCTGGACCGCGGTTCCCGCGCGGACGTCGTCGACAGCGACCTCTCGCAGGTGCGGAACACCGCCGTGTCGGTCAGCGACGGCGCGACCGCCCAGCTCGACGACTGCCGCATCCGGGACGCCGCGACCGGCGCCTGGTTCCGTGACCATGGCAGCGGCGGCACCCTGTCCGGCTGCACCGTGGACGGCACCCAGACCGGCGTGATCGTCACCAAGGGCGCCGATCCCACCATCGAGCGCTGCACGGTCACCTCCCCCGCCGAGGCGGGCTTCTATGTGTCGGCGGGTGGCCGGGGCAGCTTCCACAACTGCCGCGTGACGGACAGCGGGGGCTACGGCTTCCATGTGATCGACGGCGCCCGCGCGACACTGAAGAAGTGCCGTACGGAGCGGTGTGCACGCGGGGGCTACGAGTTCGCCGACGCCAAGGCGACACAAGGCGCGGGCGACGGACCTGTCATGGAGGACTGCACGAGCGACGAGAGCGCGGGGCTGCGGTCCCCGGCGCACGAGAGCGCCGTACAGACGTCGAGCGCGACGACGGGCCTCCTTGGCGCGATCCCGGGCCAGCGCACCACCGAGCAGGAGCCTCTCGTCGCGGCGCAGGAGCCCGAGCAGCCGACGCGTTCGTCGCACGACGTCCTCGGTGAACTCGACACGCTGGTCGGCCTGGAGAGCGTCAAGCGCGAGGTGCGCGCCCTGACCGACATGATCGAGGTGGGCCGCCGCCGCCAGCTGGCGGGCCTCAAGGCGGCCTCCGCCCGGCGCCACCTGGTCTTCACCGGCTCCCCCGGCACCGGCAAGACCACCGTCGCGCGGCTGTACGGCGAGATCCTCGCCTCGCTCGGCGTCCTGGAGAACGGGCATCTCGTCGAGGTGTCCCGCGTGGACCTGGTAGGCGAGCACATCGGTTCCACCGCGATCCGCACGCAGGAGGCGTTCGACAAGGCGCGCGGCGGGGTGCTGTTCATCGACGAGGCGTACGCGCTGTCGCCGGAGGACTCGGGCCGCGACTTCGGGCGGGAGGCCATCGACACGCTGGTGAAGCTGATGGAGGACCACCGGGAGGCGGTGGTGGTCATCGTGGCGGGTTACACGGCCGAGATGGACCGTTTCCTCACCGTCAACCCCGGTGTGGCGTCCCGCTTCTCACGGACCATCACCTTCAGCGACTACGACCCCGAGGAGCTGCTGCGGATCGTGGAGCAGCAGGCCGAGGAGCACGAGTACCGGCTGGCCCCGGGGGCGCCCGAGGCGCTGACGAAGTACTTCACCGCGATCCCCAAGGGACCCGCTTTCGGTAACGGCCGCACCGCGCGGCAGACGTTCGAGGCGATGGTCGAGCGGCATGCGGGGCGGGTCGCCCAGCTCACGGAGCCGAGCACGGACGACCTCACCCTCCTCTACTCGGAGGACCTCCCCGAACTGCCCTGAGGCGGTCCGTCGTCCCGGGTTCGAAGGGCGGCCGGCGCGCTGTCGTCCTGCCGCGCGCGTGGCAGCGGCACGTCCGGCGTCAGCCGGGCCAGCAACTCCTCCCTCTCGACAGCGAAGGCGGGGTCCGCCTGGTAGTCGGAGTGACCCAGGATCGGCGCGGGCAGCGGGTGCTGCGGGGTGCGTCCATAGGCCAGCGGATCCTTGAGGGGCGCCCGGTCCACCTGGGGGCCGCACTCCCCCGTCAACCGGACGCTTCCGCCGATGGGGTCGCTCAGCCGGTACAGGTTGCGCCAGCAGGCGACGTCACGGTGCAGGGAGGCGAGGGCGGCCGGACCGAAGTGGGCCGGGAACCAGCGCCCGTACAGACGCTCCAGCGGTGAGCCGTAGGTGAGGAGCGCGACCCGCTTGCGTACGGACGGCTTCAGCTGCCAGGCGGCCGCGGCTGCCAGCACACTGCCCTGGGAATGCCCGGAGATGACGAGCCGCCCGCCGGTGGCACGGGTCCAGGTGGCCATCCGCCAGGTCAGGTCGGGCACGGCGCGCTCGGCGTAGCAGGGCGGCGCGAAGGGGTGGGCGGCGCGCGGCCAGAAGGTGCCGACGTCCCAGAGGATGCCGATGGTGCGGCGGGCCGCCGGGTCCTTGTAGGCGCGGCGGCCCCAGGTGACGAACAGGATGAAACCGAGGCCGATCAGCCAGGAGCCGAGCGCCTGGGCGGTCTCGGCGGCGCCCTGGACGAACGCGTACGTGCCGTGCGCGGCCTCACTGGGAGCGTCCTGGGTCGCCAGTGCGCCGGCCAGTGCTCCGGCGCCGAGCAGCCAGGTCACGGACGAGATGACGGCGACCAGGAGGGGCGCCCTGTCGGTGAGGGAGGCCATCGCGCGCGTGCTCGCGATGCGGCGTGTACGGACGGGGTCCTGGGGCTCACCCTCGTAGTCGAGCTCAACACCTCCCATCTCACGCTTGCGCAACAGCCAGGTGCGCCAGGCGAGCCAGCCGATGACGAAGGCGAGCACGACGAGCACGACGGGGATCGTGGAGGCCTGCCAGGTCAGCAGGACGGGCGGGCCCGGGATCGAACTCCGGGTGCCGTCGAGCCAGTCGGCGACGCGCTGGCACACCCCTCCGGACATCACGCCGCCCAGCGCGCAGGCCAGCATGGCGACGGCGGGACCGGCCAGTCCGCGCATCGCGGTGCGTGTGTCGGGCCGGGCGCGGAACAGGATGTGGGCCACCACGCCCAGCACGATGACGAGCAGCCCCTGGAGGAGGGCGATGCCGCCGAACGTCATGTCGCCGGGCAGCCGCCCCTGTGAGTGCCAGCCGGGCCGCGACCAGCCGGCGTACAGCAGAGTGAGGGCCAGCAGGATGACGGAACCCATGGGCAGTCGGCGCACCAGGGGCTGGTCGAGTTCCTCGTCGAGGCGGTTCTCGGTGCGGCCCCTGCGGCACACCACCCACACCACGACGACGAAGCCCGCAACGAGGATCACGTCCAGGAGCAGGCCCAGGGTCGCCAGTACGCCAGGGCCGTGTGACGTGCGGTCGTAGCGCGCGGCGGAAGTGCCCACGGCGGCGGCAACCGTCAGCAGGCCCGCGGCGGTGTGCGCGGCACGCAGCCGGGCGACCAGTCGGCGCCCGTACCAGAACCCCGGCCGCCCGAGCCCTGAACGGCCGGTCTCCTCGTCGGGTTCGGGCTTGCGGGACATCGGCTGCTGCGACTCGTAGGCGCTCCAGGTGCGGTGGGACAGGTACCACAGGAGAGCGGTCAGCGCGGTGGGCACCAGGGAGGCAAGGGCGAGGCGGCGGCCGGGCTGACTCCACCAGCCGGCATCGGAGGCAGCCGGTGAGAGGAAGTCCAGCCAGGAGTGGTCCTCTGCACACGCGTGCGTGCCCGCGCACTGCCAGGCGGCCAGGTCGAGGGCTACCTCGCAGGCGGCGGCGACCAGGAGCACGGTGAGGGTGAGTCCTGCCAGGCGGACGAGCAGGCCGTAGAGGCGGACCGTGCGTCTGCGGCCCCGGGTGGTGGGACGCATCCAATGCGCGAGGTTGACCACCATGAAGGGCAGCAGTAGCAGCCACAGGGCGCGGGAGCCGTTGCCCGACGTGAGGTTGCACCACACATAGGCCTCGGGGACCGGTTGGCCCCGTTGGGCGTCAGGGTGCCGCTCGGCGTCGGCGTCGGCGATGCGCCGGTAGACGGCCGCCGTCTCGTCGCCGGTGATGCGGACCGTCCGTGGGTCGTCGAGCATCCCCTCGGGTGAAGCGCCGCCCACTCCGTGAACCAGGAGTTCCAGGGCGGGCGCGGCCGCTTCGGGCCGCTGTACGGGGCTGCCGAGCTCCCCCGTCGAACCGTTTTCCCGTGCAGATTCCACCGCTTCGCACTTCCCCCGTGCCGCGTGTCTCCCATGTGTCATGTGCAGGCACAAGGATCCCGCCCGCGGACGCTGTGTGCACCCGTCGTCACGGAATCTCCCCGATACGTGTGACACCAGCGCGAGAGGAGTCTGTACGGGCAGTGGCGCGGCTGTCCGTGACCCGTGCGAGGATGAGGCGTCCTGAAGCCCTCTGACGGGGAAAATGTCCACGTGGGAGTGGGTTCGGACGGAGTGTCGAACAGGTTTGGACGAAAGGAAACCGGAGCGGACGTGAGTGAGAATCAGAACCTCCTCGCGGAGCAGCGTCGCGCCCTGATCCTCGATGAAGTACGACGCCGCGGTGGCGTCCGCGTGAACGAACTGACCCGCAAGCTCGGCGTCTCCGACATGACGGTCCGCCGCGATCTCGACGCCCTCGCCCGCCAGGGCATGGTGGAGAAGGTGCACGGCGGCGCGGTCCCGCTGGTCGAGGCGAGCACGCACGAGCCGGGTTTCGAGGCCAAGTCCGGCCTGGAGCTCACCGCCAAGGAGGACATCGCGCGCGCCGCCGCCGAGTTGGTCGGGCCGGGCACGGCGATCGCGCTCTCGGGCGGCACGACGACGTACGCGCTGGCCCAGCACCTCCTGGACGTCCCCGACCTGACCGTGGTCACCAACTCGGTACGGGTGGCCGATGTGTTCCACTCGGCGCAGCGCGTCTCCGGTCAGCGGCAGGGCGCCGCCACCGTCGTCCTGACGGGCGGGGTGCGCACGCCGTCCGACTCCCTGGTCGGCCCGGTGGCCGATCAGGCCATCGGGGCGCTCCACTTCGACGTGTTGTTCCTGGGTGTGCACGGGATATCGGTCGAGGCCGGTCTGTCGACGCCGAACCTGGCGGAAGCCGAGACCAATCGGCGGCTGGTGCAGTCCGCGCGGCGAGTCGTCGTGGTCGCCGACCACACCAAGTGGGGCACCGTGGGCCTGAGTTCGTTCGCCGCGCTCGAACAGGTCGACACGCTCGTCACCGACGCGGGTTTGCCGGCCGACGCCCGCGAGGAGATCTCGGAGCACCTCATGCGCCTGGTGGTGGCCGGCGAACCCGAAGACGGTACAGACATCTGACGGTCCGCCAGTTATGGTGACGCTGCCCCCGCCGCCGCGCGGTACGGGCGCGTTCCGTCCTTGCCCGTCTCCGCCCGGGACCGTGTCCCGCCAGGGGGTTCCGCACATGGCCCGCCGACTGCGCCCGGTAGGACCCGAGTTCATCGACAGCGCTCCGGTACGTCTGGTGTTCGCCAGGGTGGTGACCGCGTCCCCGGAGTCGGTCTTCCGCGCGCTCGCCGAGGACGTTCCCGGCTGGACCGAGTGGTTCGCGGCGGTGACGCTCGCCCGGCCGACCGAGGACGGCGCCGGGCGTGAGATCCGGCTCCGGGGCGGCATTCGTTTCCAGGAGACGGTCCTCGTCGCCACGGCTCCCGAGGTGTACACGTACCGGGTGGACGTCACGAACGCGCCCGGGGCCCGCGCCCTGGTCGAGGAGTGGCGGCTGACGCCCGACGGAACGGGCACGCGGGTCCAGTGGACCTTCGCCACGGACGGCACGGCACCCTTCCGACTGGCCCTCGGACTGGGCCGGGCCGGCCTGGGGCGAACGTTCCGCGACGCGGTGACGGCACTGGACCGACGGCTGGCGTCCACGAACGTCTGACCGGCAACCTCAGCACCCGATCGGCGCCTGACCGTCCCACCGGCGTCTCACATGCGTCAGTCCTGCCAGACGCCCGTCTCCAGCAGCGACGCGATCGCCCTCGTGTACGGCGCGAGATCCAGCCCTTGTTCGGCCAGCCACGCGTCCGAGTAGTACTTGTCGAGATACCTGTCGCCGGGGTCGCACAACAGCGTCACCACGCTCCCTGTACGCCCCTCCGCGACCATCTCGGCGACGATCTTCAGCGCGCTCCACAGGCCGGTCCCGGTGGATCCGCCCGCCTTGCGCCCGATGGCCTGTTCCAGCGCGCGCACTGCGGCGATGCTGGCCCCGTCCGGCACCTTCATCATCCGGTCGATGGCGCGCGGCACGAAGCTCGGTTCCATCCGCGGTCTGCCGATGCCCTCGATGCGCGAGCCGCAGTCGCAGGTGACGTCCGGATCACCGGTGATCCAGCCCTCGAAGAAACACGAGTTCTCCGGATCGGCAACGCAGATACGGGTGTCGTGCTGCATGTAGTGGACGTAGCGTGCGAGGGTCGCCGAGGTGCCGCCGGTACCGGCCGTGGCGACGATCCACGCGGGCTCCGGGAACCGCTCCAACTGGAGCTGGCGGAAGATGGATTCGGCGATGTTGTTGTTGCCGCGCCAGTCCGTGGCCCGTTCCGCGTAGGTGAACTGGTCCATGTAGTGGCCGCCGGTCTCTGCCGCGAGGGCGGCGGACTCCTCGTACATCTTGCGGGAGTCGTCCACGAAGTGGCACCGCCCGCCGTGGAACTCGATGAGGCGACACTTCTCGGCGCTCGTCGTGCGGGGCATGACCGCGATGAAGGGCACGCCGATGAGCCCCGCGAAGTAGGCCTCGGAGACGGCCGTCGAGCCGCTGGACGCCTCGATGACCGGGCGGCCCGGCCGGATCCAGCCATTGCACAGTCCGTACAGGAACAGCGAGCGGGCGAGCCGGTGTTTGAGGCTGCCGGTGGGGTGTGTCGACTCGTCCTTCAGATACAGGTCGATGCCCCAGTGCTCGGGGAGCGGGAAGCGCAGCAGATGGGTGTCGGCCGAGCGGTTGCCGTCGGCCTGCACCTTGCGCACGGCTTCTTTGAGCCAGGCCCGGTACCCCGGGTCGCTGTGGTCGACGTCGAGGGTTTCGCCGGTCCGGGTCTGCTGAGGGGTGGTCACGGCGGGCTCCTTCGGATCGTGCCGACGCCGGATCGCGAGGTCGGACACCTTCGATCATAGGCACCTTCCACACGCTTCTCACCTGCATAAACATGTCTTTGGGTGCCCCAAAGGAACCCCTGGACCACGGGCCTTCGGGACGGCGGGGGCGCATTGGGGAAAGTGCTCCCGTTCTCGTCATGGCCTCGCCATGCACCCTGGTGCTCGCCGCCGGGTGCGGGCAGACTGCACCGCGGGGACAGGGTCCGGCAGCGCGGCGCTCGTCAAGAACGAGCCGGGCCCTCCTGGTGGGGTGCACACTGGATCACGGCACAGCACAGCCGAAGCGCACAAGGGGGCGGGGCATCATGGCGGAGCCGGAGTTCACGGCCACGGGCGTGCGGATCGGGAAGAGGCTGCGTTCGCTCACCCGGGCCGGACAGGTCCGGATCAACGACGGCAGGCTGGAGTTGCTCACCAGTTACGGGAGCGAGATCGACAGCGCGCCCGTGCAGGCGGTGCGCGCGTCCAAGCCGTGGTTCGCGCCCGAGGACCGGGCGTTGGCGGACGTCAACGGCACCCGCTACTCGCTCACCCTCGGCGAGCACGACCCCGCTCCCGGCAAGCCCGGGCCGCCCTCGGCCCGCCGTTTCATAGAGGCCGTACGCAAGGCGGCGGGACGCAAGCACTGAAGCCACGGCGACAGGGGCTGCGGGGGCAGAAGCGCCCGCGAGTTGCAGGACCGCACCCCTTGAGTCACTCTGTTCTCACATCACTACTCTGGGTTTACCGGCGATAACGCTGCGAACCAGCCCGCCGGCCACGTCAGCAGGCGGCCGTTCCACTCAGCCACTCTGCTGGATCCGATCTCCGTCTTCTTCCGGACCTCAATTCGGGGAGTCGCAGCCGTGATCAGCCAGCCAAGCAGGCATTGCACGGTGGAGCTCCAAGCCCTGCCGTCGCGGATCGGCCAGGTCCGCAGAATCGTATCTGCGCAGTTGCGCTACTGGCATCTGGACCCCTTGATAGACCCGGCCGCGCTCGGTGTGACCGAGCTGCTGACCAACGTCCACCGGCACGCCCAGCCCGACAAGCTGTGCACCGTGAAGATCGAGCTGCTGCTCGACCGGCTCACGGTCTCGGTGCACGACCACGACCCCCGCCTTCCCGAGGTTCGGGAGGCGGACCCCGCCGCTACCTGCGGACGCGGCCTCGCCATGGTCGCCGCGGTCAGCGAGAGCTGGGGGGTGCGTCCCGACGGCGAGTCCGGCAAGGTCGTGTGGTTCACACTTCCGGCGTCGGCGCCCGCCGTGGCGGTGCCCGCGCTTCCCCCGTACGACACGGCATGCGAGGCCCCGCGCCTGCACCCGGTCGACGGTCGCAGGCCCGAACACGCTCCCGCCCGGTCCGCCGTTGGCGGCTGACCGGGCGGTGACACCCTCCTCGTACGTCATTCGGTGGCGATGGCGCGCAACACGTCCAGGCGTGCCGCCCGACGCGCCGGACGCAGGCCCGCGAGGCCTCCGGCGGCGAGGCCGACCAGGGCGACCACGACCAGTTGCACGGGCGGTATCGCGAAGGCGAAGGCGCTGTCGCTCGCGCCGTCCGAGGCCTTGACGAGCACCCAGCCGAGGAAGCCGCCGAGGGCGAGTCCGCCCGCCGTACCGAAGGCGGCGACCAGGACGGACTCCCAGCGGACCATGGCGCGCAGCTGCGCACGGGTCTGTCCGACGGCCCGCAGCAGGCCGAGTTCGCGGGTGCGCTCGTGGATCGCGAGCGTCAGCGTGTTGGCGATGCCGAGCAGCGCGATGAGCACCGCGAGGGCGAGCAGGGCGTAGACCAGGGTCAGCATCATGTCGATGCCGCCGGCCGAGGACTGCGCGTACTCCTCGCGGGTCTGCACCTCGGGACTGCCGTACTGGTCCGCGACCTTCTGCACGGCGGCCTTGCCGTCGGCCGTGCGCACGCCGTCCTTGAAGGAGACGGCGACGAGTGTGTCGGCGTCCTGGGTTCGGTGCGGGTTCCAGGCGGCGCGAGTGATGACGTAGTCGCCCGCGAGTTCCGACTGTCCGTAGACCGCGCGGACGGTGAAGGTCTCCTTCTCGCCATCGGTGAAGGCGAGTTGGGCGGTGCCGCCGACCTTGAGGTGTTGCTTGTCGGCCTCGTTCCCGGTGATCGCGATGCCGTCGGTGCCCAGGTCGTCGAGCGAGCCGCGTACGTCGCCGAGGTCGAAGACCTTGCCGAGGGTGACCGGGTCGGTGACGGTCAACGCCCGGCCCTTGCCGTTGACTTCGGCGACCCCCCGGCCCAGGCCGACGGCGTTCTCGACCGTGGGCTGCTCGGCGATCGCGGGGGCCAGCTTCGGGCTCAGACCACTGCCGCCGGCGCCGAACGACGGGGTGCTGACGGCGACATCACCCGCGAAGGACCGGGAGACCGTCTGGTCCATGGTGGCCTTGAGTGAGGCGCCGAAGACCGTGAACAGTGAGACGACGGCGACACCGATCATCAGGGCGCTCGCGGTGGCGGCGGTCCGCTTCGGGCTGCGCAGGGCGTTGCGCCGGGCAAGGCCGCCCGTGACGCCGCGCAGCCTGTCGAGGGGCATACCGAGGGCCCGTACGGCCGTCGAGGACGCGACAGGACCGAGGACCACGAAGGCGGCGAGGGCCAGGACGGCGCCCAGGCCCGCGAGCCACAGGGAGGGACTCGCCAGTACGCCGAAGAGCGTGATGCCGATGGCGAGGGCGGCCAGACCGCCGCCGGCCACGGCGCGGGTGCGGGAGGCCCCGGACTGGTCGACGGCCGTCTCACGCAGTGCGGCCAGCGGTGCGGTGCGTCCGGCGCGTACGGCGGGCAGCAGCGCGGAGCCGAGGCAGACGATGACGCCGACAGCGAGCGGCAGCGCCATGGACAGTCCGCTGATCACCAAGTCGCCCTCGGGGAAGGGGAATCCGATGGCCGGGAACAGCGCTTGCAGTCCGGCCGCGACGCCGATACCGCCGGCGAGACCCACGACCGACGCGGTGACGGCGACAACGCTCGCCTCGATGAGCGTCGAGACGGTCACCTGCCGACGGGAGGCGCCGAGGGCGCGCAACAGGGCGTTTTCGCGGGTGCGTTGGGCGACGACGATCGCGAAGGTGTTGTGGATGGAGAAGGTCGCGACGAGCAGCGCGATGCCGGAGAACACCAGGAGGAGGGTGGTGAAGATGCTCAGAAACTGGCTGGAGATCATGTCGGTGTTCTCCTGGGCCGACTCCTGGCCGGTGATCGCCTCAACCCCCTTCGGCAGTACGGGTGTCAGAGCGGAGACGAGTTCCTCCTGGCTGACTCCGGGGCCGGCCCGTACGCGGATGCTCGCGGCCTCGCCGGGCCTGGCGGTGAGGTACTTCTCGGCGTCGGCCCGGGTCATGCCGGTGAAGGTCACCTGGGCCATGCCGTCCTCGCCGCCGAAGGTCGCCAGGCCCACGATCGTCACCTTGACGGGGTCGGGCGTGCGCAGCGTGGTGGTGTCGCCGATCTTCAGGTCGCCCTTGTCGGCGGCGCCCCGGTTGACGACGACCTCGCCGGACTTCGACGGGGCGCGGCCTTCGGCGAGTTGGTAGGCGTTGAGCTCCGGGTCGTCGATCCAGTTGCCCGCGAGAGTGGGCGGTCCCTGGCCGCCGATGGGCTTGCCGTTGGCGCCGACCAGCTGGCCGGCGCCTTGGATGTCGGGCACTGCGGCCGCCACACCCGGGGTCTTCTCGATCGTCGACGCCAGGTCGGTGTCGACGGGCTGCCGCACTCCCTCGCTCTCACCGGGCGTGGTGATGGTGTCGGCGCTGCGGACGACGGCGTCGGTGCCGCCGCTCGCGT
This sequence comes from Streptomyces sp. NPDC087263, assembly GCF_044744645.1. Lineage (NCBI taxonomy): Bacteria > Bacillati > Actinomycetota > Actinomycetes > Kitasatosporales > Streptomycetaceae > Streptomyces > Streptomyces sp. NPDC087263. Next base: position 640,217 of record NZ_JBIUYT010000005.1, read on the forward strand.
TGCCGAACATCGTGTCGAAACTGGCGCGCAGGGTGTCGCCCATGACGAGTGTTCCGGCCAGGAAGGCGACACCGAGGACCACCGCGAGGAACGTACCGGCGAAGCGTCGCCTGTGGGCGTGCAGGGAGGAGACGCTGATGCGCAGGGAGGCGTTCATGACGACGCCCCCTTGCCGTCGAAGGCCTTCAGGCGATCCAGGACCTTGTCCGCCGTCGGGGATTCCATCCGGTCCACAAGGCGGCCGTCCGCGAGGAAGACGACCTCGTCGGCGTGCGCGGCGGCGACGGGGTCGTGGGTGACCATGACGACCGTACGGCCCATCTGGCGCACCGCCCGGCCGAGGAGGCCGAGCACCTCCTCGCCGGAGCGCGAGTCGAGGTTTCCGGTCGGTTCGTCGGCGAAGACGACATCGGGCTGTCCGGCGAACGCCCTTGCCACGGCGACACGTTGCTGCTGTCCGCCGGAGAGCTCGCTGGGGCGGTGGTGGAGCCGGTCGCGCAGGCCGACGACGTCGACGAGCGTGTCGATCCACTCCCGTGAACCCTTCGCCCCCGCGAGGTCCAGCGGCAGGGTGATGTTCTCCGCGACGGTCAGCGTCGGGACCAGGTTGAACGCCTGGAAGACGAAGCCGACGCGATCGCGGCGCAGCAGGGTGAGGCGACGGTCGTCGAGCGTGCTCAGCTCGGTGTCGCCGATGAAGGCCGCACCGGAGGTGAGAGTGTCCAGCCCTGCCGCGCAGTGCATCAGGGTGGACTTGCCGGAGCCCGAGGGCCCCATGATCGCGGTGAAGCGCCCGGTGGGAAAGCCGACGCTCACCCCGTCCAGGGCCCGCACGGCGGTGTCCCCGCTGCCGTACACCTTGACGGCTTCGGCGACACGGGCCGCCGTCCGAGTGACCGTCACGGTGGTCATGCCGCACCGCCCTTGCCCGTACGCCCGAACTGCTCGTCCAGGACGGAGAGCCGCCGCCAGTACTCGTCCTCGTCGATCTCGCCCGAGGCGAAGCGGCGGCCGAGCAACGCGATCGGCGAGTCACCCGTCGGGCGGGCGTCGGACATCGCGCGCCACGGGCCGCGACGGCCACGCCAGATGGTGCGGCGCAGGACGGTCACGACGCCGAACACGACGGCCGCCCAGATGAGCGGGAAGAAGAGGATCCACGGCCCGGGGCCGCCGTCCCAGTTCGCCAGGGTCTGCATCTCAGTCATCTCCTCTGCGGGACCGTTTCCGATCCACCGCGGGATTGGTTTCCGATGCCTTGAGACTCGCTCCGGAAGGGGGTCGCAGTCGTCGTACGGCCAGCGGCAGTGCGCGTACCTCCGAGGGAGTACATGGGCTCCGTTCGACTGCTTCCCCAGCGTCTAGCGTCTGTACCTACTAGTATGTACAGTACGGTCATGAGTACTCCGGAGCGGCTGATCGAGTCCACGCGCGAGCTGTTGTGGGAGCGCGGTTACGTCGGGACCAGCCCCAAGGCGATCCTGGAACGCGCGGGCGCGGGGCAGGGCAGCATGTACCACCACTTCAAGGGCAAGCCCGATCTGGCCCTCGCCGCGATCCGTCGCACCGCCGAGGAACTGCGTGCTACCGCCGAGGGAGTACTGAGCGCGCCCGGGTCGCCGTACGAACGCATCGAGGCGTATCTGCGCCGCGAGCGTGACGTCCTGCGCGGCTGCCCCGTCGGGCGGTTGACGATGGACCCGGAAGTGGTCGCGAGCGACGAGCTGCGCGCGCCGGTCGACGAGACGCTCGACTGGCTGCGTGAGCGTCTGGCGGGAATCGTCGAAGAGGGCAAGGAGCAGGGCGAGTTCGCCGCCTCACTCGACGCGGAGGAGATCGCCGCGACGATCCTCGCGACCGTGCAGGGCGGCTATGTGCTGGCGCGCGCCTCAGGTTCACCGGCCGCGTTCGACACGGGAGTTCGCGGACTGCTCTCCCTGCTCAGGCCAGTCGGCTCCGCCCATTCGACACACCGCTGAACCTCCAGGAGACAAACGATGCATGCCATGCAGTACGAGCTCACCCTGCCCGCCGACTACGACATGGACATCATCCGCACCCGGGCGACGGGCAAGGGGCCGCTGCTCGACGACTTTCCCGGCCTCGGTCTGAAGGCGTATCTGATGCGCGAGCGCGGGGTCGACGGGTCGCCGGTCAACCAGTACGGGCCGTTCTATCTGTGGAACGCCCCGGAGGGCATGAACTCCTTCCTCTGGGGACCGGGTTTCCAGGGTCTCGTCGACGACTTCGGGCGGCCGGAGGTGTGGCACTGGACCTGCCTGTCGTACGAGGAGGGGGTCGCCGCGGGTTCCCCGGCCACGGTCGCCGTGCGGCGGCGGCAGAGCGTGCCCGAGGGGGTGCGGCTCTCCGAGGTGATGGCGGAGGCGGTACGGGAGACCGAGCGGCTGGCCGCGCTGGACGGTGCGGTGTGCGCGGCCGCTGTTGTCGATCCGCGTCATTGGGAGCTCGTGCACTTCTCACTCTGGGACCACGACGCTCCGAAGGCGCCGGGTGAGGTGTTCCAGGTGCTGTACGTCAACACGCCCGAGCGTGACCGGCTCCCGCGTGGCCGGCAGTGGTGAGCAGGGTCCGTACCGTCCTCGGGGACACGCTCCCACAGGACTTGGGGGTGTGCGACGCGCACGACCACCTCTTCCTGAGCAGCCCCCGACTCGCCGGGCAGGAACTCGACGACGCCTCCGCCGCGCGGGCCGAGCTGACGGCGTTCCGCGCGGCGGGCGGTGGGAGCGTCGTGCAGTGGACGCCGTACGGCATGGGCCGACGCGCCGCGGACCTGCCGCTGATCGCCCGTGACACCGGCGTCCAGGTGATCGCCGCGACCGGACTCCACCAAGCGGCGCACTACACACCGGAGTTGCTCACTCAACTGCACGGCAAGCTGGCCGACGTCTTCACCTCCGAGCTGACGACGGGCATCGGCACCTCCGGTGTCCGGGCCGGACTGATCAAGGTCGCGGGCGGCTTCCACACCCTGGACGCGTACGCCCGCTGGACGATGACCGCCGCGGCCGAGGCCCACCACGCCACGGGGGCGCCGATCGCCGTCCACCTGGAGCTGGGCACCGGCGCGCTGGACGTACTCGACCTTTTGTCCGGCGAGTTGGGCGTGCCCGCGCACCGAGTGATCCTCGGCCATCTCAACCGCTCCCCTGACTTTATGACCCAGCGTCAGGCAGCGGAGTCGGGCGCCTACCTCGCCTTCGACGGCCCCTCCCGCGCCCACCACGCCACCGACTGGCGCATGCCCGATGCCGTACGCGCCCTCGCCGACGCCGGCTTCAGCGACCGTCTGCTCCTGGGCGGCGACACGACGACCGCCTCGGCCCGCTCGGTCAACGGCGGTCCGGGGATGCCGTATCTACTGCGCAGGGTGCGACAGAGGCTCGAACTCGCTCTGGGCGAGGGCCTGGTGGAGCAGATGCTCACCGTGAACCCTGGGCGCGCTTTCGGTGTGGACTGGCGTCAGGCCACGACGCGGAGCACCTATTGAACTGATCGATCCAATACCATGCTACGGTTCCCGCATGGCCCGACCAAGGACGTTCGACGAGGACCGGGCCCTCGAAGCCGCGATGCGCACCTTCTGGGCGAATGGCTACGAGGGGACCTCGACCCAGGATCTGTGCGACGCCACGGGACTGGGGCGCAGCAGCATCTACAACACCTTCAACAGCAAGCACGAGCTGTTCAAGAGGGCGCTGGCTCGCTATATCGACGTCATGACGACGGCTCAGATCGAGCTCCTGGAGGATGCGGAGCGCCCACCCCTGGAGCGCATCCGGGCATACTTCGAGGGCGTCATCGACGGTGAGATCGAGAACCGGCCCGGGGGGCGCAGTCTGGGCTGCCTGACGGTCAACACGACGGTGGAGCTCGGCGGGCGCGACCCGGAGGCGGGCGCGATGCTCGAACGCGACCTGGCCCGGCGGATCGCGGCACTGCGGGCCACCATCCAGGAGGGGCAGCGCCACGGCGAGATCGCCTCGACGCGGGACGCCGACGCGCTTGCCCGCTTCATCAACGCCCTGATCGGCGGCCTGCGGGTGTCGGCACAGGGGGGCGCCGACCGCGCCGTACTGGAGTCCATCGCGGCGACAGCACTGGACGCACTGACCGCACACTGATCCCACCCACCCTCGCCTCTTCTTTCCCACGCCATTGTTTTGAACCAATCAATCCAAAACAACCCGAGACACAGAGGAGTACCCGAACACATGCCTCGCGCCGTATACGTCCTGGCACTCGGCATCTTCGCCATGGTGACGAGCGAGTTCGTCGTCGCCGGCCTGATGCCGCAACTGGCCGAGGGACTCGACGCCTCGATCCCAGAGATCGGTTACCTCATCACGGCCTTCGCCGTGGCCATGGCGGTGGGCGGGCCGTTCCTGACCGTGGCGGTGCTGAGGCTCCCTCAGAAGAACGCGCTGCTCCTGCTGTTCGGGATCTTTCTCGCGGGGAACGTACTGGCGGCGACCGCGTCCTCGTACGGCGCGATGATGACGGCCCGTGTCGTCACGGGTATCGCGTCCCAGGCCTTCTTCGGCGTCGGCATCTCCCTGTGTACCCAGCTCACCCGTCCCGAGCTACGCGGTCGGGCCATCGCCCTGGCCATGAACGGTTTGATGCTGGGCACGCTGCTGGGCCTGCCGCTCTCCACATTGATCGGTGAACGGCTGGGCTGGCGTGCGGCGTTCTGGGCCATTACCGCCCTGACGGTACTTGCCGCACTGTGCACCCTCGCCGGGGTGCCGCGCCTGGGGCGAGCCGTCGGCGACCCGGATCTGCGCCAGGAGCTCAAGTCCTTCCGCAGGCCCCGGCTGTGGCTGGCCTTGTCGACCAGCACGCTGGTCATCGGTGCCACCTTCTCCGCGTTCAGCTACTTCAACCCCATCCTCACCGAGGTCACCGGCTTCGGTAACGGGACCGTGCCACTGCTGCTCATCGCGTACGGCGCCGCCACCGTGCTGGGCAACACGGTGGTGGGGCGGCTCGCCGACCGGTACACCCTCGGCGTGCTGCTCATAGGTCTGGTACTCAACGCGGGCTTCCTGACCGGCTTTGCCCTGCTTGCCCGACTGCCCGTCCCCGCAGTGGTGTTCATGATGGGTATCGGCCTGGTCGGCGTCACCATGAATCCGGCGATGGTGACCCGCGTGCAGCGCGAGGGCAACGCGCGTCCTCTGGTCAACACGGTCCACTCGTCGTTCATCACGCTCGGCATCATCATCGCGACGTCGCTGGGCGGCCCACTGATCGGTGCCTTCGGGCTGCGCGCGCCGTTGTGGCTCGGCGCGTGCATGGCCCTGCTCGGGATCACGACGGTCCTGCCGGTCCTGGCCCGCCGTACCGAGCCGGCCCGCCTGCCCGAGTGCGCGGTGGAACCTGACCTAGTCTCCGGCCTCGGCCAACGCCCCCAACGGATCGTCCAGCACCGGCTGCCACGCCAACTCGGCTGCGCCGACGAGGCTGTTGTGGTCCAGGGTGCAGGCGAGGATGGGTACGCCGCCGCTCCGGCCCCAGAGACTTCGGGCGGCGACGACGGCGCGTAGGCGATCGGGGTCGGCGTCGAGGAGGGTGCGGTGCAGGCCGCCGAGGATGATGCGGTCCGGGTTCAGGATGTTGACCAGGCCGGCGAGGCCGAGGCCGAGGCGGTCGATCAGGGCTTCGGTGGCCAGGCGGATGGCCGGGTCGGCGTATTGGTGGCGGATCAGGTCGTTGGCCTGCTGGAGCAGCGACACCTCGGGGCCTGGATCGAGGCCGACCGCGGTGAGGAAGGCCAGCGGGTCCGCCTCGACGTCGAGACAGCCACGGCTGCCGCAGTGGCAGGGGCGGCCCTCCGGGTTGACGGTGAGGTGGCCGACTTCGAGAGCGAGCCCCGAACTGCCCGTGTGGAGGCGGCCGTCGAGCACGAGCGCGCCGCCGACACCCCGGTGTCCGGTGGCCACGCAGAGCAGGTCGCGGGCGCCGCGGCCCGCGCCGTGCCGGTGTTCCGCCAGGGCGGCGAGGTTCACGTCGTTGGCGGCGAACGCGGGCCCCAGGATTCCGGCCGCGCGCACCTTCTCGGCGAAGATCTGGCGCACCGGGGAGCCCGCGGGCCAGGCCAGGTGCAGCGGGTTGAGGGCGAGCCCTTCGGGTTCGGCGACGGCGGACGGCACGGCGAGGCCGGCGCCCACACAGCGCAGCCCCGTCTCGCGGAGCAGCTCCGCGCCGGCCTCGACGACGGAGCCGAGCACCTTGCCCGGATCGGCCTCGACCGTCTCGCAGCCGGGTGCGGTTGCGACGAGACGCCCGCCGAGACCGACCAGCGCGGCGCGGAATCCGTCGGCGTGCACCTGCGCGGCGAGTACGACCGGACCGTCCTCGGCGACCTCCAGACGGTGCGAGGGCCGGCCCTGCGAACCCGCCGCCGCTCCGGGCCGCGCGTCGACCCTGATCAGCCCCAGTGCCTCCAGCTCCGCGGCCACCGCGCCTGCGGTCGCCCGGGTGACGCCCAGCTCGGCGGTGAGTACGGCACGCGTCGGCGCACGTCCGGTGTGCACGAGCTCCAGCGCGGGGCCGAGCGCCCCGCGCCCCCGGTCCAGCCGCGCCCGCGTGTTCGCTTCCCCCGCCGCCCGGGGGCCCGCCTTGCCGTTCATGAGGGCGAGTCTCCCATGATCCGCTCCTGCGGGGGCCCGTCCTGTCGTCCAGGTCCTGTCGGCCTAGAGGCCACTCACCCGCAGCGTGATGTTCAGCCGTCCGGTAAGCCCCAACTCGGGCGGCGCCGTGTCCGCGTACACCCGCGGCACTCCGTGATAGGCGAGCCGGGACGCCCCGCCGAACACGAACAGGTCACCGCTGCGCAGTTCGACATCCGTGTACGGCCGGGTCCGCGTCGCGGTGTTCCCGAACCGGAAGACGCACGTGTCGCCCAGGCTCAGCGACACCACCGGCGCGTCCGACTTCTCGTCGCTGTCGCGGTGCATACCCATGCGTGCGTCGGCGTCGTAGAAGTTGATCAGTGCGACGTCGTACGCGGCGGTCGCGGCCCCGGCGCCGAGGGCATCCGTGACCGCGCGGCGGCCGAGGTCGTCCAGCCACCCCGGGAACGGCTTCACGGGGCTGTCGTCGCCGTCGACGACCGTGCGGGCGTAGCCGTACGGGTACCAGTGCCAGCCCAGACAGACCTGCCGGGCGGTCATCGTGCCGCCGCCGGGGGTGCGGACGGTGCGCAGGCCGGACGGTGGACGGGCCCAGGCACGGCACGCATCGAGAAGCTGCCTTTGACGGTCGGTATCCAGCCAGTCGGGCACGTGGACCGCGTCCGGAGCGGTCTCCGTACGGTGCCTGGGGAACAACATCGACATCGGCCTATCCTCGCCCACCGCGCTGAGCTGCGGCTCCGTTAGCCTTGACCCACGATGACCGACTCTATGGCTACACCCTGGGGCGAGTACGCACTCGCCCGTTTCCCCGAGGACACCCGCGACCAGCTGCGCGCATGGGACGCCGCCGACACATATCTGCTGCGGCATCTCGCGGAGAGCGGGACCCCTCTGTCGGGCTCGGTCGTGGTGGTCGGTGACCGGTGGGGCGCGCTCGCCACGGCGCTCTCGGCGCACCGGCCGACGCAGATCACCGACTCCTTCCTCGCCCGCGAGGCGACGCGGGCGAACCTGGCGCGGGCCGGTGTCGAGGAGTCCGCGGTGCCTCTCCTCACCACACAGGACACGCCTCCCGACCGCATCGACGTGCTGGTCGTCCGGGTGCCGAAGAGCCTCGGGCTCCTGGAGGACCAGCTGCACCGGCTGGCGCCCGGCGTGCACGAGGGGACGGTCGTCGTCGGCACGGGGATGGTCAAGGAGATCCACACCTCGACGCTGCACCTCTTCGAGCGGATCCTCGGCCCGACCCGCACCTCGCTGGCCGAGAAGAAGGCCCGGCTCATCTTCTGTACGCCGTTCCCCGGGATCGCCCGGAACTCCAACCCGTGGCCGTACAGCTACGAGCTCCCCGACGGTGTCGGTACGGTCTCCGGCCGGACCGTGATCAACCACGCGGGCGTCTTCTGCGCCGACCGTCTCGACGTCGGCACCCGGTTCCTCCTCCAGCACATGCCCCGCAGCCGCGGTCCCGAGCGCATCGCGGACCTGGGATGCGGCAACGGAGTCGTGGGTACGGCGGCCGCGCTGGCCAATCCCGAGGCGGAGGTGCTGTTCGTGGACGAGTCGTACCAGGCGGTGGCCTCGGCACGGGAGACGTTCGCCGCGAACGTCGAGGGCACGAAGGCGGAGTTCCGCGTCGGTGACGGGCTGACGGACTTCGCCGACGGCAGCGTCGATCTCGTACTCAACAATCCGCCGTTCCACTCGCACCAGGCGACGACGGACGCCACGGCCTGGCGGATGTTCACGGACGCGCGCCGCGCGCTGCGGCCGGGTGGCGAACTGTGGGTGATCGGCAACCGCCACCTCGGGTATCACCTGAAGCTGCGCCGCCTCTTCGGCAACAGTGAACTCATGGCCAGCGACGCGAAGTTCGTGGTTCTTCGGGCGGTCAAGAAGTAGCTCCCCGCAGCGTTCGGGGCGAGGCCCCGAGTTCTCTGCGGCAGGCCTTGTTGAAGGCCCGTAGGTCCGGGATGCGGACGGACGCGGCGGCCACCGCAGGGATGGAGAGCGCAGAGGTGTTCGGAGCGGCTCCGGCATAGGTGGCGGGCCGTGGTGCCGAGCGGTACGAGGCCCACGCGGCCGGGGCGGATGACGTGGGCCGTGCCGTCGACGGTCGGCTCGGCCTCGTGCTGGTTGAGGTGCAGTTGCCACAGCTCGGGCAGCCGGAAGCCGTAAGACGTCCGTGCGTCGCGCGACACCGTGCACGCCGACGCCGATGTCCACGACGACGGCGGGCGGCTCGCCGAGGTGAATCAGCGTCTCCCTCATAGGGAGAAACCAGCGGTGGACATGGGGGTCCCGTGCCCTCGCGACCGAGGTCCGCGGCCTTCATAAGGGGGGTGCCGCCCTCGCGAGCGAGGTCCCCACGCCCTCGCGAAGGCACCCTTCCTGCGTCGGAGCGCGGCTTCCTGACGTCGTCACTCGCGCAGTACCCCGATGAGCCGCGCCACCGCCCCCGTCATCGCCGCCCGCCCCACGCCAAGGTACTCGCGCGAGTCCACGGCCGACGGGTGGGCGGCGAGGAACTTCCGTATGGCGCCGGTCATGGCGAGGTTCAGGGCCGTTCCGACGTTGACCTTGGCGATGCCGCCCGCGACGGCCGCCGCCAGCTGTTCGTCCAGCACGCCGGAGGAGCCGTGCAGGACGAGCGGTACGTCCAGTGCCGCGGTCAGACGCTTGAGCAGGTCGTGGTCGAGGAGCGCGGTGCGGGTGGTCATCGCGTGCGAGCTGCCGATGGCGACGGCCAGGCCGTCCACGCCGGAGTCGGTGACAAAGGCGCGGGCCTCGGCGGGGTCGGTACGGGCGCCGGGCACGTGGGCGTCGAGCGGAGGCTCGCCGTTCTTGCCTCCGACCTGGCCCAACTCGGCCTCGATCCACAGCCCTTGGGCGTGTGCCCAGTCGGCGGCGGCCCGGGTGGCGGCGAGATTCTCTCCGTACGGCAGCCGGGCGGCGTCGTACATCACGGAGCTGAATCCGGCGCCGGCCGCCTGTCGCAGCAGCTGGTCGCTCTGGACGTGGTCAAGGTGCAACGCGACGGGGACGCGGGCGCGTTCGGCAGCGGCGGTCGCGGCGCGGGCCAGCGGGAGGAGCCGCCCGTAGCGGAACTTGACGGCGTTCTCGCTGACTTGAAGGACGACCGGCGCGTCCACGGACTCGGCGCCCGCGATGACGGCCTCGACGTGTTCCAGGGTGATGACGTTGAACGCGGCGACCGCGGTCCGCGCCCCGGCGGCCGCGAGGACCAGTTCACCGGTTGCTGCGAGTGGCACAACTCCTCCTTCTCAGTGGGCGGTTGAGCCGACTCAGCCAGACACCCGGGTGAGGATCACCGAGCGGGTGAGATGGCGCGGCCGGTCCGGGTTCAGCCCGCGGGCCGTGGCGACCGCGACCGCCAGCCGCTGGGCGCGGACGAGTTCGGCGAGCGGGTCGAGTTCGCCCGCCACCCACAACCCGCCGGTGGCCCGGACCTGTTCGGCCAGACCTTCGGGCGCCCGGCCGAGCATCCAGGTGGCGGTCCCGTACGTGGTGACGCTGATGGGGCCGTGCCGGTACTCCATCGCCGGGTAGGACTCGGTCCAGGCCAGTGCGGCCTCGCGCAACTTGAGCCCGGCCTCGTTGGCGAGCCCGACGGTCCAGCCACGGCCGAGGAAGGTGAACTGCCGACAGCCGACGAGCCCTTCGGGCAGCGGTTGCCCGAGGGCGGTACGGGCGTCGGCGACGACGGCGTCCGTGTGGAGACCGAGGTGGGCGCGGAGCAGGGTGAGCGCCGTGGTCGCGAACCGGGTCTGCACGACGGACTGTTCGTCCGCGAAGCCGAGCACCACGACCTCGTCCGCGGAGTCCACGACGGGCGTGTGCGGATCGGCGGTGATCGCTGTCGTGCGCGTGCGGCCCTTCAGATTCCCGAGGAGTTCGAGCACCTCGGTGGTCGTGCCGGACCGGGTGAGGGCGACCACCCGGTCGTACGAGCGGGCATCCGGGAACTCCGACGCGGCGAAGGCGTCCGTCTCACCCTGGCCCGAGCGTTCACGCAGCGCGGCGACGGCCTGTGCCATGAAGAACGAGGTACCGCACCCCACGATCGCGACCCGCTCCCCCGCCACGGGCAGTGCGGCAGCATGTGCCGCGGCCTGCTCGGCGGCGCGGGTCCAGCACTCGGGCTGACTGTTGAGCTCGTCCTCGACATGGGTCATGCCACACCCTCCCAGTGATGCTTGTTTGTGCAAGATATAGCGAGTTTTCGAGCATGAACAAGCATTCTGCCACAGGAAAGGTGCGCTAGGGTCGCGGAAGATCGAGGAACGGAGTGTGCGGATGTCGCGCGACGCCCGCTGGAAGGCGCTGCTGGAACTGCTCGTGGAGCGGGGCCGGCTGGATGTCGAGGACGTCGCGACCGAGCTGGCGGTGTCGGCCGCGACGATCCGGCGCGACTTCGACCAGCTCGCCGAGCAGCAGATGCTCATCCGCACCCGCGGCGGCGCGGTCGTGCACGGGGTTTCGTACGAACTGCCGTTGCGCTACAAGACCGCCCGCCACGCCTCCGAGAAACAGCGCATCGCGAAGGCGGTGGCCGGCCTCGTCACGCTCGGCGAGGCGGTGGGTCTGACCGGTGGCACGACCACCACCGAGGTGGCGCGCGCTCTCGCGGTGCACCCCGATCTCGCGTCCGGTTCACCCGCGCTGACGGTGGTCACGAACGCGCTCAACATCGCCAACGAGCTTGCCGTGCGCCCCCAGTTCAAGATCGTGGTGACCGGCGGGGTCGCACGCCCGCAGTCCTACGAGCTGATCGGCCCCCTCGCCGACGGCGTGCTCGGCCAGATCACCCTCGACGTCGCCGTCCTCGGCGTGGTCGCCTTCGACGTCACGCACGGCGCGGCCGCCCACGACGAGGCGGAGGCCGCGATCAACCGGCTGCTCTGCGAGCGGGCCGAGCGCGTGATCGTCGCCGCCGACTCCAGCAAGCTGGGCCGGCGCGCCTTCGCCAGGATCTGCGCGGCCGAGTCGGTGGACACGCTGGTGACGGACACGGCGGTGAGCGAGGACGTGGTGCGGGGGTTCGAGGAGGCGGGGGTCCGGGTCATCGCCGTTTGACCGCCGTAGTCGGCTGTCGACGACTCACGCCCGACCGCTGCAACCCGCCGACGGTCGCTTGATGATCGGCTCGCGGTGGGAGGCGTACGTCGGGACACTGCTCTCGGAGGTGCCGGGCTTGTACCGCCGGGCACCTGCGGGTCCCAACCAACCGAGGGAGACCGGACGATGAGTGCATTCCCCACCGCGCAGTCGGTACGGACCACGCCGGAGGGCCTCCGCTGGGAGCCCAGCGAACGCTGGGTGCGCGGCCGCAAGGGCGACGTCACGGTCGTCGACAGCCGGCACCCCGTCCTCGTGTGGGAGCCCGCACTGCCCGTTCCGACGTACGCCTTCCCCCGCGAGGAGGTCCGCGAGGACCTGCTCCGCCCGGCGAAGAACCCCCGGACGGGCACGCACACGGGGTCTCGGATCTTCTACGACCTCGAGGTCGACGGCGAGCTGGTGGAGGACGCGGCCTGGACCTTCCCCGGCGACGACCTGGCCGGGCACATCGCCTTCGAGTGGTTCCAGCGCAACGGCAGGGGGCTCGACCACTGGTACGAGGAGGAGGAAGAGATCTTCGTCCATCCCCGGGACCCGCACAAGCGGGTGGACGCCCTGCCGAGCAGCCGCCATGTCCGGGTCGAGATCGACGGCACGGTCGTCGCGGACACCAGGCGCCCGGTGCTGCTCTTCGAGACGGGCCTGCCGGTGCGCTACTACGTGCCGCGTGAGGACGTACGCCTCGACCTCCTCGTCCCGACCGGCCACAGCACCGCGTGCCCCTACAAGGGAACGGCCGAGTACTGGTCGTGGCGGGGCGACGCCGACGTGCCCGCGAACCTCGTCTGGAGCTACCCGGACCCGCTGCCCGCGGTGGCCACCGTCACAGGGCTCCTCGCTTTCTACAACGAGGCGGTGGACATTACGGTGGACGGAGAGCGCGTGGAGCGCCCCGTCACTCCGTTCAGCAAAACGTTGTCGACGAGCTGACCGCCGGTCACTGGACCGGCCGGTTCCACCCACGTCGAGCCGCGCCCGGACGGAGATGTCGCGTGCACTACCTGGTGCCGCCGTCGGCAACACTGCCGGCGTTCACTGCGCGGGGGCACGCAGGGGGCATGCGCTGTTGCCTGTCCGCTCCCCTCGCGTCCCTGTCCGCTCTGGCCGCCCTCCCCGCTCCGTACGAAGTCCTGCGATCCGGCGTCCTGCTCGCCCCCTCGCTGCTGCGGGCCGCCCTGCACGGCCCGGCACACCAGAGCAGTCTCCATCCCCCCGACGTCCTTGCCGCCGTCCACCTGGAACTGGTCACCCTGACCGAGGACAGCGCCGTCATCACCTGGCACACCGGAATACCCGGCACCAACGACGGGACGGGCCACATGCTCCCCGCGGTCACGGAGGGCGAGGTCGTCTACGGCACTCACCCCACCCGGCTGAACCGCAGCGCAGCGGAGGCCCGCCCCACCGCGCACCACCATGTGGAGCTCACGGGCCTGGAGCCGGGGCAGACGTACTACTACCAGGCCCGCTCCCGGGGCGTGGCCGCCACCCCCACCTCGCTGCACCTGATCCGCGGCAACGCCGTCGGCACCAACCGCTACGGACTGGGGACGCGCGGAGGCCCGTACTCCTTCACCACCCCGCAGCCCCCACCCGGGCAGCACCTGCTGACGATCGCCCTCTGCAACGACCTGCACGTCGGGGAGACCACCTCCGGTCTGGTCGGCGGCGTGCCCCTGATGCGCGGGGTGTCGCAGGAGGCGGGGCTCGCGCCGTATCCGGAGATCATGAGCCGGGCGGTGGTGGAGGAGGCCCGGCGGCGCGGGGCGGACGTACTGCTGGCCGCCGGGGACATATCGGCGGGGGGCGCACCGCGGGACCTGGCCGAGGCCAAGAGGATCCTGGACGGGTTCGGCGCGCACGGGCGGGACTACTTCGTCGTACGGGGGAACCACGACCGTCCCCGGCCCGGCCACGAGGACGCGGACGCCTTCCGGACGGGGTTCCTCGGCGGCGGGGCGCCCTCGTACTTCACCCACGACCTCGGCGGGCTGCGGATCGTCGGGCTCGACACGTATCTGAAGGAGGGCAACGGCTCCGACGCCGGCGGGCTCGGCGCCGAGCAACTGTCCTGGTTCCGGGCCCGGTTGAAGGAAGAATCGGATCGGCCCACCGTGGTGTTCGGCCACCATCCGCTGACCGTACGGGACTCCGTCTTTCCGGTGACCAGGGGGCAGCAGCTCGGCCGACGCCAGGCCCGGGCCGTCCTCGACGCCTACGCCGACGCCCCCGGCGTCTTCCTCCACCACGCGGGGCACACCCACCGCAACAAGCGGACCGTCCTGCCGCAGGCTCCGCACGTCACCTTGCAGGAGGTCAGCGCCGTCAAGGACTATCCCGGCGGTTTCTGTCTGCTCCGGATCCACTCCGGCGGATTCGCCCTGAACCACTACAAGTCCAGCAGCACGGCGGCCCGCGAGTGGGGCGAGCGCAGTCGCCGGGTGGCAGCCGGGTTGTGGCCGCACCATGCGCTGGGCCGCTCGGTCGCCGACCGCAACAGTGTCACCGCCCACGACCTGTCCGGCGTCACCCGCCCGGCGCCCCGAACGGCCTTCCAGGACACACCTGGTGAGCCGGTGGCGGGCTGAACGGGGGGACGACGAGGGCGGGACGCCGCATGCGCGGCGCCCCGTTTCTCCTCGGCCGACGGTCTCAGCCGAACACCTTGACCGCCTGGTAGTACGTCCACGCCGTACCGTCGCAGGATGTCTTCGTCGCCCCGCTGTAGTTGAGGCAGACGCGCTCGAGGTCTTCGTAGAAGGCGCTGTCGAGGCGCGACTTGTTGGCGTCGAAGGTGCCCGCGGCCTTGTAGTTGCGGTAGCCGAAGTCGTGGCGGGCGCAGGACGTGGAGAAGGGGAAGCCGAACGGGTTGTCCGGCGAGGACGAGCAGTAGTCGGTGGACCAGTCGAACGCGTACGCGGACCACGCGGCCTGGTTCGCGCGGGCGGCGTTCCAGGTGTTGTAGCTCGACGCACTGGTCTGGGTCCAGTTCGAGAGGACCTGGGTCTTGTCTGCGGGAACTGCGTCGGCCGCCGTGGCGGTACCGACGACGGTGATCAGGGCGAGAGTTGAGGCGGCAAGGCCGGCGGCGAGTCTGCGGTGCATCCCACACCTCCACGAGGCGACGACCCGTCCATCGGGCCGCAGGTTCATGACAAGAGGATCGCCATTATGGCTGTGCCTTCACACCTCGGATCCCTTAATGACCCATTAACTTTCGGCTGTGCCAGGGGATCGGACCATGAACCGGGCGGGAGGTACCGCGAGTTCTCGCCGTCGGACGAAGAGTGGCGGGGTGCGGAGGCTGTTCCTCCACACCCCGCCACTCACACCGCCACCGCTACGAAACGGTCGCCGGGCTGCCGGCGGCGGGCAGTGCCGGAAGCGCGGGCAGCGCGGACGTCGCGCCGCCCAGGAGCCCGGTGACCAGGCCGAGCACCGGCGACAGCAAGCCGGTGACCGCGCCGAGCACCGCGCCCAGGTCGAGCGAGGTCAGCGCCTTGACCAGGCTGTCGATCGCCGCCTGGAGCTGGGCCACCAGATCGGAGACCGGGTCGGCTGCGGCCGCCCCGGCCCGATCCGTCGTGTTCGAAGTGACGCCGGCCCGATCCGTCGTGTTCGAAGTGACGCCGGCTCGGTCCGTCGTGTTCGAGGTGATGCCGGCCCGGTCCTTCAGCCGCTGCTGGAGCGAGGCGTTCGCCGTCTCCACCGCTGTCGCGAGACCGGCCGCCTCGACCGCGCCGAGAGGGCCGGCGGGCCGTGCGGTGAGGGTGGACAGCACGTCCAGCAGAGGGTCGAGCAGGTCGTCGTGGTGGTTCACCCTGTCCAGTACGTCAAGCCGTTCCAGTACCGCGTCCGCCTCGGCGGAGGACCATGCCGCGGCGGCACCGCCCGGAGCCGTCCGGGAAACGTCGACAGCGGCAGCGGCGGTGCCGAGCGGACCGAAGACCAGAGCGGCGCAGACCAGAGGTGACAGGAGGAGTCCGCGGGAAACAAGGGCACGCATGCACAGTCCTTTCGAGAGCTGCAGTTCCTGGGGCCACCGTGGGAACCACCGCTCCTTCCCGCAACCGATCATGTATCCGCCATTCGGCCCCCGTGCTTCGCCGACAAGGCGCTGACCAGCATTTTCCGCCCGCATGATGCGGCTGCCGATACCTCGACGGCATTCGGCTGTCAGGGGACTGACGCATCGCCAGGTGGATCGTTCAGTCGACGAACAGCCCTCGCGCCGCCGCCCGTGCGTCGAACTCCTCCAGGCGGACCTGAGCGTCCGGCAGACCGTCGCACATCACCTCCAGGAGTACCTGGCCCAGCAGCATGGGAGCGCTCACCGTGTCGAAGACCAGGCCGGTGCCCACGGCGGCCGGGAGGAGCAGGTCGCTGTGCGCGGCCACCGGGGCGAACGTGCCGTCGGCGATCGTCACCACGGTCAGTCCGGTGGCACGGGCGTGGCCGAGCGCGTCCAGGAGCTCGCGCGGATGACGCGGCAGCGCGAAGCACAGGAGTGCGCTCGCCCCGGCGTGCCGGGCGGTGTCGATGCGGTCGGCGAGCAAGGACCCGCCCTCGTCGAGCAGTCGTACGTCGGGATGCACCTTCGCGGCGAAGTAGGCGAAGCCGCGAGCCTGGGCGGCGGAGGCGCGCAGCCCGAGTACCGGCAGCGGGCGCGAGGCGGCGAGCAGCCGGCCCGCGCGTTCCACCGGCCCGGTGTCGGCGAGCAGGGAGGCCAGCTGCCGCAGGTTGTCGATCTCGGCCTGTACCGCCTGCTGGTACTGGTTGCTCGGCCGCCCGTCCACGGCGACAGCGGCGGGTGCGACTTCCCGCAGATGTCTGCGCAGTGCCGGGTATCCGTCGAAGCCGAGGGCGACCGCGAAGCGGGTCACCGACGGCTGGCTCACCCCGGCCAGTTGGGCCAGCTCCACGCTCGACAGGAAGGGCACGGCCGCCGCCTGCCGGACCAGGCAGTGCGCGATGCGGCGCTGCGTGGGGGTGAGCCGACGCCCCTCGAAGAGCTGGTGCAGCCGGGTGGAGGCGCCGGGTGTGCCGGCCTCGTCGACATCGCTCTCGCTCATCTCGATCCCCCAGCCGGTCCGGTCGCACGCAACTCCTCGTCAGCCCGTTGCACGCATCCCCTCGTTCCTGCCTGGCTCTCGGTGCCGCCCGGTGGGACTCACGGCCGGGCGGGCGGTGGCCGGGTGGTCGGACCCACGGCCGGTACCGCCCGCTCCGGGCCGGCATGCCCCAGGAACGGTCCGGGGACCATCTCGGTCAGCTGACGAGGCCGACCTGAGTCAGCCACTCCTTGGCCACGGTGCTGGCGTCCTCCTTGTCGTTGACGAGCTTCTTCATCATCTCCAGCAGGTCCTCGGTGGTGAGCTTGGCCGAGACTCCGTTGAGCGCCGCCTTGGCGGTGTCGTTGACCGCGGACTTGTAGACCAGGGGCGTGATGTTCTGCGAGGAGAACAGGTTCTTCGGGTCCTCAAGCACCACCAGCTTGTCCTCGACGATGGCGGGATCGGTGGTGTAGAGGTTGGCGGCCTGGACCGTGTTCTTCTTCAGCAGGTCGAGCAGGGTGCTCTGGGCACCCGCGTCCAGCGGCTGGAACTTCCCGAACTCCACGCCGTAGATCGTCTTCAGACCGACCGCACCCTGCGTGCGGGTCTTGAACTCGGAGCCGGCGCCGATGGTCATGTCGCCCGCAACGGGCTTGAGGTCGGCGAGCGTCTTGAGGTTGTACTTCTCGGCGGTCTCGGAGGTGACCGTGACCGAGTCCTTGTCCTCGGCCGCGGCGGAGTCGAGTATCTCCACCGACGAGGGGAGTTTCGCCTTCAGCTGGGTGTTGATGTCCGCGGTGCTGGTCGCGGTGCTCTCCTTGTCGACCGCGACGGCCAGCAGCGCGCCGTTGTACTCGGGGAAGACACTGATGCCGCCCTTGACGATCTGGTCGTAGTAGACCTCGCGGGCCCCGATGTCGAACTTACGGGTCACCTTCAGGTCCTTGGCCTCCAGGGCCTGGGCGTAGATCTCGGCGAGCAGCTGGTTCTCGGGGAAGTTCGCCGAGCCGACGACCAGGGCCTTGCTGTC
The DNA here is from genome assembly GCF_044744645.1 of Streptomyces sp. NPDC087263. Lineage (NCBI taxonomy): Bacteria > Bacillati > Actinomycetota > Actinomycetes > Kitasatosporales > Streptomycetaceae > Streptomyces > Streptomyces sp. NPDC087263. The sequence goes on from NZ_JBIUYT010000005.1 coordinate 658,105, forward strand.
GCTGTCGCCGCTGCTCCCCGTCAGCGGGTTCGCGTCGCTGTCGCTGCCGCCGCAGGCGCTCAGGGACAGCGCGGCGATCAGGCCGAACGCAGCGCCACGGATCATGCTTCTCATGGGTTTTTCCTCTCTCAAGAGCCCTGGAGCTCAGAAACTCATGACTTTGCTGCCGGGCCCTGAAGTCCCGGCGAGACGATGACGCGCCGCAGCGCGGTGAAGAGAACCTGGACGAGGAGAGCCAGCACGACGACGACGGTGGAGCCGCCGATGACCAGTTCGTAGTCGTTGCGGGCGAGCCCGTCGACGATGAAGCGGCCCAGGCCCCCAAGACCGGGATAGGCGGCGATGGTTGCGGTGGCCACGACCTGGATCGCGGCGACCCGCAGCCCGAGCAGGATAAGCGGCAGCGCCATCGGCACCTCCACCCGCACCAGTACCTCCCACTCGGTCATGCCCACCCCGCGTGCGGCATCCCGGGTGTCGGCGTCCACACCGCGGACGCCTTCGAAGGTGTTGATGAGGATCGGCGGGACCGCCAGCGCGACCAGGGCGACCAGGACGGGCGTGGTGCTGAGTCCGGCGAGCGTGACGACGAGCACCACCAGGCCGAAGGTGGGGATCGCCCGCGCCAGGTTCGCGACACTGGCGACGGCGAAGGCCCCACGGCCGGTGTGTCCGACCAGGAGCCCGAAGGTGAGCCCGATCAGGGTGGCGAACAGCAGCGAGATGCCGCTGTAGGTGAGGTGTTCCAGGAGACGCTGGGGGATTCCGTCGTCGCCGTGCCACTGCTGCGAGGACGTCAACCAGTCGCCCACCAGCTGGAGTTGGTTCACCAGGTCGTTCATGCCGCCGCCCCCTTGCCCCGGGCCCAGGGTGTGAGCAGCCGCTGCGCGAGGACCAGCACCGCGTCGGTGACGAGCGCGAGCAGCATGATCAGGACGATCGCGGTGATGATCGGGGTCGGGAAGTCGAGCTGCAGGCCCCGGATGATGTAGAAGCCGAGACCGCCCTGCCCGATCAACTGCCCCACGGCGACGAGGCTGATGGACGAGACGGCGGCGACGCGTACACCGGCCACGACGACCGGAACGGCGATCGGCAGTTCGACCTGGACGACACGGCGCACCGTGCTGAATCCCATCGCGGTGGCCGCCTGCCTGACCGGTTCGGGAACCGAGGCGAGTCCGTCCACGACGTTGGGCACGAGGACCGACAGCGTGTAGAGCGTCAGCGGGATCATCACCGTGCGTTCGGTGAGCCCCGTATAACGGACGAAGATCATGAACATGGCCAGGGACGGGATCGCGTACACCACGTTGGTCACGGTCAGAATCGGTGGGTACAGCCATCGCCAGCGATGACAGAGGATGCCGAGCGGCACCGAGATGATCAGGCCGAACAGCACCGGCAGCAGGCCCAGTTGCAGATGGACACCGGTGTAGTGGGCCAGTTCGTCGACATGATCTCCGATCCAGTCCCACCGGACCAGGGGCTCCCCGTCACTCATCGTTCACCCCCGGCCGTCTTCGCCGCGGCGGTCTCTCCCGCGGCCGACTGGTCCCCGGCCTCGCCCCCGGCCGTGTCCCCGGCCATCGCCGCGGACAGCTCGTAGGCGTCCGCGACGCCGATGACCGCGCCCTGTCCGTCCACGCCCACCGCGAGCCGGGAGGGCGACAGGAGCGCCGCGTCGAGGGCGGCCCGCGCCGAGTCGCCGACAAGGCTGAACGTGTGGCCGAGCGGTGTCAAAGGTGCGTCCGCGAGCGTGCCGCCCTCCGGCAGCTCGGCGACCGCGGTCCAGCCGAGCGGTCGCCGGTCACCGTCGACGACGAGCACCCACGGGTCGGTGGCCGCCCGGGCCACCGCCACGGAAGAGCTCGCCGGCAGCACCGGACCGTCGCGCAGTGGCAGATCGGCCGCCTTGACGAAGGACAGTCGGCGGATACCGCGGTCCTGGCCCACGAAGTCGGCCACGAACTCGTCGGCGGGATGGGCGAGAAGACGCTCGGGGGTGTCGAACTGCGCGAGCTTGCCGCCGGTTCGGAACACCGCGATGTTGTCGCCGAGCTTGATCGCCTCGTCGATGTCATGGGTGACGAACACGATCGTCTTGTGGAGCTCCTTCTGCAGCCGGATGAACTCCGCCTGGAGCTCTCCCCGCACGATCGGGTCGACCGCGCTGAACGGCTCGTCCATCAGGAGGACCGGCGGGTCGGCACCCAGCGCCCTGGCGACCCCGACGCGCTGCTGCTGTCCGCCGGAGAGCTGGTACGGGTAGCGCTTGGCCATCTCGCCGGGCAGTCCCACCAGTTCAAGCAGTTCCGCAGCCCGCGCCCGCGCCTTCTTCCGGCTCCAGCCGAGCAGCAGCGGCACCGTGGCTATGTTGTCGAGGATGGTGCGGTGCGGGAACAGCCCGGCGTGCTGGATCACGTAACCGATGCCGCGGCGCAACTCCGGGGCGTTGACCTCCCGGATGTCCTGGCCCCGCAGGCTCACCGTGCCGGCTGTCGGCTCCACCATGCGGTTGACCATGCGCAGGGTCGTGGTCTTGCCGCAGCCTGAAGGACCCACCAGAACCGTGATGCCGCCCTCTTCCAGTTCCAGGGACAGCTCGTCCACGGCTGTCGTGCCGTTTGGATAGTTTTTGCTTACCGCGTCGAACCTGATCAAGGCTGCCCCTTACCCCGACTGCATATGGTCATGCAGAGTTGCCCGTGACTGAATGGCAGTCAATGCTCTTTCGTAAACGGCGCGTTACGTTCCTGCGAAGGCGAGACCGGAGCTCGCGAAATGTGCCGATTGATGACTCCATATACCTTTCCATGTAAACCACATCCACCCCGACAGTTGTCGTCGACGGTCACGTCTCGGCCACACCGCCCGCGTCGCGCCGTCCCCCATCAGCCATCCCCCAGGCAGGGAGCCACCCCATGGAACCGGTCCGGTTCACTTTCCTGAACGGCTCGGACATCGAGCAGCTGGAGCTGTCCGACACCGAGGTGCTCGACGCCGTCGAGCAGGGGCTACGCGCCCAGGGCCGCGGAGAGACGGTCATCGAACCGCGCGTCCACCTCACGCCCGATCCCGCGTTCAACGGCCACTTCAACGTCCTGCGCGGTTATGTCGCCCCGCTCGGGCTGGCCGGAGTCAAGATCGTAGGTGACTATGTCGACAACTACAAGGCCGGGCTGCCCTCCGAGATGGCGTTGCTCAACCTCTTCGACCCGCGCACCGGCATGCCGGTGGCCATCCTCGACGCCACCGCCATCACCGAGATGCGCACCGGCGCCCTCACCGCGCTGGGAGCACGCCATCTGGCCCGCCCGGACTCCAAGGTGCTCGGCCATATCGGCGCCCGCGCCACGTCGTACTGGAATGTCCGCCTGCTGGACCGGATCTTCGACCTCACCGAGATACGTGTCCACTCGCGCCGTCCCGAGAGCCGCAAGGCCTTCGCCGAGCGGCTGGAGCGCGACCTCGGCAAGCCCGTCATCGTGACCGAGGACTGGCGGACCTGTGTCGAAGGCGCGGACATCGTGGTGGAGGCCTCCAGGCTGGAGCGCCCGGAGCCACTGCTGAAGACCGAATGGATCACACCGGGGGCCCTGGTCGTGCCGTACGGAACGATGAGCGCGGTCGAACTCTCCCTCACCGACGTCATGGACAAGATCGTCGTCGACGACTGGGGCCAGTGCCGGTCCGGGCCGTTCGGTGCGCTGCGCGCCCACGTCGCGTCCGGCAGGCTCAGCGAGGAGACCCTGCACGGCGAGCTGTGCGAGATCATCGTTGGTGACAAGCCCGGCCGTGAACGCGCGGACGAGACAACGCTCTTCTGGCATCGCGGGCTCTCCCTCTCCGACATCGCGCTGGGCGCCGCGATGCTGGCGAAGGCCGAGGAGCGCGGCCTCGGCCAGAAGCTGCGGTTCTCATGACGGGCCCGCGTTCCGGTGACGCGATCGCAGCCGGCAAGGGGAGCCTCTCCGGTGATGCGATCACGTCCGACAGGCGGAGCCTCTCCGGTGACTCGGTCGCCGTCGACGGGCGGACGCTCTCCGACGGCTCGGCCGGCGCCGGCGAGCGGACATCCTCCGACGTCGTCGTCGACGGGCGGACGCTTTCCTACGACGACGTCGTCGCCGTCGCCCACCACGGCGCCCAAGTCACCCTGGCCGCCGACGTGTTCCCCCGGCTGGTCCGCGACCGTGCCGTCGTGGACGATGTCGTCGACCGCCAGGTGCCGACGTACGGCCTGACGACGGGGCTGGGCAACCGGTCGTCCTACGCCCTGCCGCGCGACGAACTCACGGAGTTCAGCGTCCGTACGGTCCGGGGCCGAGCCAACGGGATCGGTGATCCGCTGCCCGTCCCTGTCGTACGCGCCGCCCTGCTCGCCCGCGTGAACGGGATCGCCGGCGGCGGCAGCGGAGTGCGGCCGGAGATCCTGAGCCTGCTCGTCGCCCTGCTCAACTCACGTGTGCATCCGGTGATACCCGAGGTCGGGTCGATCGGCGCGTCCGACCTGTGCCAGATGGCCCATGTCGGTCTGGTCGTGATGGGCGAGGGCCGTGCCGAGTTCGACGGTGAGGTGCTCGACGGCGCCACGGCGCTGCGACGGGCCGGTCTCGCCCCGGCCGAACTGGGTCCGAAGGACGGCCATGTGCTGTGCAGCGCAAGCCCGTTGGCGGCGGGAAACGGCGCCCTCGCCCTCCACGAGACGGCCGCCGTCCTCACGTTGGCCCAGGCGGTCACCGCGCTGACCTTCGAGGGTTTCCGCGCCAACACCAGCCCGCTGGATGCCCGCGTGCTGGAATTGCGTCCGGCACCGGGACAGTCGCGGGCGGCGCGTGAGTTGCTCGCCCTGCTGGACGGCGGCGAGTTGGGCGATCCCCGGAACGCGCGGCGGGTCCAGGATCCCGTCAGCCTGCGCTGCGCGGCCCAGGTGCACGGCGCTCTGTACGCCGCACTGGACTTCGCCGTCGCCGCGCTGGACCCGGAGCTCAACGGCTGCGGTGACAATCCGGTGGTGCTGGCCGACACCGGAGAGATCCTCTCGTCCGGAAACTTCCACACCCCCGCCCTGGCCCTCGCCTTCGACACCCTCGCGCTGGCCCTGACGCAGACCGCGGCGATCTCCGCGGAACGCATGCGGCGGCTGCTCAACCCGGCCGTCAGCGGACTGCCCGCGAACCTCACGTCGTACGGCCCGGAGCGCTCGGGTTTCGCCCCGCTGTCCAAGACGGCACAGGCGCTCGTCGCCGAGATCCGCATGCTGTCCGCGCCGGTGTCCACCGACCCCCGGCACGGCGCGGACGCCGTCGAGGACGACTCGACCAACGCGGCGCTCGGGGCAAGGCGGTTGACGACGATGCTCGTCCGGCTGCGTCAACTGCTCGCCGTGGAGGCCCTGGTGGCCACCCAGGCGGTGGACCTGGCCGCACCGACCACCCTCGGACGGGGACCGGGGCTCCTGCACCGCGCGGTCCGTAACATCGTCCCCCCGCTGGACGACGACCGGCCCTGTGGAGTGGACGTGGAACGCGTGAGCAGCGACGTGCTGGGGTCCGCCGATGTCCGAAGCGCCTTGCGCGCCATGGCAGGGGGAGCGTCGTGACCAATATCGACGTGCACCAGCATCTGTGGAGCAGCTCGTTCGTGGCGGCCCTGCGGGCGCGCGACAGGCCGCCGTTCCTCGACGGATGGACGCTGTACGTCGAGGGCGAGCCGCCCTACGAGGTCTCCCCCGCCGACCATGACGTGGCCCGGCGTACGGAACTCGCCGCCGCCGACGGCCTGGGCCTGGCGCTCGTCTCGCTGTCCGCCCCGCTCGGTGTGGAGTGGCTGCCCGCCGAGGAGGCACGGCCTCTGCTCGACGCCTACCACGAGGACGCGGCCGGGTTGCCCGAACCGTTCGGTGCCTGGGCCGCCGCCTGCGTCCGGGACATCGACGCCGACGCGACGGCCGCCGTACTCGACCGGGGGTTCGCCGGGCTACAGCTGCCGGCGAACGCCCTTGCCGACGCGGCCGGTTATGCGCGGTGTGCCCCGCTGCTCGACCTGGTCGAAGCGCGCGGCCTCCCGCTGTTCGTCCACCCGGGGCCCGCGTCCGGCGAATCCTCGGCGCCCGGCTGGTGGCCCGCGCTGGTCCCCTACGTCCAGCAGATGCACGCCGCCTGGTTCGCCTTCCGGGCCTTCGGCCGGCCTCGCCATCCGCGGCTTCGGGTGTGCTTCGCGCTGCTGGCCGGGCTCGCCCCGCTGCACGGGGAGCGCATCGCGGCCCGGGGCGGTGGCCGGGACGAGGTGGATCCGGGCGTGTTCGTGGAGACGTCCTCGTACGGTCCGCGCGCTGTCGAGGCGATCGTCCGTGCCCTCGGTGCCGAAGCCGTCGTCCAGGGCACGGACCGGCCCTACGCGGAGCCGCCGCAACTCCCCGGCTTCGGACTGGGCGCAGGCGCGGAGCACGCCTTCCGGGTCGCCAATCCGTGGCGCCTGCTCACCGGAAAGGAGTGACCGAGCCCAGATCGAGGCCCGCCTCCCGAGCCTTGCCGGCGGCCTCCTCGTATCCGGCGTCGGCGTAGCGGGCCCCGCCCAGGGCGGGGTCGGTCCAGAACATCCGGCGGATCTTGCGTTCAGCGAAATCGGTGCCGTCCGCGACCAGGGTGAGGCCGGTGTGGATGCTCCGGCCCACCCCGACGCCGCCCGCGCTTCCGACGGATACCCAGGTCGCGCCCTACGCGGCGTTGAGCAGCGCGGCGAGGACGGGCCGGTCGGCGATCGCGTCGCTGCCGTCGAGCATCCCCTCGGTCTCCCGGGACGGCGAGGCGACGGGGTTTATGTGGATCCGGCCCAGGAGTCACCGGTGGGGGCCCGTGCCGCGCGCGCCGGTTCGGGGCCGGCGAGTCCTTCGCGGTTCCGGGATCGGACGTCCGCCGGATGGACCACGACGCCGGCGCCGTCATCGTCCATGTCTGCTCGCCGCCCATCCGGGCCATCGGCCACTACGAGATCATCTACGGCGAACTCCCTCGCACACCGGGCGAGCCGACGAGGGTTCGCCCGCGAGCCCTCGCCTGCTCTCCGCGCTCAATGCGATCTCCCGGTGACTGCGACCACAGGCTGATGGGCCCGCCCCCTTTCCGGAGCGAGCCCATCAAGTCCGGTTCTGTGCCCGGGGATCCCCTACGGCTGTGGGGGCCTGAGCCCGTTGCTCGTGACGCTCTGGTTGATCACGAACTGTGAGCCGGGTTCGATGAGGATGTTCCCGTCGCGCGAGTTGGTGATGGTGACGTTGCTGAGGGTGGCGCTGCCGCGGGCGCCGCCCATGGCGAGGATGCCGGATCCGTTGTTGGACTTGTCGATGGTGACGTTGGAGATCTGGGCCGTCACCGTGCCGCCGCCGGTCTTGAACTGAATGCCGTCGTACGTCGAGTCGCGGATGTCGGTGTCACGGATGACCACCCCGGGGATGGCGAGGTTCTGGGCGAACAGGGTGATGGCTCCGAACTCCTGATCCTCGTTCCAGAACGCACCGCCCGTGCGGTACAGCCCGTTGTTGGCGATCAGCGTCTGCCCGGAGAAGGGCAGCGGGTCGTGGTCGGTCGCCAGCATGATGCCCGGGTAGTTCATGGTGTCGTAGATCAGGTTGTTCTCGATGGTGTTGCCGTAGCCGCCGTAGACGGCGATGCCGTTGGCCCGCCAGGGCAGTTGGACCGTGTTGTTGCGGAAGTGGTTGTCGTGGCCGATGTCGACCGCCTGGTCCTTGACGTACTTGCTGGCCCACACCGCGAGGGCGTCGTCACCGGTGTTGCGGAACGAGGAGTTCTCCACCGTCGAATTGCGGGTTCCGTTGGCGAAGTTGATGCCGTCGGCGTAGGTGTTGCGGACCCGCACTCCGGTGAACTCCAGCCGGTCGCCCGGCCCCCAGAGCTCGGGGATGTTGGTGTAGTCGCGGCCCACCCACACGCCGACGTTGGCGTGCTCGATCCACACGTTGGTGATCTTCGTGTCCTGGCCGAAGCGGCCGTTGAGACCGACCCCGCCCTCGGCGTTGCCGTCGCCACCCCGGATGGTGCCCGAGCCGAAGATGGCGATGTCCGAGATCTTGGTGTTGTCGTCGATGTCGAACCCGAAGTTGCCCTCGTGCGGATGGTTGATGCCGCCCGCCGATTGGGGCGGGGTGAGCGTGTAGAGCTGCGAGTGCCACATGCCGGCACCTCGGATGGTGACGTCGCTGATGCCGACCTGGTTGTACTCACCGCGGTTGAGCGGGTCGTCGGTGAGGATCTTCTGCTCCTGGCGCCACTGGCCCGCCGGGATCCACACGCAGTCGATCTGGCCGTTCTGGTCGGCGGTCACGGCACGCTGGATGGCGTCCGTGTCATCGATGCCGTCGTTCGGCACCGCACCGTACTGCGTGATCGAGACGCAGCCGACCGGCTGGGAGACGGGCGGGGCCACCTGCTCCAGGTCGATCAGGTCGACGATGTAGAAGGAGGCGGTGTCGCCCGCGTCGCGCTGCAGCCGGAAGGTGGTGCCCGCCGGGTAGGTCTGTGTGAGCAGCGCGTTCGACTCGTCGAAGAGTCGGCGTGCGTCGGTCCCCGGGGTGTTGGTGAGCCCCTCGGGTGAGTCGGTGTTGCCGTACAGCCAGCTGTACTTGGAGCTGAGGTTGATCTTCCGTACGAAAGTGCCGTTCGCGTAGAGACTCAGGGTGGCCTCGGTGCCACCGCCGCCCGCCGCGTCCGGGATGGAGTTGCGTACGACGATCGAGTTGGCCGGGCTGGTCGAGGTGAACTGGACGTACTGTCCGGTGGAGTTGAGGCGGACCGAGGCACGGCCCGACGACTCGGTGGCGAAGTTGGTGTGACCGAAGGTCCGCAGCTGATCAGTCGTCAGGAGCGTTCCCTGGTACGTCCCGTCCTCCGCCTCGTACTCGATGTAGGGCACCGCGGCTCCGCGGCCGACCACGATCGAGTGGGAGTAGATGTTGTTGTTCTCGTTGGTCTCGGTGACGGTGTTCGTGGCGTCGGCGGTCGCGGTGAGCACGCTCGCACCGCTCGTGGCCGTCCACGTCCCGCTGATGGTGACGTTGGCGGTGGCGCCTGCGGCGATCGCACCCGCGGTGCCGTTGAGTGTGGTGCCGCCCACCTGGAGGCGGGCCACGGAGCCCGCGGGCGTGGGCGAGATGCCCCGGTTGTGCACCGCGACGGTGAAGGACACGGACGCGCCGGCTGCGGGGCTGGCCGGGTTGGTCGTGATGCCGGTGACCTCAAGGTCGGGTCCGGGACTCTGGGTGACGGTCAGCTTGTTCGCCGCGGTACGGCTGTTGTTGGTGCTGTCCAGCTCGGGCACGGTGTCCGTCGGATCGACCACGGCGGAGACTGTGTAGCTCCCCGTGGCCCGCTTGCCCACGGCCACGGAAGCGGTCTGGGAGGCGCCCGCTGCGAGCGCGCCGACCGGGGCGCTGCCTGCGACGGTGCCCTCCAGGCTGACGTTCACCGTGGTGGCGGGGGCGGCGGCCGTACCGGAGTTGCGCACGGTCGCCTGGACCGTGACGGTGTCCGACTCGGTGGGTGCGGCCGGCGTCCAGGTCAAGTCGGTGACGACGAGGTCGGGGTTCGGGGCCGCGGCGCCGATGACCTCGAACTCCGCGACCTGCGCGCCGTATCCGCTCGAATTGCTCGTGAACCTCAACTGCACGTCCGCGTACCGGCCGCTGACCGGGATCGTGACCGAGTTGGCGTTCGAGGCGGGGTTGAAGGTGTAGTCGGCGGCGGCCTTGAGCGAGGTGAATCCACTCGCGGACTGCTCGCGTCCCAGGACCTGGATGTTCTGTGTCCTGGTCGCCCAGGCCGCGTTCGGGTTGAGCTTCACGGTGATTCCGCTGAGGTCCGCGTTGGCGCCCAGTTTGGTGGTCAGCGTCGCGGGCTGGCCGTTGGACTCCCAGTAGGTGCCCACCTGCCCGTCGTTGGCGTTGGTCGCCACGAACGACTGGACCGTCGAGGAAGCCTCGATCGGCTTGTTGAGGGAGAGGTTGGTCCCGTCGACGGGCGGCTCCTCGGGTTCGCCCCCGCTGTCGGTGCCGTAGACCTCGACCTCGGACAACTGGGCCGAGTTCCAGCCGGTGTTGGCGCTCACCTGCACGCGGACGTGACGCACGCTCTGGGCGGTGAAGTCCACGGTGACCGTGTTGGCTCCGGCCGGGTCGAAGCGACGCGCGGCCGAACCGGACAGGGACGTGAAGGTGGAGCCGTCGGTGCTGCCCTCGACGGAGAGGGTCTCGGTCCTGGCCTCCCAGGTGGTGGGCAGTTTCAGGACAACCTGGTTGGCCTCGACGGTGCCGCCGAGATCGACGCGTATCCACTGCGGGAACGACCCGGACGGGCCCTCCCAGTAACTCTGCTGGCTGCCGTCGGTGACGTTCGTGGCGGGATAGCCGCTGAGGGACCCGCTGTTCGTGGCGCTCTTGCCGAGCGCCAGGTTGGGTCCGCGCACCGCCGCCGGTGCGGCGGTGGCGGTGCTGGGTTGGAGACCGACGGTGACCAGGCCGGCCAGAAGCAGGCCGATGGTCGTCCGTAGGCCGAAGCGCTTCCGTCTCATGGCGTCCTCGTTCCATGGCAGGGGGACGACGGGGGAGCGTGCTGAGAGATGCAGAGGGGCCGGCCGGGGGCCGGGAAGTCAACGGTGAAGCGCGAAGGTACGCGAGGTGGCAGGGGCGGACCAAGGCCCGCCTGCCGAGGATTGCCGCTAGGCAGTCGTTAATTTGCGTGATTCGATCGGCTCTTTGCTCTCGCATGACAGATTTCTGGCTACGGTTCCGTTTGTCAATGGCATGCGCACGACGTGTCGTCGTGGGGTGAGCCGGTGCCGGGGAGAAGGCTGGGACGGTGGGCCGTCAGCCGGGTGTCGCGCGTGCCGGTCGCATGGCGTAGCCCGGCGGGCGGGGCGAGTTGGGGGTTCGGGGAGCATCGCGGCGGTCACGGACCGGCGCGGCGTCGGCCGGGTCCCGAGGCGCCAGGTCCCTCAGCGCACAGCGGTGTTCGAAGACGGGCGGGTCACCTCGGAGGACTGAGCGGACCGCGTGGTCGGTCGACCCACCAGGGGCATCTCACCGGCGCCTCCGCGAGGCGAACAGGGCGATGCCGCGGATGCGCGACCGGAACCGGCCCCGGTGACGGTGACGGGCGCGAGATGCTGAGGTCCGACGCTCCGTCAGGCGAGTGACAGGCCGTAGGCGTTCAGCACTTCCTGGATCGGCTGGTAGTAGGTGGTCCCTCCCGTGGTGCAGTTCCCCGAACCGCCGGACAGGATGCCGATGACCTTGTCACCCGAGAAGAGTGGCCCGCCGCTGTCTCCCGGTTCGGCGCAGATGTTGGTCTTGATCAACCCGGAGACGACGTCTCCGCTCCCGTAGTTGACGGTCGCGTTCAACGCGGTGACCACGCCGCACCGGACAGCCGTGGTGGCGCCCCGGCGGCAGACGCTCTGGCCGACGTAGGCAGCCGCGGTCCCGGTGATCAAGACGGTTCCGATGGTCCCGGGGTGCGGCACGGCCGGGTTGGTGTACCGCACGAGGCCGTAGTCGTCGCCGGGGAAGCTGGTGGCGGTGGTCGGGCCTACCGGCGTCGTCATGGCGGAGGTCGTGTACCAGGTGGGCAGGCCGGCGGTGCAGTGGCCTGCGGTGACGAAGTAGTAGGTGGACCCGGTTCGCACGTTGACGCCCGCCGAGCAGCGCCAACCGGAGGCGTAGACACCGTCGCCGCCCGAGAGGAGGGTGCGCAGCCGCCCGTCGAGGCGTTCGAGGGTCATGGCACCGGCGAAACGGCTGCCGGCGCGGCGGAGTCCGGCCAGGTCCGCCTCGGCGACCGTGGAGTCGGCGAAAACCCGTAGCCTCCCGGTTCGCTCGTCCACGGTCCACGTCGTCCCGGCGATGTCCAGGGATTCGACGGCAGAGGTCACGCCGGACACCGCGGCGGTGGAGGGTGCGGCGCCGGCCGTGGGCGCCGCGGACGCGTGAGAGCCGGACACCGCCAGCGCGGCGGCGACGAGCAGGCTCAGCCCCGAGGCGATCAGCCGGGAACGCCGGATGGTGGTACGGCGTGCTCTCATCACCGAATCTCCCCGAGGACGGTCCGTCAGGTTCGCCACGCGCGGCTGGACACCGGGCGTGCCGCGCTTCCGTGCCGTGCTTCTGTGCCGCGCTACTGTCGTGCCTTGCTGCTGTCGTGCGCACCGACGACGTACGTGCTGCTGGTGCGTGCACACCGACGACGTGCACACCGACGACGTACGTGCTGCTGTGCATGCACACCGACGAAAGGTGCCCCGCCGAAGCGCGCGGGGACAAGTCGTGGCGCGCGGGAAACGGCCGACCGACGAGATCCAGTGACAGCCGATCAACGCCTCATTGTCCCCGGCCGTGCCAGGCACCGGTAGGCCAACACCGGCCGCAAAGCCGGAGTTGGCCCACTGGGAGCCGAGAGCGGTCTCGGTTGCCCGCACGGAACCGTTCGCAGGACCCGGGACGACTCAGCCACTCACCGGTGTCCAGCGGATCTGCGTACCGCACAGGGTCACCACGAGTGCCGCGGCCGCGACCACGCCAAGCCCCCACACCAGGCTGCTGGAGTTCGCCACGAAACCGATGAACGGCGGGCCGGCCAGCAGGCCCGTCGTGCCCATGGCGGCGACGAGCGCCAGCGCGTCCGAGCCCTGTTTGGCGGCGGCCACGTAGACGCACGGGGTCACGGCCGCGCATCCCAGTCCGACACAGGCGAACCCGACGAGGGCCGGCACCACTCCCCCGCTCACGAGGGCGAAGGCCAGGCCGGCGGCGGCAAGCGCGCTACCGAGGACGACGACACGTCCGTCGCCCCAGCGGCTGCGCCAGCCGTCGGCGAAGAGGCGGGCCACCACCATCATTCCCGCCACCACGGCGATGCCCAGGGGGGCGAGTTCCGCCGACGCCTTGGCCACGTCCTTCATGTAGAGGGCGGACCAGTCGTTCATGGAGCCCTCCGTGACGGTGCCGAACGCCATGGCGAGGCACATCCACAGCGTCATACGGGACGGAAGCGTCCAACGGCTACGGCTCTTCTCCTCTTTCTCCTTCTCCTCGGCACGCGCGTCCTCGGCGAGGAGACAGGGCCGCGCGCCGGCGGCCAGCAGGACGAGGACCACGGCCGCCACGCCGAAGTGCGTCGCGACCGACGAGGTCGCCGCGTTCATACCGGATGCGAGGAGTGCCGCGAGCAGCGAGCCGGCACTGAAGGTCGCGTGCAGCCGGGCCATGGTGTTGCGTTCGTACCGCGCCTCAAGCGCTGCTCCCTGCGCGTTCATGGCGACGTTCAGGCATCCCACAAGGACGCCGTCGGCACACATGACCAGCAGGGCGACCGGATAGTTCGGCGCCGCGGCCAGCGCCAGGAGCAGGAGGGTCAGGCCGAGGGTCGACAGGAGTGCGAGCCGCGCCGAACCCAGCCGCTTCATGAGCACCGGGACCAGGGGGAACGACGCCACAGCGCCGATCCCCGCCGCCATCAGCAGCACCCCCACCTCGGCCGCGGTCAGGTCGAGATCCGCCTTGATGGCGGGGATCCGTGCGGCCCAGGTGGCGTACTGGAAACCGAGCGAACAGAACAGCGCGGCGATCGCCAACTGGGCACGGAGGAAGGGGTCGTGGGCACGGACGGAGGGTTCATGGACACGGGACACGGACATCAGCTCGCTTCGTCGGGGAGGAGGGGCCGCGCGGCACCACGCCGGTCGGCTCAGGCTGTGCACCCAGGTCGGTCGGCACCGCCTTGGACATGTAGACGGCGTTCGTGCCGTAACCGCCGGGAGAGATCCCCGGGTGAGCGGTGAACCCGCGCGCCGACCAGAAGCTGTCGCTGTGGCCGACAGCGATCAGCGAGATCCGCTCGTCCCCACGCCTCCGGGCGGTCAACGCGAGGTGGTGGAGAAGGCGCTGGGCCAGTCCCCTGCCGCGTAACTCCTCCGTGATAACGATGTCATGCAGGTGCAGATTGCCCGATGCGGGCCCCGGGCGCGGTGGGACCACCGCCTCCTCGGCCCGTTCCAGATCCGGGTACCGGAAGGCCGGATAGGGCATGGCCAACAGGTAGCCGGCCGGCCCGAACCCGACGTCCAGGACGAAGCACGTACTCGGTGAGACGACCGCCCTGGACCGAAGCGCGGCCCGCCCCTCCGACAGGCCGAGTCCGGTGTAGGCGCGGGACTCCATCGCCACGATGCCGTCCCAGTCGGCGTCCGTGATGGGGCGTATGTGTACGACGTCGCTCATGGGCGACCCGCGTTCGTCAGGGTGTACGGGAGCGGGGCGAACCCGTTGAAGCCCTCGGTCATGTAACTGATCGAGTAGGCACCGCTGGACAACACCCAGACCGGGTCCCCCGACGTCAGGTCCTTGGGTACGTCGACCAGGCCGTGTTCATGGTGGTAGGCGTCGTCGCTGTCACAGGTGGGCCCCGCCACGACGGCGGGGACGCACTCGGCGTCGCGGTGCGTGGGGAACACGAGCCGGTACTGCAACGCGTCCATCTCGTAGAGGCCGTTGAACTTGCCGGCGCTCAGATAGAGCCAGTACTGACGCTCACCGTCCGGTCCCCGCCGCTCGGACAGCCGGGCCACCTGGGCCCGGATGGCGCCATGGTCGGCGACCATGTAGCGGCCCGGCTCCATGACGAACTCCAAGTGGTCGCCGTGAACGCCCCTGAGGTACCGCATCCCCTCGCGGATCACGGCGAAGATCTTGTCCATCGGCGGGTCGAGCGGCAGGCCGAACCTGTCGAGGTATCCGAGCGCCGGAAGACCGCCGCCGAGGTTGACATGGTCCAGCGTCATCCCACGGCTGCCCAGCTCGGTCAGGACGTCCGCCACGCATTCGACGGCGCTGTGCCAGGCGTCCGCCGTCATCTGCTGGGAACCGACGTGCACGGACAGGCCCGAAGGTGTCAGGCCCTGATCCCGCGCCGCCTCCAGCACCTGCACCGCGTCGGCGGGCGAGCAGCCGAACTTGTTGCTGAGGCCCCACAGCGCCCCTTCACCGCTGGTCGACAGTCTGCAGAACACCCGGGCTCCCGGAGCATGGGCCGCGATCGCCGCCACGTCCTCCAGGCTGTCGGTCGCGAAGTCCCTGATGCCGAGACGGTAGGCGTCGGCGATGTCCCGGTCGGACTTGACGGTGTTGCCGTAGTGCATGCGGCCGACCCGTACCCCCGTCCGCAGCGCCTGTTCCAGTTCACGCGGGCTTGCCCCGTCCACTCCGGCGCCCTTGCGCGCCAGGCACGCGAGCACCTCGTCCACCGGGCAGGCCTTCATGGCGAATCGGACGTGAACGCCGGGCAGTTCGCGTTGCAGCGCCTCGTACCGCTCCTCGATTCCGGCCAGGTCCAGGACGATCCGGTCCTCGTCGGCGGCGGTCAGAGCGGCGAGCAGAGGTGCGGAGAGTTGCGTCGTGGTCTCGGTCACCCCGGCCGCCCCGGTGACAGGTGTACGGGGGTGCGCCTGGCCACGCGCACCAGCGGGCCCCATGCCTCGACCAGGAGGGCGAAGTCCTCGATGTCGCTGCGCGCTTCGTCGAGGAGGCGTTCGCGGCGCGTCGCCAGAAGGTCGGCGAACTCGGCGTAGATTCCGCCCAGTTTGCGGTAGGAGGTGTCCAGGATGTCCAGACGCCGGACGTTCTCGGTGCGGTCGAGCCCCGTGCTCTCGCTCGCCAACCGGGCGACGACGGACGCGCGTAGCTGTCCTTCGTCGTCGAGCAGCGCCGGGCCTGCCGCGGCCATCTGGTCGTAGATGGAGTTGAAGTAGAGCATCGACAGCAGGAACTTGACGTAGCGCAGCTGGTAGGCCATGAACCCGGCGTCGGTTCTTCGTTCGCCGGTGTAGAAGTTCTCGATGTTGCGGTTGTGCAGCACACCGGGCAACGCGGCGTCGTGGACCAGGTGGATCAGGAAGTAGTCGCTGCCGATCGTGTCGGTGGCGGGCGGCAGCGGCACGCGTTCGTGCACTCCGTGGAAGCTGATGTTGCACATGTCCACGCGCATGGGGTCCACGAGGGCGAGCGTCGAGTGGTCCTTGACGAACGGGTCGGTGCCCGCGCCGCGGAAGGAGTCGTCGACGAGTTCCTGTTTCATCTCGCGGGACCAGTGGGCAGGTGCCCACAGGCTGACCATGTCGTAGTACACGTCGGGGTC
Source organism: Streptomyces sp. NPDC087263 (assembly GCF_044744645.1). NCBI lineage: Bacteria > Bacillati > Actinomycetota > Actinomycetes > Kitasatosporales > Streptomycetaceae > Streptomyces > Streptomyces sp. NPDC087263. The sequence continues at coordinate 674,307 of NZ_JBIUYT010000005.1, forward strand.
GATCCGGAGTATGTCGCCGATGTCCACGGACAGTTCGCCCACGAAGGAGCTGCCGACCATCGCGACCCGCTTGTCCTCGTGCTGCGCGGCCAGCGTGGTCTCGGTGACATGCGGCGCGACGTCGGCCGCGCGTCTGCCGAGCGCCGTCAGCTCGTGATGAACGGGGAAGACGGTCTCGCCGTTCACGACCTGGTACCGGCTGTCGGAGTCCCTGCGGTGCACGGACTCGCAGCCGAGCGCGACGGCGATGAGGAACGCGCGGTTGGTGCAGGCGCCGTAGGAGAGGCCTTCGGGGAGCATCAGGTCCAGCAGGAGGTCGGGCTTCATGGTCCCGGCCCGGCCGATCACCCGCTGGAGGAAGTCCTGTTGCTCCGCCTCGTCGATGTGGTGGACGACGATCCGCTCACTGGCGGGGAGGCGGCGCACGGTCTCGGCGTGTTCCGCATAGGCGGGTGTGTCGCAGGAGTCGAGGATCAGCAGGTGCACCTCGGCGTCGAAGTGCTCGGCGGCGTAGGCCGCTTCCTCAGCGATGGCCTCGATCGTCGCGGAGCACGGTCTGTTCGTGGGAAGGGTCAGGCATATTCGGCGCATGCCGCTTCTCCGACCGGCTCGTCCAACTCCACACCGCTCCAGGACGCGAGGCCCAGCAACTTGGCGCCCAGTTCGTCGAGGTCGGCCCTGTCGTACCTCAGTGACTCGTGCAGCCTGGCGTCACCGAGCAGCGTCGCGTTCCAGTCCGGTGTGCTGAGGTGGCTCCACGAGTCGACCCGTGAACGCCTCAAGGTCTGGTGGGTGTCCAGTGCCGGCATCATCGACAGGTACTGCGCCGCCCGTACGCCGTTCTGGGAGGTGTTGGGGGCCACACCGTGTGCCAGCAGGCCGTTGAATATCAGCAGGTCGCCGGCCTTGAGTTCCGGGCGTAGGACGGGGAACTCGGCCCGGTCGATCCGGGGCCGGATCGGGTCACGGTCGTCCGGCTGGAGTGCCTTCCAGTGGTCCAACTGCCGGAAGAGCTCCGGAGAGCACTGGAAGCCGCCGAGTTCCGGCGTGATGTCGTTGAGCGCGATGATCCCCTGGACCCGCTGCGGCGGAATTCCGAGTGAGGTGTCGACATCCCAGTGCAGCTCGATGTCGAAACCCTCATCCGTCCGGGGTATCAGGGCCCGGTCGCGGTTCTTGATGTTGGGCGGGTTCAGGTTGAGCCGGTCGAGGGTGACCCACAGCTCTTCGCAGTCCCATACGTCGACGAAGGCGTCGTAGACCCGCTGCGCCTGGCGGCTGTCCCAGAGGAGTTGGTGGTGGTACGCCTCGACGAACCCGTAGATGTGCAGGTCCCGGTCCAGGTCCGAGCGGTACTTGCGCTCCTCGTACCAGGTGTCCGGGCGCTCGGGGTCGAGCCCCTGGAAGTCCCAGGTGAAGTCGAGCAGGCTCCGGGCCGCCAGGGCGGGTATGGCCTCCTTCACGATGACGTAGCCATAGGTCTGCCATGAGGCGAAGTCCTCTTCGGACAACACCCTGAGCGGGACGGTCTTCTTCAGATCACGCAGGGGGGTCTGCGCCAGATAGGTCTCGGCGTCCGCACTGAAGTAGGGGACGGGAGAAGCAGCTCGATGGAGAAATCGGTCAGGCGTGGGCATGCAGTGCTCCAGACCTCGGTCTTCCCCGTCGACAGATGTGTCCACGAGGACGGAAACGCGGTCACCGATGACTTGCGGCACGTTCGCCACGTGGATCCGGACGTGCGACGGTCTGCGCACCTGCCGTCCGGACGCGCACCGGCGTTGTACGACGGAGCCGGAAGCGGCGCACGTCGCACAACAGGGAAAAGGGATGGTCGGCCTGCAGGGTCACTGCATCAGGTGCCACACCAGCCCCTCTTCGAACTCGCGCCCCACCAATTTGGACTAGACCAACTCACGCTGTCAAACATGTATTTGAGTGCATGTCGCACTCAAAAGGCCTACATGGACGGCCGGTTGAAAGCGGGCGGAAGGTGGTCACCTCGTACACAGGAAGGCGGTCACCTCGGACAACAGCCCCAGAGTCATGCCCTGCGCCGACCCAGGCCGGCCCTTGACACGAATGGTTAGCCTTGGGCCAAAGCTCGTTGGTCTGTACCAAGTCCATGTCGTCATGTCGATGCGAGCATCGGCGGCACGGATGCGCGGACTCTTCCCGAAAGGCGAACGCACTCGATGGTCTCCAGCAAGCACAGCAAGGAGTTGCGGCGGCTGGCGCTCTCCGTCCTGCAACCGGGGTTCGTGGGTACCGAGGCACCGGCCTGGGTTCTGCGCGAGATCGGTGACGGACTGGCGTCCGTCGTCCTCTTCGCCCGCAACATCGTCTCGCTGGAGCAGATCGCCGAACTGACCGGGCAACTACGCGCGGAGAACCCCGCGTTGATCATCGCGATCGACGAGGAGGCCGGCGACGTCACCCGGATCGAGTCCGCGACCGGCTCCACCCGGCCGGGCAACTTCGCACTCGGAACCGTCGACGACACCGATCTGACCGAGTCCGTCGCCGCCGGCCTCGGCCGCCAACTGCGCGCCGCCGGAGTGAGCCTCGACTACGCGCCCAGCGCGGACGTCAACTCCAACCCGGACAACCCGATCATCGGGGTCAGATCCTTCGGCGTCGACCCGACGGTGGTGTCCCGGCACACCGCCGCGTGGATCCGGGGGCTCCAGTCGGCCGGAGTTGCCGCCTGCGCCAAGCACTTCCCCGGCCACGGCGATGTCGCCGTCGACTCCCACCACGGCCTGCCCACCTACGGTGCCACCCGCGACGAGATAGCCACCCAGGCCCTGCCTCCGTTCCGGGCCGCCCTGGACGCGGGTGTCCGCGCGGTGATGAGCGGCCACCTCCTGGTCCCCGCGTACGATCCCGACCTGCCCGCCACTCTCAGCCCGCGCATCTTGGACGGCCTGCTCCGCCGGGAGCTCGGATTCGAGGGCATGATCGTCACCGACGCCATCGAGATGGGCGCCGTCGCCGACCGCTACGGAATCGACGGCGCCACGGTACGAGCAGTCGTCGCCGGTGCCGACGCGATCTGCGTCGGCGGCGAGAACGCCGAGGAGGCCACCGTCGGTCTTCTCGCCGGTTCTCTCGTCGACGCCGTGGTCCGCGGCGACCTCAGCCATGACCGACTCGAGGAGGCGGCCGGGCGCGTCCAGGAGTTCGCGGGCTGGTCGGCGGGCCTGACCCAGGCCGACACCGTCGACACGATCAGCAACGACATCGGCTTCGCGGCCGCCCGCCGCGCCATCCGGCTGGCCGGAGCGGTACAGGACGCCCTACCCCTGTCCGCCGCACCACACGTGGTCGAGTTCGTCGCCACCACCAACCTGGCCATCGGCAAGGAAACCCCGTGGGGTGTCGCCGCCCCGCTGCTCGAACGGCTCCCCGGCACGACCATCGCCCGCGTGCGGCACCAGGATCTGCACTCGCAAAGCGCCGCCCTGGAGGCCTGCGCGCTGGAATCGGCCACGGGTCGCCCGTTGGTGGTCGTCGTCAGGGACGCCTCCCGGCACGAGTGGATGGCCCGCGCCCTGGCGGACCTGATCGCCGTGCGTCCCGACGCGATCGTCGTGGAGATGGGCCTGCCGGGCGCCGCGGTACCGGGAGCGCGGCAGATCTTCACCCACGGTGCCACCGCCGCCTCCGGGGTGGCCGCCGCGGAGGTACTGGTGGGGTCCCGCTAAGCCATGGGCCCCGGGTGCGCCGGTTGAAACCGGTCCCTGTGCCGGAGCGGCTTCTCGCTGAACATTCTGTCCAGCCTGGAGCCGCTCCGGCTATGCAGATTGGGCACTCTGTTCAGCACTCAGAGCAACTCTTGCACAGGCTGGCTTCAGGAGCTGTGCTGTCTGTCATCGCGGGCTGCGACTTCGGTGGGCCCGGGACGGTCCGCCTTTCCGCCTTCGCCTGAAGGAGAGCTCCGTCATGAGCATCGAGCAGACTCTCACCAGCCAGGAGCGCCTGGCCGAGCTGGACCTGACGCAGCTTCAGCAGCTGGTCGGCCTGGTCGAGTACGACGAGAACAGCGACCCGTTCCCCGTGACGGGCTGGGACGCGGTGGAGTGGGTGGTGGGCAACGCCACGCAGGCCGCCCACTTCTACCAGTCGGCGTTCGGCATGGAGCTGATCGCCTACTCCGGCCCCGAGACCGGCAACCGTGACCACCAGGCGTACGTGCTGCGCAGCGGTGCCATCCGCTTCGTCCTCAAGGGAGCCGTGGCCCCGGGCAGCGCCCTCGCCGACGTCCACCGCGAACACGGCGACGGGGTGAGCGACATCGCGCTCGAAGTACCGGACGTCGACCGCTGCGTCCGGCACGCGCGGGCCCAAGGGGCCACGGTCTTGGAGGAGCCGCACGACATCACCGACGAGCACGGCACCGTACGCCGGGCCGCGCTCGCCGCGTACGGGACGACTCGGCACTCGTTGATCGACCGGTCCCGCTACAACGGGCCCTACCTGCCGGGGTATGTGGCCCGCTCGTCCTCGTACGTGAAGCGGCCCGGTGCGCCGAGGCGGGTCTTCCAGGCCCTCGACCACGTGGTGGGCAATGTCGAACTCGGCAGGATGGACGACTGGGTGGACTTCTACAACCGGGTCATGGGCTTCACGAACATGGCCGAGTTCATCGGGGACGACATCGCCACCGAGTACTCGGCGCTGATGAGCAAGGTGGTGGCGAGCGGCAACCACCGCGTGAAGTTCCCGCTCAACGAGCCGGCGGTGGCGAAGAAGAAGTCGCAGATCGACGAGTTCCTGGAGTTCTACCAGGGTCCCGGGGCACAGCATCTGGCGCTGGCCACCAACGACATCATCGCCTCGGTCGACGCCCTGCGTGCCGAGGGGGTGGAGTTCCTCGCGACCCCCGACTCGTACTACGAGGACTCCGAGTTGCGCGCCCGGATCGGCGAAGTGCGGGTGCCGGTCGAGGAGTTGCAGCGGCGGGGCATCCTCGTCGACCGCGACGAGGACGGCTATCTGCTGCAGATCTTCACCAAGCCGATCGGCGACCGTCCCACCGTGTTCTTCGAACTCATCGAGCGGCACGGCTCGCTCGGTTTCGGCAAGGGCAACTTCCAGGCGCTGTTCGAGGCGATCGAGCGCGAGCAGGCCAGGCGCGGCAACTTCTGACCGGGAGCAGTCCGTGACGGGCGCCGACCGAAGGATCCCGTCACCGACCCGGTCCGCCCACCACTCTTCGGACACCGGAAGTGACGCCCCATGACCTGGCTGGACCTGCCGACCGACGACCTCTTCGGGATCAGCAATCTGCCCTACGGAGTGTTCTCCCCGCGCGACGGCGCCCCGCGTGTGGGGGTCCGTGTGGGCGCCCAGGTGCTGGATCTCGCGGCGGTGCTCGACGACCGGATCTTCGCCCGGCCGTCGCTGAACGCGTTCATGGCGCAGGGCCGCGACCGCTGGACGCAGGTGCGGGCCCGGGTGACCGAACTGCTGGCCGACGGCCGGTACAGGCAGGCGGTCACGCCACATCTGCACCGGCTCCAGGACGTGCGACTGGACCTGCCCTTCGAGGTCGCCGACTACGTCGACTTCTACGCCAGTGAGCACCACGCGACGAATCTGGGGCGTCTCTTCCGTCCCGGCAGCGACCCGCTCACCCCCAACTGGAAGCATCTGCCGATCGGCTACCACGGCCGGGCCGGCACCGTCGTCGTGTCGGGTACGCCCGTCACCCGGCCCAATGGACAGCGCAAGAGCCCCGAAGCCGCCTCGCCCGTCTTCGGGCCCTCGCAGCGGCTGGACATCGAGGCCGAGGTCGGTTTCGTCATCGGCACCGGCTCACGTCAGGGGGAACCGGTGTCCGGGGCCGACTTCCGCGACCGCGTCTTCGGGATCTGTCTGGTCAACGACTGGTCGGCGCGCGACCTCCAGGCCTGGGAGTACGTTCCCCTCGGACCGTTCCTGGGCAAGTCGTTCGCCACGTCGGTCTCCCCGTGGATCGTTCCGCTGGACGCCCTGGACGCCGCCTGGGCCACGCCGCCCCCTCGCGATCCCGAACCGCTGCCGTATCTCGCCGACACCGGCAAGCAGGGACTCGACCTGGAACTGGCGGTCCGCCTCAACGGCTGCCTCATCTCCACGCCCCCGTTCGCCTCGATGTACTGGACCGGCGCACAGATGCTGGCTCATATGACGGTCAACGGGGCCTCCACCCGCACCGGTGACCTCTACGCGTCGGGCACCGTCAGCGGCCCCCGTGCCGACGAACGCGGTTCCCTCATCGAGCTCACCGAGGGTGGCGCCCGCCCCCTCGCCCTGCCCGACGGTTCGGCCCGCACCTTCCTGGAGGACGGCGACGAGGTCACCATCAGCGGCACCGCGCCCGGCATCACGGGGGGCCGTATCGGCCTGGGCGAAGTCACCGGCCGGATCCACAGCGCCGCGGAGTGACCCGGGGCGGGCGTACCATCCGGTCGGGAGCGTGCTCCGCATGGCATTGCCTCCATGACTGAATGCAATGTATACGTTGTACATGCTCTCTTCCGGTGCCCGTCCCGAAGAACGTCCAGGGCTGCACAACCAAGCCGAACTCGCCTACCGGCGGCTGCGCGAGCGGCTGATCGACGGGCACTACACGCCCGGCGACCGGCTGACGGAGCTGGGTATCTGCGAGGATCTCGGCATGAGCAGGACGCCGGTCCGCGAGGCGCTGCGCCGACTCCAGAGCGACGGCCTGGTGACCTCGACGGGCCGGGGTGTGGTGGTCAGTTCACTCTCCGCGCAGGAGATGCTGCACGCGACGCAACTGCAGGGCGCGCTGGACGCGCTGGCCGCCAAGCTCGCCGCCACCGCACAGCGTGACGGCCAGTTGTCCCCCGCGCAGCTCAGCGGGCTCAAGGAGGCCTCGCGCCGGGTGGAGGAGCAGGCCGAGGCCGGCGACCCGGCAGGGGCCTGGCGCGCGAATCTCGACTTCCACATGATGCTGGCCCACCTCTCGGGCAATCCTCTGCTGGAGGACACGCTCGACCGCATCTGGGCCAGGTTCGCCATCGTGAGCCTCAGTAACATCAACCGGCGCAAGGACCTGACACCCCGCCAGCACGACGCGATCGTCAGTGCCATCGTCGACGGCGACCCGGCGAGGGCGGAGGCCGCCGCGGCCGAGCACGCACGAGAGGCGGCGGAGATGTACGGAGAAGGTCACCACTGAAGTAGCGGTACGCGCCTGTCCTGCCTCATGGCACCGCGCCGATTTGCCACCGCGGTCGGCGAACGGCACGCGTTCACACAACCGGAACCCATACTTACCGGCGAGTAGAGCTTTTTGCGGCAACCCTTGTCCGATCCCTTGTCGACCCTTGATGTGCAATGTATACATTGCACATCAAGGGCGAGGGTGCCTGCGGGCGCCCCAGCCGTCACCACCCACGGTCGGGCGTCGCCTGCACGCCTGGGGAGACGTTCCACGCACACGGGACAGGCGTAAGGAACAGGCGCCAACGGTCGCCTCCGGAGCGGCATTTGACGAGCCGTCACCACTTCCGGTGGCCGCCTTCCGTCCCGGTCCGTGTCATCCGGCACGGCACCGGTCCGCGGGGCTGTCCATGTGAACCGCCATCACGATCACCAACTTGAGGTGAATGTCATGCCAGGAATCGGCCGAAGCGGACGACACTCAGCCCTGCTCAGTGCGACGGCGGCGGTGCTGCTGCTCGCCTCCGCGTGCGGATCGGGGTCGGGTTCGAGCAGCGGAGCGATCAAGATAGGTGCCTCACTGCCGCTGTCGGGCCCCGTCGCCGATGCCTCCAAGCCCGCGTACGAGGGCTACAAGGTGTGGCTCGACCAGCTCAACGCCGACGGCGGGCTGCTGGGCCGCGACGTCGAACTGAAGGTGCTCGACGACGGCTTCGACCAGAACACCGTCGTCACCAACTACAACCGCCTCATCAGCCAGGAACGCTCCGACCTGCTGCTCGGCACCTTCTCGTCGAAGCTCAACCTGCCCGCCTCCGCCGTGGCCGAGCGCAACAAGATGCTCTACGTCGAGCCCTCCGGCGGCGCCGAGGAGATCTTCAACCGCGGTTACGACTACCTGTTCTTCGCGCAGCCCAGCACTTCGCTGGACCTGCCGGAGCAGTTCGTGCAGTACGTCAAGTCGCTGCCGGCCGCCGAGCGGCCGAAGACCGCCGCCTATCCCACCCAGGACGACCCCAACACCGATGTCACCGTGGAGGAGTTCCGCAAGGAACTCACCAAGCTCGGTGTGAAGACGGTCTACAGCGAGAAGTACGCGCCGGACACCGTCAACTTCGACTCGATCGCCAGCGCCGTGGCACGGGCCGAGCCCGACCTGATCATTCACGGCGCTGTCGCGGCCAACGACGGCGCGGGTTTCGTCAAGGCGCTACAGAAGCAGCAGTTCAGCCCCAAGATGATGTTCCAGACCAACGCACCGAGCCTCATCGCGTCCTATCCCCAGGCGATCGGCACGGCGAACACCGAGGGCATCTTCACCTCGGCCGCCTGGAGCCCGAAGGCCGACTACACGGGCAACGCCGAGTTCGTGGCCGCGTACACGAAGGCCTACGGATCGGCGCCGGGTGACGACGCCGCGAACGCGTACACGGCCGGCCAGGTGCTGGAGGCCGCGGTCAAGGGCGTGGGCAGTCTCGACCAGGACAAGCTGGCCGACTGGCTCCACTCGCACACCGTGCAGACCATCGTGGGCCCGCTGAAGTGGGACGAGCGCGGTGTCCCGGACGGCAACATGCTGCTCGCCCAGTGGCAGAACGGGAAGTTCGAGTTCGTCGCCCCGGCGAGCCAGAAGACCGTCGACAAGGCGGTCAACCCCAAGCCCGGGTGGTCGTAGTGGGTACGTTCTTCCAGGCTCTGGTGCTCGGGCTGCTGGTCGGCGGCGTGTACGCGCTGGTCGCCTCCGGCATGAACCTCATCTTCGGCGTGATGAAGGTCGTCAACCTCGCCCAGGGCGGCATGCTCATCCTCAGCGCCTATCTCACGTACTCGCTGTGGAACGCCACCGGCATCGACCCGCTGCTCCTGGTGCTCATCACGACGCCGTGTCTGCTGGTCGTCGGCTGGGCCACGTACTACATCTTCATCGAGCGGTCACGGACCACCGACGCCTCGATGGCGCTGGTGACGACCTTCGGCCTCACGCTCGTCACCAAGGGCGTCATCGCCCTGATCTGGGGCAACGAACCGAAGTCAGTCACTCCCGGCTACGCCAACCGCTCCTTCTCCGCCCTGGGACTGAAGTTTCCGCAGGCCCAGGTGTACGCCTGCCTGGTCGCCGCCGTGGTTCTCACCGGCCTGTATCTGCTGTTGCGCCACACCTGGCTGGGCCGGTCCATCCAGGCCACCGCGTCCAGTTCGGAGGGCGCCCGGCTCATCGGCATCGAGGTCCGCTCCGTGTGGGCCGCCGCCTACGCGCTCGGCGTGGCGGCGGCGGGCGCGGGCGGGACGCTGCTGAGTCTGCTGTACCCGTTCATGCCGAGCTCGGCCGACCACTGGATCGGGCTGACGCTCGCCATCATCGTGCTCGGCGGCATGGGCAGCCTGCCCGGCAGTGTGCTCGGCGCCCTGGTCATCGCCGTCGCCGAGTCCCTGACCTCCACGTACGTGGCGCCCGACTGGGCGGCCGCGGTCCCGTATCTGGCCATCATCCTGGTGCTCGTGGTCCGCCCGCAGGGCCTGCTCGGCACCCGGCTGCGAGAGGACATGAGCCGCGCATGACCATCAACCGCCTGCGGGCGTACGGGATCGGTCTCGCCGCCACAGGCCTCGCCGTCCTCCCGCTCGTCAATGACAACGCCTATCTCCAGAACATGGCGATCATGGCGTTCCTGCTGGCCGTCATGGCCTCCGGCTGGAACATCATCTCGGGCTACGCCGGCTACATCTCGCTCGGGCAGAGCGCCTTCCTCGGGGTCGGCGCCTACACCACCGCCCTGCTGTCCATCCACACCGGCATCTCCCCGCTGCTGGCCGCGCCGGTGGGCGGTGTCGTCGCGGCGGCCTCCGCGCTCGTCCTGGGTCTGGTCGGCCGGCGCACCCGAGGCATCGCCTTCGTCATCATCAGCTTCGCCTTCCTGGAGTTCACGGCGCTGCTGGTGTCCAACTGGGGATCGCTGACCAACGGCAACCACGGGCTCGCGCTGCCGCTGCCGACCTGGGACCGGGCGTATCTCAACTGGCCTTTCTACTACTACCTGTTGGCACTGCTCACGCTGACCGTGTGGGGCTCCTGGGCGATCCGCCGCTCCAAGTTCGGCATCGGACTGATGGCGATCCGCGACGACGAGTCGAAGGCGGACGGCATCGGGCTGCGCACCGACCGCTACAAGATGTTCGCGTTCGCGGCCAGCGCCTTCCCGATCGGTGTCGCCGGTGGCATCTACGCCTACTACATCGCCTTCCTCGAACCGGCGTCGATGTTCGACATCGTCATCGCCATGCAGATCGTGCTCGCCGCCCACCTCGGCGGAGTGGGCACGCTGTGGGGACCGGTCCTCGGCGCGTTCCTGCTGGAGTCGCTCAACCAGCTCACCAACCAGACCCTCAGCGGCCCGGACGCCGGTTCGTGGCGCCTGATCATCTACGGTGCCCTGCTCGCGGCGATCGTCCTGTTCTTCCCCAAGGGCCTGCTCACCGAGGGCGCCGCCTGGGTGGCCCGTCGGCGCCGCACCGGCCCGCAGGCGGTGGCCGGCACCCGGCTGACCGCGGTTCCCAACACCTTGCCTCCGGCCGCCGTGGTCCGTGACCGCACCCCCACGACGGCGCAGGGTCCGCTGCTGCGAGTGGCGGACCTGAGCAAGGCGTTCGGTGGGGTGCGCGCAGTCGACGACTGCTCGTTCACCGTCGAGCGCGGTTCGATCACCGGACTGATCGGGCCCAACGGGTCGGGCAAGACAACGGTGTTCAACCTCCTCGACGGCAGCCTCCCGGCCGACAGCGGCAGCATCCACCTGGGCGAGCGTCGCATCGACCGGCTGCCGCGCTGGCAGCGGGCGCACGCCGGACTGGCCCGTACGTTCCAGGCCACCAGGGTCTTCCCCCAGCTCACCGCGGTGGAGAACCTCGCCGTGCCCAGCCGTACGTTCTCCACCGCTGGTCTTGCCGCCTCGGCGATCAGCGGCAAGGAGGCGGCGCGGGCCCGCGAGTGGCTCGACTTCGTCGGTATGGAGGCGTACGCCGAACACCGGGCGGGCGACCTGTCGTACGGGCAGCAGAAGCTCATCGAACTCGCCCAGGCCCTGATGCTGGAGCCGGAGATACTGCTGCTCGACGAACCGGCCGCCGGCATCAACCCGGCACTCGTGGACCGGCTCAGCGGCATCGTCCGCAAGCTCAACGAAGCCGGAACGACCGTGGTGATCGTCGAGCACAACATGCCGCTGGTGCTGTCGCTGTGCGACCACATCCACGTCCTGGCCCAGGGGCACGTCATCGCGAGCGGGCCGCCCGGACAGATCGAACAGGACCCGGCCGTCCTGGACGCCTACCTCGGCGACCACACGCCGGGCCCGGGCAACACCCCGGCCACCACGGGAGCCAACTCATGATCACCTTCAGGAATCTGGTGGCGGGCTACGGACGCGCCGGCGACATTCTGCGCGGCGTCGACTTCACCGCCGCCGAATCCGCCATCACCTGCATCGTCGGCCCCAACGGAGCGGGAAAGTCGACCGTGCTCAAAGCGTGCAGCGGGCTGTTGCGCCCCCGCGGAGGTCAGGTCCTGCTCGGCGACGAGGAGATCGGCGGGCACTCCCCCGCGGAGATCCTGCGCCGCGGAGTCGTCCAAGTACCCCAGCACCACGGGCTGTTCCCGTCCCTGACCGTGCGCGAGAACGTCATGCTCGGCGCCTACGTCAACCGCAAGGAACGCGAGCGCAACCGACGCCGGTACGAGGAGATCACCGAGCTCTACCCGCTCATCGCCGAGCGCGCCGACGACAAGGCCGCCTCCCTGTCCGGCGGTCAGCGCCGCACCGTCGAGTTCGCGCGCGCCCTCATGCTGCGCCCCCGGGTCGTCCTCCTCGACGAGCCGACCCTCGGCCTCGATCCCAAGGCCGCCAAACAGCTCGCCGACTCCGTCACCACGCTCAACCAGGAAGGGGTCACCGTCCTGATGGTCGAACAGAACGTACGGTTCGGCCTCACCCTCGCCGACCACGCGGTCGTGATGGAAGGCGGCCGCGTCCTGCACACCGGCGCCGCCGACGCACTGCTGGCCGACCCGGACATGGCCCAGCTGTTCTTCGGAGCCGCTCCCAGGCAAGAGGCGTGATGAGTACGCCACTTGGGCCGCGGGAGCCCGTCCAACCCGATGAGAAGTAGCCCTGCTAGCGCCGGAAGGCTGCCATGACCAGCACATACCTGAGCCTGATCCAGACGATTCCGACCTCCGGAGCCCGCGCCGCACAACCGGTCCACGTCGGCGGCCTCGAGCTGCTCGCGATCCCCCAACTGGCCTACGACGTCCCCGGAACTCCCGCCCATATGAACGGCGGCGACAGCGAGACCGAGCTGTTGCTGCTGCGCCGGGAGGGGGACCGGTTCGAGCCGTGGGGAAGCCTGGAGGCGCCCGGCGGGGAGGACGCCGAGTCCTTCACCATCGGGGACCGGGACTTCCTGGCCGTGGCGAGCATCCGCACCGGAGCCGGGCCCTACGACTACACCGTCCCGTCCATGGTCTTCGAATGGGACGGCACCCGGTTCGTGCCCTTCCAGACCTTCGACTCCTTCGCCGCGAAGCAGTGGCGGTACTTCACCATCGACGGCCGGCACTTCCTCGCGCTGGCCCAGGGAGTCGCGCTCCCCCAACACGCCGAGCAGAACCGGCCGTCCGTCATCTACACCTGGGACGGCACACGCTTCACGCACTTCCAGGACATCCCCTCCGAGTGGGCGTACAACTGGCACCTGTTCACGGTGGGAGGGCACACCATGCTCGCCCACGCCGACCATGTCGTGCCGAGCGTCCTGTACCGCTGGGACGGGGCGAAGTTCGTCCCCCACCAGGACCTCGCCACAGCCGCCGGCCGGGCGTTCGCCACATTCGACGACCCCGGCGGCAGCGGTACGTACCTGGTGGTGGCCTGTATCGACGACGGTTCACGGGTGCTGCGCTGGGATGCCGCGGCGGACCGGTTCGTGGAGCACCAGAAGCTCGCCGGGGCGGGCGCGCGGGAGCTCGCCGTCCTACGCACCGCCCGCGGGCTCTATGTGATCCGGGTCAACTTCATCCAGGGCCCTCGGACCGATCCCACGTCCGCGCTGCTGTCGCAGATCTACCGGTGGGACGGGGACCGGCTGGACGTGGTCGACGAATTCCCCACGACGGGCGGCACCGACCTCGCCGTGCTGGACAGCAGCCCGGGCCCGCTGATCGTGCAGACCAACGCGCTGACGGCCGAGTTGCGCTTCGCCGCCGAGAGCCGCGTCTACCGCTTCACGGACTGAAGCCCGAGCCGACGGCCGACCTAACCCTGCTTGACGGACCGAGGCCCGCGCAACGGCCGGCCAAGCCCCACTTGGCCGCGTCGGCCCCTTGTCTTGCGAAGCCTTGCGAAAGAGAGACCGACATGTCTGATCACGAGAGCCCCGAACTCATCGACCTGTTCACGGCGTACACGGCCGGCCCCGATTCCATCGGTGCGCATCTGCGCGCAGCCGCGGCCCGGGCTCACGCCCGCGATCCGTTGCTCGTGGTGACCGGGGCGGACATGGCGCTGTACCCGGGCGACGGCCGGCCGCCGACCGTCCTGGCCTACCGGTTGAGCAACCGCGGCTTCAAGGAACTGGCCGCCGTCTCGCATCTGGGCACGGCCCTGGCCTCGCTCGTCGAGCTCTACGGCCACGACCCCGGCGGGGTGTGGCGGGCCGATGCCGAGAAGCTGTTGCACCAGGTACGGCGTTCGCGTGCGGCCAACAGCACGGCCCTGTGGCGCGACCGGATCGCGGCCGTCTCCCACCGGGGCCGGGAGGAGGCCATCGCGACGATGGTCGACTACGCGTGCGCCGTCACCGAGCGGTATCTCGTGCGTGCGCTGGCCGAGCCGTCGTCCTGCCTCAACCACCGGACGCTGCGCGAGGAGTACCTGGAGGACGGCCCGGGCCTCGCGGTGTCCTTCAACCGGATCATGGTCGCCACGTTCTTCCTGGTCGGGATGGACAACGCACACCGGCTCATCGCCTGGTGCGACGGCCAGGACATCGACTGGGCCCGCACCATGGTGGTCGTCGTCGGGCAGATAGGGCGCCCCACCGCCGGGGTGACCTGGCGTACGAACGGTGTCGCCGGCACCGTACTGGCCGCCTCGCGGCACACGCTGCCGCTGGAACGCCTCTACATCGCCCCGCACGCACCCGGGTTCGCCACGCCCGTCGGCGGAGACCTGAGTGAGGTCACGGCGCTGGAGCCGGTGCTTCGGCAGTTGTGGGCGGGCACCAGGGTGACGGTCGAGCTCGGCGCGGCCATGTTCGAGGGCTATCCGGCGTTCTCCCCCGGCGACGACCGTCCCGGGCTGCTGGGCGAGCGGACGGTCACCAGGGCCGACGAGGTCATCACCGAACAGCCCCGTATCCGCTCGCCCAAGGACTGGTTCACCCTCGTCACCCGGCTGCGCCTGGTCATGGAAGACCCCCGCCAACTGCTGTCCGGCGCCGTCACCGACTACGCCGCACAGCAGCTCATCGAGCACGGCAACAACCCCCTCACCGTCACCGTCCCCGGGCTCGACGACGAGCCCTACCCGGCCTACGGCTCCGTCTCCGCGGCGGCCTGAGCAGAAAGCGACTCCCCCATGCCCCAACACCCCTTCTCCGGCGGGTTCCTGGAACGCCTGCACGCCGGCGAACCCACCCTCATGCTGGCCATCCGCGGCAGCCGCACGACTGACGTCGTCCACATCGCCCGCTCGACCGGCCACCACAGCATCCTCGTCGACCTCGAACACTCCACCATGTCGACCGATGTCGCCGCCCAGTTGTGCGCGTCCGCCGACAGTCTCGGGCTCACGGCGCTGGTCCGGGTCCCCGAGCGCGAGTACGGGATGATCGGCCGCCTCCTGGACGGCGGAGCCCACGGGATCATCGCGCCGCGCATCGAGACGGTGGAGCAGGCGCGTGACGTCGCCCGCGCCTGCCGCTTCGCCCCCCGTGGACAGCGCTCGCAGACCAACATGGTCCCCCAGCTGGGCATGCGCCCCACGCCCGCAAGGGAGTTGAACAAGGCGCTCGACGACGCCACGATCGTGCAGATCCTCCTGGAGACACCGGACGGCGTCGCGAACGCGGAGGAGATCGCCGCGCTGGACGGCGTGGACATGCTCGCCCTCGGCGCGAACGACTTCACCGCGGAGCTGGGAGTGCCGGGTCAGTACGACGATCCACGGGTCCGCGACGCGGTGAAGACCCTGGCGGACGCCTGCCAGAAACACGGAAAGCTCATGGTCCTGGGCGGTATCGGCGACCGGACGATCCTGGACGCGCTCGTCCCGCTCGGCGTCTCCTCACTGCGCATGACCGGCACCGACACGGCACTGCTCTTCGAGGCCGCACAGGCCCACGCCCAGCAGGCACTCGCCCCGCTCACCCAGCAGACCCGCTCAGAGTAAGGACGGACCGACCCATGACCGCAGAACTGCCCGAGCCGTCGCCGATGCGGGCCGCCGAGAGCAATACGCTGCCGCGGTTCCAGGTGCCCCCCGACAGCTGCGACACGCACTTCCATGTCTTCGAGCCCGGCTATGCGCACGTACGCGACCGGTTGTACTCGTTCCCGGACGGGACCCTCCAGCAGTACCTGCGCCTGACCGAGCGGCTCGGCATCGAACGCATGGTCCTCGTGCAGCCCACCTACTACGGCACGGACAACAGCCTGCTCGTCGACGTACTCAAGAAGGTCGGCTCCCGCTGCCGGGGTGTGGTGCGCATCGAGGAGGACACCCCCGACACCGAACTCGACTTCTACCACCAGTTGGGCGTACGGGCGATCCGCCTGGACCTGTTCGCCCGCGCCGACTGGCCGATCGCCGACCTCATCGCCTACGTCCGCAGGATGGCCGACCGTGCGCGGCCGCGCGGCTGGCATCTGCAGTTCTACACACCCGGGACCGTCGTACGGGATCTACTGCCGTTCCTCGGCGACCTCGAAGACACCTTCGTCATCGACCACATGGGATACATGAAGGAGTCGGACGGGCTGACGGAGGAGGACTTCAACCGTCTGGTGCGCGTCCTCGACGGAGGGAGCTGCTACATCAAGCTCTCCGGGCCGTACCGCATCGCCAAGGACAAGCCACTGTCCTCCGTCGAACCGCTCGGCCGGGCCCTCGTCGCGGCCCGCCCCGACCGCCTGGTGTGGGGCTCGGACTGGCCGCACCTGATCGACGGCCAACGGGACACCGGCGAGCTGCTGAACCTGCTGGCCGACTGGGCACCCGACGAGGCCGACCGCCATCAGATCCTCGTCGACTCCCCTGCCCGCCTGTTCTACACGGACTGACGTCAGGGGGGCCGTAGGAGTGTCCGCTCCAGGAGCTCCGCGGCCGTCCGCCGGGTGCGTAGGCCTACGGGAGTACGGATCGACTCCGGTGGTAGCGGAGAGACCCGTACCGGCTGGTCGCCGCTCAGTCGGCGGTCGCGTCGGAATTACTCACAGCACCGTCGCCGGACGGCACGGACGATGCCGGAGCACTCGGGCTGGCGCTGGGACTTGGAATCGCGCTGGGTCCGGAGCTGGTGTCCGGCTCCGGGCTCGCGTCCGGTGCGGTGGAACTGCCCGTCTGCGGCGCCCTACCGCTGGACACACCCGGGGTGGGTGTCGGACTGTCGGCGGGAGCGGAGTCACCGTCCGTGCCACCTCCCACCGAGGTTCCCCTCCCCGGCTCGTTCTTGACCACCGCAGATACCGGCTTGCCCGCGATCAGCTCGACCGCGGTCACCGTGACCATCGCCAGGACGAACACCAGGCCCGTTGCCAGCGCGTACTTCTTCCAGCCGAAGGACTTCCGGGAGGAGCCGCCCCGATAGGTGGTGACCGACTCGCCTGTGGAGGGCGCGGTCGTCGTCACAGCGTGCTCGGCACCCGAGCCACCCGGCCCGTGGGGCGCCGGCATCGCGTCGGCAGCCGCGGCGTCCGCGCGTAAGCCGAACGCCGCCCGGGCGTCCGCACGTTGTTCCGCACGCTCCTCGCCCGGCGTCCTCGGCACTCCTACGGGCGGCACCCGATTACGGATCTCCTCGCCCGTCCGTCGGAAGGCATGCGAGAAGACCGCGGCACCGGCGGTCGCGCTGGTACTGACCACGGCGGCACCGATGATCGTCCCGGTCACTCCCAGCAGGGAGGCCAGCACCGCACCCACCACCGTTGCGAGGGCGCTCGCCACGACCTGCACAACGGTCAGGTCGAGGACCTTGCGCTTAGGCGCCTGCTCCCCTTCGTCTCTGTGATTCTCCATCAATCGATATCCCTTGGTAGTTGAGCGTTCTGGCACCCGACAGCCGCCGGCGCCACGGGCATCGGCGTGATGGCCGACGACAAGGACCAGGCACGGACAACAGCTCGCCGACCAAGCGCTCTGCGGGTGTGACGCGCGCACCCCCCACCGCTGTTCGTTCGCGCCCCGGGAAAACCCGCACGAGCCCGCGGAAGCGCGAAGGCCCCCTCAGCGGTGCGGACAGTGGCACGGGACGACTGCCCCGCCAGCGGTGTTTCATCTGCGATCGGCAACCGCAGCCGGTGCTTGTCAGCCACACCTGGCACTCACCGACGCCGACGCCCGGCATGCGTGGGTCTCTTTTGGGGAGAATGCGGCCCATGGGTCCGCCTGTCGTGCCCCGAAGGGGCGGAGGGCTACCTGCCGATGGTGTCGGCGACCGCGTCCGCGGGCAGGAAGAGGCCGACGCCGCCGACGTCACCCAAGCACCTTGCCCTCCCCCCGGCTTCAACCTAGCCTGACTTTGTGCCGCAAATAAACAAAACCGGGACGGACAACACCGCACCCGACAACACGCTCACCCGGCTCCGGGTGATCATCACCGCCTTCTTCGCCCTCGACGGCTTCCTCTTCGCCGGCTGGGTCGTCCGCATCCCCGCGATCAAGGACCAGACCCACGCCTCCGCCAGCACCCTGGGCCTGGCACTCCTCGGAGTCTCCGTCGGCGCGGTACTCACGATGATCATCACCGGACGGCTCTGCCGCCGCTACGGCAGCCACCCCATCACCGTCATCTGCGGCGTCCTCCTCTCCCTCAGCATCGCCCTGCCCCCGCTCACCCACTCCGCCCCCGCTCTCGGCGCCGCGTTGTTCGTGCTCGGCGTGGGGTACGGCGGGCTCAACGTCGCCATGAACAGCGCGGCCGTCGACCTCGTGGCCGCGCTGCGGCGACCGGTGATGCCGAGCTTCCACGCGGCGTTCAGCCTGGGAGGCGTGGTCGGAGCGGGGCTCGGCGGTCTGGTCGCCGGACAGCTGTCGCCCACCCGCCACCTGCTCGGGCTCACGGTGATCGGCCTGCTCGTGACGGCCGTCGCCGGGCGCGCGCTGCTGCGGTACGAGGCCCCGGCGCCGCCGGATCACATGCGGCACGAGGAGGGTGCGGAACGGCGCCTCGACGGCCGTACCCGGGGGCTGGTCGTCGTCTTCGGCCTGATCGCCCTGTGCACGGCGTACGGCGAGGGGGCTCTCGCGGACTGGGGCGCGCTGCACCTGGAGCAGGACCTGGACGCGCACCCCGGCGTCGCGGCCGCGGGCTTCTCCTGCTTCGCCCTCGCGATGACCATCGGGCGACTGAGCGGAACAGCACTGCTGGAGCGGCTGGGCCGGACCCGGACGCTGGTGGCGGGCGGTACGACGGCGGCGCTCGGCATGCTGATCGGCTCCCTCGCACCTTCGGTGTGGGCGGTTCTGCTCGGCTTCGCCGTCACCGGGCTCGGGCTCGCCAACATCTTCCCCGTGGCCATCGAACGCGCCGGTGCACTCGCCGGACCGAGCGGGGTCGCGACCGCGTCCACCCTCGGCTACGGCGGCATGCTCCTCGGCCCGCCCGCGATCGGGTTCATGGCCGACTGGTACTCGTTGCCCGTGGCACTCACCAGCGTGGCGGCCCTCGCGGCGGCGGCCGCACTGATCGGCTTCGCGACACGACACGTCGCCATCGACTGAGGCCGGGCGAACGGCACTTACGACCGAACGGATCACCCCAGTCAGTCGTGCTGGTCTCCGCCCGCCAGCATCCGCGCCAGCACCGCACGCTGCACCGGCAGCACCTCACCGTGCAGGTCACGCCCCTTAGGTGTGAGGCAGACGCGCACCCCGCGCCGGTCCTCCGTACACATCCCGCGCGTCACCAGACCGTCCCGCTCCAGGCGGGCGATCAGCCGGGACAGCGCACTCTGGCTCAGATGGACGCGCTCGGCGATCTCCTGCACGCGGTAGGAGCCGCCGCCGTCCGACGCGGTGCTCCCGGCCAGCACGTCGAGTACCTCGAAGTCACTGGCACCGAGGCCATGCCGGTGCAACTCGCGGTCCAGCTCGCAAAGGGTGCGCGCGTGCACCGCGAGGATGTCGCGCCACTGGTTGACGAGCACCTGCTCGGCCTTCTTCGCCGCCATGCGCGAAACCGTAGCAAAGAATCCCCATTGTTGCATCGGAATTAAATGCATTTGCATTGAATGCATGCGCATGTATTGTCTCCGGCATGACCTCTCCGCTCACCACCTCCGCAACCGAGGGACGCTGGACCCCTCGGCTGTGGGGCACCCTGCTGGTGCTCTGCGCCGCGATGTTCCTGGACGCGCTGGACGTGTCGATGGTCGGCGTCGCCCTGCCGTCCATCGGCTCCGAACTCGATCTCTCCACCTCGACGCTCCAATGGATCGTCAGCGGCTACATCCTGGGATACGGAGGCCTGCTCCTCCTCGGCGGACGCACCGCCGACCTCCTGGGCCGGCGCCAGGTGTTCCTCGTAGCCCTGGGCGTGTTCGCGCTCGCCTCGCTGCTCGGCGGCCTCGTCGACTCGGGCCCGCTGCTCATCGCCAGCCGCTTCATCAAGGGCCTGAGCGCGGCGTTCACCGCGCCCGCGGGCCTGTCGATCATCACCACTACCTTCGCCGAGGGCCCGCTGCGCAACCGCGCCCTCTCCATCTACACCACCTGCGCCGCCACCGGCTTCTCCATGGGCCTCGTCCTGTCCGGCCTGCTCACCGAGGCAAGCTGGCGCCTCACCATGCTGCTGCCGGCGCCCATAGCCGTGATCGCCCTGTTCGCCGGTCTGAAGCTCCTCCCGCGCAGCGAGCGCGAGAAGGACCACAACGGGTACGACATACCCGGTGCGATCATCGGCACCGCCTCGATGCTGCTGCTCGTCTTCACCGTCGTACAGGCACCGGAAAGCGGCTGGACCTCGGCCCGTACGCTGCTGTCCTTCCTCGCGGTCGCCGTCCTGCTGACCGTCTTCGTGCGGATCGAACAGCGCTCGTCCGGTCCGCTGATCCGGCTCGGCGTGCTGCGCTCCGGCACCCAACTCCGCGCCCAGCTCGGGGCGATGACGCTCTTCGGCTCGTACGTCGGATTCCAGTTCCTGGTCACGCTCTACATGCAGTCCCTGCTCGGCTGGTCGGCACTGCACACCGCGCTCGCCTTCCTGCCCGCGGGTGCGATCGTCGCGCTGTCCGCGACGAAGATGGGCGCGATCGTCGACCGGTTCGGCACTCAGCGGCTGATCGTCGTCGGCTTCGCGCTGATGATCACCGGATACGCGCTGTTCCTGCGTGTCAGCCTCGACCCGGATTACGCGACGCTGATCCTTCCGTCGATGGCGCTGATCGGAGGGGCCTTCGCGCTGATCTTCCCCTCGCTCAACATCCAGGCCACCAACGGCGTCGACGACCACGAGCAGGGCATGGTCTCGGGGCTGCTCAACACCTCGGTCCAGGTGGGCGGTGCGATCTTCCTGGCCATCGTGACGGCTGTCGTGGCCGCGAACTCCTCCGGGGGTTCCTCGCCGCAGGCCGTCCTGGACAGCTACCGGCCCGGCCTGGTGGTGGTGACCGCGATCGCCTTCGTGGGCCTGCTGATCAGCCTGCCGGGGCTGCGGACCCGGCGTCCGCGGGAGTCGATCGTGGTCGTCAAGTCCGTCCAGGAACCAGCCATCCACGAGGAGGCGGGCGCGGATCGCGTGGCGGTCCGCGACTAGGGCCTGTCCGGCCGGTCAAGTCGCGGGAAATCGGCGGCGCCTTATGAACGCCGTGAGCGGGGTCTGGTGCGTGCAGCTGCAAGGCGGAGGAGGGAGTCGACGCGATGGGGGTCCCCCCGCTCGAGCGAAGCCGAGAGTGGGGGAGTCGGCGACCGACGACAACGCGGCAGATGTGCGTGCCAGACCCCGCGTCTGCGGCATGATCGGCCGGACAGGTCCTGGGGGGACGCCTCAACTGGCCTGGGACCGGCGGGCGTTCTTGCCCGCCGGTCCCAGGCCTGTTTGACTCGGCGTATGGAGTTCACCAGGGGGCGGCGGAGTCAGGCCGAGCGTGACGCGATCACCGTCGAGATCGGATACGCGCTGTTGAGCGCGGCGTTCGCGGGGGCCGTCGTGTTCGGGGCCGTGGCCGGTCCGGCGCTGCTCTTCGATCTCCCCGGCCCGGTCGGCAAGGCGCTGCTCGGATCGGGAATCGTCCTCGCCGCCGTCCTCTTCGCCGTGCGCGTGGTCAGCGTGCTGCTCCGCTTCGGCCACGAGGGCGGGAGTCAGCCGAGCCAGCCCGGCCGCACCAGTCCCGACTCGTAGGCCAGCACGACCAGTTGGGCCCGGTCGCGGGCGCCCAGCTTGACCATCGTGCGGCTGACGTGGGTCTTGGCCGTGAGCGGACTGACGACAAGGCGCCGCGCGATCTCGTCGTTGGACAGTCCGATGCCGACCAGGGCCATCACCTCCCGTTCCCGCTCGGTGAGTTCAGCGAGGGACTGGACCGCCGCGGGCTCCTTCGACCGCGCCGCGAACTCGCCGATCAGCCGGCGGGTCACACCCGGCGAGAGCAGCGCGTCGCCCGCGACGACGGCCCTGACCGCGCGCAGGAGTTCCTCCGGCTCGGTGTCCTTGACCAGGAAACCGGAGGCGCCGGAGCGGATCGCCTCGAAGACGTACTCGTCCAGCTCGAAGGTGGTGAGCATGACCACCTTGACGTCCCCGAGGTCGGCGTCGTCCGTGACACGGCGGGTCGCGGCGAGGCCGTCGAGCCGGGGCATACGGATGTCCATCAGGACGACGTCGGGGCGCAGTTCACGCACCTGACGCAGCGCCTCCTCGCCGTCGGCGGCCTCGCCGGCCACCTCGATGTCCGGCTGCGCGTCGAGCAGCGCCTTGAAGCCTGCCCTGACCAGCAACTGGTCGTCGGCGAGCAGTACGCGGATCACCGTTCCTCCTTGGCCTTCAGCGGCAGTACGGCCATGACGCGGAACCCTCCGTCGGCACGCGGGCCCGCCTCGATCGTGCCACCCAGGGCCGCGGCCCGCTCCCGCATTCCGGCCAGTCCGTTGCCGCTGCCGCCCGCGTCCGCGCCGGTCGCGGGCCCGTCGTCGTCGATACGCAGCCGTAGCGCGCTCTCTGCCTTCTCGACCAGCACGCGCGCGTGCCGCGATCCCGAATGCCGTACGACGTTGGTGAGCGCCTCCTGGACAACGCGGAAGGCGGCCAGATCGGTGCCCGGCGACAGCTTCGGGGCCGCGCCCTGGAGCTCGACCGTCAGACCCGCGCCCGCCGCCTGTTCGACGAGTTCGGGGAGCCGGTCGAGCCCGGGCGCCGGAGCGCGCGGCGCCTCCCCCGGCGCACGCAGCGTGTCGAGCACCTGCCGGACCTCACCGAGCGCCTCCTTGCTCGCCGCCTTGATCGTGGTGAGCGCCGAGCGCGCCTGTTCCGGGTCGGAGTCCAGGAGCGCGAGACCCACGCCCGCCTGGACGTTGATCACCGAGATGCTGTGTGCCAGAACGTCGTGCAGCTCGCGCGCCATCCGCAGCCGCTCCTCGTCGGCGCGCCGTTTGGCGGCCTGCGCCCGCTCGACGCGGTCGCGGGCCCACTGCTCGCGGCGAACCCGGACCAGCTCGGACAGCGCCACGATCGCCACGATCCAGGTGGCGACGACCATCTCCTGGCCCCAGGCGGCGGGCTTGTCCCCCGACGGCGGCAGCCACCGGTACAGCCAGTGCGCCACCAGCACATGCCCGGCCCAGAGCATCCCGACGGCCGCCCAGGCGGCTCTGCGGTGCCCGGCGACGATCGCGCTGAAGCAGCCCAGGGCGAAGGTGAAGAAGACGGGCCCGTACGCGTATCCGGCGCCCAGGTAGAGCATGGCCGCCGCCGCGGTGCCGAAGGCGACGAACACCGGGTACCGCTGCCGCCACAGCAGCAGACCGCACCCCACGAGCAGCAGCGCCCGTGCGAAGAGGTCCAGAGTGGCGCGTTCGCCCTCCTGGGCCTGACTCGCGAAATTGGACCCGACGAGGACGAAAACGGTCAGCGCCAGCGTGGAGCGCCACGGCCACCGGGCGCGGCGCTCCTGCTCGTCCCCTCCGTGCCACCCCGGCGGTCCGTGCCGCCACCACGGGGGTGGGCCGCCCCATGCCGGGGACCTGGGAGTGCGCTGCTCTTCCATGACGTTCACGCTAGACGCGCCGGGCCGCCCAGGGCGTCAGCCGGGCGAGGTGATCACACGTACTCCCCGCGTAGTACCTCCCGCGGCTCTTCCGTGATGCCGATACGCCGGTGCAGGCGCCGCAGCGGCTTCGGTGCCCACCAGTTGGCGCGGCCCGCCAGCCGCATCGTCACGGGCAGCAGCACCACCCGGATGAGCGTCGCGTCCACGAGGATCGTCAGGGCGGTGCCGAGGCCCAGCTCCTTGAGGAAGACGACGCCTCCGGTGACGTACGACAGGAAGGAGAGTGCGAGGATCCCGGCCGCGGCGGTGATCAGCGGTGCGCTGCGCCGGATGCCCTCGGCGACCGCGCGCTCCGTGTCACCGGTCCTGTCGTGCTCCTCCTTGATACGGGCGAGCAGGAACACCTCGTAGTCCATCGACAGTCCGTACGCCACACAGAACATCAGCACCGGAACGCTCGGCTCGATCGAGCCGGTCGGGGTGAAGCCCAGGACCCCGGACAGATGCCCGTCCTGGAACACCCACACCAGACAGCCGAACATCACGCCCAGACTGAGCAGGTTCAGAACCGTCGCCTTGAGGGGCAACAGCACGCTGCCCGTCATCAGGAAGAGGATCAGGTACGTCGCCGCCAGGACCAGTCCGATCGCGAAGGGGAGCCGGTTCAGGAGCGTCGAGCGGAAGTCGGTGGTCTCTCCGGGGTAGCCGCCGACGAGTGCCCGGGCCGGTGCCGGGGTGTCTCTGACGCGTTCGACGAGTGCGGGTACGTCGCCGTACAGCGCCCCCTGAGTGGGGATGAGCGCGAGGCGTACACGGCCGTCGGGTGCCGTCAGACCGTCCTGGCCCGCCGGGCCGGTGCGCCCGCCGTCGCGATAGGCGCCCTCTGGGGCGTCGACCTGGAAGATCCCCGGGATCCGGGAGAGCTCGGCGGCGTACGCGCGGGTGTCGGCCTGCTTGTCGAGGACGACCTGCACGGTGTCGGTGGGTTCGGCGGGGAACTCCTCGTGCACGATCTCGGCCGTGGTGCGCGAGGAGGTGCCGGTGGGCAGGGTCCGTTCGTCGGGGAGCCCGAAGCGCAGGCCCAGCAGGGGGGACGCGGCGAGGAGAAGGACGGTGAGGACTCCGGCGCCGGTAACGAGAGGGCGGCGCATGGCCCGTAGCGCGGTGCGGTGCCAGAAGCCGGAGGTGGGCGCGGCGGGGCGTTCCACCCGGTGGCCCCAGCGGGCCAGGGCTGCGGGCAGGAAGAGCACCGCTCCGGCGACCGCCGTGAGGACGACGAGGACGCCCGCGTACGCGAACGAGCTCAGGAAGAAGAACGGGAACACCAGCAGCGCACACAGCGACACCGCCACCGTGACTCCACTGAAGACGACCGTGCGTCCGGCGGTGGCGGTCGCCCGGACGACTGCGGCCTGCTGCGCGTGCCCGGCCGCGCGTTCCTCGCGATAGCGGTTGATCACGAACAGGCTGTAGTCGACGCCGAGTCCGAGGCCCAGCACGAGCGCGAGGTTCGCCGCGAACGTCGACACCTCGGTGAACTGCGCGAGCAGCCGCAGCCCGGCAAGCGTGCCGAACACCGACAACAAGCCCACGGCGACGGTCAGAAGGGCGGCAACCGTACGCCGGTAGACGAGGATCAGCAGGAGCACGACGGCCGGGATCGCCAGCGCCTCCGCGCGCAGGAAGTCGGCTCGGGCCTGCTCGCCGACCTGCCGGGAGATCTCCTCCTGTCCCCCTACTCGCACGGTCAGTTCGGGTGTGACGCGGGTCAACCGGGGCGAGAGAGTGGCGAGTTCCTGCCGGGTCTCGGTCGCGCTGCCTTCGAGGCGCGCGAGTACGAGGGCCCGCGTGCCGTCGACGTTGCGCAGGGCGGAGCTGCCGGCATCCCAGTACGAGGTGACGTCGGTGACCAGCGGCAGATCCTCGACCTCGGCGGCCAGGGCGCGGGCCGCACGGGCTGTGCCGGGGCTGTCGACGTCGCCGTCGCGTGCCGTGACGAGCAGCGCGAGATTGGGGTTGCCGGTGCCGAACTCCTCGCGCAGGACGTCGCCCGCGCGGACCGATTCCGTACCGGGCGCACTCCAGCGCGAGAGGTCCAGGTCATTCTGGGCGCCCGCGCCGTACGCGCCGAGACCGAGGAAAACGAGGAGCGCGCCGAGCAGAACGGCGCGACTGCGCCGCACCGCCAGCCGGCCGAGGCGGGTCAGCATTCGTTATGGCCTTTCTCCAGAGGTCCTTGCCAGGCCACGGTCACCGGCGACGCTGACCATCCGCTGGAAGATCCACTGGAATGCGGGGGCCGAACAACGCCGGGTCCGGGCTAACCTCGAACCCATGGGTGACGGGAATCCGTACGGTTCGCACGACGGCCTACGCTTCGAACTGCTCGGCCCGCTCCGGGCGTTGCGCAACGGATCGGAGATTCCCCTCGGCCCGCCCAAGCAACGTGCGGTGCTCGCGGTGCTGTTGTTGCAGGACGGGCGCCCGATCTCCTACGACGGCCTGGTCGAGGCAGTGTGGGGCGGTGCTCCGCCCGCGCATGTACGCAATCTCGTGCAGAAGTACGTCTCCGGGCTGCGCCGCGCCCTCGGCGACGGGGTGGAGCTGGCCTGGACAGGCAGCGGATACCGGCTGACCGGCGCGGACGTCGACGACCTGCGGGAGCGGCGGAGGCTGGTGAGCGCGGCACTGACCGCGCGCGATTCGGGCGAACTGCGCCGCGCGGGCGAACTGGTCGCGCACGCCGAGGAGTTGTGGCGCGGCGAGTTCGCGGAGGGCCTGCAGGCCCCCTACTTGGCGGCCGAGCGACTGCGCTGGGCGGAGAAGCGGCTCACCGTCCTCGAAGCACGGCTGGCCGGCGAGATCGAACTCGGCAGGTCCTTCGAGTACGTCCACGAGCTCGTCCGGCTGGTCGCCGCGCACCCTTTGCGCGAGCGCCTCGCGGAACTACTGATGCTCGCGCTGTACCGGACCGGCCGGCCCACGGACGCGCTGGTCGCCTACGAGGGCGTACGGCAGCGTCTCGTCGAGGCCGTCGGCGCGGACCCCGGGCCCGCGCTGCGCTCGCTGCACGCGCGGATCCTGCGTCAGGACCCGGAGCCGCTGGATCCCTTGGCCACCGTTTCGGCGGGCTGAGGGAACACCAGGCCCACACCGTGGGCGAGTTGATCCGCCGCATGCCGGAAGAAGGTTTCGCGGTCTTCGACGACCCGGTGGAACTGGCCGAACAGCTCGAAGCTGATCAGCCCGTAGAGCTGCGCCCAGGCGGCCACGAGCGCCGTGACGACCTCGGGCGGGAGGTCGGGCGCGAGGTCGGCGGCCATCTGCCGCGCCTCGGTCTGCAGGTCGGCGGGCAGGCGGGGGCGGGCGACCCCCTTGCCCTGGTACGCGTCGCGGACGATGGCGATCAGGAGCAGGCCCACACGGGACGCGGCCGGGATGGTCGTATCCGGCGCGGTGTAACCGGGCACGGGCGACCCGTAGATGAGCGCGTACTCGTGCGGATGCTCCAGTGCCCAGTGGCGCGCCGCCACGCAGACCGCTGTCCAGCGCTCGCGGGGCGCGGCGCCGACGACTCGGGCGTGCGCCGACTCCGCGGCCTCGCCGAGAGAGTCGTAGGCGTCGATGATGAGTGCGGTCAACAGGTCGTCGCGGCTGGGGAAGTAGCGGTAGAGCGCGGAGGAGACCATGCCGAGCTCGCGGGCCACGGCCCGCAGTGAGAGCTTGGCGGCGCCCTCCGCCGCGAGCTGGTCGCGGGCCTCGTCCTTGATGGCCGCGGTGACCTCGATCCTGGCTCGGGCGCGTGCCCCTCGTGCGGTACTCATGCGGGGCAGTGTGTCATGTTTCCGGAGCAGTGCACACAAAGGAGAGCGGTGCTCCGAAAGCGGAGCGGTGCTTCCACTACGCGCCGCACGCAGCACGCAGCGCGCGGCTCCCGGCTCCCGGCTCCCGGCTCCCGGCTCCCGGCTCCCGGCTCTCGGTACGGTGCTCACCGGCGTGAGCAGTGCACCAAAACGAGAGCGCCGCACAAAAACGAGAGCAGTGCTCTTGCTTTGGATCACCGATCTCGTACAGACTGCTCTCAAGCGAGAGCAGTGCTCTCCGAAACTCAGGAGGAACCATGTCGTCGTCGGCCCACTACATCAAGCCCAAGTCCTTCGACAGGGCCATGAACGGCCTCGTCGGCTGGCTCGCGCGCCACGGCGTCAGCCTCCTCGGCAGCGCCGAACTCTCCGTCAAGGGCCGCAAGAGCGGCGAGTGGCGGAAGGTTCCCGTCAACCCGCTCCCGTACGAGGGCGGCCCGTACCTCATCTCCGCCCGCGGCCACTCCGAATGGGTACGCAATCTGCGGGCGGCCGGCGGCGGGCGGCTCCAGGTCGGCCGCAGGAGCCAGGAGTTCACGGCGGTCGAGCTGCCCGACGCCGAGAAGCCGGTGGTCCTGCGCACCTACCTCAAGAAGTGGGGCTGGGAGGTGGGCCGCTTCTTCGGCGACGTCACGGCGAACTCCAGCGACGAGGAACTCCTCGCCGCCGCGCCCAAGCACCCGGTGTTCCGGATCACGGTCAAGCGGTGACCCCCACCGGTCCGTGACCCACCACCGGTCCCGTGGCCCGGAAACTACCGATCGAGCGCGTTCAGCGCGCGCCCGATGATCGGCCGGGAGCGGACGACCTCGCCGAGCGAGGTCGAGCCACGCGTGATCCCGGCGAAGGCACTCCACGCCGGCCTGAAGCCCGTGATCACCGCGTGGAGCACACCCGGACGGCGCTCGAAGGCCGAGAGCATCCGCTTGCCGACGCTCATCTCGACGCCGAGTCCCGCCTTGATCGCGAAGGCGTAGTTCAGGGCCTGGCGCCGGGTGTCGACCGCGTCGTGCGCCTCGGCGATCCTGACCGCCCACTCCCCCGCGAGCCGCCCGGAGCGCAGTGCGAAGGAGATGCCCTCGCGGGTCCAGGGTTCGAGGAGCCCCGCCGCGTCCCCGCACACCAGCACCCGGCCGCGCGACAGCGGTGAGTCGTCGGCACGGCAGCGCGTCAAGTGCCCGGAGGAGATGCTCGGTTCGAAACCGGCGAGCCCGAGCCGGGCGATGAAGTCCTCCAAGTATCGCTTGGTGGCGGCGCCTTCACCGCGCGCGGAGATCACACCGACGGTGAGCGTGTCCCCCTTGGGGAACACCCAGCCATAACTGCCGGGCATCGGTCCCCAGTCGATGAGGACGCGTCCGGCCCAGTCCTCGGCGACGGTCTCCGGGACGGGAATCTCCGCCTCCAGGCCGAGGTCCACCTGGTCGACCTTCACACCGACGTGCGCTCCTATACGGCTGGCGCTGCCGTCCGCGCCGACGACCGCCCGTCCCAGCACCGTCTCACCGCCCTGCAGGACGACGGCGACGGTGCGCCGGTCCGGTACGGCGGAGCCGTGCTGTTCGACCCGCGAGACCGTGACGCCCGTACGCAGTTCGGCGCCCGCCTTCTGCGCGAACTCGACCAGCTGCTGGTCGAACTCGGGGCGGTTGATCAGCCCGAACAGCATCTGCCGGGAGCGCCTGGTGCGCGTGAACTTCCCGTCCAGCGAGAACGTGACCGCGTGCACGCGGTCCCGGAGCGGCAGTTCGAAGCCGGGCGGAAGCGCGTCGCGCGAGGGGCCGATGATTCCGCCGCCGCACGTTTTGTAGCGCGGCAGCTCCGCCTTCTCCAGCAGCAGGACGCTGCGTCCCGCGACCGCTGCCGCATAGGCGGCCGAGGCGCCTGCGGGCCCCGCGCCGACCACGACGACGTCCCACACCCGCTGCCCGTCGTCCGCCGAAGAGTTCTCGCTGCTCACGATGGTCTTTTGCTCCCAGTCCAGCCGTCTGCCGCACGTGTCTCCCGCATCCTACGGCGGCCATCGCCGCAGGCCACTGTGGGAGGATCGGCAGCGTAGGCGCCCTGCACACCGGGAGACGCTTACACACCGCACGATCACCTGTACACAGAAGTACAACGTCGCACCCACAAGGAGCGTGCCCATGTCGTCGAATTCGGTCGCCGAGACCGTCGCCTCCCTGATGCCCCGGGCGAAGGCGGAGCTCACCGAGCTGGTGGCCTTCAAATCGGTGGCGGACTTCGATCAATACCCCAGGAGCGAGAGCGAGGGCGCCGCGAACTGGGTCGCCGACGCCCTGCGCGCCGAGGGTTTCCAGGACGTGGCGCTGCTCGACACCCCTGACGGCACGCAGTCGGTGTACGGCTTCCTGCCCGGTCCCGAGGGCGCGAAGACCGTCCTGTTGTACGCGCACTACGACGTGCAGCCGCCGCTGGACGAGGCTGCCTGGGTGTCGCCGCCGTTCGAGCTGACGGAGCGCGACGGCCGCTGGTACGGACGGGGCAGCGCCGACTGCAAGGGCGGCGTCGTGATGCATCTCCTCGCGCTGCGTGCGCTGAAGGCGAACGGCGGCGTGCCCGTGCATGTCAAGGTCATCGTCGAGGGTTCGGAGGAGCAGGGCACGGGCGGTCTCCAGGCGTACGCCGAGGAGCACCCCGAGTTGCTGACCGCCGACACCATCGTCATCGGCGACGCGGGCAACTTCCGGGCCGGTCTGCCGACGGTCACCTCGACGCTGCGCGGTATGACCCTCGTACGCGTTCAGGTGGACACCCTCGAAGGGAACCTGCACTCGGGCCAGTTCGGCGGTGCGGCGCCCGACGCGCTCGCCGCGCTGATCCGCGTACTGGACTCGCTGCGCGCCGAGGACGGTTCGACGACGGTCGACGGGCTGGCCGACGACGCGGAGTGGGACGGCCTGCAGTACGAGGAGGCGGCGTTCCGTCAGGACGCCAAGGTGCTCGAAGGTGTGGAGCTCATCGGTACCGGCACGGTCGCCGACCGCATCTGGGCACGTCCGGCCGTCACCGTGCTCGGCATCGACTGCCCGCCGGTGGTCGGCGCGACCCCGTCGGTGCAGGCTGGCGCCCGCGCGCTGGTCAGCCTCCGGGTGCCGCCGGGCATGGACGCGGCCGAGGCGACCAAGCTCCTCGATGCCCACGTCGTTGCGCACACGCCGTGGGGCGCGCGGGTGAGCACCGAGCAGATCGGCGAGGGGCAGCCGTTCCGCGCCGACACCTCCAGCCCGGCGTACGCGTCGATGGCCGAGGCGATGTCGGTCGCGTACGAAGGTCAGGAAATGCAGTACGCGGGCATGGGCGGCTCCATCCCGCTCTGCAACACCCTCGCCTCGCTGTACCCACGGACCGAGATCCTCCTCATCGGCCTCAGCGAGCCGGAGGCACAGATCCACGCGGCCAACGAGGGCGTCTCCCCGGACGAGCTGGAACGCCTCTCGATCGCGGAGGCGCTCTTCCTGCGGAACTACGCGGCGAGTTGAGCACACGGGCGGGCGGCTGAGCCGGTCCGCCCACCGCGCAGGGCCCTCGCCGTTCGGTGAGGGCCCTGCGCTACGCAGAGGGTCGGCAAGACTGCGGAAATCGGTGGGCCCCAAGACCACCACCAGAAGTGGCACTCTTGTCGGGATGGAGACCTCCGACCCGACACACGCAGTGCGCCTCGGCATCCACAGTGAGGTATCCACCTCCCTGGCCCAGTACGGCGACCGCGAACTCGGCGACCTGGTGGCGACCGCCAAGCCCCTCGGCACCGGTATCGGCGGGAGATCCGCGCTGCTGGGCGTCGCCGGAAAGCCGGTCTTCGTCAAGCGGGTGCCGCTCACGGATCTGGAGCGGCGGCCGGAGAACGTCCGGTCCACGGCCAACCTCTTCGGAGTACCGTCCTTCTGCCAGTACGGCATCGGCGGTGGGCCAGGATTCGGAGCCTGGCGTGAACTCTCCGCGCACACGATGACGACGAACTGGGTACTGGGCGGGCAGTTCGGGGGCTTCCCACTGATGTATCACTGGCGGGTACTGCCCGACTCGGTGCACCCACTTCCCGACGAACTGGCCGATGTGGAACGGGCCGTCGCCTACTGGGAAGGCTCGGAGCCCGTACGCCAACGCATCGAGGCTCTCCGCGACGCCACGGCGAGTCTCACCCTGTTCATGGAGTACATCCCGCACAACCTGCACAGCTGGCTGGGCGAGCGGCTCCGGGCGGAGCCCGGCGATCCGGCGGCCTACTCCCTGGTCGAGGAGGGCTTGGAAGCCGGCGTGTCGTTCATGAACGCGCGAGGACTCCTGCACTTCGACGCGCACTTCGAGAACATCCTCACCGACGGCCGCCAGTTGTACTTCACGGACTACGGCCTCTCACTCTCCTCTCGCTTCCAACTGTCAACAGACGAGGCCGACTTCTTCGCCCGGCATGCGAACTACGACCGCTCGTATACGCAGTCGTATCTGGTGAACTGGCTGATCACCGCCTTGTACGGGCACGGCAGGGAAGAACGGGAGCAGCTGGTGCGCGCCTGCGCCGAGGGGAGGCGGCCCGAGGGAATCCCGTGGCCGGCCGCCGCGATCATCACCCGGCACGCACCCCTCGCCGCCGTGATGACGGACTTCATCGGCAGGCTCCGGCAGGAAACCCGGCAGAGCCCGTATCCGGCGGAGGAGCTGCTCCGACTCGGCAGCTCCTGGCGCACCTGACGTCAGTTCATATCGACATCAACCAACCGGAACCCCTGCCTCCAGGTACAGCGCCGCCCCGCGTTCGCGCGCCCGCAGGGCCCACCGAAGCCGCTCATAGCGCACGGGTGGCAGCAGATCCGCGGCCTCCTGCTCGCTCACGAAGCGCCAGTCGCGCAGTTCGGGTCCGGGGAGCAGCAGGCGGCCGGCGGCGGCGGTGTCGAGGCGGCCGCCGTCGAAGAGCAGGCGCAGGCCGCCGAAGCCGGGCGGCGCCGGCGGCTCCCAGTCGACGACGAGCAGAGCGGGTACGTCGTCGAGCTGGAGGCCGGTCTCCTCGGCGACCTCGCGTATGCCCGCGCGCGCGGGAGCCTCGCCGGGCTCGACGACGCCGCCGGGGAATTCCCAGCCCGCCTTGTACGTCGGGTCGACGAGCAGCACACGGTCCTGGTCGTCGAAGAGGAGCACCCCCGCGGCGACGGTCTCCGCGGTGGGTTCGGGGGTCTGCACGATCTCGCACGCGGGCACATCCCCGGCGTGTACGGCCTCGGCGATGCGCAGAGCGGCTTCGTACGGGGTGAGCGCGCCGGTGTCCACGGGGTGGGCGTCGGCGAGGAGCCAGGAGCTGAGTGCGGCGCGGTAGGGCTCGATGTGGTCGTAGGACCACTGGCGCACCCGTATCGCACCGTCGGGCAGCTCCGGGGGCACCTCACGCCCCTGTATTCGCTTGCGCAGGATCGTTTCCGCCGGGGCGAGGAGCACATGCCGTACCGGGATCCGGCGCGCGGCGAGACCGCCGAAGATCTCGTCGCGGTACTCCTGACGCAGCAGGGTCATCGGGACCAGAAGGACACCTCCGAGTTCGGCGAGCATCGCGGCCGCGGTGTCGACCACGAGGCGTCGCCAGATCGGCAGGTCCTGGAAGTCGCCGACCTCGGCGAGGCGCTTGGGCGGCAACAACTGCGGGAGCGTGCCACCGACGACCTCGGGGTCGAAGAGCGTGCTGTTCGGGATCAGCTCGATCAGTTCCCGTGCGGTGGTGGTCTTCCCCGCACCGAACGCACCGTTGATCCAGACGATCATTCGTACTCCAGGACGGGAAGGCCACTGAACAGCGGCGATGGCGAGGTCGCAAGATCATCTGGGAGAGGGATGGGAAAAGCAGGCGTCCACAGTCCGGCTCCCACCACCTCCTTCTCCCACACCCTCTGGAGATACCCAACTATCCGCTCCTCGACCGCCACGCGCGGTATGTCGCCCGGCTCGTCTAGCTTCGCCTTGTGCCAGTGCCGCAGCCGGTAGATGTCCCCTCCAGCCATCTCCTCTACCGCCGGCAGCGCAGGCCGGGCCCACCGCTTGTACCGCGGCCGGGGCGCACGCTCCTCGGCGCCGTCCCGGATCGGGAACCAGTAGGTGTTGTCGAAGTCGGTGGAGAGCAGGGGCTTCCCCTGCATCGACAGGAACATCCACGCCTGGTCGTGTGAAACAGTTCCAGCAGGGTGTCGAGCAGGAGGTGCGGTGTGAGCCCTTCGGACAGAACCTCTCCGAGGCGTTCCCCCTTGACCCCCGGCCGGGCATTGGTCAGCAGAAGGTAACGGCCTGCCTCCTGACTGCCGTTGACCATGTCCAACAGGACGCCCAGCGCCAGGGCACCGCTCATGGAGCCGCCCGCGACCCGGCTCTTGACCTGCACAGCCTCGCGCACGGTTCCGTCCGCGTCCACCACGGCGAAATCGACCTTGTCCACCGCGGTGTCGCCGGGCGGCGGGCCCTCCACCCGGACGCAGGCAACCTCCGGATCGTCGATCACCGCAACCAGCCGCTCCAGGGTGCGCAGGTACTGGTAGTGAAACCCCCGCGCCGCGCCACGTCCCCCGTCCATGCCCGTGTGTCCCTTCCCCGGTCGGCGCGCCTCGGCGGCCTGGCCGCGAGGGCGATGATCAGCCCTCAAGGCTAGGGGGAACGCGGCAATGGCTGGAGGGATCTGCCGATTCTGGCCTGATCACGCTCCGGCGGCCCGACGACCGTGCACCTCTCCCTCGCAGCCCTGTGCCTGCCGATAGCCTCATCCGTCCTGGTGGGGGCTGGTGTACGGGTGGTGTCGAGCGCGGGCGCTTGGGCGGGTGCTCTGGGCACCTGGTGAGTGCCCCCGCAGGATGATCTGTCGTGCTGCTTCGACTTGCCTATCTGGGTGTGGCGAACGTGTTCGCCCTGCTGCAGCTGCTGCCGGTGAGCAACGAGGACAAGGACGCGGAGATCCTCGCGCTGCGCCCGTCCCTCTCCGCCCATTCACTGCGTACCGAAGAAGAGGTGGATGACGACTGGGAACCCGACTTCGACCTCATGTGATCCAGCGGCGCTGATCACGTCGTCTGGCGGCCGGGTGTCCTCTGCCTCGATGCTGAGGCAGGAGACACCCGCCGCCGGTGGAGCAGCTACGGACAGCTGTCAGGTGTGCGGTCCAGAAGTGTTTGGAAGAAGTCGATGAGCACGAGACGGCCGCGCTCGCGGTCGCGCAGTTCGTCGTGGCCGAACCGGAACACCTCGTATCCGCGGAACTTCAGGTCGCGGTCGCCAGCCATGGTGGCGGCGTACTTTGCGCTGTCGGGTACGGTTCCGCCGTCGCGCGTGTAGTGCTGCATGCCGTCGACTTCCAGCACCACGCGGCGGTTTCCGGGCAGCAGCATGAGGAAGTCCATGCGGAGGTTCTGCATGGCACGCTCCCCGCGCTCACGGACGGTCTTGGGGTCCCAGTGCACCCAAATCTCTGGCAGGAGCGCGGGTACATCGGGCAGTTGGCCCTTGTAAAGGTTGTGGTAGAGCCAGAACAGGTTTTTCTGGCCCGCGGATTCACGTGGCAAGGAAGCCTGCATGCGGTCGTAAAGGGTGTGCCGGGCCGTCTCCGTGTCCTCGATGCCGCGGGTCTCCTGCCACCAGGACAGCAGGTCGCTCCAGAGGAGCCCGTTCTTGCCCACCGGGTGGTTGTAGACCAGGATCTTGTCGGTTTGTTCGGCGATCTCGATGTCGTTGTCGAGGGCGCTGGTGAAGCGGATGTCGGGCTTTCCCTGGGTGGCGAAGATGAGGTTGCGCGGCCGGCGGGCCGTGCCGCGACCGAGTTGATGCAGGTGGAACTGGGGGTATCCGTCCGTCTCCCCTTCTTGACGGAGCTGTGCGCCGACCAGCTGCAGATGGCCGTTGGCCAGTTCGACGAAGCGGCGCTGTGCCTGCTCGTCAGGAAGGACTTCTGGGTCGGCCAGGCCCTCGAGGAAGCGGCCGAATCGAGGATGTGGGGCTTCGAAGGCTCTGAGCTGCTCGAAGAGGTCCTCGGTCGACCAGTCGTCTGGAAACCTGATCACGTGGCGCTGAATGTCGGAGCGCAGGGTGCCAAGGTGGGGCCCCACAAGGTGAACTCGTCCTCACCGAGATCCCACAGGCTGCCCAGCAGGGTCAGAAAGCGGTCCGGATACTTGATGTGGTCGGAGAGGTCGAGCTCCTTGGCCAACTCTCGCCGCGTACGGCCGGGTACTTCCACGTAGTCGCCACCGAGCCACACAACGTCCTGCAGTTCCATCCGCTCGGGAGCTATAAGCGGCTCACTGTCGAGAACTGCCTGAGCAACATGAGGCAGTCGGTCGTCCGGGCAGACGCCCAGACTCGCGGTCAAGCGCTCATGTTTGGTTCCTTGGTCTTTGGGAGGAGGCGAGGGCAGGCCAAGCCGCTCGCACAGCGCTGGCAGATCCTCATGCCGGTATCGCTGGTACAGCGTGATGCACACGCCTTCGATAAGGCCCCGCAACCGCTGAAGGTCCATCTGCTCACCCATCCCACGATGATGAGCCAGGCCACGCTTCGGATTCCAGACGTGGCCGTACTGGACCGTCCACGAGTTCTCCTTCGAGGCGACGGCGGGGTTCTACAGAAGGTACGAAGGCACAGGCTGGTGGTCCTCTGTCAGTGGGAGCCTCGCCGACCGGTCAGGGCTGTTCGGTGTCGACGGCCCACCTCAGGCTCCTGAGTGACAGCGCCGATGTGCCGCTACTTGGTACAGCCCTCGCTCGCGCACCCAGCTGCGCGAGCAGATCTTCAAGGAGCTCGTCCGCACGGCCGTGGGGGGGGGGGGGGGGGGCGGGGGGGGGGGGGGGGGCGGCGGGGGGGGGGGGGGGGGGCGGGGCGGGCGGGGGGGGGGGGGGGGCGGGCGGCGC
>NZ_JBIUYT010000006.1:0-577367 GCF_044744645.1 Streptomyces sp. NPDC087263
TTCATGCCCGAACTCGGCCTGGCGAAAGAGAACATCGTCTTCGTCTCGGGCATCGGCTGCTCCTCCCGCTTCCCCTACTACATGAACACCTACGGCATGCACTCCATCCACGGCCGCGCCCCCGCCATCGCCACCGGACTCGCCTCC
Source organism: Streptomyces sp. NPDC087263 (assembly GCF_044744645.1). Classification (NCBI taxonomy): domain Bacteria; kingdom Bacillati; phylum Actinomycetota; class Actinomycetes; order Kitasatosporales; family Streptomycetaceae; genus Streptomyces; species Streptomyces sp. NPDC087263. The sequence continues at coordinate 148 of NZ_JBIUYT010000006.1, forward strand.
AGCAGACGCGACCTGAGCGTGTGGGTCGTCACCGGCGACGGCGACGCCCTCTCCATCGGCGGCAACCACCTCATCCACGCCCTGCGCCGCAACGTCAACCTCAAGATCCTGCTCTTCAACAACCGGATCTACGGACTCACCAAGGGCCAGTACAGCCCGACCTCAGAGATCGGCAAGATCACCAAGTCGACGCCGATGGGCTCCCTGGACGCACCCTTCAACCCGGTGTCCCTCGCCATCGGCGCCGAGGCCTCCTTCGTGGCCCGCACCGTCGACTCCGACCGCAAACACCTCACCGACGTACTGCGCCAGGCCGCCGCCCACCCCGGCACCGCACTCGTCGAGATCTACCAGAACTGCAACATCTTCAACGACGGCGCCTTCGAAGTCCTCAAAGACAGACAGCAGGCCCAGGAAGCGGTCATCCGCCTGGAACACGGACAGCCCATCCGCTTCGGCGTGGACGGCTCGAAGGGTGTCGTGCGCGACACGCTGACCGGCGACCTCAAGGTCGTACCCGTCACGGACGAGAACCGGCCGCAGGTCCTCGTCCACGACGCCCACACCGCGTCCCCGACCACCGCCTTCGCCCTCTCCCGCCTCGCCGACCCCGACACCCTGCACCACACCCCCATCGGCGTCTTCCGCAGCGTCGAACGGCCCGTCTACGACACCCAGATGTCCGACCAACTCGACACCGCCATCGAACAGAACGGCAAAGGCGACCTCGCCACACTGCTGGCCGGCAACGACACCTGGACCGTGGAGAGCTCCCCATGACGTACGTCATCGCCCAGCCCTGCGTGGACCTGAAAGACAAGGCTTGCATCGACGAATGCCCCGTCGACTGCATCTACGAAGGCCCTCGCAAGATGTACATCAACCCCGACGAATGCGTCGACTGCGGTGCGTGCGAGCCCGTCTGCCCCGTCGAGGCCATCTTCTTCGAGGACGACACCCCTGATGAGTGGGCTGACTTCCGCACGGCGGACGCCGAGTTCTTCGCCGAGCTCGGCCCGCCGGGTGGTGCCGCCGGCCTCGGCCCGGTCGAGCGCGACCACCCCGTGGTGGCAGCCCTGCCGGTCCCGGCCTCCCCGTGAGGTCCAGGTGGAGCACCCAGCTGTCAGGGTGAGCTCGGCGCAGGATCACACACGACACTTTGACGCGTCCCGGCCGTCTCCTCGGCTTCATACGCAGCTGTCTTCAGGTCAGTTCACGCAAGGGAGAAGCCCGACCTGCGCCAACATCGATGGGGCGCGGCCCTGGTGCTCAGGCTGTCCGCGGGCAAAATGCTCGCGGCGGACGCCGAGGCCTCTTTGTCCCGCAGAGCCGGGCCCCTCCGCTGGAGCACCCGGCCGTCGGCGCGTACGGCCCTCGTCTTCCAGGGCGTGAACGACGTCCCCCGGAGCGCGACCGCGGGAACCGCGTGGATCATGGACAGCCCGGACTTTGACGGCTTCGACGCGGTGCTGCGGGATCCCGAGCATCCGGCGCGGATTCTGCCCGAGTCCTACAGCGGGCACCATGCGCATCCGGGGGATGCGGGGCGGGTCTTGCCGCGCCGGTGAAGTCGGACGACCCGCTCGGCCGGGATTCAGCTCGTACGGCGTTTGAGGACAGGCCCGTCAGCACGGACGGGGGCTGAGGGGTGCCCCCGGGGCACGGAACTAGGGCCTGTCCGATGGGTCGTGTGAGCTGTTCAGGGCCGTGGCCTAGTGTTTGCTGCTGAACGAAGGGGGTCGCTTGCCACGCGATACAGCCGAAGCAGAGGCGGGGATGAAGGGGATCACGTTTCCTGCCTGGCACGGAAAGCACTACGTGACCCTGGCTGAGCTACTGGTCCGCCTCGGCAGCTTCGGCCTGGACCTGAAGTGGCGCGTCGAATTTGATGAGATCGTCGATCCCCGCTGTGTCGAGATGGAGAGACGGTCTGCCGACGCTGGCATAGACACGTTGACGCTGCTGTCGCTGACGACCCCCTTCCTCCAACTGATCGACGCCGAAGCACGCGGGTCCGCCGACGACAGGGTGTTGGTCGTCCTGACGGAAAGAGACAGCTCGTTGTGGGACGTCAGGGCTGTCGACGAGCGCGTACTCAGCGAACTTCGCCGCCACTATCCGGGTGCAACGGACCTCTGAGAGAAGGTGTTTCACCCCGGGTGGAGCCATAGGCGGATCGAGGCCACGGTGACCGTCCCCTGGAAGACGTACGCCCTCTTGTCGTAGCGCGTGGCGACGGCGCGGAAGTTCTTGAGCCCGTTGATGGTCCGCTCGACTTCGTTACGGCGGCGGTAATCCGTCTTGTCGAACCCGGTGGGCCTGCCGCCTTGGCTGCCGCGGCGCCGGCGGTTGGCCCGCTGGTCTCTAGGCTCGGGGATCGTGTGCTTGATTTGGCGTCTGCGCAGGTGATGTCGGTTCTGGCGTGACGAGTACGCCTTATCCCCTCCGACATGGTCAGGCCGGGTGCGCGGTCGTCCACCAGCCGGCCGGGGCACGCGGTTCTCCTCCAGCACGGGAATCATCTGCGGTGCGTCCCCCAACTGACCGGGCGTGATGACAAACCCGAGCGGGCGGAGCCCGCCCTCTCCGGCGAGGTGGATCTTGCAGGTGAGCCCGCCTCGCGAGCGTCCCAGTGCCTCATCGGTGCGGTGACGCGCCGGTCCCCTTCGCCGACCCGGGATCTTCGGGGCACGGGTGGAGGCGCCAGCCGCGTGCTGATGAGCACGGCAGGTCGTGGAATCGACGCTGACCATGCTCCAGTCGATCCGGCCTTCGGCATCGGCGTCGGCCTGGACGGCCCGCATGATTCTCTCCCACGTGCCGTCCGCCGACCACCTTCGATGACGGTCGTGAACCGTCTTCCAACTGCCGAAGCGGGGCGGCAGGTCCCGCCAGGCGAGGCCGGTCCGCTGCCGGAACAGAATCCCGTTGATCACACGCCGGTGGCATTGCCAGCGTCCACCCCGGCCGCGATTCGCCGGCAAGTGCGGCTCCAGCCGAGCCCACTCTTCATCCGAAAGATCCCCCCGCCCCATGTCCCACGGAACGAGTTCCCAGCCGGAGCGTCACACGACCCCTCGGACAGCCCCTAGACGTCCAGGTCCACCACGACCGGCGCATGATCCGACGCGCCCTTGCCCTTGCGCTCCTCGCGGTCCACATACGCGTCGGTGACGGCCTTCGAGAACGCCTCGTTCCCGTAGACCAGGTCGATGCGCATGCCGCGGTTCTTCGGGAAGCCCAGCTGACGGTAGTCCCAGTAGGTGAACGGGTGGTCGTACTTGAGGGGGCGCGGGACCACGTCCGAGAGGCCCGCCTCGCGCAGGGCGGCGAGAGCGGCGCGCTCGGCCGGCGTGACGTGCGTGGCACCGTCAAAGAGGGTGATGTCCCAGACGTCTTCGTCCGTCGGCGCCACGTTGTAGTCACCCAGCACCGCGAACGGCCGGCTCCCGGTCGCGTCGCCCGCGATCGCCGCCTTGAGTGCCTCGAACCACTGGATCTTGTACGCGTAGTGGGGGTTGTCCACCTCGCGTCCGTTCGGCACGTACACCGACCAGACGCGGACCGGGCCGCAGGTCGCGGAGACCGCGCGGGGCTCCTGGACGCTGTCGAAGCCGGGGTCGCCGGGGAGGCCCTTGACGACGTCCTCAAGGCCCACTCGGGAGACCACCGCCACGCCGTTCCACCGCCCCGTGGCGTTCACCGCCGACTCGTAGCCCAGCTCGCGCAGCTCATCCGTGGGGAACTGCTCGGCGGTGGTCTTGGTCTCCTGGATGCACAGCACGTCCGTGCCGCTGCTCTCCAGCCAGGCCAGCAGCCTCGGGAGACGGGCGGTGATCGAGTTCACGTTCCAGGTGGCGATGCGCATGACTCACAACCTACCGGGCGGGTACGACAACGAGCCCGGCAGCGCCTTGTGCGTGCCCTGGTGCGTGGGCGGCCGTGTCCGTGGGGGGCCTGGCGCGTGGGCGGCCATGTCCGTGCGTGGCCTGGCGCGTGCGGGAGCCCCCGTATCCGCGGTGGCTCAGACCTCCGCGGACGTCCCCGGCGTGAGCCGCAGGTGCTCGGAGCCGCCCAGGGCGCCGATCTGGTTGTCGTAGATCGGCCGGGCGAGGTCGGTGAGCAGGCTGTCGTGGATGTCGTACGCGCGCTGCGGCTTGACCTCGCGCACGTAGTCGATGACCTCGGAGATCTTGCTCCAGGGGGCCATGACGGGGAGCAGCAGCGTCTCGACCTGGTGGTCGGGGACGGTGAGTGCGTCGCCCGGGTGGAAGACACGGCCGTCGACGAGGTAGCCGACGTTGGTGATGCGCGCGATGTCCGGGTGGATCACGGCGTGCAGTTCGCCGTGCGCCTGGACGTCGAAGCCCGCGGCCGTGAAGGTGTCACCGTGGCCGACGGTGTGCACGCGCCCCGGGAACGCCGCCGAGATCTGGTCGGCGACCGACTTCAGCGTCCAGATCTCCGCGGCCGGGTTGGCCTCCAGACCGGCCCGCAGCCGCTCTTCGCTGAAGTGGTCGGCGTGCTCGTGGGTGATCAGGATCGCGTCCGCGCCGACCGCGGCGTCCTCTTCACTGAAGATGCCCGGGTCGATGACGAGCGTGCGTCCGTCCTTCTCCAGGCGGACGCAGGAGTGCGACTTCTTGGTGAACTTCATCAGAGTCATGCCTCCATCCTCCCCCCACCGACCCGGCGACCGCCTGCTCAGACTGGTGGTCCTACTGCCCGGATGAAGATCACGGGGGCGGTCACTCCTGGGGCGTGGTCTCTTCGCGGATGACCTGCTGGGCCACCTTGAAGGCGCTGTTCGCGGCCGGTACGCCGCAGTAGACGGCCGCCTGGAGGAGCACCTCCTTGATCTCCACCGGGGTGAGACCGTTGCGGAGGGCGGCGCGGATGTGGAAGACGAGCTCGTCGAGGTGGCCGCCCGCGACCAGCGCGGTGAGCGTGACACAGCTGCGCGAGCGCCGGTCGAGACCGGGCCGGTCCCAGATCTCGCCCCAGGCGTACCGGGTGACGAATTCCTGGAAGTCCCCGGAGAACTCGTCCGCCGAGGCCAGCGCCCGATCCACGTGCGCATCGCCGAGCACCTCACGGCGCACCTTGATCCCGGCGTCGTACGGGTCGGGTCGCCCCAGGGTCTCGGCCCGGGCGACGGGCCCCGCGATCTCGCCCACCGGGGCCCCCGAAGCAGGCGGGACGAGGACCGGCTTGACCGGCGCCGCCGGGATCGCCGTCTGGCCGGTCGCCGAGTCGAAGGCGGGCTGCCAGGCGCTGGTGAAGTGCCGTACCAGCAGGTCGGTGACCGCGGCGGGCTGTTCCACGGGGACCAGGTGCGAGGCCCCGGGTACGACCGCGAGCCGGGCGTCCGGTATCCCGGCGACCAGGGTGCGGGCCTCCGCGGGCCCGGTGACCTGGTCGTCGGAGCCGACCAGGACGAGCATCGGCACCCCGATGCGGGTGAGTTCGGCCCGTACGTCGAACGCGGCGAGCGCCTCGCAGGCGGCGATGTAGCAGCCCGGGTCCGTGGTGCGCACCATCTGCACGGCCCACTCGGTGATCGCGGGCTGGGTGGCGGCGAACCCTTCGGTGAACCAGTGCTCGGGCGACATCCGGGCGATCGGGTCGAGCCCGTTCGTTCGTACGATCACACCGCGTTGCCGGAACTCGTCCGCCGTTCCGAAGCGCGGCGAGGCGGCGATCACCCCGAGGGAGGCGAGCCGCTCCGGGTGGCCCAACGCCAGCTCGATCCCGATGGCGGCTCCGAAAGCGCACCCCGCGTAGCCGAAACGCTGCACGCCGAGCCCGTCGAGCGTGGTGAGCAGCCGCTCGACGACTTCGGCGACCGAACCCGCCGGATAGGCGGGCGCGCCACCGTGTCCGGGCAGATCGAAGCGGAAGATCCGCCAGTGCTTCGCCAGCTCCGGGACCTGCCGATCCCACATGTGCCAAGTGGTACCCAGTGAGGGACCCAAGATCAGGACAGGGGCGTCTTCTGGCCCGTCGAAGCGGTATTGCAGGGTGCTCTTCGGTGTCTCACTCACTCGCCTGACCCTCTCATCTGTCACGACAGCCCCTATGAGCGGGGGCTGGCTGTAGTTGTCCAACCAGGTGGAAGACCTCTCAGGCAGCGTAGCGTTTGAGGCAATGGACGATTTCGCGCCGGTCTTGCCCTCCGTGATCCGGCGCTCGTAGCAGTCCTGGGTGCGCGGGTCGACCCGAAGGCGAGTGAACACGATGCGATGGAGCGCGGCATTGGCCTGCCGGCCACCACCACGGTTGAGGCGACGGTACTGCCGGTGTCCCGAGGTGTGAACGGCGAAATTCCCCCCGTGGACGCCACAGAATTGGCCCTGGGGATCGCGGCGTTGACGCCTTCGTCCCCAGAGGGATGACACAGTTCCTCGGTCGCCCCGTCGCGCACGGTGGCGATGAAATGGGCATCAGCGATCGGCAAGACGTCTCTCAGGACGACCGGATACAGTGCGCGCTCCGGCAGTCCGGCTACTTGAGGAGGGGAAGCGTGACCGCCACCAGCGAGGCCCGATCCGCGGACAGTGCAGGGCCTGCGACCCAGCAGAGCCGACTGAGCCGCCTGATGCGCTACATCCCTTTGATCGCCCCCGTCCTGCTGTGGACCGTGCCCTGCTGGGTGCTACTGCACGCCGGGCAGCACTGGCCACTCCCCGTGGCGCTGGGCGGCACGGCCCTGTTCGTCCTCGGTCTCATCGCTATGCCGCTCGCGATGGTGCGCGGCCACGGCCGGCGCCAGCAGGACTGGGCGGCGATCGTCGGGGACATCCTCCTTGGGGCCAGCTGGGTGCTGTTCACCTGGTCCGTCCTGCTCGGCGTCCTGCTGCGCCTCGCCCTGACCCTGGCCGGCGTGGGCGACGGTCAGAACCGGGCCCGGATCGTCACCTGGGCGGTCCTCGGCGTAGCCGCCGTGCTGCTCGCCTGGGGGTACGCCGAGGCCCGCCGGGTGCCACGGGTGCGCCAGCTCGACGTACAACTCCCGCGCCTGGGAGCCGGATTGGACGGCACCCGCGTCGTTCTCATCACCGACACCCACTATGGCCCGCTCGACCGCGCCCGCTGGTCTGCGCAGGTCTGCGCGAAGGTCAACGCCCTGGAGGCCGACCTGGTCTGCCACACCGGCGACATCGCGGACGGCACGGCCGAACGCCGCCGCGCCCAGGCCGCCCCGCTCGGCAGCGTGCGAGCCACCCGGGCCCGGGTCTACGTCACCGGAAACCACGAGTACTACAGCGAGGCCCAGGGCTGGGTCGACCTGATGGACGAGCTGGGCTGGGAGCCGCTGCGCAACCGCCATCTGCTGATCGAACGCGGCGGCGACACCCTCGTGGTCGCCGGCGTGGACGACGTCACCGCCGAATCCTCCGGCCTGGCCGGCCACCGCGCCCACCTCGCCGGAGCCCTGAACGGCGCCGACCCCGACCTTCCCGTCCTGCTCCTGGCCCACCAGCCCAAGTTCGTCGACCGAGCCGCAGCAGGCGGCATCGACCTCCAACTCTCCGGCCACACCCACGGCGGCCAGATCTGGCCCTTCCACCACCTCGTCCGCATCGACCAGCCCACCGTCGCCGGCCTCAGCCGCCACGGCACCCGCACCCTCCTCTACACCAGCCGCGGCACCGGCTTCTGGGGCCCGCCGTTCCGCGTCTTCGCCCCCAGCGAGATCACCCTGCTCATACTCCGCTCCCCGCAGCGGCGCCCCACTCGATAACACGGAGCGGGCCGACAATCCGGCATGGACCGGTTCACCGAGGAGTCAGATCGTGCCTCGTCCTCCCTTGCGCGGACGCCGCCGGTCGGCCATTTCAACCCAGAACGCATCCCTGACCTTGCGCCGCCATCCGACGCGCACCGCCGTTGAAACCGCTGGACAACACAGACTGCGGCCAACCTTCCCGGTCCGAGCTCTTCCCCGCGTGCGCCGACACCTGGGCATCGGGGCGCGCGGCCGTGAAGGGTGCTGCCCGAACTGCGGATGCCCCTCGGCTCGTGTCCAGGACCACTGCCATCGGCAGCTCCAGGACGTGGCGCTGGCCGGCCGACCGGTGCAACGCAGGGCCCCTATCGGGACACGCCCCGCCAGCCGGCACCGACAACTCACCATCCCGGCCAACCGCCGTCAAGAACGGACGGCGTACGCCTTCTGAGTGACTCGTTGTCAGTGGTGGCTGGCACGATCTCGGTCATGAGCGACGAGTCTTTCAACTGGCAGAACTTCCTCGGCCGTTGGCAGGAGGAGTGGGTTCCCCGCGCCGAGCACCAGGAGGGCGGGGACGGCGGGCCGGGTCCCGTCAGGCTGGGCAGGCCAGGGGCGGACGAGGCCGCGATCACCACGGTCGAGAAGCGGCTGGGGAAGCGACTGCCGCCCTCCTACCGCCAGTTCCTGGTTGCGAGCGACGGATGGCGTGTGGAGCAGACGGCCGGGGTTTATCAGCTCGGTGGGATCGCGGACATCGACTGGTCCGGGGATCCCTACGGATTGACCGAGATGTACGAAGAGAATCTGGACGACGACCCGGGCGAGCAGGAAGTCCTGCTCGCCGGCATGTGGCAGCGATCGCTGCGCCTGGAGACGGACTCCGATATGACGCTGGCTCTGCTCGACCCGGGCGACCGCGATGAGCACGGCGAGTGGCCGCTCTACATCTACAAGGGCTGGAGCGGTGAATACCCGAACCGCTACCCGTCGTTTCGTGCCTACATGGAGGCCATGTACCGGAGCTTCCACGGCGACCGGGCGGGGCGGCCGGACTTCGAGAACGCCACCACGCGCGCCCAGGACGCCCGGGTCGAGGAGGCCCGCCTCCTCGCCCTGCGCGGACAGCATGAGGAGGCCCTGCCCTTGCTCGAGGAGGCCCGGTCCTTCGGACGACCGAACAGCGCCATTCTGCTGAACCAGTTGCAGCATCTGGCGGCTCCCCGCGCTCAGCGGGACTACGGCTCCCTTGTGGCTGACCCCCGCTATCTGCCCGAGCTCCTTACGGTGTCGGCCATCGAACCGGCCTCTGGCGCATGGCGACTGGGCGGAGACGACCACTGGCTGGGGATGATGGCCGCCCGTGGAGTCGACCGGGAAATCGCCGAGGCCCTGTTGAGCGCGCTGCGCGACGGCACCCATCGCTATGAGCCGCCGGGTGCGTGGGGCCGGGCCGTCAACGCGGCCCGGGAGTCGGCCCGATGGGGAGCGACCGATGCCGCGTGGCGAATGCTGCGTGGCGCGCTTACCCAGTGGACACCACCTGGGCCTTTGCTACTCGCGCCGCTTGGCCTGCTCGCCGATCCGGTTCTGGGGTCGCTGATCACCCCGCAGCGCGGGCGAGAGATCCTCGCGACCCCGCGCGCAGGCGAGTCCGGGCCCGCTCCCGAGCCGACGCCCGATCTCGACCCGCCGGGTCTCAGCTGGCTGGTGACGACCGGGATACATGGGCGGCCGTTCGACGCGTACCGCTGCGTCTGGGTCGAGGGCACCGACCCCGCCGACCTACCCGCTCTGATAGGCGACGAGGGTGCCGAACTGAGTGCGCCCGTGCACGCAGCCAGGGCGTACCGGTCGTTGAGGCAGAACCACGAGCAGGAGGGCGTCGAGCTCTGGGAGGACCGGGCCGCGGTCATGGCCGGCCGCTGCGGCGAGGGGTGGGCCTTCGCCTTCGACGGCCAGTCCCACCAGGGCATCAACCACCTGTTCCAGTCCCCCGCCGCGGCCGCCTCCGCGTCGGGTCGCGCCGTGGTGGTGTGGCGTGAGCCGCAGCGGCACTCGGCTGATCACCCGGCCGCATTCCATGTCTCGGTGGCCGAACGCGGCGTGGAACTCTATGCGTTCACGGTGCGGGGCAACGACATCCGGCGCTCGGGTGCGATACCCAACACCCTGGATCCCGCGCGATTTGTCGGCTCACCGGACACCCATCCTGACCGAGAGATACGCCTGTTGGAGACCCTGCACGCCGAACTGGGCATTTCGCTTCCCTGTTTCGCCCTGTCCCAGGGCAGCCTCCCCATGTTCACCACCCGGTCCTGGACCCGGGCGCCGCGTGAGGGCGAAGGCTTCGCCTACCTGAGCTTCGTACGGCGTCGCCCCTGAGGCGACGCCACCGCAGAGCCGCGCCCACGGCCGCGCCCACGGCCTCGGCCACCCGGGCGAAGCGGCGGTCGTCGTATTCGGCATTGTCACCCTGCCCAGCCGTACACCCCGTGGCTACACCGCCGCTGCTCCCCTGGGCAGCGCGTCCAGGAGTCCTGCGTCTGCGGGTCGACCCGCAGACGCGTGAACACGATGCGATGGAGCGCGGCGTTGGCCTGACGGTCGCCGCCGCGGTTGAGGCGACGGTGCTGCCGGCGTCCGGAGGAACGCTCGGCGGAACTGACCCCGCACAGCACAGCGAAGGACGCCTCACTGTCCACGCGTTCCGGGTTGGCCCCCACCGTGATCAGCAGGTGACGGCCGTGTCCGTGCCGATGCCCACCACGGTCAGCCGTTGCGGGGCGCAGCGTTCGACGAGCCGGGGCAGGCGGCCGTCCAAATCCTGGATTTGCGCGGTGAGCTGTCCTATTCGGTGGGGGCCAGCAGACACAGGGTGATGCGGGTGGCCTGCAGCTCCGTCCCTGCTTGCGTCCTCGTCGTTCTTGCTGTCGTCGGCGAACCGTGCGCAGGTACGGAAGTGTGTCGGGTCGCAGCCCGGCCAGTTCCTCCCGAAGGATCGGGTTCGGCGGGTGCTCGGCCGAGAGCTGAGCGGGACCGGCGGCGCCCAGTACGTCAGTAGGGCCCGGACCGCGCGTCGCGGTCCGGGCCCTACCCCATGCGGTGCCGCCCTGCGGCGGCGGTGCGTCAGCTCTGTGCGGCGTCGTCGCTCGTCTGCCCAGCGTCCTCGGCTGCGCCGACCTTCTCGCGCATCTTGCGCACCAGCTCCGCCTTCTGGTCGGCAGCACCCTGGCGGTCGAGGTTGCGGTGCGGACCGTGGTTCTGCCGTTCGGCGCGGGACAGCTTCTTCCGCTTGCCGCCGCCCATGCCCACGGGGTTGTTGATGTTCTTGCTCACGGTCACGGGTTCTCCCGGCAAAGATGTGAAGTGATCTACGGATTCATCGGTGAGAGACGGGCGCGGCGACGTCGAAGGACGTCAGCAGGGGCCCATCACCCGCTCACTCGTAAATCGGCGTCTGAAAGAACATGACCAAGACGGTACCCGGTCCCGTCGGCCCCGCACACCAAGTTTTTCGCCGTCCCGGCGTCGGCCGGGCCTTCAGCGAGCACCCGGGGCCAGCCGTTTCCTTCCAGTCGGCTAACGGACCATGCCCCCTCACATCACGGAGCCCCGCCGGATGGAGGCGGGCCAGCGGGGGTTCTGCCTCGTGCTCTTCTGCCACACTCCGATCACGAACACTATCGATGCACCGGGACCAAGAAGCCCTCACCTGTACAAACGAGAGGGCAGGGCTCGTCGTCTCACTCACCGTTCCACGCCAACGTCCGTCCCCGTGGGGGCGGACACAGGCCCTGCTTGTGCACGCCGCCCACACGGGTCCGCCACCTGCACATGCACTCAGGACACCTGCACGGGGTGTCGGACCACCGCGTCGAAGAGATAACCCTGGGTGTTGAGAACGGTCGTCTCCGGCTGGGTGCGGCCCGTGGTGTCGGTCGCCCGGGCCAGCAGGGTGTACGTCCCTGGAGTCTTCGGACGCCAGTCGGTGGACCAGCGGACCCAGCCCGCGCGGCTCGGGGCGTCGTACAGCCGGGCACGTCGCCAGTTCGTCCCGCCGTCGGTGCTCACGTCGACACGGCGGACGCCACCGGCACCCGACCAGGAGCGGCCGGTGAGCCGATGGTCCGCGCCGGCCGGGAGGTTCGCGTTCCAGGCGAGCTCGAAGGCGCTCTTGAGGGTCTGGCGGGTGAGGGGCGCGCTGCCGCCCTCGGGGTACGCGGCGCCGAACAGCCGGTAGAAGTCGGTGTTCCACGGCGAGTAGAGCGGCTGGGCGGACACCTCGATGTCGCCGACCCACTTGATCGAGGCGATGCCCACCCAGGAGGGCACAAGGACGCGCACCGGGTGACCGTGGTCGACCGGCAGCGGTTCGCCGTTCATCTCGTACGCGAGCAGTACGTCGTCCAGTGCCTTCGACAGCGGCAGCGGACGGCGGACACGGCCCAGGTTCGTGCCGTCCGCGGTGACGTATTCGGCGTCCAGGCCCCGGGGCAGGACGTCCACGGCTCGGTCCGTGAGTCCGGCCCTGCGCAGGACCTCGGCCAGCCGTACGCCTTTCCAGCGCGCCGTGCCGATCGCGCCGAGCGTCCACGCGGTGCCGCTGACCGGCTGCCCCTGCTGCGTCGTGAAGAAGCTGCGGCCGTTGCCCGCGCACTCCACGAACGCGGTGCGGGTGGTGGCGGGGAGCCGCTTGAGGTCGGCGAGGGTGAACTCGACGGGCTCCTCGCGCGCGAGCCCGTCTCCCCAGAGGGTGAGGGTCCATGCCTTGGCGTCCAGGACGGGGGTGGAGGTGTGGTTGCGTACGAAGAAGTGGTCGTTGGGGGTGTGGTAGCCGGTGCCGGCGAGGGACGCGAACCTGGTCTCGGCGTTCGTGCCACGGGCCGTGAACCACTCGTCCGGGAGGGGTTTCACGATCCCGGGAACCGTCGCGGAGGGAGCCACCGATGTCCCGTTGGCAGCCGTGGCAGCACTGGTAGCCGTGGCGGCCGCTGCGGGTGCGCCGAAGGCCGTGGGCACGGCCGTGGTGAGCCCGGCCGCGGCGAGCAGCCTGAGCATGTCGCGGCGGGCCACCCCGTCGGCCCGCGCGTCTCCCGCCAGCCACTGACGGAGTCTGCGGCGGTCGTAGGCGGATTCGGAGTCGGGCGTGGGAGACGACTGGGGCATGGAGGGGCCTGCCTTTCGGGCCGTTCGGGCGGGAGGCGAACGCGCGGGGCACGGTGGGGTGCGCCGCGCCGTGGGCGTGCGAGGGGACGGCACCCCAGGGGGCGCCTGAACTACAAGAGGGGTTACGGCGTCGGCAGCGGGACCGCGACGGCCAAGGCACGGACCGTGTCCGTGGTGAGGATCAGCAACAACAACCGCGCGACGAACACGCGCAGGACCGCGGGGCGGGGCGGTGGTCACTGAGGCACATGAGCGCCAGGGTACGAGCCGGTGGCCCAACTCGTCGAGAATTCCGGGCAGTCGGTGTTCCGGAGCATCAACTGGTCGGCAGCGGACGGCGGGCGAGCGCCGACGCCCGTGTCAGAGGTCGCCCGATGCGCCGAGGCCCGTGAGCGCGCCCACCGGGTCGAGGTCGGGGGTGCCACGGGGCCACCAGTCGTCCTGGCCCGGTTCGGATTCGTAGGCGTACCAGAGGCCGCTGTGGCCGAGGCGGAGTTGGGCGTGGCCTCGGGGGTGGGTGAGGTGGTTGCGCCAGGGGCGGAAGGCGGGGAGGTCGGCGGCGAGGAGCAGCGGGCGGGCCCGGTCGAAGCGGCCCGCCGGTGGGTCCCAGGGCTCTTCGAGGACGGCGAGCCCTTCGAAACCGCCCTGCCGCCAGGCGGCGACCGCACGGGCGAGGTCGGCCCGGGTGCGTCCCGCGGCAGCGGCGAGCGAGGCGTACAGGGTGCGGGTCGCGGCGGTGAGGCCGGAACCGGGCCGGGCGGCGGCGAGGCGCACCGCGTCCTGCCAGAGCGTCAGCCCCGCGACCGGATCGCGGCCCGCGGTGAGCAGCGCGTGCGCGCGGGCGGCGGCGTCGGTGGCCAACTGGTCCAGCGCGAACGGGTCCGGGCCGCCCGGCGCGTCCGGATAGGTCGGTGGCTGCTCGGGGTGCGTGGGCGGTGGGAGCGGTGCCGGGAGGGGTGGAAGTACACGCCGCGCGAGGGCGTCGCGGGCGCGGATGCCGGGGACGGGGGCCGGTTCCTGGTCCTGGGCGGCGCGGGCGATCCGGGTCGCGTTGCGGCGGGACAGCGCGTCGAGCAGTTCGCGTTCGCCTCGGCCGCGCAGGAGGAGGAGCACGAAGGGGTCTTCGTCCAGCAGCCGTGCGGTTTGGTAGCAGAGGGCGGCCGCGTGCTTGCAGGGGTGCCCGAAGTCGGGGCAGCTGCAGTGCGGTTCGAGCTCGCCGGGGCCGGGGAGCAGGGCGACCCCGCACTCGGCGAGCGACTTGGGCATCTCCTTGTCGAGCAGCGCGGCGATGTCCCCGGGCCGCTCGGCGACCGTGTCGAGGAATCGGTCCCAGTCGGCGTCGGACAATGTCCCCAGGGCGACCTGCACGCGATAGGGCCGCGGACGGCTCCCGTGCACGTACGCGAGCACCAGCCCCGGTGTGACGGTGACCGCGTCCACGTGCCCGCGCCCGGCATACGCCCGCCCCCGAGCGAGCCGCGCCGCATCGAGCGCCCCCTCCTCCAACGCCCTCACCCACGCGTTTCCCCACCACGTCTCCGCGAAGCCGTCATCCCCTGACGCCCGCGCCGGAAAGGCCTCGAACGTGCGGCGCAACTCACCGTCGCGCCCAGGGGATCCCATGGAACGCGGGAGCCGGGCGGCCACGGTCGCAGGCTGCTCTGCGGGCATGGGGTGCGCGGCGCGCGGGGTCTGGGGCGCTGCGCGCGAGGGCGTGGCCTCCGGGGAGGCGACGGCTGCGGAATCCGGCTGGGTGGCGGGGTGCGAGTCCGGGGTCGCCTCGCGTGCGGGCCCGGGGTGCGCGCCCCGGACCTCCACCACTACCCCCTCGGGCTGCGCCCAAGGCGAATCCGAGGCCGTGTCGCGCGAGTCTTCAGACCGTGGAGCCCGCAAGTCCTGGATCGACTCACCCGCGGCAGCAGCGCGCGCGGAATACGCATCCCTGGACGCCCCGGACGTGTCCCCGGCCTGCACCGAGCCCGAGCCCGGAACTGCCTCGCCATCGCCCCCAAGCCGCGCCGGGCCCACACCTGAGGCCCCCTCGGATCGATCGTCCACGAGTGCCGACCGCCGTCCCGCTGCCCCAGCCTCCGCGAGAGCGGACGAGTCGGCCGCGCTCGCGACTCCGGCCTGCACCGAGCCCGAGCCCGGAACTGCCTCGCCATCGCCTCCGCGCCGCGCCGGGCCCGCACTTGAGGCCCCGTCGAGCCGGTCGTCCGTGCGTGCAGGCCGACGTCCCGCAGTCCCGGCGTCAGCGGGGGCGGAGGGGTCGGCCGCGTCGCGTGGTGCTGGGTCGGAGGGCAGGTGGAAGGCTGCGGCGAGCAGATCGCGTACGTCTTGAGGCTGGGTTCGCCGGTTCTGGCTCCGGGTGTTCGGCCGGGCCCCGGAAGCGGCGCGCGTCGGGTCGGTGGACCGGCGTCCCGCCTCAACCCCCCTGTTTCCGGGGTCCGTTCCCCGCTTGGTTCCGGCGTCCGTGCGCGCCTGCCTCGCCTCACCCCGCGCGGCGCGCAACGCCTCGCGCGCGATGTCCCCCGGGCGCGAGCCCCCTGCGGCGGGACTGCCCGTCGGGATACCCGACGTCTCGGCCTCCGTCTCGACCTCCGCCTCGACCGGTGTCCCGGCCGACACCTCGACCGGTGTCCCGGTCTTGGCAGGAGACCGCGCCTGGCTGGGGGCCACGGCAGCGCCGGACACCTCAACCGCACCGGCGCGGGCACCCTGAACCGCTCCGGTACCGGAGGCGGACCTCTCCGCGGCCGCCCGTCGCAGCGCCTCGCGTGCCACGTCACCCGGTCGCGCGCCCGGGGAGGACGCCCTCTGGAGAGGCGCGTCGGCAGCGACCTGCTCAGCCGACTGATCGGACTGATCCGACTGGGCTGACTGGGCTGACTGGGCTGAGTCGTCAGCCCCCTCGTCTCCCCTGGCCTCGCGCTCCCGCGCGGCCCGCAGCGCCCGACGGGCCACATCAGCGGGGCGCGTCCCCGACGCAGGGCATGACTGGTCGGTGCCCGAACCCTCGGTCACCGGAGGGGTCTCCTCCACGCCGTCGTTCACGCGGACCTCCGAAGGGACACCAGGTCCGACAGGTCGCGGTCGGTCAGCTCGGTGAGGGACGCCTCGCCGGATCCGAGGATCGCGTCCGCGAGGGCCCGCTTCGCTTCGAGCATCTCGGCGATGCGGTCCTCCACGGTGCCTTCGGTGATGAGGCGGTGGACCTGGACGGGCTGGGTCTGACCGATGCGGTAGGCGCGGTCGGTGGCCTGTTCCTCGACGGCCGGGTTCCACCAACGGTCGAAGTGGACGACGTGGCCCGCCCGGGTGAGGTTCAGGCCGGTGCCGGCGGCCTTGAGGGAGAGCACCAGGACCGGGGTCGAACCGCTCTGGAAACGGTCCACCATGTGCTCGCGCTCGGGGATCGCGGTTCCGCCGTGGAGGAGCTCCACGGGGACCGCGCGCGCGGCGAGGTGTGCGGTGATGAGACGCGCCATGCCGACGTACTGCGTGAAGACGAGTGCCGAGCCGTCCTCGGCGAGCAGCGTGTCCAACAGCTCGTCGAGCAGGGCGAGTTTGCCGGACCGGGCGGAGGGCCCGTGGCCGGCCGCCCGAGCGTCCTCCTTCAGGTAGAGCGCCGGGTGGTTGCAGATCTGCTTGAGGGAGGTGAGGAGTTTCAGGACCAGACCTCGTCGGGCGATGCCGTCGGCGGTCTCGATGGCGAGCAGGGACTCGCGGACCACCGCCTCGTACAGGGAGGCCTGTTCGCGGGTCAGCGGGACCGGGTGGTCCGTCTCCGTCTTGGGCGGGAGTTCGGGGACGATTCCGGGGTCCGACTTCTTGCGGCGGAGCAGGAACGGGCGGATCAGCCGGGCCAGGCGGTGCACCGCCTCCTCGTCCTCGCCGTTCTCCACGGCGCGCGCGTGCCGGGCGCGGAAGGACTTGAGGGGGCCGAGCAGACCTGGGGTGGTCCAGTCGAGCAGGGCCCAGAGTTCGGAGAGGTTGTTCTCCACAGGGGTGCCGGTCAGCGCCACGCGCGCGGGGGCCGGGATCGTCCGGAGCGCCTTCGCCGTCGCCGAGTAAGGGTTCTTGACGTGCTGTGCCTCGTCGGCGACGACCATGCCCCAGGTCTGCTGGGCGAGGTGCGCCGCGGCCGACCGCATCGTGCCGTAGGTGGTGAGGACGAAGCCGCCGTCGAGGTCTTCCAGGGTGCGGTCGGGTCCGTGGAAGCGGCGGACGGGGACACCGGGCGCAAAACGGGTGATCTCCCGCTGCCAGTTGCCCAGCAGTGAGGCCGGGCAGACGACCAGGGTCGGTTCGCGGCGGGCCCGGCGCAGGTGCAGTGCGATGAGGGTGACGGTCTTGCCGAGCCCCATGTCGTCGGCAAGGCAGCCGCCGAGACCGAGGGAGGTCATGAGGTCCAGCCAGGCGAGCCCGCGGAGTTGGTAGTCCCGGAGCTTGGCCTGGAGACCGGGTGGTGGCTCGACGGGGGTCACGCCCGCCGTCAGCCGGTCGCGCAGCGCGGCCAGTGCGCCGACCGGCACCGCCTCGACGGTCTCGCCGTCGATCTCGGCGCTGCCGCTGAGCGCGACGGAGAGCGCGTCGACCGGGTCGAGCAGGCCCAGTTCGCGTTTGCGGGCCTTGCGGACGAGGGCCGGGTCGACGAGCACCCACTGGTCACGCAGCCGTACGACGGGACGGTGGGCCTCGGCCAGGGTGTCCATCTCGGCTTCGGTGAGCGGGTCACCGCCGAGCGCCAACTGCCAGCGGAACTGGAGCAGTTCCTCGCTCTCGAAGAACCCGGTGCCGTCCGTGGCCGACCCGGGCGCCGGGCGCACCACCGCCGCCGCGCTCAGGTCGTGGGCGAGGTCCCGGGGCCAGTGCACGGCAACTCCGGCCGCACCGAGCCGGTTCGCCGCGATGCCGAGCAGGTCGGACAACTCCTCTTCGGAGAGCGCGAGTACGTCGGGCACGTCCTGCTCGGACAGCCGGTCCAGGGGCGGCCAGACACGGGCCGCGCGACGGACGGCCAGGGCGGCGTCCACGCGCGCGCGGGGACCGAACGTCGCGTCGGCGTCGCCCGACCACAGCGCGGCGGCGTCGACGACGAGGGTGGGGTCGGCGAGGCTGTGCACCTGCACGACGGCCGCACCCGCGCGGCGCGCTCCCTCGCCGTCGTCGAAGAGCTGGTAGGCCGACAGGTCCAGGCGGAGCGAGATCCGCACGCCCGCGTCCATGCCCGCGGCGACCTCCGCGGCCCAGTCATGGGCGCCGGGCAGCCGCTGCGGCGCGATCGCGGCGAAGGGTTTGCCTGAGGTGAACCGCGCGGCTGGGGTGCGCGGCAGTGTGTCGGCGACGGCGTCCAGGAAGGACCGCATCAGCGCTTCCGGTTCCGGCAGCCGGAGCGGGCCCTTGCCGGGGAGGGGGACGGCGTGTCCTTCGTACGGCAGGGCCGCGGCGACCGCCCTCAGGTGCGCGATGTCGTCCGGGTCCAGCGGGCCCGCGCGCCAGGCGTCGAAACCGTCTGCGGTCAGGCCAGGCAGCAGCCTCCCGCGTGCGACGAGCCGCAGCGCGTGCAGCGCGGCCGCGCCCCAGCAGGCCGTGGCGGGATGCGCGGCGGGGTCGCGACGCGCCCCGGCCAGCAGCGGCAGGGCCTCGTCGATCGGCAGGCACACGGCGGGGACGGTGCCTCTGCGGACTCCGGAACCGTGCCGCCGTACCACCGTCAGCTCGGTCGGCTCCGTGGACGGTCCCCGCTCAACACGCTCACCGGAGGACGGGCCTCGCTCGACGCTCTCGCCGAAAGACGGTCCCCGTTCGTCGGCGGGTCCCTCGGGCGGCAGCGGCTCGGCGTCCGGATCCCAGAAGGCGATCCGCCCCTCACGCGGCAGCGGCGCGGGCAGGAAGACCGCGGCGAGGCGCACCGGTACCGCCCTCTCGGCCACCGCATCCATCCTGTCCCCCATACGCCCGGTCACCTCCAGCCCGTGAGTCCGATCAGTTGTCTTCGACTGTACGGGCGGGCTCTGACAATCGGCCTCGGCGGCGACGCCGGCAGGCAGCGGCACCTGTCAGGGAGTGGTGCGCGAGACCAGGTACACCATGGGGCGCTCGGGGTTGGACAGGTTCACGACGATGTCCTGGGTGGGTGCCGGGTTCTTCTGCGTGTGGACGAGGCCCGACCAGGGGCCGGTGCCGGTGAACTTCCAGCCGACGACCTGCTGGTCGTGGGCGCTGATGGTGAAGTCGTCCTTCTGCAGGGCGGCGCGGCTGGTGCCGACGTAGCCCAGGAACCTGTCCAGGCCCGCGCTGTCGGTGCCGAACTGGACGTACAGGCGGCTCGTCTTCCAGTTGTTCGTCTCGTAGTAGGCGATGTCGGTCGCGCCCCCCGGGATGGTCACCTGGTAGACGCGGCGCTGGACGCGTGACGGCCAGCCCGCGGTGAGGCCGGTCGCCGAGTACTTGTCCTCCTTCTCCTTACCGGCGTTGCGGCTCTGGTTGGCGGAGATCACCAGATACCCGGCCGGGACGCCGATGAGCAGCCCGATGATCAGCAGGGTGATCGCGCGGCGGCGGAACTTGCGGCGCGGGTTCTCCGGCGGCCGTTCGGGCTCGTCCGGCGGGGACGCCTGGCGCGGCAGCGAGGCCGTCACAGCGACTCCTGGGACGTACGGCGGGACTCCACGAAGCGCTCGTACCGCTCGTAGCGCTCCACCCGGCGGCGGTTGGCGCGGCGGAAGCGGCGGGCGACGAGCCGGGCGAGGTCGGCGGCGCCGACCATGCCGGCCTCGGGACCGAGCTGGGCGCGGGCGATGCGGGCCTCGGGACGGTAGCCGCGGCCGGTGAGGTGCCTGCGGAACGCGTCCCGCGCGGGGACGATCAGCAGGTCGTCGGCCGCGCTGACACCGCCGCCGATCACGAAGCAGGAGGGGTCCAGGGCCGCCGCCAGGTTGGCGATGCCGACGCCCAGCCACTGTCCGATGTCCTGGAGCAGCTCGACACACATGGCGTCGCCCTCGCGGGCCAGTTCGGTGATCAGCGGGCCGGTGATGTCGGGGATGCTGCCCTTGACCCGCTCGATGAGGCCGTACGCCACCGGGGAGTCGGCGGCGGCGAGTTCGCGGGCCTCGCGAACCAGCGCGTTGCCCGAGCTGTACTGCTCCCAGCAGCCGCGGTTGCCGCACGGGCAGCGGTGGCCGCCGGGCACGACCTGCATATGGCCGAACTCGCCCGCCACGCCGAACTTGCCGCGCTTGACCTGGCCGTCCTCCAGTATCGAGCCGCCGATGCCGGTGCCCAGCGTGATCATGACGAGGTGGTCCTCGCCGCGGCCCGCGCCGAAGCGCCACTCGGCCCAGGCGGCGGCGTTGGCGTCGTTGTCGACCAGGACGGGGACGGCGAGACGGCTGGAGATGCGGTCCCGGAGGGGCTCGTTGCGCCACGACAGGTGCGGGGCGAACAGGATGCGGTTGCGGTCGGCGTCGACCCAGCCGGCCGCGCCGATGCCGACCGCGTGGACGTCGTGCCGGTCGGAGAGGTCCAGGACCAGTTCGACGATGGTGTCCTCGACGACCCTGGGGCTCTTGGACTTGTCCGGCGTCTCGGCGCGGATCTTCTCCAGGATGTTGCCGTCGGCGTCGACGACACCCGCCATCACCTTCGTGCCGCCGATGTCGATGCCGACGGTGGGGACGCGGGGGGCAGTCAGGTGGGAACGGCGCTCGCGTGTGCCCACGGTCCGCAGGACGGTGGCCCGCGCGGAGCCGCGGTGTGCGAGGTCGCGGTAGGTGCTCATCGTGCCGATTCTGCCCTACGCACGCGCTGGCCTGCACGGTGGGAGACCGGCGGTGCGCCGGGCCGGTCCGTAATACGCAGGGGCTTGGGGGATCCGCAGAGGCTTCGGGCCGGTGCGTAATACGCAGGGGCTTGGGGGATCCGCAGGGGCGCTTCGGGCCGGTGCGTACACCGCGGGCTCGCTGTGGCTGGTCGCGCCCCGCGCGGGGCCGCGCATGTCACAGCCCCGCTCCCCTGCGGGGCGCCCTCCTCACGTCGCCCGTTCCAGCTCGTGACGCAGGTCGTCCAGCTCACTCCCGCCCGCCATCTGGCGGGTCAGCTCGTCCAGGGTGATCTCGTCGCGCAGATGGCTGCCGGACATCGTGCCCCTCTTCAACAGCACGAAGCGGTCGCCCACCAGGTATGCGTGATGCGGGTTGTGGGTGATCAAGACAACGCCCAGCCCGGCATCCCGTGCTGCGGCCACATATTTGAGGACCACACCGGACTGCTTGACGCCGAGGGCGGCGGTGGGCTCGTCGAGGACGAGGACCTTGGCGCCGAAGTGGACGGCGCGGGCGATCGCCACGCACTGGCGTTCACCGCCGGAGAGGGTGCCGATGGGCTGGTCGACGTCGCGGAGGTCGATGCCCATACGCAGGAGTTCCGCGTGGGTGGTCCGGCGCATGAACTCGATGTCCATGCGCTTGAAGGGGGCGACGCCCCTGGACGGCTCGGAGCCGAGGAAGAAGTTCCGCCAGACCGGCATCAGGGGGACGACGGCGAGGTCCTGGTAGACCGTGGCGATACCGCGGTCCAGGGCATCGCGCGGGGACGACAGGCGGGTCTCCTCGCCCTCGATGCGCAGGGTGCCCGCGTCGTGCTGGTGCAGACCCGCGATGATCTTGATGAGGGTCGACTTGCCCGCGCCGTTGTCGCCGAGGACGCAGGAGATCTCGCCTGCGTGGACTTCCAGTGAGACGCCTTCGAGGGCGCGGATGTTGCCGTAGTACTTACTGACGTCGTCGAGCTCGACGAGTGCCGCACCTTCCGGGGCGGCCGCGTCCTTCGTCATCTTCGCGTCCGTCGTCATTTCGTCGCCTCCGCGCGCTTGCGGACCCAGTGGTTGAGCAGGGTCGCCAGGAGCAACATCACTCCCAGGAAGAACTTGAACCAGTCCGGGTTCCACTCGGTGAACACGATGCCCTTGCTGACCATGCCGAAGATCAGGGCGCCGACCGCCGCGCCGACCGCGGAGCCGTAGCCGCCGGTGATCAGACAGCCGCCGATGACGGCCGCGATGATGTACGTCAGTTCGTTGCCGACACCCTCGCCGGACTGCACTACGTCGAACGAGAACAGCAGGTGCTGGCCGGAGATCCAGGCGCCGAAGGCGACGCCCATGTAGAGGCCGATTTTTGTTTTGTCGACCGGCACGCCGACCGCGCGGGCCGCTTCCTCGCCACCGCCGACGGCGAAGATCCAGTTGCCGATGCGGGTGCGCAGCAGGATCCAGGTGGCGACGACGATCAGGCCCAGCCACCACAGGATGGTGATCTTGAAGTCGACGCCGCCGATGGTGAGCGTCGAGGCGAAGACGGCCCTGGCGGAGGAGAAGCCCTGCATGTCGGAGATCGACTTGGTCGAGACCGTGCCGCTGATCAGCTTGGTGAAGCCGAGGTTCATGCCGGTCAGCATCAGGAAGGTGCCGAGCGTGATGATGAAGCTGGGCGGGTCGGTGCGGGTCAGCATGACGCCGTTGAAGACGCCGATCGCCAGTGTGACGACCAGCGAGACCAGGACGCCGACCCAGACGTTGGCGGTCATCTGGTAGCTGAACATCGAGGAGATCAGCGCGGAGGACGTCACCATGACGCCCGCGGACAGGTCGAACTCGCCGCCGATCATCAGCAGCGCGACGGGTACGGCCATGATGCCGATGGTCGAGGAGGCGTACAGGACCGTGCTGAGGCTGGCGGCCCGTACGAAGCTGTCCGCGAAGATCGCGAAGAAGAGGAAGACCGCGATCGCGCCGACCACCGAGCCGAGTTCCGGCCGGCCCAGGAGCTTGCGCAGCGGCGAGGTCTTGAGGAGGCGGTCATCGGACTTGGCACGGGGCGCGGGCGCAGGTGCTGTGGCGGTCACCGGGTGCCCCGCTCGGTGTACTTCTCCAGTGCGGCGGCCATGTCCTTGGTGATGATCTGCGGTCCGGTGAGGACCGGCTCGCCGCCGCCGAGCTCGTCGGCGTTGTACTTGTAGAGCCAGAGCAGGTCCACGGCCTCGTACCCCTGGAGGTAGGGCTGCTGGTCGACGGCGAAGCCGAGCGTGCCGTCCTTGAGCTCCGTCGCGACCTTCGCGTTCAGGTCGAAGGTGTCGATCTCGGCCTTGCTGCCCGCGTCCGCCTTGGCCTTGACCGCGGTGTCCGCGTAGGGGGCGCCGAGCGTGACGACCGTGTCGATGGAGTTGTCGGCCTGGAGCTTGGCGCCGATGGAGGACTGCACGTCGGGCATGCTCGTGCCCGTGACGTAGAGGTTCTCCACGGTGCCGTCGAAGGTCTTCTTGATGCCCGCGCAGCGCTGCTCGTGGCCGACGTTGCCCTGCTCGTGCAGGATGCACAGGGCCTTTTTCCTGCCCCGCTTGTTCAGCTCGTCGCCCACGGCCTCACCGGCGATCGTCTCGTCCTGGCCGATGTGCGTGAGCGCGCCGAACGCCTTGGACTCCTCGGAACCCGAGTTCACGGTGATCACGGGGATGCCGGCCTTCTCGGCGCGGGCGACCGCCGCCTTCATGGCGTCGGGCTTGGCGAGCGTGACGATGATGCCGTCGACCTGCTTGTCGACCGCGGCGTCCACGAGCTGCGCCTGCTGTTGTGCCTCGTCGTCGTGCGAGTACAGAAAGTTGATGTTGTCCTTGATCGCGGCCTGCTTCGCGCCGCTCTGGACGATGTCCCAGAAGGTGTCGCCATCGCCCGAGTGGGTGATCATCGCGAAGGTCCACTCGGGAGTGTTCACCGCGGCCCGGCCCTGGGCTGCCGCCGCCTCCCGGGCGTCCTCGGCCCGCTTCCCGCCGGTGGCGCTGCATCCCGCGAGGGACACCCCCAGCGCCCCTGCGAGCGCGATGCTTACCCAGGTCCGAGTCCGTGCCACGAGGCCGTGCCCTTCTTGCCGTGCTGCTTGGTCCGCGGGCCCCGCGGACCGGCCCGGAGGGCCGTCCCATGGATCCCGGGGGCCGGCATCTCACCGACCCAAACGCCCAAGTATCAGTCACGGGGATCATGCACCCCACCAGCGGGTCCCGCGCGCGGCGTACTTCCGCCGCTGCCGTACGCCCTTCTCGGTGAGGATCTTCAGGCAGGGACTGTCGGCGGAGCCGCCGCGCGTCAGGGCCGTACGAGGAGCTGGAACTCGAAGGAGTAGCGGGAGGCCCGGTAGGTGTGGGACCCGAACTCGACCGTGCGGCCGGTGTCGTCGAAGGTGGTGCGCTGCATGGTGAGCAGGGGTGCTCCGGTGGGCTCGCCGAGCCGCTCGGCCTCCTCCGCGGTGGCCGCGCGGGCGCCGATGGACTGGCGGGCGCTGTGCAGGGTGATACCCGTGGCACGCATCAGCCGGTACAGGCCGGTGGCCTCCAGCTGGGCGGAGTCGAACTTCAGCAGCCCCGGTGGCAGGTGGTTGCAGAGGTACGCCATCGGCTCCCCGTGGGCCAGCCGCAGCCGCTCGACACGGTGTACGTCGCTGCCCTCGGCCACCGCCAGAGCGGCCGCGACCTCGGCGGACGCCGGCTCCACGGTGTTGACGAGTACCCGGGTCGCGGGCCGTTGCCCGGCCGCCTCCAGGTCGTCGTACAGGCTGCTGAGCTCCAGCGGGCGCTTGACCTGACTGTGCACGACCTGGGTGCCGACGCCCCGGCGCCGCACGAGCAGGCCCTTGTCGACGAGGGACTGGATGGCCTGGCGGACGGTGGGCCGGGACAGCCCGAGACGTCCGGCGAGCTCGATCTCATTGCCCAGGAGGGAGCCCGGGGTCAGCGTTCCGTGCTCGATCGCGGCCTCCAACTGCTGGGACAGCTGGAAGTAGAGCGGGACCGGGCTGCTGCGGTCGACGCTGAGCTGGAGCGACACGGTCGGGTCCACATCTGGTTTGGGCACGGCCCCGAGCGTAGCTCCGGGAGATGTTGACGGGAAGTTGTGAAGTTCGATTGTCCGGACAAACCATTGACAGGGTGCCGGGTCCACCCTCACTTTGTAGCCATGCGCATCGGACTCATCGGAGCGGGCCGTATTGGGACATTCCACGCGACCACTCTGAGCCGCCACCGCGAGGTCGGCGGCTCTCTCATCGTCACGGACGCGGACACCGCACGGGCTCAGGAGCTCGCGGACCGCCTCGGTGCCACGGCAGCGCCCAGCGTGGACGAGATCTTCACCTGGGGCGTGGACGCCGTGGTCATCACCGCGGCGACCTCCGCCCACGCCGAACTGATCGGCCGCGCGGCGCGGTCCGGACTCCCGGTCTTCTGCGAGAAGCCCATCGCTCTCGACCTGCCCGGCACACTCGCCGCCCTCGCCGAGGTCGACGCGGCCGGAACCGTGCTCCAGCTCGGCTTCCAGCGCCGCTTCGACGCCGGCTACACGGCCGCGCGCGAGGCGGTGCGCTCCGGACGGCTGGGGCGACTGCACACGGTCCGGGCGATGACGTCCGACCAGTCACCGCCCCCGGCCGGCTACCTCCCGCTCTCCGGCGGCCTCTACCGGGACTGCCTGATCCACGACTTCGACATGCTGCGCTGGGTCACGGGCCGAGAGGTCGTGGAGGTGTACGCGACCGGGTCGGACGCCGGGCCCGCGATGTTCCGCGAGGCGCGGGACATCGACACAGCCGCCGCCGTCCTCACCCTCGACGACGGCACCCTCGCCACGGCGACGGCGACCCGCCTGAACGGCGCGGGCTACGACGTCCGCATGGAGCTCGCCGGCGAGCTGGACCAGATCACCGTCGGCCTCGACGACCGTACGCCGATCGCGTCCACGGAGCCTGCCGGGCCGCCGGCCGCCGACAAGCCGTGGACGGGTTTCCTGGAGCGCTTCGCCCCCGCGTACGAGGCCGAGCTCGCCGCCTTCGTCGACGTCGTCCGCGGCGAACGCACCAACCCGTGCGACGGCCGCGAGGCCCTGCACGCCCTGCGCATCGCGGAGGCGTGCGAACTGTCACGACACGAGCGGCGCATGGTCCGACTGGCGGAGATTCCCGGCGGCCGGGACTGACCGCGGACACTTCGGGCGTACGGAACTGACGGCCGGGCGCGAGGCTTCAGGGCCGGGCTCCTTCGCTCGGCACCCCGGCCCCGGCTCGCGGGATCGAAACCCCGCAAGCTGCTCACTCACCACCGCACGGGCAGGCTGCGCACGCCCCGCATCAGCATGCCGGGCAGCCAGTCGCCGGGCGGGCCGTCGAGGGCGAGGTCCGGGCAGCGGTCCAGCAGGGAGCGGAGGGCGACGCGGGCTTCGAGGCGGGCGAGGGGCGCGCCCAGGCAGTAGTGGAGGCCGTGCCCGAAGGCGAGGTGACCGCGGGCGTCACGCCGGATGTCGAAGCGGTCGGGCGCCGGATACCGCACCCCGTCGCGGTCGGCGGCGGTGAGGCCGATCATCACCGCGTCGCCCGCATCGATGGCCCTGCCGCCGATGTCGAGAGGTTCGGCGGCGTACCGGAACGTCGCGTTCTCCACCGGACCCTCATAGCGGAGTGTCTCCTCCACTGCGCCGTCCAGAAGCGTCATGTCGGCGCGCAGGTCGGCGAGTTGGCCGGGGTGGGTGAGCAGTGCGTGGACGCCGCTCGATATGAGGTTGACGGTCGTCTCGTGTCCGGCGATGAGCAACACGAAGGCCATGCCGCGCAGTTCCTGGGGCGAGAGCCGGTCGCCGTCCTCCGCGGTCGTGCGGATGAGACTGCTGAGCAGGTCGCCGGCCGGAGCGGAACACCTCTTGTCCTCGATCAAGTCGGTCAGATACGCGGCGAGTTGGACAAAGGCGTCGTACTCGCGCGCCGTACTGCTGGGCGCGACGGCCTCGTTCGACAGCGCGCGGAACGCGGCCCGGTCGATCTCGGGCACGCCGAGCAGCTCACAGATGACGGTGAGCGGCAGCGGATACGCGAGCGACTCCACGAGGTCGGCGCGCCCGAGCGGCAGCATCGCTTCGAGCAGCTCGTCGGTGATCTCCTGGACGCGCGGCCGCAGTGTCTCCACTCGGCGCATGGTGAACTCGCGCGCGATGAGCGCCCGCAGTCGCGTGTGCTGCGGCGGGTCCGCGACCAGCAGATACTTGCCGATCAGCTCCTCGTCGAGGAACCTGACCCCGATCTTCTCCCCGTCCTTGGCCAGTCGCGGATCGGCGAGCGCCGCCCGCGCCTCCTCGTATCCGACGACGAGCCAGGTCTCGTGGTGGGTATCGGGAACCGGCAACCGCACCCGGTGTACCGGCCCGAGCGCGCGCAACTCGGCATACACGGGATGCGGATCCTCCCTGAACCGCGCCCCGTACTCCCCCAGATCGATCACTTCCGCCATGTGCCTCCCCCTCCACCTCCATAACGCGCAAGTCCCCTGACTGGTGCCCGACTTGTACCCGTCTAGCGCCCGTCCTCTTCGAGCAGTCCGGCGTCATACGTCAACAGGGCGATCTGCACACGGTTGTTGAGGCCGAGCTTGGCGAGGATGCGCGAGACATGCGTCTTGACGGTGGCGACGCTCATGAAGAGCTCGGTGGCGATCTCGGCGTTCGCCCTGCCCTGCCCGACAGCAACGGCGACCTCGCGCTCACGGTCGTTCAGCGTGGCGATCCTCGTGCGGGCCCCGGATTGCCGGGTGTCGTGGCTGGATCCGGCGGCGTGGGCCATCAACTGACGGGTGACGGTGGGCGAGAGCACGGGGTCGCCCGCCGCGACGCGTCGTACCGCCGCGAGGATCTCCGTCGGCGGGGTGTCCTTGAGAACGAACCCGGCCGCTCCCGCGCGCAGCGCCCGCAGTACCTGGTCGTCGGCGTGGAAGGTGGTGAGGACGACGACCTGGGGGGCGTCCTTGCGTGCGCGCAGTTCTTCGGTGGCGGTCAGTCCGTCGACGTTCGGCATCCGGATGTCCATGAGGACGACGTCCGGGTGGGTGCGGTCGACGAGTGCCGCCACCTCGCTGCCGTCGGCGGCCTCTCCGACGATCTCGATGTCGTCGGCGCCGCCCATCATGAAGGACAGGCCGGCTCTCACCAGAGGGTCGTCGTCGACGAGCAGCAGTCGGATCGCAGTCATGGCCCTACCGTAGTGACGCACCGCGGGAGGTGACGCACAGTTTCCTCGCCCCCTCCGCCCCTACCCATCCCGTACCTGGAGGCTCCGCCCCCAGACCCCCGTTCGCCCTGAACGGCCTCACCCTCAAACGCCGGACAGGCTGAAAGATCTCTCTCCCGCCGGGCCGGAGCCGAAAAGCCTTGCCGCTGCCCCACGGCCCGCAGCCGAACGACGGCGGAAGGGGGCGTGCCGGTACGTCCACATGCCCGTCGCGTACGCCCGCGTCACCGGACCCGCCACCCCCTGCCCAAGGTCTGATCCGTCGGCGACGGGCGGGACGTACCGGCACGCCCCCGACCCACCCACCAGACGGCAAACGCACCCGCACCGGACAGCACACACTCACCCACCCCACGGCAACCAAGCCCGCACCTCGAACCCCCCCCCCCCCACACCCCCGTGCGAAAGCCGCCCACCCGCAAGCGTCGCCCGCTCGGTCAGCCCGATCAGCCCCTGCCCGGACCCGGGAACGTGCGGAACCGCCCCCGGCGGAGCCGGGTTGTGGACGACCACGGTGAGGCCGTCCCCGGGAGCGCCCGAGACGGACACCGTCACCTCCGCCCCCGGCGCGTGTTTACGGGCGTTCGTCAGGCCCTCCTGGGCGATCCGGTACACGGTGCGACCGACGGACGCGGGCACGGCGGCCGGGTCGTTGACGCGACCGTCGAGGACAACCTTCATGCCCGCCGAGCGGGACTCGGAGACCAGCCCGTCGAGCGCGGCAAGCGTCGGCTGCGGCCGCCCCGCTTCCTCGGAGTCCCCCGCCCGCAGCACCCCGATGATCTCCCGCAGATCCTGCAAGGCCTCGTGCGCACTCTCCCGGATCACCCCGGCCGCCCGCGCGACCTCCGCACGGGGCGCGTCCGGCCGGAACTCCAGCGCGCCGGCGTGCACGCTCAGCAGCGTGAGCCGATGCGCGAGCACATCGTGCATCTCGCGCGCGATGTCCTCACGCGCGAGCCGCTGCGCCTGCTCGGCCCGCAGCGCCGCCTCCGTCTCGGCCCGCCGCGCCCGGTCCCGCAGACTGAGCATGAGCTGCCGCGTGGACCGCACGAACATGCCCCAGCCGATCACGGCGACGTTGAGCAGCACGCCGAGGGCGACCATCCAGCCGTACGGCAGGTCGGGGTCGGGCCGCAGCCAGAAGAAGACGAAGCTCAGCGCGGAGGAGATGCCGCCGATCCAGGCCCCGTACTTGAAGGGCCGGTGCACGGCGACCGTGAAGAGGGCGACCAGACCCGCGCCCCCGGCGGTGTTCGAGATGAAGCAGACGGGGATCATCGCCACGGCGAGCCCGACCGGCCAGCGTCGGCGGAGCCATACGGCCGCGCAGGCGAAGGCACCGAGCCATTGGTCGACGACCGCCAGGGCGTGCGGAATGTTCGGGTCGCCGGATGCGGCGTCCGCGCCGAGGAGGCCGACCCCGACGGCGATCAGAAAGCAGGTGAAGTCCACGACCCAGTCGCGCGCCGTACGCCGCGGACGCCCCTTGCGGTCGACGCGCCGCACCTGATCGAACTCCGCGGCGACGGCCGACGGCAGCAGCCACCGCCGCCCGGGCAACGCCTGCGCACCGGCCGACACCGCCGCGACACCCAGCTCCCCCGACATCGCGGCGGTGCCCGACCCGAGGCCCAGGTCCCCCGACACCGCGGCGGTGCCCGACCCGAGGCCCAGGTCCCCGGACACCGCGGCGCCCGAGCCGAGGGCCAGGCCCCCCGACACGGAAAGATCTCGTGGCGCACGCGCCGGATTGTCACCACTCACGGTCGACAAATCTACGCAGCCACGCCCGCCCCCACCTCCTCACAGCCGGGATCACCGACCAAAGTCGTACCTCTTCAGACTTTGGTACCGACCCGCACTCCGCGGTCTGCACTTAGGTCGGGCATGCCTCGCCCCGCGGCCGATGAACTGGGAGGTCCGCGGGGCGAGGATTTTCTTCATGAAGCAGTTTCTGGAGATTCTCGGCTTCCTCGCCCTGGTCCAGGGCGCTCTGGGCCTGTTGCACACGATCACCGGCTGGCCGCAGGGGTGGGGCCTCGTGCAGCGGTTCGGTGTGTTCGACGGCTACGAGATCTACGTGAGCGTGGCCCTGCTCGTACTGTCATTCGCGCTGTTCGCCGCGGCCGAGAGCCGAAAGCCCGGCTGAACACGGACCGGACTCCGGACGCACGACGGACCCGACGGACCCGATCACCCTCGGTTCAGCAGCCGTAGTTGATCAGCCTGAACGTGACGTAGTGGTCCGCGGTGTAGTAGTCCTCGTTGGTCTTGTTGCCGGTGACGATGCGCCGGGCGCCACGCGTCGAGTCGCCGGGCGTGACGACCGTGTACTCGTGGTAGTAGCCGGTGGACTGCGCGGGCAGGACGCCTTCCCGGTTCTGGAAGACGATTCCGTCCTGGGAGTACGGGAAGGGTCCTCCCGAGTCGATCAGGCGGAGCGTGGTGTACGCCTGCGACGGCAGCGCGCTGTAGCAGACGCTGCCCACTGCGGTCGCCGCCGCGTTGGCCGGTACCGCGGCGGTGCCGCCGATGAGCAGGGCGGACATGAGGGCGACCAGGGCGCCCGTGCGAGTGGTGCGTGGGGGGAATCTCATGGACCTAGGATGACGCGCGTAGACCATGACATGTCAAGAACACGCCAAGCGTTTTCTTCCGCCAAGTCCGATGAGTTTTCCGGGAGTTAACCCGCCGCCCGGCGTCCCCACGGTTCTCCCGGCCTACTTCGAGAGGGTGGAGACGCCGGCGGCCCGCACCTGGATCGATCACTGTCCCGGGGCAGTTGACCTGCGGCTAGGCGTTTTCCGGGAGCTCGAAGGAGCCGTATTCCGGGCGGCCCGCGAAGTCGTACGACTGGATGGAGACGCCCGTCGAGGTGACGCGTCCGCCGGTGCGCCGGAAGGCGGTCGGCACGGAGCCCTCCGGGAAGAGGCGACGGCCGGCGCCCAGCACGACCGGGAAGGTCAGCAGGTGGACGGTGTCGACGAGGTCAAGGGCCAGCAGGGACTGTAGGAGGGCGCCGCTGCCATGCACCTGGATCTCACCTTCGGTGCGCTCCTTGAGGGCGGCGACCTCCTTGGCGAGGTCTCCGCCGATCACGGTCGTGCCGGTCCAGGCAGGGTCGGTCAGGGTCGACGAGGCGACGTATTTCGGCAGGGCGTTGAGCTTCGAGGCGACGGGGTCGGCCGGGTCGGTCATCTTCGGCCAGTACCCGGCGAAGATGTCGTACGTACGGCGGCCGAGGAGGAACGCGTCGACGCCGCCGAAGACCTCGGTGACGAACCGGCCGAAGTCCTCGTCGCTGAACGGGACGGTCCAGCCGCCCTGCTCGAAACCGTCCCTGGGGTCCTCCTGGGGGCCGCCCGGCCCCTGGTAGACGCCATCGAGGCTGACGAAGATCTGGGAGACGAGCTTGCCCATGACGGGTGCCCTCGCTTTCGGGTGGGGTCTGTTGTCATCAGTTCAGACCCCACCGGCACCCGCAACTCATCGCTTCATCCGGCGTTCGTCGAGAACAGTCCGCCCGTCGGGCCCTGCCTGTCGCCGACGATCTCCTCCTGAAGAGTCACCAAAGGGAAACGCGGAAGGCGGAGCGAAGAGCTCCGGCCGTCCGCGGGGCCTGCTGCCGCAGCTAGCGCATCGTCCGTTTGCCGCCAGCATCCGGGCAGCGCGGCCGGTGGAATGGACTCATGACCTCACGGGAGAACATGAGCGGCGCGGCGGCCCTGGTGACCGGCGGCAGCCGGGGGATCGGGGCCGCCACAGCCCTGCGGCTGGCCCAGGAGGGCGCCGATGTGGCCATCACCTATGTGCGGGACAAGGACGCCGCCGAGGACGTCGTACGGCGGATCGAGGCGCTCGGCAGGCGTGGGCTGGCCCTGCGGGCGGACTCCGCGGAAGCGGTGGAGACCGTCGAGTCGGTACGGAGGGCGGCCGAGGCGTTCGGACGGCTCGACGTGCTGGTCAACAACGTGGGCGTCGGGCTGCTCGGTCCACTGGACTCGCTGTCCCTCGCCGACATCGACCGGGTCCTCTCCGTCAACGTACGCGGGGTCTTCCTGGCCTCCCAGACGGCGGCGCTCCACCTCGGCCGTGGCGGGCGGATCATCACCATCGGTACGTGTATGACGCAACGTGTGCCCGGGCCGGGCGGCACGCTGTACGCGACGAGCAAGTCGGCCCTGGTCGGGCTCACGAAGGCGCTTGCCCGTGAGCTGGGCGAGCGGGGGATCACGGCCAATATCGTCCACCCCGGGCCGGTGGACACGGACATGAACCCGGCGGGTGGGCCGTACGGGCCCGGGCAGGCGGCGATGACCGCGCTGGGGCGGTTCGGTTCGGCTGACGAGGTGGCGTCGATGGTCGCGTATCTCGCCGGGAGCGAGGCGGGATATGTCACGGGGGCGGAGTTCTCGGTGGACGGGGGGCATGCGGCGTAGGGGCGGGTTTTCTTCGCCCCTACCGCCCCTACCCGTCCCGTTACCTGGGGGCTCCGGGCACGGGGCGGCCGAGGCTGGAGGCCCGGCCGGCGGGCGTCTGCATCGCGCCGTACCGCCCCCAGACCATCGCCATCGGCCTGAACGGCCTCGTCCTCAAACGCCGGACGGGCTGAAGGATCTCCTCAGCCGCCCAGTTCCTGATGGCGGGCCGTCAGTCGCGCCGTCCCTTCCTCCGTCAGCGAGCCGAACAGGCGCAGTCGTGAGATCCCGCCGTCGGGGAAGATGTCCACGCGCGCGTGGGTGCCCACGGCGGGGGTGTCGAGGACGAAGCGGTGGTTGGTGTCGGGCTGGAGACGGGTACGGGGCAGGATCTCCGTCCAGTCACCGTCTCCCCCGCCGTCGCCGCCGTCGCCGTCCTTCACCGACACCGAGGCCCAGCCCGCGCTGTTGCCCTTCAGATACGCCGTGTCGATCTCGATCGCGCGGATCTCCGACCGGGCGACCAGCTGATAGCGGATCCAGTCGTGGCCCTGGTCGCGGCGGCGACGGGTCTCCCAGCCGTCGTCCATCTTGCGGGAGCGGCCGGGCTGGATGGTGTTCGAGGCAGGGGAGTAGAAGAGGTTCGAGGCGTCCTCGGCGCGGCCACCGTTCTCCAGGGCGACGACATCGAAGGTACCGAGCGCGGCGAGCCACTCGGGGTCCGGTACGACCTCGCCGTGGACGCGCAGGCGCGCGATGCCACCGTCGGGGTGCTGGTTGACGCGCAGGTGGGTGAAGCGCTGCTCCACCGACACCGCGAAGCCGTTGGCCGCGTGGCCGCCGACCGCCGTGCGCGGGACGAGCGTCGTCCACTTCACGTCGTCCGCCAACAGCTCCTGCGGCGAGGGAGAGCCAGGAACGGAGGCGCCCTCGACCGACACCGCCTGCGGGTAGTTCCCGCGGAAGTGCGCCGTGTCGACGACGATGCCCCGTACGACGCCGGGCGCGCCCAGGCGCACGAGGGCCCAGTCGTGGTCCTCGGCGGTGGGCCACGGGTGCTCGGCCGAGGCACCGCGCCGGCGGCGGGTCTCCCAGCCGTCCATGATCTTGCCCTTGTGGCCGAAGTGCTCGGGGTCGAACTCGGCTTCCCCGGGCACGAGAAGGTTCTCGCGTTCGGCGAAGAACTCGTCGTTCGCGGCGACGACCCCGGCGCCGAGCTGCCGGTCGGCGAGGTTGGTGTACCGGGTGAAGGAGAAGTCGGCGGTGCGGTAGTCCGCGTACGGGTCGCCGCCTCCATAGGGGTTCGCGTCGCCGGTGAACCGGTCCGGAGAGGATTGCTGCTGCGCCGTCACGATGATCAGGTCTGCCTTTCGAAGGTCGGCCGCTGCGGGTGCGGGTGCGGGTGGTGCGACTAGGGCCGGCGGCTCAGCAGGATCCCCGTCGGCTCGCCGAACTCCCCTGCGGACACGATGCGTTCGCCCCGCAGCCAGGTGGACTTGACGACCCCGCTGAGGGTCTTGCCGGCGTACGCCGTGACGCGGTTGCGGTGCTGGAGCGCGGCCGGGTCGACGGTGAAGGTCTCGTCCGGTGCGAGGACCGCGAAGTCGGCGTCGTGGCCCGCCTCGATGGCGCCCTTGCGGTCACCGAGGCCGACGAGTTCCGCCGTGCGCGCGGACATCCAGCGCACCACGTCCTCCAGGCCGTACCCGCGTGCGCGGGCCTCCGTCCAGACCGCGGACAGGCTCAGCTGGAGCCCGGAGATGCCGCCCCAGGCGGTCGCGAAGTCGTCGGTCTTCAGGTCGGCCGTGGAGGGCGAGTGGTCGGTGACCACGCAGTCGATGGTGCCGTCGGCCAGGGCCTGCCACAGCAGGTCCTGGTTGGCGGCCTCACGGATGGGCGGACAGCA
This sequence comes from Streptomyces sp. NPDC087263, assembly GCF_044744645.1. Lineage (NCBI taxonomy): Bacteria > Bacillati > Actinomycetota > Actinomycetes > Kitasatosporales > Streptomycetaceae > Streptomyces > Streptomyces sp. NPDC087263. The sequence continues at coordinate 34,471 of NZ_JBIUYT010000006.1, forward strand.
CTTGAACTCGCTTGCGCCGTCCGGGACTTCCTCCGCGGTGAGCGTGAGGTAGTGGGGACACGTCTCGACCGTGAGCCGTACGCCCTCCGCCTTCGCTGCGGCGATCAGCGGCAGCGCGTCGCTCGACGACAGGTGCAGCACGTGCACGCGCGCGTTGAGGCGCTTCGCCTGGGCGATGAGGTTCTCGATGGCGGTGTCCTCGGCGTCACGCGGGCGCGAGGCGAGGAAGTCGGTGTACTTCCCGCCGCCCTTCTGCGGGGCGGCGGCGAGGTGGTGCGGGTCCTCGGCGTGCACGATCAGGAGGCCGCCGAAGCCGGCGATCTCGGCCAGTGACCGGGCGAGTTGCTCCTGGTCGAGCTCCGGGAACTCCTCCACGCCCGACGGCGACAGGAACGCCTTGAAACCGAAGACGCCCGCGTCGTGCAACGGGCGCAGGTCCTTGACGTTGTCGGGCAGCGCGCCGCCCCAGAAACCGACGTCGATGTGCGCCTTGGAGCGGGCGACGTCCTTCTTCGTACGGAGGTTGTCGACCGTCGTCGTCGGCGGGAGGGAGTTGAGCGGCATGTCGATCAGGGTGGTGATGCCGCCGGCGGCCGCCGCACGCGTGGCCGTCCAGAAGCCCTCCCACTCCGTACGCCCCGGATCGTTGACGTGCACGTGGGTGTCGACGAGGCCGGGCAGCAGGACGTCGTCGCCGAAGTCCTCGATGCGGGCACCGGCCGGCACCTCCGCGTCATGCGCGAGTACGGCCGTGATCTTTCCCCCGGCGACCGCGACCGAGGCGGCGCGCGTACCTTCGGGAGTGATGACGCGCGTCGAGCGCAGCACCAGTTCGACGTCGGACACCCGGACCCCTCTCTCTGCCCTGTTGACTCCCGACGCGGCTGTTTACTTCCGCGTAACGAAATTCAACGTTCTGTTGAAGGAGTCTTCACTTCGACCCACGCGCCGTCAAGGGGACACTTCTCCACTCTGCTCCCCGCTTGCCCACTCTGGACGTTTCCACAAAGTGGAATTACAATTCCGCCCAGCAGAACGTAGGTACGCACGAAAGGGGAGCCGGCCGGCTCCCCGATAGGCTGCACCACTGCCCGCCTGTCGCCCGCCACCGCCCTCTTCGAGGCCCTGCGGGCCGCTCCTCCTGATTCTGAGCCGTGAAAGGACCGCGCCCGTGCCGTCGTCCAGCGCCAGCACCACCGACGCCGCCAAGTCATCCTCGCCGAGCGGTGGTGTCCAGTCTCTCGAGCGCGCCTTCGATCTGCTCGAACGGATGGCGGACGCCGGGGGCGAGGTCGGCCTGAGTGAGCTCGCCGTGAGCAGCGGTCTGCCGCTGCCCACCATCCACCGCCTCATGCGCACACTGGTGTCCTGCGGTTACGTACGTCAGCAGCCCAACCGCCGGTACGCGCTGGGCCCCCGCCTGATCCGGCTCGGGGAATCCGCCGCCCGGCTCCTCGGCACCTGGGCCCGCCCCTACCTCGCGCGTCTGGTCGAGGAGACCGGCGAGACCGCGAACATGGCGCTGCTCGACGGCGACGAGATCGTCTACGTCGCCCAGGTGCCGTCCAAGCACTCGATGCGCATGTTCACCGAGGTGGGCCGCCGTGTGCTGCCGCACTCCACGGGCGTGGGCAAGGCACTGCTCGCCCACACTCCCGCCGACGAGGTGCGCTCACTCCTGGCCCGGACCGGTATGCCCGCCGCGACGGAAAAGACGATCACCACGCCGGACGGTTTCCTGACCGCACTGGAAGAGGTGCGCAGGCTCGGCTACGCGATCGACGACAACGAGCAGGAGATCGGGGTCCGCTGCCTCGCCGTCACCGTACCCAACTCCCCCACCGCCGCCGCCATTTCGATCTCCGGCCCGGCGGGCCGCGTCACCGAGGCGGCCACCGAGAAGATCGTGCCCGTGCTGCAGCAGGTCGCGGTGGAACTCTCCGCGGCGCTGGCGAGCTCGGGCCCGGCGGCCTGATCAAACCCTGGCCCATTCAGGCCGGCATCTCGAAGTCCCCGGTCGTCGCGCGCCGCAGCGCTCGGCGCTCCCGCCTCGGGAACGCGGGGGCGGGGACCAACAGGACCGGGCAACGGGCCCGCGCCAGGACGCGTCGGCGGACGGCCGCCCGACGCGGGCCGGTGCGAGCGCCGAGGACGAGCAGGTCGCCCGGGTCCGCGGCCCATGCGCACAGGACGCGATCCGGGCGGGCGCGGATCACTCGTCGGCGGACGGTGACCCCCTGGGGCGCACCGCCGAAGACCTCGTCGAAGGCCCGGTCCAGACGGGCTCGGGCCTCGCGTTCGCACTGGGCGGCCCAGGCGCTCTCGGGGTTCCTGACGTAGAGGGCTTCGCCCTCGGGCGGCTCCCAGGCCAGGACGGCGACAAGCGTACGGCCGCTCTCGCGGGCAGCGTGGGCGGCGACCCGGAGCGCGGCGAGACTCGCGAGCGAGCCGCCGACCCCGACGACGACGCGCCCTCCGTCGGCGGCCATCAGCGCCCGCCCCCTCGCCTCGGCGACCTGACGAGCAGCCCCCGCGCCCACTCCCGCAGAGGCACACCTGCTTGGCGCTCCTCCTGACGCCGTTGCAGCTCTCGCTCCAGGCGGTCGGTGACGTCGGCGGCTTCTTTCCCGTAGAGGCGAGTTTTCCCGGCTTTCATCTCACTGCTCCCCTTCCCAGGCCAATCAGACGGGCCGAATTCACTGTCTCCCGGAAGTCTGTAGGCTGATTGGCCTGCCCCACAGGGCCAATACGAGGGAGTTGGCATGGTGAACGGACCGGTGGTCCACTCCGCGGACAGGACGCTGGGGAGCCGGCAGCTGGCGGGGCTGCTGTCCGCCGCGCCCCACACCGACGGCCGTCCCGGCTATCGCGCGCTCGCGGACGGCGTACGGAAACTGCTCCTCGACGGCCGGATCGCGCTGCACATCCGGCTGCCCGCCGAGCGGGAGCTGGCCTCGGCGCTGGGGATCAGCCGGGCCACGGTGACGGCGGCGTACGACCTCCTGCGCGAGAGCGGGTTCGCGCGCAGCCGTCGGGGTGCCGGTACCTGGACGGAGCTCCCCGCGGGGCACCGCCCGACCAACGTGGCGTCGTTCCCTGTCGACGACGGGGTGATCGACCTCGCCTTCGCGGCGCCCGGCGCGCCCGAGGCGGAGCTCGCGGAGGCGGTCGCCGCGGCGGGCACGATGCTGGCCCGTTACGCGTCGACACCGGGCTATCACCCGTACGGAATCCCGGAGTTGAGGGCCGCGGTCGCCGAGCGGTTCACCCGGCGCGGGCTGCCGACGCTGCCGGACCAGATCCTCATCACGGCCGGGGCGCAGCAGGCCCTGTCCCTGACGCTGGGTCTGCTCGGGCGGCCCGGCGACCGGGTGCTGGTGGAGAACCCCTCCTATCCGAACGCCCTCGACGCGATCCGCCGCGCCGGGCTGCGGACAACTCCCGTGCCGGTCACGGAGAGGGGCTGGGACTCGGCTCTGATCGACTGCGCTCTGCGGCAGGCGGCGCCCCGGATCGCCTATCTGATCCCCGACTTCCACAATCCGACGGGGCGGCTGATGCCGTCCGAACAGCGCCTGGCCGTAATGGAGTCGGCGCGTGCGACCGGTACCTGGCTGCTGATCGACGAGACGATGTCGGAGATCGCGCTGGACGTTCCGTCGCCTGCGCCCTTCGCGTCACTGGCGCCGCGCGGGATGGCCGAACAGATCGTGACCGTAGGGTCGTTGAGCAAGACGCACTGGGGCGGGCTGCGGGTCGGCTGGGTGCGGGCGGGGTCCCGGCTGATCACGGAGCTGGCGACGGCGCGGGTGCCGGCCGACATGGGCGGCCCGGTCCTCGACCAGTTGGTCGCGCTCGGTCTGCTGGCGCGCACCGACGACGTACTGCGCGAGCGGCTGCCACGGCTGCGGGCCCAGCGGGACGCGCTCGCCGAGTCCTTGGGCCGTCATCTCCCGGACTGGCGCTGGCAGTTGCCGCCCGGCGGGCTGACCCTGTGGATCGACCTGGGCCGTCCGATCGCCTCGGCGCTGGCCCGTGCGGCGCTGGCGCAGGGGGTACGCGTCGAGGGCGGCGCCCGCTTCGGTGCCGATCCCGGCACACACGAACAGCGCCTGCGGTTCCCGTACACACTGTCGCCGGACGTCCTCGATGACGCAGTACGCCGTGTGGCGACCGCCTTGGACAGCGGACTCGACGCGGCCGGGACGGACGCGGGGCGCCCACACTGGGTGGCGTGAGCTGCGTCGGGCGGTGCGTGACCGCCGCCGGGCGGTGCGCCGAATCCACCGGACCTACCGCTGCGGCGGTTCGCCGAGCCGGCCCCGACCGACCCGCCATCACGGCCATCCCCTGGATCCACCCGGCCCACCGTCTCGGCGGCTCCCCGGGCCAACCAGCCCCACCGTCAAGGCAGTTCCCCGGATCCAGACCCACCGTCACGGCGGTCCCGGGGCCCAGCCCTACCGTCGCGGCGGTTCCCCGAACAGCTCCACCGCGCTGCGGACGTCGGCAAGACTGGTGGCCAGTGCGCTGACCGAGCCGATCGAGCCCGCGACCAGTAACAGGGAGCGGCGTAGGCGCGGGACTTCGGGGATGCCGCTGATGGTCATCGCGGCGAGGGCCGCGAGTTCGTCCTCCGCGATGCCCCGGTCGGGGAACTCGGCGGGATGTGCGGCGAGTTGACGGCGCAGCCGAGCGACGGCGGTACGCAGTTCCGCCACTCTCGGGTCCTCGTCGCTGCCGGTCACTGGCCTCTGCCCCAAGCTCCGCAACACAGCTCTCCCCCCTCGCACGTCCGTGTGCGCAAGTCCGTCGTACGTCCGTCGGACACCCCATGGCGGTGGTCGGGCGCCGAGGGACGCGGGCCAGTAAACGCCACCCGGCGCCGTGGGCGCCACTCCCCTGACCGAAATTCAGCCCTCGGAATTCGTGCGGTCCGCCGGGGTCCCGGAGCGCGTCCCGGCCGGGTCCGGTATGCAGGGGACATGACGGTGAACAAAGACCAGGTGGCCGGGCTGCTGCTGGCAGCCGGCGGCGGCCGGCGCCTCGGGGGGCGGCCCAAGGCGCTCCTGACCCACCGGGGGCGACCCCTTGTCGAACACGCGGCCGAGGTGTTGCGCGCGGGCGGCTGCACGCGCGTCCACGTGGTCCTGGGGGCCGGGGCCGACGCCGTACGGAGGCAGGCTTCGCTGCCCGGCTGCACGCTCGTCGACAACCCGGAGTGGGAGGAGGGCATGGGTTCCTCGCTGCGCGCGGGGCTCCACTCGCTGGCGGGCACGGGAGCGCGGGCCGCACTGGTGTCGCTCGTCGACCAGCCCGGTATCGGCCCCGAGGCGGTGGGCCGGGTCCTTGCCGCGTATCAGGGCGAGTCGTCGCTGGTTTCGGCCGCCTATGAGGGGGTGCGCGGTCACCCCGTTCTCTTCGGCGCCGCCCACTGGGCGGGTATCGCCGCGACTGCCACCGGGGATCGCGGGGCACGCGCCTACCTGAAGGAGTACGCGGGGGCGATCACTCTCGTCGAGTGCGGAGACGTCGCACAGCCGTACGACATCGACACGGCGGAAGACCTGGTCCACCTTGAGTGAACGGGGTGGCACTGAGCGCCAACTTCCCTCGACTCAGAGAATCTCGACATCAACAAACCATTGAACTTCCACCATGAGGAAACTAGTATCCACTGTTCAGAAGCGCCCGGCGGCTCCGCAGGCGCTCACAGCCGTACTCAGATTGACTGGCACCCGGTGCCACGCTCGCTGAAGGAAGTGACAGCTCATGTCCGCACCAGCGCCGTCCTCGCTGGCCATCGTCGACGCCGAGCCCCTGCCCCGGCAGGAAGAGGTTCTCACCGACGCGGCCCTCGCCTTCGTGGCCGAGCTGCACCGGCTGTTCACGCCCCGGCGTGACGAGCTCCTCGTCCACCGTGCGGAGCGCCGCGCCGAGATCGCCCGCACCTCCACGCTCGACTTCCTCCCGGAGACGGCCGCGATCCGCGCGGACGACTCCTGGAGGGTGGCCCCCTCCCCGGCGGCCCTGAACGACCGCCGCGTCGAGATCACCGGCCCCACCGACCGCAAGATGACCATCAACGCCCTCAATTCCGGCGCAAAGATCTGGCTCGCGGACTTCGAGGACGCCTCCGCGCCCACCTGGGAGAACGTGGTCCTCGGTCAGGTCAACCTGACCGACGCGTACACCCGGAACATCGACTTCACGGACGAGCGCACCGGCAAGTCGTACGCGCTCAAGCCGGCCGACGAACTCGCGACCGTCGTCATGCGGCCGCGCGGCTGGCACCTGAACGAGCGCCACCTCGTCGACACCGACGGCACGCCCGTCCCCGGCGCGCTCGTCGACTTCGGCCTGTACTTCTTCCACAACGCGCAGCGCCTGCTCGACCTCGGCAAGGGCCCGTACTTCTACCTCCCGAAGACGGAGTCGCACCAGGAGGCGCGCCTCTGGAACGACGTCTTCGTCTTCGCACAGGACTACGTCGGCATCCCGCAGGGCACCGTCCGCGCGACCGTCCTGATCGAGACGATCACCGCCGCGTACGAGATGGACGAGATCCTCTACGAACTCCGCGACCATGCCTCCGGGTTGAACGCCGGCCGCTGGGACTACCTCTTCTCCATCGTCAAGAACTTCCGTGACGGCGGCGAGAAGTTCGTGCTGCCGGACCGCAACGCGGTGACGATGACAGCCCCGTTCATGCGCGCGTACACCGAGCTCCTCGTCCGCACCTGCCACAAGCGGGGCGCCCACGCGCTCGGCGGCATGGCGGCGTTCATCCCCTCGCGCCGCGACGAAGAGGTCAACAAGGTCGCCTTCGAGAAGGTCAAGGCCGACAAGGACCGTGAGGCGAACGACGGTTTCGACGGCTCATGGGTGGCCCACCCGGACCTCGTCCCGATCGCCATGGCCTCCTTCGACGCGGTCCTCGGCGACCGGCCCCACCAGAAGGACCGGCTGCGCGAGGACGTCTCGGTGGCGGCCGGTGACCTGATCGCCGTCGACTCCCTCGACGCCAAGCCGACGTACGACGGCCTGGTCAACGCCGTCCAGGTCGGCATCCGCTACATCGAGGCCTGGCTGCGCGGGCTCGGCGCGGTCGCCATCTTCAACCTCATGGAGGACGCGGCCACCGCCGAGATCTCGCGCTCACAGATCTGGCAGTGGATCAACGCGGGGGTCGTGTTCGAGCACGAGGGCAAGGCCCTGACCGCGACGCCCGAGCTGGCGCGCAGCATCGCCGCCGAGGAACTCGCGAACATCCGCGCCGAGATCGGCGACGAGGCCTTCGCCGCGGGCAACTGGCAGCAGGCGCACGACCTGTTGCTGAAGGTCGCCCTCGACGAGGACTACGCGGACTTCCTCACGCTGCCCGCGTACGAGCAACTGGTCGGCTGACGCTCACTTCTCCGAGTGGCCCAGGGACTTCTCCGGGGCCACTCGGTCGCGTACGAGGCGCTTGACGGCCGTCGGCTCGGGGAAGCCCTGCTCACGGCGGTCCCAGACGACCTCGTCGTCCACACGTACGACGAAGACACCGCCGGTGCCGGGCTTGAGGGCGAGTTCCGTCAACTCGGTCTCGAAGGTGGTGAGGAGTTCCTGGGCGAGCCAGGCCGCACGGGGTAGCCAGCGGCACTGAGTGCAGTACTCGATCTGGACGCGGTGAGGGGTGTGCGAGGGCTCCGTGTCCGTGACGACGTCCGCCATGTTCTCCGTCTTCTCCGTCTTCTCCGTGGTCATCCGAGGTGTACCGACCAATCCTGTTCCGCTGCCGGTTTGCCGTGCAGGTCAGGTACCTGCTTGAGCCAGTTCGGCCGTCCTCGCCGGGTTTTCGCCGCGCGGTCCGCGTCCTCAGCGGCGAGTTGTCCCCCGGTGGGGAAGCCGGTGGGCAGCCACTGCGCGGAGGCCCGCACCCGGGCGAGGAGATAACGGACGTACGCCTCACGCGCCTCGTCGGGGGTCGCGAAACCGGGCTCGTCCGCGAGCCACGCGTCGGGGACCTCGGCCGTGATCCCACGCAGCAGCTCCTCGGTCACGAGGGGGGCGAGTGCAGCGTCCGCCGCGCGGGTGTCCGGGGTGTGGCCGCCGAGGGCGTGGCGTCTGAAGTCGTACGACTTCTCCGGCGCCGAGGTGTCCCAGCGGTGGTGGAAGACGAGGGCGGCGCCGTGGTCGATGAGCCACAGGCGCGGGGGCGCGAAACCGAGCGTGGGCCAGATCATCAGGTTCGAACTGTGCACCGTGCGGTCGACGTTGACCGTGAGGGCGTCCAGCCAGATGACCTTGCCCGCCTCCAGCGGGTCGACGGCGAACGTCTCGGCGATCTCCGGGGTGAAGTCCTTTGCGCCCGACAGATAGTCCATGCCGAGGTTGAGCCCGGCGCTGGCGCGCAGCAGGTCCTGGACCTCCTGGTGGGGCTCGTGCGCGGCGACCGCCGGATCGAAGTGCACCAGGACCAGCTCGGGGAACCGCAGCCCGAGGGCGCGCGCGAGCTCACCGACGATCACCTCGGCGACCAAGGCCTTCGTGCCCTGCGCGGAACCCGTGAACTTCACGACATACGTCCCCAGGTCATCGGCCTCGACGACTCCGGGCACGGAACCACCGGAGTGCAGGGGCGCGACGTAGCGGGTCGCGGTGACCTCTCGCAGCGTCCGCGAGGATTCGACCGGCATGCACGTCCCCTGTCCTCCGAGCGGCCCGTCAGTGGCGGTGTGCCCCTTGCTTCCGGCCTCCGGCATGAAGTCAGCATAGTGACCGAGGGTGACCGCCGACATGTCAGAGCGAGGGGCCGTGGGTCCAGGCACCGGCGAGCATGGTGGCGTGCACCGGCATCTCGCGCAGTGTCCGGACGTCCGCGGTGAGCGGGTCGGCGTCGGTCACCACCAGGTCCGCCCGGTCGCCGACCCGGATCAGCCGCCGCCCCTGGGACGAAGCCGCGAGGGCGGCCGCCACCGGAATCCGCTGCTCCGGGTGCCACGCGGGGCGCTCGTCGCCGGTCCGGGTCACCGCTGACGCCATGGTCAGCCAGGGGTCGAGGGGCGCGACGGGGGCGTCGGAGCCCAACTCCAGGACGGCCCCGGCCTCAAGCAGGTCGGCGAAGGCGTAGGCCCGGTGGGTCCGGCCCGCCCAGTGCCGGTCGGCGACATCCCGGTCGTCGACCGCGTGGGTGGGCTGGACGCTCGCGATGACGCCCAGTTCGGCGAAGCGCGGGATGTCCTTGGCGGCGAGTAGCTGGCCGTGCTCGATACGGCCGCGGCAGCGCACCGCCTCGAAGGCGTCGAGGGCCATCTCGTTGGCGCGGTCCCCGATCGCGTGTACGGCGGGTTCGATCCCGTGGGAGGAGGCGCGACGCAGCAGGGACACCAGTTCCTGCGGGGACAGTTGCTCCAGTCCGTGGGAGCCGGGAGCGCCGGGGATCGCGCCCGGGTACGCCTCGTGGCACAACGCGGTGCGGGTGTTGAGCGAGCCGTCGGTGAACAGCTTGAATGGTCCGACCTCCAGCAGCCCGCCGGGGGTGTCCAGGGGCCGGCCGGTGCGGAGCTCGCGGCTGATCGCCGCGTCCAGGTGCGGGGGCCAGATGGAGGCCGCCACCCGGAGCGGCACCGCGGCGCCGTCCATTCGGCGGGTCCAGTCCGTGATGTTGTCGGCGAACTCGAAGTCGATGATGCCGGTGATCCCCCGCGCGGCGGCGGCCACACAGGCGTCCTGGACCCATTGGTCGGTCAACTCCACCGAAGCGGTGGCGAGTTCGGCCATGGCCTGCATGCACTCGTTCTCAAGGAGCAGGCCGGTGGCGTGGTCACCGCGGTCCAGCAGGGCGAGGCCGGCCGAGTTGAGCCAGGCGCAGTGCAGATCCATGCTGATCAGCAGGGCGGGGCGGTCCGGAACAAGGGCGTCGAGGAGGTCCTTGTGAGGCACGTCCGGCCACAGTCCGTCGCGGAAGCCGTGGCCGATCACCGGCTCACCGGGCGGCAGGACGGCGGCTCGCTCGCCGGCCGCGTCGGCGGCCTCCCGCGCCGAACCGGCGCCGGACACATCGAGCCGACGGCGCAGACCCGCCCACTGGACCATGTGTACGTGCGAGTCCCACAGCCCCGGCAGCAGGGTGCGGCCGTCGAGATCGATGCTCCGCCCGTCGGCGCGCGGTGATTCGCCCGCCGGAAAGACGGCCGCTACGAGACCGGACTCGATACGGACATCGCTCAGCGGTCCGCCCGCACCGAGGTGGACGCGGCACAGGGTGATCGGCTCGGCGCTGGCGGTGTTCGTGGTGGTCACGGCTTCCTCCGGGTGTCGCGCATGGCGCGGGCGAGTTCGGGACCGGCGTACGGCCCGTCGGAATCAAGGGCGTCGGCAAGGCGCAGCACGATGTCCTCGGACTCGTCCTGGCTGAGCTTCGCCTTGGCCGTCACCTTGGTGGCGGACAACCGGAATCCGGTGACGGCGGCGGCGATCCGGTGGGCGTAGGTCTCCACCCGGGCCAGCCGCCATGGCTCGGGAAAACGGTCCTCGAAGTGGTCGACGGTGGCGGACAGTACGTCGTAGGTGTCCGCCGGGTCGAGGACTTCGGGACGGCCGTGGACGTGCAGGACCGTGAAGTTCCACGTCGGAACGTGCGGTGTCTCCTCGTACCAGCGCGGCGAGATGTAGCCGTGCGGCCCCTGGAGCACGATCACGACCTCGTGGGAGCCGAGTTCGTGCGCCTCCGCGTCGGTTCTGGCGAGGTGGCCGAGGAAGGTGGGGACGCCGTCCCCCGTGCCGTGCGGCGCGTCGTCCACCAGCACCGGCAGGTGGGAGACGACCAGTCCGCGGTGGGGCGTGTGGCTGATCAGGGTCGCCCAGGGGTGGGCCCGCGTGAGATCACGCATCCATCCGAGGTCGTCGACCCGGAAGATCTCCTGCTGGAGCATGCGCTGCGTTTCCGTTCTCGTCGGTGCTCGGTGGTGCTCGGTGGTGCTCGGTGGCACGGCTCGTCGGTGCTCGGCGAAGTGGCACGCCACCTGTTGTGGTCCGACCGTCGACTCCGTGGCCGGAACAGGCCATTGATCCGCTGATCCGGGTGGCGGGGAGGCGCGGGGCGGACGTAGACGGTGTCACGTTCGCCATTCTCGACGATCCGCCCCGGACACCTGACGGCGACCTCGTCGGAAACGTGCCGGACCACGGTCAGGTCATGCGCGACGAAGACGTAACCGAGCCCGAAGCCTCCTTGCGGCTCCTTGAGGAGGCTGACCGCCTGCGCCTGCGCGGACACCTGGAGTGCCGACACCGGTTCCTCGCGGACGAGGATCTTCGGGCGGAGGGCGCGACCGTCGCAGGCCGTCAACCCGGCAGCAGGGGCTGAAGCCGGCCACGGTGAAACGGCCGGTCACCTGCGGCGTCGGGACTATTCGCCGGCCGGTGCATTCGCGAGTGGATTCGACAGCGGCACATAGCGGGCGTCCGCCCCGTCCGCGCCCGTCCACCGCAGCAGGAGGTTCGTCTTGCCGGGGAGGGTGGGCGAGGAGAGCAGGTCCGCGATCTCGGGAAGGTCGTGCCGGGCCAGCTCGGTCCGTACGGCGGGCCACGGGTCCCAACCCGGGTGGTCCTCCGCCAGCAGGGCGGCGACCTCGGTGATGTTGTTGACGACCAGGCAGTAGACCAACCGCTCCCACCCGGCGGCCCGGTCCACGTCCGCCAGGAGCTTCACCCCCTCCGCGTCCCGGAAGAGCGCCTGCACGGGCATGCCGCCCGCGTCCACCGCCACCACCGTGTTCTGAAGGTGTGCCTCGACCACCACGCCGTGACGCGCGAACACCTCCAGTGCCGGGGGCACGACCTGGCGCAGATACGCCGCCCACCAGTCGGCGGGGTCGGTGAGCCGGTCGAGGGGGCTGCCGTCGAAGCCTTCGACCAGGGCGGCCGCGAGGAGCGGGGTCGCACCGGGGACGATATGGGCGCGCAGTCCGTCGCGGACCATGACGGCGAGTTCCTCGAAGGCGAAGTCGGCGGTGCGGTAGCCGCGGTCGCTCAGCCACGCCGCGGGGCCGGGGAGGGCCGCGAACGCCGTCGCGGTCGCGTCGTCCGTGCGGCGCAGTTTCAGCAGGTCGTGGCGCCACAGCCGGCGGATGTCGTTGGTGATGCGCACATCGAGGCTGAACTTGAGGAAGAAGTCGGCGTCGGGGTCGGGGTCGGGGTCGTACAACGTGCGGATCGCGGCCGTGGGCCAGAGCGGGTGCGCGGTGCGCCCCAGCCGGACGAGCCGGCCGTCCGCGAAGGCGTCCCGGATCGCCGGGCGGGCGGCGACCAGGTCGAGCTGCCAGGGGTGGGCGGGGAGCATCCGGTAGCCGGGCGGCGGGACCCCGAGGCTGTCGAGCGCTGTCGTGTCGCCCTCCTCGACGACCGCGTCCTCGCGTACCGCGAGCAGCTCCAGCGGGAAACGGGCGTACGCCTCGGGTGCGTACGGCAGCCAGCCGGCGACCGGGCCGCCGCCGCGGGCCTTGGGGGCCGGATGGTGCGGATGCCCGGTGATCAGGGACTGCTCGGAGCGCAGATACGGGTCCGCGGGCGGCGTGGCACGGGCCCGCGCGGCGAGGATCGCGGCGACCGCGTCCCGGCTGTCGGTCATCTCGGTGGGCAGTTCGGAATTGGCCAGACCGGTGAAGGCGCGCAGTTCCTCGGCGGTGAGTTTGATCAGCTCGGCGTGGGTGAGCCGGTGCCAGGTGTCGTCGGCGTACACCTCGGGGCGGGTCGGTCGGCGGCTGCCGCGGACCCTGATCAGCCGGTCACTGGCACGGAGCCGGTATGTGCCGGGGGCCCCGGCGGGCTCTCCCACCTCCCGCAGCAGACAATTGAGCAACGGCGCCGCGGCATACTCGTCGGCGGCTTCTTCTCTGTCGTCCGTGCGGTCCCCGGGAAGGCCGTCGTTCAGGTCGTTTCCGGGTGGCGGGGGGAGCATGGGGGGCATGGGGGCCACGCGATCCATTCGTTCCATACGGTGCTCTGGTGATCATTATGTGTGTCGACGTCGGGCTTCGGCGACCGCGGCGACAGACCCTCGTCGCGAGCGACCACTCGACGAACGCCCCCGTACCCAAGGAGCTCCACCGTGCACCGTCCCCCCACACCCGAGGCCGAGGTCACGCTCGCGGAGGAACTGAGTGTTGTCCGGCCCGGCTTGTCGGCGTCGTACGCGGCCGCGCTGCCCGGCGCGCGGGCGGCCGTACTGACCCGGCTGTGGCGTGCGCTGGCGTACGAGCCGATGCCCTGGGTCGCGCGCCGCGAGGCGGGGCGTGACGGTCTCACCTTGCGGCTGACCGACGGCCGCCGGCTGCACGGCCCGCGCGCCGATCCGTACGCCACCACCGCGTACGTCACCGAGGTACGGCTCGACGGCACCTGGCACGACCGCCCGGACCGGCTCCTGACAGCCCTCGCCGTCCCGCACGCCGCCTCCTTCGCCGCTGAACTCGGCAACAGCGTCGCCTCGTTGGCCCTGTCCCGCGCAGGTCAGCCTGCCGCCGACCAGGAGCCGGTCGCAGGCTGGGAGTGGGAGCAGCGGGTCGTCGACGGGCACCCCTACCACCCCAACTGCCGTTCGCGGCCCGGGTTCTCGGCGGCCGAGCAGCTGGCGTACGGGCCGGAGCACCGGCCGCTGGTGGAGCTGGGGCTGGTGGCCTCGGACGACTGTCTCGTGACGGGAGAGTGGCCGAAGTGGCTGCGGGACGGGGAGCGGGTGCTGATTCCGGTCCACCCCTGGCAGACGGCGCATGTGCTGGGCGGTCCGGGCCAGGAGAAGACGGGCGCGGCGGGGGGCTTGGGCGAGGGGAGCTTCGGCGAAGGCGGGTTCGGCACGGGGGGCCTCGGCGGAGGCGGGTTCAGCAAAGGGGGCCTCGACGGAGGCGGCTTGCGTCAAGAAGGTTTCGTCGCGCACCCGTTGATGTCCCTGCGCACCCTCGCCCTGCCGGACGGGCCGCATGTGAAGACGGCGCTGAGCGCCCGGCTGACCTCCTCCGTGCGGGACATCTCGGTGTACTCGATCGAGACGGCCGCGACGGTCTCGGCGTTCATGGAGGCGATGGCGGAGCGTCCGGACGTGCCGCTGCACATCACCCGGACCCTGGGCGCCGCCACCGCCAACAGCCCTGATCTCGCGGCGGTGTTGAGGGAGTCCCCGGACATGTACGCGAACTCCGGTGAGCGGGTCGTCCCGGTGGCCGCCCTCGCCACCACCGGGTTGCCCCAATCTCCGGCCTGGATGGCCGAGTTCACCCGTCTCGCCCTCACCGCCGGTCTGCGCCTGCTCGACCTGGGCGTGGCCCTGGAGGCGCACGGCCAGAACCTCCTCGTGGTCCTCTCCCCCACGGGCACCCCTCTCCGGCTCGTCTATCGCGACCTGGCCGACATCAGGATCAGCCCGGCCCGCCTGGCCCGCCACGGCATCCCGGTGCCGGACCTCGCGGGCCGTATCGTCACCGACGACGTGACCACCCTGCGCCGCAAGCTCTTCGGCGCCCTCGTCGGCGGCACACTGGGCGCGACGGCGGGATCGACGGCCGCTCTGCGCGAGGCGCTGGAGACGGTCGTACCCGATCTGCCGGACTCCCCGGACCTCGCGGCCCTCCGGAACGAGCCGCTCCCCACCAAGGCGCTGACCTTGATGCGGCTTTCTCCGGAGACACCCGGGGACACCTGGGCACAGCTACCCAACCCGCTCCTCAACTCCTCCTTGTGAAAACCTTGTTGTGAATCTCGTGGTGAACCTCGTAGTGAGGTCTCGTTGTGAGGTCTCGTTTTGAAGCACGACACCTTTGGTCAATAGGATCCGCCGATGATCACAAGACAACGGCTGGCGACAGGGCTTTGTGCTCTGATCGCCGCCCTGGCGGCCGGAATCGCCTACCCGGCCGGCGCGGTCGCCGACGAAACGGCGGAGCAGGCCGCTCCCAAGGTCGACCTGGTACTGGACGTCAGCGGTTCGATGCGGGCGACGGACATCGACGGCAAGTCACGTATGGCCGCGGCGAAGCAGGCCTTCAACGAGGTGCTCGACGCAACGCCCGAGGAAGTCCAGCTCGGGATACGCACACTCGGCGCCAACTACCCCGGCGACGACCAGAAGACGGGATGCAAGGACACCGCACAGCTCTACCCGGTCGGCCCACTGGACCGGACCGAGGCGAAGACCGCCGTCGCCACCCTCGTCCCCACCGGCTGGACCCCGATCGGGCCCGCGCTGCTCAAGGCCGCCGACGACCTCGACGGCGGCAACGGTTCCAAGCGCATCGTCCTCATCAGTGACGGCGAGGACACCTGCGCCCCGCTCGACCCCTGCGAGGTGGCCCGGGAGATCGCGGCCAAGGGCATCGGTCTCACCATCGACACGCTCGGACTGGTGCCGAACACCAAGATGCGCGAGCAGTTGAGCTGCATCGCCGAGGCCACCGGCGGCACATACACGTCGGTGGAACACACCGACGAACTCACCGACAAGGTCAACCAGTTGGTGGACCGCGCCGCCGATCCGGTGGTCGTGCCGCAGGCGGTCGAGGGCGCCGAGTCGTGCGCCAAGGCGCCCACGATCGAGTCGGGGCTCTTCACCGACCGTGAGGAGTTCGCGCAGCACCGCTGGTACCGCGTCGACGTCGAGCCGGGCCAGGAGCTGCGCGCCTCGGTGAGTGTCGCCGCGGACCGCGAAGTCAGCCCGGACTACGGGGTGTTGCTGCGGGCCGTCACCCTGAGCGGACGGGAGATCGTCCGTGGTGAGGCGGCCGGCAGCGGCCGAACCGACGTCATCTCGACGGGGCTGCGCTATCCGAAGGCCGAGAGCGACGACGAGAACGCCACCGCCGAGACGGTGTGTATCCAGGTCGCCAACTCCTTCTCGGCCGCGGGGGGCGTGAAGACGACACCCGGACTGCCACTGGAGCTGACGGTCGATGTCGTCGACGCGCCGGACCAGGCCTCCGACGTGGCCTCGTTCGGCCTCGGGCGCGGCTGGTGGCTGCTCGGCGCCCTCGTGCTCACCGGCTTCCTCGCCGGTGTGCTGTGGGGCTGGATCTCGCGCCTGCGGGTCGCCGTATGGAGGACCAACTGATGCGTATCCGACGAGTGTTGACCATCACCCTGTTCCTCCTCGGGGTGGCCGCGGCCCCCGCCGTCGCCGACTCCTCGCCCTCGGCGAGCCCCTCGGACGACAGCGCCGGACCCACCCAGGCCGGTACGTCGTTCCGTACGGCGACCGAGATCGAGCAGGGTCAGCAGGCCACCGCGAGCGGGTCCACGAGCGACTTCCTGTACTGGTCGTTCCCCGCGGACGCCGGTCAGCGGCCCACCGTGAAGGCGACGGTGCGGCTGCCGGACGCCTCGACACGGACCGCTGCGCAGACCTGGCAGCTCGATGTGTACGACGGGTTGCGGCGCCGTCAGGCGTGCCAGTACGGGGCGCAGACGCGGACGGCGGCGCAGGACGCGGCGTCCGTGGAGCTGTCCTGCACTCTGCGCAACGTCCGTGCCTGGTCGGAGACTTGGGCCGATGACCCGTTGCCGGGCACGTACTACATCCGGCTGACCGCGACCGGTCTACAGGCCTCCGATCTGGGCCTGCCGCTGAGCGCCGAGGTCCAGGTGGACTCCAAGGAGATCGGCGGCGCGGCGGCGGTGGACGGGGCGCTCGCGCAGCCGCTGATTCCTGGGGTTGCGACGACCGGGGACACCTCGGACGACTCCGAGGGGGCGACCACGGCCACGCTGTCGTCTCTGGAACCCGATGACGGGTGGGCCTCCGGGTGGTGGTCCGACCGGTGGGTGTGGACCGCGTTCGGTGGCGTGCTCGCCGCCCTGGCGGGCATCGGCGGATACGCACTGACCCGCGGGTCTGGGCGACCGTCGCGGGTGCCGCGGGGCGTCTGACCGCCCATGGGCAGGGGTGGTTTTTCGCCCCCTCCGCCCCTGCCCATCCCGTATCTGGGGGCTGCCGCCCCCAGACCCCCGCTTCGGCCTCAACGGCCTCGTCCTCAAACGCCGGACGGGCTGAAGCGTGGCGGAGCCTCAGAGATGCGGGACGGGTAGAGGCGGAGGGGGCGAAAAACTTCCCCGCCTCACCCCTCCCGCAACCCCTTCGCCAACGTCCCCTCCCCCACCACCCCGACCCGCCCCTCCCGCACCGCGTCGAGGAGGGTCGACTCCCCCCGGCTCACGGCCTCGCACGTCGCCGTGTCGAGGCACAGCCGGACGTCCGGCTCCTCCCGGGCGGGCCCGTCCCCGTACACGGGCCCCTCCTCGGCTCCCAGCCACACATGGAACTCCCCCTCGTCCAGGCGGACTTCCACCAGCCCCTCGCCTTCCAGCCCCCGCAACAGCGGCAACGCGAACCAATGCGCCCGTACGGCGTCGGTGGGCCGACGCTCGCCGAGCTCGGCGGCGCCCCAGTCACCGAGTGCCTGTAGCACGGGAAGCAACTCCCTTCCGCGCGAGGTGAGTTCGTAGACGTATGCCGCGCCGGGCGGTGGAAGTCGCCGCCGGGTGGTCAGCCCGTCGCGCTCCATGTCCTTGAGCCGCGACGCGAGGACGTCCGTGCTCACGCCGGGCAGGTCCGCGTGCAGGTCCGTGTAGCGGCGCGGCCCGCCGAGGAGTTCGCGGACGATCAGGAGGGTCCAGCGGTCACCGACGGCGTCGAGCGCCCGGGCAGCGGAACAGTACTGGTCGTAGCTTCGGCGAGGTGACATGCGACGCAGTCTAGACATGTTGTTGGACTTTCCAAGTGCCTACTTGGTAAAACCAAGCATCACAACGAACCGGAGGGCACAGCGCATGGAGTTCCGGCAGTCGAGCAAACTCAGCGAGGTCTGTTACGAGATCCGGGGCCCGGTGATCGAGCACGCCAACGCGCTGGAGGAGGCGGGCCACAGCGTGCTGCGCCTCAATACCGGCAACCCCGCGCTCTTCGGTTTCGAGGCGCCGGACGAGATCCTCCAGGACATGATCCGGATGCTCCCGCAGGCACACGGCTACACGGACTCGCGGGGCATCCTCTCCGCCCGCCGCGCGGTGGCCCAGCGCTACCAGGACCGCGGCCTGGAGGTCGGCGTCGACGACGTCTTCCTCGGCAACGGTGTCTCCGAGCTGGTGTCGATGGCCGTACAGGCACTGCTCGAGGACGGCGACGAAGTCCTCATCCCAGCCCCGGACTTCCCCCTCTGGACGGCGGTGACCACGCTCGCCGGAGGCAAGGCCGTGCACTACCTCTGCGACGAACAGTCCGACTGGTACCCGGACCTGGCCGACATGGCCGCGAAGATCACCGACCGGACCCGCGCCGTGGTCATCATCAACCCCAACAACCCGACGGGCGCGGTCTATCCCAAGGAAATCATCGAGGGCATCCTCGACCTCGCCCGCCGCCACGGCCTGCTGGTCTTCGCCGACGAGATCTACGACCAGATCCTGTACGACGACGCCGTGCACCACACGGCCGCCGCACTCGCCCCCGACCTGGTCGTCCTCACCTTCTGCGGCCTGTCGAAGACCTACCGCGTCGCCGGGTTCCGCTCCGGCTGGCTGGTCGTCACGGGCCCCAAGCAGCACGCGCGCAGCTATCTGGAGGGCCTGACGATGCTCGCCTCCATGCGGCTGTGCGCCAACGCGCCTGCCCAGTACGCCATTCAGGCCGCGCTCGGCGGCCGCCAGTCCATCCACGAACTGACCGCCCCCGGTGGCCGCCTGCACGAACAGCGCAACCGCGCCTGGGAGAAGCTCAACGAGATCCCCGGCGTCTCGTGCGTGAAACCGAAGGGCGCCCTGTACGCCTTCCCGCGCATCGATCCCAAGGTCCACAAGATCCACGACGACGAGAAGTTCGTCCTGGACCTCCTCCTCCGCGAGAAGATCCAGGTCGTCCAGGGCACCGGCTTCAACTGGCCCCGCCCCGACCACTTCCGCATCCTCACCCTCCCCTACGCCGACGACCTGGACGCGGCGATCAGCCGGATCGGGCGGTTCCTGAGCGGGTACCGGCAGTAGCGGGTACCCGCCGTAGGGCCGACCGGCGCAGCCGGTGCTGCGAGCGCCGCCGGCCGGTGTCACCGTACGAAGGACAGTTGCGCGCGAAGGGACAGAAAGGGTTTCGGCCATGGGCGACCTTCTCCTCGTACGGCACGGTGAGACCGAGTGGTCGTTGTCCGGGCGGCACACGGGGTCGACCGATGTCCCGCTCACCGAGAACGGGCGGGAGCAGGCGCGCAGGCTCGCTCCGCTGATCGCCCGCCACCACATCGCGGCGGCGTTCGTCAGCCCGATGCAGCGGGCGCAGGAGACGGCACGGCTGGCCGGGATCGGCGGGGCGCGGGTGGACGCGGACCTGTCCGAGTGGGACTACGGCGGGTACGAGGGGGTCACGACCGTCGAGATCCACCGGAGCAGACCCGACTGGTTCCTGTTCACGGACGGGGTCACGCCCGGACCGCCCGAGCACCCCGGAGAGAGTCCGGAGGAGGTCGGGGCGCGCGCGGAGCGGATGCTGGCGAAGATCGACGCGGCGCTCTCCGAGGCGGAGGGCACTGTGGTGGTCGTGTCGCACGGGCACTTTCTGCGGGTGCTGACCGCGCGGCGGCTGGGGCTGCCCGCCGGGGACGGCGCGCTGTTCCAGCTCGGCACCGGGACGATGAGCCGGTTGAGCACGGAGCACCGGCGGCATGTGGTGGCCGGCTGGAATGTCAGACCCGGCTCGTACTGTTCTCATGAGCCGCTCTCCCCGTCGGGACAGGGGCCCGAGGAGCACTGACCGGCCCTGGAGGGAGCGCGCCGTGACACGACCGCCGACCGCCGCACAGCGGCGTGTCATCGACGCCGCCGACCCCGAGACCGGGCGGCTGAGGGGTACGGAGACGCAGCTCGCCGCACTGGTGAAGCGCGGGCTCGCCTTCCGGCATCCAAGGCCGCCGCGCGATCACTTCCTGACGCCTGCCGGGCACCGCATACGTGAGGTTCCCGAGCCCGAACCGGCCATGGTCACCGAGACGCCCACGTCCACCGGCTCGGGGGTGTTCGCCGCGCGGATCGGCGGCGAACCGGCGGCCGACACCGGGCCCGCCCGCGTACGTGAGGTGCACAGCGCCTGGCAGGGGCTGCTGGAGTTGCGCCGGATGACCAATCCGGACGGATCCACGGACCGTCCATGCGGGTGGGAGCGGACGCATCTGGTGCAGGCCGCGGCGCTCGCCCTGGAGGCGGCGGGCCACCGACCCGCCGACGCGGATGCCCCGAGCGCCGGTTATCGGGTGCGCGCGACACCGCAGCCGGAGGCGGTTGCCGTGCGCGAGCCGGACCCCGGGGCGTTGCGTGCCTGCGCGGCCACGCTGGAGAAGGCGGGGTGGCAGGTCGGCGAGCACACGGAGCCGCGCACCGGTGTGCGGTATGTGCTGGCTTCGCCCCGGCGTGTGTGACGAAGGTGGAATGGCTTGCTGTAGAAGGGAGTTGGACCGATTGGATCAGACCTGACCGTCGTTGAAGGGGAAGTCGTGGCAGAGCAGTTTTCCGTCCCAGTGACCGTCCGCGGGTACGAGACCGACGTACAGGGACACCTCAACCAGAGCGTCTACCTGCAGTACGCCGAACACGCCCGCTGGTCGATACTGCACGCGGCCGGGATCAGCCAGACGGAACTGATGGGCAAGGGCGTGGGCCCGGTGGTCCTGGAGACGAACATCCGCTATCTGCGGGAGCTGCGCGCGGGCGACGAGGTCGAGGTGACGTGCGGCTTCGTCTGGGGCGAAGGGAAGACCTTCCGGCTTGAGCAGACGATACGCAGGACGGACGGCACCGTGTCCGCCGAACTCACCAGCGTCGGCGGGCTGCTGGACCTCAAGGAGCGCAGGCTGGTCGCGGACCCGCGGGAGTACTTCCGGGCGCTGACAACCGACCCGCAGAGGTTCGGCCTCTGACCCGCCCGGCCTTGCCCTCACGGCCATCGCATCTGTGCGGTCACTTGCCCTCAAAGCCGCCGCTCCGGCGTCACAGCCGTGCGCTGAAGCCCACCGCGCGGGTGTCACGGCTTGCCCTGAAGGCCGCCACGCGGGTCTCATGACCCTGCGCTGAAGCCCGCCATCGCCGGCATCACGGCCCTGCTGCGCTGAAGGCCGTCGCGCCGGTGTCATGACCGTGCGCTGAAGCCCGCCGCGCGGGTGTCACGGCTTGCCCTGAAGCCCGCCGCCGCCAACGTCACAGCCTTGCCCTGAAGGCCGCCGCGGGTGTCACGATCCTGCGCTGAAGGCCGCCGCCGCCGACGTCACGGCCCTGCTGCGGTGACAGCCGTCGCGCCGGTGTCACGGGTATCACGGGTGCGCGTCCTGCGGGCACTCCGGCAGTGTCACCGTCACCGTCAGTCCGCCGTCCTCGCGCGGGCGGGCCAGGGCTTCTCCGAGGTGGGCGCGGGCGATGGAGCGGACGATGGACAGGCCGAGGCCGGCGCCCTTCGAGGTGACCACGCGGTCGACGCCGAGACGGCGGAACGGCTCGAAGAGGGCGGGGAGTTCGTACGGCGGCACGGCGGGACCGGAGTTGGTGACCTCCACCTCCACCCGGCCCTCGTCGTTCGTGCGGCTGACCACCTGGACCCAGCCCCCGTCGCCGGTGTTGTGCCGGACGCCGTTCTCGACCAGGTTGTGGACGAGGCGTTCGAGGAGCAGCGCGTCGCCGAGGACGAGCGCCTCTTCCGCCTTCTCCTGAACGGTGACTCCGGCGCGCCCCGCCTCCCCCATGATCTGGTCCGTCACATGGGTCACCACGTCGGCGAGGTCGACGGGCAGCCGTTCGGCGATCTCGTTCTCCGAGCGGGCGAGCAGCAGCAGGCCGGTGATCAGCCGCTCGTGCCGGGTGTTGATCTCCAGCAGGTTCTCGCCGAGTTGCCGGACGTCCTCGGAGGCCGTCTTGCGGTGCATGGCCACCTCGACGAGCGCGCGGCCCAGCGTCAGCGGGGTGCGCAGTTCGTGGGAGGCGTTGGCGACGAAGCGACGTTGGCCGTCGAAGGAGCGGTCGAGCCGCTCGACCATGGTGTCGAAGGTGTCGGCGAGATCCTTGACCTCGTCGTCGGGGCCGCGCAGCGCGATGCGCTCATGCAGGCCCCGGTCGGCGGCGGGCGAGCTGGCGATACGGTGCGCCGTGTCCGTGACCCGGTACAGCGGGGCCAGCACGCGCCCCGCGATCAGCCAGCCGAACCCGGCCGCGACGCCGCCGACGACGAGCAGCGCGAACCCTCCTTGGGTGAGCAGTGAGTTGGTGGCGACGTCCCGGAGCCGGTCGCTCTCGGCGCCCATCCATCGTTCGAGGTCGTCGAAGTCCCGCGGAGGCGTCGTACCCCCGCCGGAGATCAGTGTCCGCTCACCGTGCGGTTCACCGGACGGCTGTGCGGAGGGCGTTCCCGCGCCCGCCCGCGACTCGGAGATGACCTTCTGCCCCGAGCGGTCGAGCTGCTGGGTGAGCAGGGCATAGGTGACACCGAGCAGGACCACACCACCCGCGAAGAAGAGGCCGCCGTAGATCATGGTGAGGCGGGCGCGCAGGGTGATCCTGCGCGGAAGCAATCGGCGGGGCCACCGGGACCGTATCGTCGGCCGCGGCTCGGCCCCGCTCACCGGGTGTCTCACGGAGTCGCTCACAGGATCCGGTACCCGACGCCGGTGACGGTCTCCACGACGGCCGGGTCCCCGAGCTTGCGGCGCAGCTTGAGCACCGCGAGACGAACAGCCCCGGTGAACGGGTCGGCGTGCTCGTCCCACGCCTTCTCCAGGAGCTGCTCGGCGGAGACCGCGGCCCCCTCGGCGCGCAGCAGTTCGGCCAGCACGGCGAACTCCTTCTTCGACAGGGGGACGTAACGGCTGCCCCGGAACACCTCACCCCGGGCCGGGTCCAGGGTGAGCCCCGCGCGACGCAGTACAGGAGGCGCGGCGGGCCGCGATCTCCGTCCCAACGCCAGTACACGGGCGGTGAGTTCGGGGAAGGCGAAGGGTTTGACGAGGTAGTCGTCGGCGCCCAGGCCGAGGCCGAAGACCCGGTCGGTGACCTCGGCGGCCGCCGTGAGCATCAGCACCCGCGCGCTCGACTCGGAGGCGACCAGTTCCCGGCACACGTCGTCGCCGTGCACGAGCGGCAGATCGCGGTCGAGGACGATCACGTCGTAGTCGACGACCGTCGCCCGTTCCAGCGCCGCCGCTCCGTCGTACGCGGTGTCGACCGCGTGGGCATGGCCCCGCAGCCACTCCGCGATCGCGTCGGCGAGCATCGGTTCGTCCTCGACCACGAGTACCCGCATCCGGTCACACCTCTCTCTGAGCGGAGTGCTCCGCACAGCAAGGGTGCCGGGAGCTGTGTTTCCTTTCTGTTAGTGATCGTCGACAGGCCGCACCCCAGACACTCAAGTGCCGTGGAAACGCTGGAGAAACAGCCGGTCCTGTTCCCTCCTGACGAGTTGGCCGGAGAACTCCTCCGGTCCCGACACGAGGAGACGACGCGATGCGGAAACGGACCCGCGGCACACTCGCCGCCCTACCGCCGGCACTCGCCCTGGCGCTTGCCCTGTCCCTTTCGGGATGTGGTGCCGGCGGCGACACGGTGGAGGCGGATGTGGCAGCGAGCAAGAACGCGCAGGAGGACCAAGGGGTGAAGTTCGCGCAGTGTCTGCGTGAGCACGGCGTGGACGTGGAGGACCCGGAGCCCGGCAAGGGACTCCGGATCACCGGTCAGCTGCCCAAGGGTGAGGTCGATGCGGCGATGGAGGCCTGCCGCAAGTACGACCCCGTGCAGAACGGGGACGCGAGTGCCGACCCCGAGGCGGAGGAGCGGGTGCGCAAGCTCGCCCAGTGCATGCGCGACAACGGGGTGGAGGACTTCCCCGACCCGGAACCCGGCAGCGCGGGCCTTCAGATCAATCAGGACGTCGCCGAGGACCCTGACTTCGCGAAGGCCCAGAAGACGTGCGACAAGTACGCCCCTGACGGCGGCGAAGGTCCGTCCAACGACAAGGCCGGCGATGAGTGAGGCGGCAGTTGTGCCCGACGACACCTCTCCCGAACGCACACCATCCGAAACGCCGAGCGACCGGTCGCGGCCCGAAGTCCCGTCCACGCAGGCGCATTTCGAACCCCTGCCCGAGATCGCAGAACCCGAATCCCGGTCCGAGACCATAGAACCCGAATCCCGCTCCTCTCCCTCGGAACCGGCCGAGCCGAATCGTCGCCGGCGCCACAAGCGCCGCCGCCGCAATGCCGTCATCGCCGTAGGTGTCATCGCCGCGGTCGGCGGAGCGGCGGCCGCCGGTCTCGGTCTGGCCGGACGCGACGGGTCCGGCGCCGCGTCCGCCACGCAACTCCCCCCGGCCACCGCCGATGTGACCCGCCAGACCCTCAAGGACAGCCAGTCCGAGGACGGCGAACTCGGCTACGGGACGGCGACCACCGCGACCGGCCGTGTCCCCGGCACCGTCACCGAACTCCCGGACGCCGGCGAGAAGATCACCCGGGGCAGGACCCTGTACGAGGTCGACGACAAACCCGTGACCCTCATGTACGGCGGAACTCCCGCGTACCGCGATCTGTTGCCCGGCGTCGAGGGCGCGGACGTCGAGGCGTTGGAGCGGAACCTCGACGCGCTCGGCTACTCGGGCTTCACGGTCGACGACGAGTACACCGACGCGACCGCCGACGCGGTGAAGGAGTGGCAGGAGGACCGGGGCCTGGACGAGACCGGGGCCGTCGAGCTGGGCCGGGTGGTGTTCGCGCCGGCCGCCGTGCGGGTGGACGCCGTGGAGGTTGAGGAGGGCGCCGCCACGGGTCCGGGCCAGAAGGTGCTGTCGTACACCGGCACCGCCCAGGTCGTCACGCTCGAACTCGACACCGCCGACCGCCGGTTGGCGAAGAAGGGCACGAAGGTCGCCGTCGGGCTGCCGGACGGTACGAGCGTCGAGGGGCGGATCAAGGACGTCGTCACCGAGATCGATCCCGGCGACGGCGGGCAGCAGGACCCGACGACCAAGGTGAGAGTGACCGTCGCGTTGGACGGCGCCAAGGCGCAGAAAGCGGCCGCGTCCTACGTACTGGCCGCCGTCGACGTCTTCTTCACCGCGGGCGAGCGCAAAAACGTCCTCACCGTTCCGATCGCCGCGCTCATGGTGCTTCCGGAGGGCGGTTTCGGCGTCGAGGTCGTACAGGGGTCGACCACGGCGTACGTGGCTGTCGAGACGGGGCTGTTCGCGAACGGGCGGGTGGAGATCACCGGCGAGGGCATCGCCGAGGGTACGAAGGTGGGGATGCCCGCATGATCTCGCTGACCGATGTCACCAAGGTCTATCCGGGCGGTGTCACCGCGCTGGCCGGGGTGTCCCTGACGATCGCGCGCGGTGAACTCGTCGCCATCGTGGGCCCGTCGGGCTCCGGGAAGTCGACCATGCTGCACATGCTCGGCACACTCGACCGGCCCTCCTCGGGCAGTGTGCGGGTCGAGGGGTACGACGCGGGCGCACTGTCGGACGCGCGGCTTTCGGCGCTGCGGGCGCGCCGGATCGGCTTCGTCTTCCAGCGGTTCCATCTGGCGGGCGGGACAACGGCGTTGGAGAACGTGGCCGACGGTCTGCTCTACTCCGGGCTGCGGCCGGCCGAGCGCCGCCGTCGCGCGGCGCAGGCGCTGCAGCGGGTGGGCCTGGGGCACCGTATGCACCACGAGCCGCAGGAGTTGTCCGGCGGTGAGCGTCAGCGGGTCGCCGTGGCCCGCGCGGTCGCCGGGGACCCTCCGCTGCTGCTCGCCGACGAGCCGACGGGGGCGCTGGACTCCGTGTCGGGCCTGGGTGTGATGCGGCTGCTGCGCGAACTGCACGGCACCGGCACCACGGTCGTGATCATCACCCATGACCGGGAGATCGCCGACTCGCTGCCACGGCGGGTGCGGATGCGGGACGGCCGGGTGGTCGAGGACACGACGGAGCAGGACGTACGGGACCGGGCGCCGGAGGTGGTCCGATGACCACGGATCTCCTGCGCCCCGCCCACCTCGGCCCGGGCGATGTCGTCAGAGTCGGCGCCGTCGGCCTGCGCACCCGGCCGCTGCGGGCCTTCCTCTCGGCGCTCGGCATCGCGATCGGTATCGCGGCGATGGTTGCCGTCGTCGGCATCTCGTCCTCGTCCCGCGCCGATCTCGACCGTGCGCTCGCGGCCCTCGGCACCAATCTGCTCACGGTGTCACCGGGCTCCACCCTGACCGGCGGGGAGTCCGAACTCCCCTCCACCGCGGAGGACATGGTGTCCCGCATTGACGGTGTGGAGTCCGTGTCGGCGGTCGGCAGGGCGGAGGACGCGAAGGTCTACCGCAGCGACCGGATCCCCGAGGCACAGACGAACGGCATCGCGGTGTACGCGGCACGCACATCTCTACGGGCCACGATCGGCGCCGAGTTGGCGAGCGGGACCTGGCTGAACGGGGGAACGGGCAGGTATCCGGCGGCGGTGCTCGGTGCGACGGCCGCCCAGCGGCTCGGGATCGGGAAGGCGAGCCCGGACACGCAGGTGCGGGTCGGCGGCAGCTGGTTCACGGTGGTCGGGATTCTCCAACTATCCCAACTGACACCGGAGTTGAACACGGCGACGCTGGTCGGCTGGCCGGTGGCCGAGTCGGAGCTGGGGTTCGACGGGCATGCCACCACGGTCTACACCCGCTCCGCCGACACCTCCGTGACGACGGTCCGCGAGGTCCTGGGCGCCACCGCCAACCCCGAGGCACCGAGCGAGGTCCAGGTCTCCCGGCCCTCGGACGCGCTGGCCGCCAAGCAGGCCGCGGGCGAGGCGTTCACCGGGCTGCTGCTCGGCCTTGGCGCGGTGGCCCTGCTCGTCGGCGGGGTGGGGGTGGCGAACACGATGGTCATCTCGGTCCTTGAGCGCCGGGCGGAGATCGGGCTGCGCCGCTCGCTGGGCGCTACGCGGCGGCAAATCCGTACGCAGTTCCTGGCGGAGTCCCTGCTGCTGTCCGCCCTCGGCGGTGCGGCGGGTGCCCTGCTGGGCCTGACCGTCACCGCCGGGTACGCCCTCTACCAGGGCTGGCCGACCGTCGTACCGCCCTGGGCGCTGGCCGGTGGCATCGCGGCCACCCTGGTGATCGGCGGCCTGGCCGGGCTCTACCCGGCGATCCGGGCATCGCGCCTGTCCCCGACGGAGGCACTCGCGACGCCCTGAGAAGCGGACCTCCCGACGCCGTCGGAACCCGGACCTCGCGACACCGCAAGACGCGAACCTCGCGACGCCCTGAGACCCGAACCGTGTGGTACCGCAAGACCCGAACCGTGCGACACCGCAAGAACGCGGCCTACACGTCCAGCAGCTCCGGCCGGTGCTGGACGTCGTAGGCCGCGCGCGACTCGGCGATCGTGCCGCGGTGCCGCTCGGCCCAGTCGGTGAGGGACAGCAGCGTCTCGTACAACTCATGGGCCACCGGGGTGAGTTCGTACTCCACCTTCGGTGGCACCGTGGCATGGACGGTGCGCGTGACCAGTCCGTCGCGCTCCAGGTTGCGCAGCGTGAGGGAGAGCATGCGGCGGCTGATGCCCTCCACGCTGCGCTCCAGTTCGGTGAACCGGATCGGCCCGTGCGCGGCGGCGACGATGATCAGCACGCTCCATTTTCCGGCGACCCTGTCAAGAACCTCGCGGACGGGGCAGGCCTGCGCGTGCACTGCCTGCGGGGTAACACCGGTGTTCCTCTGGGACATCGAAGTGCCTCCTTATGCCGGTCTCCATGGTCACTCACGATGTACCCCGTTACAAGTCGTGCACCTATGGAGAACGTCGAGGTCATCGCCATGCAGTCCCACACCGTGCCACCGGCACCACGAACCTACTCCCGCTGGGCCTCCCTGGTCGTGCTGTGCGCGGGCACGCTGATGACCGTCCTGGACGGGAACATCGTCACGGTCGCGATGCCCGCGATCCAGAGCGACCTCGGCTTCTCGGGCCCGGGCCTCGCCTGGGTCGTGAACGCGTATCTGATTCCCTTCGGCGGGCTGCTGCTGCTCGTGGGGCGGCTCGGGGATCTGGTGGGCCGCAAGCGGATGTTCGTCTCCGGGCTCGCCGTGTTCACCGCGGCGTCCGTCCTGTGCGGGGTCTCCACCGGCCAGGGCATGCTGGTCGCGGCCCGCGCCTTGCAGGGTGTCGGCGGGGCGATGACCTCGGCGGTCGTCCTTGGCATGCTGGTCGCCCTGTTCGCCGAGCCGCGCGAACAGGCCCGCGCCATCGCGGTGTTCAGCGCGGTCGGCGCGGGGGGCGGAGCGCTCGGCACCTTCCTCGGCGGGGCGCTGACGCAGGCGGTCGGCTGGCACTGGATCTTCCTGATCAACCTGCCGATCGGGGCGGCGGCATTGCTCGCGGCGCTCCGCATCCTCGCCCCCGATCAGGGAGTCGGCCTCGGCAAGGGCGCCGACTATCCCGGAGCCGCACTGGTCACAGGCGCACTGATGCTGACCGTGTACGCGATCATCGGCGCAGGCGACCGCACGCTGGGCGCCACCCTCGCCCTCGCCGCCGTGTCGCTGGTCCTCTTCACCGGCTTCACCCTGCGGCAGGCACGGGCAGCTCGCCCACTGCTGCGGCTGCGGCTCTTCCGCTCCCGCGCCCTGACGGGTGCGAACGGCGTCCAGATCCTGATGATCGCGGGGATGTTCGGCTTCCAGTTCATCGGCGCGCTCTATCTGCAACGCGTCCTGGGCTACAGCGAGTTGCTCACCGGCACGGCGTTCCTGCCCGCGCCGATCGCGATCGGGGTGCTGATGCTGAGCCTGTCGGCGCGCACGATCGCCCGCTTCGGCCCGTACCGGGTACTGCTGGTCGGGCTCGTCCTCATCACGGCGGGTATGGCGCTGCTCAGCCGGGCACCGGCCGACGGCAAGTACCTGGCCGACGTGCTGCCTCCGCTGCTCCTCCTCGCCGCCGGCTTCGCCGCCGCGATGCCCGCGGTCACGGGACTCGCCATGTCGGGCGCCCGCGAGGAGGACGCGGGACTGGCCTCCGGGCTCTTCAACACCACCCAGGTGGTGGGCGGTTCACTGGGTCTGGCGGTCCTCACGACCCTGGCGGCGAGCCGTACGGAACGGCTGCTCGGCGAGGGTGGGCAACTGGTCGCGGCGACGGCGGACGGCTACCGGCTGGCGTTCACGGTCGCCATGGGGATCACCGCGACCGCGCTGGTACTGGCGGCGGTG
Organism: Streptomyces sp. NPDC087263; assembly: GCF_044744645.1. NCBI lineage: Bacteria > Bacillati > Actinomycetota > Actinomycetes > Kitasatosporales > Streptomycetaceae > Streptomyces > Streptomyces sp. NPDC087263. The sequence continues at coordinate 63,685 of NZ_JBIUYT010000006.1, forward strand.
CTGCTGAGGCCGGGGCGTGCCTCCTCCTTCGCGGGCACGGTGGAGGAGGAGACACCCCAGGCCGAGCCTCAGCCCCGCGCGAACGCCTCCCGGTGATCGCGCGCCCACCGGTCGTAGGTACGCGGCTCACGGCCCAGTACCCGGCGTACGTCCTCGGTCAGCACCGCGTTCCCGCCTTTGCGGACGTACACCGTACCCGCCAGGACGCCTTCGGCGCGGGTCTCGGGCATTCCGGCCTCAAGGAACTGCGCGCGGAGCACGTCCGGGGGTACGTCGACGGTGGTGACCGGGCGGCCGAGGACCTCGGCGAGGGTGGCGGCCTGGTCGGACGTGGTGAGGAGCTCGGGTCCGGTCAGGGTGTACGTGCGGCCTGAGTGCCCCGGCGCGAGCAAGGTCTCGGCCGCGACCTCGGACACGTCACGCGGATCGATGACACCCTGCGCGCCCGTCCCGGTCATGTTGGGCACCGGGCTGCCGGAGTGGATCGCCTCCGCCCACCTCAGCGTGTTGGAGGCGAACGACGAGGGGCGCAGCACGGTCCACTCCAACTCGCTGGCCTGGACCGCCTGTTCACCGCCGACATGCCAGTTGCCCAGGGCAGGGTCGCCCGTACCGATGGAGGAGAGCTTCACGACCCGCCGTACGCCCGCCGCCCGCGCCGCCGCGACCAGGTACGCGTCGGCGTCCGCGTCGCCGGGGCCGAGGACGCCCACGGAGAAGAAGGCGGACACCCCGGACATGGCGGCCTCGACGGACGCGGGCTCGTGGTAGTCGCCGCGCACCACCTCGATGCCGGCGGGCACCTGGGCGCGGGCGGGATCCCGGGTCAGCGCGCGGGCCTTCTCGCCGCGCGCCGCGAGCTGCCGCAGAAGTTCACTGCCGATGGTGCCCGTGGCACCGGTCACTAGAATCATGTCCTCCACCGTGTCGAGCCGGTGCGGTCGGCCGCTAGGAGATTCCGGCACGGTTCCCGGGCCCGGCGAAGGCCCCGGCGCGTCTACCGTGGAGGGGTGACCACCCCGTATGAGACAAGGCCGGGCGCGAGCGGTCTCGCCGAGGAGCGCCTGGCGCTGCCCGGGGTGCTGCGTCCCTGGTTCGTCGGCGCTGCTTTCACGTCCGTCGAGGGCGAGTTGCACGAACCGTTCACCCATGTTCCGGACGCCGCAACGAAGATGGTGGTGCGGGTCGAGGAGAACGGCCGCCGCGATGTCCTGGTCGTCGGACCGCGCACCCGTGCCTCCTACCATGCGAGCAAGCGGCTTGCCTCGTGTGTGCAGCTGCGCCTCGGACCTGGCGCGGCCCGCCAGTTGCTCGGCGTACCGGCGGTCGATCTTGTCGGCCGGGTCATACCACTGCGAGATTTCCCCGGCGACCATGCTCGCCAACTGGCCGACGAACTCTTTCCGTTGGAGCCCGCACAGGTGGTCCCCCACCTGGCGGAGGCCCTGCCCGAACGACTCGCCCCGGCCGACCCGTCACGTACGCGACTGCTGCGCGCGGCGCTCGCGGCGATGTCGACGGACGTGGGCCATCTACCCGTGGCTGTGGGGGAATTGGCGACGAGTCTCGCCGTCAGCGAACGCCAGCTGCGCAATCTCTTCGCGGACGGCATCGGCGTCTCCCCCAAGCACTACGCCCGCATCACCCGCGTACGCCACATCCTCACGCACGCGCGCAGCGCGCCGGACACCCCCTGGGCCCAACTGGCCATCGCCACCGGCTACTACGACCAGTCACACATGACCGCCGACTTCCGCACGCTGATGGGCGTTCCGCCCACGTCGTTCTTCACCGGCCGCCTCCCCGGGCCCCAGCCCTGCCAGGCCTACCGCCGCGCCTGAAACCCGGATACGGCCGCCCGGCGCCGTACGGCCATGGAACATCCCATCCCTTCCTGACGGGTATACGTCAACCGCAATCTCTGGTAGGAAACTTTCCTAACAGTACGTGGAAGCGTCACTCTCCCCAACGGAGGTACCGTGCACACCCCCCACATACGCACGTCACGCCGCACCCTGCTCGCCCTGATCGGAGCTTCACTGGTGGCAGGTCCTGTCATCGCGACCCAGTCCGCGAGCGCGGCGGCGGTCGGCCTGGACGACCCGGCGAAGAAGGAGATCGCCATGAAGCTGGTGTCCAGCGCGGAGAACTCCTCGCTGGACTGGAAGGCGCAGTACAAGTACATCGAGGACATCGGTGACGGGCGCGGCTACACGGCCGGGATCATCGGCTTCTGCTCCGGCACCGGCGACATGCTCGACCTCGTGGAGCTGTACGCACAGCGCAAGCCCGGCAACGTACTGGCCAAGTACCTGCCCGCCCTGCGCAACGTGGACGGCACCGACTCGCACCAGGGCCTGGACCCCGGGTTCCGCGGCGACTGGGCCAGGGCGGCCCAGGACTCGGCGTTCCAGCAGGCCCAGAACGACGAGCGCGACCGCGTCTACTTCAACCCGTCCGTACAGCAGGGCAAGGCCGACGGGATCGGCGTCCTGGGCCAGTTCACCTACTACGACGCCATCGTGATGCACGGCAACGGCGGCGACAGCACCAGCTTCGGCAGCATCCGGCGGCGTGCCCTGGCGAAGGCCAGGCCGCCGGCCCAGGGTGGCGACGAGGTGACGTACCTGAACGCGTTCCTCGACGCCCGCGTCTGGGCGATGAAGCAGGAAGAGGCGCACTCGGACACCAGCCGGGTCGACACCGCGCAGCGGGTCTTCGTCCAGAAGCGGAACCTGAGCCTGAATCCGCCGCTGGACTGGAAGGTGTACGGCGACAGCTTCCACATCGGCTGATCCGACCGAAGGTACGTCGGCTTGACCAAAGGTACGACGGCCTGAGCGAACGTACGACGGCCTGACCAAAGGTGCGACGGCCTGAGCAAACGTACGGCGGAGGGCGCGACACCCCTGGGTGCCGCGCCCTCCGTATGCCCGGGGCGTCAGTGGGCCGGGACCGCCTTGAGATCGTCGCCCGCCTCCATGGGATGGGTCACGTCGTCCGCGTCCTGCCCCTTGCCGAGGTGGTTGAAGACGAGGTTGAGGAGCACGGCGGCCACGCACCCCGTCGAGATCCCCGAGTCCAGGACGATCTTCGCCGTCTCCGGGAAGGCGTGGTAGAACTCCGGCGCGGTGATCGGGATGATGCCGACGGCCAGTGACACGGCGACGATCAGGACGTTGTTGTCCTTCTCCAGGCCCGCTCGTACGAGGGTCTGGATGCCGCTGGCCGCGACCGAGCCGAAGAGGACGACGCCCGCGCCGCCGAGAACGGGACGGGGTACGACGGCGATCAGCGACGCGGCCATCGGGCACAGGCCCATCAGCACGAGGAAACCGCCGCCGGTGGCGACGACGTACCGGCTGCGGATCCTGGTCATCGCGACCAGGCCGATGTTCTGCGCGAAGGCGCTGCACATGAAGCCGTTGAAGAGCGGGCTGAGCGCCGAGCCGAGGGTGTCGGCGCGCAGGCCGGCCGCGATGGTCCGCTCGTCGGCCGGGCGCTCGACGATCTCGCCCAACGCCAGCATGTCCGCGGTCGATTCGGTCATCGAGACCACCATGACCACGATCATCGAGAGGATCGCGGCGATCTGGAACTGCGGTGCGCCGAAGTGGAACGGCGTCGGGAAGCCGACGACGTCCGCGTCGGCCACCGGTCCGAAGTCCGTGACGCCGAAGGGGATCGCGACGAGCGTGCCGATGACGAGGCCGAGCAGTACGGCGATCTGCTTGACGAAGCCGCGGGTGAAGCGGCGCAGCAGCAGCACGATGAGGAGCGTGGCGGCGGCCAGGCCCAGATAGGTCGTCGAACCGTAGTCGTCCGCCCCGGGGTTGGGCCCCTGCGCCCAGCCGAAGGCGACCGGCAGCAGCGAGACGCCGATGAGTGTGATGACGGTGCCGGTGACGACGGGCGGGAAGAAGCGGACCGCCTTGCTGAAGAAGGGTGCGGCCATGAAACCGAGGACGCCCGCGACGATGACCGCGCCGAAGATGACGGGCAGTGCATCGCTCTTGTCCTTGGTGGAGGCGACGACCGCGGTCATCGGGGCGACACCCGCGAAGGTGACGCCGTTGACGAACGGCAGCCTGGCGCCGATCTTCCAGAAGCCGATCGTCTGGAGGAAGGTGGCGAGGCCCGCCGTGAACAGACAGGCGCCGGTGAGGAAGGTCAGTTCGGTGGCGCTCAGACCGACGGCGGCACCGACGATCAGGGGCGGCGCGACGACTCCGGCGTACATGGCGGCGACGTGCTGGAGGCCACTGGTCGCCATCTTCAGGGGCGGGAGTTTCTCGTCAACCGGGTGCTTCTGCTGGCCAGTTGGTTGTGCGTCGGTGCTGGGCTCGGGCTGCTGGGCGGCCACGGCGGCTCCTCCGGTCGGTTACACGTCGGCGTTGACGCGGGGTTCAGGGAGGTGATGCGCGGTCGTGCGGGACCGGGACGGAGACCGTTCGCGGGCGGGGGTGACAGACATCGTTCGGGAGGAACGGAGACCGCCTGAGCGAACGGAGACCGCTCCGGGGCGCGCACATCCATGCACGCCCCGGACACGGCCGCCATGGACCCCGCTCGGGTCCACGGCTACCGGCCGGGGGCCGTCCCCCTCGGCCGGAGATCTTCGGTTGTTCGGGCCTGTACGGCGGTGTGCGTCGAGCCGAAACGTCAGGCCTGCGCGGCGATGCGCGCGAGGCGCTGTGCCTGGTCCCGTGTGGAGCGGGCGATGGCGTCCTCGTCGACGTGCAGGAGCCGGCTGTCCTCGACGACCGGCCGGCCGTTGACCAGGGAGAGGGTGACCGGGGCCGCCGCGCCGAAGACCAGCGCGGTCACCGGATCGGCGATCGAGGCGTGGGCCAGGGTGTCCAGCTTCCACAGCACGAGGTCGGCGAGCTTGCCCGGCTCCAGGGAGCCGATCTCCGCAGCCCTGCCCAGGACTTGGGCGCCACCGAAGGTGCCCAGGCGCAGCGCCTGACGGGCGTTGAGGGCGGCCTCGCGGTGTGCGCCGAGGCGGTTGATGAGGAGCGCGTTGCGCAATTCGGTGTGGAGTTCGCCGGACTCGTTCGACGCGGTGCCGTCGACACCGAGGCCGACCGGGACGCCGGCCGCGAGCATGTCGGGAACGCGCGCGATCCCGGCCGCCAGACGGGCGTTGGAGGATGGGCAGTGGGCCACACCCGTCTTCGTACGGGCGAAGGCGGCGATGTCGGAGTCGTTCATGTGGACGCAGTGCGCCATCCACACGTCCTCGCCGAGCCAACCCGTCGACTCGAAGTACTCGGTCGGGCCCATGCCGAACAGTTCCTTGCAGAACTGCTCCTCCTCCACGGTCTCCGAGCCGTGCGTGTGCAGCCGTACGCCCTTGCGGCGGGCCAACTCGGCGCCCTGCCGCATCAGTTCGGTGGACACGGAGAACGGTGAGCAGGGCGCGACGGCCACCTGCGTCATCGCGCCGAAGGAGGTGTCGTGGTGCTCGTCGACCGTCGCCTCGGTCGCGGCGAGCGCCCCTTCCAGCGTCTCGACGGCGAAGTCCGGCGGCAGCCCGCCGTCCTTCTCGCTGCGGTCCATCGAGCCGCGGGCCAGGGTGAAGCGGACGCCCGTCTCCCGCGCGGCCCGGATGATCGCGCCGGACAGGTCGCCGGACCCCTTCGGGAAGACGTAGTGGTGGTCCATGGCGGTGGTGACGCCGCCGCGGGCCATCATGGCGAGGGAGCCCTGCGCGGCCGCGTACGTCATCCGCTCGTCGATGCGCGCCCAGGTCGGGTAGAGCGCGACGAGCCAGTTGAAGAGGTTGTGGTCGGTGGCCAGACCCCGGGTGATCCACTGGTAGAAGTGGTGGTGGCTGTTGACCAGGCCCGGGGTCACCAGGTGCCCGGTGCCGTCGATGCGGCGTACGACGTTCTCCAGGCCCTGCGGGGCCCTGCCCGCACCGAGGGACTCGATGAGGTTGTCCGCGACGACGACGTGGCCCGACGTGTACTCGGTGTCACCCGCGTCCACCGTCGCGATCGCACAGTTCTCGATGACGATCCGCTGGACTTCCGCCGATGCTGCCATGGTGCGTCCTTCTTCGTTCTCGGAGGTGGGCACGGCAGGACCCTAGGAGGTTTGAGTACCGCGGCGGGGAGGCCACGGGTGCCGAAGGAGGGGGTGCCCCCGGCCGGCCGGACGGGGGCACCGGGCAGGGGTCAGAGATTGGTGAGGTCCACCGGGATCCGCGGCTCGACGCCGTCGCGGAGGACGGTGGCCTCGATGAGCCCGTACGGGCGGTCCGCCGCGAAGTAGACCTCATTGTCGTTCTCAAGGCCGAACGGCTTCAGATCCACCAGGAAGTGATGCTTGTTCGGGAGCGAGAAGCGGACCTCGTCGATCTCGCTGCGGTTGTCGATGATCCGCGAGCCCATTTGGTACAGGGTCTGCTGGAGGGAGAGCGAGTACGTCTCCGCGAAGGCCTGGAGCATGTGCTTCCTGACCTGGTCGTAGGACTTCTCCCAGTTGGGCATCTGCTGGTCGTCGGCCGACCAGTTGAAGCGCCAGCGGGCGGCGACCTGGGTGGCCAGGATGCGGTCGTAGGCCTCGGGCAGCGTCGTGTACTTATCCTTGACGTAGCCCCAGAACTCGGAGTTGGTCGTGTTCATCACGACGAGGTCCTTCAGCCCCGAGACGACCTCCCATGACGAGCCGTCATAGGTGATCTGGGTGACCCGGGTCTCCTGGCCCTTGCGCACGAAGGAGTGCTTGGCCTCGTCGGCGCCGATGAACTTCGAGTCGGCGTCCGAGGTCTCGATGCGCTCCCAGGAATACTCCTCGATCCGGATGCGCGCCGTCCTGATCGGCTCCTGGCTCGTCACGAAGTGCCGGGCGAGGTGGATGCCGAACTGCTCGGCGGACTCGATGCCGTGCTCCTTGGCGAAGGCGTACACCGTGTTCTTGGTGGTGTCCGTCGGAAGGACGTTCGCGTTGGAGCCCGAGTAGTGGACCTCCTCCATGTCGCCGCTCAGCGCGACCGACACGTTCAGGTCCTTGATGTGATGGGTGTCGCCGTCCCGCGTGATCTTCACGACGCGGTTCTCGGCCTTGCCGTACTGGTTCTGCCCCAGGATCACAGGACGGGCAGGACGGGCGTTGTCGGTCATGTCTGCTAGCTCCCTCGGTAAACGGAGTAGCCGAACGGGTTGAGCAGCAGCGGTACGTGGTAGTGCTCGCCCGGCCTGACGGCGAAGGTGATGGTCACCTCGGGGAAGAACACTCCGGTCGCACCGCTGTCCCGATTCGCGGGGGCGTCCTGCTGCGCATCGGCTTGCTTCTTCTCTTGGTACTCCTCGACCGCGAAGTCGAGCCGTACATGGGTCGTCCCCTGCGGCAGCGCCGGAAGGTCCTTGCACCGGCCGTCCGCGTCGGTCGCGGAGCCGCCGAGTGCCTGCCAGTCCGCGTCACGCCCGGAGCGGGCCGCGAGCTGAACCGCGACACCCCCGGCGGGGCGCCCGACGCTGGTGTCCAGGATGTGCGTGGACACGGAGGCTGTGCTGTCGGTGCTCATACGTCATCTTCCTGCTGTACGAGATTGGCCAGACGGATGCGGTTGATCTTGCCGAGCTCGGCGCGGACGATCTCGCGCTCCTGCCCCGGCGCGTTGCCGATCCGTTCCTTGACCGCGTCGCGCATCTGCTCGCCGGTCCTGCCGGTGGCGCAGATCAGGAAGACGTGGCCGAACCGCTCCTGGTAGGCCAGGTTCAGTTCGAGCATCTCCTCCTTGAGCTCCTCGGAGGCGCCGGCCATGCCGCGCTGCTCCCGGGAGGAGGTCGGGTCCCCCGGCTTGGGCCGGCCGATCGGCGGATGCCCGGCCATCGCCTCCGCCAGGTCCGCGGTGCTCAGGTCGGCCATGGCGGCGTCGCTGGCGGCGAGGAGGTCGGTGAGGCTTGCGAAGGGGCGGCGGGCGAGCAGACCGCTCCCCCATGTGGATGAGGCGCACGCCTCGTGGAGGGCGGCGGCTGCCGCATGCTCCTCCAGGGCGTTGAACCGGGCGAGGCCCGGTGTCGAGGAACTCGAAGTCACGGGAGCCTCCGTGGCCTTGTTGCTGGACGGGCTGCGGCTAGCTAACGCCCTCGGAAACTTCACGTCAACACTTTGTTGAAAACTTCGGGTAACAAAAGCCGCCGCCCGGATCGTCCGGACGGCGGCGGGTCACAACCGGCAGGCCTTCAGCGAGGCCTACGACATATCCCCAGGTCAGGAGTCCTTCTCCCGGTTCAGATAGTTGTAGACGGTGAAGCGGCTCACCCCGAGGGCGCTCGCCACCGTCTCCACGCCGTGCCGCACGGAGAAGGCGCCGCGCGCCTCCAGTATCCGTACGACCTCCTGCTTGGCCTTGCGGTCGAGGTCGGCCAGCGGCCTGCCCCGCTTGCGCTCCAGGGCGGCCAGGATGTGGTCGAGGGAGTCGGCGAGCTGGGGCAGGCGTACGGCGACGACGTCCGCGCCCTCCCAGGACAGCACGACGTCATCGGCGCCCGCCTGGTCCACCGGCAGCATCTCGCCCCCCATGGCGTCGACGAGCGGCTTGACGGCCGAGACGAAAGGGTCGTCCCCGAAACCGGTCACTTATCGCCCTCCTCGGCGGTGCCGACGACGTTCACCTGCAACGAGACCCGGGTGGCGCCCGCCGCCAAGGTCTTGCGCAGCAGCGCGTCGACCGCGCCGAGGACCGCGTCCGCACCACCCTCCGCGGTGTTGCCGAACGGGCCGACATCCACGGCGTCCAGTTCGGCGGCCTCGATGACCTCACGGGCGACCAGCGCGTGCGGCGGCGCCTCGTCGAGGTCGAAGGGCTCGGTCGTGAACTCCACTCTCAATCGCACGCGCTCAACCTACTGCCCGGTGTCGATTTTCCGGCAGCCCCCTCTTGACAACCCCCGACACACGGCGGCAATCTTCCATTAAGCAGAAACGAACTTCCGCAATACGGAATCAGCCCAGAATCACCAGTACACCCGACCCGCTGATAAGGAAGGGAGCGCCGACCCCCATGGGATTCGCAGACCAGCGCTTCAACGTCAACCTGTCGATCCTCTTCACGGAACTCCCGCTCCTGGAGCGCCCCGCGGCCGCGGCCGCGGCGGGCTTCACGGCGGTCGAGCTGTGGTGGCCCTGGGTCGACTCCCCCACCCCCGAGCAGTCCGAACTCGACGCCCTCAAGCAGGCGATCGAGGACGCGGGCGTCCAGCTCACGGGCCTGAACTTCTACGCCGGACAACTACCGGGCCCGGACCGCGGCGCCCTGTCGATCCCCGGCGAGGAGTCGGTGCGGTTCCACGCCAACATCGACGTGGCCGCGGACTTCGCCGAGTCCCTCGGATGCCGGGCGCTCAACGCCCTGTACGGCAACCGTGTCGAGGGCGTGGACCCGGCCGAGCAGGACGAACTCGCCCTGGAGAACCTGGTACTGGCCGCCCGCGCGGCCAACCGCATCGGTGCGATCCTGCTGGTCGAGGCCCTCAACAAGCCCGAGTCGCCGCTCTACCCGCTGGTGAGCGCCCCGGCAGCCATCGAGATCGTCGACAAGGTCAACGAGGCCACCGGGCTCGACAACGCCAAGTTCCTCATGGACCTCTATCACCTGTCCATGAACGGCGAGGACCTGCCGTCGGTCATCGAGCAGTACGCCGCCAAGACCGGCCATGTGCAGATCGCCGACAACCCGGGCCGCGGCGCGCCCGGCACCGGCGCCCTCCCGCTGGAGGACCTCCTCGACCAGTTGGGCAAGGCCGGTTACGAGGGCTGGGTCGGCCTGGAGTACAAGCCGGGCGACCGGCCGAGCGCCGAGTCCTTCGCGTGGCTGCCCGCAGCGGCCCGAGCCGCCCGCTGAGCGGCAACTCACCGACGTATCACAGCAGTCAGAGAGGCACCCTCATGAGCAGCAATCTCCCCAAGGTCGCATGGGTCGGTCTCGGCATCATGGGCTCCCCCATGTCCGAGAACCTGATCAAGGCCGGATACGACGTCACCGGCTTCACCCTGGAGCAGGACAAGCTGAAGCGGCTGGCCGGCGCCGGCGGCACGGCGGCGGGCTCGATCGCCGAGGCCGTACGGGACGCCGACGTGGTGATCACCATGGTGCCCGCGTCCCCGCACGTCGAGGCCATCGCGTACGGCCCCGACGGCATCCTGGAGAACGCGCGGTCCGGCGCACTCCTGATCGACATGTCCTCCATCACCCCGCAGACCTCCGTGGACCTGGCGAAGGCGGCCGGGGCGAAGGGCATCCGGGTACTCGACGCGCCCGTGTCCGGCGGTGAGGCCGGTGCGGTCGAGGCCGTTCTGTCCATCATGGTCGGCGGCGAGCAGGCCGACTTCGACGAGGCCGAGCCGATCTTCGAGGCCCTCGGCAGGACCATCGTGCTGTGCGGTCGGCACGGCTCGGGCCAGACCGTGAAGGCCGCCAACCAGCTGATCGTCGCCGTGAACATCCAGGCGTGCGCCGAGGCCGTGGTCTTCCTGGAGAAGTCGGGCGTGGACCTGAAGGCCGCCCTCGACGTCCTCAACGGCGGCCTCGCGGGTTCGACCGTGCTGACGCGGAAGAAGGACAACTTCCTCAACCGCGACTTCAAGCCGGGCTTCCGCATCGACCTGCACCACAAGGACATGGGCATCGTGACGGACGCCGCCCGCAACGTCGGCGCGGCTCTTCCGGTCGGCGCCGTGGTGGCGCAGCTCGTCGCCAGCCTGCGCACGCAGGGCGACGGGGGCCTGGACCACTCGGCCCTGCTGCGGGGCGTGGAGCGCCTCTCCGGCGCGCAACTCTGAGCCCAGGCCGACGTCTTCAAGACTTCCGGGCCACGGCGGCGCTGACACCTGTCCTGTCGCGCCCATGCGCCACCGTGGCCCGGATTCACACTCTGGACTTCAATGAACCGTTGACGCCCTATCCGGCGCTCAACTCAATGGCTGCGTCCGGGATCCGACGGGAGGTCTGATCCGGGGCGCACGCCCGCCACGGCCGTGGACCCGGATCAGGGGTGGTCACACGGTCGGCGGCGGGCAGGCCGAGGACCGCGGCGGCGTGCGAGCCAGTGCGGTGGTAAAGGTCCCGGGGCCCCCTTCTCGACCTGAGGGAAGGCGGCCCCGGCTCCATCGCACCCGCCGCGGTCCCAGCCGCACGGCACGATCCACACCGAGTCGTACGGCACGCTCAGCGGCACCCGGCCGTGCGGCACGTCCCTATGGCACGCTCACCGACTCCGTCCGGCGGCGCGAATGTTCTGGCGCGCCCGGCCTCGCACCCTCGGACGGCACAACTTCGCAGATCACCGGCCCAGAGCGCCGGGTACGGGGCACCCCGTATCCGGCGCTTTGTCGTGTACCCGGGGTGCGGATCGGGCCGACGCGCAGCAGCCTGGGGTCATGAACCATCCCAGGATCGTCGTGCACACCCCAGGTCTTGACGGGTCCCGGCGGGTCACCGCGGGGGACGAGACGCTCGGTGTCGCCTACCACCTCGATGACGTCGTCGACATCCTGCGCCGGGCGGACGTCGACCTCGACGCCATCGAGGTCGAGGAGAGCGACATCATCGACTGGCAGGGCGGCGGCCCCGACGAGTGGCCGGGGCTGTCGGAGCACACCGAGCCGTGAGCCCGGCTCCCTGGTGGGTACACCAGCAGGCGTACGCGGGGTACGGAACCCTCAAATCAACCTCTGAACACGGCCCCGGGGGCTTCAACTCCCCCCGGGCAGGGGCACATTCTCAGCACACGGGGCCCGCCGACACGGGGGCGGCGGGCCTCGTCCTCGGGGGGACACCATGGACAGCGCGTTGATTCAGCTTGGGCCACACGCCGTCGCACTGCTGCGCGGCGGACCACTCGCCGCCGTGAAGGTCGCCGCACTCGCCCTGCACCTGGAGGGCGCCGCGAACTCCGCACGGGCGGGCACGATGCGGACCTCGGGGGTGGCTGCGCAGCTTGCGGGTCATCCTCTGGAGAAGGCGGTGCACATTTCCCTCTATTCCCGGCCGGCGGGGGTACGGGACCTGTTGAAGCAGCCGCGGATACGGACGTCGCTGGAGGACCTGCGCGCCGAGCTGATCGCGGCAGGGCTGCTGCGCAGTTTCCCGCGCGCCCGGACACGGACCGCCCGACACACTCTCGACGATCTTCGTGCCCAACTGCCCCTGCCCGCCGGACGGGAGGGCCTCTCGAAGGACGACGTGCTGCTCGCGGTCGCGCTCTACGACGACGAGGCACTGACCGCGCTGTCACCGCGCTTCGCCCGTGACGCCGGGCTGTTGGGGCGCGGCGGGGCGGCCGAGCAGGAGCGGTCGTCGCAGGGTTCGGACGGCGGTGGGTTCGGGGCAGCCGGAGCGGCCTTTTAGACGGCTCGCACGCCTCGGACGACTTGGACCTCTCGGACGCCTCGGACAGCTTGGACGACTCGCACAACTTGGACCCTCGGACGGCTCGCACGCCTCGCACGACGAAGGGGCGGCTCTCCTCCCAGTGAGCCGCCCCTTGCCGGACGTATGGCCTGCCGTGTCCCGCGGGTCAGACCTTCAACGTCCTGATCGAGGTGGGCGCATGGCCCGGTTCGGTCGCGATCTCCTCGAACTCGACGACGTTGCTGATGTCGTTCGTCTTGCTCATCGCGATGTTGGTGATGCGCTCCAGGATCGCCTCGACGACGACGGGGACCTGGAACTCGGCGGCGAGCTTCTTGGCCTGTTCGAAGGCGGCGCCCAGTTCACTAGGGTCGGTGACGCGGATCGCCTTGCAGCCGAGCCCTTCGACGACCTTGACGTGGTCGACGCCGTAGACGCCCAGCTCGGGCGAGTTGATGTTCTCGAACTCCAGGTTGACCTGGAAGTTGATGTCCAGGCCGATCTGCGCCTGCCGGATGAGGCCCAAGTAGGCGTTGTTCACCAGGACATGGACGTACGGGATCTTGTGCTGGGCGCCGACGGCCAGTTCCTCGATCATGAACTGGAAGTCGTAGTCGCCGGAGAGCGCGACGACCTGGGCCTCCGGGTCGGCCTTGGCGACGCCGAGCGCGGCCGGGATGGTCCAGCCGAGCGGGCCCGCCTGGCCGCAGTTGATCCAGTGACGCGGCCGGTAGACGTGCAGCATCTGGGCGCCGGCGATCTGCGAGAGCCCGATGGTGGTGACGTACCGGGTCTCCGGGCCGAAGGCCTTGTTCATCTCCTCGTAGACGCGCTGCGGCTTGATCGGGATGTTGTCGAAGTGCGTACGGCGCTGGAGAGTTGCCCGCTTCTCCTGCGCGGAGGCGGCCCACTCGCTGCGGTCCGGGAGCCTTCCCTCGTCCTTCAGCTCGCGCGCGACCTCGACGAACAGCTTCAGCGCGGCCTTGGCGTCGGAGGCGATGCCGTAGTCCGGGGCGAAGATCTTGCCGATCTGGGTGGGCTCGATGTCGACGTGCACGAACTTGCGGCCCGCGGTGTAGACGTCCAGCTTGCCGGTGTGCCGGTTGGCCCAGCGGTTGCCGATACCGAGGACGAAGTCGGACTCCAGGAAGGTCGCGTTGCCGTAGCGGTGCGAGGTCTGGAGGCCCACCATGCCGGCGTTCAGGTCGTGGTCGTCGGGGAGGATGCCCCAGCCCATGAGGGTCGGGACGACCGGAATACCCGTCAACTCGGCGAACTCGACGAGGAGTTCGGAGGCGTCGGCGTTGATGACACCGCCGCCGGCGACGATCAGCGGCCGCTCGGACTCGTTGAGCAGTCCGATCGCCTTCTCGATCTGGGCGCGGGTGGCGGCGGGCTTGTACGCCTGGAGCGGCTCGTAGGTCTCCGGGTCGAACTCGATCTCGGCGAGCTGGACGTCGATGGGCAGGTCGATGAGGACCGGGCCCGGACGCCCCGAGCGCATGAGGTGGAAGGCCTGCTGGAAGACGCCGGGGACCTGGGCCGGCTCAAGCACGGTGATCGCCATCTTGGTCACCGGCTTGGCGATGGAGGCGATGTCGACGGCCTGGAAGTCCTCTTTGTGGATCACGGAGGTCGGCGCCTGGCCGGTGATGCAGAGGATCGGGATCGAGTCGCCGGTGGCGGAGTAAAGCCCGGTGATCATGTCGGTGCCCGCCGGTCCCGAGGTGCCGATGCAGACGCCGATGTTGCCCGGGTGCGTCCGGGTGTAGCCCTCCGCCATGTGCGAGGCACCCTCGACATGGCGGGCGAGGGTGTGGTTGACCCCGCCGGCGGCCTTGAGGGCCGCGTAGAAGGGGTTGATCGCCGCGCCCGGGACGCCGAACGCGTTGCTGACGCCCTCGCGCTTGAGGATCTCGACTGCCGCGCGGGCAGCGGTCATACGAGCCATGGAGTACTCCTGCTTCGGCTGTCGGTTTCTCGCTCCCGTCGCGCCCGCGGAGAGCTGGTGATTCCGTTTGCGGTTCCGCAGCGGCTTCCCTGTCCGAATTCCGTATTGCGGAAACTAACTTCTACTATCTGGAAGCAATGTAGGTGGAGCGCCGAGAGGCGTCAAGAGTGCCGCCGGAGGCTGTCGGACCGTTTCCCTGTCGGAGGCCCCCTCGCTGGAGGACTATGGACAGGCTGTCCCGACGTGACGACGTGACGACGTCCTGGAGTGGGCCATGGCCGAGAGCGTGCCGGTGCGGTGCCCGGCCTGCCGCCGCGAGCATCTGTACGCGGCGCTGTCCTATCCCTGCGTGTGCGGCGCCCCCGTCACACCGCCGCTCGACCGCCTCGCGGAACCGGCGGCCGTCACCTACCGCACCTGGGACGAGGACTGGGTCACGGTCCGTTGCGAGGCCTGCGGCCGCGAGGACCAGTGGCCCGCTCCCGAGCTGGGGTGCTCCTGCGGTACAGAGCTGCGGATTCCGGTACGAGGGATACGCCGCGCGCAGCACACACCCGGCGCCGTCGCCGAGGCGAGCCGCGACACGGACGAGGACACCCGCCCGCAGACCGTCCCGAGCCCCCGGGCCCATCCGGCCGACAGCCCGCCGCCCACCCCCGAGGACACCTCGCCCGCGCTCCGCCCCGCGTTCCGGCCGGTCACCATCCGGACCGCCCGGGACGCCGTCACGGCCACCGCGCTGTACCTGCGCTGGCTCGGCTACCGGGACATCAGGCGGGCGGACCAACGGCCCCCGTCGGGGATCGGCCTTGCCGCCCGCGGGATCCTGGCCCAGGTGGACCCCACGGTCCGGCCCGCCTCGCTGCGTGACGTGGAGTGCCTGTGGCTGACGGCGATGACGGAGTCCGCGGGATGCGTGTACTTCTCCCTCGCCGGCTTCGCGGACGACGCCCGCGCCCGCGCCGACACCCTCGGCGTCCCCCTCTTCGTCCTCGACCTCACGGGCACTCCCCAGCCGGTGAACGGCCCGGCAGACGAGCTCGTCGCGACCGGCGCCTGAGCACCGCTCTCACTCCTGGTAGGACTCCCGCAGTTCGACCTTCCGCACCTTCCCCGACACCGTCATGGGAAAGGACTCCAGGATCCGCAGCCGGCTGGGGATCTTGTAGTGCGCCAGCCGCCCCTCGCAGAAGGCCCGCAGCTCCGCCGGCGTCGGCGGGTCGGCCACGTCGCGCGGGATGACGCAGGCGAGCACCTCCTCGCCGTAACGCTCATGGGGCACGCCGACCACCTGGACGTCGGCGATCTTCGGATGGGCGTACAGGAACTCCTCGATCTCGCGCGGGTAGATGTTCTCGCCGCCCCGGATGATCATGTCCTTGATGCGCCCGACGATCTCGGCGTAGCCGTCCTCGCGCATCACGGCGAGGTCGCCGGTGTGCATCCAGCGGCCCGCGTCGACACTCTCGGCGGTCTTCTCGGGCTCGTTCCAGTAGCCGAGCATGACGCTGTAGCCGCGGGTACACAGTTCGCCCGCCGAGCCGCGCGGCAGTGTCACCCCGTCCACCGGGTCGATCACCTTCACCTCGATGTGCGGGAGGACCCGGCCGACCGTGCCGGTGCGGTGCTCCAGGTCGTCGTCGCGCCGCGTCTGCAGGGACACCGGCGAGGTCTCCGTCATGCCGTAACAGATGGACACCTCCGCCATGTGCATCTCGGCGACCACCCGTTTCATCACCTCGACGGGGCAGGGCGAGCCCGCCATGATGCCGGTGCGCAGCGACGACAGGTCGTACGTCGCGAAGTCGGCGAGGTTCAACTCCGCGATGAACATGGTCGGTACGCCGTACAGGGACGTACAGCGCTCCTCCTGGACCGCGCGCAGGGTCGCCGCCGGGTCGAAGGAGGGCGCGGGGATGACGACGCACGCGCCGTGCGAGGTCGCCGCGAGGTTGCCCATCACCATGCCGAAGCAGTGGTAGAAGGGCACCGGGACACAGATCCGGTCCTGCTCGGTGTAGGCGATCGACTCACCCACGAAATAGCCGTTGTTGAGGATGTTGTGGTGGGAGAGGGTGGCGCCCTTGGGGAAGCCGGTCGTCCCCGAGGTGTACTGGATGTTGATCGGGTCGTCGCAGGACAGCTCGCTCGCGCGGATCCGGAGGTCATCGGAGAGTTCGGGGATGCCACGCCCGATCAGCGTGTCCCAGCTCGGGTCGCCGATGTACACGGTCTCCCGCAACTGCGGGCACCTGCCGCGCACTTGCTCGACCATCGCCCGGTAGTCGCTCGCCCTGTGGCTGAGCGAGGCGAACAGCACCGAGATGCCGGCCTGGTTGAGGACGTACTCGACCTCGTGGGTGCGGTAGGCCGGGTTGATGTTCACCATGACCGCGCCGATGCGGGCGGTGGCGTACTGGACGAGCACCCACTCCGGGCAGTTGACCGCCCAGATGCCGACACGGTCGCCCTTGGCGACGCCACTGGCGAGCAGCGCGCACGCCAACCGGTCTACGTCCGCGGCGAATTGGGCGTACGTCCAGCGTCGCCCGGACGGCACGTCGACGAGCGCCTCCCGGTCGGGCCAGGCCTCGACGGCCCGGTCCAGGTTCGCCCCGATGGTGTCCCCCAGCAACGCGGTGGTGCTCGTCCCGTGCGCGTACGACGGCTCACTCATCGGAAGTCCTCCTCGCGGTACTCGGCGTCCGAGCCCGCGGCCGTCGCCTCGCGCAGCTCGATACGGCGGATCTTGCCGGACACGGTCTTGGGGAGTTCGCCGAACTCCAGGCGGCGGATGCGCTTGTAGGGCGCGAGGACCGTGCGGGAGTGTTCGAAGAGGACCTTGGCGGTGTCGGGGCCCGGCTCCCAGCCTGCCGCGAGGACGACGTACGCCTTCGGCACCGCGAGGCGCAGCTCGTCCGGCGCGGGCACCACGGCCGCCTCGGCCACCGCCTCGTGCTCCAGGAGCGCGCTCTCCAGCTCGAAGGGCGAGATCTTGTAGTCGGAGGCCTTGAACACGTCGTCGGAGCGGCCCACGTAGGTGATGTAGCCGTCGGCGTCGCGCGAGCCGATGTCACCCGTGCGGTAGTACCCGCCTCCCATGGCCTCGGCGGTTCGGTCCGGTTCGCCGTGGTAGCCGGTCATCAGGCCCACGGGCTTGAGCGACAGATCCAGCGAGATCTCGCCCTCGTCGGCGCCCGGTGCGCCGGACACCGGGTCGAGCAGCTCGACGCGGAACCCGGGGCTCGGCCGCCCCATCGAGCCCGTCTTCAGCGGCTGCCCGGGGCTGTTGGAGACCTGGACCGCGGTCTCCGTCTGCCCGAAACCGTCCCGGACGGTGACGCCCCAGGCCCGCCGCACCTGCTCGATGACCTCGGGGTTCAGGGGCTCACCGGCGGCGACGGCCTCGCGCGGCGGTGTGCGCAGCTGGGTCAGGTCGGCCTGGATGAGCATGCGCCACACGGTGGGCGGCGCGCAGAAGGTCGTCACGCCCGCCCGGTCCATCTCCGCCATCAGCCGGCCCGCGTCGAAACGCGTGTAGTTGTGGATGAAGACGGTCGCCTCCGCGCTCCACGGCGCGAAGAGGTTCGACCAGGCGTGCTTGGCCCAGCCGGGCGAGGAGATGTTCAGGTGCACGTCGCCGGGCTTGAGCCCGATCCAGTACATCGTCGCCAGATGACCGACCGGGTAGGAGACGTGGGTGTGCTCGACGAGCTTGGGGCGGGCCGTCGTGCCGGAGGTGAAGTAGAGCATCAGCGGGTCGTCCGCGTGGGTGACGTCGTCGGGTTCGAAGGCCGCGTCGGCGGCGTACGCCTCCTCGTACGAGAGCCATCCGGGCCGCGATCCGCCGACCGCGATCCGGGTGTAGCGGCCCGGGACTTCGTCGAACTTCCCGGTGTCCTGCGCGCGGGCGATCACCTGCCGGACGCGGCCGCGTTCGACGCGGTCGCGCAGGTCGGCGGGGCCGAGCAGGGGGGTCGCCGGGATGACGACGGCGCGCAGCTTCATCGCGGCGAGGGCCGTCTCCCACAGTTCGGCCTGGTTGCCGAGCATCACGAGGATGCGGTCCTCGGCGCGGACGCCCTGCGCGCTCAGCCAGTTGGCCGTCCGGTTCGAGCGCTCGGACATGGCGGCGAAGGAGACCTCGGTCCGCGAGCCGTCCTCCTCGACGAGGTGCAGGGCCGTGCGGTCGTTGTCCCGGGCGATGACGTCGAACCAGTCGAGCGCCCAGTTGAAGTGGTCCGGACGGGGCCAGTCGAAGCCTTCGTAGGCCGTGGCGTAGTCCTCGCGGTGGGCCAACAGGAAGTCCCGCGCGGTGCGGAACTGCTCCGTCGCGTTCGTCGTCACCGTCATGCGTCCTCCTCATTGCCGGACAGCCGCCTACCATCGTGTATGCCGTGAACCAGGTCTCACCACCCCCGAACGGGGGTGTGCCGCGACGAAGGGGCGATCAGGTGACAGCAGACACAGCCGATGCGGTGGAGGTGCGTGGCGCACTGGTACAACTGCGGCGCGCCACGGGACTGCCGGTCGCCTTCGGCGGTCTGGTCGACTCCGGGAGCCACCGTGTGTGCATCAGCCAGCTCAGCGGTACGGCGACGGCCGCGCTCAGCGCGCTCGCGGTGTCGACCGGCAACGGCCTGGGCGGCAAGGCGGTTGCTCTGGCCCGGCCGTGCGCGGTGACCGACTACCGGTCCTCGCGGCAGATCAGCCACGAGTACGACGTGGCGGTCGCGACGGAGGGGCTGCGCTCCGTCCTTGCGGTCCCTGTCGTCGTACGGCGCCGGGTGCGCGGTGTGCTGTACGGCGCCCTGCGTACGTCCCAGCCGCTGGGTGACCGCACGCTGGGCGCGGCGATGGCGGCGGCCCGGGACGTGGAACAGGCGCTGGTCGTGAAGGACGAGGCACGGGCGCTGCTGGCCCTCGCGCGGGAGCCCGCACCCGAGGTGGGGAACGCGGCGTGGGAGGAGGTGCGCGAGGCACACGGAGCGCTGCGCGCGCTGGCGCCGCGCGTTCTCGATCCCGCGCTGCGGGCCGAACTCCTCGCGGTCTGCGGGCGGCTGGCCGGGGCGGTGTCGCCGGGGCCGGGTTCGCACGAGGTCGGCCTCCCACCGCGCGAGGTGGACGTTCTCGCCTGTGTCGCCGCGGGCGCGACGAACGCGGTGGCGGCGGAGCGACTGGGACTGCGCCCGGAGACCGTGAAGGGATATCTGCGGTCGGCGATGCACAGGCTGGGCGCCCATACCAGGTGGGAAGCGGTGGTCGCCGCGCGGCGGGCCGGGCTGCTGCCGTAACCGCCGACGGATTCCTGGCGTTTTTTCATTCAGTCGGCGGCGCTCTGAAATACCTTATACCGCTCCCTGTTATTTCCCTCACCGTCCCTACCGTCCGTAATTCAATGACACATTGCCTAATATTGGTCAGGACACGACACACGAGGGGAGCGGTGACCGTGCGAGGGGACTTCAAGGAACCTGCGAGACCCCGCCCTGACCTGGCCATCGGCCGAGAGGAGCTCTTCACCGGGGCGCGCGAACAGCTCTCCGGCGGCGGCAGTGTGCTGGTGCACGGCCCCGCGGGAATTGGAAAGTCGACCGTCCTGCGGGCGTTGGTCTCGGAATACACCGAATCTGCACAGACCGTGTTGCGCTGCTCGGCCACCGAGTCCGAATCCCACCTCCCCTTCCTCGCCCTGGCCGACCTCCTGGGTCTGGTCGTCGACGAGGTGTCCGCGCAGCTGCCCGGCCCGCAGCGCACCGCCCTGGAGTCGGCGCTCACCGGCCGCGGCGAATCCACCCTGCAACGCGACGGGCTGGCCCTGCGGCTCGCGGTCCTGTCGGCGTTCCGCGCCCTGGCCGCCCAGGGACCCGTACTGGTCGTCGCCGACGACCTGCAATGGCTGGACCCGGCCAGCGCGGAGCTGCTCGGCTTCGCCGCCCGCCGACTCGGTGGCATGCCCGTACGGATGCTGTGTGCCGTACGCACCGACACGGAACCGCAGGGGCAGCAGCACGACCGATATCTACGCGCGTCCCCGCCGGACACCCTGGCCGTGCGGCTCAACCCGCTCTCCCGGGCGCATGTTGCCGAGCTCCTCGGCCAGCGCGGCTACACCGGCCTGCCCCGCTCGACCGTGCGGGACATCCACCGCACCAGCGGCGGCAACCCGCTCTTCGCGCTGGAGCTGGGCCGCGCCCTGGCCGAGAGCCCGACCCCGCCGAGCCCCGGCGAACCCCTGCCGGTGCCGACCTCGCTGAGCGCGCTCGTACTCAGCCGGCTGGAGATGCTGTCCGCCGAGGCCCGCCGCACCCTGCTCGTGGCGAGCGCCGGGGCGCGGCCCACGCTGGCGCTGCTGCACGCCGCCGGTCGGGAGAACGCCGAGGCGGAGACGGCCTCGGCGGCCTCGCTCGGCCTGCTGGCGACGGAGCGCGAGGCGCCGGTGATCCGGTTCGCGCACCCCCTCGTGTCCGCCGCCCTGTACGCGCAGGCGAGCGCGCAGGAGCGGCGCGCCGCCCATGCCGCGCTGTCCGAGGCGGCCTCCGACCCCATCGAGCGCGCCCGCCACCTCGCCCTGGCCGCCACGGGTACGGACCCGGACGTCGCGGCCCGCCTCGGCGAAGCAGCCGCGGCGGCCCGGGACCGGGGCGCGCCCTCGGTCGCGGCGGGGCTCGGACTGCTGGCGGCCCGGCACACCCCGCCGGACACCGTGCCGGGCCCGGACGAGCGCCGGTTGCAGGCCGCCGAGGACGCGCTCACGGCCGGCGAGACGGACCTCGCGCGGGACATCGCACGCCAGGTACTGGCTCGTGCCACCGTGCCCGCGGACCGCGTACGGGCCTGGATGGTCGTCATCGACGCCGCGGGACAGGCCATGGCCGAGATCGACGCCGTCTTCCCGCAAGCGCTCGCGGACGCCGGCGAGGACCCGCGACTGCTCGCCCTCGTCCGCTACCAACTCGCCTGGCGGGCACTGCTCATGGATGGCGAGATGACCAAGGCCCGCGAGGAGGCCGCCTGCGCGGCGGAGCTCGCGGCCCTCGCCGGGGACCGGCCCACCGAACTCCTCGCGCTGGGCTTCCAGGCACAGATGGAGACCCTGATGGGGCATCCGGGCGCCCCGGCGACCATCCAGCGCGCGATGCGCGAGCCGCAGGACCCCAGGGTGGCGTGCGACCACAACGGCGCCGGTGCCGCCCGCTTCCGCTGGCTGATCATGGGCGACCAGCTCGCCGAGGCGCGTACGACCATCACCGCACTGCTGCGCGAGGTGCGGCGGCGCGGGATGGTCGAGAGCGAGGTCCACTTCCTGCGCGGCCTCGCCGAGACCGAGTTGCGCTCCGGTCACTGCGGCCGGGCCCTCGACCTGGCCCGCGAGAGCCTGCGCCTGGCCCGCGACACCGGGATCGGCGAGGCGGCCACCGCCATGTTCACCTCGCTCGCCGAGGCCGCGGGCGGCGACGTGGACCAGGCACTCACGCTCGCCCAGGAGGCCGTGGACCGCGCGGAGGAGGACGGCGACCTGATCTACCTCTCACGCGCCCTCGGCGCCCTCGGCCACGCCCAGCTGGTGGCGGGGGACGCGTCGGCGACGGTCCGGTCACTGCGGCGCGTACGGGAGTTGGAGGAGCGCCTCGGGGTCGTCGATCCCGCCCGGGGCCGCTGGCACGGGGACCTCGCCGAGGCGCTGGTACGGATCGGCGAACCGGACGAGGCACAGGACGTCATCGACGCGACGCGGAAGCAGGCGCTGCGGCTCGGCCGGGAGAGCGTGCTCGCCGTACTCGACCGCGCCGAGGCCCTCGTACGCGCCGCACGCGGCGAACAGGGCATCGCCACCCGGCAGTTGACCGCGGCCCAGGACCGGCTCCGCAAGCTGGGCTACCGCCTCGAGGAGGCCCGCGCCGCCTACGCCCTGGCCGGGCTGCGCGCCGCACGGCCAGGGCCCACCTCGTACGACGAGGCGACCCGGCTCTTCCGCCGCTGCCGCGCCCTGCCGTGGCTGCGCCAGGTCGAGACGGCCTCCGCGGCCCTCCCGGCAGCCTCGCCCCTCGCGTCCACCGACCCCGACAGCCTCGCGGCCGCCTCTCTGGACAGCCTCGCCGCGACCGAACGGCAGGTTGCCGCGCTCGTCATGGAGGGCGCCACCAACCGCGAGATCGCCGCGCGCCTGTTCATCAGTGTGAAGACGGTGGAGGCCACCCTGACGCGGGTGTACCGGAAGTTGGGGATCCGCTCGCGGGTCGACATAGTCCGGCTGGCGGTCGGGCACCGGCCAGGCTGACGTTCCGTCACATCCGGAAGAGCAGGCACCTGCTCCCCCTGCCTTCCGGATAAGAGATACGGGACCAACCGGACGGAATCACAAGCTAAACCCAGCTGCCGCACAGCAAGGGTTATCCCTCCTCCAACTCCCTTAGGGGCTTCCCCCATTGGGTTGGCGGGGTTCCGCTTCTAGCCTGATCCCAGTGCCGCTCGCCCGGGCACACGGCGCCGGCCCACCGGCGTCGTGCAGCACCCCCCACACCCGCGCGTCCCCCACCGGCAACTTCCGAGGAGAACCATGTTCGGGCTCAACCGCGCCAAGAAGACCGCCGCGCTCTGTGTGGCGACAGCTGCCGCCGCCGCGACGGCGCTGCTCGGCGCACCCGGTGCCGTCGCCGCCCCCCAGCCCATCGTCGGCGGCACGACGACCACCACGACCGCGTACCCGTTCGTCATGCAGATCACGGACGCCTCGCAGAACCAGTTCTGCGGCGGCACGCTCGTCTCGGCCACGAAGGTCGTCACCGCCGCCCACTGCATGGTCGGCGAGACCACCAGCGGCGTCCGCGTCATCGGCGGCCGTACGTACCTCAACGGCACGAACGGCACGGTCAGCAAAGTCAGCAAGATCTGGATCAACCCCAGCTACACGGACGCCACCAACGGCAACGACGTGGCCGTACTGACCCTGTCGACGGCGATGTCGTACACCCCGGTGTCCTACGTGACCTCCTCGCAGACCAGCGTGTACGCGACCGGCGCCACCGCCCGCGTCCTCGGCTGGGGCACCACCTCCGAGAGCGGCAGCTCCTCCAACCAGCTGCGGACCGCGACCGTCCCGATCGTCTCCAGCACCAGTTGCACGAGCTCGTACGGCTCCGACTACATCGCCAGCGACATGGTCTGCGCCGGATACACCTCCGGCGGTGTCGACACCTGCCAGGGCGACAGCGGCGGCCCGCTGCTCATCGGCGGCGTCCTGGCCGGCATCACCTCCTGGGGCGAAGGCTGCGCCGAGGCCGGCTACCCGGGCGTCTACACCCGCCTGACGACCTTCTCCAGCCTGGTGGCCACGCAGGTCAACTCCTAGTTCGCACCCTGGTTCAAATCGCAGTCACCTATGAGCTCCTGAGTACCCCTCAGGTGAAAGCCGGGGGGCGTTGCGGGCCTCCACGAGCGGCCCGCAGCGCCCCCTCTCCACTACCTGCCCGTCGGCGGCCGGCTTCCCCCACAGCCGGAACCGCCGACGGGCATACGCCTGTTGGGAACCCGCGGCGGGATTCGGTCGATCCTCACGAGGGGCGGCCTGCTTGAATGGCCACCATGGTGTCCACCGACCGTTTCCTCGCCTTCGCCGCGATGTCGCTCCTGGTGATCGTGATCCCGGGACCGAGCGTGCTGTTCGTCATCGGGCGGGCGCTCGCGCACGGCCGCCGCACCGCGGTGGCGACGGCTCTCGGCAACGTCGTCGGCTCGTATCTGCTGGTCGTCGCGGTAGCCTTCGGCATCGGTTCGCTGGTCGAGCGTTCGGTGACGGTCTATCTGGCCGTGAAGCTGGCCGGCGCCGCATACCTCGTGTTCCTCGGCGTGCAGGCGTTCCGGCACCGCAAGGAACTGAACGCCTCGGCGATCACGACGCGTGACACCACTCCGGCCCGCGGGGATCTCCGCACGGTCCTGGACGGTGCACTGGTCGGCGTCACCAACCCCAAGGGCATCGTCTTCTTCGCCGCGGTACTCCCCCAGTTCGTGGACCACTCGGCGGGCCGACTCCCCCTGCAGATGCTCCTGTTGGGCCTGGTCCCGATCTCCATCGGCCTCGTCACGGACACCCTGTGGGGTCTGACCGCGTCGGCCACCCGCACCTGGTTCGCCCGCTCGGACCGCCGCCTGTCGCTGCTCGGCGGGGCGGGGGGCTGCACGATGATCGGCCTCGGGGTGACGGTGGCGGTCACGGGCCGGGACTGAGGCCCATCGGTGACGGGCCGGGACCGCGCCCTGCTTGATGGCTGAGTCCTGCTTGACGACCGAGTCCTACTTGACGACTGTCCCGAAGCGGATGTCCGAGGAGGGCGACGAGCCGCCCATCACCGTCACCAGCCGCTCGGCCTCCTCCACGACCTCCTTCCGCTGTGACTCCGTGAGCGTGCCGAAGAGCTCGATCGTGAGGATCTCCCCCTCCTGCCGCCACACGCCCGCCAGGAAACCGTCGACGAGCAGCACGCAGTACGCCTGGTTGCCCTTCCACGTCCGGCCCTTGAGGTCCGCGGATCCCAGCCGGGAGCGGTCGGCGTGTGAGAGGAACAGGTTGTCGAACTCGGGGAGGAAACGCGGCGGGGCCGGGGTGTCGGCGTCCGGACGGGGCGCGTCGGGGAGGTCGAAGAGCTCGACGCCGTTCTCGTCGCGGAAGGTGACCAGCTCGGGTCGGAGCCGTTCGAAGGCCTCGCGCAGCCGGGTCAGGCCGGCCCAGGTCTGCATGTCCTTGACGGAGGCGGGCCCGAAGGCGGCGAGGTAACGCAGGACGGTCGCGTCCGGGGCGGGTGCCGGCTCGGACGGGCGGCCGAGCCAGTGCTCGGCGGTGGTGAGCGTGACCTGGCCGCTCCGGCCCCACAGGCCGCGCGGGGTGACCTGGACGAGGGGGAGCCGGCAGCGGGCGGCAACCGAGAGCGCGAAGGGGTCGGCGTCCGGCCATTCGGCGAGCAGAGCCTCACGCAGCTGCTTCATGGTGCGCGGCTCGGCCTCCACCAGCTCCCGGCTGATCGAGGCGAGCCGGTCCAGGTCGACGCCTTGGAGCCCCTTGCGGAACTGGTGGAGTTCCCGGTCGCGCGCGGCCTGCACGAGCGGGCGCAGCGTGAGGGCGTCGTCGGCGCTGTGGGTGTGGATGGTGGAGCGCATGGTGACGAGGCGGACGACCTCGCGGTCGGCCATGAGCCGCGACAGGGCCTCGGGGGCAAAGTCGTCCAGCCGGGCGGCGAGTGCGTAGTACGGCGGTTTGACGTTCTGCGCCTGGAGGCCGAGGAGGTGCTCGACGGCGTCCTTGGTGCCGAGGGCGGACCGGCGCAGGAGAAGCTGCCGGGCGAGGGTCGCGCGGTTGAGGGCGCGGGTGCCGAGCACGGGGGCCGCGGAGGTCATCTTCGTCATGCTCCGCACGGTAACGGGACTTGCGGACAGCTTCTGTCCTCATTTCCTGGGGAATCCGTACCTCGGGGCGGCACACCCCCGCGCCGCGGACATTTGACCCGTATATCCTGCTCCGTGATCACAGAAACGTACGTTCGACCACATTCACGCTTCACGCTTCACTCCACGACAGACGACAGACGACAGGGGAGGCAGCCGCGATGTCCGAGCGCCACGCTCGCCCAGCCTCGAAGGGCGCCAGGAAATCCGTGTGGCGACGCGCCCTCACCCCGCCGACCGCGCCACCCGCCCCGCCGCCGACCCCTCGCCCCGACCCGGCGTCGCCGGAACCCGCCGACGCCGACAGCGTCGTACAGGCGGCGCTCTACCGCGACGGCGTGCGCGTCGCGACCCCGGAGACCCTGGCCGACACCTTCCGCGAGCTGCGCGAACAACCGGACGGCATGGCGTGGATCGGCCTTGCCCGCCCGACGGAGTCCGAACTCCATTCCCTGGCCGCCGAGTTCGATCTGCACCCACTCGCCGTCGAGGACGCGATGGAGGCGCACCAGCGCCCGAAGCTGGAGCGCTACGGCGAAACGCTGTTCGTCGTCCTGAGCGCGGCGCGCTATGTGGACGCGCTGGAGGAGGTCGACTTCGGCGAACTGCACGTTTTCGTGGGCCCCGACTTCGTGATCACGGTCCGGCACGGCGCTGCGCCGGACCTCTCGGCGGTACGCCGCCGCATGGAGGACACCCCTGAACTGCTGAAGCTCGGCCCGGAAGCCGTCCTCTACGCGATCCTCGACTCCGTGGTCGACGGCTACGTCCCGGTCGTGTCCGGCGTCCAGAACGACATCGACGAGATCGAGACCGAGGTCTTCCGCGGCGACCCCAAAGCGTCTCGCCGTATCTACGAACTCTCCCGGGAAATGGTCGAGTTCCAGCGCGCCACCCGCCCCCTGGTCGGCATGCTGCACGCCCTGATGGCCGGCTTCTCCAAGTACCGCACCGACGAGGAACTCCAGCGCTACCTCCGCGACGTCGCCGACCACGTCACCCACACCAGCGAACAGGTCGACGGCTTCCGCCAGGCCCTCACCGACATCCTCACCGTCAACGCCACCCTCGTCACCCAGCAACAGAACGCCGAAATGCGCGCGTTGGCGGAGGCAGGCTTCGAACAGAACGAGGAGATCAAGAAGATCTCGTCCTGGGCGGCGATCCTGTTCGCCCCGACGCTGGTCGGGACGATCTACGGCATGAACTTCCATCACATGCCCGAGCTGGGCTGGACCTTCGGATACCCCTTCGCGGTCGGGTTGATGGCAGTGGTGTGCGTGAGCCTGTACTTCATCTTCAAGCGGCGGGACTGGCTCTAGGCCAGGCAGTACCGGCAGTAACCCCTCAAGCCCCTCGCATGAGGTGCTCACGCACCTCCCGAGAACTGAGCTCTGACGGGCTCTGGGGAGTCCCTGGGGAGAAGTGACGCGGGTGATCTCCTCGCCCCGCGTCGAACAAGCCTCTGACCAGGTATTTTTGGCGCCGGAGAACGCTGGGGAGACTCCGGGGAGAAGCGAATGACTGCCCACGCCCTGCGTCTCCCACAACGAGCCCGCCTGGCTTCCTGTTCGGCAGTCCCGGCAGAGGCCGCCGGCCCCGCAGCGCATCACAGACAGTGACATCAACGCGCCACCTCGCCGCTCCTCACAACTGGATCTACGCCAGCGACCATGCAGTGCCGCGCGTCGGACTACTGCTGCCTTCCTCGTTCGGCGGGGCTGTTGTCGTCCCCAACATCCCAAGGTCGGCCCTCGCCACGTCTACTTGGCGTTCCACAGATTCCGTCAGCGGGGCTCGGCCGCGAGCGGGACTACGAGGAGATCCACCCCACCTCCACGGCCCACGAGTTCCCCTGGGACCCCCTCCAGATCCCCAGCTTCGCCCTCTACCTCACCTTCGCCGTCTCCAGCATCGGCCAACTCCTCTGCAGGACAGGGGATCTGACGGAACGTTCGCAGAAGCGGTACGACGACACCGTGAACCATCACCCGCCGGTCGGGACATCGGTGCTGAGGCTTTTTCAACCTGTGGTTGAGCCGACGTGATGCAGGGTGAGTACGGCCTGGACGAGGCCGGTGATGCGGGTGGTCGAGCAGCGGAGTTTGCGGAGTAGCCGCCAGGACTTTCGTTACCGGTCACTGACTCAGGGACCCGAGCAGCGAGGGTTAACGGGCCCGGTCGCGATACGGACCGGTCCGGCCGTCGAGGCCGATATCGCCGCCGCTCTCGCGCATCCGCAGCTTTCACTCCTCTCAGAACCCCGGGGCGGGAAGGAAGCCCGGCCACCACGGGGGTACGCCGCTGGGGCAGTCGTAGGTGGTGCCGCTCCAGAACAGCGAGAGGGCGCACCAGGAAAGGGCGAGGAGTGTCACCGCGAGGGCGAGGGCGTGGAGGAGGGGGCGGTTCCCGAGGAGAGCGCCCACCGTCACCCAGCCCAGGAGCAGGACAGCCCAGAGGCATGGGATGAAGAGGAAGAGTAGGAAGGTGCTGTTGGCCGCGTTGCTCACTCCTGCGTCGCAGGCGTTCAACGCCCTGCCCAAAAGCATGGCCGT
This sequence comes from Streptomyces sp. NPDC087263, assembly GCF_044744645.1. NCBI lineage: Bacteria > Bacillati > Actinomycetota > Actinomycetes > Kitasatosporales > Streptomycetaceae > Streptomyces > Streptomyces sp. NPDC087263. The sequence continues at coordinate 91,997 of NZ_JBIUYT010000006.1, forward strand.
GAGCGCAGCGAGAGCCAGCCCCACTACTGCGCCGAGACATCCATGCAGCCGTCGGTTCCCCATACGTCCCCCCAAACGCCGTCGGCTCCGGAAAGCACCCCAGCCACACGACTCGTCACCGTATCCACTCGCTCAGCAAGACCTGACCAGCGCGGACCGGCCCGGCCCTTGACGGATGGGCCGGGCCGGTCGCCTGACTTACTTCTTCTTCACCTGGTCCACTTCCTTCGCGTACATCTGCCCGATCGTGTCGATCACCGCGGCGTGGAACTGTTCCCTGGTCAGGTCGAGGCCGTGCTGATCGAAGAGGTCGACCCCGGTCTGCATCGTCATGTGGTCTCCGGGGTCGTCCTGTCCGACGAGGATGGGGTCGGCGACGGAGGCTCCTTCGAGGAGCGTCTCGGAGTCGAAACCAGCGGCCCGACCGACGCAGCCGTAATGGACGTTCGACCACCTGTCGTAGAAGACCTTGTAGTCGGTGCCCGGAACGTCGATGAAATAGCCCTTCTGGGCGAAGTCGAACTCTTGTCCAGCTTGGGCTTGTGGTCCCACTCGCAGACCTTGGGACAGACCTTTGCGCCCCACAGGGCGAGGGCTGCGGTCGTGTCGCTTCCCTGGTTACGTCCGGCCAGTCCGTCGTACCAGGCCCACGGTCGCAGCAGCCCCTGGAGCGTCTTCGCGTCGTCGGACCGTGCGTTGTGTGTCAGTTCGTCGTGCATGTAGCTCTCCATCTGGGAGAACAGGTCCCCGCCCTTCAGGTCGGGTTTGGGCTCAGGTCCTTCCTTGAAGGTGGCCTTGAGCGTGATTTTTCCGCCGTCGTTCTTGACGGTGATGGTGAAGACTCCGCCAAGGCCGCTGAGGCCGCTGAGGCTCCCGAGCTTGTAGGTCTGCGTGGAGTGGTAGACCCAGGTCCCGTTGGGCCCCATCGTCATGTGGTCCCGGTAGGTGCCGCCGTTGCCGTCGCTGCAGCCGTGTTCGCAGTCCGTGATCGGCCGTAGGCCGGTGGGGTCGGACTTGGTGACGGGGGTGTTGTTGGCGTAGGCGTAGCCGTTGGACGAGCCCCCGTTGTCGTGCTCCACCTCGCCGGATAACAGGAGACCCGAGCAGTTCGTAGTCCAGAACCGATCTACCAGGAGCTTCACCGCTTCCCTGACACCGCATCTGCCCCAACTGGTCAGTCGTCAACCAGGTTAGAGAGGGCACCGTGATGCACAAAACGCACGACACGGCCTTCGTGCTGATTGATCCTCTGCCTCCATTTCAGAACACAGGATCAACACGAAGGCCGCCATCATGCCCACTGACCTGCGAGAACGCCGATCAAGTTCGAGACCTCATTCGCCGCCGAGCTTAAACGACAAGCTCAAGTCGCGATGATTCTGGTGAGGTTGTGCTCCAACACCTCGCCACGCAAACGCCCCGAAGCGGAGAGGATTCGATCCGCAACCTCCGGGCCCAGAAGCAGCGAATCGACGACGCCAGGAAGTTCACTACCGTCATAGAGGATCACTGAATCCCAACCATCGGCATCTGTGGCCCCCTGGGGATCGTAAACCAGGGCGCGTGTCGGGGCCGACACCTGTCCAATTGCAGTCACGACGGCAGACCTAGCCACTTCCAGTTCCTCAAAATTCAGCCCACCCAGCCAGAAGGTCTGAATTTCACATCCAAGCGGCTCGTGCGAGTAGTTGCCTACCAAACTGGTGTCAGAAGAAATCCACCAATTCACAGTGACAGACGAAATTCTGAGCCCGATCAAACACGCAAGCGTCTCGATGTTGACGGGAATATCGTCGCCGTCAACATTGATTAGGGTCGCGGCGCCGGTTTCCGGGTGAGCAAAAGTGACGCCGCATTGATCAAACGCAGCCACCTGGCCAGAGAAGACCGAGTCCTTCCCGGACTCCCGGTACCACCGGATATAACCGTCCCCCATATCTACTCTCCTGGCATATTGAAGAGGTGAACATTTTCGACACCGAACATCTTTTGTGCTTGCTTGATTGCAGACTCGGGCATATTGGAGGCGTCCAGATAATAGTGGGCCGGCACACCTGCCTCATCCGCAGCATACTTGTTGATCTTGAGAGTCCTTCCGAAATCTGCGGGATTCTTCGCTTTCGCTCCGCCTCCTACGAGGACGTACTCCGCATTCGGTCCGATCGCATCCAGGCCACTGGAGCCCACATTGGGCATAGTAATCTTGATGTCCTGGCCCTTTGCGTCCTTGGCTACAACGCCACCGATCATTTCGGCCACATGCTGTTCTCGCCGGAGGCCCAGGGCTGCTGCTTCGGCACCTCTGGCACTTCTGGCGGCGGCAGTGACACTTGCGCCAGCCACAACTGTCCCGGCGCCGACAACCGCGCTTCCGCCGGAGGCGCCGCCGGTCGCTATTTCCGCGATTTCCGCGGCGCATACCGGGGCGGTGGCCAGGCATCCCCCGCCCAGGGCGACGGGGGCGACGGCCACGGCGGCCGCCACGACTCCGATCCCGTTGGGGCACGCCCATGGTCATGGAGTCGTGGTAAATGCCGCCCGTGCCGTCGCCGCACCCACGCTCGCAGTCCGTGATCGGCCGTAGACCGGTGGGGTCGGACATGGTGCTGGGGTGTTGCTGGCGTAGGCGTAGCCGTTGAGGGACTCGTGGCCGTCGGGGGCGAGGACGGGTCGACGGAGAGGATGGGACCGATCGGAGGACGCGTCGCCGAGTGGGACAAGACGGGTGCGGCGGCTTCGAGAGGAGAAAGACCCTCTGGAGCCGCCGCATCTATTGACTGACTGGATCAGGCGACAGGATCCTCGGCCAGGATCGCGTCGCGTATCACCTCGAAGGCAGCCTCCGCTTCCGGGTCGCGTTCCATCATGCGTTCCCAGAAATCTCCTGCGATCCAGTCCTTCGGCCCCATACTCAGCCCGCCTCGCCGATAGATCTCCACACTCCACTGAGAAGGAATGGCGTCAGACACCTGCTCAAAGTACTTCCCGCTGTACAGGCCAGCGAGGTCACCTGGCGAGTGCTCGATTCGCAGGGAGGATGAACCGTCACTCCGTATATGCAGTTCGAGTACGACGTATTCTTGCCCTGGAATGAATTGGTATCTGCCATCAACAGAGTTGGGAGGCGCATCCGGGGCACCCAGATAACGAACTCTCACCTTCTCGTCCCTCCACCCAGCTTCACCTTGTAGTCGTAATAGTAGATTTCTCCACTCACTTCATTTTTATAGAAATGAATATCGAAAGTCCCCTCGCGTCCCGGGATGTTGAGCCGCGGAGTAGCGAACTTACCCCACTGATCAATACCGCCGTGCGCCTCGAAGTACTCCTGCAGGTGGGGGTTATCCAACTTGGAACCCTCCATGATTCTCGGGGAACGCGCGATGGTTTCCGCGGTGAGGTCACCATCCTTGGTGAACATCTTGGCCGCTGCAGCAACATCGGCCTCGTATTCTGCCCTCCACGTGGTTGGACAGCTGGACGCCGCCGAAGACCACCGGCGGCATCGCGGCGGTAGTGCTGTTGGCCTTGCCGGTGTTCTGGATGGATTTCAGCCACAGGCTGGCCGAGGAGGCATCACCGGTGTCGGGGAAGCTCTGGTCCAGGTGCCAGGTGTCCACGTCACGGCGGGTGCTCGAAGGCCCTACGGGCGCGAGGACCCGAGCGCCACGGGCGTGAGATCCCGGAAACGAGCAGTTCACAGCACGAGGGGCTTCCGGGAAACGAGCGATTTCTAGCGTGTCCGCTTATGGATACAGGGCTGTATACGCAGTCGGACACAGTTGACACACAGTCGGTCGCCTCCGGCGCACCGGCGGTGCCGTCAACGGGTTCCTCGCTGCGCGAGGCGGTCTACACCCAGCTGCGCGCAGCCGTGCTCGACGGCGGGTTCGGCCCTCGCGAGCGGCTGGCCGAGATGCGGCTGGCCGCGCGCTTCGGGGTGTCGCGTACCCCGGTACGCGAATCGCTGGCGCGGCTGGCGTCCGACGGACTGATCGAGCGGGGCGACGGCGGATTCTTCGTCACGATCCCCAACCTCACCCAGCTCAGGGACTTCTACGAGCTCCGGGTCACCCTGGAGCTGCGCGGCATCACCCGCGTCATCGAGGACTCCTCGATCAAGCACGAAACGGCGCTCCTCACTGCCGAGTTGGACCGCTGGTACGCGATGCGTGAGCAGCCGCCAAGACCGGACCCGCGGTTCGTCGTCCAGGACGAGAAGTTCCACGCCGAGCTCTCCCGCGCTTCCGGCAACCTCGCCCTCACCGATGCACTCGTCACGGTCAACGAGCGCATCCGCCGGGTGCGGATGTACGACTTCCTCACCCAGGACCGGGTGGAGACAACCATCACCGAGCACATCGAGATCATGGAGCTCGTCCGCGACGGCCGCCTCGACGAGGGCTACCGGGCCCTGCACGCCCACGTCGGCGACTCGATGGCCGCGGTGTCGGAGTGTGCCCAGCGCGCCATGACGCAGATGGCCCTGCACTCAGGCCTCCTCTGAAACCCCGGGAAGTCCATCCCGGCCTTCGACTCCCCGGCTGCCGACGACGCCGACCGGGGGTGCCCCACCGCTCACCGCTCCCCACCCAGCGCCACCCCGCACCCCCGAAGGGCTGATCATGAGCACCACCGAGTCATCCAAGACAGCCACAGCGCCGGTCTCCCCAACCAGCCAGGCAACCAAGGAGACCCTGGAGGACTACACCCTCCGCTTCGCGCCCCGCAGTTACCGCCGCTGGACCCCGATGGTCGTGGCGACGACCGCGCTCGGCGGCATCGCCTACATGGCCGACTTCTCCATCGGCGCCGGCATCGGCCTGGCCCACGGCACCGGCAACGCGCTCGTGGCGATCGCCGTGGCCGCCGTCGTCATCTTCGTCACCGGCTTCCCGCTCGCCTACTACGGCGCCCGCTACAACATCGACCTGGACCTGATCACCCGCGGCTCCGGCTTCGGCTACTACGGCTCGGTCCTCACCAGCGTCATCTTCGCCAGCTTCACCTTCATCTTCTTCGCCCTAGAAGGCTCGATCATGGCCCAGGGCCTCAAGCTGGGCCTCGGACTCCCACTGTGGCTGGGCTACTTGGTCTCCACCCTGATGGTCATCCCGCTGGTGATCTACGGCATGAAGGCACTCAGCAAGCTCCAGGTGTGGACCACCCCGGTCTGGCTCGTGCTGATGGTCGCCCCGCTCGTCTACCTGATCTCCAACGACCCGGGCACCGTCGACCGCTTCCTCAACTACGCGGGCACCGACGGCGACGGCGGCGTCAACACCGCCTCCGTACTCCTCGGCGCAGGCGTCTGCCTCTCCCTCATCGCACAGATCGGTGAGCAGATCGACTACCTGCGTTTCATGCCTCCCAAGACCGAGGCGAACAAGCGCACTTGGTGGACCGCGGTCATCATGGCCGGACCCGGCTGGGTGGTGCTCGGCGCGCTGAAGCAGGCCATCGGTGTCTTCCTCGCCGTCTACATCCTCGCAAAGGTCGGCCCGGACGTCGCGTCCGAGCCGATCCAGCAGTTCAAGGGCGCCTTCGACGCGATGATGCCGTCCTGGCTGGTCCTCCCGCTGGCCGTGGCCCTCGTCGTGATCAGTCAGATCAAGATCAACGTGACCAACGCCTACTCCGGCTCACTCGCGTGGACGAACTCCTTCACCCGCGTCACCAAGCACTACCCCGGCCGCATGCTCTTCGTTTTGGTCAACCTGGGCTTCGCGCTCGCCCTGATGGAAGCCGACATGTTCAGCTTCCTCAACGACATCCTCGGCTTCTACTCGAACTGCGCGATCGCCTGGATCGTCACCGTCGCCACCGACATCGGCGTCAACAAGTACCTGCTGAAGCTGTCCCCGCTCCAGCCCGAGTTCCGCCGCGGCATGCTCTACGCCGTCAACCCCGTGGGTGTCGTCGCCTTCGTCGCCGCCTCCGGCCTCTCCATCGCCATGTACTTCCACGCCCTCGGCGACACCCTCCAGCCGTACTCCCCCGTCGCCGCGGCCGTCCTCGCCTTCGCCCTCACCCCGCTGATGGCCGCCGTCACCAAGGGCAAGTACTACCTGCGCCGCACCGACGACGGCATCAACGAGCCTCGGCTCGACACGGAGGGCAACCCCAGCGCGACGACGTACGACTGCCACGTCTGCCACCAGCCTTACGAGCGCCCCGACCTGGCCGCCTGCCAGACCCACGACGCGCACGTCTGCTCCCTGTGCCTGAGCACCGACAAGGTCGGCGACCACGTACTGCCCGCACAGCCGTCCGCCGCCTGAACCCGCCGGCCGGGCGGCGAGCAGATCGCCGCCCGGCCGCCCCTCCCGGAGGAGCTGCCGCCGTGTTCGACACCCTGCTCGTGGCCAATCGCGCAGAGATCGCCTGCCGCACCATCCGCAGCGCGCACACTCTCGGCCCGAGAACGGTGGCGGTGTACTCCGACCCCGACCGCACCGCCCCACACCTCCGGATGGCCGACGAGGCCGTACGACTGGGTCCGGCGCCCGCCACCGACAGCTACCTGCGTGCCGACCTGGTGCTCGAAGCGGCCCTGGCCATCGGCGCCGGAGCGGTCCACCCCGGCTACGGCTTCTCCGGCACCCTGGACAGAGCCGGAAGAGTGGTCACGGAGCGTGGGACGCTCCTGGGACTTCCCTGGGGTTTTCGCCGGATCAGCACGCACGAGCGTGAAACACCTGAAAGGTCATTCGTGCTCGTCAAAGCCCCTTGCCCGCAGAGCGCAGCAGTTCACCGGGCCGGCTCGTCTCTTCCGCGACATCTCAGCGGGATCCCTCTGCGCGGGATCTGCCACCGCGCTCCTTCTGACCAGTAGGAATGCTGACCGGGAAACCGACCGGGCCTTTTTCATGCCGCAGTCTCGGTCGACGAGGCTCACATGGTCTCGTTGAGGTCCTTGGAGTACTGCTCGATGGATCGCCGATACTGCTGCACGTAGGGGTCCTGGCTCGTCGTGGCGAGAAGTCTCAGCAGGATCTGCATGGCTTCGTGATGGTCTCCGGTGTTGAACAGCGCCATGGCGAGGAACGTCTGAAGGCCTCCGTCGTCGGGGTACTTCAGTACGCCGAGACGAAGGGTTTCGACAGCACGCGTGTACTGACCGAGCACCCTGTAGGTGCTTCCGAGGCCGAGCAGCGCGCCACGGCGGTCCTCGTCCGACAGTCCTGTCCCGCTCAGGCAGCTCTCGTAGAACGGGACGGCCTCGGATTCCAGCCCCAGCACGTCATGGACCCCGGCCGTGCAGTAGGCCACTTCGGCGTTGTCGGGGAATCTGGCGGCCAGGGCCAACAGGTGTTCTCTGGCTTCCTCGAGCCTTTCCTCCTCACATAGCCGGACGGCCTCGGCGAGCAGGTTCCCGGGCCGGTCTTCCTTGTCCTGTGCACTCATGCGCACATCTTCACAGGCCGCCGGCTTCCGCCGGACCGGAAGCCGGCGGGAACGAAACGGGAAGCGGCGCCCCGACCCTCGCCTCAACTGATGCAGCGAGTGAGGAGCGCCCCGTGACGGACACCAACGTCTGCAGATCGCATCCTGATGGTGCTGCCCTCGGACCGGCTGGTGTCGGCGGCTGCTCCAGCTGGTACCTGGACAAGCACGGTGGCAACACCACGATGTGGCCTGGATTCTCGTACGAATTCCGCCGGATCGCGCGCAAGTTCGAAGACTTCAGCGACCCGCTACACCCCACTCCGCACCTCAGAGCGGCAACGGGGCAGGCACCTTCTGAGCGCATGTTCTTTGCCTACCTCACCCCGACTCACTGCTTCTCCCGGTCGCGTGCAATTCGCGCCCGTGTCCTGGGATGTGCTCCGGACCGCTCCGCGGCCACGGATCGTCGGCGTGGCCCCGGTCGGGACGGGAGAACGTCGGCGACAACCCGGTCCGCGACGGCGGCATGACGGACGTACTGCGGCTCGTGACCTGACGGCCACGGTCAACAGCGGAGCGATGCAGGGTCACGCGACGAGCCCGACCGAGACCGGCGTGAAAATCCCAGCCCACGGACCGGTTGCAAGAATGGCCCGGATCTCGGCCACGACCCGGTCGCCCAGGCTCACCCCGCCGACCTGGGCGATACCCGGGACGTCAGTCGCCGAATCTCCTCATCGAGAGTGCCGCCCCTGCTGAGCTCCAGCGGCCGGCGCTGGAAGTGGGCCATGCAGTACCGGCAGTTGTGCCCATCCGCGGTCCGGTGGGGCGAGGAGGAGTGGGCGACCGGTCTCGCGGACGCCCGAGCGAAGCCGGGACCGGTGGGCGCCTGAGGAAACCTTGATCGTCTCTAGACCATCCCAAGAGCGAGGTGTTCCACCAGGTCAGGTACCGTCACCTCGGACTTTCCCCCCACGTCGAGTTCCCTCAGCAAGACCCCACCACACACAGGAGCCGTCGTGGTACCCAGCACGTCTCGCATACGCCGACCGAGATCCGCCACCCTGGCGCTCACCGCTGCGGTGACCGCCGTCACCGCTCTGGTCCCCGCGATCCCCGCGGCCGCCGCCGGATACACGACGGCGGCCGGTCCCTGGAGCGCCGCCACCGCGCTGACCGGTGCCGACGGGCGGCAGACCCTGATCGACGTCGAGACCGATGTCGACGGCACCACGTTCGCCCTGTGGCGCGACCTGACGGCCGACGGCGTCAACTGGAACTTCGACGTCGCCGTGAAGGCCGCCGGAAGCAACACGTGGGGCACCTCCCACACTCTGGCCACCGGCCGCGAGAGCACCTCCCCGGCGGTCCTGACCGTGACGCCCACCGGGCAGGCCGTCGTGACCTGGGTGGACGGCAGGGGCGTGGACGGCGACCTGGCCGCCGTCGCCGCCACCTGGACCCCGGCGGAGGGCGGTTGGTCGGATCCGGTACCGATCGCCTCGTACTCGGGCCGCACCTTGCTCGGCCTGCCCCGGCTCGCCTCGGCGGCCGACGGCACCCTCACCGCCGTATGGCAGCAGGGCGAGTTCAACGACTACAAGGTCATGACGGCCACCCGCGCCCCGGGCGCCACCACCTGGTCGGCGGCCCAGCCGCTCGCCTCGGTCACCACCGGTTCCGTCTACGACCTCGCGCTCGCCGTCACCCCCGACGGCTCCGCCACCGCGGTGTGGGACGTCTACGACCAGACCGCCGTCGGCATCCGGCACACCGTCCTCACCGCCACCCGTGCCACGGCCGACGGGAGTTGGAGCGACGGGGCCGTGCTGCCCGGTGTGGCCTACACGGACGGTGTCGTCCAGGTGACGTCGGACGCCAAGGGCGCCACCACGGTGCTGTGGCACGGCGCGAACGCCTCCGGGTCCGGCTACGACCTGAACTCCGTGACCCGGACGTCCCCCTCCGCGAGCTGGGGCGATGTGCAGACCGCGGTCGCGTCGACCTTCTACTACGCCGACGGCAGCGACCCGCTGACCGCGCCCAACGGCGACCTCACCTACGTGTGGGTGGGCTGGAGCAGCGCCGACGGTGAGTCGACCGTACGGTCGGTCACCCGCTCCGCGAGCACCGGTACCTGGTCCACGCCGAAGACGCTGTCCACCGGTTACGCCACCTGGGACGTGGACGCCTCCATCGGCGCCGACGGCACCGTCCAGGTCGTCTGGCCGCAGATACCGAGCGCCGAAAACGGCAACGACCACTACCTCGAGTGGGCGGTCCGCGCCGACGGCACCTGGAGCAAGGCGACCGCCCTCAACAGCGCGCCCGTCCCCGACGTCTCCAGCACGGAGGCGCTGTACGGCGAGGTCGCCGCCGGTCCCGACGGCCGGGCCACCGTCCTGTCGCGCAGAGCCGTGGGCAGCGGCGACTACACGAGCCAGGTCTCGGCCCAGTGGCAGACCCTGCTGACCAAGCCGGCGATCACCTCGAAGGCCAAGCTGAGCGGAACCGTCCGTACGGGCTCCAAGGTCACCTGCGACGCCGCCTGGACGGGTACCGACGCCAAGGCCACCTGGTCCTGGCTGCGTGACGGCACAGTCATCTCCGGTGCCACCGGCAAGACCCGCACCCTGACCGCCTCCGACTACAAGCACAAGCTGTCCTGCCGGGCCACCGTCACCAACAGCGCCGGGTCGACGCCCTCCACCTCCGCCGCAGTCACGGTCGCGGTCGGCTCCGCCCTGAAGGCCACCAAGGCGCCCGCGCTCACCGGCACGGCGGGGACCGGCCACAGGCTCACCGCCACCCACGGCACCTGGTCGCCGACGGCCACCTCGTACACATACGTCTGGAAGCGCGACGGCAAGACCGTCAGCGGAGCCACCAAGTCGACGTACGTGCTGGTGAAGGCCGACAAGGGCCACAAGATCACCGCGACGGTGACGGCCAAGCTGTCCGGCTGGACGAACGGTTCGGCGACGACGGCCGCGGTCACCGTGCGCTGAGGACCGCAGGACGGGGAGGCACCCGGGCGATGCACCGGGCGCCTCCCCGTTCCGCTGTCGACGGCCGGACAGGCAGATGGGTCGACTTGTGGTCAAGTGTCCTGGGACGCCTTGGGCGGCGGCATCACCGCCGCCACCACCGCTGCCACACCGCCCTGGACGGACACCCACCCATCAGCCGCGTCAACAACCCTGCGGGTCAATACACCTGGCCCTGACGCCGCGAGGCCGCCCTCCGGGCGGCGGAGGGGGAATGTGACGACAGGACCTGGCCCTCAAGGCTTCTGGACGCCTTGAGGGCTCACGGTGCCTCAGGTCGCGGTGGCCGCGGCTGCCGCTCGGCCCGCCTGGCGGCCGGAGAAGAGGCAGCCGCCCAGGAAGGTGCCCTCCAGGGAGCGGTATCCGTGGACTCCGCCGCCGCCGAATCCGGCGACCTCACCGGCCGCGTACAGACCGGGAACGGGGGCGCCGGTGGCGGCCAGGACCCGGCCGGAGAGGTCGGTCTGCAGGCCGCCCAGGGTTTTGCGGGTGAGGATGTTCAGGCGTACGGCGATCAGCGGGCCGGCGCTGGGGTCCAGGATCTTGTGAGCCGCGGCGGTACGGCTGAGCGAGTCCCCGGGGTAGGCGAGGGCGTTGCGGATGCCCATGACCTGGACGTCCTTGGTGTACGGGTTGTCGATCTCGCGGTCCCGCGCATCGATCTGGCGTTGGAGATCGGCCAGGTCGATGAGGCCCTCGCCGGTCAGTTTGTTCATCCCGCGGACCAGTTCGGAGAGCGTGGTGGCGACGACGAAGTCGACGCCGTTCTTCTTGAACCTCTCGATCGGCTCGGGGGTCTGCCAGATGCGCGAGAGCAGCATCAGGATGTCCTTGTTCGTGAGGTCCGGGTTCTGCTCGGAGCCGGACAGCGCGAACTCCTTCGCGATGATCTTCTGGGTCGTGACGAACCAGGAGTAGTCGTAGCCGGAGGTGGTGATCGACTTGAGGGTGTGGAGGGTGTCGTAGCCGGGGAGGTCGGGGGCCGAGAAGCGCTTGCCGGTGGCGTCGAACCACATCGACGAAGGACCCGGCAGGATACGGATGCCGTGATTGGCCCAGATCGGGTCGTAGTTGCGCAGGCCCTCGGTGTAGTGCCACATCCGGTCGGGGTTCACGATCCGCCCGCCCGCCTGCTCGGTGATCGCGAGCATCCGGCCGTCCACGTACGCCGGCACACCGGTGATCATGGTCTTGGGCGGGGTGCCGAGCCGAGCCGGCCAGTTCTGTCGTACGAGGTCGTGGTTGGCGCCGATGCCGCCGGAGGTGACGATCACGACCGGGGCGTTCAGCTCGAAGTCCCCGACCACCGTGCGGGAACTGGCCTTGCCACGCGCGGCGGAACTCGGCTCAAGCACCGCCCCGCGGACGCCGGTCACGACGCCTGCGGTCGTGACGACCTCGTCGACGCGGTGCCGGAACTTGAACGTCACCTTCCCGGCCGCGACCGCGGCCCGTACCTTCTTCTCGAACGGCTCGACCACGGCCGGACCGGTACCCCAGGTGACATGGAAGCGGGGCACCGAGTTGCCGTGCCCGTCCGCGAGGCCGCCGCCCCGCTCGGCCCAGCCGACGATCGGGAACCAGCGCACTCCCAGCTCGTACAGCCAGGACCGCTTCTCCCCCGCGGCGAAGTCCACATACGCCTCGGCCCACTTGTGGGCCCAGTAGTCCTGGCCGCCCGGGTCGGTGACGCCGCGGTCGAAGCCGGCCGTGCCCAGCCAGTCCTGCCACGCCAGTTCGCGGGAGTCCTTGACGCCCATCAGCCGCTGCTCGTCGGAGTCGACCAGGAACAGACCGCCGAAGGACCAGAACGCCTGCCCGCCCAGGTTGCTTTCGGGCTCCTGGTCGAGGAGCAGTACCTTGCGTCCCGCGGCCACCAGTTCCGCCGTCGCGACGAGACCGGCGAGGCCGCCGCCGACGACGATCGCGTCCGCGTCCGAGGAACCGGCCGCGAAGGCCGACGACGCGTTCGCCGCGAGGGCGGCACCGGCGAGCACGCCCCCCGTCACGGTCAGGGCGTGTCGGCGGCTGACGCCCGACGGGGTCGCTGAGTTCTCCATGGGCTGCCTTCCAGAAGAGATGCGCGGGGCATGGCGACGCCTAGGGTGTTACTGCGACAGCTGTCCTGTTACCTTCGGTAGCCCTCAGGAAATCAGTCGATGACAGCGGTGTGGTAGGAGCCCGGCTCCAACGCTCCACCGCTTTGTTGTGGTCCGGTGACAGTCCTGGACGGGGAGGGTGATCGTGAACGTCGCCGACGAGCACGACTCGGTGGCCGGGATCCTGCGGAGCATGGTCGTGGACGTGGACGTGTGCGGTGCCCTCGTCGAAGCGGCGAGAGGCCGGTCGCCCGAACTGGCCCGGCTCGCCGAGGCGGAGACCCGCTCGCACGTCACCGCCATGATCCGCGCGGCCGATACCTGGTTCGACACCTTCGAGCGGGTCGAGGAGCAGGACTTCACCGCCGCCCTGCTGCTCGGCGCCGACCGCGCGGGCCAGGGCGTCCCGATGACCGCCGTACTACAGGGCCTCCAGGCGGCGTTCACGCGCACCACGGAGATCATGGTCGACCGCTGCCGGTCCGACGGGCTGTCCGACGGCGCCCTGCTCACGATGGTCATGCGCCTGAAGGAGTACGGGGACGCGGTCGAGCGTCACGTGATCAACGGATACCGTGCCGCGGAGCAGGGCACGCCGCACGAGCCGCTCGGTGCCCTGACCCGGATCCTGCGGCAGTTACTGGTCGGCGGTGTCACCCCGTCCGCCGAGGAACTGGTGCGGGCCGGCATCCGCCCCGGCGGCCAACACCACTGCCTGGTCCGGGACATGGGTGACCCCGCGCACACACGTCCGCCGATGAGCCGACCCGCCGCGCCGCGCGGGACCTTCGGGCTGGTCGAAGGGCATCTGGTCGGCCTGTGCCCCCGCACGCCCACACGCGAGGAGATCGAGGCGACCACCCTTGCCGTCGTCTCCCCGGCCGCTCCCCTGAACGAACTTCGCCCGCTCTACCGGCTGTGCGTACGCGCGGTGGACATCGGCCGCCGCCAGGGCCGACGCGGACTGTACGACCTCACGGACTTCGCCGCCGAGATCGCCCTGGCGGACCAGCCGCTACTGGGCTCCGTGCTGAGCGCTCGTTTCCTGAACGGGCTCGACCAGTCGGACACCTTCCACCGCCAACTCGCGCTCACCGCACTGACTTTCCTCGACAACGGCCGTCGTCTGGACCAGACCGCGACAGCCCTGTTCACCCACCCCAACACCGTTCGCTACCGGCTCGGCCGACTCCAGCAGATCACCGGCGAATCACTGACCGACGCCCCGGCGGAGAGCCGCTCCGGGCCACTGAGCACCCTGCACTGGTGGTGGGCCCTGACCACCTGGCTGCGGCCCGGCGGGGAGTCCCTGGATCGGTGAGCAACCCGGTTCACCTGGTGTGCCCGTCGGAGCACTGACGGTGGAGCGCCATCCGTCCGAGCCGGTCCAGCACCCTCCGCGCATCCGCGATTAGGAACTCGCTCCCGGCTCCCCCGCCTTGACGAGCCCCGTCTCGTACGCGAGGACCACCGCCTGGGAGCGGTCGCGGAGGGTCAGTTTGGCGAAGATCCGGGCCACGTGGGACTTCACCGTGGCCTCGCTCAGGGTCAGTTCGCCGGCCAGTTCCGTGTTGGACAGGCCTCGGCCCAGCAGGGTGAGGACCTCCAGCTCACGGGGTGTCAGGGACGCGAGGTCGGCGTGCGGTGCGGGTGGGCGGCCGGTGTCCGAGGCGAAGCGCTCCACCAGGCGTCGGGTGATCGACGGGGCCAGCAGGGCGTCGCCGGTGTCGACGAGGCGTACGGCCGCCGCGAGGTGTTCGGGGGTGACGTCCTTCAGCAGGAAACCGCTGGCTCCGAGCGACAGCGCCGCGTACACATAGCGGTCCAGGTCGAAGGTCGTCAGCATGAGGACCCGGCAGTCCGGAGCCTGCGCCAGGATGCGGCGAGTGGCCTCCAGGCCGTCCATGTTCGGCATGCGGATGTCCATCAGCACGACGTCGGGACGGAGTTCACGGGCCGCCGCCACCGCCTCCGCGCCGTCGGCCGCCTCGCCGACGACCTCGATGCCGCGGGCGGTGAGGATCAGCCGGAAGCCGGTCCTGATGAGCGTCTGGTCGTCGACGACGAGCACACGGGGGGCACGCTCGCCCACGCCTGCGTTCACGGCCGGTCCAGCGGGATGCGCGCCCGGACCCGGAATCCGCCGCCGAGACGGCGCCGGGCGTCCAGGTCCCCGCCGTACACCGCGACCCTCTCGCGCAGGCCCAGCAGTCCGCGGCCCGCGCCCTCCCGGTGTCGTGGGACCGGCAGCGACGGCACCGGCGCACCGCCGGTCAGGATGCTCGGGCCGGTGTTCAGCACCTCCACGCGCAGCGCGTGGTCCGCGTACCGCACGGTCACCTCGGCGCTGCCGCCGTCGCCGTGTCTGAGCGCGTTGGTCAGGGCCTCCTGGACGATCCGGTACGCGGTCACGTCGATCCCGGCCGGCAGCGGGCGCGGCTCGCCGGAGATCCGCACCTCGACGGGCAGCCCGGCGAACGATATCCGGTCGACGAGTTGGCCAAGGCGGCCGAGGCCGGGCTGGGGCGCCAGTCCCGCCGTACCGCCGTAGTACCTTCTCGCACCGCCCGCGCCCAAGTCCACGTCCTGGTCCTCCTCCTCGCCGCTCTGTGACGGGGCCAGCAAGCCCAGCAGGTGTCGCAGGTCGGTCATCGCGCCGCGTCCCGCGTCCTCGACGGCCCGCAGTGCCTTCGCGGCTTCGTCGGGCATCGTGCCAAGCACCTCGCGGGCGGCCCCGGCCTGGACGACCATGAGGCTGACATTGTGGCTGACGATGTCGTGCAACTCCCGGGCGATGCGGTCGCGTTCGGCCGCGACCGCGTCCTGGGCGGCGCTCTGCCGCTCCCGCTCAAGGAGCCAGCCGCGTTCCCCCACTGCCGACTGCCACCGGCGCCGGGTACCCGCCCACGCGACCCCCAGCCATCCGGCGGCCGTACATGCCACCCCGAGCGCCGCCACCAGCGCGTCCAGCTCCCACTTCCCCACGGGCTCACCTTCGCAGATGACCGCCCGGTCCGCATCGGCCGGTGGACGCAGGGCCCTGCATCTCCAGGATGAGGAGCGGGTCGGTTTGCCACCCGGGGAGGGATGTCCTGGGCACGGCGCCCGAATTAGCGTCCTGTACATGGTCACCGAGGGCAGCAACAACAGCAGAGAAGAACCCGTCGTACAACTCGACGGC
Source organism: Streptomyces sp. NPDC087263 (assembly GCF_044744645.1). Classification (NCBI taxonomy): domain Bacteria; kingdom Bacillati; phylum Actinomycetota; class Actinomycetes; order Kitasatosporales; family Streptomycetaceae; genus Streptomyces; species Streptomyces sp. NPDC087263. Next base: position 107,713 of record NZ_JBIUYT010000006.1, read on the forward strand.
GTACGCAAGGAGTTCGGCGAGACGACGGCGCTGGACGGCGTGTCGCTGGAGATCCGCGCCGGGGAGGCCGTCGCCGTGATGGGTCCCTCGGGGTGTGGCAAGTCCACCCTGCTCAACATGATCGCCGGTCTTGACCGTCCGACGGGCGGCACGGTCGTGGTGCATGGCGAGAACGTGGGCGGACTGAGTGAGAAGGGACTCGCCCTGTACCGGCGGCGTCGCATCGGCATGATCTTCCAGTTCTTCAACCTGATCGACGACCTGTCGGCGCTGGACAACGTCGCCCTGGCCGCGCAGCTGACCGGCAGTCCCGCCCGGCAGGCCCGTCGCCGCGCGCTCGAGCTCTTCGACGAACTCGGCATCGCGGACCGCAGGAACGCCTATCCCGCGGTGCTCAGCGGCGGCGAACGCCAACGCGTCGCCGTGGCCCGGGCGTTGATGAACCGCCCCGCGCTGCTGCTGGCCGACGAGCCGACCGGCGCCCTGGACAGCCGGGCCGGCGAGCAGGTGATGGACCTGCTGCTCGACCTCAACCAGATCGGCCAGACGCTGATCCTGGTCACGCACGACGAGCAGCTCGCCCGGCGGTGCGCCAGCCGGCTTGTCGAGGTCGCCGACGGCCGGGTGACCGGCGAGCACGCGTTGGAGCCGTCCGCATGAGGGCGGTGTGGCGGGCCGCCCGCGCGGCGGTGCGGCGGCGCAGGCTCCAGACACTCGTCATCGCGCTGGTCACGCTGGCCTCGACCGGGGCGATGGTGATCGCACTCGGCCTGGTCGACGCGGCGTCCGCGCCGTTCGACAAGGCGTTCGCCGCGCAACGCGGCCCGCATGTCGTCGCCGCGTTCGATCCCTCCAAGGTGTCCGACGCGCAGCTGGCGCAGACGGCCCGGCAGCCCGGGGTCGCGGCCGCCGCGGGGCCCTTCGCCCAGGTCACCATCGACCTGCCGATGGATCCCGCCCAATACCCCGTGAACGGCGCGACCACGGTCGTGGGCCGCTCCGACCCGCAAGGCCCGGTGGGCCGGCTGGACCTCTGGGCGGGCCGCTGGGCCACCGGGCCCGGCGAGATCGTCGTGAACCGGTACCCGGGCTGGGGCCCGGACGACCTGGGCAGGAAGGTCCAGGTGTCCTCGGGCCCGGCCCTCACCATCGTCGGGTTCGCCTTCGACCTGAGCCGCACCGCCGACGCCTGGGTCGCCCCCGAACAGATGGCGGCACTGCACCCGACGACCACTCAGATGCTCTTCCGCTTCACGGACGCCTCGTCGCAGAGCCGGATCGACGCGAACCTGGTCTCCGTCACCGAAGGGCTGCCGAAGGACGCGCTGACCTCTCCCCAGTCGTATCTCACCCTCAAGCAGGCGATCGGCAGTTCGGCGCGGGCGTACGCCCCGTACCTGATGGCCTTCGGCATCCTCGGGATCGTGGTGGCGGTGCTCATCGTCGCCAACGTGGTGGGCGGCGCGGTGGTTTCCGGCCTGCGGCACATCGGGATCCTCAAGGCCCTGGGGTTCACGCCGGGACAGGTCGTCGCCGTCTACCTCACGATGACCTCGGTCCCCGCGTTCGCCGGCTGCGTGCTCGGCACCGTTCTCGGCAACGCCCTGGCGCGTCCCTTCTTCGAGTTCGTGTTCACCGGGCCCGAGGCGGGGGTGTTCCACGGCACTGTCGGCATCCCGACCTGGGTGAACGCTCTCGCCCTGCTCGGTATGCCCGGCGTCTGCGTCCTTGCCGCGCTCGCCCCCTCGGCGCGCGCGCACCGGCTGTCCGCGGCGCGGGCGATCAGCGCGGGCAGTGCCCCGCGTGCCGGGCGGGCGCTGGGCATCCAGCGCCGGCTGGCGGGCAGCAGGCTGCCGCGGTCGATGAGCCTGGGCCTTGGGCTGCCGTTCGCCCGGCCGGGCCGGAGCGGCCTCACGCTCGCCGCGGTGGTCCTCGGGGTGACCACCGTGACGTTCGCGACCGGTCTGGCCACGACGATGACCAGGTTCGGGGAGGCGGGACTCGACGCCTACCAGGTCACGGTCTACGCGAGCAGATACCAGCAGGGCACGGAGATCAAGCCGGTGCACAGCGATCTCGAACTCCAGTCGCTGCTGGGCTCGTTGCCCGGCGCGAGCGAGGTCACCGCCCGGGCGGACGCGGACGTGCACATCGCGGGCACCACACAGCAGGTGACGTTCGAGGGCCGCCGCGGGGACCGGCCGCAGTTGGACAACGTGCTCACCGAGGGCCGGTGGATGCAGCGCACGGGCGAGGTCGTGGCCGGTTCGGCCTTCCTGCGAGTGCGGGGCCTGGCCGTCGGCGACCACCTCGAGCTGGCGAAGGGCGACCGCCAGGAGGAGGTGACCATCGTCGGAGAGTTCATGGAGAGCGCCGGGGACAAGATCGCCACCGGCTGGTCGACCATGACGGCCCTGGCCCCCCAGGAGAAGCCCATCGCCTACCACGTCAAGCTCGACGAGGGTACGGATCCGGTCGCCTACGCACGTGCGGCAGGCGCCGCCGACCCCGGGATCAGCCCGACGCCGAAGGGGCCGAACACCATCGTCCAGACCATCATCGGCTCCGCCACGGTCCTCACCCTGATACTCGCCGTGGTCTCCTCGCTCGGCGTCTTCAACACGGTCGTCCTCAACACCCGTGACCGCCGCCGGGATCTGGGCATGCTCAAGTCCATCGGCATGACGCCACGGCAGGTCACCGCGATGATGGTGACCTCGATGGCCGTACTCGGCGCGATCGGCTCGCTGTTCGGCATCCCGCTGGGCATCGCGGGCCACCACCTGGTGGTGCCGCTCATGGCGGACGCGGTGTCCATCTCCCTGCCCTCGTACATGACGGACGTCTGGCAGGCCCCGGCGCTGGCCGGCATGGCCCTGGCGGGCGTCGCGATCGCGGTCCTGGGGGCGTACGTCCCGGCCCGGCGTGCGGCGCGGCTGACGATCGCGGAGGTGCTGCACAGCGAGTGAGGCCACGGACGCCGACGGCTTCCCCTCAGAGAGGGAGCCCGATGGTGGACATCAGAGGGGAAGCCTGATGGTGAACACCGTCGCACCCGGGCGGCTGGTCAGTTCGACCGTGCCGCCGTGGGCTCGCACCAGGGACAGGGCGACCGCCAGGCCCAGTCCACTGCCGCCCCGGTCGCGGGTGCGGGCCTTGTCGACGCGGTAGAAGCGGTCGAAGACTCGTTCCTGGTCGTCGGCGGGAATGCCCGGGCCCGAGTCGGCGACCCGCACCACCGCCGCACCGAAGGAGACGGACACGTCCAGGGACACCTTCGTATCGACCGGGGTGTGCACCGCGGAGTTGGTGAGGAGATTGTCGAGTACCTGCCGGATACGCAGGGGGTCGAGGCGCAGCCGGACCGGCTCGGGCCCTGTTGTCAGGGTCAGTTCGTGCTCGGGGTGGCCGGCGCGGAAGGCGTCGGCCGCCTCGCGTGCCAGCTCCGCCAGGTCGGCGTCCACCAGGCGGAGCGGTGCCTCGACCTCGCCGGCGTCCAGGCGTGCGAGCAACAGCAGGTCGTCCAGGAGTACGCCCATCCTGGCAGCCTCGGCGCGCAGGCGGGCCAGGTGCTTGTCGCGTTCCGCGGGCTCGTTGGCGGCCGCGTACTGGAAGAGGTCCGCGTAGCCGCGTACCGACATCAGGGGGGTGCGCAGCTCGTGCGAGGCGTCGGCGACGAAGCGGCGCAGGCGTTGTTCGGCCTCGGTGCGGACGGCGAGGGAGTCGTCGATGTGCTCCAGCATGGTGTTGAACGCGGTGCGCAGTTCCTCGACCTCGGGGCCGCCGTTGCCGCGGTCGGCGCGGACCGGCAGCCGGGCCGACTCGGTGAAGTCGTGCGAGGTGATGCCGCGGGCCGTGTGCGCCATGTCGCTGAGCGGTTTCAGGCCGCGCCGCAGGGCCGCCCGGCCGATCACGACGAGCGCGAGCAGCGCCAGCAGGAACGCGACGACCTGGACCGTCACCAGCTGCCGCATGGTGTCGTCGATGCCTTTCATGGGCGCCGCGGTGACCAGGACCACGCCGGGTTCGACGGCGCAGGCGCGCAGCTGGTAGGTGCCCTCCCCCTTGATGTCGGCGATACGGACGAGTTCGTCGGAATCCGAGGCGGACAGCGCCTCGGCAGTGGCGGCGAGTGCGGCGTCGTCCGCCGGCGCGTCGGCGGGCAGCCGGATCGTGGCCGTACCGCCCGAGACCTGGTAAGAGGCCGTGTACCAGCCCCAGTACGGCTCGCCGTGCATGTCGTCGTTCGCCTTGACGTCCTCGGTCTGGGTGAGCTGGACGAGCCTCATCTGTTCGCTCAGCTGGCGTTCCAGGTAGTCCCGCATGGACATCGAAAGCGCCGTGCCGACGACGGCGAACGCCACGAGCGACAGCACGCCAAGACCCAGGGCCAGCCGGGTGCCGAGGCGCATCCTGCGGTAGGCCCCCCGGAACCGGCGGATCACTCCGCGACCTGCCGCACCACGTACCCGACGCCCCGCACGGTGTGGAGCAGCGGTTCGCCCGCCTCGTCGAAGCCGTCGAGCTTGCGGCGCAGACGGCTGACGACCAGTTCGACGACATTGGAGCGGCCCCCGAAGCCGTACTCCCATACGTGGTCGAGGATCTGGGCCTTGGTGAGCACGGTGGGCGACTTGCGCATCAGGTAGCGGAGCACCTCGTACTCGGTGGGGGTGAGTGTGAGGAGCTTCTCGTCGCGCCGTACCTCGCGGGTGTCCTCGTCCATCGTCAGGTCGGCCACCCTGAGCACGGACCGCTGGAACCCGGGACCGGCCGCGCGGCGCAGCACGGTCCGCAGCCGCGCCATGAGCTCCTCCACGGCGAACGGCTTGACGAGGTAGTCGTCGCCGCCCCGGGTGAGGCCCGCGACCCGGTCGGCCACGCCGTCCCGCGCGGTCAGGAACACCACGGGCACCATCGTGCCGGTCCGGCGCAGCCGGTCCAGGACGCCGAAGCCGTCGAGGCCGGGGAGCATCAGGTCGAGCACCACGATGTCCGGATGGAACTCGGCGGCGCGGCTCAGCGCCTCTTCGCCCGTGTTGGCGGTGACGGCCTCCCACCCCTCGTAGCGGGCGACCGTCGCGACCAGGTCGGCGATGGGCGGATCGTCGTCCACAACGAGAAGTCGTACTTTTTCCACGTGCCCATAGTGCTTCACCTGTCTCCGGACGCCATACCCGCGGGCTCGCCGGACGCGTATCGGTAAGAAGTTGAAAGTCACCCGACAGGAAAACGACAGCTCCCACCCGGCAGGCTCGGTGTCCCCGGACCCGAACGAGGAGCTCCCGTCCGTGACGACTGTCGAACGTCTCCAACCGCCCCCCACGGCGGTACGCCCGAAGGTGGTGGCCCGCGCGGGCCTGTACGCCCTGCTGGCGGTGAACGTGGGCGTGGTGGCTTTCTTCTTCCTCCAGTCCCCGCGCGACACGAACGCCCTGATCCTTTTGGGGCGGCTGTGCGGGCTGTACGGCGCTCTTCTGATGGCGTTCCAGCTGCTGCTGGTGGCCCGGTTGCCTTGGCTCGACCGGCGGATCGGCATGGACCGGCTGACGTCCTGGCACCGCTGGGTCGGCTTCGGTCTGCTGTGGACGCTGCTCGGACACGCCGTCTTCATCACCTTCGGCTACGCCGAGTCCTCGTCGATGGGTCCGGTGGACCAGCTGGTGAACCTGGCCGAGACCGTCGAGGGCGTGCTGCGGGCGATCGTGGCGCTGGTGCTGATCATGGTGATAGGCGCGGTGTCGGCGAGGTACGCCCGGCGCCGACTGGCGTACGAGACCTGGCACTTCATCCACCTCTACACCTACGTGGCCGTGGTGCTGGCGTTCACGCACCAGGTCGGGGTCGGTACGACGTTCACCACCTCGTCGGCGGCCACGGCGTACTGGTGGGGCATGTGGGGCACGGCGCTCGGTGCGGTGTTCCTGGGCCGGGTGGTGCTCCCGCTCTGGCGGAACCTGCGCCACCAGCTACGGGTCTCCGCGGTCGTCCCCGAGTCCGACAACGTCGTGTCGATCTACATGACGGGGCGTGACCTGGACCAACTGCCCGCGCGGGCAGGCCAGTTCTTCCTGTGGCGGTTCCTGACCAGAGACCGGTGGTGGCAGGCCAACCCGTTCTCGCTGTCCGCCGCCCCGGACGGCCGGACGCTGCGCCTGACCGCGAAGACGGCCGGCGCCGGCACCGCCGCCCTGCGGCACGTGAAGGTCGGCACCCGGGTCTTCGCCGAGGGCCCGTACGGCGCCTTCACCACGATGCACCGGACGCGGCCGGACGCCCTGCTGATCGCCGGCGGTGTGGGCATCACCCCGATGCGGGCGCTCCTTGAGGAACTGGAAGGCCACGTGGTGCTCATCTACCGGGTCGCCAGGGACCGGGACGCCGTCCTCTACGACGAGCTGCGCGACCTCGCCCACGCGAAGGGCGCGGTGCTGCACCTGATCACCGGACCGCCGGTGCCGGACCGGCTCGCGCCGCCTGAGCTCGTCAGGCTCGTGCCCGACCTCGCCGACCGGGACGTCTATGTGTGCGGCCCGCCCGCCATGACCGGCGTAGTCCTGCGCACGCTGCGCGAGTTGGGCGTGCCCGGACCGCAGATCCATTCCGAGCGCTTCAGCCTGGCTGGATGAGGGGAACACCGTGAAGCGAGTACTGCCTGTCGTCGCCCTGTCCGCCTTGGGCCTGATCACGGTGTGGCGTTACCAACCGGGCGCCGACACGACGGCCGACACCACGGTCGCCGCGCCGGCGGCCCCTGCGCCCTCGTCCCCTTCATCCCCTTCACCCCCCTCATCCTCGGGTTCCTCGCCGTCCGCGTCGGCCGCCGCAACTCAGGTCGTCCAGGGCAGCACCGTCGCCACCGAGAAGGGCGACGTGCAGGTCGAGGTGACCTTCGAGGGCGACACGATCGCCTCCGTACGGATGCTGGTGCAGCCGAATCACCCGCAGACCACGGCCGCCGTGCCCGTGCTGATCCAGGAGACCCTTCAGGCGCAGAGCGCGGACATCGACACCGTCTCCGGCGCCACGATCACCAGCGACGGCTACAAGGAGTCCCTCCAGGCCGCCATCGACGCGAAGGTCGCCTGAGGTGCGGCGAGTTGAGCAGGTGATGGGGTTCCCGGTGTCGCTGCGGATCGACGACGGGGACGCCTCCGACGAGGCCGCGGACGCGGTGTTCGGGTGGCTGCGCGAGGTCGACGCGCGGTTCAGCCCGTTCAAGCCCGACAGCGAGGTGTCCCGGCTGGACCGGGGCGAGCTGGAACCCCATGAACTCAGCCCCGATCTGGTCGAGGTCCTCGACCTGTGCGAGGACTACCGGGTCGCGACCCGCGGCGCCTTCCAGGTGCGGCTGCCGGGCCGCGGCCTTGATCCCTGCGCGATGGTGAAGGGCTGGTCGGTGCAGCGGGCCGCGGATCTGCTGACGGCGCGCGGGGCGGCGAGGTTCTGCCTGAACGCCGGTGGCGACGTGGCCTCGGTGGGCGGCCCGTGGCGGGTGGGCGTACGCCACCCCGAGCAGGCCGACCGGCTGTGCCAGGTGCTGGAGATCGCCGACGGCGCGGTGGCGACGTCCGCGCGGTACGAACGCGGGGACCACATCGTCGACGGGCGCACCGGCCGACCGGCGACCGGACTGCTCAGCATGACCGTCGTGGCCGCCTCACTGACCGAAGCCGACGCCACGGCGACCGCCGCGTTCGCGATGGGCCCTGAGGGCATCGAATGGGCTGCCGCGCGGGAGGGCTGCGAGGTGTTCGCGGTCGACGCCGAGCACCGGGTCTTCCGCACGCCGGGGCTGCCGGTCGCTGCCTGACCTTTGGTACGTGTACGAGGGCTCCCCGCGGTGTGCGGGGAGCCCTCGTTGTCGTACGGCGTCGTACGGCTACCGCTTCGCCTGTGCACGGCGGTGGACGAACCAGCCGCCCACCGTGAGCAGCGCGGCCGGTGCCGCCGCACCCGGGACAGTGACGCCGGTGGCGGCGAGGCTGCCGCCGGCCGTGCTCGTGCCGGGGGGTTCGGCCGGTGGTGCTGCCGACCGTGCTGCCCCCGGTGGTACCAAGGCCGTCGTCGGGGTTCTGCCCGGCGAAGGTGACGGGCACCCGGACGCCCTGGGTGCGGTCACCGGAGAGGGTGCGGTCGGCTCGCAGCCGCGCCCCGACTGTCAACGATCGGCATGGAGACGGCAACTCACCCCACGGACAAAGGGAGTTCCGGCGAGCGTCGGGAAGCGCCCCGAGTCGCAGTAGCGTGCCGAAGCGCTCAGAAGTCGACGCGCATGACGACGCGTCGCGGGCTCGGGTGACTGACCTCGGCAAAACCTGCGTCGGCGAACACATCACGGCTGCCTACGTGCAACTCGCCCCAGGTGATCTCCTTTCCGGGCTGGGTGATCATCGTGTAGGCCTCCAGCGCGCGAGCGCCACGGTCACGGGCGAAGCCGACGGTGGCACGGGCGAGCGCGTAGGTGACGCCGCGCCTGCGGTAGCCCTTGCGCGTGACGAGGCAGGTGACGGCCCAGACGGTGTCGTCCCTCTTGTCCTCGTCCCGTCCGGTCCACGGGGTCCGGGTACGCAGCAGACGCGGGTACGCGGTCCGCGGCTCGACCGCACACCAGCCGACCGGCTCGCTGCCCAGGTAGGCGACGAGCCCGCTGGTCGTGCGCGCCTCCGGGTCTCCGCAGGCGGTCTGCTCACGCAGCCGCTCGGCGCGCTCGGCGTCGGAGACCGCGGCCCACTGCGAGTCACGGACCTTGTAGTGCTGGCAGTGGCACTTGGCGGGGTAGTCGGCGGTGCCGAAGATCGCCCGCAGGTCGCCCCAGGACGCCTGGTTGGCGGGGACGATGGTGAGCTGCTCGGGCGCGATGGACTGGGGAGCGGGGGGTTTCACCGCGGCCTCCTGGCTGCTGAAACGGTGGGTACTCCCATGCGGAGTCGGTGGCCCGGTAGTGGACACCCTGGCCGAGCCTGCGGACAAGCCCGTACATGTTCAAGGCGTCGCGGAACGGCGAGAGGGCCTCAGTGGCCTCGGACGGGAACGCGGACGCGGGCGTGCCCGTGCATGTCGTGTCGGCCGTCGTCGTGCACGGCCGCGCTGCGCTTGGTTCCTTCCAGGTCGTATCCGCATGTTGCGGCGACCCGGCACGAGGCCTCGTTGCGCGTCGAGTGGTCCAACTCCAGGCGGAAGAAGCCGATCTGGTGCAGCGCCCAGAAACTGAGCGCCTCAAGTGCCTGCGAGGCCACGCCGGCGCCGCGGGCAGCCGGGAGCACCCAGTACGCGACGCCGGCGATGCCGTCGTCGAAGTCCAGGCCGCGTAGGGCGATCCGACCGAGTACCTGACCGCTGTCGCCGGTGACTGCCCAGTGTCCGCCCTTCTCCCGTATCCAGTCCTGGCGGTACGCGTCGAACCACTCCCGAACCTGACCCTCGGTCGATGGCCGGTTCGTGTGCCACCGGCGGATCTCGTCATCCTCGTAGGCGGACAGGAACACCGGCGCGTCGGCCGATTCCCAGGGCCGCAGGAGCAAGCCCCGCGCGACGGGGAGCACGGGCTGAGGGGAGTCGGCGAGCGAGCCGGAAGCGATAACGGGCGGCGTCGACAGAGCGCGGGTCACGGCCCATGATCACCCCATGTCGACCAGGCACGTCAAGGGCACAGATGCGCCCCATGGGCCCGATCCCCCGTCAGATGTATCCGGCAGTGGACGGTAGAGGGATGGCTCCCCATTTCAGGCGGTTCGGTGACAATGCACCTCACGTTCCGCCGCCTACGATCACCCCGTGGCCCTATTCCTGCTGGAGCGCGTGTCTCCGTATCCCGTCGACCAGAGCTGGCGACGCCTCACCGACTGGCAGCGGCACGCCGATGTGGTCCCGCTGACCCGCGTCACCGTGGTCACGGCGCCGCCGACCCACGAGGGCACCCTGTTCGTGGCGCGGTCGGGGATCGGCCCCGTGGCCTTCGACGACCCGATGGAGGTCGTCACGTGGCAGCCCCCGGGGGACGGCGTTCCGGGCATGTGCCGGCTGGTCAAGCGCGGCTCGTTCGTGACGGGATGGGCCGAGATCGAGGTGCATGCGGAGGACGGCGGGGGTTCGCGGGTGATGTGGCGGGAGGAGATCAGGGTGCGCCTGCTGCCGGGGTTCCTCGACCGGGGGCTGGCGTGGACGGGGCGGTGGATGTTCGGGCGGGCCGCCGAGAGACTGCTGCGGCGGCCCTGACCACGGCGGGCGGCAGGACCCACACCGTGGCCGATCGGCATGTGGGGCTCGACAGTTCACGTTGCGAGATGGCGGCCGTGGTGGTCGACATGGGGTCGGCAGGTTGCCTGGCACCAACTGCATTTTGGGTTCACGAGGCGTCGTCACTCTGTGAGAGGGGCGGGGCGGTCGGATTCGAACCGACGTCCTCCGAGATGCTGTCGCGGCGCACTACCTCTGTGCTACGACCCCGCCTTACTGGGGATCGTATGCCCCAACTCCACTGAGGGAAAAGGGGGGATTCAGACGGCCGATGGTGCCATCAGCGACCGGGGTGCGGCGAGTCCGGCGCTTGCTCCCCAGTCGTGGCACCCAAATCCCTGTTTCGTGCTCTCTTGGCGACAACACGGGTACCGACATGAGGGCTACCGCGCTTCGGGTCAGCAAGTCGCCCCAGCGGGCGGCCCGACTACTTCAGGGGCAATTAACTAGTCGTCGGACTCTGCTCGTCCCCGGACCACGCGCCACAGGGCGCCGCGCCTCGGGGCACACAGCGTCCACGCAGTCCGGGCACGCCGACGCATGCTCGAAGTACTTCTGGTACGCCCCCTGATGCCGGACGAACTGCTCGTTGCCGGTAACGGCCCGCAGGTGGCCACGGCCGCCGCCGCGCCACTGCCACTCAACCCCGCTCACGGCAGCTCTCCCCGGCTCCGGGCGTTGGCCAGAGCAACGCCCGCCGATAGCCTCTCCGCCGCCGTAACCGGCCGTAGGAGGCCGTGCGCGTCCCACTCCCTCCCACCGCCGGGCGGCTTGAGCTGCCAGTGCGGGCCGACGCGGTCCACGACCCGGCCGACCTTGCCCGTCGTCTCGTCCCATACGAGATCACCGATCTCCGGTGTGTATCCGTTCATACGCACCCCCGCTGGATCACGCCGGCCAACCGCAGCACGACATCCACGCGCACCCGGCCGAGGGTGATCAGGTTCAGTGAGGGCGACGCCACATCCGCCCCCAGCGACGGCAGCACGATCCCCGCCGCAGTCAGTGCTTCCCGCAGAGTCTCGACCGCCACTGTGACGTCCGTGGTGTTCGGCTCTTGCTGCGCTGTTGCCATGAATTCAGCCTCGGTGAACTCCAGTTGAGAGGTCCAGCACGTATGCTCAGTTATTCGCGATACGAAGTCAGCTATAGCTGTTTATATCTGCGAAGGCACGGCGTACCTGTACCGCCCGGCCCCGAGCACGGTGATCATGAATGGATCAGTCCCCTCCGAAAGGACCTGATCATGGCCCGACGACTGCGCTTCAACGGCACGGGCAGCGGCGTGAACGGCTGCCCCACCGTGCACGAAGACCTCGACACCGGCGAAGTGATCATCCACGGACCGGCGCTCACCGACCCTGACGACATCGCCCATCTGCGGCACCTCGGGGAGGGCGAAGTACCCATCGTGGTACCGCGCGAACTGCTCGTCGACTTCGGCCCCAAGGAGGTCGCCCGCGTGCCGGACATCATCGGCCTGGATGAGTTCGACCGGCTGTTCACCCAGTTCGAGCACACGGCCTGGAGGCTGGAGACCCGCCGCCGGTACGCGTCCGATGAGGTGACCGACACCTACGCACAGTTCACCCGAGGCGAGCCCGTCAACTGGGAGGGAGTCGACGCCGAATGGTGTGCCGAACGCCGCGAACAGACCACGCTGGGCAAGCGGTTCGAGCGTGTCCGCATCGTCGACAACCCGCCAACCCCTGGGCAGCTCTACCTGCTCGACAACGCCCGGCGGAACGGCGCCGTCGGCGAGGACATCCGAAACCTGTGGCGCGCCGACGCCGAACGACTCCAGCTCCCCGACACGGACTTCTGGATCTTCGACTCGCGCTTGGTGGCCCAGCTCAACTTCGACGACGCCGACAATCTCGTCAGCGTGGAGCTGATCACGGAGCCCGTCGAGGTCAACCGGTACGCCCAGGCGCGCGATGGCGCCTGGCACTACGCCGTCCCGCACGAGGAGTTCGCAGCGGGTCTGGCCGCGAAGTAGGCGGGTGAGCAGAACCGGTGACGACTGACTACCAGCAGGCGCGCGAAGCGCTCGGGGTGCGGCTGCGCGAGTTGCGGCTGTCCGCCCCTGATGGACGGCTCACCGGTTCCGCGCTGGCCCGGCGGCTCGGATGGCCACAACCGAAGGTCAGCAAGCTGGAGAACGGCAAGCAGACCGCCACTCCCGAAGACCTGCAGGCGTGGACTGAGGGGACCGGGCAGCCGGACGTGTACGACGAACTGCTCGCCAGACTCAGGGGGTTCGAGTCGCACATCCGGTCATGGCGACGGCAGCTGGCCTCGGGACACAAGCCGGTACAGGACACGCACCTGGCCGAGCACACGACCGCCAGCGTGTTCCGGGGCTGGGAGCCGTCCATGATCATGGGCATTCTGCAGACCCCGGACTACGCCCGGCACATCTTCACCCGTTACACCGAACTCCAGCAGTCGCCCCATGACACCGAGGAAGCCGTGCGCTCCCGCATCAAGCGCCAAGAGATGCTGTACAACCCCGCGAAGCGTTTCCACATCATCATGTGGGAGGCCGCGCTCCGGGCACTGATCTGCCCGCCGTCCGTCCTGGCAGCGCAGCTCGACCGGCTGTCCGGAGCCGTCGGCCTGGACACCGTCGAGTTGGGGATAATCCCGCTCAGCGCCTCGCTGAGGATTCCGCCCGCCACGGCCTTCTGGATCTACGACGACAGCCGCGTGATCGTCGAGACGTGGCACTCCGAGCTGTGGATCGAGGACGAGGCGAGCGTGAGCACGTACCTCCGTACCTGGAACACGCTGCGGGAGTCCGCGGTGTACGGCGCCGACGCGCACCGGGTCATCAGTTCAGCGCGCCAGGCCCTCGACATCCCCTGACCCGGAGCTGACGCGTCAGCCTGACTGACGGAAGAGAGGCTCAGGTCGGAGCCCACGTCAGAGGCTGACTCACACCGGCTGACACCCTCCAGGAGGAGGTGCCCTCGGCCCTGCCTGAGCTCTGCGCGCACGTCTACGGCTAGGAGATCACGGCCGCGTGCTGGGCGGAGGGTGACTTTGAACAGCACCTGTCGCTCCTGCCGTTTCCCGGCGGGGAGTTGATGGAGTACACTCGCGCGCTTCACTCGCCTGAAGAGCGAACAGGCGAGCCTGCTCGGCCGAACCTCAGCCCAGAATCGGCGGGTCGGCGAACCGCACCAGTTCCAGGGCCTGTTCGGGGAACCAGTCCCCCGCGGCGGGGTCGATCATCCCGCGCTCCGGGTCCTCGGGGCCCGGTGTGCCGCGCAGGCACAGGCCGTCCGACTCGCCCGGGGTTTTGATCCACAGTCGGGCGTCCTGCAAGGGGTCGCCGGTGCGCAGGGTCGGGCGGGCGCCCAGGCCGCGGTTCGGGGGGTTGCACCAGTCCTGGGGGTCGGGGTACTTGCCGGCGGGCGGGGTCCAGGGGCCCTGTCCGTTGCGGCTGGAGTCCGTGACGAAGTGCTTCATCCGGGACGCCGGCACGTGTACATGAGAGTCGAGCCAGGCCTGCGCGTCGGCCCGCGGCCACCACTGGTGGGGGCACGCCGCCACGTCGACGCCTGCGTCGACGTACGCGAGGCACGAGGAAATCAGCTTGCCGTACCAGGAGTTGGCGTCGTCGGTGTTGTAGTTCGAGGCGTTGATGTAGAAGCCGGAGGCGTGCGCGACGCCGCCCTTGATCAGGCGCGGCACGATGGAGTTGACGGTGTGCCAGCCGGGGTGGCCGGTGTCCAGGTACACGCGCGTTCCCGGCAGCGGTTCCAGCACGGACACCGCGTAGTTGACCTCCGTGTACCGGGCCGTGGTCTTCGTGCCCTGCGCGTCATCCTGGCCGCAGTCGGCGGGGAGGAGGGCGAGGGAGTCGGGTTCGAGGGTCACCAAGGCGTCGCGGCTCCCTATACTGTGCGCCACCGCGTCGATCCACGCCTTGTACTCCGCGGTGTTGGAGGCCCCGCCTCCTGAGTAGTTGGAGCAGTCGCGCCCCGGGACGTTGTACAGCGCGAACACCGGGATCGCGCCGTCCCGGTCCGCATCGCGCGTGACCCCGCGGATCAGCCGTTCCACCTGGGCCGGCGTCTGATCTCCGTACCAGACGGCCTGCGGGGTGTTCACCATCGCCACGACGCCCGCGGCGTCGAGGGGTCGGCCCGCGCGGGCCAGGTCCAACGCCTGCCGGTACGCCGCCGGGTTGGCGTCGGGGACGTAGAGGGAGGGGCCGCGGTCGAGGGAGCCCGCGGCCTGCGCTTCGGATGGTGCGAGGGTAAGGGCCGCCAACCCGAGCGACAGGGCGGCAAGCCACGTCGAGGCACGTCTCATCTGGGTCACTCCTGATTCGCAACGGTCGCCAGGGACTTGCGGGAGCGCTCCCACAGGAGAGTCGTCGAGGGACGTGCTCACGTCAATACGCTGCGCAGGAGATTGCCTGGGTGTATTGACCCGCAGGGGTGTTGACGCGGCTGATGGGTGGTCGGCCGTCGAGTGCGGTGTGGCACCGGTGGTAGTTGTAGGTGTGGAGGAAGTCCGCCAGGGCTTCGGTGCGTTCGGCGTTGCTACATCGAGTACCCGAGCCACCAGTGCTGAGCGCGGAACCGGCCTGCCTATCCCTCATCGACCGCCTGGTCGGCGGCTTCGTTGGCGCGGTCGATCTCGGCCATGTGCTCCTCCGCCCAGGTCCGCAGCTCCGCAAGCGCGGCTTCAAGGGACAGGCCGAGTCCGGTGAGTCGGTAGAAGACCCGCGGCGGCACGGTCGGTTCGACCCGGCGCGACACCAGCCCGTCGCGGGTCAGGCTTCGCAGCGTCACGGACAGCATCTTCTGCGAGACGCCGGGCATCCGGCGTCTCAGCTCCGCGAAGCGCACCTCGTCCGGTGCGGCATCGGCGAGCGTCTTGGCGGCCATGGACGTCCACTTCGTACCTATGCGGTCCAGCAACTGCCGCGTCGGGCACTGGGGATCGAACAGATCGCCGCGTACCCCGCGACCGGCGGACCGAGCTCCACGGGTGGTCACCTGTGGCTCACCACCTTTCCTGAAAGTGCCGTCTAGGAAGCGGTCGGACAGTTACCTATCGTTCTGTGGTCACCAATGGTAACCATCAGGAGGAGCCGTCATGCCCGTCACCACCGCACACCAACTACGCCGCGTCGCGACGAACGGCGTCCAGCTCAACGTCGCAATCGCCGGGGACGGACCCGCGGTTCTCCTGCTGCACGGCTTCCCGCACACCTGGCAACTCTGGAGCGGCATCATGGGCCGACTGGCCGAGCAGTACCGGGTCATCGCCCCGGACCTGCGAGGCTTCGGTGCCAGTACACGAGCCGCCGAAGGTTACGACGCAGGCACCCTCGCCGCCGACGCCGAAGGGCTGCTCGACGCACTCGGCGAGCCTTCGGCAGCGGTGGTCGGCATCGACGCGGGCACCGCCCCCGCCGTCCTGCTCGCGCTGCGCCGGCCCGGCCTCGTCCGGCGCCTGGTCGTGATGGAGGCGCTGCTCGGCCGCCTGCCCGGAGCAGAACACGTCCTCTCGGGCGGTGCCCCGTGGTGGTTCGGCTTCCACGCCGTCCCCGGCCTCGCCGAGACCGTCCTGGCCGGCAACGAGGCCCCGTACATCGACTGGTTCCTCGACTCGGGGACGCTCGGGCGAGGAGTACCCGACGACATCCGTGCGGCCTTCATTCACGCGCACACCGGGAGCGAGGCCCTGCGCTGCGCGTTCTCCTCTTACCGGGCCCTGCCCACCAGCGCGCAGCAGATCCAGGACGCCGTCGCGACGGCTCGGCTGACCATGCCCACCATGGCCGTCGGCTCTCACCCCGTCGGCACCGGGCTCGAACGCCAACTCCGTCCCATCGCCGATGACCTGGTCGGACACCACCTCCAGGACTGCGGCCACATCATCCCCCTCGACCGCCCCGACGCGTTGTTCGCGCTCCTTGCTCCCTTCCTCTCCGCCGATCTGCCGAAGTGACCGCAGCGGGGCCGAAGGATCGCGGCCGGCCCTTCGGGCGTTCGTCCCAGCGGTGAGTTGTCCAAGACGCCGGATGCCGGGCACGGGGATGGGGCACGGGAAACCGCTGGGATGGTGCGGAGCCTGGGCTTGTGCCCCGAGGCCGCCGATCTGGGTGATCGACGTCCTCGGGCGACGGAGGACGAGCCCTTGTGGGCGGCGAGTCGGGCCGCGCCGTCTGCGCGCCCCACTGGATCTATTCGGCCCAGGCACGCTCCAGCTGGGTACGGAAAGTGGCGGGCTTTCGCCCGATCAGTTCGGCCAGCGTCGAGTCGACAGCGGTGAACTCGCCATTCCGCGCCGCGGCGAAGATGCTCAGCATCTGGTCGGCGATCGGGGCCGGGGCGCCGTGCGCCAGGACCTCCTTTCGGAAGACGTCGTCGGGGACGACGGTGCGGGTGAAGGGCCGCCCGGTGGCCTCGGACGCGATCTCGGCGACGGTGTCGAAGTCGAGCGCCGCCGGGCCTGTGAGCGGCGGGGTGGGCCCCTCGAAGCGGGCCTCCCCGGCGAGGATCACCGCAGTGGCCTCGGCGAGGTCGTCGTGGCCGGTCCAGGCGAAGGGGCCGTCCGCAGGGAGGGCGATGTCGCCGGTGTGGCGGGTGGGCTCCAGGAACTGCAGGGCGCTGGAGGCGTAGAAGCCGTTGCGCAGCGCGGTCCAGGGCAGGCCGGTGGCGTGCAACAGGTCCTCGGTCTGGGCGTGGTCCCGGCATGCCTGGAAGCGGGCGTCGTGGGCGGCGCCCATCTGGCTGGTGTAGAGGATGCGGCCGACGCCGGCCTGCACGGCGGCGTCGATGGCGGCGCGGTGGCCACTGACGCACTCCTGGCCTGTGCGGTCGAGGGAGACGAGGAGCAGTTGCTCGGCGCCCTCGAAGGAGTGTACGAGCGAGGTGGGGTCGTCGAAGCTGCCCTGCCGGACGCGGACGCCGCGGTCGGCGAGGTCCTGGGCCTTGAGGGGGTCGCGGACGCTGATGCCGACGCGGTCGGCGGGGACGCGCTCCAGGAGGCGCTCGACGGTGCGGCGGCCGAGCTTTCCGTTGGCTCCGGTAACGATGATCATTGAGCTCTCCGTAAACTGTTTCCGATGGAATCACATTTACGGTAACACTGGAAATTCCAATGGAACCAGATCCTCGGTACCATCGGTTCATGGCTACGCGCGACTCAACCGACAGCCCTCGGCGCCGCATCGTCGAGGCCGCCGTCGAGCTGCTGGAGACTGGCGGCCCTGACGCGGTGAGCACCCGCGCGGTCGCAGCCGCGGCCGGAATGCAGCCGCCGGCGATCTATCGCCTCTTCGGCGACAAGGAGGGGCTTCTTGAGGCCGTCGTCGAGCACGGCTACGCGCAGTTCCTGGAGAGAAAGCGCGCGCAGCTCGACCCCGCCCCACACGATCCGGTGGAAGAGCTGCGCCGCGGCTGGGACATGGTGGTCGAGTTCGGGGTCTCCCGCCCCGAGCTGTTCGCGGTGATGAACCGGACCACCGGCCGGGGATCGGACGCGGCACACCGCGCAGGCTTGGAGATCCTCCATGGGCGGGTGCGTCGGCTGGCGGCCGGAGGGTGGTTGCGGGTCGACGAGGAGCTGGCCGCCCAGATCATCCAGGCAACCGGCCAGGGCGCGGTCACCACCTGGCACTCCACCCCTGCGGACCGCCGCAATCCGGCACTGTTGACCGTCCTGCGCGAGTCCATGGTCGCGGCTGTCACTCGCGCCGACCCGGTGGTCCCCGCCTCGGAGTCCGGTCCCACCGCCGCGGCCCGCGCGCTGCGCGCCGCCCTCCCCGACGGTGCCGATGTCCTGAGCGACGCCGAGCAGCGCCTGCTGCGTGAGTGGCTCACGCGCCTGGCGGCGGACGGTGGCGCGCCACATGCCTGATCACGCGTCAGGCGCCCTCGTGCAGGTTGAACCTCCCGAGGAGAGATCGTGCGATGAAGCGGCGTCCACGGGATGGGACAGTGGGCGGCCACGCGACTCCGGCCGGCTTCCCCTTGTCCATAACGTGCCGCCAACCTTGAGCACGTCTCCGCCGCCCACTGTCAACAACGCTCGTGGTCAATACACCTGGGCAGCGGGTGACGTGGGCGGGTACGCCTGAGGGACCCGCCGCGTGCCACGACGGGTCCCTCAGGCGTACGCACTTGCTAGGGGATGTCGCTTGGATCACCTCGGGTCCGCGACGCCCCGCCCGGCACCTCGCCGCGTTGTGGCATCACCCGAGTACGCCCAGACCGCGGGTCATGCTGCGCCCTGCGACGCACCGCACCATGCGCCGCGGCCTGAACCGTGGCGATCCGAACGACACCCCCTAGGCGACCGACCCGATCCGCCCCACCGACGCCGGAGCCGACGCCCCGTCATGATGAATCGGCGTATGCGCCCCGGTCAGCGCCGCCCCACTCCCCCCACGCCGGTTGGCCACGATCTCCGATGCGATGGACAGCGCCGTCTCCTCGGGCGTGCGGGCCCCCAGATCCAGCCCGATCGGCGACCGGAGGCGCGCCAACTCAAGCTCGCTCACGCCGACTTCCCGCAAGCGCTCGTTCCGGTCGAGGTGGGTCCGTCGCGACCCCATCGCCCCCACGTACGCGACCGGCAGCCGCAGCGCGAGCTGGAGCAGCGGGACGTCGAACTTGGCGTCGTGGGTGAGTACGCACAGCACCGTCCGGGAGTCCACCTCCGTACGGGCCAGAAACCTGTGCGGCCAGTCGACGACGATCTCGTCGGCGTCGGGGAAGCGGGCGGCTGTCGCGAAGACCGGGCGGGCGTCGCACACCGTGACGCGGTATCCCAGGAACCTGCCGATGCGTACCAGCGCCGACGCGAAGTCGATCGCGCCGAAGACGATCATGCGGGGCGGCGGGACCGACGACTCGACCAGAACCGTGAGCGGTGCTCCACAACGAGAGCCCTGCTCTCCGATCTCCAGGGTGCCGGTGCGGCCCGCGTCCAGGAAGGCGACCGCGTCGCCCACCACGGTCCGGTCCAGCTCGGGATGGGCGCCGAAGCCCCCCTCGTACGAACCGTCGGGGCGCACGACAACAGCGCGTCCGAGCAGTTCGGCCGGCCCGCTCACGATTCGCGCGACCGCGGCCGCCTCCCCGCCCGCCGCGGCGGCCAGCGCGGCCGCGAGCACCGGCCGGGCGCGGTCGCCGGAGCGGACCGGGGTCACCAGGATGTCGATGATGCCGCCGCACGTCAGCCCCACCGCGAACGCGTCGTCGTCGCTGTAGCCGAAGCGTTCGAGGGCCGACTCCCCGTCCTCCAGCGCCTGTTGGCACAGTTCGTAGACCGCGCCCTCCACGCAGCCGCCGGAGACCGAGCCGATCGCCGTGCCGTCGGAGTCGACGGCGAGCGCCGCTCCGGGCTGACGGGGTGCGCTGCCGCCGACGGCCACCACGGTGGCCACGGCGAAGTCGCGTCCCTGCTCGACCCACCGGTGCAGCTCTTCGGCGATGTCCAGCATCTCTCGGTCTCCTTAACAGCGGTTGCGTGCAGGGGATCTGGTAGCGCGTGTCAGTGCACGCCCATCCAGCTCTCGATCGGGTTGAGGGCGAAGAAGACGACGAAGATCACCGTCAGGCCCCACATGAACGCCCCGATCTCCCGGGCCTTGCCCTGGGCGATCTTGATGGCGACATAGCTGATGACTCCGGCCGCGACGCCCGCGGTGATGGAGTACGTGAACGGCATGATCACGACGGTGAGGAAGACCGGGATCGCGGTGGCGCGGTCGGCCCAGTCGACGTGCCGGGCGTTCATCATCATCATGGCGCCGATGACGACGAGAGCCGCCGCGGCGACCTCACCGGGGACGATCGCGGTGAGCGGCGTGAAGAACAGGCAGGCCGCGAAGAACAGACCGGTGATCACGGAGGACAGGCCCGTACGGGCGCCCTCCCCGACGCCCGTCGCCGACTCGACGAAGACCGTCTGGCCCGAGGCGCCGGCGACCCCGCCGACCGCTCCGCCCGCGCCGTCGATGAACAGCGCCTTGGAAAGACCCGGCATCCGGCCCTGCGCGTCGGCCAGCTTGGCCTCCGTGCCGACGCCGATGATCGTGGCCATCGCGTCGAAGAACCCGGCGAGCACCAGCGTGAAGACGATCATGCCGACCGTCATCGCTCCGACCTCGCCCCAGCCGCCGAACTCGACGTCGCCGAAGAGCGAGAAGTCCGGCATCGAGACGGCACTGCCGTGCAGTTCGGGGGCGCCGCTCGCCCACTGCTTGGGGTCGATGACGTCGAGGGCGTTCAGGACGACGGCCAGGACCGTGCCGGCGACGATGCCGATGAGGATCGCGCCGGGGACGGCGCGGGCCTGGAGCATGAAGATCAGGAGCAGCGTCGCGGCGAAGAGCAGCACGGGCCAGCCGGCGAGTTCGCCGTTCGGGCCGAGGGAGACAGGGGTCGCCTCGCCCTGGTGGACGAAGCCCGCCTTCACCAGGCCGATGAGCGCGACGAACAGGCCGATGCCCATGGTGATCGCGTGCTTCAGCGCCAGCGGGATGGCGTTCATGATCATCTCGCGGAGGCCGGTGACGACCAGGAGCATGATGACGACGCCGTACATCACGCACATGCCCATCGCCTGCGGCCAGGTCATCTGCGGGGCGACCTGCGAGGAGAGCACGCCGGAGACGGAGAGTCCGGCGGCGAGGGCGAGCGGCACCTTGCCGAAGAAGCCCATGAGGAGCGTGCTGAAGGCCGCCGCGAACGCGGTCGCGGTGATCAGCGCCTGCTGGCCGAGGGTGTTCCCGGCGACGTCCTTGCCGGACAGGATCAGCGGGTTGAGCAGCAGGATGTACGCCATCGCCATGAAGGTGGTGGTGCCGCCGCGCACCTCACGCGCGACGGAGCTTCCCCGCTGGGATATGTGGAAGTACCGGTCGAGCCAGGACCGTCCGGCGGGGACGCGGCTACCCGCGCCCGCGTCGTCCGCGACGGTCTTCGGCTCCAGTGACTGCTGGGTCATGTGGGCCTGCTCCCAAGGTTCAAAGGGACACCCGCGCGAGCCGCCCTGACGGCCGCTCAACCACTTCAGTGGCTGCGGGATTTGGGAAAGTACTTCGGCCGCACGACCCGGGGGACGGCCCGAGACGAACGTTTTTCTGACATCTGATGGCGCGTCAAGTTCCGCGAGCGGTGCGGTACTTGAGTACTCCGGGCGGCGCGCCGAAGTGTGACGTTCCGTGCGCCGCCCGGAGAGTGCTAGGCGGTGCCGGTGAGGTGTTCGGGCCGTACCGGCGTCCGGTTGAGCTCCAGTCCCGTCGCGTTCCGGATCGCCGCGAGGACGGCCGGGGTGGACGACAGGGTCGGTGCCTCGCCGATGCCACGGAGCCCGTACGGGGCGTGCTCGTCGGCGAGTTCGAGCACGTCGACCGGGATGGTCGGGGTGTCGAGGATGGTGGGGATCAGGTAGTCCGTGAAGGAGGGGTTGCGCACCTTCGCGGTAACCGGGTCGACGATGATCTCCTCCATGACCGCCACGCCCAGGCCCTGGACGGTGCCGCCCTGGATCTGGCCGATGACGGACAGCGGGTTGAGTGCCTTGCCGACGTCCTGGGCGCAGGCCAGTTCGATGACCTTGACCAGGCCGAGTTCGGTGTCCACCTCGACGACGGCGCGGTGCGCGGCGAAGGTGTACTGGACATGGCCGAAGCCCTGCCCGGTGCGCAGGTCGAAGGCCTCCGTCGGGCGGTGCCGCCACTCGGCCTCGATCTCGACGGCCGAGTCCTCCAGTACGTCCGCCAGGTCGGCGAGGACCTCGCCGCCGTCGGTGACGACCTTGCCGCCCTCCAGCAGCAGTTCGGCGGTGGCCCAGGCCGGGTGGTACGTACCGAACTTGCGGCGGCCGAGCTCCAGGACCTTCTCGCGGACGAGCTCGCAGGAGTTCTTGACGGCGCCACCGGTGACGTACGTCTGGCGGGAGGCCGAGGTCGAACCGGCCGAGCCCACCTGTGTGTCCGCCGGGTGGATCGTCACCTGGGTGACGCCCAGTTCGGTGCGGGCGATCTGCGCGTGGACGGTGACGCCGCCCTGGCCGACCTCCGCCATCGCGGTGTGCACGGTCGCGACGGGCTCGCCGCCGACAACCTCCATACGCACCTTGGCAGTCGAGTAGTCGTCGAAGCCCTCGGAGAAGCCGACGTTCTTGATGCCGACCGCGTAGCCGACGCCGCGTACGACGCCTTCGCCGTGCGTGGTGTTGGAGAGGCCGCCCGGCAACTGCCGTACGTCGGCGGCCTCGCCGGCCGCGAGCCACTGCTGCTCCGGCGGCATCGGCATCGCCTTGACGCGGCGCAGGAGTTCGGCGACCGGCGCCGGGGAGTCGACGGTCTGTCCGGTCGGCAGGAGCGTTCCCTGTTCCATCGCGTTGAGCTGACGGAACGCGACCCGGTCCATGCCCACCTTGTCGGCGAGCCTGTCCATCTGGGCCTCGTAGGCGAAGCAGGCCTGGACGGCGCCGAAGCCGCGCATGGCGCCGCACGGCGGGTTGTTGGTGTAGAGCGCGAGGGCCTCGATGTCGACGTTCTCGATGACGTACGGTCCCGCGCCCAGCGAGGCGGCGTTGCCGACGACCGCCGGGGAGGCGGAGGCGTACGCACCGCCGTCCAGGACGATCCGGGCCTTCAGGTGCGTGAGCTTGCCGTCCTTGGTCGCCCCGTGCTCGTAGTGGAGCTTGGCGGGGTGGCGGTGGACGTGCCCGAAGAAGGACTCGAAGCGGTTGTAGACGATCTTGACCGGTTTGCCGGTGCGCAGGGCGAGCAGGCAGGCGTGGATCTGCATCGACAGGTCCTCGCGGCCGCCGAACGCGCCGCCGACGCCGGACAGCGTCATCCGGACCTTGTCCTCGGGCAGGCCCAGAACCGGGGCGATCTGCTTGAGGTCGGAGTGCAGCCACTGGGTGGCGATGTAGAGGTCCACGCCGCCGTCCTCGGCGGGCACGGCGAGGCCGGACTCGGGGCCGAGGAAGGCCTGGTCCTGCATGCCGAAGGTGTACTCGCCCTCGACGATGAAGTCGGCGCGCTCCCGGGCGGCTTCGACGTCTCCGCGGACGATCGGCTGACGGTGCACGATGTTCGGGTGCGGCACATGGCCGATGTGGTGGTCGTCGCGGCCTTCGTGGACGAGGATCGCGTCCGGCGCGGTCGCGGACGCCTCGTCCGTGATGACCGGCAGTTCGCGGTACTCGACCTTGATCTTGGCGGCGGCGCGGCGCGCGGTCTCCGGGTGGTCGGCGGCGACGATCGCGACCGGCTCGCCGTGGTGGCGGACCTTGCCGTGGGCGAGGACCGGGGTGTCCTGGATCTCCAGGCCGTAGTTCTTCACGGCGGTCGGCAGGTCGTCGTACGTCAGGACGGCGTAGACGCCGGCCTGGGCGAGCGCCTCCGAGGTGTCGATCGACACGATCTCGGCGTGCGCGACCGTGGAGCGCAGGATCTGGCCCCAGAGCATGTCCTCGTGCCACATGTCGGACGAGTACGCGAACTCGCCGGTGACCTTGAGCGTGCCGTCCGGGCGCAGCGTCGACTCGCCGATGCCGCCCTTGGTCTTGGAGCCCTGGGTGATGTTGGTGGGTGTACCGGTCGTTCCCATGATCAGACCGCCTCGGACTGCCGGGCGGCCGCCAGGCGGACCGCGTCCATGATCTTCTCGTAGCCGGTGCAGCGGCACAGGTTGCCCGAGAGCGCCTCGCGGATGTCCGCGTCGGTCGGGGTCGGGTTGTGCTCCAGCATCTCGTCGGCCGCGACCAGCAGACCGGGGGTGCAGAAGCCGCACTGGACGGCGCCTGCGTCGATGAACGCCTGCTGGATGGGGGCGAGTTCGCCGCCTTCGCCGGTGTGCGAGTCCTGCGGTTTCGACTCCCACCGCTTGGCCTGGTCCAGGGAGGTACCGCAACCGCCGTGCTCGGCCCGCTGCTTGGCGTACTCCGCGAGCCCCTCCACCGTGACGACCTCGCGCCCTTCGACCTGCCCGGCGGCGACGAGACAGGAACACACCGGTACGCCGTCGAGGCGGACCGTGCAGGAGCCGCACTCGCCCTGCTCGCAGGCGTTCTTG
Source organism: Streptomyces sp. NPDC087263 (assembly GCF_044744645.1). Taxonomy (NCBI): domain Bacteria; kingdom Bacillati; phylum Actinomycetota; class Actinomycetes; order Kitasatosporales; family Streptomycetaceae; genus Streptomyces; species Streptomyces sp. NPDC087263. Next base: position 132,024 of record NZ_JBIUYT010000006.1, read on the forward strand.
GAACCCGGCAGTCCCATCCGCTCGCGCAGCACGTACAGAAGGGACTCGCCCTCCCAGACGTCGTCGGCTTCCTGCTGACGGCCGTTGACCGTGAAATTGACGCGCATTACGCGACTCCCTCCGTGCGAGCGGCGCTGCCGCGGTACGACTCCCAGGTCCAGGTGAGCGTGCGGCGGGCCATGATGGCGACCGCGTGGCGGCGGTAGCTCGCCGTGCCACGGACGTCGTCGATCGGGTTGCAGGCGGCGGAGCAGAGGTCCGCGAACTGCTTGGCGACCGACGGGGTGATGATCCTGCCGTTGTCCCAGAAGCCGCCCTCTTCGAGCGCCGCGTTCAGGAACTCCTCGGCGACCTTGGCGCGGACGGGTGTGGGCGCGGCGGAACCGATGCCGGTGCGGACCGTGCGCGAGGACGGGTGCAGGGCCAGGCCGAAGGCACAGACCGCGATGACCATGGCGTTGCGGGTGCCGACCTTGGAGTACTGCTGCGGGCCGTCCGCCTTCGTGATGTGTACGGCCCTGATGAGCTCGTCCGGAGCGAGCGCGTTGCGCTTCACGCCGGTGTAGAAGGCGTCGATCGGGATCAGGCGGGTGCCGCGGACGGACTCGGCCTCGACCTCGGCGCCCGCCGCGAGGAGGGCGGGGTGGGCGTCGCCGGCCGGGGAGGCGGTGCCGAGGTTGCCGCCGACGCCGCCGCGGTTGCGGATCTGCGGGGAGGCCACGGTGTGGGAGGCGAGGGCCAGGCCGGGCAGCTCGCCGCGCAGCTGCTCCATGATCTTGGTGTAGGGCACGGAGGCGCCCAGGCGCACGCTCTCCTCGCCGACCTCCCAGTCGCTCAGCTCGCCGATGCGGTTCAGATCGAGGAGGTACTCGGGCCTGCGGTGGTCGAAGTTGATCTCGACCATCACATCGGTGCCACCCGCAATCGGCACAGCGGTGGGGTGCTCAGCCTTGGCGGCGAGCGCCTCCTCCCAGCTGGCGGGGCGAAGGAAGTCCATGAGTGGCTCTCTTCATTCGTATCGTGGTGGTCGCGGTGGTTCTGATCAAGCCAGATCGGGTGCGGCGGGCCCGGCTCGTTCATGAGTTGTTTACGCGGAGTGAGGCCAGTACACAGCGCCGTCCTCCATGAGGGTCAGTCACGGAAACCATGAAGGAGTTGGCTGGCCAGGGTGCGCATCTTGTAGATTCGTATGAACGGAGGTCGTCAGTAACCTCTCGGTTTTTCCCTGGAAACAGTGAGCACAACTCTCGAAAGCCCAGGACACAGGCTCAAGCGGGTGGTGGATCCTCCCGCGGGGTTCTCACCCCGGAGCCATCCCGCGGGGTCCTCACCCCGGCGCCATACAGATCCATCGTAGATTTCGAGACAAAGATCGGCGGCGACGAGAATGCGGCTGCGCGCACTGCTGGACACCGACGCGCTGGGCCTGCGGCTGCTCGGCGGCGAGGACGAGCTGGACCGCACCGTACGCGGTGTGATGACCACGGACCTCAAGGACCCCAGTCGCTATCTCTCGGGCGGCGAGCTGGTCCTCACCGGTCTCGCCTGGCGGCACGACGCCGCCGACTCCGAGCCCTTCGCCCGCATCCTCGCGGGCGCCGGGGTCGCGGCCCTCGCCGCGGGGGAGGCGGAGCTCGGCGACGTCCCGGACGATCTGATCCAGGCCTGCGCACGGCACCGGCTGCCGCTGTTCGGGGTGAACGAGTCGGTGGCCTTCGCGACGATCACCGAGCACGTCGTACGGCAGGTCTCGGGCGAGCGGGCCGGGGATCTGGCGGCCGTGGTGGACCGGCACCGGCGGATGATGACCTCCGGCCCCGCGGGCGGCGGGCCCGATGTCGTCCTGGACCTGCTCGGCTCCGACCTGGATCTGCGGGCGTGGGTGCTCTCCCCCACCGGCCGGCCCATCGCGGGCTCGAAGCTCGCGGGGGCCGCGCTGCCGCCGGACGTCTGCGCCAAGCTGGCCGCCGGCCATCTGGCGGCGGCGCGCACCGGGCGCCGGGGGCCGCACCGGGTCACGGTCGGCACGACGACGTACTCGCTCTTCCCCGTCCCCTCCTCGGGCCGCTCCACGGGCGCGTCCCGGGATGTGCGCGAGACGGTGCTCTCCGACTGGCTGCTCGCGGTCGAGGCGGACGCCGGGGACTGGCCCGAGGAGCGGCTCGATCTACTTCAGGGCGTCACCCAGCTGATCTCGGTCGAGCGGGAGCGGCGGGACTCGGCCCGCGCGGTGCGCCGGCGGCTCGCGCAGGAGGTCCTGGAGCTGGTGCAGACGGGTGCCGCGCCCGCCGAGATCGCGGCGCGGCTGCGGGTCGCCGCTCCGGTGCTGCTCCCCGGGCTCGGCGCGGCCCCGCACTGGCAGGTGGTCGTGGCCCGCGTCGAGTGGGACGGCGGGGACATCGAGGGCTGCCTGGTCGCCCAGTCGCTCCTTGAGGAGATCCTCGTCAACCCGCTGTCCTCGGGAACCGAGCACTCCGACCGCATCGCCGTCGCCCACACCGGCGAGGAGGCCGTTGCCCTGCTCGCGCTCCCCGCGGTGTCCTCGGAGCACGACGGTTCGGAGCCCGGACTGCTCGCCGAGACACTTCTTGAGGCCGTACGGGACCCGCTGACCGCCGGGCTGAACGACGACGGGCGGCTCACGCTCGGCGTCAGCGCCGCCGTGCACTCGGCGGAGGGGCTGCGCGGCGCGCTGGAGGAGGCCCGGCACGCGCGTCGGGTCGCCGCGGCGCGTCCCGGGCGGGTGTGCGCGGCCGGGCACCAGGAGCTGGCCTCGCACGTGCTGCTGCTGCCCTTCGTACCGGACGACGTACGCCGGGCGTTCACGGCCCGGCTGCTCGATCCGCTGCGGGACTACGACCGTCGCCATCGCGCCGAGCTGATTCCCACCCTGGAGGCGTTCCTCGACTGCGACGGCTCCTGGACGCGCTGCGCCACCCGTCTCCACCTGCACGTCAACACGCTGCGCTATCGCGTGGGGCGTATCGAGCAGTTGACGAGTCGTGACCTTTCACGCCTGGAGGACAAGCTGGACTTCTTCCTGGCACTGCGAATGAGCTGATTTCTGCCTCCTCGGATGCGCCGAGTGACAGCCATGACTTTGTGAAATCCTTCACCCACCCCCTTGGCCGGGCCCCGTGATCCGTGCTGAGATGCCACCACTCAACAGCTCAATGGTGTGCTCGGGGAGGGCAACGTGGCGCATTCCGCCATGTCTGGTTCCGGAACGACCGCAGGTGACGATCCACTCCAGACCGCGGTATGGCGGCTGCGCTCGCGCGCCTGCTGGTCCGACGCGGCGGCGCTGCTCGATCCGCGCACCGCGGAACCGGCGCTGCAGAGAGCGGCGCTTCTCGTCGAGGGGTGTCTGTACACCGAGCAGGGCTGGGCCGCGGCGGAGGACGCGCTGCGGACGGCGGAGGCGGTGGCACGCAGCGACGACGAGCGCGGCGCGGCGGCGTGTGAGCGCGGGCAGCTCGCGTACGCGGCCACACTGCTCGGCGTACGGGACCGGGCGGACGAGGCGCGGGCCGCGCTGAGCCGCGCCGCCGCGCTGATCACGCCCGGGGCACGGGGACGGGCGCTGCTGGACTTCCGGCGCGGGCTGGTCGCCCAGAACCTCGCGCACTCACCGGAGTCCGCCCGCGCCGCCTACCGGCGCGCCCACGCAGGCGCCACGGCGCAGGGCGACTCGCTGCTGCTCTCCTTCACCTGGCGCCACCTTGCCGGACTCGCGCTACAGGAGGGCGAGTTGGCGGAGGCCCGGCACGGCTTCGCCGAATCCCTGCGGATCCGCGAGGAGTTGGGCTTCCTCGTCGGTACGGTCCCCGCCCTCGCCTCGCTGGCGGACGCCGAGACGGAGCCGGAGGCGTCCCGGCTACGGGCCGAGGCGGGACGGCTGTTCCGGCTCCTGGGCGGCGTACCGACCTGGCTGGCCCAGCAGTTGGACCCGCCTGCGGCAACGGCGTAGGTCAGGTCCTAGCTGTTCTGGACGTCCGTCCACAGGCTCTGGACGAACGTCCAGGCCTCGTGCCGCAGTTCGGGGTTCTGGACGAGGAGGACGACGATGCCCACGAGGAGGGCCGCCTTCAGTAGCCCGCCGAGGCCGGAGCCGACGCCCCCGCGGGCTCGGCGGCGGCGCTGGACGTCCATGTCGTCGTTCATCCGCTGGAATCGCCGCGACTGGTCGAACCGCTGTTGCGCCTGCCAGCCTGGATCGGGATACATCGTCGGTCGCCCCCGAGGGTAGGAGTGGTCGTGCCTGTGCGGGGGAGCACGCCACCGTCCGGCCACCGGGTTGCCCCTGTACGGGACTTGTTGCACAGAACCCACACGTCCGTGACACGGCCGCATCGAAGGGGACATACCGGCGACGACGCGCGCGGAGATCACGCGCCCGCGAAGTGCTCCCGTAGGAGCGACTGCACGACCGGCAGGTCCTGGGCGACGAGCGCTTCCAGGAGTGCGGTGTGTTCGGCGGCGTCGGCGACGAGGTCGGCGCGACCGCGGGTGACGGGGCCGCCGACCAGGGGCCACTGGGCGCGGCGGTGCAGGTCGTCGGCGGTCCGCACCAGCTGGCTGTTGCCGGCGAGGGCGAGGATCGCGCGGTGGAAGACGCGGTCGGACTCGGCATAGGTCGCGCGGCAGCCCAGGGACGCGGCCCGGACCGTCGCGTCGGAGAGCGGGCGCAGCTCGGCCCAGCGCGCGGCGGGCACCGTGCGGGCCAGCCGCAGCATCACCGGGACCTCGATCAGGGCACGGATCTCGGCGAGTTCGGCCAGCTCGCGGGTGCCGCGTTCGACGACCCGGAACCCGCGGTTGGGCACGACCTCGACGGCACCTTCGAGTGCGAGCTGCTGCATCGCCTCGCGTACGGGTGTCGCGGACACCCCGAAGCGTTCACCGAGCACGGGCGCCGAGTAGACCGCCCCGGGCGTGAGTTCGCCCGCGACGAGCGCGGCGCGCAGGGCGTCGAGGATCTGCCCGCGTACGGAGGCGCGCTGCACGACGGGACGCGCGCTCTCGGCACGGGGGCGCGGGATGGGCGCCTCGCTGTGCGTGTGCTCGCCACGGACCTCGGCGGCACCGACAGCGGGGGCCTCGGCTCCGGAGGTGGCTGCCGGCCCGGGCGCTCCCAGGGCGGCGGCCCCAGGGGTGGCGACACCCCGCTCCCGGTCCACGTCCGCGGCCTGCGGCTGTGCGGGTACTCGAACGGTCCCGGTACGCAGGTCCGGGATTCCCACTCCGGTGGAGCCGTACGCGCTGCGTGGGCCGGCCTGCTCCACGGGAACCTCCTCCGGGCTTGTCGGCACTTGGGGGCCAATGCGGTGGTTGTTACTCGTCCGTCAAGCACCATAGGCCCAGTCGCCGTCAGTTCAAACCTCGACCGCACCGGGTAAGGTAAGGCTTACCTGTCAGCGATCGTGAAATGGTGGTCTTCGCATGCGCGTTCCCGCCCCGACCGCAGGCACCTCGGCCCTGGCCGGCGCCCGTCCGGCCCGTTCGGTCGTCGCGGACACCTATGCCCGGCTGACCGCGGTCTTCCCCGACCTGAGCGTCACGGAGCTCGGGCCCGGCGAAGCGGCCCCCCGGGACACCGGCTGGGTCACGGCAGCAGGGCTCGCGGAGGGCGGCGCCGACCTCGACGCGTTCCTGGCGTGGGACGAGGCGCAGGTGATCGCGGACTACGGGCAGCGGGGGCGCCCCGACGTGGTGGCCGGCTTCGGGCTTCACCGTTACGCCTGGCCGGCCTGTCTGCTGATCACCCTGCCGTGGTTCCTGGAGCGCCGCGTGCCCCGCTTCCCTGTGGAGCACGTCACATTCCAGCGGACCCTCGGACGGATGGCGGTGCGGACCGGTGAATTCGCCTGCCTGCCCGACGACCCCGCGGCGGGCCTGCCCGGCGCCCGCGTCGTACCGGACGAGGAGACCCTGCGGGCCGAGGTGCGGGCCGCGGTGGCCGAGCACCTGGAGCCGGTACTCGGCGGCTTCGGACCGCGCATGCGGCGGCGCGGCCGCGCGCTGTGGGGCATGGCGACCGACGAGATCGTCGAGGGCCTGTGGTACGTCGCCGGCCTCCTCGGCGAGGAGCGGCGCGCGATGAACGAGCTGGAGCTGCTGCTGCCGGGATCCACCGGGCCCTACGCCGGTTCCCCCGCGTTCCGTGAACTGACCGGGCCGAACGGCCAGTCGCTGCCCACTCGCGACCGGGTGAGCTGCTGCCTCTTCTACACGCTGCGCCCCGAGGACACCTGCGCCACCTGCCCGCGCACCTGCGACCAGGACCGCGTCTCCAAGTTGACGGCTGCCGCGGCAAGTTGAGGCACCATCGAGAACAAGCCACCCTCACACATGCCTTAAGATCAACTCTCGCGGTACTCCCCATGGGCGCGTCCCGCGGATTACGGGCGTTTCACAGTTTCCTCACATGCCGCAGGCGCTTTCCGTTGAACCACCCGTACGAGTAGTGTTAATCGCACTCAACTCCCGTCCCTCGCGCGGTAGTTCGAGCAGAATGTCGCCCTGCGCATCCCCTTGCACTCCGTTGGCGGCCTCTTGCCCCGAAAACCCCTGAGGGCCGATGGGATTGGGCCACTATGACGGGCGTTACGCCCTATCCCAATGCAAGGGACCCCAGATGAGACTGACCGACATATCGCTGAACTGGCTGCTTCCGGGCGCCGTTCTGCTCCTGGGCCTGCTGGCGGCGGTGGCGGTGCTCGCGCGCGGCAAGCGGTCCGGGGTGAAAGCGGCGAGCACGGAAGACACCTGGGAGCGCAGCGAGGAGCGCCGCAGGCGCAAGGAGGCCATATACGGAACGGCCTCCTACGTGCTGCTCTTCTGCTGTGCCGCGGTCGCGGCCGCACTCTCCTTCCACGGCCTTGTCGGCTTCGGCAAGGAGAACCTGAACCTCTCGGGCGGCTGGGAGTACCTGGTCCCGTTCGGTCTCGACGGCGCGGCCATGTTCTGCTCCGTGCTCGCGGTGCGCGAGGCCAGTCACGGCGACGCGGCGCTCGGCTCCCGGATACTCGTGTGGACCTTCGCCGGCGCCGCCGCCTGGTTCAACTGGGTGCACGCACCTCGTGGCATCGACAACGCGGGCGCCCCGCAGTTCTTCGCCGGAATGTCACTGTCCGCCGCCGTGCTGTTCGACCGCGCACTGAAGCAGACCCGCCGTGCCGCGCTGCGTGAACAGGGCCTGGTCCCGCGTCCGCTGCCGCAGATCCGGATGGTCCGCTGGCTGCGCGCGCCCCGCGAGACGTACAGCGCCTGGTCGTTGATGCTCCTGGAGAACGTGCGCACCCTTGACGAGGCCGTGGACGAGGTGCGCGAGGACAAGCGCGAGAAGGAGCAGACCCGACTGCGCCGCCGCAACGAGGAGCGTGTCGAGCGGGCGCACCTCAAGGCGCTCAGCCGTGGTCACAAGGCGTTGCCCGGCCCCGGCCCCGGTGGTGGCGGTGGCGGTGGCGGACGGGAGCTTGAGACGGCGACCGTGGAGCGGACCTCCGCCCAGGCCTCCGCGGAGCCTGCCATATCGGCCCCGGAGCAGCTGCCCGTCCGCTCGCGGCCCTCGCTTCAGCCCGTCCGCAAGAGCAGCGCCGAACCGTTCACCGTCGATCTCACCGCGGAGGACGACACGATGGCCCTGCCGCGTCTCGACTCCCTGGAGCGCAAGCTCAAGGATCTTGAGCAGCAGTTCGGCTAGGACCGACCGGAAACAAGGGCCGTTCGGCCAAGGTCGCGAACACTGGGACGGCGGCGCGATAGCTCTACACCGCGCCGCCGTCCAGTTCGAACCACACCGCCTTGCCCACGCCGTGCGCCCGCACCCCCCACGCGTCCGCGAGGGACTGGACGAGGATGAGACCCCTGCCGTGCGTACCGTCGTCGGCGTTCGGTACCCGCAGCGTGGGTCTGCGTCCTACGAAGTCCCTTACTTCCACCCGGAGTCCACGGGGCCCGACGGTGGCCGTCAGGACCGCGTCGTGGTCGGTGTGGATGAGTGCGTTGGTGACGAGCTCGCTGGTCAGCAGCTCGGCCACGTCCGACCTTCCCGGCCTCCCCCAGTGCCGTAACAGTTCCCGCAGCGCCTTACGGACCTCGGGCACCGCCCGCAGGTCCGCTCTGCCCAGCCTCCGCCTGAGCTGTGCTCCGCCCGGTCGGCCCATCGCGCTGTCGGCCGCTTCCTCCACCGCTTTCCCGGAGGAGACCCCGATGGCCATCGGACCACCTCCTCGCCCGTGCCTCTTCATGACCCCCGCCTGCGCGCCGATGTCGGTTTCCCTCCCACTCGAACACGTTCACGGGATCCATGCCCCGTCAGGAACGCGACAGTCATGTCGAATGGTCAACAACCGTTCGTACGGCGGCGCATGGGGGGACGGCCCTGGTGGAAGGAGACTCTGGTGGAGGCGGTTGCGCCTGCCGTTCGGGACGGCACCCGGCCGACGGGTCCCGCACGCCTGCGGACCGACCTCCGTCGGGACACCCCGACCAGGATCAATCGGCCCAACTACCCATGCGACGCTGCCGATCCGACCGTATACAGTCCGTCCGGCGACTCGGGCCTAGAGCCTTGGGCCGATACGGGGAGAGCCGACGCCTCTATGGGCGAGGCATGTTCCGAAGGTTGGAGCGGGCCATCTGCACCATGCGCCCCACTCCCCCGTCCAGCACGACCTTCGACGCCGACAGCGCGAAGCCCGTCACCATCTCCGCGCTGATCTTCGGCGGGATGGACAGGGCGTTGGGGTCGGTGACGACGTCGACGAGGGCCGGGCCCTTGTGCCTGAAGGCGTCCTTGAGGGCGCCGGCGAGTTCCTTGGGCTTCTCCACGCGCACACCGTAGGCACCACAGGCGCGGGCCACGGCCGCGAAGTCGGGGTTCTTGTTCGTGGTCCCGAACGAGGGCATCCCGGCGACCAGCATCTCCAACTCGACCATGCCCAGGGAGGAGTTGTTGAAGAGGACGATCTTCACCGGCAGGTCGTACTGGACGAGGGTGAGGAAGTCGCCCATCAGCATGGAGAACCCGCCGTCCCCGGACATCGACACGACCTGCCGCTTCCGGTCGGTGAACTGGGCGCCGATGGCCATCGGCAGCGCGTTCGCCATCGAGCCGTGCGAGAACGAACCGATCACCCGGCGGCGGCCGTTGGGCGTGATGTAGCGGGCCGCCCAGACATTGCACATCCCCGTGTCGACGGTGAACACCGCGTCCTCGGCGGCGAGTTCGTCGACCAGCGAGGCGACGTACTCGGGGTGGATCGGAACGTGCTTCTCGACCTTCCTCGTGTACGCCTTGATGACTCCTTCGAGCGCGTCGGCGTGCTTCTTCAGCATCTTGTCGAGGAAGCGCCGGTTCTCCTTGGGCTTCACCCGCGGGGTGAGACAGCGCAGGGTCTCCAACACATCGCCCCACACGGCCAGTTCCAGCTTGGAGCGGCGGCCCAGGCGCTCGGGGCGGACGTCGACCTGGGCGATCTTGACGTCGTCGGGGAGGAAGGCGTTGTACGGGAAGTCGGTGCCGAGCAGGATGAGGAGATCGCACTCGTGCGTCGCCTCGTAGGCGGCGCCGTAGCCGAGCAGACCGCTCATGCCGACGTCGTACGGGTTGTCGTACTGGATCCACTCCTTGCCCCGCAGCGCGTGCCCGACCGGGGACTTGATCTTCTCCGCGAACTCCATGACCTCGGCGTGCGCGCCCGCGGTGCCGCTGCCGCAGAAGAGCGTGACCTTGTCCGCCTCGTCGATCATCGCGACGAGCTTGTCGATCTCGGTGTCGCCCGGGCGGACGCTGGGCCGGGAGGTGACGAGGGCTGTCTCCAGGGTCTTGTCGGGGGCGGGCTCGGAGGCGATGTCGCCGGGGAGCGAGACGACGCTGACGCCGGACTGGCCCACCGCGTGCTGAATGGCGGTCTGGAGCAGCCTCGGCATCTGCTTCGGGTTGGAGATCATCTCGTTGTAGTGGCTGCACTCGTTGAAGAGCCGCTCGGGGTGGGTCTCCTGGAAGTACCCGAGGCCGATCTCGCTGGAGGGGATGTGGGAGGCGAGGGCGAGCACCGGGGCCATCGAGCGGTGGGCGTCGTACAGGCCGTTGATCAGGTGCAGGTTTCCGGGGCCGCAGGAGCCGGCGCAGGCGGCGAGCCTGCCGGTGACCTGGGCCTCGGCGCCCGCGGCGAAGGCGGCGGTCTCCTCGTGCCGGACGTGGATCCAGTCGATGGCGGAGTTGCGCCGGATCGCGTCCACGACCGGGTTGAGGCTGTCGCCGACGACCCCGTACAGCCGCTTCACTCCCGCGCGGACGAGGATGTCGACGAACTGTTCGGCGACGTTCTGCTTGGCCATGACTTCACGTGCCCTTCGGTGTCCGGAGATCCCTCTGGGTTCCATGAATCCACAAGCCCAACCGTTACGCCTCCCAAACGGCCGCGGCTGTTCGATCATCGGCGTATCCCTTGACCCGCACCTGGGTGTCCGCGAGGAACGCGGCCAGACCCGGCGGTTCCGCCGCCGACCATCGCGCCGTCAGATGCTCCGCGAGCTCCGGTTCGCCGCGCAGGGGCTCCGCGAGGCCGCCGGTGCACAGCAGGAGCGTGTCACCCGGGCGGGCGACTGAGGCACGGAAGCGGAACGGGGCGCGGGGCGGCTCGGCGATCGCCTCGTACGGGCTCGGGGGTGTCGTGATCCCCAGGTCCATGGTGAGCCGGTCGCCCTCCGGGGTCTCGTGGGGCAGCGACCCGAAGCCGACCACGGCCTCGCCGGTGGTGTCGGCGACCCGCGGCTCGATGTCCTGCCACTCGCCGTCCCGCAACCGGAACAGGCCGCCCGCCCCGATGCCGAAGAAGACGCGCGTACGGCATTCGGGGTCGGCGGGCAGCAGCAGGCACCGCAGGCTCGCGGTGTACTCCTCGGGTTCGATGCCTTGCTCGGCCGCGCTGGCCCGCAGTTTGCCGAGGCTGCGGTCGGTGAGCCGGTGCAGCCCCGACTTCAGGTCGCCGCGGCGGGCGGCCCTGATGTCCTCGGCCAGCCGTGCGTGACTGCGCCCGACGGCCCGCCCGATCCACTGGCAGGCCTCGGCCGCCGCCAGGTGCGCGCCGGGCGTGGCGCGGGCCCCGGTCGCCATCGCGACCAGCACGAGCGCCTGCTCCCCCGTACCGAACCGGGCGGTGAGCAGCGAGTCCCGGCGTGGCTCGCCCCGGTAGCGCGCGGAGTCCCCGCGTACGGAGACGGCCCGCAGCGTGCTGGTTCCGTACCGCGCCCCGTCCAGCACCGTGTCGGCGACCAGGTCGTCGAGTTCGTCGGGGTCGGCGGGCGGGAGGGAGGTGGGCTCGGCGTCGTAGGTGGGCGGGCCCGAGCCGACGTAGTCGACGGCGGGGGGCTGCTGGAGGACGGAGAGGGTGGGTTCGCGGTCCCGGGGCGTGTCCATGACGGCATCCCGGAGGGCGGGGAGCGGCGGGGCGTCCTCGGGCGCGGGGGCGTTCGGGCCCGGAGCGTTCTGGATCGGGGCTTCCGAGACCGGGGCTTCGAATACAGGAGCTTCGAATACAGGAGCTTCGGATACGGGAGCGTTCGAGTCGAGTACGTCCGCCGCGGGTGACTCCGTGGACGTGCGGCTCGGGGGCTCCTGCGGGTGGAATCCCGGCGGGGTCGGCCCCGGCGGGAAGATGGCGGGAACGGACGGGTCGGCGGCCGGTTCGGTGGGCGGAGCGGCAGCCGGACCCGGGGGCGGACCGGCGGGCGGAGCCTGCCAGGGACCGGGATCGGGGCTCCGTCTGAGGCCGGGGCTCGGCTGGGGGGCGTCGCCGCGGTCCCAGCGGCCGGGGCGCTGCTCGGGTACGGCGGGAGGCCGCTCCGGCTGAGGCGGGACGTCGAGCTCGGGCGCTCGCCCCGGTCGCGGAGCGGGCGCGGGCTCAAGACCCACCGTCCCCGCGGCCGACGCGAACCGGTCGTCGAGGGAATCGGCCACGGCCGCGGGCCCCGTGTCCTCGGTGGAGTCGTCGTACAACTGCCCCCACCAGTCGTCCTCATGACCGGTGGGCTTCTCCCCCTGCTGGCTCATGCCCCTAATTGTCCACCGTGGGAGCCGGATGAAAACGGGGCATCCGGAAAAACCGGCCATGGGACTGGTCCTCGAACGGCGTGTCGGATGAACCGTCGAACGGCGATACGAGGGAAACCGGTACGCGCGAGCCCGGAAAGATACCGCCGGGCGGTCCCACCCCCCACGGGAGAACCGCCCGGCGGCGCCGGAGTGACCGGGGCCGGCGCACGCGCACGCCGTAGGCCCGGGTCACGGTCTGAGTGACTGAATTGTCGCACTGTCGGTCCGTTCGACCCAGTGTGACTTGCTTTCCTGAAGCTCCGCTGTGATTCACGGCCGTGCTCGACCCACCCATGATGCCCCCGAACAGGACATTACGGGCGGCGCTTGTCACTGCGGTGGCGTGAGCTTGCCAGAGAGGCAGGGGGTACGGCGATGATGTGCGGAGGCGGGTTTGCGCCATGGCTGTTTTCCGCCACCGGCGCCACCGACCTGCTCAAACGATTCCTGGGGAGGGACGTCGCCGCATGCTGGGAGCGATAGGCCTGGACGAGACGCACGAGACGGCGTACCGGGCGCTGGTGTCCGTGGGCGCCGCCGACCTGCCCGATCTCGCGCGACGGCTCACGCTCGGCGAGTACGACACGGAGCGCGCCCTGCGCCGCCTTGAACGGCACGGACTCGCGGCGCAGTCCTCGGCGCGCCCGGGCCGCTGGGTCGCCGCTCCGCCCGGTGTGGCCCTTGGCGCGCTGCTCACCCAGCAGCGGCACGAGCTGGAGAAGGCGGAGCTGGCGGCCGCGCTGCTCGCCGAGGAGTACCGCGGGCGGGCCGCCGAGCCCGCCGTGTACGACCTGGTCGAAGTGGTGACCGGCGCCGCGGCGGTTTCGCAGCGCTTCCTACAGCTCCAGCTCGGCGCGGCCGAGGAGGTGTGCGCGCTGGTCACCGGCAACCCGGTCGTCGTCTCCGGGAGGGAGAACGACGCGGAGGAGCAGGCCGCGGGCCGGGGGGTCCGCTACCGCGTGGTCGTCGAGCGGGCGGTCCTCGACCTGCCCGACGGGATCACCGAGCTGTCCGCGGCGCTCGGCCGGGACGAGCGGGTGCGGGTGGTGGACAAGGTGCCGACCAAGCTGGTCATCGCCGACCGGGCACTCGCGATGGTGCCGCTCACCTCGCGTACCGCAGAGCCCGCCGCGCTGGTCGTCCACGAGAGCGGACTGCTTGGGCTGCTCTCCGGGCTGTTCGAGTCGGTGTGGCGCGACGCGCTGCCACTGCGGCTCGGCGGTACGGGCGTCGCGGAGCAGGAGGCGGACGGCCCGGACGGGACCGATCTGGAGATCCTGTCCCTGCTGCTGGCCGGGCTGACCGACGCGAGCGTCGCCAAGCAGCTCGATCTGGGACTGCGGACCGTGCAGCGCCGGGTGAAGCGGCTGATGGAGCTGACGGGCGTGACGACCCGGCTCCAGCTGGGCTGGCACGCCTACGAAAAGCGCTGGGTGGCACGGGACTGACCTGCGGTTTCCCGTCGACTCCGGCAGGCTGGGCAGATGGGAGCGTGGGAACTCCTGCTGGTCGGCGTGGTAATACTGCTCGGTCTGGCGGGGGTACTGGTGCCCGGCGTACCGGGGTCGTGGCTCGTATGGGCCGCGGTCCTGTGGTGGGCACTGGACGACACCCGGGCGCTCGCCTGGGTCGTGCTCGTGGGCGCGACCGGGGTCCTGCTGCTGTCCCAGGCGGTCCGGTGGATGCTGCCGCCCCGACGGCTGCGACAGAGCGGGGCAACCCCTCGAATGGCGGTATACGCCGGGGCCGGGGCGCTGCTCGGTTTCTTTCTGGTGCCGGTGGCGGGCGCGATACCCGGCTTTCTCTGCGGGATCTATCTCTGCGAGCGGCTGCGTCTGGGCGGACACGGGCGGGCCATGGCGTCGGTGCGGACGGGAATGCGGGCCGGCGGGTGGAGTGTGCTGACGGAGCTGTTCACGTGCTTGCTGATCATGGGGGCGTGGCTGGGGGCGGTGGTGTGGGGCTGAGCCCTTCGGCTTTCGTCCCGGCTCTTCTGATCAAGGAGTCCAGGCTGTCAGCGTGGCCAGGTCGATCGAGTCGGCCATCGCCTTCATGCCCGCGTCGTTGAAGTGGAGGTGGTCGCCGGGGTCGTACGCGGGGAGGATGCGGCTCGGCAGGGCCGGGTCGCGGACCACGGCGTCGAAGTCGACGACCGCGTCGAAGAGACCGCGGGTGCGGATCACGGTGTTGACCTTCTGGCGCACGGCCTCGCGGGCCGGCGTGTGGGCGCTGTGCCCGCCGTACGGCGTGAGGGTCGCCCCGATGACACGGATTCCGCGGGCGTGCGCGCGGCTCACCAGGCGCCGGTACGCGTCCTCGATGGCGGGGTCCTTCTGCTCCGGGGAGCCCTTGATGTCGTTGATGCCCTCCATCACGATCACCACGCGTACGCCGGTACGGGAGAGGACGTCGGCGTCGAAGCGGGCCAGCGCGCTGGGCCCGTTGCCTTCGAGCAGGAGGCGGTTTCCGGAGATCCCCGCGTTGAGAACGCCGAGCCGGCGGTTCGCCGGAAGGGCCTTCAGACGGTCGGCGAGCCGGTCGGGCCAGCGGTGGTTGGCGCTGAACCCGGATCCCGTTCCGTCGGTGATGGAGTCGCCGAGCGCGACCACGCTGCCGGCGGCGGAGGTGCCGAGTACGTCGACGCCGGTCACGTAGTACCAGTTGCCGATGTCGACCGTGTACGCGGTGCCGCTCTCCTCGGTGGTCGAATTGCCTTCGGGTGCCACGAAGTTGGCCTGGATGGCGGAGCGGTGGTAGGTCGCCGGGCCCGAGTCGGCGGGGGTGTGCACCGAGACCAGGAGGTTGGCGTCGGCGGGGATCGGGATGTACACGGGGTCGGTCACCAGGTCCGTGCCCGCCGGGATCGTCACGTTCCCGGCGCCCCCGAAGGTGGCGGTGCGCATCGAACCCGCGACGGCCTTCGGGCTTCCTGGCGCGCCCGGTTCCTGCAAGGCGACGGTGACCGCGCCGAGTTGGAGCGGCTGTGTGCCGAGCCGGTTGGAGATCCGGATGCGGGCCGCGCTGCCACCGACGCTGGTGTGCACGACGTTGCGCACCGTGGCGCCGGGCAGCGCGGGGACGGTGCCGGAGGGGGCGCCCTCCCAGGTTCCGGTCCACGTGGGCGTGGGGGCGAGAGCGAACGGGCCGAGGGCCGGCCACGCGTCGGCTCGCGCGGACGGTGGGGCGAGAACGAGGGTTGTCACCAGGACCGCGAGGACATGCCGGACCTTGATCGCGCGGGTCATGCGCCCAAGGGTTCCCGAACGGTCGGTCCCACCAACGCACTCCGGCCCCATTGCACGCCATTGGGCGCACGTCCGTACACCCGTCCTACGACCACGGCCCTACGCCCAGGATCCGATGCGCTGCCCCGCACCGGCGTGTTTGGCTGCTGCCATGACCGAATTCAGCGAGGCCGAGCGCGAGTACCTCAAGTCGCAGCGGCTGGGGCGGCTGGCCACCGTCGACGCCCACGGGCAGCCGCAGGCGAACCCCGTCGGCTACTTCCCGCAGGAGGACGGGACGATCCTGATCGGCGGCTACGCGATGGGGTCCAGCAAGAAGTGGCGCAACCTGCAGAAGAACCCGAAGTTCGCCCTCGTCGTCGACGACATCGTCAGTCTCCAGCCGTGGAAGGTCAGAGGCGTCGACATCCGAGGAGAGGCCGAACTCCTCACCGGGCCGCACGACTTGGGACCGCACTTCAGTGAGGAGCTGATCCGTTTGCATCCGCGGCGGATTCTTAGTTGGGGGCTGGAGGACTGAGGCGGGGGTGAGGGTGAGGGTGAGGGTGAGGTGGGGCGGAGGGTTTTTTCGCCCCCTCCGCCCCTACCCGTCCCTTGTTCCCGGGGGCTGCCGCCCCCGGACCCCGCATCGCGCTGAACGCGCCCGTCCTCAAACGCCGGACGGGCTGAAAGCGCCGCCCCATCGGCCGGGGCTGAAGAGTGCCGGCCCCACGGGTGGGCCGGGACCGGGACGGCACCACCTCGTCCTCACACACCGGACGAGGTGAAAGCCTTCCTGCCGGAGCTGAAGACTGCCGCCCTCGCGGGTGGGCGAGGACCGGGACGGCACGCTCTCGTTCTCGAATGTCGGACGGGCTGAAAGAACTCCGGCGTCGGTCGGTGCGCGGTTACCGGCGGCCCCTCTTCGCCTCCATCGCCGCGCGGCCCTCCGCGCCCTTTCGCTTCCAGTCCTTGCGGATCTCCGCCCGGAGCCTGGCGTCCGTCTTGGCGACGATGCGCTGGTTCTCGCGGAGGAGTTTGCGGTAGCTGTCGAGACGGCGTTCGGGGAGGGTGCCGGAGTCGACCGCGGCGAGGACGGCACAGCCGGGTTCGGCTGTGTGGGCGCAGTCGTGGAAGCGGCAGTGGGTGGCGAGTTGTTCGATCTCGGCGAAGACCTGACCGACGCCGGTCTCGGCGTCCCAGAGGCCCACGCCGCGCAGGCCGGGTGTATCGATGAGGACGCCGCCGCCGGGGAGGGCGAGGAGGTTGCGGGTCGTCGTGGTGTGACGGCCCTTGCCATCGACGTCACGCGTGGTCTGTACCTCCATGACGTCCTCGCCGAGCAGGGCGTTGGCGAGGGTCGACTTGCCCGCGCCGGACTGTCCGAGGAGCACGGTCGTACCGCCGGAGAGCACCGCCTCCAGTACGTCGAGTCCCTCCCCGGTGTTTGCGCTCACCGGCAGCACCGGCACCCCCGGCGCCGTCGTCCCGGTGTCCTCCACGAGGTGCCCGAGCGTCGCCGGGTCCGGCACGAGGTCGGCCTTGGTGAGGACGACCACCGGTTGCGCGCCGGACTCCCAGGCCAGGGCCAGGAAGCGTTCGACGCGACCGAGGTCGAGTTCAACGGCCAGGGACACCGCCACGACCGCGTAGTCGACGTTGGCCGCGAGGATCTGCCCCTCGGAGCGCTTGGAGGAGGTGGAGCGTACGAAGGCCGTACGGCGTGGCAGATACGTCCGTACGTAGCGCGGGTTGCCGGTGGGTTCGACGGCGACCCAGTCGCCGGTGCACACCACGCGCAGCGGGTCGTTCGGCGTCACGAACGAGGTGTCCGCGCGCATGACCCCGTCGGCGGTGACCACGTCACACTGCCCGCGGTCGACCCGGATCACCCGCCCGGCCAACAGCCCCTCGGCATCGTAGGGAGCGAACTCGTCCGCCCATGCGTCGTCCCAGCCGTAGGACGTCAGAGGGTGGAGAGGGAGAGAAAAGGAAGACAAGGGAGACCCTTCACAAGGGCGGCCCCGGCACGCGCGCTCAGGCGCGAAGAAAGGAGGAAGAGGTCAGCCGGCGGCCACAGAGGTGGACTTGATGAACTTCCGGATGCGGGCAGCGCCCATCTCAACGACAGCCATCGGTCACACCTCCCGGACAAGCCAAAGTCACCCACGGCACCTCGGGGGTAGCCGTTCGAACACCACCGACCGTAGAAGGTGCACGGCCCCCTACGCCACCCATTTACGGCGCGTCCATGGCGCTGGAGCGGTCGTGCATGCGTCACTTTCGGAGGACGTGACCCCAACTGCCACCTTGCGGGGCAGCCACCACCTCGTCAGCTCACTCCCCGTGGGAGAGGTCCGGGTCGGTCTTCTGCCTTCTGCCCTCTGCCTATCGTCGGTTGAGGGAATGTGTGACGCCACTGTGCCGACAGACGCCTGGGCCCGTCCTGGGCAGTCGAAACGGGGGCGATGGCCGACTGCGGATGGAAAGCCGCAGATCTGCGGCTTTGGAGTGGTCACCCGTCCGGCGCAGTGTCGCCGAGAAGGTGGTCGTGTTGCGGATTGGACGAAGCCTCACAGGATGGCTCTTGAGGGCGGCGGGACAGTCGCCGCCGACCTCCAGCTCCGCGGGCTCAGGTGTCACGTCAGGGGCGAGATCCCCGCCCGCCCGGGTCACGTCGAGCCTGCGTCTCCACGACGGTGGAAAGGATCCACAACATGCCGGAAGCCACATCATCGCTGCGGTACGACACCCTGTGCGTACGCCGGTCCGGTCTCACCAGGGACCTTCCACCCGGCACGGAAGAACTCCAGTGGGTCGTCAACACCGCGACGTTGATCTTCGGCGAGCGTGACGCCGTACTGGTCGACACGTTCCTCACCATCGAGCAGAACCAGCAGCTCGTCGACTGGGTGAAGTCCCACGAGCGGAACCTGGCCCATATCTACGTCACGCACGGGCACGGCGACCACTGCTTCGGCGTCAAGCAGCTCACCGAGGCATTCCCCGGGGCCAAGGCGGTCGCCGCCCCCGCAGCAGTGGCCAAGGCGAAGACCGAAGGCACCTCCCCCTTCATCGACAGTTTCTGGGCGGCGCGTTTTCCGGGACAGATCCCGCAGCCCCAGGTCTTCCCGGAGGCCCTCGACGGCGACACCTTCACCATCGAAGGGCATGAGCTGCAGGTGATCGACACCGGCTTCACCGACACGGAGGGCAGCACCGCACTGTGGGTGCCGGACCTGCGGCTCGTCGTCGCCGGGGACGTCGCCTACAACGGCATCCACCAGTACATGGGCGAGACCACCACCTCGTCGCGGGAGGAGTGGATGCGCGCCACTGACACACTTGCCGCGCTCCAGCCGACCTTCGTCGTCGCCGGCCACAAGAACCCCGATCTGCCCGACGACTCGAAGATCCTGGCCGAGACCAAGAAGTACCTGGCCGACTTCAACCGGCTCGACGCCGAGACCGGGACGGCGATCGAACTGTACGAGGCGATGCTCGCGCTGTACCCGAACCGAGCGAACCCGGGTTCGCTCTGGGGCGGGGCGAACAAGGCCAAGGCGTCGGCACACTGAACTGGGCGCCCGGGAGGGAACCGAGGCCCTGGGCGGGCTCGTGTCCTGGTACGGGTGTCAGGGAAACCGGGCGTGGGCGGCGGGGGATTCATGCAGATCATCGAGGTGACCGGGTATGCCGTCCGATCTGCTGTGATCACCATGCGGCGGACAGGGACACCACTCGAGTTCGTGATCTTCCCGATGCTGCACGTGGCTTCGCCGACGTTCTACTCCCAGGTCCGCATCAGACTCAGGGAATGCGACCTCGTGGTCATGGAGGGAATCCGAGGGAAGTCGGTCGGAGTGAGTGCCCTCACGCTCGCTTACCGGTTCGCCCCACGCCGGCGGCGCAACGGTCTGCAGGAGCAGCGCGAGGAGCTGCTGCTTCCCGAAGACGTGCCGGTTGTCAATCCGGATGTGACCGCGTCGGAGGCGATCGCGGACCTGAAGACACTGCCGCGCTGGACGTACGTACTGCTCATGATCGCGGCCCCGGTGATGGGCCTGGTGTTCGCGCTGCGCGGTCCGCACGCCTTCCTCGACGAAGACCTGGTGGTCGAGGATCTGCCGTCGACGCTGCGGGCGGAGATGATGGCCGACGGTCCTGTGGAGCACGCGATGACCGGTCGGCGCGATCAACGGCTTCTCGCCGCGCTCGGCGAGATCCACGCGGAGCGCGGCGACGAGCCGATCCGGGTGGCCGTCGTCTACGGGGCCGGCCACGTCCCGGCGATCGTTTCGGGGCTGTGGGAGCGCTACGGGTACCGGCCACGTGAAGCGGAGTGGCTCACCGTCCTTGTCCCGGCGTAGGTCGCCGGACGGACCCGGTTCCGCGCGGCCCGGCAGACAGGGGCGTTACGGCTGCCCCGGTTCCCACGGACGCTGATCTCGGAGTCGTCGGCTTGGTGGGCCGTCAGGCCGGTGACCGCGTGGACGCGTTCGAGGGCGACCCTGCTGGTGATCGCGATCCGGCGGCGGACGAGCCGCAGGGTTGGCCGACGTGACGGAACGGCAGCCCTGGCACGGTGGCGACCTTCATGCCGCGGATGTCGTCCCGGCCATGGGCGCCGGCGCGGGTCCTGTCCAGCGGCGGGATGTCCTTGACCAACGGGCCCTCCACGAGCGCATCGCCCGGGTCCCGAACCGCGACAGCCTCTCGGCGTCGTACGGCCAGGTGCGCGAGACCGCGGCGCCGTCGGCCTACGGCGTCTCCGGCCCCCGCCCCGCGAGGTATTCCGGAACGCGCGCCATCGGCCAGACCTCGCCGATCTTGTGCCTGATGTCGAAGAGGTTCGCCGCGTGGACGTCCGGATCCCGGTCGCCCACGGCCTCCTCGACCACGACCGGGATGAATCCGTGCTGCATGGCGTCGAGCGCGGTGGCGCGCACGCAACCGCTCGTCGACAGGCCACCGATCAGGAGAGTGTCGATGCCGCTCGACGTCAGGTAGGCGGCCAGCGCGGTGCCGAAGAAGGCGCTCGGGTACTGCTTCGTCACCGTCAGTTCGGTCGCTCTCGGGGCCAGTCCGTCGATGAAGTCGCCGTACGGGCTGCCCTCGGCGAACACCCGCAGTGTGGGGACCTTGCGGAAGAAGAGGCCGCCGTCACTGCCGTCCGGCCGCAGCCGCATCCGGGTGATGACCACCGGAATCCCGGCCCGGCGTGCGTCGGCCAGCAGGACCCTCATCGCCTCGACCGCCGGTTCGACTCCGGCGTAGAGCGGGCAGTCCGGGTCGACGTAGGCGCGGGCCGGGTCCACCAGGAGCAGAGCCGGGGAGGTGCCGGGGGTGAGCCGGCCGCCGAACCCGGCGCGTTCGTAGTCCTCCTGCTGGGAACCGGTCATGGCATCGCCCTTCGTGTGGTGGCGGGGTGCGGGTCGGCGTTCGCGGTGAGATCGGCTGCACCGGCGGCATCAGCGCTACGGGGCGTCCGCAGCGACGTGGGAAACGCCAGGCAGATCAGCGCCCCCGCCACGGCGATGCCGGTGAGGACGAGCCCGGTAACACGGATGTTGGCGACGAACTGGCTCAGCTCGCCCGACGCGAGCACGTTCAGCGTCCCCTCGTACGCGGCCTGCCGGGCCGGTTCGCTCAGTCCGGTCGTGGTGAACGCGAGCGCGAGCGCCGTACTGAGCAGATAGCCCACGTTCTGCGTGGTCGAGCGCAGGCCGTTGGCCATCCCGCGCCGGTCCGCCGGGACGCTGAGCATCAGCGCGCTGGTACTGGGCGTCATGAACAGCCCGGTGCCGGCCCCGATGAGGAAGAGGAACGGTGCCACCGACCGGAACGGCACAGCCGTCGTCGACAAGGTCAGTGAGAAGCCCAGCAGCCCGCACGCCGTCGTCGTCAGGCCGGCGGTCGCCAGCGCTCGTGGCGTGAAGCGGCCAAGCAGCGGTCCGGCGACCGCCGAGGTGATCAGCGTGCCGACCGCGACCGGTGTCACGAGCACCCCCGCCTTCAGGGCGGTGACTCCGCCGGCCGCCTGCTCGTGCAGCGACGCCAGCAGCACGACGGCGTACGTGCCGACCGCATGGGCGAGCACCGCGACGAACACCAGAGAGATCGCGCGGGTACGCAGCAACGCCACGTCGACCAGGGGGTGCGAGCGCCGCGTCTGGACGACGACGAACACCGCGAACAGCGCGACTGCCGCACCGCCGCAGACCCACGGCATCCATCCGGCGACGGTGGCCGTGACGCTCGGGGTCAGTGCAAGGACCAGAGCGGTCAGCATCGCCATGGACAGCAGCGCACCCGACAGGTCGAACGGTTCACGGACCCGGCAGGACCGCCGGGCACCCATGGCATCGCTCGGCGGAACGACCAGCGCCGACGCGACGATCGCGATCACTCCGATCGGCACGCAGACGACGAACAGCCCTCGCCGGCCCAGCAGTTCGGTCGCGGCACCGCCGACGACCGGCCCGGCGACCTGGGCCACCGAGGCCACCGTCACGTTCCAGCCGAGTGCCCTGCCCAGGGTCCGCGCGGGAAACACGTCGGTCAGCAGGGCGGTGTTGTTGGTGATCACGGCAGCGGCGCCGACCCCCTGCACGACCCGTGCCGCGATCAGGAACTCCGCCGACGGGGACACCGCCGCGAGCCCGGTCGCCGCGGTGAAGACGACGAGCCCGGCCAGATACAGCCTGCGGCGGCCGACGATGTCGGCGATCCGGCCGAAGACGAGGATCAGCGCGGTGGTGACCAGCATGTAGCCGAGCAGGATCCAGTCGGCCTGCCCGGGACCCGCCCCCAACTCCCGGGTGATCGTGGGCAGTGCGACGGTGAGACCGCTCATGTTGAGGAACACGGCGACCACGCCCACCGCCGTGGCGGCGAACACCCGCCACGGACCGCGGACGGCGCGCTCCTCCTCGGACATCAGGACCACACGCCCGGGCTACCGGGCAAGCGAGCGCGACTTCATCAGCGGCTGGACGCGCGTACCGAAGTTCTCGAGGCCCTCGATGAAGTCGTCGAAGACGAGCATGACCCCTTTGGTGCCGTCGACCTCGGCGACCTCGTCGAGCAGCTTCGCGACGGTCTCGTACGACCCGACCAGTGTGCCCATGTTGAGGTTCACCGCGCCCTCGGGAAGCGAGATGGTCCTGGCGGTCGAGGAGTCGTCGGCGGTCGTGTCCGTGGCCGACTCCCCCGCCATGTACGCCAGCGCCGCGAGGTCCGCGTTGTCGTGGTAGTCCCGCCACTTCGCCTGGGCGGCCTCGTCGGTCTCGTCGGCGATGACCATGAAGAGCGAGAGAGCGCCGACGTCACGGCCGGTCTTCTTCGCCGCGTCCACGAGGGTGGCCGTGCTGTCCGACAGCGCGAGCGGGGTGTTGACGCCGCTGCCCAGGATGAAGCTGTAGTCGGCGTGCTCGGCGGCGAACTTCATGCCGGTGCCGCTCTGGCCCGCGGCGACGATGCCGATGTGCCCGTTCGCCGGACGCGGGGACAGCACGCAGTCGTCCATCTCGTAGAACTCGCCCTTGAAGTTGCTGACGCCCTCGCTCCACAACTCCTTCATCACGGTGACGTATTCGACCGCGCGGGCGTAGCGGTTGCCGAAGTGCTCGTCTCCGGGCCACAGGCCCATCTGGGAGTACTCGCCGGGCGCCCAGCCGGTGACGATGTTGATGCCGAAGCGGCCGGGGGCGATCGAGTCGACGGTCACGGCCATGCGCGCGACGATCGCGGGCGGCAGTACGAGGATCGGCGTGGAGGCGTACAGCTTGATCCGGTCCGTCACCGCGGCCAGGCCCGCCATCAGCGTGAAGGACTCCAGGTTGTGGTCCCAGAACTCGGTGTCGCCGCCGAACCCCTTGAGCTTGATCATCGACAGCGCGAAGTCGAGTCCGTGCTCCTCGGCCTTCTGCACGATGGCTTTGTTCAGCTCGAAGCTCGGCAGATATTGGGGCGAACTCTTCGATATGAGCCAGCCGTTGTTGCCGATGGGGATGAATACGCCGATGTCCATGCCGCTCCTCGTTGGCGGGTGGGGTGAGCCTGACGGGGTGACAACGTGCTTGCGTGATCAGGGGGTTCCAGGATGACTGCGACTGTATTCACCGATCATTACTGCGCGTCTCCCGATCTGTGAACGGTGCACTACACGGCGGCCCGCGGTACCGCCGCGCCGGTAATTCTCCCGATTTCGACCATGTCACTCGGCTGGTCATCAAAGGTGAAAGCGAACGATATCCCGCTCCAACTCGACCTGGAATCTCGCCTGTTGGGATCCATTTTCCGTAACCGAAGCGGAAGGTGAGAATCCTGAGAAGCGGTGCGTCACCTGAGGTGACAACGGTAAAATCTTGCAGCATGAACGCACGTCTGGCGCTGCTCAGTACGGTCGATTCCGGCATCGCCGAGAGCGAGGTCTTCCGGCTGGCACTCCAGCACGCGGTGGGCGAGCTGAACGCC
Organism: Streptomyces sp. NPDC087263; assembly: GCF_044744645.1. Lineage (NCBI taxonomy): Bacteria > Bacillati > Actinomycetota > Actinomycetes > Kitasatosporales > Streptomycetaceae > Streptomyces > Streptomyces sp. NPDC087263. The sequence goes on from NZ_JBIUYT010000006.1 coordinate 155,829, forward strand.
CTCGGGGGAACGATTCACCTTCGCGGTCCCATGTCCGCACTGCGCCTGGTGTCGTCGACCGGCCTGCCGCCCGCTCTCATCCGACCCTGGGAGATCATCGACCAGGGAGGCCCGCTGGCCCCCGCCCGGGCCCTGTACCGGGGCAGTGGCGTGTGGGTGCCGCTGAAGCCCGGTCCTGGGGCCCCGGAAGTCACCTGGCCCGGCACCGGACTTGCCTCCTTACCCATGTTCGGCGGGGAACGCAGCATCGCCGCACTGACGGTCCTGACGGGCGACGAGGGCGAGCCGACCCCCGAGCGGTGGGACTTCCTGCGGGCCGTGGTCGACTGGACCGAGGAGCGCATGGGCCAGGGACCGCCGCCGTCCGGACCCTCGCAGGCGGAGCTGAGTGGCAAGCGTGACCGGCTGCGGCAGGCTCTGAAGCAGGTCAGCGTCGGCTCCTGGGACTGGGACATCCAGGGCGGCGAGCTGCTCTGGGACGAGGCCGCCCTGGCGCTCTACGGCACCCGGCCGGAGAACTACACCGCCAGGGTCGAGAACTGGATGGTGTGCGTCCACCCCGACGACCTGGCGCCGACGCTGGACGCGGTGGACCGGGCGATCCGCGACCACGGCGTGTTCGAGGCCGAGTACCGGGTACGGCGCCTGGACGGCACGTACGGCTGGACGCAGGCCCGCGGCCGGGCGACGTACGACGAACAGGGCGAACCTCTGCGGATGATCGGGGTGGGCTGGGAGAGCAACGAGTCCCGTTCCGCCCGTGACGCGCTCAGCCGCGCCCTGCGCCACATGAGCGACGGCTTCCTCGCGGTGGACGAGGAGTGGCGGATCACCTTCGCCAACCTCCAGGCGGAACGCACGCTGGGCTTCTCCGAGGAGGAACTGTTCGGGCGCGTCCTGTGGGAACTGCCCGCCGCCCGGGAGATCCCCGGCCTGGAGAGCCGCTGCCGGAGGGCCGCGGCCGAGGAGAAGCCCGTCGGTTTCGACGTCCAGATGGGGGATCCCGCCCGTCGCTACCACCTGCGGCTGGTCCCGGGCCCCGATGGCCGCACCCTCTACCTCACCGACGTCACCGAGAAACGGCAGCACGAGGAGGAGCGCCGGGCGTCCGAGCGCGCCGCCGGCCAACGCGCGGCGCGGATAGCGGAGTTGACGACCTCCCTCGCCAAGGCGACGACCTCGCAGGACGTGGTGGACGCGGTCGCCCACCGGGTGCTGCCGCCGTTCGCGGCCACCGGAGTCCTGGTGCAGGCCCTTGAGGGCGACCGGCTGTACAACGTGGGAGCGGTCGGCTATCCGGACGACTTCCTCCCGATCGTCAACGACCTCCCCCGCACATCCGGCGAACCGTCCTGGGACGCCATCGCATCCGGCACGCCCTTGTTCCTGTCCTCCGTGCAGGAGTACACCGCGCGCTCACCGGAGCTGGCCGGCCGGCCCGACCGCGCGGGCAAACAGGCCTGGGCGTTCCTGCCGCTGACGGCGTCCGGCCACACTTTCGGCGTCTGCGTCGTGGCCTTCGACAGCCCGCGCCGCCTCACCGACGAGGAACGCACCCTGCTGACCACCATCAGCGCCCTCGTCGCCCAGGCCCTGGAGCGGGCCCGGCTCTACGACGCCGAGCACACCCGTTCCCGCGAACTCCAGCGCAGCCTGCTCCCCCGGGACCTGCCCGATCTGCCCGCGTGCACGGCAGCCGCCCGCTACCTTCCCGCCGGGCAGGGCATGGACGTGGGCGGCGACTGGTACGACATCATCCCGCTCTCCGGCGGCCAGGTCGCCCTGGTCGTCGGCGACGTGATGGGCCACGGCCTGCCCGAGGCGGCCACCATGGGCCGCCTGCGCACAGCGGTCCACACCCTGGCCGACCTGGAACTTCCCCCCGACGAGATCATGAGCCATCTGAACGACCTCGTCAGCGGCATGGGCGAGGAGTCGTACGTGACGTGCCTGTACGCGCTCTATGACTCGACCACCCAGATCTGCTCCATCGCCCGGGCCGGCCATCCCCCGCCGGCGGTGGTCCACCCGGACGGCACGGTGTACTTCCCGGACGCGGAGGCGGACCCACCGCTGGGCGCGGCGGAACCGCCTTTCGAGACCGTCGAGTTGACGGTGCCGGAGGGAAGCCTGCTGGTGCTCTACACCGACGGGCTCGTGGAGTCGTCGAAGCGGGAGATGGACGAGGGAATGGCGGACCTGGCGCGCCTGCTGAGCGCGGCGCACGGGACCGAAACCGGCGCGGACCTGGAGCGGCTCTGCGACACCCTCACGGCGGGCCTGCTTCCCGCCGAGCATCCGACGGCCGACGACGCGGCCCTCCTCGTCGTCCGCCTGCATGCCCTGGCCGGTGACCGGATGGCCTCCTGGCCCCTCACCGAGGATCCTCGGGCAGCCGGCCAGGCCCGCCGCCACGTCCGGGAGCAGCTCCGTGAGTGGGGCCTGGACGACCTGACCTCGACGACGGAGCTCCTGGCCAGCGAACTGGTGGGCAACGTGGTACGTCACGCCAAGGGCCCCGTCAGCCTGCGCCTCCTGCACGGCGCCGAACTGATCTGCGAGGTGTTCGACGGCAGCCTGACGATGCCCCGGATCCGCCGGGCGACGGAAACGGACGAAGGGGGCCGCGGTCTGCAACTGGTCACGGCGCTCTCCCAACGCTGGGGCACGCGCTACACGGCGACGGGGAAATGCATCTGGACGGAACAGGCGCTGGTCACCCCGGACAGCCGACGGGAACCGTCGTCCGACCCACTGGAGTTGATGTTCCCGAGCGTGGGGGACTTCACGGGGGACCTGGACGCGCTGCCGTTCGGGGACGAGGATCAGTAGACCGGACGGTCAGACGGGTGGACGGGCTGTCCGGACGTCAGTCGTCGCTGTCCAGCAGTCCTGTGCCGGCGAGGAGATAGCCGAGCTGGGCGCGGCTGCCGCTGCCCAGTTGCACGGAGACCTTGCGGACGTGCTCGGCCACGCTGCGGCGGCTCATCCCCAGCCGGCGGGCGATGACGCTGTCCGTCTCGCCGGAGACCACGGCGCGCAGAATGGTCCGCTGCAGATCCGAGGCGACGACATGGTTGCGCGGCGCCGAGGACGCGTGGTGCACGGGCATCGCGTGCTCCCAGGTCTGGTCGAAGGACCGGGCCAGGAAGCGGACCAGTGACGGGTCCCTGATCTCCAGTACCCCGTCGGCCACCCCGCGACCCGGTTCCAAGTCGGCCACCCTGTGGGCGGATTCCTCGTCGGACACCGGGACGAAGGCGACCTCGCGGTCGCAGATGATGAAGCGTTCGACGACCTCCGCCAGGGTGCGTACCCTGGCCCCGGCCGCCGTGACCTGCTCGATGTACGACATGGTCGGGCGGTGGGTCTGGACGGTGTGCTGGTAGACGGTGCGCTGGCGGACTCCCCGGCCCAGGGCCCGTAGGTCCCTTCGCAGGGCCTGGGCGAGCGCGGCCTCGGGTCGCCCGCCGCCGGGCTGCGCCGTGAGCAGTTCGTCCCGGCAGCTGCCCACGGCCGCTTCGAGCGCCGCGTTGATGACAGCCTTTCCGGTGAGCCGGACGATCGAGGGCCGCGCCGTCTCCTGTTCCTGCGTGTACACCGTTTCGAAGGCGGCCAGCCGGGCCTGCACGGACCGCAGGGCCGTGCGCTGGCGCGCCATCAGGTCCTCCAGCGGGCCGGCCGTGGCGAAGGCCGCCGCCGCGGGGGGCACGGGCACCGCGTACTCGGGCGCCTCCGGGGCGTCGATGACGAGATGGAGTTCGCGCAGGCAGGTCGGCACCTCACCACGTGCGACACGGCCCTCACGCAGCGCTTCCCGGTAGGTGGCCAGCGCCGCCTCACAGGGGTGTTCCAGAGGCGATTGGCGGCAATTGCATGAGGCGGTACCGGATTGCTCGTGCTTCACAACTGTGCAGATTACATTCGTACACATCGACTCCCGAACGGGCGAGCGACAGTCTCCCTATGGTGAACGGAGCGCCCTCGCTCGTACGGCCACCAACGAGAGCGCTCCATGTCCGGCTTTGTGCGGCACGACCATGACGCGGGGCGGGTTGATTCGTGACGACCGGCACGGCGGCGCTCGGAGAGCAGGCGCTCAGGGAACAGCGGTACCGGATCCTGGTGACCGGCTACGCGATCTCGTCGTACGGCACGTTCCTCAACATGGTGGCGCTCAACCTGTTCGTGTACGCCGTGACGGGCCGGGCGTTGGCCGTCGGCGTGTTCATGGCGGTGCGGCTGGCCGCGGGTTTCGTCGCGGGCCTGGTGGCGGGTTCGGCGCTCGCCCGGTGGTCGGCGAAGGGGGTCATGCTCTGGGCCAACGTGGCCCAGGCCGCGGCGCTGCTGCTCCTCATTCTGGCCCCGGACGGGCTCCACACCGTTTCGCTGTTCGCCGTCTCGGTGGTGGTCGGCTTCTCCGGCACCGTGTTCATGGTCGCCCTGCGCAGCTCCATTCCGGACATCGTCGGTGATGAACGCAAGACCTGGGCGAACTCCTTCATGGTGAGCGGGCGTTCGCTGGCCATGGTGGCCGGGTTCGCGTCGTCGGGTGTGGTGGTGTCGCTCCTCGGCTACACCGCGGCCTTCCTGGTGGACATGGCCTCCTTCCTGGTCTGTGCCCTCACCGTCGCGCTGCTCCCGATCGCCCTCGGTCCCGGCGGGGAGACGGCTGCCGCCGGTGCGAAGGACGCGGACACCGAGGGCAGGCGCCGGATCCTCTCCCGCTTCGTCGCGCTGGGCGCGGCACCGGCGCTCGCTCTGATGGTGCTGCTGCGCGGCGTCGACGCCCTGGGCTCCTCGTCGCACAACGCGGCCCTGCCCGTGTACTCCACCGAAGTCGACGCCGACAACCCGGCCGTGTTCGTCAGTGTCTTCTGGTGCGTGTGGGCGCTCGGCAACATCCTCGTCCAGCAGGTGTTGCAGCGGTACACCAGGCGGACCGGCCGCACGGTCGGAGCCCTGGGCTTCGGGCTCGGCACCCTCGCGATGTCCGGCGCCTTCATCGTGGCCTTCGCCGGGCTTCCGTGGGCCGCGACGATCGTCGTCGCGCTGCTGGCCGGCGCGGCCGACGGGCTCACCGAAGTGTCGTACACCTCCCACCTGCAGACCCTGCCGGCCGCGGTGCGCACCCATGCGTTCGGGACCTCGGCCACGGTGGAGAACCTCGGGTTCGGCGTCGGCATGATCGTGGTCGCCGCCGCGCTGGACTCCTTCACGGCGCTGTCGGTCGTCGGTGTCGCGCACGGCGTCGCCATCGCCGTCGCGCTGGTCTTCGTGGTCGGGGTGCTGCGGCAACGAGGAGCGCGGGACGTGGTGTCGGCGAGTGGCGGAAACAGCGAGAGCCAGAAGGGGGCAGACGATGCGGGACCGGCGCGTGGCGGTCGTCGGGATGGCGCTGAGGTTTCCGGGAGCTGAGACACCGGAGGAGTACTGGCAGGACATCCGGTCCGGGGTCTCGCATGTACGACGTTTCACGGACGCGGAGTTCGCGGCCGCCGGCCTCCCCGAGGACCTGTACCGCGACCCGGACTTCACCGGAGCCAGTGCGCTGCTGCACGACGTCGACGGCTTCGACGCGCGGTTCTTCGGGATGAGCGGACGCGAGGCCACCCTCACCGATCCTCAGCAGCGGCTGTTCCTGGAGTGCTGCCACCACGCGCTGGAGGACGCCGGGTACGCCGGTTCCGGGGAGCGGGTCGGTGTGTACGCGAGCGTCGGCTACCGCCTCTACTCCCTGCACAGCTATCTGGCCTCCAACATCGGCGAGTCGGTCAACGCCGCCGACTGGAACGCCGTGAAGCAGATCCAGGTCGGCAACTACGCCGACTTCACCGCCAACCGGGCGGCGTTCCGACTCGGGCTCAGCGGTCCCGCGGTGAACGTCGCGACGGCCTGTTCGAGCGCGCTCGTCTCGGTCCATCTGGCCTGCTCCGCACTGCTGGAGGGCGATGCGGAGGCGATGGTGGTGGGGTCCGCGGCGCTGCACCTGCCGCAGGTCACCGGGCACCGGCACATGAAGGGCTCGACGATCTCCAGGAGCGGTGCGGTCCGGGCCTTCGACGCCGCCGCGGACGGCACGGTCGGTGGCAACGGAGTGGCCGCAGTGGTGCTCAAGCCGCTGGCGAAGGCGCTCGCCGACGGCGACACCGTGTACGCGGTCGTGCTGGGCTCCGCCGTCACCAACGACGGTGCGGGCAAGGCCGGTTTCGCGGCCCCCGGGGTCGCGGGCCAGCGGGATGCGGTGCTTCGCGCGCTGGAGCGTGCCGGGATCTCCGCCGACGAGATCGGCTATCTGGAGGCGCACGGCACCGGCACCTACAAGGGTGATCCGATCGAGTTCGCCGCGCTCACCGAGGCCTTCCGTCAGCACACCGACCGTACGGGCTTCTGTGCGCTGGGCTCGACCAAGCCGGCCATCGGGCACCTGGACAGCGCCGCGGGCCTCGCCGGACTGATCAAGGCCATCCTGGTCCTGCGCCACGGCGTCATTCCCCCGCTGGTGAACCTCACCCGGCCCCATCCCCAACTCGGCCTGGACGACAGTCCGTTCACGCTTCCTCGGCGGTCCACCGCATGGCCGTCCCCGGGTCCACGGCGGGCGGGCGTCCACTCCATCGGCATGGGCGGCACCAACGCGCACGTGATCCTGGAGGAGGCCCCGGCGGCCCCTGCACGGGCGCAAGGCGCTCAGGTGCCTGCACTCCTGCCCCTGTCCGCGCAGAGCCCCGAGGCCCTGGAGGCGCACGCCCGTTCCTTCCGCGACGCCCTGGTGCGCGACCCGGGCATCGCACCGGCCGACCTCCTGACGACGGCCGCGCTCGGGCGGCGGCAGCTGTCCCGGCGACTGGTCGTGACCGCTCCCGCCGAGGGGCTGGTGGCCGCGCTCGACGCGTTCCTCGCGGCTCCCCGGGGCAGCGCGGCGCCCATCGCGCCGTACCGCACGGGGACCGTGGACATCACGGCACCGGCGGCCTCACCCGCGTACGTCTTCAGCGGACAGGGCGGCGGCCGTCCCGGCATGGCCGCGGCGCTCACCGGTCGGTTCCCGGTGGTGGCCGACGTGCTTGAGCAGTGCGCCCGCGTCCATGAGGAGGAGACCGGGGAGCGGTACTTCCTCGACCGGCTCGTCGGCGGGGCCGGCCCCCAGCAGTGGGACACCGCCTTCGCGCAACCGGCGACCTACGCCTTCCAAGTCGCGCAGGCCGAGCTCTGGCGGCGGTTCGGGGTGTCCCCCGCCGCCGTCGCCGGGCACAGCGCCGGGGAGTTCGCCGCCCTGTGCCTCGCGGGAGCCCTGTCGGTGGCGGACGGCATGCGGCTGATGTGCCGCAGGGGCAAGCTCATGCAGGACACCGAGCCCGGCGCGATGCTGGCCGTGTTCGCTCCGCTGGAGCGCGTACGTCAACTCCTCGACGAGAGTGGCCGATCCGGGTATGGGCGCCTCGAACTCGCGGTCTCCAACGGGCCCGCCCACCAGGTGGTCGCGGGCCGCCCCCAGGCGGTGGAAGCAGCCCGGGCCTGGCTGGCCGGACAGGGGGTGGCGGGCGAGCCGGTCCCCGTCGACCGCGCCTTCCACACCGAGTTGCTCGACCCCGTACTCGACGAGCTGCGCCTGGCCGTGGAGAGGACGGAACTGCGGCCTGTGCGGACGGCGTTCGTCAGCGGACTCGACGGGGCGGTGCGGGCGCCGGGCTGGCTGCCCGACGCCGACTACCTCGTACGTCAGGCTCGCCAACCAGCCGATTTCCACGCGGTGTTGAACACTCTCGCGCCGCACCACGCCCTGATCGAGCTGGGACCCGGCGCGCCGCTCACCGGCATGGCCCGCCGGGCGCTGCCGGACACCCTCTGTGTACCGACCCAGGGGCGCGGCTCCGGCACGGACGGACTGTGGTCCGCGGTGGCCGCGCTGCACTGCGCCGGCGTGGGCATCGACTGGGCGGCGCTTCTCGACGGCTGCGGGGGACGGCGCATCCAGCTCCCCAAGTACCCCTTCCAGCACCGGTCGTACTGGACAGGGCCGCCGCCGTTTTCCCGTCCCCGCCCCTGTCCGGCGGCGGACTCCGCACCCGCAAGCGAAGGTTCCGTGGAGGTTGGCATGACCGAACAGGCAGTCCTGGAACGGGTACTTGAGCTCACTTCGCAGCACCTCGGGTATCGCGTCGACGAGGTCGGCGCGGGGGACGCCTTTGTCGCCCTCGGTGCGGACTCGCTCCAACTCATCGGCATACTGCGGCAGTTGGAGGGCGAGTTCGGGGTGCGGGTATCCGCCCAGGAGCTTCTCGAGGAGGCGCCGACGCCGGAGCTGACCGCCCGGCTGATCGCCTCGCGGACGGGACAGGACCGACCGGAGCCGAATGCCGCGGTGTACTTCCCGACATCGACATCGACATCGACATCGGCTCCGGCTCCCGCACCGGCTCCGGCGCCCGCACCCGCACCCGCACCCGCACCCGCACCCGCACCCGCACCCGCACCAACCGAACCCGTTGCCGCCCCAGCCCCGGACTACGCCTCCCGCGCCGAAATCGCCGAACTGACCCGCCAGGTGAACCTGCTCGCCGAGACGCAGACGGCCATGCTGACCCAGCTCTCCGAAGCGATCGCCCTGCTCGGATCCGAGCGCGCCCGATGAGTACGTCCGCCGCGGACCGGGCTGCGGAACTCTCCCGGAAGCTCACCGAGCAACTGGCCGCGGCCAGGCGCCCTACCGCACCGTCACCCGCGCCACCGGCAGTGCATGGCCCGCACGTAACCCTCCCCGACGGCTCCGGCATGCTGGGCGACACCGCCAACACCCGTCAGCGTGCCCACGTCGCCGAGCTCGGCCGACGGCTGTCCGAGCGCACCCATACGTCCAAGGAGCTGGCGCAGAGCCGACGGTCCGTCCTGGCCGACAGCCGGGCCGTCGTCGGTTTCCGCCGTTCCACCAAGGAGACGCTGTATCCACTCTCCGCGCGCTCGGCGCGCGGGGCGCGTCTGACGGACGTGGACGGCAACGACTACACCGACATCACGATGGGCTTCGGCGCGCTTCTCTTCGGCCACGAGCCGGAGTTCGTCACGCGAGCCGTGCACGAACACCTCGCCCAGGGGCTGCGGTTCGGCCCCCGCCCCGTGGAGGCGGGTGAAGCAGCCCAGCTGCTCGCCGACCTGACCGGCATGGAACGGGTGGCGTTCGCCAACTCCGGTACCGAGGCGAACTCCGCCGCCATCCGGCTGGCCCGCGCCGCCACCGGACGCGACCGCATCGTCATGTTCCGCGGGTCCTACCACGGCCACATCGACTCCGTGCTCGGTCGCCCCGGCCCGGAAGCCGGGCGCTCGGTGCCCGTCTCGCGCGGCATCCCGGACAGCGCCGTGTCGGAGCTGATCGTCCTCGAATACGGCAGCCAGGAGGCCCTGGAGACCATCGACGCACTCGGCGACTCCATCGCCGCGGTCCTCGTCGAGCCGGTCCAGTGCCGCAACCCCACCCTGCGCCCGGTCGACTTCCTGCGCGGCCTGCGCGAACTCACCCGCCGTCGCGGCATCGTGCTGCTCTTCGACGAGATGCTCACCGGCCTGCGCCCGCACCCGCGCGGCGCACAGCACCACTTCGGTGTCGTCCCCGACCTCGCCACCTACGGCAAGGCACTCGGCAGCGGCTTCCCGGTCGGCGCCGTCGCGGGCCGCGCCGACATCCTGGACGGCGTGGACGGCGGCTTCTGGCGGTACGGCGACGACAGCCGCCCCGAGGTCGAGACCACGTTCTTCGGCGGTACGTACATGCAGCACCCGCTGTCCATGGCGGCGGCCAAGGCGGTGCTGACCCACCTCACCGACGAAGGGCCGGGCCTCCAGGAACGGCTCAACGCCCGCACGGACGCCCTCGCCGCCGACCTGAACACGTTCTTCGGGGACGAGGAATTCCCCCTGGAACTAAGCCACTTCGGGTCGATGTTCCGGTTCACCCGGCGGGCCGACATGGAGCTGCTCTACCAACACCTCCTCCTGCGCGGTGTCTACGTATGGGAGTGGCGCAGCTTCTATCTGTCCACCGCCCACACCGACAGCGACATCGAGCGGGTCTCGGACGCGGTGAAGGACTCCCTGCGCGCCCTGCGCCAGGGCGGTTTCCTCCCGGCGCCCCGCAAACGCACGCCAAAGCCGAAGCCGCAGCCGAAGCCCGCGCGCCCCCGTCCGGCCCCCGACTTCGGGGTGTACTTCTTCGGCGACTACCCGGACGCGACCGCCACCCACCGAGGCACCCAGCCCGCCGACGCCTACGGGCAGATCGTCGAGACGGCCCGTTTCGCCGACGAGCGCGGCTTCAGCTCCCTCTGGATACCGGAGCGGCACTTCCATTCCTTCGGCGGTCTCTTCCCCAACCCGTCCGTGCTCGCCGCCGCGCTGGCCCGGGAGACCAGCCGCATCCGGCTGAACGCCGGTTCCGTCGTCCTGCCGCTGCACGATCCGGTCCGGGTCGCCGAGGAGTGGTCGGTCGTCGACAACCTGTCGGGCGGCCGGGTCGGCATCGGCTGCGCCACCGGCTGGCACGCACGGGACTTCGCCCTCCACCCGGACCGCTTCACGGACCGCAAGGAGATCGGCCTCGCGCACCTCGACGACGTACGGACGCTGTGGGCCGGCGGCACGCTGCGCCGCGGCACCGGGGACGGCACGGAGACGGACGTACGGATCCATCCCGCCCCCGTGCAGGACATGCCGCCGATGTTCCTGGCCACCTCGGGCCGTCGCGATGCGTACGAGGAGGCGGCGCGGCGCGATCTGGGCATCGTCACCAACCTCATGAATCAGACGGTCGCCGAGCTCGCACAGAACATCGCCGCCTACCGCGAGGCCCGTGGAAGGCACGGCCTGGACCCTGACGCGGGCCGGGTCACCGTACTCCTGCACACCTATCTCGGCGACGACCACGCCACCGCGCGTGCACAGGCACTGGAGCCGATGAGCCGCTATCTGCGCTCCTCGCTACAGATGCGTTCCGCTGCGGGCGCACGCGGCGCCGGCCCCCAGGACGTGGCCAGGGCGCGCGACGAAGACCTGGACCACCTCTTCCGACGGGCCTACGACCGCTACTGCGACGAGCGGGCCCTGATCGGCACGGTCGGCACCTGCTCCCCGGTGGTCGACGCGTTGCGCGAGGCGGGCGTCGACGAGATCGCCGCGCTCGTCGACTTCGGCATGCCCGCCGACCTGATGCGCTCCGGGCTCGAACACCTCGACACCCTGCGGGGGCGCCACCACCCCGCCGCCGCCGATGTGTCGGGACCTGCGACCGACGCCCAGCGACGGCTCTGGCTCGCCTCCCGGCTGATCGGCGACGGTGCCGCGTACAACGAGGTCCAGGCGGTGCGGCTGCGCGGCCCGCTGGACGAGGCGGCGCTGACCGGCGCCGTGTCGGGGCTCGTCAAGCGGCACGCGGCACTGCGGACGGTGTTCCGCGCGGGCGGCGGGGACGAGACCGTGCGGCAGGTCGTACGGGGCGGGCTGGACGTTCCGCTCCAAGTGACCGACGCCCGGGGGCAGGAGGCCAACGCGGCGGAGGCGGTGGTCGCGGATGAGGCGGATGACGCGGCGATCGCGGCCCTGCTGGCGGAGGAGAGTTCGCGGCCGTACGACCTGGCCGAGGGGCCCTTGTTCACGCCGCGGCTGCTGACGCTCGCCGACGACGACCATGTCCTGGTCTTCGGCCTGCACCACCTCATCACCGACGCGCACTCCGCCGGGATTCTCGCGGCGGACCTGGAGGAGTTCTACAAGGCCGCGGTGCAGGGGCGTCCGCCGCGGTTCCCGGCGCCCGCCGGGAGCACGGTGGGCGCCGTCGAACCCGAGCGGGACCCGGCCGATCTGGAGTGGTGGCGGACCTACCTCGCGCCACTGCCGCCCGTGCCCGCGCTGCCCACCGACCGGCCACGCGGCCGTCGGGTGGCCGGCAGCGGCGCGGCCGCCGAGATCCGCCTCGACGGCGCGCGTACCGCCGGGCTCCAGCGGTGGAGCGGCCGGCAGCGCGTCACGCTCTTCGCCACGCTCCTCACCGCCTGGCAGCTGGTGCTCCGCGAACGCTCGGGCCAGGACGAGTTCGTCGTCGGTTCGACCTTCGGCCGGCGCACGCCGGAGACCGCCGACACCGTCGGTTTCCATGTCACCGTGCTGCCACTGCGGGCGTCCCTACCGGCGACGTTGCCGCTGACCGCCGCCGTACGGGCCACCCGCGACGCCCTGTTCGCCGCGGACGCGCACCAGTACGTCGACCTCGACGCGCTGCTCACGGACGTCAACCCCGACCGCGGCAACCCACGGCCGCTGATCACCGTGTCCGCCGACCTCGACACCGCGCCGCTGACCCGGCTCGCGCTCCCGGGGCTGCGCGCCGAGGCGGTCGACGGAGGTACCGAATCGGCGCCGCTGGAACTGGCGTTGATGGTCGTACGCAGCAGCGGCAGCGGCGGTCTGCGGCTGCGCATTCGCTACGACGCGGACCTCTTCGACGCGGCAACGGTTCGGGGGTATCTGGCTGACCTCGACCGCGTCCTCGGTGTCATGACGGGCGGTGGCGCTGAGCTGGTGGGGGACATCACCGCACCCCAGGAGAGGCTGCGCAGCGTCTGGCAGTCGGTTCTCGGAGTCGACGGCCTGGCCGACGACGCCAACTTCTTCGAGCTGGGCGGCGATTCGATCGCGGCGATCCGGCTCGTCAACCGGGTGCGTGAGGTGCTGGGTGCCGAGGTCGCGCTGGCGGACTTCTTCGCGGACGCGACCTTGGGTGCGATGGCCCGCCGACTGGGCGGCAGTCACGAGGACTTGGCGGACGTATCCGGAGGGGCGGGCCCTCCGGCCGACGGTGGGATCGTCGACCGGGCCAGGGTGAGTGACCAGCAGGACCGGATGATCTCCGGGCACTACTCCGTACCGCAGGCCCAGATCTGGAACGTACCGACCCGGATCCGGTTCCGGGGAGCCCTCTCCCCCGACGCGCTGCGCTCGGCGCTCACCGAACTGACGCACCGTCACCACAGCCTGCGGACGCGCTTCGTGAGGGAGGAAAACGACGGGGAGGACGTCTGGTGGCAGGAAGTGACGGCCGAGCGGCCGGTGCGCCTCCAGGTCGACGACCTCACCCGGCTCGCCCCCGAGCGGCGCCTCGCGCGCGCCGACAAGGTGCGCCGCGACCTGGCCGGGACGCCCATCGACATCACCCGTTCGACGCTGGCCCCGCCGAGGCTGTTGCGGCTCGCGGAGGACGAATGGGAGCTGATGTTCGTCCTGCACCACATCTGCGCCGACGGCTGGGCCCACTCGCTGCTCATGTCGGAGCTCGCCGAGCTGTACCGGGCCGCCGCGGCCGGCACCGCACACCGGCTCGACGCGCCCTCGGCCCAGCCCGCCGACTACGCCCGCCACCAGCTGGCGGCGAAGGACCCGGCCACCGAGGCACGCCGGGCCGCGTACTGCGCCGGCTATCTCGAAGGGGTCCCGGTCCGGCTCGATGTGCCCACGGACCACCCCCGGCCCGAGAAGCTCAGCGGCGACGGGGACACCGTGCGCGGCGTGGGGTCCGGTGAACTCCGTACGGTGATCGAGGAGTTCGCGGCCGAGCAGCGCGTGACACCGTTCGCGGTCACGGTGGCGGCCCTCGGGGTCCACCTCGCCCGGCTCTCCGGCGAACGGGACGTGCTGCTGGCTGTCCCGTACGCCCATCGCGAGGGCCCGGCATGGGCAGCGCTGGTGGCGATGACCAGCACGTCCGTCATGGTCCGGATCCGCGTCGATCCCGCCGAGAGCTTCGCCGAACTCGTGTCGCGCACCGGCGCGGAGGCGCTCGCCGTGATGGCGAACGTCCTGCCCACCGCACAGATCCTGGACGCGATGCGCGACAGTGGCGCCACCGAGGTCCCCGACCGGGTGCCGTACATCCTGGCGTTCCAGAACTACCCCGACACCGACATCGAGATCCCCGGACTCGACGTCGAGGTGACGGATCTGGCGCCGCCGGTGGCCCGCGCGGAGCTGTGCTTCGGCATCTCACCGCGCCGTGATCCGAGCCTCGGATACCGGACCTTCCTGGAGTACTCGGCCGACCTGTGGGACAGGAAGACGGCCGAGGACCTCCTCGACTCCTACCTCACGCTGCTCGACGACCTGTGCGCGCACCCCGACCGCCGGGTCGCGGCGGCACCCACCCCACACGCCACATCCCGAGAGGCAGACTCCGAGTGACCATCTCCACCCCGATCTCCACCCCCACCGACCACAGCCACAACGAGGACCTGCTCGCCTTCCTCAGGGACAGTCCCTCGCCGTACCACGCCGTGGCCCAGGCCGCGCGCCGCCTGGAGAAGGCGGGCTTCACGGAGTTGCGGGAGACCGAGGAGTGGGGCGGGCACAGCGGGGGCGTCTTCATCACCCGTGCCGGTGCCCTGATCGCGTGGTACGTCCCCGCGGGCGCGCCCGCCCACACCCCCTTCAGGATCGTCGGAGCGCACACCGACTCCCCCAACCTGCGGGTCAAGCCGACGCCGGACACCGCCTCCGCGGGCTGGCAGCAGATCGCCGTGGAGATCTACGGCGGGGTCCCGCTCAACACCTGGCTCGACCGGGACCTGGGTATCTCGGGGCGGCTCTCCCTGCGTGACGGCACCTCGGTCCTCGTCAAGATCGACGAACCGCTGTTCCGCGTACCGCAGTTGGCCATCCATCTGGACCGCTCGGCCAACGAGGGCCTCTCGCTCGACCGGCAGCGCCAGACCCAGCCCATCTGGTCCCTGGGCGAGCGGGAACAGGGCGCGCTGCTGCGCAGGGTCGCGGCCGCGGCGGATCTGGCGGCCACGGAGGTTCTCGGCTGGGACCTGATGCTGCACGACATCCAGGCACCCGGACACCTGGGCGCGGAACGCGAGTTCCTGGTGTCCGCCCGTATGGACAACCTGGTGTCCGTGCACGCGGGTGTCACGGCGCTCACGGCGGCGGCCGACGCGTGGGCGCAGGGCGCCGGGCCCTCGGCCGGTCCCCGGATCCCGGTGCTCGCCGCCTTCGACCACGAGGAGTGCGGCAGCGGCTCCGAGACCGGCGCCCAGAGCCCGCTCCTGGAGCGTGTGCTGAGCCGGTCGGTGGCCGGCCGGAGCGGCACCGGTGAGGACTGGTCGCGGGCGATGGCGGGCGCGTTCTGCGTGTCGTCCGACATGTCCCACGCGGTGCACCCCAACTACAGCGAGCGGCACGACCCGGACAACCACCCGCTGCCCAACGGCGGTCCCGTGGTGAAGGTCAACGTCAACCAGCGGTACGCCACCGACGGCACCGGCTTCGCCGTCTTCGTGGCCGCCTGCGAGCGCGCCGGAGTGCCGTGGCAGCGGTTCGTCTCCAACAACGCGATGGCCTGCGGCACTTCGATCGGCCCGATCACCGCGGCCCGACTGGGCGTCACCACGGTCGACGTGGGTGTGCCCGGCCTGTCCATGCACTCCGCGCGCGAACTGGTCGGCGCCAGGGATCCCGGCCATCTGGCCCGGGCGCTCACCGAGTTCGTCACGGCGGGCTGACCACGTGGCTGCGAAAAACGTCGTACTCAGAGGCGCTGCCTCGCAGGACGCCACCTTGCGTGTGCTGATCATTCCGCACGCCGGTGCCGGGGCCGCGAGCGGTCTGGCCTTCGCGGAACACGCTCCGGCCGAGTGGCTGGTGGCGACGGTCCGGCTGCCTGGCCGGGAGTCGCGCATCCGGGAGAGCGTCCCGGATCTGCCCGGCCTGGTGGCGGACGTCGTGGCGACCATCCGTTCCCTGCCCGGTCCCGGCACGGCCCCGCTGATCGTCGTCGGGGTGTGCTCCGGCGCGGTCATCGGCCTTGAGGCGGTGCGGGAAATCCTGCGTGACGGCAGCATCCATGGGAGCCGGGACCGGGTCGCGGGTCTGGTGGTCGTCTCGCAGTGGGCCGTGAACGAGAAACCCGATCCCGGACGCCGACTGCTGCGCGACACGGACGACCGGGACCAAGTGCTGCACATTCTCCAGGAGTTCGGCGGTGTCCCGGCGCCCGTCGCCGCCAACCAGGAGATGCTCCAGCTCGTACTGCCGGGCATCGTGGCGGACATGCGGGCCGTCGAGGACTACGCGTCGGACCCGGAGCCGCTCCTCGGCTGCCCGCTGCTCACCGTGTTCGGGGACGAGGACCACCTGTGCCCCGACGAGCGGACCGCCGACTGGTCCCTGTTCAGCGAGAACACCCGCAGTGCGTGGGTGCCGGGCGGTCACATGCTGCTGACGGAGAACCCCGCCCTGCTCGTGGACGCCCTCGTCGGCAATCTCGACCAGTTCGGGTGAGGACTACTTCGATGACGACTGCCGCGTTCGACGCACACCACCGGATCGACGCCCTCCTGCTGGAGCGGTGGGACCGCGACCCGGATCTCCCCGCGCTGGTGTCCGGCGACACCGTGCTGAGCATGGCCGAGTTGAAGGACCGGGTCCTGCGGGCCGCCGCCGCGCTGCGCGCGCGAGGTGTGGGGCCCGGGGACCGCGTCGTCGTCCACCACGAGCGGTCCGTCGACTTCGTGGTGGCCATGCTCGGCGTGGTGTTCGCGGGCGCCGCCCACGCGGCGATCGACGTGCACGACCCACTGCGGCGGACGCTGCGCACGATCGACGACTGCGCCCCCCGGGCCCTGATGACCAGCCCCGCGCTGCGCTCACGGTTCACAGGGGTGCCGGGCCTCGTGGTGGTCACGGACGACGAGTACGCCGTACGACAGCACGCGCGTCCTGCGACACCGGTGGCCGCTCCGGCGCCCCCGCCCTCTCCGGCGCCGCCGACCGCCTCCTGCGACGACCCCGCGGTCGTCATCTACACCTCCGGTTCCACAGGCCGCCCCAAGGCCTCGTTGATCAGTCATCGTGCCCTCGTCTCAAGGCTGTTGGCCCTACAGTCCACGCACCGCATGGACGAGCACGACCGGATGATCCACCACACGGTGTGCAGCTTCGACATGTATCTCTGCGAGCTGTACTGGCCGTTGCTGGCCGGAGCCACGGTCGTCATCGCGGCGCCTGGCCGGCAGCGCGACGCGGACTATCTGGCCGCGTTGATCCGGGACCACAGGATCACGACGTTCTACTGCGTGGTGTCCCTGCTCGAACTCTTCCTGCTGACCCGCGATCCGGCGGAGCGGTACGACGGCATCCGGCAGGTGCTCACCGGCGGGGAGTCGCTCAGCCCCGAGCTGGTCAAACGCTTCCACGCACGGTCCACCGCCTCGCTCACCAATCTGTACGGTCCCAGCGAGTGCACCATCTACTGCACCGCGTGGGTATGTCCGCGCGACCCCGACCTCGACACGGTGCTGATCGGTTCGGCCGTCCAGGACACCGAGTTGTGGATTCTCGACGAGGCGGGCGCCCCGGTGGCCGACGGGGAACCGGGCGAGCTCCACATCGGCGGCGCGGGCCTCGCCCTGGGGTATCTGCACCGGCCCGAACTCACGGCGGAACGCTTCGTCACCGTCCCGGCGGTGAGCCCGGACAGCCGCCTCTACCGGTCCGGTGACCTGGTCAGGGCCCGCCCCGACGGCGCTCTGGAGTTCCTGGGCCGCGTCGACGGCCAGGTGAAGATCCGGGGCGTCCGGATCGAGCTCGGCGAGATCGAGGCAACTGCCGCACGCTGCACGGGAGTCCGGCAGGCGGCGGTCGTCGCCCACGGGGCAGGGTACGAGAGGCGGCTCGCCGCGTATGTGGTGGCCGACGAGGGCGCGGAGTCCGAGGAACTGCCCGCGGTCGTACGTCGGACTCTGCGCACCTGGCTTCCGCCCTACATGGTGCCGACGGCCATCGAGGCGGTCGGCAGCCTGCCGTTGACGGCCAACGGCAAGCTGGACCGGCTGCTCCTCGAAGCGTGGACAGCACAGCGGACGGACGCTCCCGTATCCGCCACGGTGGCACACGGCACAGTCGTGGAAGTCGCCGACGCGGACGTGGAGAGCGTCGTGTCCGAGGTGTGGTGCGCGGCGCTCGGGACCGACGGCATCGGCCGCGACGACGACTTCTTCGACCTGGGCGGCGACTCCTTCAAGGTGGTCCGCGTGGTCGAGACCCTGCGGCAGCGGCTGGGTGCGGACATTCCGCTGGCCGCGCTGCTGCACGAGCCGACGCTCGCGGGTTTCGCCACCGAGCTGCGTCGCCTCATGGACATGGACATGGGCAGGGACACGAACAGGGGCATGAACAGGGATCAGGAGTCCGCGAGTTGAACCCTTCCGGATCGAATCCCTTCGGATCGAACCCAGTCGGATCGAACCCACTCGGAGAGACCCCCCGCCCAGGGCGTCCCGGGCGTCCCGGCGTCATCCGATCCTTCGCCGATCTCACACCCGAGCGGTACGACCGGGGCCGTCCCGTGGTCACGCTGTTCAGCGGCGGTCTGGACAGCAGCTATCTCCTCCACCGGCTGGCGAAGGCCGGTTTCACCGACATCCACGCGGTGAGCGTCGACCTGGGCGCCGCCGAGGACCCGGACGACCTGCGGCTCGTCACCGACCGGCTCTCCGTACGCCTGCACATCGTCGACGGGCGGCAGCGGTTCGCCGACGAGTACGTCCGCCCGGCGATCGCCGCCCAGGCCGTCTACCTGGACACCCATCCGGTCAGCTCGTCACTCAGCAGGCCGCTCATCGCGAAGCTGGCCATGGACATCGCGGTCGAACTCGGCGCCTGGGGAGTGCTGCACACGGCCAACCGCTCGCAGAACACCCTGCGCAGGCTCAACGGTGCGCTGGGACTCCTGGGCTATCAGGGCCACTACGGCAGCCCGTACGACCTCGACCCGGTGGACCGCGACCGCAAGGCCAGGGAACTGGAGGAGATCGGGATCGTCCACATGACCAAACGGGTCGCCAGCATCGACGCGAACCTGTGGTGCCGGGAGTTCGAGTCCGGGGTGCTCGACGATCCCGAGGAGCACACCGTTCCGGAACACCTGTACCGCTGGAGCGTGCGGGGCGAGGGGATCCCGGACGAGATGGTCGACATCGGGTTCGCCGAGGGGGTGCCCGTCTCCGTCGACGGCACGCACCTCCCGCTGCACCACCTGGTCGAGCGGCTCAACCACCGGGCGGGCGCCCATGGAATCGGCCGTTACAGCGGGCTCGAACATCTCCCCGGCGGTCACAAGGTGCTCGAACTCCGCGAGATGCCGGCCGCCACACTCCTCCTGAAGACCTATCGCCACCTTGAGACGGCGACGCTGGACGCGGAGACCGTCCGGGAGAAGATGCACATCGAACAGATCTGGGTGCGCGAGGCGCTCGAAGGGCGCTGGTTCGGAGAGCTGCGGCAGGCGAGCCAGGCGTTCGTCGATTCCTGTGCCGCCCGGGTGACGGGAACCGTACGGTGGCGGCTGCGGCCTGGCTCGGCGGACACCCAGTCCATCGTCGCCGCCACTCCTCGCTATATACGCAGCCGCGAGGAGTGGGAGAGGGAGTCGATCCGCGCCGACGGTCAGTTCGGCCTCTGAAGGTCGGCCTGTGAACAGGCGGGTCAGCTCTCGCTCGTGCAGCTCGCGCCGTTCAGCGCGAAATCGTCCGGGACCGAGTTGGTGTCCTGCCAGGTGCCGAGGAAGCCGACGGTGAAGGCGGCGCCCGCGGCGACGGTCCTGTTGTAGTCGGCGGCGGTGGCGGTCACCCGGGAGGCCTGCTGGAGGAAGGTGCCGTCCCACATCTGGGTGACGCGCTGGTCGTCCTGGAAGGTCCAGGCGAGCTGCCAGGTGGCGAGGGCCTTGGTGGAGGTGACGGTGACGGTGGCCTGGAAGCCGTCCGCCCACTGACCGGCGATCCGGTACCGCACCTCGCAGGTCGGCGCCGCGCTCTTCGCGGGTTCCGCCGCCTTCTGTGTGACATCGGCGGGGGACGAGGGCTTGCCCTGGGCCGCGGTGTCAGGGTTCGGGGTCGTCCCGGAGCCGGGGGCCGACTCCGACGGATCGGGCGACGCCGACGTGCCTGAAGGACGGGCGGTGGCCGACGGAAGCAGGGTTCCCGAGTCCACCACCGGCAGCCGGTTCCCCGACTCGCCGCCCGCTGTGGTGGTGCCACCCCCGGCGGCACTGTCGAAGGGCATCAGCGAGATCGTGAGCGCCAGCGCCGAGACGAGGACAGCCGTGACCAGGAGCGCGGTCCGGCCGACCCGAGACACGGCCGGCCGGCTCTCGGCGATACCCGTGTCCACGGACGCGCCCCGGCGTCCGCCCGGCAGACCCGCGTCCGCCGCCCGACGGCGGCGCTCCAGATACGCCAGGCCGCCCCAGCCGATCACCCCGCTCGCGAGCGCCGAGGGCAGCCCGCCGCCGTGCAGCCGCAGGCAGGCCGCCGCCTCGGCGCACTCCACGCAACGCGAGAGATGCCACGAGAGATCCTCCGGCGTCTCGGCGCCGGGCGAGCGGGTCACCGCGTCGAGGAGCCGGGCGTAGCTGCGGCAGTTGACGTCCATCGGGGTGTCGAGGTGGTTGCGATGGCAACGGTCCCTGAACAGCGCCCGCACCTGGGCGAGTTCCTCCGCCGCGGTCGGCGGGTCGAGGCCGAGCCGTCGAGCCACCACCGGCAGCGGCAGTGCCTCGACCTCGGCCAGCCACAGGAGTGCCGCGTCCGGTTCCTGCATGTCCCGAAGGCCACGCAGCGCCAGCGGGCGGTGCAGCGGCGGCCCGGTATAGCGGGCCGCCTTCTCGGAGTTGAGCCACAGCCGGAGTTCGGGGTCGAGCCGGTGGCCCTGCCCGTACTGCTCCCAGGCGGCGGCCGTGGTGCGAACGGAGGTCAGCAGCAAGGGAATTCGGGGCAGCCGAGCCGTCCTGCGGCCGGTACGATCCGTTCCGGAGCCGCTGGCGCGCGACTCACGGATGCCGTGCGTGAACGCCTCCGTCGCCAACTGCGTGGCCGCGGCGGAACCGGACGTGCAGAGATCGGCGTACGAGAGGACCACGTCCCAGCACTCCGAGAACAGTGCGGCCTCGGCGGCGTCCTGGGGGGTCGGCAGGTCGGGCATCGGTGGCTCCTGCGTCAACTACATCCATCTGCCAAGTCATCAAATGCGATGTCAACTCGTGCGTTGTGCAAAGGAGTTGGGGGCCGTCTCCACGACGGGGCCCGAGCCTTTCACGCTTCCCACACAACTGACAAGCCACGTAGTCAATTGACGTGGAAGGCGGTTGCGCGTTCGGGATCTCGACCTTCCGGGCACCTCAGGGAGGCCCCGCGTCTTGTACGTACGCAATGCGCCGAAGTATCAGCGCGGACGCCGAAGGGATGGCATGCCTGAGCGCACGCGGCCGGACCGTGGCGGGACGGACGTATCCCTGCCACCGACCGGTGACGGCGCGAAGCTGACTACGTGACGCCTACAGGCCGGACGGCTCCGTGACCGGCTCCCGGGCGGGAAGGCTGTCCATGAAGGAGCTCACCGAGAAGACGGCGTTGCCGGGGCCGGGCGGGCCGTATCCGGGCGGGGAGGCGAGGCCGAAGTCGTCCATCGTGGCGCGGTAGGCCTCCAGCAGCCGGATGTGGTACTCCAGCGGCGCGCCCTGCGGGTTGGCCTTGCCCAGCGGGGTGGTCGGCTCCGGGCACCAGGTGGTGAAGCGGGGGGTGATGCCGTGCGACATGAAGAAGCGCAGCCCCTCCGTCGTCGACGCGATGGCCTCGTCGACCGTGGTGAAGCCGAAGGGCTCGGCCATCTCCACGCCCGCCACGAAGTTGGGGATGACATTGCGCGCGCCGAAGACCTCCGCCGAGTCGAGGATGCGCTTGTGCCACTCGCCGCGGCCGACGTAACGCTCCTTGCCCGGGCAGTACAGCTCGAAGAGCCGCTGGTCCCACACCTCGTAGTTGGGGTGGTAGATCTGCACGCCGTAGTCCTTGAAGCGCTGTACGTCGTCCTTCGGCAGCGCCTGTGCGACGACCTTGCCGATCCACCGGTCCGGGAAGTGCTCCTCGATGGCCTTGGCATACATGCCGTAGAAGTCGGCCTCGTCGCGGCCCTGGAGCTTGGAGGTGATCGCGCCGCCGGTCAGCGTGTACGCGGTGGACGCCTTCGCGGTGTCGTACCGGTCGATGATCTCCAGGGCTTCGAGGACCTCGTCGACATCCTTCACGCCGGTGTACGGCCGGCCCGCCGCCTTGTGCTGGCGCCAGTTGTGGTTGATGTCGCAGTACTGGCACTCCTCCTTGGCACCGAAGTACTGGCAGACGCGGAAGACGGTGAGGTAGATCAGGTAGCCCCACTGGATGGTCGGGGCCACCTCCATCACGGATTTCCCGTTGGAGAGGGTGTGCTTGTAGTACTCGGGCATCGGCGGCACGCCGACGTCGGAGATCCGCTTCCCGTCGAGGTAGAGCCCGAGCACGCCGTCCTGGTCGGCGGCCACGCGGTACGGCGAGGACGGGTTCACGCGCACGGACACGACGGTCCGGCGCAGGTCGTACGGGCCACCGGTGAGGATGATCTCCTCGGGCGGGCGCCTGAGCGCGGCCTCACCCAGCTCGGGCAGGGTGCCGTGGTCGAAGGAGAAGATGAAGTACGACTTCGGCTTGACGTCACCGCCCTCGTTGTTGGAGAGAGCCGACGGGTCGAAGGCCAGGCCTCCTCGGAGCAGGTCCTCCTTGAAGACGGCTTCCCGGGGCACGTGCGGGAACCGTTCCATCAGATCCTCGACCAGCGCGGTGCGACTGCCGCCCATTCCGATCTCCTCGCTCCCCGTGTTCGAACTCCGTGCTCGACTCCTCACGGTATGCCCCTGCCTGTGCATGTGCCGTGGCGGGTCCGCCCCGCCTCACCGAGTGTTGCCCCTTGCCTGGATGTCCTGCCTGGTCACGGGTGGTTTCCCGGCCGTTCGCGCGACGGGCAACAGGAAACCCGTCGACCCCGGTGCGCACCGGCCGCAGGCTGAGGTCGTCAGCACACATCAGGGGGAGAAGAAATGGCACAGACGCAGCCGCTTCGATCGGATCCCACCAACACAAGTAGGGGAACCATGCACAAGATGTTCCGTGGCGCCGCCGCTCTCCTGACCACCGCGGCCGCGGTCGTCGCACTCGGCGGCACGGCCCAGGCACAGCCGGCCGCGCAGGCCGCTGACTGGGCCGGATGCCCCTCAGGGGCGGTGTGTATCTACCCGCAGAACCAGGACCCCGCCGTCAGCCCCTCCAACATCTACTGGGCGTACGGGCCGCACGACCTGAGCAACCAGACCGGGCGGCACTGGGTCCTCAACAACCAGACCGGCGGCGCGACCGCCGACCTGTGCCTGAACTACGGCGGCACGAACTGCAATTACCACATGCCTTCCCAGTTCGGTGCCTACGCGGACCTGACTCCGGTCAACTCGATCAAGCTGAACCGGCCGTAACTCCTCTTCCGGGGGTGGCGGCGCGACCACGAGCCTGTGCACGGGGGTCAACGGCTCGGGCTGCAACGAGACCGTCCCGGCGGGATGGCGCTACCACCGCGACCTCACGCCGATCAACTCGATCACCCTCAACCGGCCGTAACAACTCCCCTTCCACAAGGGCGACTTACTTCCTTCCACGGGGGACAACTTCCGGAGCCGCCGACTGGCGGCTCCGGAAGTTCCTGTTTTCGCCGTACCGGAAGGAAGGGGTCCTACCCCCGCAGTAGCCTGGGCATCCTGCGTCTCAAGACGTGGGCGCTCATTGCTATGGGGGATGCAGTGCGGGAGCAGCAGCACGGACACGTGGTCGGCGACCGGAGCGAGGAGGCGGAAGAGGCGGACCCCTCCTTCCCCGCGCAACTGAGACGACTGCGGCAACAGCGCGGTCTGTCCCTCGCCGACCTGGCCCGTCAGACGCACTACAGCAAGGGCTATCTGAGCAAGATCGAGACCGGTTCGAAGCGCGCCACCATCGACGTCGCACACCGCTGTGACCAGATACTGGGAGTGGAGGGCGAGCTGCTGCGGCTGCTGACGCGCCCCCCGAAGCGCGACGGTGATCCCGGATTCGACGCCGCGCCCGGACCGCAGTCCGACGGCGCCTGCCCGTATCGCGGCCTGGCGGCGTTCACCCCGAAGGACACAGGATGGTTCTTCGGCCGGGAGCGGACGACGGCCGCGCTGGTCGAGCGGGTCTTCGAACGGATCGGGAGCGGACCGCTGATGCTGGTCGCTCCGTCGGGCGCCGGCAAGTCGTCCCTCATCAACGCCGGTCTCGTACCGGCTCTCCAGCACGGTGGCGGGTTCCCGATGGCGGGCGCGGACCGGTGGCCGGTGGTGACGTTCACGCCCACCGCGCATCCGCTGGACGAGCTGCTGAACTGCGTCGCGAAAGTCCTGGGAAGCAGTCCCGGCATCACCGCACGGGAGTTGCGGGACCGGCCCGAGGCACTTCTTGAGGCCTTCCTGACGGACGAGACCCCGACGGGCCCCGATGACCGAAAGCCTCCCCCCGGCCGGCCGGTGTTGCTCATCGACCAGTTCGAGGAACTGTTCACCCTCTGCTCCGACGAGGACGAGCGACGCGCCTTCGTCCGGGTGCTCTGCGCCGTGTCCATGTCCAGCCCCGCCGCGACCGGGCATGAGGCTGCCGTCGTGGTCTTCGGCGTGCGGGCCGACTTCTCGGGGAACTGCCTGCTCCTTCCCGAGCTCGCGCCTGTCTTCGCCGACGGGCTGTTCGTGCTGCCCCCGATGTCCGTGGCCGAACTGCACGAGGCGATCACGCGCCCGGCCGAGCTCGCCGGGCTCACGCTCGAACGGGGCCTTGTCCAACTCCTGCTGCGGGACGCCGGGTTACGCGACGAACAGGGCTCCGTGGCCTCGGGGAACCGCTCGGACGACACGCCGTCCGGTGCGCTGCCCCTGATGTCCCACGCGCTGTTGACCACCTGGCAGCAGCGCGAGGGTGCCACGCTGACCGTCGCCGGATACGAGCGCGGTGGCGGGATCCGGGGGGCGGTCGCGCGTACGGCCGAGAATGTGTTCGCTCGGCTGTATCCGACCGAGCAGCGGACGATCCGCCGCATCCTGATGCGGCTGGTCCATGTCGCCGACGACACCGGGGCGACCCGGCGCCGGATGAGCCGGACCGCGCTGATGGAGCGGATGGCCGACGCGGACGGCGCCGCGAACGCGCTCGACGCCTTTGTACGGGCCCGGTTGATCACCATGGACAGCGACACCGTCGAGATCACCCACGAGGCCCTCCTCCACGCCTGGCCACGGCTGCGCGGCTGGATCCACGCCGACCGGGCCGGACTGCTGATCCACCAGCAACTGACCCACGCAGTCGATGAATGGGAGCGCGAGCGCCGGGATCCGTCCGTCCTCTACCGTGGAACCCGGCTGGACACCGTCCGCTCCTGGGCCGCCGAGTCGGACGGCAGAAACCGGCTGAGCCCGCAGGAAGAGGAGTTCCTCCGGGCGAGCCGGGCCGAGGAGGACGGCCGGGAGAAGCAGGCCAGGCATCAGGTCCGGCTCCAGCAGCAGTTGCTGCTCACGCTCCTCGTCCTGCTCCTCCTCGCGGTGACGGCAGGCGGTCTGGCGTACCGGGAGCGCTCGGGCGCTCTCCAGCAGGAGCGCGTGGCCCGCTCGCAGGCCCTCGCCGTCCGTTCCACATCCCTGGCCGCCGGTCAGCCGGAGGCGTCCATGCTGCTCGCCCAGGAGGCCTACCGCGCCCAGGCGACGCCCGAAGCGCGCGGAGCTCTCCTGAGCACCCAGTCCCAGCCTTTTATCGCCCGGCTGGGCGGACACACCGGGCCGGTCAACGCGGTGGCCTTCGCGCCGGGGAACGGGTCGCTGGCGACGGCCAGTTCGGACGGGACGGTGACGCTCCGGCGGGTGTCCGACCGCCGGACGACCGCGACGTTCACCGTCCCGGGGCGGGTTCGTTCCGTCGCCTTCAGCCCTGACGGCCGCCTCCTCGCGGCGACCTCCACGGAGGGGCCCGTACGTGTGTGGGGCACAACCGACCACCGTACGAAGGCGGTTCTCGCCGCGAGCTCGAAAGGTGCACTCGCCGTGGCCTTCGACCCCCGCGGAGGGACGCTCGCCGTCGCGACCGCCGACGGGACCGTCCAACTCTGGGACACCGCCCGGGAAGACGGGCCCGTCGCGTCCCTCACCGGCCACACCCGCAGCGTCAACGCGCTCGCGTACGCGCCGGACGGCCGGACCCTGGCCTCGGTCGGCGCCGACCGCACCCTACGGCTGTGGGACACGGTGCGTGCCCGGCCGCTCGCCGTGCTGAAGGGGCACACCGACGACGTGCTCGGGGTGGCCTTCGCTCCGGACGGGCAGAGCGTGGCAACCGGAGGTGTCGACCGGACCGTACGGCTGTGGGACGTGCGCAGCAGGCGGCTCACCGCCACGCTCACCGGACACACCGACGACGTCAACGCGGTCGCGTACACGCCCGACGGTGCCACGGTCGTCAGCGCGGGCGGCGACGGTACGACCAGGCTGTGGGACGTGCGCAACGGCCTGCTCACCTCGACGCTCGCCGGACACACCGACTACGTGATGGGGGTGGCCGTGGACTCCACCGGCAAGCTGCTCGCCACCGCCGGGTTCGACCAGTCCGTGGTGCTCTGGAACCTCGGCGGCCCGGTTCTGACGTCGCATCCGTTCACCGAGTTCTGGCAGTCCGCGTACAGCCCGGACGGCAAGCTGCTGGCCACCGCCGACGCCGATCACACGGTACGGCTGTGGGACGTGGCGGATCGTCGGATCGTGGCGACGCTCACCGGCCACCGCGAGGCCGTCTTCTCGGTGGCCTTCGCGCCCGACGGGCGGACGCTGGCGTCAGCGGGATCCGACGGCACGATCCGCCTGTGGGACGTGGCCACCCGCCGTCAGCTCACCGTCCTCACCGGTCACGAAGGGGGCGTGTTCTCTGTGGTCTTCGCCCCGGACGGGAGGCTGCTGGCCTCGGCGGGGTCCGACGGCACGATCCGCCTGTGGGACGTGGCCACCCGCCGCCCGCTCGCCACCCTCACCGGTCACACCGACTTCGCCAACGATGTCGCCTTCAGCCCCGACGGGCGCACCCTGGCGAGTGCCGGTGACGACCTGACCGTTCGGCTGTGGGACGTGGCGGCGCGCCGCCTGTCGGCCACACTCACCGGCCATACGGGCGCGGTACGGAGCGTGGCCTTCAGCCCGGACGGGGGGCTGCTCGCGAGCAGCGGCAACGACGGCACCATCCGCCTGTGGGATGCCCGGCGACACCGGCTCGTGGCGGCGCTGACCGGCCACACCAGCTCCGTGCGCGGCATCGACTTCTCCCCGGACGGCCGCATGCTGGCGAGCAGCGGCAGCGACCGTACGGTGCGGTTGTGGGACGTGGCCGAGCGTCGGCTGTGGGCCTCTCTGACAGGCCATACGAACGCGGTGTGGGGCATCGTGTTCTCCCCCGACGGGCGCACGGTGGCCAGCAGCAGCAACGACGGCACCGTACGGCTGTGGACCATGGACATCGAAGCCCGGTTCCGGTCCATCTGCCGACTGCAAGAAGGCTCCGCTTCGAAGGAACCGGAGGCGCTCATGCCCGGACTCCCCGTCTCGCTCACCTCCGCATGTGCCCCGCTGTGACCCCGTCGGAGAAGTGCCCTGCCCAGCAGGGGTTTCCCAGGGGTTTCCCGTTGCCCGTTCATCCGGGGTGACGCCGGGACCTCGACGAGCGGGGCCACGGGCCGCAGGCTGCTCCTTGCGCACGGAACTGTTCCTGGTGGCCCACTCGTCGCCGACAGGACAGCCACCGACGCGACTTGTCGATGTGTCAACCACACAGCGGCACTTCACCAACGGCTAGGGAAACGGGGGCCTGGCATGTACCGCCGGACCGGTCTCATCAGCACTCTCATCGCATTACTGGCTTTCGTCCTCTGGGCGCCCGCATCCGCGGTCGCCTCAACCGCGCCCGCGGGCGCGGCCGTTCGCGCGGCAGGCGCCGACGCCGCCTGTGCCGTCCTTGCGCCCGGAGCCTCTGCGGCGGCCGAGCGCGCCGTCGCTGCCGCCTGCGCGCAGGTGGCAGCGGACGTCTGGTACACGTGGGGCGGCGGTCACGGCTCGCAGCCCGGCGCCACGTACGGGCAGGTGGATCCCACCGACCCGGCCAGTGAGCACGATCCCGAGCGTCTGGGCTTCGACTGCTCGGGGCTTGTCCGCTACGCCTACGCCCAGGCCGCGGGGTCGGACATCCTGAACGGGGTGGCCAGCGCCCAGTACTACACGCATCGCGCCGCCGCACGCTTCACCGCCGCCGAGGGCCTCGCCCCCCTGCTCCCCGGCGACCTGCTGGCCTGGGGCACCTCCCAGGACCTGCACCACATCGCCATCTACCTCGGCGCGGGAAAGATGGTCGAGGCCAAGCAGTCCGGCACCAAACTCATGGTCAGCGATGTCCGGATGACGGGCTACTTCGGAGCGGTCCGCGTCAACACCGGGCCCGTGACCGGCAACGTCTTCCAGACCTGGGGCACTGGCGTGTGGACCAAGGCCGCGCCGTCCACCACGGCCGCGCGCGTCTACGCCTTCCCCCGGGCGACGACCGTCCGCATCGAGTGCCAGAAGCATGCGGAGTCGGTCACCGCCGAGGGCTACACCAATGACGCCTGGTCCTACCTGCCCGACTACAAGGCGTGGGTCACCAACATCTACATCTCGGGGCCCGCATGGCTGGACGGAGTGCCCACCTGCACCTTCTGACACCGCGCAGATCGAACACCTGCTGGACGTCTGCCCGCACAGGCAACACCACCAGCTCTTCCTCCTGGAGCCCGTCCGCCGTCAACGGCGTCCTCTCCGGCCGGCCGCCGCTCATCATCGCGGCGGTCTGCCGGCGCTTCACCGACACCGGTGCGCGTGCCAGTCCGACGTAAGCCGCGGTGGCGGTCGGTATTCTCCTCATCGGCGTACGGCCCATGAGGTGACGCGTCCCGGCAAGGTACTTTCCCTCGGTGGCCACCACACCGGCCGCGGCGGACCGCGACTTCCCGGGGAGGGATCGCAGGGATGAACGAGACCCTGACCAACTGGGCAGGCAACATCACCTACACGGCCAAGGAGCTGCACCGGCCGTCCTCACTCGACACGCTCGCGAAGCTGGTGGCGGACAGCGCGAAGGTGCGCGTGCTGGGCAGCGGGCACTCCTTCAACGAGATCGCCGAGCCGGGCGCCGACGGCGTACTGCTCTCGCTGACCGCGCTGCCGCCCGCGGTGGACGTCGACACGACGGCCCGTACGGTACGAGTCGCGGGCGGCGTCCGTTACGCCGAACTCGCCCGCGGCGTGCACGAGCACGGGCTCGCGCTGCACAACATGGCGTCCCTGCCGCACATCTCCGTGGCGGGGTCCGTCGCGACCGGCACGCACGGCTCCGGGGTCACGAACGGTTCGCTGGCCGCCGCCGTACGCGAGGTCGAGCTCGTCACTGCGGACGGATCCACGGTGACGATCGGCCGGGACGACGAGCGCTTCGACGGCGCCGTGACCTCGCTGGGCGCGCTCGGTGTCGTCACCGCGCTCACCCTCGACCTGGAGCCCGACTACCGGGTGGCCCAGCACGTCTTCACCGAACTCCCCTTGGCGGGGCTGGACTTCGAGGCAGTGGCCGCGTCGGCGTACAGCGTGAGTCTGTTCACCGACTGGGGGCGTCCGGGCTTCCGGCACGTATGGCTCAAGCGACGCACCGACCAGCCGCCGCCCGAGTTCCCGTGGGCCGCGCCCGCCACCAGGGCGATGCACCCCGTGCCCAGCATGCCCGCACGCAACTGCACCCAGCAGTTCGGCGTCCCCGGCCCCTGGCACGAGCGACTCCCGCACTTCCGGGCCGAGTTCACCCCGAGCAGCGGGGCCGAGCTCCAGTCCGAGTATCTGCTGCCGCGCCCGGACGCCCTGGCCGCGCTGCACGCGCTCGACGCGATCCGCGGGACGATCGCGCCGGTGCTCCAGGTCTGCGAGGTGCGGACCGTTGCCGCGGACCGCCAGTGGCTGAGCCCGGCGTACGGGCGGGACTCCGTCGCCCTGCACTTCACCTGGGTCGAGGACACCGCGGCCGTACTGCCGGTGGTGCGGCGGGTGGAGGAGGCGCTGGACCCCTTTGACGCACGGACGCACTGGGGAAAGGTGTTCACCGTGCCGTCGGCGGTGCTGCGCGAACGGTACGCGCGGCTGGGCGAGTTCAGGGCCCTCGCCCTGGCACTGGACCCCGCGGGCAAGTTCACCAACGCCTTCGTGGGGGACTTCCTCCGCCCCCTTCCCTGACCCCCTGCCCCCCTGTCGAAAGTCCGTCCCAGGCCATGACCTTCCGGCGCGCCGAGTGGTTGGCGAAATCGGCGCGTCCTTGACCTTGCGCCGCTGCACCTGCTCGGAGAGGAAGGCCAGAGCGCTCGGCGACCCAGGCGCGGCGGGCTGGACCAGCCGCGCCCACTTACCCCAACTACCCTATTTGCCAGGGCAGCTGGGGACGTCCGGTGACGCGTTGTGTCAGCGCTGGTAGCGCCAGGGGCCCGTGATGGCGTAGAGGATGCCGGGGTTCTGGATGCTCGCGTACAGCGTCTTGCCGTCCGGCGAGAAGACGACGCCGGCGAACTCGCTGTAGTTCGGGTCCTCGGCCGTGCCGTCGTTCAGCTCGTTCCGGGCGATCGGGTACGTCTTGCCCGATTCCGTGGCGCCGAAGAGGTGCTGAACGCCCTCGCCGTCCTCCGCGATGATCACACCGCCGTAGGGGGAGACGGTGATGTTGTCCGGGCCGTCGAGGACGCCGTCGTTCGCGTCCGGGTCGGGGTTGACACCCAGGATCAGCTTGAGGGTGAGCGTGCCGCGGGCAGGGTCGTAGAACCACACCTGCCCGTCGTGCTGGACCGGGCTCTCCTCGCGGGCGAAGGACGAGACGACGTAGGTGCCGCCGTCGGCCCACCACATGCCTTCGAGCTTGCGGGCGCGGGTGACCTGCGTGCCGGTGAACTGCAGGCGCGTCGGCACGGTCTTGGCGTCACGGTCCGGAACCTCCACCCACTTGACGCTGTAGGTGGTGCCGGCCTTGGTGGCACGGGACAGGTCGTCGACGTACTGCCCCTCGGAGTCGAAGCACTTGAACGCTTCCAGAACACCGGCGGTGTCGGAGAGCGTCCGCAGCTTGCCACGGCCGTGCTCGAAGCCCTTCGGCGGAGTCCACCGGTACAGCAGGCCGTTGGGGCCCGAGGCGTCCTCGGTCAGGTACAGATGACCGCGCTTGGTGTCCACGACGACGGCCTCGTGGTCGTACCGGCCGAGCGCCTTGACCGGCTTCGGGTTCTGGTTCGCACGGCGGTCGTACGGGTCGACCTCGAACACGTAGCCGTGGTCCTTGGTCATGCCCTTCTCGCCGGCCTTGGCGGTGTTCTCCTCGCAGGTCAGCCAGGTGCCCCAGGGGCTGCGGCCGCCCGCGCAGTTCTGCTGGGTGCCCGCGATGCCGACCCACTCGGAGACCTGCTCGCCGTCCTTGGAGACCTCGACGACCGTGCAGCCGCCGGGGGCGGCGGGGTCGTAGACAAGTCCGGGGGTGAGCGGTACGGGGAACTCGACGGCCGTACGGGAGTCCTTGATCTCGTGGTTGTTGACCAGCAGGGTGGAGCCACGCGTGCCCTTGAAGGTGGCCGTGCCGTCGTGCTTGTTCGGCGTGAACTCGCCCGAGTCCATCTTGGTGACACCGGCGCGGGTGACGACCTTGTAGGAGAACCCGGCCGGCAGCGCGAGCAGCCCGTCCGGGTCATCGATCAGCGGACCGTACCCGGTCTTGCTCTGGTGCCCCTTCGAGAGCTCCTCGTTGTCGAGCTCCTGCCCCCGGCTCTCGGCATCTTCGCGGCTCTCGGCGGCGTACGCGTACGTGCTCGCGGTGGACAGCACAGCGGCACTGCCGATGAGGGCGATACCCGCGCCTGCTGAGGTCTTGGCGAAGTCTCTTCGGGTGGTAGGCACGTATATCTCCTGAGTAAACGATCCGGGGGCGCCCTCGCAGGGCGGGGCGATGCACACAGTTACCTGCCCTTACCAACGGAAGGTGAACTGGACGCAACGCCTGCACGAGATGCCGAACATATGGTCCATTCCTTCTCCTTATCAAGGACTTCTGCTCGTAATTCCCAGGCAGGAGGCCTATCCGGCCACCCCGCCGAGCCTCTTCAGTACGGAAATCTCCGCCCATACGGTCTTGTACGCCCCGTCCTCCCGCGGTACCACGCCCCAGCGCTCGGCCGGCGCCACGACGATCAGCAGCCCGCGCCCGCCGTCGCCGTCCGACGGCTCGTGCAGCACGGGCAGTACAGAGCGGCAATCGCTGCACAACCTCTTGTGGAGATACCTTCTCCGCTTTAGCGTTCGACTCCTCGCGCGGTTAGTCACGGCCGACCCAATGAGGAGTCCCCCATGTCCACTGCTCCCAAGTCCCGCCTGAGACTTCGCACCCGGCACCGTATGCGAAACCTGATCGCCACCCTCGCGGCGGCCTCCGCCTGCCTCGGCGTCCTCGTCACCGCCGGGGACGCCAACGCCGCCGGGCAAGCGGCCAGTTCCTCCTCGGCGGCGAGCACCTACACGACGTACACCGATCTGCCGTACGCGTCCGGCGCAAGCCAGGTCCTGGACCTGTACGTGCCCGACGGCGCCCGCAAGCCGCTCCCGGTGATCGTCTACGTGCACGGCGGCGCCTGGCTCGCCAGCGACAAGTCCGAGCTGCTGCGGACCCTCGGCTGGGAGGCCCTGCTCGACCAGGGCTTCGCGGTCGCCTCCGTCAACTACACGCTCAGCACCGACGCCCAGTTCCCGACGCAGGTCCAGGAGGTGAAGTCCGCCGTCCGGTACCTGCGTGCCGTCGGCCCCCGGTACCAACTCAACGGGAAGGTCGGGCTGTTGGGCGCGTCGGCGGGCAGCCAGATCGCGAGCCTGGTGGGCACGAGCTGTGGTGTTCGCTCGCTTGAGGGCACCATCGGCACGACCGGGCCCTCCAGTTGCGTGGACGCGGTCATGGACATCGCGGGGCCGACCGATCTCGCCACGCTGGCCGCCGCCAGCCCGGCCCTGGCAGGGGCGGTGACCGCCTACCTCGGCTGCCCGGCCGGCATCGAGTCCTGCTCACCCACCGTGCTGCGGCAGGCCGACCCGACTACCTATCTGACCCCCGGGCGACGGCTGCCGCCCTTCCTCATCGCGCACGGTGACGCCGACACCCTGGTTCCGCTGGAGCAGAGCCAGCGGTTCTTCGCCTCGCTGAAGCAGGCCTGCGGGAACGTCAGTCTGTTCACCCTGAGCGGGCAGGACCACTTCTTCGCCACCCTCGGCGCCCTCCTCGAACCCTTCCCGGCCCGGACCGTGCAGACCGCGCAGGGCTGCGGACCGACGAAGACGGCCACCGAGCCACCGCTCGGCTACGCCACCATCGGCGCCTTCTTCCACAGCAACCTGCGCTGACGCACTGCACACGCCCTGAACCCGCCGTCCCCGGCCCATGCGTGAAGGCCGGGGACGGCGGGTTCAGCCAACGGCCTCCCGCAGCGGATCCCGCAGTTTCAGCGCCGCCGGTAGCGGGTCGGCGGGCAGCGCCCCATGGACGGTCCGGCGCAGAGCCGGGTCGGTGAGGCGACGCAGGACGAGTTCGCCGGGGACCGCGGGTATCGGTGGACGTGCGCGTGCCGACCCGGGCGGCGCAGAACCGGATCGACGAGTTCATGCGGGGGCTCACCGCCCGGACGCCCGGTGCCCGGCTGGAGGTGCTGGGCGGCGGTCAACGCCCGCCCATGGAACCGGAGTCCTCCGCCGAACTGTTCGCCCTCACCTCCCGGCTCGCCACGGAACCGGGCCAGGAACCGCCGCGCGGGATCGCCGTCGGCGGCGCCTCGGACGGAAACCACTCCGCGGCGGAGTCATGCCCTATGTGGCAGACCCCCCGCCTTTCCGGCCGACCGTGCCAGATCTCGATGCTCCGCCTCCCCTTGCGGTCCGGACCCGTGACACGGAAGTGCATGGGACGCACAGGGAAGCGGTGGGCGGCGCTGCCACCGAAGATCTCCAGCACCCGGCCGTCGAAGGAGTAGAACTAGCTGCCGGCCCCGGCGGTGATCTCGTCGTTCATTGCGGTGACGCCAACAGTCTCCCCGTCGGCGCTCTCCAAGTGGCGGGCGGCTGGGCGCCCCGTAAATGAGTGGCCCCGCTCTCCCTTCGGCGGGAGGATTCGTCAGTCTCCTCCCGACCTGCCCTAAAGGAAACCGAGGCGCCCGTGGCCGCGTCAAAGTCGTCCGAGCCCCAGTCCTCCTCCGAAGTACGCACGGCGGCCGGTGTGTTGCGCGGCAGCCGTGAGGCGGGGCTCGCGGTCTTCCGCGGTATCCCGTTCGCCGAGCCGCCGGTCGGCGCGAACCGCTTCGCCGCACCGCAGCCCGTACGGGGCTGGGACGGCGTACGGGAGGCCTTGTCGTTCGGTCCGCCGCCCCCGCAGGCCGGTGCGTTCGGCATGGACGCGCTGTCGCAGGACGCCGAGGGTGACGGCGACTGGCTGACGGTCAACGTCTGGTCGCCGGATCCGGCCCCGGGCGCCGGGCTCCCGGTGATGGTGTGGATCCACGGCGGCGCCTACGTGATCGGCACGTCCGGCCTCCCGGAGTACGACGGCAGCCGTCTGTCCGGCGAGGGCGGTGTCGTCCTGGTGACCTTCAACTACCGTGTGGGGCTCGAGGGTTTCGCGCAGATCGAGGGGGCGCCCGCCAACCGGGGGCTGCTCGACCAGGTCGCGGCCTTGCGGTGGGTGCGCGACAACATCCGTGCGTTCGGCGGTGACCCGAACCAGGTCATGGTCTTCGGCCAGTCGGCGGGCGGGGGTTCGGTCGCCGCCCTGCTGGCGATGCCGCGGGCGGCCGGACTGTTCCGCCGGGCGATCGCGCAGAGCGTGCAGAGCACCTTCTTCACGCCCGCGCTGGCCGCCGACATCGCTGCCGCGTACGCCTCGGAACTGGGGCTGCGCCCCACGGTGGCCGACCTGTCCGGCGTGGCCCCGCCCCGGCTCGCCGCCGCGGGCGACGCGGTCACCGCCAAGGCGGCCCAGTGGGCCGAGCGTTGGGGCCGGGCGGCGCAGCGGTCGATCCTCATCTCGCCCGTCGTCGACGGCGACGTCCTGCCGGTCACCCCCTGGCAGGCGCTGGCCGACGGCGCGGGCCGGGACATCGAGCTTCTCGTCGGCCACACCCGCGAGGAGCAGCGACTGCTCACCGCACTCGACGGTCTGCTCGGCCAGGTGACCGAAGAACAGGCGACGGCCGCCCTACGATCCTTCGCCCCCGGCCCCGACGGCGCCGACCGCTACCGTGCCGCCTTCCCGCTCGCGAGCCCCGACGACCTCTACGAACTGGTCAACTCCGACTGGCTGTTCCGCATGTCGTCCCTCCGCCTCGCCGAGGCCCAGACGGCGGCCGGCGGCCGTGCCCACGTCTACGAACTGACCTGGCCCGCCCCCGGCATGGGCGGCGTCCTCGGTGCCTGCCACGGCCTCGACGTCCCGCTCGTCTTCGGCAACCTGACCGGCACCCCGGCCGCGATGCTGATCGGCGAGACTCCTTCCCCGGAGGCCGAGACCCTGTCCGCACACATCCGCACCGCATGGACGGAATTCGCCACCCACGGCACCCCTGGCTGGGCCCCCTACACCCCTGGCCAACGCCTCACCCAGCTCTTCGACACCACCCCGACCGTCACGACGTACCCGGAGGAAAACTCCCGCGTGCTCTGGCAGGACCACGTCTTCCCACCACTGCCACTGAACGACCGATAACCGGACCCCATAAACTGGCCTTTAAACTGGCCTTTCGCCTGGAGCACCCAGGCAGGGCAGGTGGAGGCGGTCACCCATGGCGCGTGTCGGGCTCACGGCCACCCGGCTCGTGGCAGCCGCCGCCGACCTCGCGGACGAGGTCGGCTTCGAGAACGTCACCGTGTCCGCACTGGCACGACACTTCGGCGTCAAGGACGCCAGCCTGTACTCGCACGTCAGGAACGTGCAGGACCTGCGCACACGGATCGCGGTGCTCGCGGCCGGCGAGATGATCGACCGGATCGCGAACGCCGTGGCCGGACGGGCCGGCAAGGACGCACTGGTCGCGTTCGCCGGCGCCTACCGCGCATACGCCCTGGAGCGCCCCGGCCGGTATCGAGCCACGCACACCCAGCTCGACCCCGCCCTCGTCGCCGAGTCCAGCACGTACCGGCGCACCGCCGAGGTGACGTACGGAATGCTCCGCGCGTACGGGCTTTCTGAACCCGACCTCACCGATGCCGTACGGCTGTTGCGCAGCACCTTCCACGGCTACTGCGACCTTGAGTCCATCGGCGGATTCGGCGACCCCAGAGACGTACAGACATCCTGGGAGCGGGGGCTGGACGCGCTTCATATGGCCCTGAAGCACTGGCCGCGGACGGCACACGGCGACGTTGGGTGACCTGGTGACCTGCAACTCGGCGGGGTGATTGGCCGTGTCGGGAGAGAGTCGGCGCGCGGCGGTTCAGAACCGCCGCGCGCCGTTTTCCGCTCGGACCGCGCTCGCTACCGCCGCGCGTCGCTCTCCGTTCAGACTGCGCTACCGCCGCGCGCCGTTTCCCGCTCGGACCGCCGTCCGCTCCATTCGCTCACACCGCCGTCCGCTCCATTCGCTCATACGGCCGTCCGCTCCACGGGAATCCACAACTCCGCGTCGGCCTGTGTCCCGTCCTGCGACAGCCGGGTCCGCAGGATCTCGGGGCCCGGCCGGCTCTGGTAGGGGTTGGACGGGAACCACTGGGTGAACACGTCCCGCCACAGGTACTGGAGCGTCTGTGGAAACGGCCCGGAGCTCTCGAAGACGGCCCAGGCGCCGGCCGAGACGGAGAGGGCGTCCATGTCGTCGGGCACCTCGGCCCCGGTCACCACGCCGTGGTAGTAGTCGAGTTCGGTCCCCTCGGCACGGCTGTCGTCCAGATTGTCGCTCACCGAGATGAGCCCCTCCGGATCCTGATCGGACAGAGCCTCGATGCGCCGGATCGTCTCCTGGCCGAGCCCCCGGATGAAAGCGACGATGCCCGGGTTCATCCCCTCGTGTACGAGGGGGACCCGCGCTTTCCGCCCGACCACGCGGAACTCGTCTTTCTCCACAACCCGGTACCGCATGCTGCTACTCCCTTCGACGATGAGGCGGAAGGACATCCGTGGCTGGGACTCCAGGCTCGCGCCAAGCCGCCTGACCTCGCCGGGACCGACGCCGTGCATGGCGCGGAACGCCCGCGCGAACGCCTCGCCCGAGGAGTAGCCGTACCGCACCGCGATCTCCAGCAGCGTCCGCTCCCCGGCCAGCACCTCGGCACCGGCGACCGTCAGCCGCCTGCGCCGGATGTACTCCGACAGCGGA
This sequence comes from Streptomyces sp. NPDC087263, assembly GCF_044744645.1. Lineage (NCBI taxonomy): Bacteria > Bacillati > Actinomycetota > Actinomycetes > Kitasatosporales > Streptomycetaceae > Streptomyces > Streptomyces sp. NPDC087263. The sequence continues at coordinate 193,209 of NZ_JBIUYT010000006.1, forward strand.
AGCCCCGCCAGCGCCGAGAACAGCCGCCGGAAGTGGTACTCCGACGTCACCGCGATCCGCGCCAGTTCGGACACCTCGATCCGCTGATCAAGGTGGTCCTCGATGTGCTCCATGGCCTGGTTCAGCCGCTCCAGCACCCCGGCCTCCTTCCCTTGCGATCACCACGTTAGGAAGGACCCACCCTGCCGGACCCGACATCCTGTGCCCGGTCCGGTCGGGTACGGCATCCGCCGCCCCGGCCAGAAGATGGGGTCACGCGAGCTTCCCGACGGAATCCGCGTAGTACGTGGATCCCCTGAGATGCAGGGCCAGTTCACGGAAGCTCCAGCCCTCACCCGGTGAGTCGTCGAGCTGTTCCTCCGTCATCGCCTGGATCCGGTTCGCCCAGATCCGGGCAAGGCGAGTGAGCCGGCTGCGAGCCTCCTCCAGGTCCTCCTGCGTGAACGGCACGAGGTCCGCCTCCGTCGTACTCGCCGACGCATGCCAGTGGTCGGGCTGCGGCTGCTCACCGACGAGACGGGCCTCCAACTCGGCCAGGTGGTCGACGAGATGGTCGGCGACCCGGCGGATGGCTTTGTGCGGGGTGTAGACACGGTCGTCGACATGAGTGGGCTCGCCGTCCCACTCGGTCCAGGTGGCCGCCAGCCCAAGGACGTGGTCCACCATGGCAACGACTCCTTCGGCCAGGTACTCCGGGCTCTCTTTGCTCTCCAACGGGAATTCGCTCATACCGAGACGCTAGAGGCGCAACACTTCGGCTCCGGCCGAACCGTGGGCACGACAGTTGCTCGGACTCGGCCCGAGGAAGGAGGAGTGGCTCAGGGCGTTCAGGGTCGGCGGTCCTCAGGTGGTACCGGTCGGGCTCCGTGGCGTGGCGGAGCGGCGACGGAAACCTGGAGCGCCCCGGTTCCGGTCGGGACGCCCCAGGAGCCCATCTCACCCTTACAACGCCTCCGGCACCAGATGCCGGGCGACTAGTTCGTTGCGGACCAGGCGCGCGCAGCGTGTCTGTCTTGGTGCGGGGACGTCCATCGATGGGCTCGACCTGCGGGCCTGACGCCCGGTCAGGTCCCGCGCGTCCACTGCCTCCATGGCGGGGTCAGCGGGTGCCACGGGACGGATCCGTGGTTTCGCGTGCTGTCGGGTTGAGGAAGCTCCGCTCGACCTGGGCGACGAGACCGCCTTCGCCCGACCGTGACACACCGTCCGCATCCCAGGAGGCCCACCCGGAGACGAAGATCATCTTGAGCCCCTCGTTGACCGCCAGCTGGCGCGATGCGCTTCCCGCACTCGGCCGCGCGAGTGGGCGAGCCGCTGACAGGGCTCGGACCAACGGGCGCCGGGCAAGAGGCCGTTGCTCAGCTGGTGAGTGCTGGTCCGGCTCAGTGCGCGGGTGCCTCGGTGACCGCGACCTCTCCGATGCTCCGCTCGATCTCCTCGGAGGGCGGCGCGGTGGCCCGTGCCCAGTAGTAGATGCCCAGGGAGAAGGCGGCGATGACCACGACGTCCCACCAGAGGCCGATGTGGCCCTCGCCGCCGAAGCCGCCCTGCCAGGAGATCAGGCCCATGCCGATCAGGTAGGCGGGCAGCCACTGGGCGGCCCTGAAGTTCATCCTGGGTGCGTCGGGCAGGCCCTTCCGCGTGGCGTAGAGGGCGTAGCCGCCGAGCAGGACGTAGCCGAGGATGATCGCCACACCCAGCCGCCAGAGGGTGTCCCAACGGGCCCAGTAGATGATGAGGTTGGCCACCACGAAGGACAGCGGGGAGAGCACCTTGCCGCCGGGCAGCCGGTAGGGACGGTCGTGGTGCGGCAGTTTGTCGGCGAAGACACCGTAGGCCAGCGGCGCGCCCGCGTACATCAGGACGCTCGCCGAGGTGATGAAGCCGACCAGCTGCTGCCAACTGGGGAAGGGCAGGAAGCAGACCACGCCGGTCACGAAGGAGAGGATCAGTCCGAACCACGGCACGCCGCGGGCGTCGGTCTTCTCGAACACCTTCGGGGCGTAGCCGTTCCTGGACAGGCCGAAGGACAGGCGCGAGGTCGCGGTGGTGTAGATCAGACCGGTGCCGCCCGGGGAGACCACGGCGTCGAGGTACAGCACGACGCTCAGCCAGCCGAGACCCACCAGCGTCGCCAGACCCGCCCAGGGGCCGCTGATGCCCGGGTAGTCGAGCCCGGACCAGCCGTGGGCGAAGGAGGTGTGCGGCAGAGCGGCGATGTACACGACCTGGAGGAGGACGTAGATGACCGAGCCGATGGCGACCGAGCCGAGGGTCGCGCGTGGCAGGTCACGCTTCGGGTTGCGGCTCTCCCCCGCGAGCTGGATCGCCTGCTCGAAGCCCAGCAGGGCGAAGATGATTCCGCTGGTGCTGATGGCGCTCAGTACGCCCTTGGCGCCGTACGGGGCGAAGCCCTCCGAGGTGAAGTTGCCCGGGTGGAAGTTGGTGAGCGCGATGATGAAGATCGTGGCCAGCGGAATGGCCACCTTCCACCAGGTGGCCGCGCTGTTGGTGTGCGCAAGGATGCGTATGCCGAGGAAGTTGACCACGACGAACACGGCCATCAGGAAGACGGCGACGAAGAAGCCGCTGGTTGTCAGAGTGCCGTCGGAGTGCTGGAACCCCTGCGCGAACTGCCAGTGCCCCGCGTACCCGATCATGGCCTCGACCTCGATCGGCGCCACGGTCGCCGCCTGGAGCCAGGCGAACCAGCCGAAGGACATGCCGGCCAGGCCGCCGAACGCGTAGTGGGGGTAGCGTGCGGTGCCGCCCGCCACCGGGAACATGCCTCCGAGCTCGGCGTGCACCAGCGCGAGCAGCACGATGGCGATCGCGCCGATCAGCCAGGAGATGATGGCCGCGGGACCGGCCATCACCACGGCCTTCTCCGCACCGTAGAGCCAGCCGGAGCCGATGATGGATCCGACCGAGGCCCACATCAGTCCGATCAGACTGACGTCCCGCCGCAGGCCGCTGGGACCCCTCGTGGCCTTCGGAAGAGCACTGTCGACGGTCACCATTCTCATGGGCCTCTCATATATGAACAGACGCATTGAACAGACGCATTGAACAGATACATTCAACACACAAGAGGTCTTAGGCTAGGTTTGGATTGCCTCTTCGGAGAAGGTCGTTGAATTACTCTTGACCGTTACAAGGGAAGTTCCTGGAAAGCACTTCAGGATTTCTGTACGCGGGAATTCAGAATTTCTCCGACGAGGTCGGGCGGCCGTACCGGAGCGAACCGGCTCGGGGACGGCGGCTCCTCGGCCACCACCAACCACCCGTAACGCTCCGTGTCCGGCATGGGCGGCCGCCCGAACGCCGCGTCCACCGAACCGTCCGCCGGGCTCGTGGCGCAGGTCCCACCCATGGACGTCCATGGCCCATGGCCGTAGCCATAGCCATTGGCCATCACGACGGGTCTTGGACGGGCGAGTGGGTTTGCGGCGAGACTCGACGTATCGAAGCCCTGGCGGCTTCGAAAGCAGCTAATCCACAAGGGAGTTGGACATGGCCAAGGTATGGCTGGTCACCGGCGCCAACAGCGGTTTCGGACGGGCGTTCACCGAGGCGGCCGTCGCCGCCGGAGATCTCGTGGTGGCCACGGCCCGCAGGCCCGAGGCGCTGGCCGACCTGGTGGCGGCCCACCCCGAACAGGTCGAGGCACTCACCCTCGACGTCACGGACCCGGCGGGGATCACCTCCGTCGTGGCCGACGTGGTGGCGCGGCACGGCAGGATCGACGTGCTGGTCAACAACGCGGGCCGGACCCATGTCGGCGCCGCCGAGGAGACCACGGACGCCGAGCTGCGCGAGCTGTTCGAGCTGCACTTCTTCGGCCCGGTCGCGCTGGTGCGGGCCGTGCTTCCGCACATGCGGGAGCGGCGCTCGGGGGCGATCGTGCAGCTGAGCAGCATGGGCGGACAGATGTCGTTCGCGGGATTCTCGGCGTACAGCGGCACGAAGTTCGCCCTTGAGGGCTTCTCCGAGGCTCTGGCGCACGAGGCGGGGCCGCTCGGTATCAAGGTCCTGATCGTGGAGCCGGGCGCGTTCCGCACCAGCCTGTTCGACAACGCGACCGCCAGCGAGGAGATCGGCGACTACACGGACACGGTCGGCGCCATCCGTCGGATGGTCGCCACGTCCGACGGTTCCCAGTCCGGCGACCCGGCGAAGGCCGCGGCGGCGGTCCTGACCGCTCTCGCCGCCGAGCCCACCCCGCTGCGGCTGCCCCTCGGCAGCGACGGTCTGGACGCGGTGGTCGCCCACATCGACGCACAGCGGGTGGAGATCGCCGCCTGGGAGAAGGTGGCTCGGGACACGGCGTTCGAGGCATGACGGCGGCCGTAATGGTCCACGGCGTTCGAGAGGTGTCAGCGGCCGTAACGGTCCACGACGTTCAAGGCGTGACGGCGGCCGTGACGGCAACAGCGGCAATGACAGTGGTACGGGCGTCCCGGGCGGTTGGCCGGGACGCCCGGCCTCTCTGGTCACAGGAACATCTCAGACTACCTACATGTACCTCACATGAATGGTTCGCACTCTGTAGTCAGGACCGTTATCCAGAGGAGCGCCGTCATGAGCGATCACGAGCCGCGAAACCCCAACGAACCCGTCCCCACCAGCCCCGTTCCGAGTCCGCCGCCGGTACAGCCGCCGACACAGCCCAAGGAAGCCCGCCTGGCCAAGGCACGGCGCGTGCTGACGACCAAGAAGACCGCATGGACCGTCGCCACCGCGCTCGTGTGTGCGGTGGTCGGCCTTTCCGTCGCCCTCGCCACGTCGCCCTCGGCAACCACGACAGAGCCCGTCAGCTCCGGCAGCAGCGTCGCGAGCGCTCCACCGGCCGGCGGTCCCGCCGCGGGCGGCGGAGGAACCAACGCCCGCTCCGGACCGGCCGAAGGAGGAGCGCTCGGCACCGTCACCGGCGTGACCTCGTCGGGCTTCACCCTGACCACGGCCACGGGCGAGAAGGTGACCGTCAACGAGGCGTCCTCCACGACGTACCTGAACGGGACGAGCTCGACCACGGCAAGTGCCGTCAAGACGGGCGCCAGCATCCTCGTACTCGGGACGGCCGACGGAACGACCATCACGGCCTCCCAGGTCACCGTCCAGCCGAACGGCGACGGCGGAGCCGCGGCCTCCACGGCCGCAGGGGTAGTCCCGTTCCAGCAGGGTGCGTCTTCCGAGGCGAAGCAGGACGGTCAGATCCCGTCGAACTACACCGAGGGCGAGGGGACCATCGTCAGCGGATCGACCGCGGACAAGGCCACCGCAGCCGCACTGGCCGCCTACCCGGGTGGCGTCGTCGACCGTGTGGTGCAGCTGAGCAACGGCGAGTACGAGGTCCATTACATCGGCGTCAACTGGCCGCACCACGTCTTCGTCAACCAGGACTTCAAGGTCGTCGGCGCCTTCTAGTCACCACGTCTCGGCTACGTCGGCACGGCGGCCGCTCAGGCCGCGCGTCTCGCCGTGATGAGTTCGTGCAGGGTGCGCTTCGTGACGCTGCCCCCGTTGCGGTTCTCGATCAGGTCCGTGACGCAGTCCAGCAGGCCGCTCAGCGCGGTGGGGTCCAGGTCACGGTGGTTGGAGAAAGTGCACAGCAGGTCGCGGTACTCGGGGGCCGAGTACGTGATCTCCTGGGCGAAGCGCCGGACCTCCACCGCGTCCAGGCGATCGGAGCGGTCCAGTTCGCCGGTGTCGGGGGTCAGCGCGGACTCGTCCGGCATCCGCAGCCCGGTCGGAGTGGTGGGGTCCCAGCGTTCGTAGCAGCCTTGGACCCGATCACAGAAGTCCTGGTCCCAGCTCCCACCGGCCACGTGCTCGGTGGTGACGAGGGCGAGTGTGCCGCCCGGGGCGAGGGCGGCTACCGCCTTGGGCACCCGGACCGCCGGGTCGATCCAGTGGAAGGCGGTCGCGCAGACCACCAGGTCGAAGGGCTCCTCCGGGAGGGGCCACTCCTCGAAGGCCGAGACCTCGACACGGGCGTTCGGGAAGGGCCGCAGGTTGCGCCGGGTGACCGTGGCGACCGTGGGCCCCAGCTCCACGGCCGTGATCCGGCAGCCCAGCCGGGCCAGCGGGACGGTGAGCTGTCCGGTCCCGGGGCCCACCTCCAGGACGCGGCTTTCCGGGGTCAGGCCTGCGGCGGTGATCAACGCCTCGACCAGCGGAGGCGGGTAGACGGGGCGGGCACGGTCGTAGAGTTCGGGGTCCTCGTCGAACACGTCTCGCAGCATGCCCCAAGGCTAGGCAGCGGCCCTCCGCCCCGCATCCCATATTGTGGGCGAAATATCCGCTTGATGGACGCCCCGTCCGGAGGGACGTCCGGAGGGACGTCCGGAAGCGTCTCCGTCCGCTTCGACTAGCGTCATGACATGACCAGCGACAGCACCGGCACCCTCGCCGACGCCCTCTCCACCGGCACGGTCGTCCTCGACGGCGGCATGTCCAACCAGCTCGAATCGGCCGGTCACGACCTGAGCGACGAGCTGTGGTCGGCGCGGCTGCTGGCGGAGCGGCCCGAGGCGATCGTCGAGGCGCACCTCGCCTACTTCGAGGCGGGCGCCGACGTGGCGATCACGTCCAGCTACCAGGCCACCTTCGAGGGCTTCGCCAAGCGCGGGCTCCCGCGCGAACAGGCGGCCGAACTCCTCGGCCGCAGCGTCGAGTTGGCGCGCGAGGCCGCCCGTCGCGCGCACCTGAAGGGCGTCACACGGCCGCTGTGGGTGGCCGCGTCGGTCGGGCCGTACGGGGCGATGCTCGCGGACGGTTCGGAGTACCGGGGGCGGTACGGGCTGAGCGTCACGGAGCTGGAGCGGTTCCACCGGCCGCGCCTGGAGGTACTGGCCGCCGCCGCGCCCGACGTACTGGCCCTGGAGACCGTGCCGGACGCGGACGAGGCGCGGGCACTGCTACGGGCGGTGCGCGGGCTCGGCGTACCGGCGTGGCTGTCGTACAGCGTCGCCGGCGACCGGACACGGGCCGGGCAGCCCCTGGCGGAGGCCTTCGCCCTGGCCGCCGACGCCGACGAGGTCATCGCGGTCGGCGTGAACTGCTGCACCCCGCAGGACGTGGACGCGGCGGTCGAGACAGCCGCGCGGGTGACCGGGAAGCCGGTCGTCGTCTATCCGAACAGTGGCGAGGAGTGGGACGCGGACGCGCGGGCGTGGAGTGGGCGGTCTACGTTCACCGCCGACCAGGTCGAGGGATGGCGCCGGGGTGGGGCGCGGCTGATCGGAGGGTGCTGCCGGGTGGGGCCCGGAGCGATCACCGGGATTCACGAGGCGCTGGGGCGCTGAGAGGGCGCTGAGGGGTTGAAGGGGTCAAGGGGGTGAAGGGGCTGAAGGGACGTTCAAGGAGCTGAGGGAACGCTGGGGCGCTGAGGGGGCGCTGAGGTTGGCGTAACTCCTGTGAAGCACGGGCTCAATGGAGACTTCACGGGCGGGTGGTGAAGTCCGTGTACTCGTCAGCGATTCAGAGCGGACCACGGACCACGGAGACACCTTGAGCGAGCCCACCGCCGAACAACTGGACACCTACGTACGGACCCGCCTCGCGCTGGCGGGTTTCGATCTCTCCCTGCTGCCCGAGGTCTTCGACGCCGACACGGGGGTGCCCACGCAGGCCCAGACGCTCGCCTCCCTGCGGTCGTTCGTGGCCTCCACCCCGGGCGCGATATCCGGGTGGACCCCGCCGGCCGACAGCCCCGCGTACGCGCAGCAGGCCTCGCCACCCCTCATCTACCCGTCCATCACCGAGGCCTGGACCGGTAAGGCGGGCGACCGATGAGCCGTGCCCTCAACAGACGTGTCTTCCTGGCGAGTTCGGCGGCGGTGGCGAGCGGACTCGCCCTCCAGAGCGCCCCTCCCGCAAGCGCAACTCCCGCAGGCGCAGCCGCTGGCGCTCCCCGGGTCCCCGACATCGACGTACGCAAGGCCGCCCAGCAGGACCCCTCCGAGGCGACCCTCGCCGAGGCCGTCGTCCTCATGCGGCGCGGAAAGCTGACGTCGGCGACGCTGACCGAGGCGTATCTGGAGCGGATCCAGCGATACGACTCCACGTATCAGGCATACGCCGAGGTGACCGGCGACGCGGCGCTCGCGGCGGCGCGGAAGGCGGACCGGGGGCAGGCCGGGACGGGTGGCGTGCTGTGCGGGATCCCCCTGTGCATCAAGGACAACTACTTCACCAAGGGCGTGCCGACGCGCTGCAACTCGTACATCTTCGAGGACTTCGTGCCGGACGAGGACGCCACGGCGGTCGCCCGGCTGAAGGCGGCAGGTGGGATCGTCCTGGGCAAGGGGCAGATGGGGCCGCTCGCCACGACCCGGGCGACGCTGCCGAACGGGACGGTGACGACGGTCAACGCCTGGACGCCCGAGAACCCGAGTGTCGACCCGGGCGGCTCCTCGACCGGGCCCGCCTGCTCGGTGGCCGGGCGGCTCGCGTCCTCGTCGATCGGCACGCAGACCGGCGGCTCCATCGTGCTGCCGTCCAACCAGCAGAACCTGACCGGCCTCAAGCCCACCATGGGCCGGGTGTCCATCCACGGCATCATTCCGCTCTCCTTCACCCGCGACCACTCCGGACCGCTCGCGCGCGACGCCATGGACGCGGCGCTGATGCTCCAGGTCATGGCCGGTCCGGACGCCCAGGACCCGCGCACGTTGGGGCTGCCGGACGTGCCCGATCTGATCCGGTCCGCGACGCCCGTCGTCTCACGCGGCGGTGCGGTACGGCTGCGCCGCGCGACCCGGATCGGTGTGCCGGCCGACTACCTGAGCGCGCAGAAGACCCTGCGCGGGGCCTTCCTCGACAAGCTCGACTCCCTCTCGGGTGTCACGCTCGTCGACATCACGTATCCCACCGACTGGGACCTGCTGACCGGCACCTTCAACGCGGCCCGGCTCGCCGAGCGCAGCGAGCCGTTCCGGCACTGGCTGCGCACGGACCCGGCCAAGTTCGGTGTGTCGCTGCTGAGTTGGCTCCAGGGGCTGATGCTCTCGGGCGACGAGTGGATCACGGCTCAGCGCGCCAAGAACCATCTGCTGCGGGAGGTTCTCGACGGGCTCATGGACCGCTGCGATGTGCTCCTTCAGACCGGTCCGGTGCCGTTCGACATCCTCGGGCTGCCCGAAATCGGCTTCCCCATCGGCTTCGACACGGCCGGCGTGCCCGTCGGCGCGATCCTCGGCGGCCAACCGTACGAGGAGGACCGCCTGTTGGAGGTGGCGGCCGCGTATCAGGCGGTCACCGACTGGCATACCCGGCGCCCGGCCGACCCGACGACCGCCTCGTCGACGCTGAAGGCCGCGACGGTCCGGCCGCAGCTCTCGGCCGAGGAGGCGGCAGCGGCCTCCGCGTGACGCCGCCCGACGGGGGCGGAGGGTCAAGGCCGACCGGGCCCCAGCGGAGGGAGAACGGCCAAGGCCGACAGGCCGGGCGGGAGGGCGGAGTCATGGCCGACGGGCACCGCCGGGGCGACGCAGACGGCGTACGGCCGACAGGGGCGCGACACCCCGCACGGACGGACCGCCGGGAAGGCGTGACGCCGGGGCGGTTTCCGGGGAACTGGGGAGCCAGGCCGCGTATCTCCGTCTCAACCCGTCGTCCCCACCTCGTTGTTGGGCGCCCCGTCGCCCACCGGCGGAAGGTCCCCGCGTTCCACCGGCGTGGTGGCGGTCGGGGCGGGGGTCGGGAAGAGGGCGGCCAGTTCGACGTTCGCCGGGCGGTGGGCCGCCGTGGCGGCGCCGCGGAGGACGGCTCGGGTGACCGAGGCCGAGTCCGCGCTCAGCCGAACGACGACGTCCCCCTTCTCGGGGAGCAGGTACTCGTGCTGCCCACTCCCGGTGCGGTACCAGCCGCCCCCGTCCCGCTCACACCCCGTACAGCTCTCCGCCGTCACCGTGCCCCGGTCCACGTAGAGGTGAATCTGACCTCCGGTCTTCTCGGACCAGTACGCGCTGGAGAAACCGTCACCGCCGTACACACCCACCGACTGCTGGGCCAGGGTGAATCCCGCCACCTCCGTGACGTACACGAGTTCCGGTGCGATCTGCAACGCCCGGGCGCGGGCGTCGAGTTCGGCCCGGCCGGGACCGGCAGGGCCAGGGTCGAGCGTCCCGGTCCCCGCCTTCTCCGTGCCGCAGCCGGCGAGCAGCACGGGGAGCAGCAGCGCCGGAAGCAGAACACGCACGGTTCGGATCATGCGACCATCCTGCCGGACCCGGACCCGGACCCGGACTCGGACACTGCTCCGGACTCGGACACTGCTCCGGCTCCCGCTCCGGCCCGTGTCCGATTCCTTCAAGACTCCCCGCCCCCACCCCGCCTACCGTGACCGCATGACTCCACGATTCGACCTGATCGGTATCGCCGCCTCCGACATGGCCGCCTCCCTCGCCTTCTACCGGCGCCTCGGGCTCACCTTTCCCGAGGGCTCCGAGGACCAGCCGCACGTCGAGACCGAACTCCCCGGCGGACTGCGGCTCGCCCTCGACACCGACGAGGTGATCCGGTCCTTCCACGCCGGGTACCGGCCCCCGGCCGTCGGTGGCCGGGTTTCACTCGCCTTCCTCTGCGACAGTCCGGCGGAGGTCGACTCCGTGTACGACGACCTGGTCGGCGCCGGCCACCACGGCGAGCTCAAGCCGTGGGACGCCGTCTGGGGCATGCGGTACGCGGTCGTGCAGGACCCGGACGGCAACGGCGTCGACCTGTTCGCACGACTGCCGGAAACCGCGTAGCGGCGGAACCCGAACAAGGGCCGCCGCTACCCGCGTCCGAGCAGCTCCCCCAGCGTCGCCCCCGCCAACTCCCGTACATCCCGCGCCAGATGGGCCTGGTCCGCGAACCCCGCCCGGACCGCCGTCTCCGCGAAGGGCACCCCGTCCCGCGCGAGGGCCAACGCCCGCTGGAGCCGCAGCACGCGGGCCAGCATCTTGGGCCCGTACCCGAACGCGGCCAGCGAACGTCGATGCAACTGTCGGGCGCCCAGACCGAGTTCGTCAGCGACGGCGGCCACCGGGCGGCCCGCGTCCAGGGCCGCCACGACCTCTCGGAGCAGTGGGTCGGCGGGCTCGGCATCGGCCGCCCGTGCCAGCGCCACCTCTTCGAGTGCGCTCACGGGGTCGGCCGCGGAGTCGACCCGCGCGGTAAGCCGTCGTACCTCCGAGGCAGGCCAGATGTCCGCCACCTCCACGCGCTGATCGCGGAGTTCGTGGGCCGGCACGCCGAGGAGCGCGGGCGCGGTGCCGGGAAAGAAACGGACGCCCGCCCAGCCACCAGGCATGCCCTCCGGGACGTACGCATGTGTGTCAGGACCGGCGACCAGCAGCCGCCCCTCGTTCCACAGCAGGTCCATGCACCCGTCGGGCAGTACGGGCCGCGCTCCGGGCGCGGCCGGGGTGTTCGTCCACACCACGGCACCGGTGAGCCGGGACGCCCTCTCCGCGTACACGTACGACACGCTACGCCGCTCGCGTCCGGTGCTCCTGCGGGCTGACCCCGTACACCCGCTTGAAGGCACTGGAGAGCGCGAACGCGCTGCCGTAGCCGACCTGCCGGGCGATCGCGCCGATGGTGTCCCCGGTGTCGCGCAGCCGGTCGGCGGCGAGGGCGAGGCGCCAGCCGGTCAGGTAGGTCATCGGGGGCTCGCCGACGAGTTCGCTGAAGCGGCGGGCGAGCGCGGCGCGGGAGACGCCGGCCTTGGCGGCGAGGGTCGCGACCGTCCAGGGGTGGGCCGGGTCGTCCTGGACCAGCCGCAGGACACGGCCCACCACGGGGTCCGCCAGAGCCTGGTACCAGGCGGGCGCCTCGGCCTCGGGGCGGGAGAACCAGGCCCGCAGCGCGGCGATGACCAGCAGGTCGAGCAGCCGGTCGAGGACGACCTCCTGGCCGGGTTCGTCGCGGACGATCTCCTCGGCGAGGATGGCGGTGAGCGCGCAGTCCCACACCTCGGCGGTGAGCGTGAGGAGCGGCGGCAGGGCGTCGAGCAGCCTGCCGCTGATCTCGCCCTGCATCATGTACGTCCCGATCAGCATCACCGCGGCCCCGTCGAGCCGGTCGCCCCAGCTGCGGACACCGAGGTCCCAGTGGCCCTTCAGAGAGCGCCCGTCGGGGTAGCTGCACTCGCCGCCCGGCAGGATCACCGCCTGCGGGACCGTTCCCGGGTCGTCGGCCACGGTGTACGGGTCAGGGCCGCGCGCGATGGCGACGTCTCCCGCGTTCAGCCGCACCCGCTCTCCACCGTCCGCGGTGATCCAGGCGTCTCCGCGGACAAGCAGCATGATCGTCAGAGGGGCGCGGTCCTCGACGCGGATGCCCCAGGGCGGGTCGAAGCACGCACGGATCATGAAGGCGCCACGGGCCCGTGGGCCCTCCAGGAGGCCTGCGAGTGCGTCCATGGGGCCAGCGTAGACGCGCACATATGGGAATGAGCGGTTCAGCGATGGTTCCTTGCGGGGCACCGAAGTTCACTGTCCGTATGACGCAGAACACGGCAGGTACGAAGGACATGACGGTACTGGTCACCGGCGCCACCGGGCGCACGGGCAGCCGGGTCGCGGAGGCCGCGCGGGCGGCCGGGCTCACGGTGCGGGCGGGGTCCCGTTCCCAGGGCACCCGCTTCGACTGGGCGGACCGCTCGACGTGGGCGGACGCTCTGCGCGGCGCCGACGCGGCCTATCTCGCCCACCCCACGGACGTCGGCTCCCCGGACGCCACCGAGGCGGTCGGCGCCCTGGCACGCGAGGCGGTCGGGCTCGGCGTGCGGCGGCTTGTGCTGCTGTCGTCGCGGGGCGAGGAGCGGGCGCACGCGACCGAGGAGGCGCTCAGGACCTCGGGCGCGGACTGGACGGTCGTACGGGCGGCGTGGTTCGCGCAGAACTTCAGCGAGGGTCCGCTGGTGGAGGGGCTGGTCCACGGGGAGCTGGTGTTCCCGGCCGGTGAGGTGCAGGAGCCGTTCATCGACGTCCGGGACATCGCGGACGTCGTGGTCGCCGCGCTGGCCTCGGGCGACCGGTACATCGGGCAGGAACTCGCCCTCTCGGGGCCCCGGTTGCTGACCTTCCGCGACGCGGTCGCGGAGATCTCGAAGGCGACGGGCAGCGAGCTGAGGTACGTCCCGGTGACGGCGCGGCAGTACGGCGACATCCTGGCCGGGTTCGGGGTGCCGCCCCAGGAGGTCGAGCTCCTCGTCGAGATCTTCGAGGGCCTCCTCGACGGCCGCAACGCCCATCTCTCGGACGGCGTCCAGCGGGTCCTGGGGCACGAACCGCGCGACTTCACGGATTTCGCCCGGGAGGCCGCGGCGGCCGGAACCTGGAAGGCCTGAGCCCTTCCGGTGGCGTCAGTCCTCGGTGCGTCAATCCTCGGTGCGTCAGCCCCAAGTGGCGCCAGTCCCCGGTGCGTCAATCCTCGGTGCGTCAGCCCCAAGTGGCGTCAGTCCCCGGTGCGTCAGCCCCAGGTGGTGTCAGCGCCCGGCTGGGGTCACTCCCCCGGCGGCACATCCCCGTTCTTGTGCTGCGGGCGATGCGTGTTCTTCACATGCGCCCGCAGCCGGGAGGTCACGTCCTCCGGCGGTAGGAAACGGGACCAGCGCTCCGGGAACTCGGAGGGCATGTCCGGGTCGTCGGAGTCGTCGAACTCGGCGTCGTAGGAGCGGGACGCGGAGACGCGGGCGACGTACTCGGCGACCTGGGCCTCGCGCAGGCGTTCGTTGTTGGCACGGGCCGCTGCCGTGGCGGCGGCCGGCCAGACGCGGTCGATGGCGGCGTTGACGGCCGCGCCGACCAGGACGGCGAACGCGGACACGCCGATCCACAGCAGGACGGCGACAGGCGCGGCGAGCGAGCCGTAGATCGTGGGGCCCTCGACCGTGTTGGTCAGGTAGACGCGGAGAATGAGACTGCCGACGACCCACATGGCGAGGGCCACCAGGGCGCCCGGCACGTCCTCGACCCACGGGGAACGCACCGGCACCGACACGTGGTACAGCGTGGTCAGGAAGACGATCCCGAGGACGATGACGACGGGCCAGTACAGGATCTGCACGACCGTCTCCGACCACGGCACGATGTTCACCACCGCGTCCGGGCCCGCCACCATCAGCGGCAGCGCGATCGAGCCGATCAGCAGCGCCACGATGAAGAGCAGGAACGACACAATGCGGGTCTTCACGATCCCGCGGGTGCCGTCGAGGCCGTACATCACGGTGATGGTGTCGATGAAGACGTTCACCGCGCGCGAGCCCGACCACAGGGCGAACAGAAAGCCGAGAGAGATGATGTCGGGGCGGCCGCCCTTCGTCACGTCGTGCAGGATCGGCTCGGCGATGTCGTGCACACCCTTGTCGGAGAGGATCGTGCGCGCCGCCTCCAGGATGTTGTTCTCCAGGCTGGCGATCGTGTCGGCGCCGGTCCAGTCGTCCACGTAGCCGAGCAGACCGATCATGCTCAGCAGCAGTGGCGGCACGGAGAGGAGGGTGAAGAACGCCGCCTCCGCTGCCAGACCCAGGATCCGGTACTCCATGCACGAGTTGACGGTGTCCTTGAGCAGCAGCCAGGCGGTCCTGCGCTTCGACACGTTCCTGTACAGCGCCTTGGCGCGGTGAAGACGACCCGAGGGAGGCCGTTCAGGTGTTTCTTTTGCCTGGTGCACGTCCTTACCGTATCCGTATGTCAGCCACCACCCACACCGTGACCAACCAGCCTCCGCCGCTGGTCGGATATGACGTCTTTGCCGCCGACCGGGCCCTCGTGGAGGCGGTCGAACGGCACCTCGATCCACCCCTCCTCGACGAGGCACGCGAGGAGCTGTCGGCGCTCGGACGCACCTCAGGCTCCGCCCAGGTACAGGAGTGGGGCGTACTGGCCAACGAGAACCCGCCCAAGCTGCGCACCCATGACCGCTACGGCAACCGGATCGACGAGGTCGAGTTCCATCCGTCCTGGCACCGGCTCCTCGGCAAGGGGGTGTCGGCCGGGCTGACGGCCGCCTGGTCGCGGCCCGGCGGGCATGTGCGGCGCGCCGCCGGTTTCGTGGTCTGGACGCAGGCCGAGGCCGGCAACGGCTGCCCGCTGTCGATGACCCACGCGGCGGTGCCCGCGCTGCGCACCGACCCGGCGCTGGCCGCCGAGTGGGAGCCACGGCTGACCTCCACCGTCTACGACCAGGACCTGGTCCCTGCCGACCAAAAGCCCGGCGCGCTCTTCGGGATGGGCATGACGGAGAAACAGGGCGGCAGCGACGTACGCGCCAATACGACGGCCGCGCGACCGCTCGCCGAGGACGGGACGTACGAGCTGACGGGCCACAAGTGGTTCTGCTCGGCGCCGATGTCGGACGGTTTCCTGGTACTGGCGCAGGCACCGGACGGGCTGACCTGTTTCCTCGTGCCCCGGGTCCTGGCGGACGGCACGCGCAATGTCTTCCGCATCCAGCGGCTCAAGGACAAGCTCGGCAACCGGTCGAACGCGTCGAGCGAGGTCGAGTTCGACGGGACCTGGGCCCGCCGGGTCGGGGACGAGGGCCGCGGGGTGCGCACCATCATCGAGATGGTCGCGGCGACCCGTCTGGACTGTGTGCTCGGTTCGGCCGCGCTGATGCGCCAGGCCGTCGCGCAGGCCGTGCACCACTGCACCTACCGCGAGGCGTTCGGCGGCAAGCTCGTCGACAAGCCGCTGATGAGGAACGTACTGGCGGATCTGGCGCTGGAGTCCGAGGCCGCGACGACACTCGCGCTGCGCCTTGCCGCCGCTTACGACGACGGGAGCGAGCGGGAGCTGGCGTTCCTGCGGCTCGCGGTGCCGGCCGCCAAGTACTGGGTGACCAAGCGGTGTACGCCGGTGGCGGTCGAGGCCCTTGAGTGCCTGGGCGGCAACGGGTACGTCGAGGAGTCCGGCATGCCGCGGCTGTTGCGCGAGTCGCCGCTCAACTCGGTGTGGGAGGGCGCGGGCAACGTCCAGGCGCTTGACGTGCTGCGGGCGCTCCAGCGGGAGCCGGGTGCACTCGACGCGTACCTGCGGGAGGTGGGGCGGGCGCGCGGCGCCGACCACCGGCTGGACGGGGCGATCAAGAACCTGCTGACCGAACTCGCCGACCTGGAAGGGATCGAGGGCCGCGCCCGCCGGGTGGCCGAGCGGGTCGCGTCGGTGCTCCAGGGGGCGCTGCTCGTCCAGCACGCGCCGCCGGAGGTCGCCGACGCGTTCTGCGCCTCACGCCTGGGCGGCGACTGGGGCTCGGCCTTCGGCACACTGCCGCACAGTCTGGATCTGGCCACGGTGGTGGAGCGGGCACGGCCGGTGTCCTGATCGCCCTGCGGGGTGTGTGGGGGGGAGTTCCTGACCCGCTGTTCAGCGGCCGGTTCGCTGGCCGGCTGGCACGGGGGTGGTGCTGCGCCGACACGGCACCACCCCCGCTTTTCAGGCTCCGTTTAAGGAGCGCCGGCGCCGCACGGGCGACGCCAATGTCATTTTCAGGGGAACTTGTGACCGTTGGCGAGAGTTGCAGACCGTTGCATTCCTTCTGCGCACCTTGTGCGAACCCCCGGCGTCGGCGGCCGGGAGCAGGCACGATGTGGGACGACGGCGGCGTCACACCTTGGACGCGGTTGGTACGCGGTACCGGTTTCGGGAGAGCCCAAGTGAAGACCACATCGTTCGACCCGGCATCGTTCAACCTCGCCCGGTTCGCTCCGCTGGACGCGTCCGAAACGGCGCGGCGCCTCCAGGAAACCTGGGCAGCGACGGTCAGAGGTGAACGTTCCACGATCGCGCCCCGTCCCGTCATCGGTCAGTCCTGGCAACGGGTGAAACGATTCGGCGTCAATCCCGAACAGGGCACGGACAGCGCCCTGTTGCAGACGGAGGAGATCGAGCACCGCCGCACCTCGACCGCGCTCGCCGACGTGATGCCGGTCCTCAGCCGCGGTCTCGGCTCGGTCGCCGACGCCTCCCTGCAGATCATGGTGGTCACGGACCCGGAGGGCCGGGTGCTGTGGCGCGAGGGCAACGCCGGTGTGCTGCGCCGGGCCGACACCATCTGCCTGGAGGAGGGCGCCGCCTGGAGCGAGGACACGACGGGCACCAACGCGATCGGCACCGCGCTGACCTCCAGGGCCGCCGTCCAGGTGCACTCGGCCGAGCACTTCCTGCGCAGCCTGCACAACTGGACCTGCGCCGCCGCGCCGGTGCACGACCCGCGGGACGGACAGCTGCTGGGCATCATCGACGTGAGCGGGCCGCAGAGTACGTTCCATCCGGCCACCCTCGCACTGGTCGACTCGGTGTCCCGGCTGGCCGAAAGTGAACTACGCCGCCGGCATCTGGTGTCCATCGAACGGCTGCGCGCGGTGGCCGCGCCCGTCCTGTGCCGACTGGACGGCAAGGCGCTGGTCGTGGACACGCACGGCTGGCTCGCGGCCGTCACGGGGATGCCGCCCGTCGACCGGGTCGCCCTGCCCAACTCCTTCGGCGCGGGCCGTTACTGGCTGCCGTCCCTCGGGACCTGCGTCGTGGAGCCGCTGCCCGGCGGCTGGCTGCTCCGGGTCGCCGAGGCCGACACCTCGGGGTGCGCGAGCCGTGTGGTCCTCGACCTCAGCGACATCCGGCGGCCCTGCGCCACCGTGGCCGGTGCGGCGGGCAGTTGGGCACAGGACCTGAGTCCGCGTCACGCCGAACTGCTGTACGTGCTGGCCGTGCACCGTCCGGGGCGCAGCGCCGCCGAGCTCGCCCTCGACCTCTTCGGCGACCGGACCCGCACGGTCACGGTCCGTGCCGAACTCTCCCGGCTCCGGCGCCGTCTCACGGGGCTCCTCGACCACCGCCCCTACCGCTTCCGCGAGGAGGTGGAGGTCGAGGTCGTCCTCCCCGACGACCCGACCGGCCTGCTGCCGCATTCGACGGCACCCACGGTGGTGAACGCGCGGGTTCGTGAGGAGTGAAGGCCGCTCGGGGGGTGCGAGTGGGGGGGAGGGTGGGGGCGAATGGGGGTAGAAGCGTCCACCGCATACGTATTTCGTCGGTGTCTTGTGGTGTACGGGACCTGGCCCGTGGGTCTCTGCCGTAGCATCCCCTCACAGGCCACCCCACCCGCCTCTCCGTCAACGCACCGAGTGCGAGAGGCAGTTGGCCTGACTCGGGAGGACGCATGAAGCAGCGCGGCAGGCATCGTCGTCGTAGGAGGGGTCAGGCACTGCGGGCCACGCTGGCCGGAACCGCCCTCGCGCTCACCGCGGCGGCCACCCTGATCAGCGCCTCCCAGGCCACGAGCAGCGGCAGTCCGGGCGCGCTGACCCCGCTCACCTCCTCCTCGCAGACCGCACAGCTCCGCCTCGACGAGAACCCGGCCGACCTGAGAACGCTGGACACGCTCACCCGGCGTATGGGCGGGAACGTAGGCGTCGCCGCCGTGCTGGCGAGCGCCGATCACTCGATGCGGAACGAGGGCGACTGCGCCGACTCCGAGCGCGCCGCGCTGCCCGTCGAGCCGACGGCCACGCGCGCGTACTGCTGGGACAGTGCCGACGCGACGGCCCGGCAGTGGCTGCCACGGTCCGTCACGACCTCCGGGGACGCTTACGAGGACGGCACCTGGGGCGACCACCGGGTGATCCTGGCCGGCTGGACGCACCAGGACCAGCAGGCCGCCGACGACCCCCGGACGGGTGAGCCGACGTACGACGAGGGCCTCGCCCGGATCGCGTTCATCGATACGACCGACCCGCACGCCCTCACGTACCGCTACGCCCTGCTCGTCCTACCGCAGAACGGCGGGAAGGACTTCGAGGCGGTCCGCTCGGGCCTGGGCGGCATGGTCTGGTATCAGGACAAGCTGATCGTCACCGCCCGCAACGGCACGGCCCTGCTCGCCTTCGACATGCGCCGCATCCTCAAGACCGACGTGAACAGCGGCGCGATCGGCAGAGTGAGCGATGGTTACTCGGCGGACGGCTACCAGTACGTGTTGCCGGCCATTGCGTCGTACGACCTGGCCGGCGGCTCCTGTACGACCGGCGACGACGAGTCCGTCCCCTGCTTCGGCTCGCTCTCCCTGGACCGCACCTCGACGCCGGACAGCCTGGTCGCCACCGAGTTGTCCACCCCCGACAGCACGGACCGCGCCCGCGTCTGGCGTTACCCGTACAGCACCGCGGCCGACCGCACCGGCCTGCTCGCCGCCGGTTCCCAGGGCCGGGTCGACCCGGCCGAGGTCTACGAGACCAAGGCCACCGGAGTGTCCGGCGTCCTCTCGCACCGGCCGGACGGCGCGGACGAGGCCGAGTGGTACGTCGCCCAGACACCGGCCGGTGACACCAGGCACGCCACCCTCTGGCGCCAGACGGACAGCGGCGCCGAAGCGGCCACGTGCACCACGGACCTGTCGTACGCCTGCTGGGGCCTGGGCACCGCGTCCCTGTCCTACTGGCAGGCGACGAACGAGCTCTGGACGCTGACCGGCGCGGCGGGCACCGACACGGCCGCGGGGCGGGTTCTCTATGCGGTTCCGCTGCCCTCGGTCGACAGCTCGCTCGAATAGGAACGCCCCGCAGCGGCGGACGGTCGGCGCCGGAGCGGCCGGGCAAAGCCCGCTTTGGAGGCGCCATCACCCCCGTGGTTCCCTGGCTCGCATGAGCAACGTCACCGTGACCACCTGGTCCCTTGAGCAGACGACGCCGACCGATCTGCTCCCCGCGATCGCGCCCGCCGGGGACGTCCGGATCGTCCGCGCCGAGGTCCCCTCGCCCGAGTTCAGCCGGTTCCTGTACGCGTCGGTCGGCGGGGACATCCGCTGGACCGACCGGCTCGGCTGGTCGTACGAGCGGTGGCAGGAACTCCTGGCCAAATCGGGCGTGGAGACCTGGGTTGCATACGACCGTGGGACGCCCGCCGGGTACGTGGAGCTCGACCCGCAGGACGACGGTGTCGTGGAGATCGCCTACTTCGGGCTGATCCCCGCCTTCCGAGGGCGCCGGATCGGCGGACACCTCCTCTCCTACGGTGTCGCGCGGGCCTGGGACCTGGCGGAGCGCCTGCCGGAGCGCGCCGGGACCAAGCGGGTCTGGCTGCATACCTGCAGCAAGGACGGGGAGCATGCGAGGGACAACTACCTGCGGCGCGGTTTCAGGCTCTTCGACACCGAGGTGACCCAGGAGACTGAGGTGGCCGCACCGGGCCCGTGGCCGGGGGCGCGGGCCGTCTGAACCAGCACCGACCTGCGCCGTCAAGGGATCTTGACGGACCTCGGCGGCACGGGGCGCCCGGTCATGTGACCAACCACATCTATGTCTCACGATCCGGGACCAGGGTGTCCACATGATGGATGACGGTGGACTGCCCCGAGACCCCCGTGACACGCTTCCGTCATGTCTGGAACTGGGATTGCCTTGGTGAGTCGGCGGCACGTCGACCTCGGCCGTGTGTCCAGCGCCATCTGTCCGGCAAGCTGACAGCCCCGGCGCAGCCGGCATTTCCCGTTTGCCTCCCCCTGCGCAATGAGGCGCACGTACTTCCGTATGTGCTCGTTCACGCAGGCGAGGGCCGCTCTCCTTCCTGTCCCCGCAGTCCCGAAGGACGTATCAACCATGGCCGCCACCCCGCAGAATCCCCCCGCCGCGCCCCGCCGCAAGGTGAGCCGTCACCGCGGTGAGGGTCAGTGGGCCGTGGGTCACTTCACCCCGCTCAACGGCAACGAACAGTTCAAGAAGGACGACGACGGTCTCAATGTGCGGACACGCATTGAGACGATCTACTCCAAGCGCGGCTTCGACTCGATCGACCCGAACGACCTGCGCGGCCGGATGCGCTGGTGGGGCCTCTACACCCAGCGCAAGCCCGGGATCGACGGCGGCAAGACCGCGATCCTGGAGCCGGAGGAGCTGGACGACAAGTACTTCATGCTGCGCGTGCGCATCGACGGCGGGCGGCTGACCACCGAGCAGCTGCGGGTCATCGGCGAGATCTCGCAGGAGTTCGCGCGCGGCACCGCCGACCTCACCGACCGGCAGAACGTGCAGTACCACTGGATCCGCATCGAGGACGTCCCGGAGATCTGGGAGCGCCTCGAAGCGGTCGGGCTCTCCACGACCGAGGCCTGCGGTGACACGCCCCGCGTCATCCTCGGCTCGCCCGTCGCCGGGATCGCCGAGGACGAGATCATCGACGGCACGCCCGCGATCGACGCGATCCACCGCCGGATCATCGGCAACAAGGACTTCTCGAACCTGCCCCGCAAGTTCAAGTCCGCGATCTCCGGCTCACCGCTGCTGGATGTGGCGCACGAGATCAACGACATCGCCTTCGTCGGCGTGAACCACCCGGAGCACGGCCCCGGCTTCGACGTCTGGGTCGGCGGCGGCCTCTCCACCAACCCCAAGATCGGCCAGCGGCTCGGCGCCTGGGTCCCGCTGGACGAGGTCCCGGACGTCTACGAGGGCGTCATCTCGATCTTCCGCGACTACGGCTACCGGCGGCTGCGCACCCGCGCCCGCCTGAAGTTCCTGGTCGCCGACTGGGGCATCGAGAAGTTCCGCCAGATCCTGGAGGACGACTACCTCAAGCGGAAGCTTCTCGACGGTCCCGCGCCCGACCAGCCGGTCGCCCGCTGGCGCGACCACGTCGGTGTGCACCGGCAGAAGGACGGCCTCTTCTACGTCGGTTTCGCGCCGCGCGTGGGCCGCGTGGACGGCGCCACCCTCACCAAGATCGCCGAGCTGGCCGCCGCGCACGGCTCGGGCCGCCTGCGGACCACCGTCGAGCAGAAGATGATCGTCCTGGACGTGGAACAGGAGCAGATCGACTCGCTGGTGGCGGGGCTTGAGGCTCTCGACCTCAGGGTCAAGCCCTCCCCCTTCCGGCGCGGCACGATGGCCTGCACCGGCATCGAGTACTGCAAGCTCGCGATCGTCGAGACCAAGGCGCGCGGTGCCTCCCTGATCGACGAACTCGAGCGCCGTATCCCCGAGTTCGAAGAGCCGATCACCATCAACATCAACGGCTGCCCGAACGCCTGCGCCCGTATCCAGGTCGCGGACATCGGTCTTAAGGGCCAGTTGGTCCTGGACGGCGAGGGCAACCAGGTCGAGGGCTTCCAGGTGCACCTGGGCGGCGCGCTCGGTCTTGAGGCCGCGTTCGGCCGCAAGGTCCGCGGCCTGAAGGTCACTTCGGACGAGCTGCCCGACTACATCGAGCGGGTTCTCAAGCGCTTCCAGGAGGAGCGTGAGGACGGCGAGCGTTTCGCCACCTGGGCCACGCGTGCCGGCGAGGAGTCGCTGACATGAGCGAGCGGGCCGCCCCTTTCTACTGTCCCTACTGCGGTGACGAAGACCTTCGTCCCAGCGAGCAGGGCCACGGCGCGTGGGAATGCGCAGCGTGCAATCGGGCCTTTCAGCTGAAGTTCCTCGGGTTGCTGTCCCGGGGTCTTCAGCGGAATGACGATGGAGGGGCAGAGATATGACGACGATTCAGGAAGAGCGCACGGACGAGGACTTGAGGAGTCTCGCCGAGCAGGCGGGGCGCGACCTGGAGGACGCCTCCGCCCTGGAGATCCTCCGGTGGGCGGTCGACACCTTCGGCGCGAAGTTCTGCGTGACCTCCTCCATGGAGGACGCGGTGGTCGCCCATCTCGCCTCCCGCGCCCTCCCCGGAGTGGACGTCGTCTTCCTCGACACCGGCTACCACTTCCCGGAGACCATCGGCACCCGGGACGCCGTGGAGGCCGTGATGGACGTCAACGTCATCACGCTCACCCCGCGCCGGACGGTCGCCGAGCAGGACGCCGAGTACGGCCCCCGGTTGCACGACCGCGACCCCGACCTGTGCTGCGCGCTGCGCAAGGTCAAGCCCCTTGAGGAGGGGCTCACCAAGTACAGCGCCTGGGCGACGGGCCTGCGCCGCGAGGAGTCCCCGACCCGGGCGAACACCCCGGTCGTCGGCTGGGACGAGAAGCGCCGCAAGGTCAAGATCTCCCCGATCGCCCGCTGGACGCAGGACGACGTGGACGCGTACGTCGCCGAACACGGCGTACTCACCAACCCGCTGCTGATGGACGGTTACGCCTCCGTGGGCTGCGCGCCCTGCACCCGCCAGGTCCTTGAGGGCGAGGACGCGCGGGCCGGCCGCTGGGCCGGCCGCTCGAAGACCGAGTGCGGGCTGCACGGATGACCGCGACCACGAGGGCGGCCGCGACGAGCGCGACGACGAAGACCGCCGGTACGCCCACGAAGACGGCCGGTACGACCGCGACCGCCGAGAACCCCCGGATCTCCCAGGAGAAGCAAGTGACGACCGGAGCCACCATCTGGCTCACGGGTCTGCCGAGTGCCGGCAAGACCACCATCGCGTACGAACTCGCCGGGCGGCTGCGCGAGGAGGGCCACCGCGTCGAGGTGCTCGACGGCGACGAGATCCGTACGTTCCTGACGGCGGGCCTCGGCTTCGACCGCGCGGACCGGCACACGAACGTGCAGCGCATCGGCTACGTCGCCGACCTGCTCGCCCGCAACGGTGTCAAGGCCCTGGTTCCGGTGATCGCTCCGTACGCCGACAGCCGCGAGGCGGTGCGCAAGCGTCACCAGGTCAGTGGGGCGGCGTACCTCGAGGTGCATGTCGCGACGCCGGTCGAGGTGTGCAGCGAGCGGGACGTGAAGGGCCTGTACGCCAAGCAGGCGGCGGGCGAGATCTCGGGGCTCACCGGGGTCGACGACCCGTACGAGGAGCCCGAGTCGCCCGATCTGCGCATCGAGTCGCACACCCAGACCGTGCAGGAGTCCGCGGCCGCGCTGCATGCGCTGCTCGCCGAGAGGGGTCTCGCATGACGACCGTCGTGACTGTCTCCCAGGAGACCGGCAGCCCGTACGCGCTGTCCCACCTGGACGCCTTGGAGTCCGAGGCGGTGCACATCTTCCGCGAGGTGGCGGGCGAGTTCGAACGGCCGGTGATCCTCTTCTCCGGCGGCAAGGACTCCATCGTCATGCTGCACCTCGCGCTGAAGGCCTTCGCGCCCGCCGCGATCCCCTTCACGCTGCTGCATGTGGACACCGGCCACAACTTCCCCGAGGTGCTGGAGTACCGCGACCGTGCGGTCGCCGCACATGGGCTGCGCCTCCATGTGGCCTCCGTACAGGACTACATCGACCGCGGTGTGCTGCGCGAACGCCCCGACGGGACACGTAATCCGCTTCAGACCCTGCCGCTGACGGAGAAGATCCAGTCCGAGCGGTTCGACGCCGTGTTCGGCGGCGGACGCCGCGACGAGGAGAAGGCCCGCGCGAAAGAGCGGGTCTTCTCGCTGCGCGACGAGTTCTCCCAGTGGGACCCCCGCCGCCAACGCCCCGAACTCTGGCAGCTCTACAACGGCCGCCACGCACCCGGCGAACACGTCCGCGTCTTCCCCCTCTCCAACTGGACCGAACTGGACGTCTGGCAGTACATCGCCCGCGAAGGGATCGAGCTGCCCGACATCTACTTCGCGCACGAGCGTGAGGTGTTCAAGCGGTCCAACATGTGGCTCACCGCGGGTGAGTGGGGCGGCCCCAAGGACGGCGAGACGGTGGAGAAGCGGCTCGTCCGCTACCGCACCGTCGGTGACATGTCCTGCACCGGCGCCGTCGACTCCGACGCCACCACCCTGGACGCCGTCATCGCCGAGATCGCCGCCTCCCGCCTCACCGAACGCGGCGCCACCCGCGCCGACGACAAGATGTCCGAGGCCGCGATGGAAGACCGCAAGCGCGAGGGGTACTTCTAGACATGACCAGCACCACCGAACCCACCGAGCCCCTGTCGGTCGAGCAGTTGTCGGCGACCACGCTGCTGCGCTTCGCGACGGCGGGCTCCGTCGACGACGGCAAGTCCACCCTCGTGGGACGTCTGCTGCACGACTCCAAGTCGGTCCTCACGGATCAACTGGAGGCCGTGGAACGCGTCTCCGCCAGCCGCGGCCAGGACACCCCCGACCTCGCCCTCCTCACCGACGGTCTGCGCGCCGAGCGTGAGCAGGGCATCACGATCGACGTCGCCTACCGCTACTTCGCCACCGCACGCCGCCGGTTCATCCTGGCCGACACCCCCGGGCACGTGCAGTACACGCGGAACATGGTCACCGGCGCCTCCACCGCCGACCTGGCCGTCGTCCTCGTGGACGCCCGCAACGGCGTCATCGAGCAGACCCGCCGGCACGCCGCCGTCGCCGCCCTGCTGCGCGTGCCGCACGTCGTCCTCGCCGTCAACAAAATGGACCTCGTCGAGTACAAGGAGTCCGTCTTCGCGGCGATCGCCGAGGAGTTCACGGCGTACGCCTCCGAGCTGGGCGTCCCCGAGATCACCGCGATCCCGATCTCGGCGCTCACCGGTGACAACGTGGTGGAGCCCTCCGCGAACATGGACTGGTACGGCGGTCCGACGGTCCTTGAGCACCTGGAGACGGTCCCGGTCAGCCACGACCTGGCGAGCTGCCACGCCCGGCTGCCCGTGCAGTACGTGATCCGCCCGCAGACCGCCGAGCATCCGGACTACCGGGGTTACGCGGGTCAGATCGCGTCCGGTACCTTCCGCGTCGGCTCCCCGGTCACGGTTCTGCCGTCCGGGCGTACGTCGACGATCGCCGGGATCGATCTGCTGGGCACGCCGGTCGACGTGGCCTGGACCCCGCAGTCGGTGACCCTCCTCCTCGATGACGACGTCGACATCTCGCGCGGCGACCTGATCGTGCCGACCACGGACGCGCCGCCGATCACCCAGGACGTCGAGGCGACGGTCTGCCATGTCGCCGACGCGCCTCTGGTCGTCGGCCATCGCGTGCTGCTCAAGCACGGCACCCGCACGGTCAAGGCGATCGTCAAGGACATCCCGTCCCGGCTGACCCTCGACGACCTGTCCCTGCACCCGCACCCCGGACAGCTCGTCGCCAACGACATCGGCCGCGTGAAGATCCGTACCGCCGAACCGCTGCCGCTCGACTCGTACGCCGACTCGCGGCGCACCGGCGCGTTCATCCTGATCGACCCGGCCGACGGCACCACGCTGACCGCGGGCATGGTCGGCGAGTCGTTCGCCTCGCCGGAGCCGGTCAAGTCCGAGACCGACGACGACGGCTGGGACTTCTGACATGAGCCTCAGAGACTTCTACTCCACGTTCGCGAAGGAAGGCGGCCGCGTCGGCAGCGGCGCCCTCGGCAGCGGGCAGGGCGGAGTCGCGCGATGTGCGCGATGACGTACGCGCACCGCTTGCGCGCCCCGTCCCCCCACCCGACGTCGCGGACGCGACGAAGACCTGTCGACCTTCCCGGCCACGCACCGAACCCGTGACCGCCGGGCCAACGAGGGGAATACCTCCCGTGCCTGCCATCCGCTCAGCTTCAGTGAAGCGCGGCCTCGCCCTGCTGGCCGCCTTGCCTCTCCTCACCCTCGCCGCCTGCGGCTACGGTTCCGACTCCAAGGACGAGGGAACCTCGAAGGTCGCCGCCGGCGCCGAGAAGATCGACGGTCTCGACTCCGTGAAGATCGGCTACTTCGGCAACCTGACCCACGCGACCGCGCTGGTGGGCAACCAGAAGGGCTTCTTCCAGAAGGAGCTCGGTGCCACGAAGGCCGAGTACGCGATCTTCAACGCAGGCCCCTCCGAGATCGAGGCGCTGAACTCGGGCTCCATCGACATCGGCTGGATCGGCCCCTCGCCGTCCATCAACGGCTACACCAAGTCCAAGGGCACGGACCTGCGCATCATCGGCGGCTCGGCCTCCGGCGGCGTGAAGCTGGTGGTCAACCCGGACAAGATCAAGACCCTGGCGGACGTCAAGGGCAAGAAGATCGCCACCCCGCAGCTCGGCAACACGCAGGACGTGGCGCTGCTGAACTGGATCGCCGACCAGGGCTGGAAGGTCGACGCGGAGAGCGGCAAGGGCGATGTGTCGGTCGTCCGGACGGACAACAAGGTCACCCCGGACGCCTACAAGAACGGCTCCATCGACGGCGCCTGGGTGCCGGAGCCGACCGCGTCCAAGCTGGTCGCCGCGGGCGGCAAGGTGCTCCTCGACGAGGCGGACCTGTGGCCGGACAACAAGTTCGTGATCACGAACATCATCGTGTCGCAGAAGTTCCTCAAGGCGCACCCGGACGTGGTCGAGGCCGTGCTGAAGGGCTCGGTCGAGACCAACAAGTGGATCAACGCCAACCCGGACGAGGCGAAGGCCTCCGCGAACGCGCAGCTCAAGATCGACTCCGGCGCTGAGCTTCCGGCGAATGTGCTCGACCCGGCGTGGAAGTCCATCCAGTTCCTCAACGACCCGCTCGCCTCCACCCTCAACTCGGAGGCGGACCACGCGGTGAAGGCGGGTCTGCTGGAGAAGCCCGACCTTGACGGCATCTACGACCTGACGTTGCTCAACAAGGTCCTCAAGGCCGAGGGCGAGAGCCCGGTCGACGACGCCGGTCTCGGCGTCAAGTAAGCCCGGTCCCCGATGAGTTCCCAGGAGGTGACGACCATGGCCACCACACTCGCCAAGGCTGCCGACGGCGCCGAAGCGGTAGAGCACGCCACCCGTATCGAGCACGTCTCGAAGTCATTCGCCGGGCCCGCCGGGCAGCAGCTGGTCCTCGACGACATCACCCTCGATGTCGCGCCGGGCGAGTTCGTCACCCTCCTGGGGGCCTCGGGCTGTGGCAAGTCGACGCTGCTGAACCTGGTGGCGGGGCTCGACGCTCCGTCCGCCGGCAGCATCTCGACGAACGGCCGCCCGGCCCTGATGTTCCAGGAGCACGCGCTCTTCCCGTGGCTGACCGCGGGCAAGAACATCGAACTCGCCCTGCGACTGCGGGGCGTTGCCAAGACCGAGCGGCGTGAGAAGGCCGAGGAACTGCTCGAACTCGTCCGCCTCAAGGGCGCGTACGGCAAGCGCGTGCACGAGCTGTCCGGCGGTATGCGCCAGCGTGTCGCGCTGGCCCGCGCCCTCGCCCAGGACAGCCAACTGCTCCTGATGGACGAGCCGTTCGCGGCACTCGACGCCATCACACGAGATGTGCTGCACGACGAACTGACCCGCATCTGGCGCGAGACGAACGTGTCGGTGCTGTTCGTGACGCACAACGTGCGCGAGGCGGTACGGCTCGCGGAGCGCGTCGTCCTGCTCTCCTCACGTCCGGGACGGATCGCGCGCGAGTGGACGGTGGAGATCCCGCAGCCGCGCCGCATCGAGGACACGGCCGTGGCCGAGCTGTCCGTCGAGATCACCGAAGAACTGCGTGGGGAGATCCGCCGTCATGGCCAGCACTGAGACCAAGACCGACGCGGTCGTCAAGGACACCCACGACCTCGCCGGTCTGGAGGCGGGCCTCGACGCCCTGGAGACGACCCACACGGGCCGAACTCCCTTCCGGCAGACCTTCGTCCAGAAGATCCTGCCGCCGATCATCGCCGTCGCGCTGGTGCTGCTGGTGTGGCAGGCGCTGATCTCGTTCAAGGTCGTCACCGACCCGAGCAAGCTGCCCTCACCGGGCGCCGTCTGGGACCAGATCCAGCAGGCCTGGCTGGAGGGCAAGCTGCTCGGCTACATCTGGACGAGCGTCTCGCGCGGCCTGGCCGGCTTCGTCCTCGCACTCGTCATCGGTACCCCGCTGGGTCTCCTGGTGGCGCGCGTGAAGTTCATCCGCGCGGCGATCGGCCCGATCCTGTCGGGCCTGCAGTCCCTCCCCTCGGTGGCGTGGGTCCCGCCGGCAGTGATCTGGCTGGGCCTGAACAACTCGATGATGTACGCGGTGATCCTGCTCGGCGCGGTCCCCTCGATCGCCAACGGTCTGGTCTCCGGCATCGACCAGGTGCCGCCGCTGTATCTGCGCGCGGGACGCACGCTGGGCGCGACGGGTCTGCGCGGCACCTGGCATGTCGTCATGCCCGCCGCCCTACCGGGCTATGTGGCGGGACTGAAGCAGGGCTGGGCGTTCGCATGGCGTTCGCTGATGGCGGCGGAGATCATCGCGAGCTTCCCCGATCTGGGCGTGGGGCTCGGCCAGTTGCTGGAGAACGGCCGCAACAACAGCGACATGGCGACCGTCTTCCTCGCCATCCTGCTCATCCTGTTCGTCGGTATCGCCATCGACCTGCTGCTCTTCAGCCCGCTGGAGCGGTGGGTACTGCGCAGCCGTGGTCTGTTGGTGAAGAGCTGAGCCGATGATGCGCCATCAGCCGGTCCTCCTGGTCATCGCCCACGGCAGCCGCGACCCGCGGCATGCCGCGACGGTGCACGCCCTGGTGCGGCGGGTACGGGCACAGCGCCCCGGCCTCCGTGTCGAGACCGGCTTCCTGGACTTCAACATCCCGTCGGTGAACGGGGTGTTGAAGTCCCTGGCAGCGGAGGGCGTACAAGACGTGGTCGCCCTCCCGCTGCTGCTGACCCGCGCGTTCCACGCGAAGTCGGACATCCCGGCGGTCCTGCGCGCCGCACCACGCCGACTCCGCATCCGCCAGGCGGAGGTGCTCGGCCCGTCCCCGCTGCTGCTCTCCGCCCTCGAACGCCGTTTGTACGAGGCCGGGTTGACGCCCGCCGACAAGTCCTCGACCGGGGTCGTGCTGGCCTCGGCGGGATCCACGGACCCGGAGGCGCTCGCCGTGATCGCCGACCTCGCACGGGAGTGGCGGCAGACCGGCTGGCACGCCGTGCGACCCGCGTTCGCCTCCGCGTCGGGGCCCCGCACGGAGGACGCCGTACGTGCGCTGCGTGAACTGGGCTGCGCCCGGGTCGCGGTGGCACGCTACGTCCTCGCGCCCGGTTTCCTGCCGGACCGCATCGCACGGGGGGCGGCCGAGGCGGACGTGCTCGCCGATGTGCTCGGTCCGGCGCCGGAGGTGGCGCGGGTGCTGCTCGACCGGTACGACGAGGCTTCACTGCCGGCGCTGGCGGCAGCGGGCTGAGCGAGGGTGCTTGCAGTGGTCGGCTGAGCGCCGGCGCCAGCCGCGATCGACTGAACGCCGCTGCCTGCTGAGCGCCGGTGCCTCCCGCGGGCTGTTTAACGCCGGCGCCTGCCGCGGTCGACTGAGCCAGTCGCCGTCACCGCTCCACGGCAGCCCTGCGCGGATCGCGTCCGCTCGCCCCCAGCGCGCGTTCGAAGGCGGGCGCGTCGGCGGGCACCGCCACTGGGTCGGCGAAGCCGTCGTACTGCCGGTAGAGGTCGCCGTGGGTCTCGACGACGTCCAGGACGAGCCGACCCGCGCCGTCCGAGACGCGGAACTCCTGGCCGGTCGCCGTGGCGACGTCCCAGCCGTGCACCGCCATCTCCTTGACGATCATCGAGGCGAGTTCGCCGGCCGGCATCTTCCCCGCCCCGAGGTCGACCTCACCCTCCCAGACCGCCGGGTCGGCCCAGGCGGCGACGGCCCGGTCGAGCTGGTCGGCGTAGCGCTGCGCCCAGCCGGGGTCGGCCGTGAAGTCGCGCCCGGTGAGCTCCTCGGAGAGCTGTTCGCGCAGCGCCCGGTGTTCCAGTCCGTGCGAGGTGTAGAGGACCCAGTGGTTGACCAGGGTCCGCAGGTCCCACTCCGCGCAGGAGGTGGGACCGGTCAGCCGTCCGGCCGTGACACCGCGCGCGACGCGAGCGGCTTCGGCGGCGCATTCGGTCATGTACGGGTACACGCTCTCTTGGTTCATGCACCTCACGCTAGGGACGCGGCCCGCGCTCCTCTTGAACAAACGCGACACACTCGCCTCTTACGGCGTGACAGCCGCGTCGGCGAGGCCCACCAGCTCCGCCAACGGCATCGACCCCGCCTCCCGCCGCTCGCGCGCGAAGGTGTTCGCCAGCCGCTGGAGCAGGTCGTTCAGCGGGGTCGGTACGCCGTGCAGTCGTCCCAGGAGGGCGATCTCGCCGTTGAGGTAGTCGGCCTCGATGCTGCCGGTACCACGGTTGAGGGACTGCCAGGAGGAGCCCGCGCCGCGTGCGGGATCGAGCGGGTCGAAGTGGACCTTGTCACCGCGGACCCGCCGTTGCTCCTCCTGGCCGGCGTAGGCGATCCCGGCGGCCTCGAGCACCGCCTCGCCCTCCGCGCGTACGCGTCCGAGCAGCGCTCGCCCCTCCTCGCCGGACTGGACGCCACTCACCGCCTCGACGGCGTTCACGAGATTGCCGAGCAGCTTCGCGTACTGCCAGCGGGTCACATCGGGCACGACCGGCGCTCCGAGGCGGGGCGTGTCCAGGTCGGCGCCGATACGGCGGGCCGTCTCGTCCGTGCCGTGCGGATAGCGGCCGAGGAGCAGCATGCCGCTGAGCGGGCTGCTGGGGGCGGAGACAACCCCGGGTTCCACGAAAGTGGCGGGGAGCCAGACGCAGACCCCGTACACCCGGCGGAATCGGCGCAGCGCCAGCCGCTGGCTCTCCACCCCGTTCTGCGCGCAGACCAGCGGCAGCCGCTCGGCGGCTGTGCCACCGCCCGCCACCGGGCGTGGGCCCCAGGCCTCCAGAGCCGCCTCGCTGTCCTGGGTCTTGACGGCGAGCACCAGTACGTCGTCGGCGCGCAGTTCCCCGAGCTCCTCGGGCCCCTCGACCGTGGGCAGCCGGTGTGTGAACGTGCCCTGCGGGGTCACGAGCCTCAGGCCGCCCTCGCGCAGTGCCTCGTAGTGGGCACCTCGCGCGACCAGCACGACCTCGTGCCCCGCCTCGGCCAGCCGGCCTCCGACGGTCCCGCCGACCGCACCGGCCCCGATGATGATGTAGCGCATGGAGATCAGCCTCGCACAGTCGTGTGTACTCTCCATCAAATGGTCGAGGAAAGATTCGGAGTCGGCGGGGGACTGCCGGTACGACGGCTCGGCTACGGCACCGCTCAGCTGACCGGCCCCGGCTACTGGGGACCGCGCGGCGATGCCCGGGACGCGCTGGCCGTACTCCGGCGGGCCGTCGCTCGCGGGGTCAGGCTGATCGACACCGCCGACAACTACGGTCCCTCGATCGCCGAGGAACTGGTCGCCGAGGCTCTGCACCCGTACCCCGAGGACCTGGTGATCGCCACGAAGGGCGGCGTCGTCCGCACCGGTGACAGTGCCTGGCACATCGCCGGACGACCCGAGCAGCTGCGGGCGATGTGCGAGGCAAGCCTGCGGAGACTGCGCCTCGACACGATCGACCTGTACCAGTTGCACCGGCTGGACCCGCATGTGCCGTTGCCCGAACAGCTCGGCGCTCTCGACGAGTTGCGCACGGAGGGCAAGATCCGGCACATCGGACTCGACAGCATCACCACCGAACAGCTCGAATCAGCAAGGGAGTCGACCGACATCGCGTCCGTGCAGAACCGCTACAACCTGCTCGACCGGACGTCGGACCCGCTGCTGAAGCTGTGCGAGGCACACGGCATCGCCTTCCTCCCCTGGTTCCCCCTCGGCAACGGATCACTGACCTCCAACCCGGTCTGCGCCGAAATCGCCACCGCACACGGAGCGACACCGGCGCAGATCGCCCTGGCCTGGCTGCTGCACCGCTCCCCCGTGCTGTGCCCGACGCCGGGTACCGGCTCGCTCGTACATCTGGAGGAGAACCTGGCCGCCGGCGCGGT
The DNA here is from genome assembly GCF_044744645.1 of Streptomyces sp. NPDC087263. Classification (NCBI taxonomy): domain Bacteria; kingdom Bacillati; phylum Actinomycetota; class Actinomycetes; order Kitasatosporales; family Streptomycetaceae; genus Streptomyces; species Streptomyces sp. NPDC087263. Next base: position 225,750 of record NZ_JBIUYT010000006.1, read on the forward strand.
TCACCTCACCGACGAGGACATGCGCCGCCTGTACACACTGGGTTGACCCCACGACGTACGGCGGCGAGCGGAAGGTCACTCTGCGGCAGCGGTGAGCTCCTCCAGTTTGATGACGGTGTTCCAGTTGCGGGTGGTGGCGGTGGTGCCCTTGAGGAGTCTGGGCCTGGAGAGGGCCTCCGCCAGTTTGGAGCGGCCGAGGCCGTCGGGGGCGTACAGGTAGAGGACGCGGTCGCCGAGGCGGAACTCCTCCGGCAGGAAGGCCGTTTGGCCGACCGCGGCGAAACGCTCGGCGTCGACAGGGCCGGAGAAGTACGTGGCGTGCAGCTGCTTGCCCGCCAGTTCGGCGGCCGGGAACGGGCACGCCTCCCGTACGGCCTTCAGGTAGGCGTGGTCGCGCACCAGGACACCGACCGTGAAGCCGAAGTGCTTCTCGATGGCCGCCGCCAGCTCGGCGGCGAGGGTCTCCTCGTCGCCGTGACCGGCGGTGAAGACGGCGTTGCCGCTCTGGAGATACGTGCGTACGCCGCCGTATCCGAGCCCCTCCATCAGGGTGCGCAGCTCGGCCATCGGCACCTTCTTGCTGCCACCCACGTTGATCCCGCGCAGCAGCGCCGCATAGGTCGTCGTCATGCGTTCACGATAAGTCCGCACCGGATCCGTCCGCAGGCGGTGAAGCGGCAGGTCCCCATCCTGATCAGGGCCCCGAGAAGCCCCACTACTGGTGCATGTCGGCGGGCAGCTCGGCCTCGATGAGGTCGGCTGCCCGCCTTGTGCCCCCCTCCTTGGCCATCCCGTCCCGGATCTCCGCCAGGCGGCGCGCCACCTCGGGGTCCGCGTCCAGTGCGAGAACCGCCTCCCGCAGGGTCGTCGCGGTCGCCTCCTCCATCGGTAGGTGCCGGGCGACGCCCAGCGCCTGGAGCATGTCGGCGTTCCCGAACTGGTCGACGGCCTGCGGTACGGCGACCATCGGCGTCCCGGTGGCCAGCCCCTCCTGGCTGCCTCCCGCCCCGGCGTGCGTGACGAACACGTCGGCCTGGCGCAGGACCGCGAGCTGCGGCACCCACTGGTGCACCTCCACGTTGCCGGGCAGCTCGCCCAGCTCGGCGGGGTCGACGAACTTCCCGATCTGCAGCACGACATGCCAGCCCGGCAGCTCGCCGAACGCCTTGACGCACTCGCGGTAGAAGGCGGGCTGCTTGGTGAAACTGGAGCCCAGCGACACGAGCAGCACCTTTTCGGCGCCCTCGGGCCGCTGCCACTCGCCCTGCGCCGCCCGCTCGCCCTGGCAGGCGCCGACGAAGGTGTGGACCGCCTCGTCCACCCGGTCCGCGTGGGGCTGGAGTGCCTTCGGGATCAGCACGAGGGAGCGGGCGGGACGGCCGACGAACGGGTCGGGCTGCTGCGTGATCCCGCTCTCCGCCAGCCAGGCCTCGAACCGCGCGTAGTACGCCTGTCCGCGCTCGGTCTTCAGCGGTTCCGCCCACATCGGCTTGGTGACCTCCTCCTCGGCGCCGGTCCAGGCGACGAGGTTCGGCGACAGGGAGACGGCCGGGACACCCCAGCGGTGCGCGAGAACACGCGCCGGGTACGACGTGATGTCGTGCAGCACGAGGTCCGGTTCGTCCCCCTCGTACGCCTTCACGAGCTGCGGCAGCGCCTGGATCGCGTCCGCCAGGAAGGGTTCGACGTTGTCGAGGAGGGTGGTCCCCCAGGCCTCGGGGTCGTCGTCGGGCGACGGCAGCGTCGAGGTGTAGTGGACGGGCTCGGCGCCGGTCGCGGCCACCTTGTCGGCGAAGACCGGCGGAATCGCGTACGTGACGCGGTGCCCGCGCGCGACGAGCTCCCGGATCACCTCGATGCTCGGGTTCACATGCCCGTGGGCGGCGATGGAGAACATGGCGATATGGGCACGTCGAGTGGTCATGCGATCAGGCTATGCGAGACGAGACGTCTCGTGCAATGTCATTTACGTACGCCGGGTGTCCGCCCCATCGAAGATCCCGTCCGCGTCGGGCTCATCTCTGATAGCGGGCCAGCACCAGGTTCCCGTCCTCCACCAGCCGCTTTCTCAGCTCGGCAAGCCCGATCGCCCCGCTGTAGTACTCCTGGAACGCGGGGGTCGCGACCTTGTCCTTCCATTCGGGGTAGCCGCGCACGGACTGCGCGGGCGCCGAGCGCAGGTGGGCGGCGAGCGCGGTGCCAGCCGCCCAGTCGTCCTTGGTGGTGTGCAGGGCAGGGTCCTTGAGGGCCTCGGTGCCGGTGGGCAGCATCCAGTCGCCGAGGGCGAGGCGGACCATGTTCTTCGGCTGGAGCAGGAAGTCGATGAACTCGACGGCCTCCTTCTTGTGCGGGCTGTCCTCGGCGACGGAGAGGGTCTGCGGGCTGACGCCCTGGGTGAGGCCGTCCGCGCCGGCCGGGGCGGGCAGCACCTGCCAGTCGAAGCCCTTCGGCGCCTGCTGAACGATCTGCTGCCGGTAGGAGAAGCCGAGCGGGACCATCGCGTACTTGCCGCCGAAGAACCCGGGCAGCGTGTCGGAGCCGCCCATGCCGAGCGTGCTGCTCGACGCGCTCCCGTCCGTGTTCACCTCGTCGTGCACCGTCCTGGGCACCACCTCGTCGGCCGCGTCGAAACGGACCGTCACTCTGCCGTCCGCGCCGCGGTGGAACATCTGGCCGCCGGCGGAGAGGGAGAGGTTGAGTGTCGCGGAGACCGGTTCCTTGAGCGGCCAGGCGACCCCGTACTTTCCCCCACCGCTCAGTTCCTCCGCGATCGAGCGGAACTCCTCCCACGTCCACGGGTTCTGCGGCGTCGGGATGCGGACGCCCGACTCCCTGAGCCACGTGGCGTTGGCCATGAGGACGCGCGGCTCCTGGAGGAACGGCACGCCGTAGATCCCGTCCCCGAAGGTCGTCGTCTCCCAACTGCGCTGCGGGATGCCGGACTTCAGCCGGGCGGGCAGCAACTCACCCAGATCGGCGAGGTAGCCGCCGTACGCGAAGTCCGCGAGGTCGTCCGAGGCGTCATGGATGATGTCCGGCGCCTCACCGCCCTCGAAGGAGGTGAGCAGCTGGTCGTGCACGCTGTCCCAACTCCCCTGCACATACTCGACCTTGACGTCCGAGTGCGCGGCGTTCCACTCCCGCACCAACTCTTTGTTGGCGTCGACGGACTCCTGCTGCCAGGCGAGCGACTGGAACCGAAGAGTGATCCTTCCGTCAGAGCTGCCGTCGCCCGAGGAACAGGCCGCGAGCAGCAGCCCCGTGACCAGTACGAGGATCCATCGCGTACGCATCAGCTCTTCACCGCCCCGGCGAGCATGCCGCCCGTGATCCGCTTCTGGATGATCGCGAAGATGACCAGCGAGGGGAGCGTCGCGAGGAACGCCGCCGCGGCGAGCGGCCCGAGGTCCGCGACCCCTTCAGCCCCGATGAAGTGCGTGAGGACGACCGGGAGCGTCTGTTTCTCCGGGGTCTTGAGGAGCACGAGCGCGAAGAAGAACTCGTTCCACGCGCTGATGAACGCGAACAGCGCCGTCGCCACGATGCCGGGCGCGAGCAGCGGCGCGGTGATGGAGATCAGGGTGCGCAGTCTCCCCGCCCCGTCCACCGCCGCGGCCTCCTCCAACTCGGTGGGCACGGCCCGTACATACCCCACCAGCATCCAGAGCGCGAACGGCAGCGCCCACACCACGTACACCATCACCAGTCCCGGCAGTGAGTTGATCAGCCGGAGGTTCTTGAGGACCAGGAACAGCGGGATGATCACGAGCACGAACGGGAAGGCCTGGCTGACCACGACCCACCCGGTGGCGGCCTTCGCGAGCCGTGTGCGGTGCCGTGCCATGACGTACGCCATCGGGGTCGCGATCAGTACGGCGATCACCGCCGCGCCGAGCGCCGCGATCAGCGAGTTGAGCGCGGCCCGCAGCAGTGGCTGCTCGTCGAACGCCTGCCGGAAGTTGGCGAGGGTGGGGTCCTTGGGGATCCAGGTGGGGTGCAGGCTCGCCAGCTCGCCCGGAGGCTTGAAGGCGGTGGAGATCAGCCAGAGGAAGGGGAAGGCGAGGAAGACGAGATAGCCGAGCAGCGCGAGGTACTGGGCCGCCCGGGCGCCCTTGCTGGTCCTCATGCGTCCACACCTCCCCTCAGCCGGCCGACGAGGAAGACGGCGAGGAGCACCGAGATCAATGCGACCATCACGCATCCCATCGCCGCCGCGTAGCCGAACTGGCCGTAGCGGAAGGCTTCTTCGTAGGCGAAGAGCATCGGCAGCCGCGTCCGGCCGCCGGGGCCGCCGTTGGTCAGCACGTAGACCAGCGCGAACGAGTTGAAGTTCCAGATGAAGTTGAGCGCCGTGACGGCGAGCGCGACCGGCCTCAGCGCGGGCCAGGTGACCGTCCGGAAGCGGCGCCAGGCGCCCGCGCCGTCCATCGCGGCCGCCTCGTGCAGTTCGCGCGGGGTGTTCTGCAGGCCGGCGAGCAGAGTCACCGTCGTCTGGGGCATGCCCGCCCAGACGCCGACCACGATGACGGCGGGCAGGGCGGTCGCCAGGCCGCTCAGCCAGTCGCGGCCGTCCCCGAGGCCGAGGTCGCGCAGCGTCTCGTTGAGGATGCCCGCGTCCGGGTTGTACACGATGCGCCACATGACGCCCACGACAACCTCGGGCATCGCCCACGGGACGATGGCGAGGGCGCGTGCGAGCCAGCGCAGCCGGAGTTCCTGGTTGAGCAGGAGGGCGAGTCCGAGCGCGAGGAGGAACTGCGGCACGGTCACCCCGACCGCCCAGAGCAGCCCGATCCGGAACGAGTCCCAGAACAGTGTGTCGTGCAGCAGGTCCTGGAAGTTGAGCACCCCGATCCACTGTGTGGACCGCGTCCGCCCCGACTGCGAGTCGGTGAACGCCAGCGTGATCCCGTACAGCAGCGGTCCGACGCTGAGCACCAGGATCGGGATCAGCGCGGGCAGCACCAGGAACCAGGCGCCGTGGTCGGCGGAACGACGGTCCGCGCCCGCGCCGGGCGCACCCTTCGCCGAACGTCTCGTCACGCTCGCCAATGTCACGGATTCGGCTCCCTTGGGCGGCTCGTGGAGATCCGGCCGCCCAGGCGGCCCCCGTCATCGTGCTGAGGAGCTGACTCCGCGTCAAGGCAGCGCGCAGCCCCTTTGTGACCGTCCCACCAGTGCGAATGCGACACTGGCCGACGTGAATGGCGTGATCGTGACGCCGTGTGCGGGAGTCGGCGAGAGCCATGGGAGGCGCGGGATGGACGAGGCACAGGCGCGGAACGTACTGCGTGCGGCGGATGTACTGCCGGGGCCGGTACGGGAGGCGACTCTCCTCGCCCTGGGCGAGAACGCGGTGTTCGCGGCCGGTGACCTGGTCGTCAAGGTGGGGCGCGATGCCGAACTCCTCGACCGCGCACGGCGGGAACTGGACATCGCGGCCTGGCTCGCCGACGTGGGCGTCCCGGCGGTGCGGGCGGCCGAGCCCGAGGCGCGGCTGGTCGACGGTCACCCGGTGACGGTGTGGCACCGGCTGCCCGATCCCGTGCGCCCCGCGGAGCCCCGCGATCTGGCCGAACTGCTACGGGTGGTGCACGCACTGCCTTCCCCCTCCTTCGAGTTGCCGCCCCGCGAACTGCTGGGCGGTGTGGAGCGCTGGCTGCGTCTGGCGGGCGACGCGATCGACCCCGCGGACGCGGCGTATCTGCGGGCCCGGCGCGACGGCTTCGCGACGGCCGCGGCCGTACTCACCCCGCATCTGCCGCCGGGCCCGATCCATGGCGACGCGCTGCCGCGCAACGTCCATGTCGGCCCCGAAGGACCGGTCCTGGTCGACCTGGAGACCTTCTCCGCCGACCTGCGCGAGCACGACCTGGTGGTCATGGCCCTGTCCCGTGACCGATACGGGCTCCCGGCCGAGGCCTACGGCTCCTTCACCGAGGCGTACGGCTGGGACGTCCGTGAGTGGGCGGGCTGTCCCGTGCTCCGGGGAGCGCGGGAGACCGCCAGCTGCGCCTGGGTCGCCCAGCACGCACCGGTCAACCCCAAGGCACTGGCCGAGTTCGAGCGCCGGGTGGCATCGCTGCGGGACGGCGACGAGACCGTGCGCTGGTACCCGTTCTAGAACGGGCGCTTCCTCGGAGGGTCCCCGTTGTCCGCCCCCCTCGTCCGCCGGGTCCGCAAGCCGGGCGGGCTCAGCCCTGTTCATCCGCCAGGTCCCGAAGCCGGGTCGGCTCGGACCCGCTCGTCCACCGAATCCTGAACCCGGGCAAGCCCAGACCCGCAAGCCGGGCAGCTCAGACCCACACACCCACCAAGTCCCGCAGCCGGACGGGCCCAGGCGCACTCATCCGCCGAGTCCCGAATCCAAACGGGCTCAGACCCGCACACCCACCAGATCCCACAATCAGGCGAGGCCAGACCCGCACACCCACCAAGTCCGTAGCGGGGCGGGCTCAGACCCGTTCGTCCGCCAGGTCCCGTAGGGGCCACACGCCGTCCACCACTGCGGCCGTGTCGCCCTTGCGGCGTAGGAAGCTCTGGAAGTCGGCTGCCCACTCGGCGTACCAGTCGATCTGGCGGCGGTGCAGTTCTGCCGGGCCGAGGGCGGCGACCTTCGGGTGGCGGTCGGCTATCGCGCAGGCCAGCCGGGCCGCGGCGAGGGCGTCGGCCGAGGCGTCGTGGGCGGTGTCCAGCGAGACCCCGTACTCCGTGCAGACCGCTTCGAGGTTGCGCTTGCCGCGGCGGTAGCGGTCCACCGAGCGGTCGATCGTGTACGGGTCGATGACGGGCGCCGGATCCACGCCGCCGAGACGGTCGCGCAGGGACGGCAGACCATACCTCTGCAACTCTGCGGAGAGCAGGGTCAGGTCGAAGGCCGCGTTGTAGGCGACGACCGGGACGCCCGACTGCCAGGACGAGACGAGGACGCCCGCGATCGCGTCGGCGACCTGGTCGGCCGGTCTGCCCTCGGCCACCGCCCGTTCGTTCGTGATCCCGTGCACCGCCACCGCGTCCGCCGGAATCTCCACCCCCGGATCGGCCAGCCACTCGCGGTGCCCTTGCAGTCTTCCGTCCTTGACCTCGACCACGGCCCCCGTGACGATGCGCGCCTCGCGCGGATCCGTCCCGGTCGTCTCCAGGTCGAAGCCGGTCAGCAGCTCCTGGTGCCAGCCCATGGGCGGCCCCCCTTCTTCGTGGTGCTTTCCCCCAGTGGTCTCCACGATCCCATGCACCACTGACAATCCGAGGGCCGCATTCCGCTTCCCGGCCGCGAGGGTGTCCGGAGCGTCAGGAGACCGGCCGCGAATCCGCCCAGGCGATCTCGAACTCCTCGCGGTATGTCGGGAAAAGCCCTTCTTCCTCAATCTCGTCCGGTTTGACCAGCCGGCCCCCGCCGCGCAGTACGAAGACCGGCGCCTCCATCCCCCGCGTCCGGCGCAGATAGGACTGCACGACCGCTATGCCGTCCGAGCCGTCCCCGTCCACGAGGTACGCGGTGAAGCGGGGCGTCTCGTCGTAGACCTGGATCTCGAAGGCGCCCGGGTCGTGCAGCTTGGAGCGCACCCGGCGCATGTGCAGGATGTTCATCTCGACGGCGCGGCTCAACTCACCCCGTTTGATGCCGAGTTCCCGCTCGCGCCGCTTCACCGCGCTGGACGCCGGATTGAGGAACAGCAGCCGCACCCGGCAGCCCGACTCCGCGAGCCGCACGAGCCGCCGGCCGGAGAAGTTCTGCACCAGCAGGTTCAGGCCGATGCCGATGGCATCGAGGCGGCGCGCACCGCCGAAGAAGTCCTCGGCGGGGAACTGGCGCAGCAGCCGCACCCGGTCCGAGTGCACGCCGACCACGTCCGCGTACCGGTCGCCGACCAGGTTCTCCACGGCGTCGACGGGCAGCCTGCGTGCGGAGGGCGCGTCACTGCCGGCGCCGAGTATCTCCAGGAGTTTCGACGCGGCCCGCTCGGCCTGTGCGAGGACCGCCTCGGACAGGGCACGGTTGCGCGAGACGACGTTCCGGGTGACTTCCAGTTCGTCCAGGGCGAGTTCGACGTCGCGGCGCTCGTCGAAGTAGGGCTCGAAGCACGGCCAGTGCTGCACCATCAGCTCGCGCAGCTGGGGCAGGGTCAGGAAACTGAGCACGTTGTCGTCGGCGGGGTCGAGCAAGTACCCCTTGCGGCGGCTGACCTCGCGTACGGCGACCGCGCGCTGCACCCACTCCTGTCCGGCGGGTCCGGCGGCGGCGACCACCCATTCGTCGCCGTGGACGGGTTCGTAGATGGGACGGAGAACAGCGGCCACGACAGCGCGCAGCCGCTGTTCGACCAGGTTCAGCCAAATGTAGGCGCGCCCGGCCCGCTGGGCGCGCGTGCGCACCTCGCTCCAGGCGTCGGCGCCCCAGTCCAGTTCCGGTCCGATAGATCCCATTTCCATCGGCCGTGCCAGGGACACCGCACCGGGTGGGACATCTGTGGAGTTCCCCTCGTGACCCTCGTCACCAGGAGGCAACTCCAGCCCTCCCGAGCCCACCCGCGCACCGCCTTCCGCTCCCCCGAGCTCTCGCGTGGAGCAAGCCCCCACTCAACGATCAAGGAAGGGTACTCCGGGAGCGGTCAGCGGTGCAGCCCGATGGACAGGTCGTTTCTCAACTACCGTTTTCCTATTGCCCGTTCTGGTTGGCAAGGGCCGGCGGAGTGAGCGGGTTCATAGCGGTGACATCGCGCGGGGCGATGGAGAAGCCCTGCCAGTGGACCGGCATGGGCTGCTGGTCCTCGTCGCGGGCGACGTGGTGGAAGCCGACGTTGACCCAGGCGACGGGGTGGGTGAGGGTCTGTCCGTTGACCCACTTGTCGACGGAATTACCGGCTCCGGTACCGCAGTTGGCCGGGTTGTTGCTGGCGAACTGTTCGCACTGCTTGTACTCGGTGAAGTAGATGTCGTGCTTGGTGAAGCTGCGCCCCGGGTACTTGGTGGTGGCGCCGGGGACGATCTCGTACGAGCGCGCGTGCCAGTCCTTGTTCTTGCCGATGTCGCTGACCACGCGCCACCAGCGCATGTTCTTGGCGTCGCCCGCGAGTTCCTTGGTGACCTTGGTGAGGGTGGTCTTGTTGGTCGGCCCCTCGTTGGCGTTCGCGGGCGGACTGACCACGGAGTCGTACTGCTCGACCTTGTTCTTGGCGGAGCCGTCCAGCGCGAACTGGAGCCGCCAGAAGACGTTGTGGCTGTGGCTGGTGGCGTAGGACCTGGCTCCCCTGCCGATCGGCCAGCCGCGTCCGTCGCCCGCGTTGTAGTCGCCGGGCGAGAGGCTGCCGGTGGCGCCGACGTTCATGTTGACGGTGCCGTCGTCCTGGAAGCGCCACTCGGTGATGTACTCGTACCAGCCGACCTGGTTGACGGTGTAGACGAGCAGGTCCTTGCCCTGGGTCTGGTAGACCTTGCTCGCCGTGTCGCCCTGCATCCGGTAGGCGTGGCCGCGGGTACGGGTCGTGGTGCACAGGCCGTTGGCGGTGGGGTGCTCCGGGTCCCACGCATTGGGGATCTTGACCTTCTTGATCGTGCCGCCGGGACACTCGCCCGGGGCCAGATTCATCAGGCCCTGACCGAAACCGGCGCCGGTGAGGTCGTCGTACTCCGCCTTGCCGTCGTCGTAGGGGACGTGGATCTGGGCGAGCTTGGCACTGGTGAGGACCTTGATGGGGCGGGCCTCGCCCTTGGGCTGGTACGAGATGTCCTCCAGGACGAGCCCGGCCTCGCTCTCGTAGTGCCAGCACATCCGCCAGGTGGTGCCGGTGGAGAGCTTCTGCTCGATCCGGTACGCCGCACTGCAGTCGGCGGCCGGCGCCGCAGCGGCCTTGGGCTGAGCGACCGCGGGTCCCGCGGTGGTGGCCGCGCCGACGAGCAGCGCGGCCACCGAGAGGCCCACCGCCGTCCGACTACGGACCCGGCTGATTCCTCGCGGCCGGACGCCACTGAGCAAACCGTTTACGCGCATGACGAAGTGACTCCTTGCGAAAGCAGAAAAAGGAGGTGAGTGGGAGAAGTGAGCTGACGGCGGCGCCGGCTAACCGAGCTTGACGGCCCTGCGGGCGCTCAGGTCGATCACCAGGTCACGGCTGTCGATCCAGGGCCCGTTCCTGACCTTCGGGAAAAGCCGTACACAGCGGTGTGTGCCGCAGTCCGCGAGCGCGGCGGGCCGGGCGCCCGGGGCCGCGCGGAAGACCATGCTGTTGAGGATCAGCTGGTCGGGGGAGGTGAGTTCCTTCCCCGTGGCGTCCTTGTAGTCGGCCTTGAGGCCCGCGCCGAGCGGGTCGGCGATCAGCAGCTGCGCGGCTTCGGTCATCTCGTCACGGCTGATGGGCGGCTGGACGCCGTGCTGGGTGCCGGTCCTCTCGACCTTCCCGGTGTCGAGGTTGACGGTCTTGGTGACGAGCGCGTCGTCCTTGTAGTCGTAGAACCGGACCTCGGCGCGGCGCGGCGCGTTCGCGTCACCCAGTTCGTCTTCGGCGGGCTCGGCGAGGTCGACGCCGATCCGCTGCGGGCCGCGGTCCCCTTCGACGTCCTCGGCGGACCTGAGCAGCTGCTGGTTCAGCGCGAGGCGCTCGACCCGCTCGGTCTCGTCGTCGGTCAGCGGGTCACGGCCGACGCCCTTGTCACCCTCGTCCGGCACCTGCTCGACGACGCCCGGCTGCACGGCCGCCTGCCCCTGCTGCCCCTGCTCTCCCGTCTCCTGCGTGGTCCGGCCGCCTGCCCCACTGCCGCCCTTGTCGTCGGCCCCCGCCGAGCCCGGCAGCGTGATACCGATCATCACCGCTGTCCCGGCCACCGCGATGGCCGTACCCGCCACCACCTTGCCCAGATGGCGGCGCACTGTCCTGCGCACATTTCCCCCTGCTCCCCCGGTACATCCAGGAGTGTTTTCGAGCCCCACTGGTTCGGCACACGACGTATGCCTGGTCATTGGGTAAGAGGGACGTAAGTCATAGGAGGTTCCGCCACTTTCGGGGAGACTCGGCTCGGAGCGGCCCCCCGGGGCACGGCACTACTGGAAGAGTCATATCCATGCAGGTCTGGCCTGGAGAGGCATATCCACTCGGTGCCACGTACGACGGTGCCGGTACCAACTTCGCGGTCTTCTCGGAGGCCGCCGACCGTATAGAGCTGTGTCTGCTGCACGACGACGGCTCGGAGACCGCGGTGGAACTGCGCGAGAGCGACGCGTTCGTGCGGCACGCCTATCTGCCCGGCATCATGCCCGGACAGCGCTACGGCTTCCGTGCGCACGGGCGGTACGACCCCGGGCACGGGCAGCGCGTCAACTCCGCGAAGCTGCTGCTCGACCCGTACGCGCGGGCCATCAGCGGTGCGGTGGAGTGGGGCGAGGAGGTGTACGGCTACCGCTTCGGGGAGCCCGACAAGCGCAACGACCTGGACTCGGCGCCGCACACCATGACCTCGGTGGTGGTCAACCCGTACTTCGACTGGGGCGACGACCGGCCGCCGCGCACCGAATACCACCACACGGTGCTCTACGAGGCTCACGTCAAGGGCCTCACCATGCAGCACCCGGAGCTGCCCGAGGAACTGCGCGGCACGTACGCGGCGCTCGCCCACCCCGCGATCATCGAACACCTGACCAAGCTGGGCGTCACCGCACTGGAACTGATGCCCGTACACCAGTTCGTGAACGACCACCGGCTGGTGGACATGGGCCTGAACAACTACTGGGGCTACAACACGATCGGCTTCTTCGCCCCGCACAACGCGTACGCCTCCTGGGGCGACCGCGGCCAGCAGGTCCTGGAGTTCAAGTCGGCGGTCCGGGCGCTGCACGAGGCCGGTATCGAGGTCATCCTGGACGTCGTCTACAACCACACGGCCGAGGGCAACCACCTGGGCCCCACGCTGTCCTTCAGGGGTCTCGACAACGCCTCGTACTACCGTCTCGCGGAGGACCAGCGCTACTACACGGACACCACGGGGACCGGCAACTCCCTGCTGATGCGCTCCCCGCACGTGCTCCAGCTGATCATGGACTCGCTGCGCTACTGGGTCACCGAGATGCACGTCGACGGTTTCCGCTTCGACCTCGCGGCGACCCTGGCGAGGCAGTTCCACGAGGTGGACCGGCTGTCGTCGTTCTTCGACCTGGTGCAGCAGGACCCGGTGGTCTCCCAGGTGAAGCTGATCGCCGAGCCCTGGGACGTCGGCGAGGGCGGCTACCAGGTGGGCAACTTCCCGCCGCTGTGGACCGAGTGGAACGGCAAGTACCGCGACACCGTACGGGACATGTGGCGCGGCGAGCCCCGCACGCTGGCCGAGTTCGCCTCCCGGCTGACGGGCTCCTCGGACCTCTACCAGGACGACGGCCGACGCCCCCTCGCGTCCATCAACTTCGTGACGTGCCACGACGGCTTCACGCTGAACGACCTCGTCTCCTACAACAACAAGCACAACCAGGCCAACGGCGAGGACAACCGCGACGGCGAGAGCCACAACCGGTCCTGGAACTGCGGGGTCGAGGGCGAGAGCGACGACGAGGCGATCCTGGCCCTGCGGGCACGCCAGCGGCGCAACTACGTCGCCACGCTGATGCTCTCCCAGGGCGTGCCGATGCTCAGCCACGGCGACGAGTTCGCGCGCACCCAGGAGGGCAACAACAACGGGTACTGCCAGGACAGCGAGCTGTGCTGGGTGCCGTGGCCGGAGGAAGGCGGCGAGCTGCTGGAGTTCACGCGCGCGATGGTGTGGCTGCGGCGCGACCACCCGGTCTTCCGGCGCCGCAGGTTCTTCCACGGGCGCCCCGTCCAGGGCACCCACGACGAGCTGTCCGACATCGCGTGGTTCACCCCGGAGGGCGGGGAGATGACCGAGCGCGACTGGGGCTCGGCGACGGCCCGCGCCCTGTCCGTCTTCCTGAACGGCAACGCGATCTCCGAACCCGGCCCGCGCGGCGAGCGCATCGCCGACGACTCCTTCCTGCTGATGTTCAACGCCTCGCCCCAGGCCCTGGAGTTCGTGGTGCCGGTCGACCACGGGCGCCAGTGGCAGGTGATCGTCGACACAGCCCTCCCCGAAGGAGTGGCGCCGGGAACGGGCGCGAAGGTCGAGGCCGGGGACCGGCTGACACTGGTGGACCGGAGCATGACGGTGTTGCAGCGGCCCGCCTAGGCGGTCGCGTTGCCGTTCCCGGGGCACGCGCGTGGGGAGGGCCTTTTGGCGCCCGCGGGTGCCCGTTTGCAGGCGCCGGTGACACGAAAGGCGGCAGGGCGGGTACGTAGGCTCCATGACACCTGAGCGTCCAGAACCGGTGACTCCCGGGCCCGGGGCCGAGCCCGTGGTTCCCGTCGTGCCGACCGCCACGTACCGGTTGCAGCTCCAGCCGGAGTTCCCCTTCGGGGCCGCCGAGGCGGCCGTGCCCTATCTGGTCTCGCTCGGCGTCTCCCATCTGCACCTGTCCCCCGTCCTGGAGGCGGTCCCCGGCTCGACGCACGGCTACGACGTGGTGGACCACGCGCGCGTGCGGGACGAACTGGGCGGGGAGGACGGACTGCGCTCCCTGGCGCGCACCGCGCGGGAACACGGTCTTGGTCTGGTCGTGGACATCGTGCCGAACCACATGGCGATGTCTCCGCGTCACAACCACCCCCTGTGGGAGGTGCTGCGCGAGGGACCCGGGTCGCCCTATGCACGCTGGTTCGACATCGACTGGGACGCCCAGGGCGGACAGCTGCTGCTGCCGGTGCTCGGGGGCCGGCTCGGCACGGAGATCGGCCACCTGAAGGTGGACGGCGACGTACTGCGCTACTACGACCACGTGTTCCCGCTGCGCGAGGGCACCGCGAACCTGCCCCTGCCGCAGCTGCTCGACGCGCAGTGGTACCGCCCGGTGTGGTGGCGGCTGGCTCGTACCGAGCTCAACTACCGCCGGTTCTTCAGCATTTCGGAGCTCATCGGGGTGCGTGTCGAGGACCCGGAGGTGTTCGCGGCGACCCACGCGAAGATCCTGGAGCTGCTCGGCGAGGGCGTGGTGGACGGGCTGCGCGTCGACCACCCGGACGGCCTCGCGGACCCGGACGCGTACCTGCGCCGGCTGCACGAGGCGAGCGGCGGCCGCTGGACGGTGGTCGAGAAGATCCTCTCGGACGGCGAGCCGCTGCCCGCGGCGTGGCCCGTGGCGGGCACCACCGGCTACGACGCGCTGCGGCATGTCGACGGCCTCTTCACGGACCCGGCGGGCGCGGGGGAACTCCTCGGCCAGTACCGGCGTTTCGCGGCCCCTCAGAGCGACCGTGGCGGCCACTGGGAGGCGACGGTGCGCCGGGCGGCGTACAAGGTGGTCACGCACGAACTGGCCACCGAGACCGACCGCCTCACGCGCGTGGCGAGCCGTCTGTGCGCCGCCTCCCCGGACCCGGCGCTGCGCGACCACGCCCCCTGGGCGCTGGCCACCGCGCTGCGGGAGCTCCTCGTCCGCCTGGAGGTGTACCGGCCCTACCCCTCCTCGGACGCCGCCCTGGTGGTCACCGAGGAGGCGGCCACCGAGGCCCGGGCGGTCTTCACGGTGCCGGAGGAGGCGCATGCCGTGGATGTCGTACGGGACCTGGTGCTCGGGCGGGCCGGTGACGGGCCCGGGCACGCCGAGTTCCGGGCCCGGTTCGCGCAGACCTCGTCCGCGCTGCGGGCCAAGTCCGTGGAGGACACCGCGTTCTACCGCTATGTGCCCCAGCTGTCGGCGAACGAGGTGGGCGGGAACCCCGGGAGCCCGACCGTGTCCCCCGAGGACTTCCACGCCTACTGCGCGCGCGTGCAGCGCGACTGGCCCGCCACCGGAACCGCCCTGTCCACGCACGACACGAAACGCAGCGCCGATGTACGCGCCGCCCTTTCCGTGCTCACCGAGTGCCCCGAACGGTGGGCCGACGTCCTGACCGAGGTGACCCGCGACGGCGCGGGCCTGCCCGACCCGCAGGTGGCGTGGGCCGCGTGGCAGACGGTGTTCGGACTCGGCCCGGCCGACGCCGAGCGGGTCCAGGGAGCCCTGTTGAAGCACATCCGGGAGGCCGGCCTGCACACCGCCTGGACCGAGCAGGATCCCGCGTACGAGGAAGCAATGGCCGCGTTCGTCGCGGAGGGGCCGTGCGGGGCGCCCGGGCGGCGCGTGGCCGACTTTCGGGCCTCGCTGGCTCCGCATGTGCGGGCGAACGTCCTGGGGGCCGCTCTGGTCCATCTGACGATGCCCGGGGTGCCGGACGTCTACCAGGGCACCGAGGGTGAGTATCTGGCGCTGGTGGACCCGGACAACCGGCGGCCGTTCGCACCTCAGGAGCAGGTGTCGGCGAAGACCGCGCTGACCACGGCGGCCCTGCGGCTGCGCGGGCGGCGCCCGGCCGTCTTCGGCGACTCGGCGACGTACACACCGCTGACGGCACAGGGCCCCGGCGCCGCGCACTGTGTGGCGTTCGTACGCTCCGGGGAGGTGGTCACGGCCGTCACCCGGCTGTCGCTGCGATTGGCTGAGGCGGGCGGCTGGCGGGACACCGTGCTCCCGCTCCCCGAGGGCCGGTGGACGGATGTGCTCTCCCCTGGGCGGGAGTTCACGGGGCACGCGCGCGTGGCGGAGCTTTTCGAGCAGTTGCCCGTGGTGCTGCTGGAGCGGGTCAGCGCAGGCGCACCGGAAGGCTCCGCGGTGAGCGGCTGATCAGGCCCTCCGGGGTGGGCCGGAAGCCCGGGACCCACCGGATGCCCGGCAGAACCGTCAGCAGGGCACGCAGGCCGTGCTCCGCGGTGAGCCGGGCGAGCAGGGCGCCGGGGCAGAAGTGCCGTCCGGAGCCGTGGGCGAGCTGTCCGGGGTCGGGGCGGAAGGCGTCGTAGCGGTCCGGGTCGGCGAACCGTGCGGGGTCCCGGCCCGCGGATCCCACCAGGCACGCCACGGTGGCGCCCACGGGTATCGCGCCGACCGGCTCGACGGCCCTCCGCAGCACCACCTGCAGCGGCGGATCGCGGCGCAGCGACTCGGCCCAGGCACCGGCCGCGAGCGCGGGACGGGCACGGACGACAGCCAACTGGCCCGGGTGGTCGAGGAGGTTGGCGAGGAACGACGCGAGGCCCCGTGCGCTCGCCTCGCCGCCCGCGCCGAGGAGGGACCCCGCCAGGCCCGCCACGACCTCGTCCGAGAGGGGTCGCCCGTCGGCTCGCGCCGTGCACAGCGCCGACAGCAGGTCGGTACCCGGGTGAGCGCGGCGGCGGGCGATGTACGGGCGCAGGAAGGCGTCGAGTTCGAAGTGGTGACCGCCGAGATGGTCGAGGCCCGTACGGCACCACGCGTGCACGCGCGCGGTGTCCTCGTACGGCAGCCCGAGCGCGGCGACGGCCGCCGCGGTGGGCAGCCACTGGCAGAACTCGGTGACGAGATCGGCCTCCTGGCGGGCTGCGAGGCGGCGGGCGAGGACGAACGCCGTCCGCGCGACACCCGCGGTCAGGGCGGCCAGCGCGGCCCCGCGGAACGCCGGGGAGACCACGGCCCGGTGGGCGCTGTGCGTCCCGCCCTCCAGGTGGGCCAGGGTGCGTCCGGGCGGCACCGCGACGAGCCGCGGGTCCGCGAGCGCGGCACGCACATCGGCGTACCTGCTGACCAGCCAGGCGCCGAACGGCTCGTCGTACACGAGGGGGTGGCGCTCACGGAGGACGCGATACAGCGGGTAGGGGTCACGCTCGGTGGCGGGGGCGAGGAGGCTCGGGGGTGGCGGCGGGCTCTCCGACGGGGGTCGGGCCGTCGTGGTCGAGCCGGTCGTCTTGGTCGAGCGGGTCATCGTGGTCGAGCCGGACGTCATAGGTGCGCCCTCCGTCGCGGGCGAGCCGAACTTCATGGGCGAGCCGGTCGTCACGGGCGAGCCCGCCGTCGTCGGTGCGCCCGTACTCGTCGACGATTCCGTCCTCGGCGCAGGGTCAGCGCGAGGCGCAGGGTCGGTGCTCGGCGCCGGGCCGATGTCAGGCGGCGAGTCGGTGCCAGACGGCGAGCTGACGCCAGACACCACGTCAGTACGAGACGACGAGCTGGCACCGGACGGCAAACCAGTACGAGGCAGCGGGCCAGTGGCAGACGTCAAGGCGGTGCCGGACGGCGGGTCGGTAAAGGACGCCGAGCCGGTACGAGACGACGGGCCAGTGCGAGGCGCCCTGCTCGGCGTCTGAGCCGACGCGGAAGCGCTCCCGCTCCACTCCGCCTCGGACGCCGACCCGTGCCCCGTCCGGAGACTCTCCGCCCCGGACCGGAGCGCAGGGCAGTGACTCGCCGTCGCGGACACGCTCTCCGGCCACAGGCTCGGCAGCGCAGACGATTCCGCCGGCCAAAGGCTCCGGCGCTCGGGCTCGGCGCCGGGAACTGGCGGCAGTGGTCCTGTCCGCGCGGACGCCGGTGCGCCTTCGCCGGGAAGACCGGGAAGACCGGGAAGACCAGAAGGACCAGGGGGACCAGGGGGACCAGGGGGACCGGAAGGGTCGGAAGGGTCGGAAGGACTGGAAAGACCGTAAAGACCAGGAAGACCGTGGGGACACAGCACCGCCGGCCTCCCGCCTAGGGTCTGCGCGCTGGACCCGCGCGCGATTGGTCCCAGCCGACCATCGCGACGCCCGGACCGCAGGCCTCGTACACCCATACGAGTGAAGCCGGTGCCCCCTGCCCGATCCCACGCCGTCGGCGAGAGGTTTCCCGACACTCGCCGGACGCAACCGGCATCAACACTGAATCGCCGTCCGCCTGTGCACACCCCCTGCCAGCGGTAAATGCCATTTGGCGCCCCCTGGAGCCGCCCCTTCATCTCCTTGACAGTTCACTCAGTCCGTGGAGTACTGCGGAAAGCGACGCAGGGCGGACAAGTCGGGGGTGAGTCTCCTGCCGGAGTTGCGCTACCCCACTGTGACCGAAATCGTCTCGTCCGCCCGGGCGTTGGCGGCTCACCGGCCCGGCCTGTGCGCGCTCAGACAGGTCGGCATATCGCGCGGGGGCAGGCCTCTTCATCTGCTGTCCATGGGCCACGCACGGCGCGGCGTCCTCGTCGTGGCGGGCGCCCACGCGAACGAGCCGACCGGCGGCTCGACCGTGCTTGCGGTGGCCGAACGAGTCATGCACGACCGGGAGTTACGGGCCGACACCTCCTGGCACTTCCTGCTCTGTGCGGACCCGGACGGGGCGAGTCTCCATGTGACGCCGGCGCCGCGCACCCTGCTCGACTACCACCTCGGTTTCTTCCGCCCGGCCGGGCCCGAGCAGCCGGAGTGGTCCCCGTCCGTCCTGCCGCCCGACCGGCTGCCCCCGGAGACCCGCGCCCTCATCCGGGTCATCGACGAGGTACGGCCCTACCTCCAGGTCAGCCTGCACGGCACCGATCTGGGCGGCAGCTGGGTCCAGTTGACCAAGGACGTCCCCGGGCTCGCCGAGCCGTTCGCCAAGTCCGCGGCGGAGCTGCACATCCCGGTGGAGATGGCCGCGTCGGACGCCGCGGGCTGGCCCGCCTCCGGGCCCGGGGTACATGTGATGCCGGCTCCCGGCCTGGACACGGCGTACCCGAGCATGCCCGACGACGCACGGCACAGCACCTGGTACCACGCCCACCGGTACGGCGGTCTCACCGCGGTCGTCGAGGTGCCGATGTGGGCCGGCGACCTGGTGGACGACCCGACACCGCACCCGGCCCCCGCGGCGGCGATGCGACGGCTGGCGCGCAGGCTGCTGCGGGACACCCTCCAGGTGGAAGCGGTACTCACGGAGGCGCTGCCGCGGCTCCGGGGCCCCGACGGGCCGCTCCTGCGCGCCGCCAAGTGGGCGCTGGAACTGGTACCGGGCCTGGCCGACGACTGGGTCAGGACACCGCCTCCGAACACGACGACGGCGTACGTCGGCAGTGTCGACGCGTTCGGCCGCCGGCTTCCGCTGCGGGCCGCCGCGATGCTGCTGCGGGTTCTCCGGGAGACGGGCGACCGCGAGGCGCCACACCTCGAACGGCTCGTCGCCGACTGGAGCGACGCCTTCGCCGACCGCTTCCGTGCCCGCTGGGTTCCGCTGGACCACCAGGTCGAGCACCAGACCCGTACGGTGATCGCGGCGGCCCGCCACGCGCGCGACGCCTCGGCCTGAAGAATCAGTGCCCCAAGTCTCCCAAGTCCCCCACGTCCCCCGAATCCCCGAGGCCCTCGAAGCCTCCGGGACCCCCGAGGGCGAACACCGACCCCGTCTCGACTCCCATCATGCAGGTGTTCGAGAAGGTGCGGGTGTACTCGGTCCGTCGGCCGTTCCACCCGCCGCGTGCGGAGGCGGTGACCGGTGCGTAGAGCATGGGGCAGAGGACGTCGACCCTGACCGGGATCCGGGTGATGTCCCCTCCGGCGGTGCGGAGTTCCGCGCAGGCCTGTGCCGCGTGGGCGTGCCCCTGGGGCGGATCGCAGAGCAGGAGCGTGCCGCGTGTGTCGCTGGAGCGGGCGTCGCCGGTGGTGACCGTGAGGTACAGCCAGTTGCCCTGGAACGCCTGCTGCGGCATCACCTGAGCCGGGGCCGGGTCCGGGACCGCGCCCACGGTGAGGAGGGCGACCGCCGCGAGCAGGCCGCCCCGTACCGCCTGAGTGGTTTTCGTCATTCCCGATGCATCGGCACCGCGGCCTGCGAACCCCACCCTGTCTCACCCGAACGGGACGGCACGCGCGCGTGGCGCCGGGCGAGGTCGAACACGGCGAGTACCACGCGTGCTTGGTACTCGACCTGACGCGCGACCGGGATCCAGTGCGCCCCGCAGCCGTCTCGGTAGTCGGCGCACCACTCGTCGATCAGCCGGTCGAGCTCCGGCAGCACTCCACGCGGGTCGTGTCCCGAGCCGGTCACGAGCTGGTGCAGCAGCCCGGCGGTGCGCAGGGCGACCCGGCGTCCGGCGAGGCGCAGGGCGGTGAGGCGCGCAATGGTGAGCGGCGGCAGGGGTCGCGCTCCGGCATGGCACAGGTCGGGATCCCACGAGTCGGCGAGACCGGGGCCGACCAGTAAATAGTCGTCCACGGGGGCGAGGAGTCGGGCCACGTCCGGGGAGCCACCGAGAACGGGGCGCACGCGCGCGAGGATCCCTTCCAGGAGCGCGGTGTCGCGGCGCAGCGTGTGGCTGACGGTGCGCAGCGCCGCGTCGGCGTCGGCGGGGCGTGTGGGGTCCTCCACGGCGGCCACGCCCCACATGGGGGCTTCGACGACCGCTGTCACGGTGCCGTAGGGGTGCGGGTGGAACCAGGTGGACTCGACCGCGGCCTCGGTGATGGCGGCCGCCAGGTCTCCCCGGCGCGGCGGTGGGATGCGGTAGACGGCGGGGCCCAGCGACGGCCAGTACAGGGTGTCGTACGGGCCGAGTTCGCGCGGGATGCCGAGACGTGTCGCGGTGTGCGCGACGCGCTGGGCGATTCCGGGCAGTTCACGGGTGAGCTCGACGAAGGCGCCGCCCACGTCGACGCCGTGCAGGGAGCACTGCAGAAAGGGCCGCAGTTCGTCCTGGAGGTCGAGGAGGGCGCGGGTCTCGGGCAAGGTGGCCCCGTCCGCGCCCTCGGGCAGCCACTCGGGCTGTTCCAGGAAGCCGGGCCGGAAGAAGTGCCTGAAGTAGTTGCCGAGGGTGTACGGGCCCGACAGCCAGGCCTCGTTGCGGCGGGCGCCGTCGGGGTCGAGGCAGAGCAGCAGGTTCCAGGTGGCGTCCGCGCCCTCGCACAACCGGGGGTCGGCGAGCGCCCGTTCGGCCACCCGCAGGACCGTGGCGCCGCCCACGGGTTCGTTGGCGTGCGGTCCGGCAACGACGAGGGCCTGACGGCCGCCGTGCCCGACGGAGAGGAGCCACAGGGGCGTTCCCTCCCGTGACGTGCCCACGCGGCGCAGGCGGGCGTCGCGAGGATGACGGGCGACGAGCGCGGCCGCACGGGCTCCCAGCTCGTCCACGGTCGGGTAGCGAGGGAGCGGCGGCAGGGCACACCTCCACCTATGTGGTGCCGTCGGTTCACCTGATGTGCATGGTGTACGCACAGTCAGTCACGCCTGTGGGGGTACGTCAACACCATGGAAGGTAAGGAGAGTCGAGGAAAACGGTGTGCGAAACCCAGGCCAGAGCTCGGTCGGCCGCTGTCGGGACGGCCGCCCGCGCGATCAGTCCGACGCGCGGGGGAAAGCCGTCCGAACCATCAGTCCAGAGGCGAGCCGGAGCAACATCCGACGCCTCAGTCCGATCAGTCCGAAGCGAGCCGGAACGTCATCCGTCCGAAGCCGATCTGGTCGCCGTCCCTGACGACGGCGGCGCCGATGACGCGCCGCCCGTTGACGGTCGTGCCGTTGGTCGAGCCGAGGTCGCGCAGGACCCACGACCCGCCCTGTCGGCTCAGTTCGGCGTGCACCCGGGAGACCGTCTCGTGGTTGAGCCGCAGACCGCTGGCGGGGTCACGGCCGATCCGCAACGGGTACAGGCCCGCGGGGTGGGGCAGCAGCAGCTTCGGGAGCTTCTCGGCCTGCCAGGCCCTGCGCACCCGTACGGAGAAGCCGGAGACCGCCTCGACGGTGCCGAACACCACCTTCGACCAGCGGCTCTCGGTGGGCAGGTCGGCGGTGAGCACGGCCAGTTCGTCGGACCTCCGGGCGGTGAGCGCCAGCTCCATGCGCCGGATGAACGTGTCGTGCGAGAGCCGCCCGAGGGCGACGCCGTCACGGAGCGCCTTCAGCGCCCGGTCGCGCTCCGCGTCGGACAGCCGCGCGGGGTACGTGTGGAACTCGAAGGACGACGTCACGTTGGTGATTGTCGGGCAGCGCGGGCGGGGTGTCCAGAACACACAGAAACGGCCACTGCGGCCGACCGGACCCTTCGCGGCGGCGGACACGCGGCAAAACGGCAGATTCGAAAGCGAATTGATCTCACGTCTTGCACCATGGACGAGCTACGTCACGGAAAGCAGATCACGGTGAGCGGACAAGGGGGAACCGTCTGTGCGGTTCGAGGTGTGGGCACCGCAGTCCGAGCGGGTGGCACTCCACTGCGAGGGCACCACGCGCGCGTTGGAGCGCGATCCGGAGCGTGCGGGTTGGTGGACGGGTGACGCGGAGGCGCGGGACGGGACGCGGTACGGCTTCGCACTGGACGCCGGCCCCGTGCTGCCCGATCCCCGCTCTCGGCGACAGCCGGACGGCCCCGACGGGCTGAGCGCGGTGGTCGACCCGGAGGGCTACGACTGGCGCGCGCACTGGGCGGGGCGTCCGCTGCCGGGTGCGGTCCTCTACGAGTTGCACGTGGGGACGTACACCCGCGAGGGCACGCTGGACGCGGCCGCCGAGCGGCTCGGTCATCTCCAGGAACTGGGCGTCACCCACGTCGAGTTGATGCCGCTGTGCCCCTTCCCGGGGCGGCACGGCTGGGGGTACGAGGGTGTGTCGCTCTGGGCGGTGCACGAGCCGTACGGCGGCCCGGAGGCGCTGAAGCGCTTTGTCGACCGGGCGCACGAACTCGGCCTCGGTGTCGTCCTCGACGTCGTACACAACCACCTCGGCCCGTCCGGCAACTACCTGCCCGCGTTCGGCCCGTACTTCACGGACACCCATCAGACGCCCTGGGGTTCGGCGGTGAACCTGGACGCGCCCGGCTCGGACGAGGTGCGCGCGTATCTCGTCGGCAGCGCGCTGGCGTGGCTGCGCGACTACCGGCTGGACGGGCTGCGGCTGGACGCGGTGCACGCGCTGCGGGACACGCGCGCGCTGCACTTCCTGGAGGAGCTGTCGACGGCCGTGGACGGCCTCGCCGCCGATCTGGACCGGCCGCTCTTCCTGATCGCCGAATCGGATCTGAACGACCCTCGGCTCATCACCTCCCGCGAGGAGGGCGGCCTCGGACTGCACGCGCAGTGGAACGACGACTTCCACCACGCGCTGCACACCGCGCTGACCGGTGAGGCGCAGGGCTACTACGGGGACTTCGCACGCGCCCCGCTCCCAACGCTCGCGAAAACGCTGACGTCCGGCTTCTTCCACGACGGCACGTACTCCAGTTTCCGCGGGCGGTCGCACGGCCGCCCGCTCGACCGTACGCGCGTCTCGGCGCACCGCCTGGTCGGCTACACGCAGACCCACGACCAGATCGGCAACCGCGCCCAGGGCGACCGTCTTTCGGCCTCCCTCTCCCCCGGTCTGCTGGCCTGCGCCGCCGCGCTGACGCTCACCGGGCCCTTCACACCGATGCTGTTCATGGGCGAGGAATGGGCGGCGGGCACACCCTGGCAGTTCTTCACCGACCACACCGATCCCGAGCTCGCCGACGCCGTACGGCGGGGCAGGCGCCGGGAGTTCGCGGCGCACGGCTGGGCCGAGGAGGACGTTCCGGACCCGCAGGACCCGGCCACCCGGGACCGCTCCTGTCTGGACTGGTCGGAGCCCGAAAAGGCACTCCACGCGCGCGTACTGGCCTGGTACCGCGACCTGATCACCCTGCGGCAACGTCAGGCCGACCTCTCTGACCCCGACCTGGCCGCGGTGAAGGTCGCCTACGACGTGGAGGCCGGCTGGCTCGCCCTGCGGCGCGGTGACGTCCGGGTGGCCGTGAACCTCGGCAAGGAGACCGCGACCATCCCCCTCGGCGTCCGCAACGCGCGCGTGCTGGCCGCCTGGGAGCCGGTCGGGGCGCCGGGCGAGGACGGGGTGCTGAGTGTGCCGGGCGAGTCGTGTGTGGTGCTGAGGCAGGGGTGAGCCCGCGGTGACTCATCCGTCTCATGTGTGGTGCCGAGGCAGGGGTGAGCCCGCGGTGACCCATCCGTCTCGCGTGTGGTGCCGAGCCCGTGGCGGCTCAGTCGTCGCCCGTCAGTTCCGTGACCCGTTCCAGCAGGATCGCCTCCCAGGCGCGGCGCAGTTGGGTCCGCAGGAGGGTTATGGGGCTGTCACCGTGTCCCTGGAGGCGGTCGGCGAGGCGGATCACGGTGTCACAGCGGGACAGCCACAGGCCGCGCAGGCAGGGACGGGCGCCGTACCCGGCGAGGGTGGCGGCGCGCACGGCCGCCGGAGCGCCGACGGCGACGGCGAGCCCCGCGATGTCCTCGGTGGGGTCGCCGAGCACCGCGTCGGTCCAGTCGAGGACGCCGCGCACCCGCCCGTCGGCGCTGACGACGAGGTGTTCCCCCGTGAGTCCGTGGTGCACGAGGAAGGCGCCCCCGGGCTGTCCGGCGAGCTGGACGGCGGCGGCCGCGGTGAGCTGGGCAAGGCGGCCAGGGTCGAACTCATCGGCGGCGGCCAGCTGTTGGGCGGCCCGTTCGGCGGACGTCCGCAGCGCCTCCATGGAGCGCTGCGCGGCGCGCGGAACGCCGAGTGCCTCGGCCTGGCGTACGGGCACCTCGCGCAGACCGGTGAGCAGCGCGGCGAGGTCGGCCTCGCCGATGGCGGAGACGTCCTGTTCCTCACCGGTGACGCCGACCAGTCTGGTGTCGAGGGTGTAGCCAAGGCCGGCGGCCCAGTCGCCGTGCGCGACGCTCACCGGAACCGCGACCCCGACGTGCGGGCGGACCAGGTCACGCACGCGCAGTTCGCGGCGCCGGCGGGCGGAGGCCTCGCGGTCCGGGGCGAGCCGCATCACGTGGCGCGTGCCGACCCACCAGGTGGAGTGTTCGCCGTCCTCGGCGACGGGCCGCACGTCGGGTCCCGGGCCCGGCGTGGGGGCGTCGGTGAGCAGGGAACGGACCAGCCTGCGGACGGTGTCCGCGGTCGGTGTCGGTGCCTGGGTCATGTCGCGCCGCTGTCGTTCGGGGGTGTGGGGTGCCGGGCGGGGTCGGGTCGGGTCAGCCGGGTGGGGTGGGGTGGGTCAGTCGACGATCACCAGCTCGCGGGAGGTGGTGTTGAGGCGGCGTCCGCCGTCCTCGGTCACCGTCACGATGTCCTCGATGCGCACTCCGAAGCGGCCGGGCAGATAGATGCCGGGCTCCACCGAGAAGCACATTCCGGGGACGAGGGGCAGTTCCTCGCCCTCGATCATGTACGGCGGTTCGTGGGTGGTGACGCCGATTCCGTGCCCGGTGCGGTGGATGAAGTACTCGCCGTACCCGGCCTCGGTGATGACCGCGCGGGCCGCCCGGTCGACGTCCTGGCAGGCGGCGCCGGGCCGTACCGCGCGGAAGCCCGCCTCCTGTGCTTCGCGCACGATGTCGTGCACCTTGCGCTCCTCGTCGTCCGGTTCGCCGACGTGGACGGTGCGCGAGGTGTCGGAGCCGTAGCCGTGCTTGAGGCCGCCGAAGTCGAGGACGACCATGTCGCCGCGTTCGATGACGCGGTCGCCGGCCTCGTGGTGCGGGTTGGCTCCGTTCGGACCCGAGGCGACGATGGTGAAGTCGACCTGGGAGTGCCCGAACTGCCGCAGCAGGGCGGCGACATCGGCGGCCACGTCCGTCTCGCGGCGGCCGGCGAAGGGAACCTTCCGGATCTCGTCGTACGTCGCGTCCGCGGCGGCGCCGGCGGCCGCGAGCCGGTCCAGTTCCGCCTCGTCCTTGACGCCCCGCAGCATCGGCAGGGCCTCGGTGAGGGCGAGGTAGCGCGTGTCCGGCTGCCGTTGCTGGAGGCCGAGCAGGTGCAGGGCCCAGGTGTTGTCGCTGACGCCGTAGCGGCCGTAGCCGTTGAGGAGGGCGCCGGTCGCCTCGTACGGGTCCTTGCCGTCGGTCCAGTCGCGGAGGGTCAGCGTGGGGGCCGCCGCTGCCGCGTCCGGGGCCTCCAGGGTGGGCACGACCAGCACCGGATCCTGACCTGGCCTGAGCACCAGCACGGTGAGCCGTTCGGTCTCCACGGGCCGGTAGCCGGTCAGCCACACCAGATCGGGCCCCGGCGCGACCAGGACGCCGTCCAGCCCCGCGTCCGCGGCCGCCTCGGCCGTACGCCGCATACGGGCCTCGTAGTCACCGGTGGTGAAGGGCGCGGGCGTGCCGGTCATCCATGCCTCCGTCTGTCCCGGGTTCCTCAGGGGGCTACGGGCAGCATCCTGCCCCTCCGCGAGGACGGGCGCGAGCCGGTTACCGCCGTCACGTCAGCCGACCTCTTCCGGGAACCTCAAAACAATGGTCAGCCATTACCTTTCCATTAGATCCAATGGTTTCCAATGGCTAGATCCCATTAATTCATTACGCCGACGAGGGCGGGGCGCTGCTCGCCAGGAGGCCGGCGGCGGCTCAGGTCACGACCCCCGGGGTCGTGGACAGCTGCTGCTGGTTGCCGTTCGCGTGCCGCACCGTGAGGGGGACGGCGGTGCCGGGCTTCGCGGCGGCGACCGCCCGTGCCAGGTCGGCGGCCGCGTCGATACGGGTCTCGCCGAAGGCGAGCAGGACGTCACCGCGGACCAGGCCCGCCGTGTAACCCGGGCCGGGGACATGGACACCGACGACGAGTGCGCCCGTGCCCTCGGGGACGTCGACGGCCTCGAGGCCGAGCGTTGCCCGCACGGACTCCTTCTTCTCCGGTTGTTCCGACGGCTGCACCGACGGTTGTTCCGACGACTCCTTCGCCGGGGTCGAGCTCCCACCGCCCGGAGCCGACTTGGACCCGGGCGGAGGTGGGGCCGCGGCCGCCTGCTTCTGCAGATCCGCCAGCTTGCTCATCCCGATCACGGTGGCCCCCACGGTGCCGAGTCCGACGCCCGAGAGCACCAGGACGGTCCCCACGAAGAGGCCGAAGAGGAGGGTCATCAGCCGTTTGCCGCGTCGCCGCGCGGCGTGCGGACGCTTGTTGCCGCCGGCCGGACGGCCACCGCCCGGCTCCTGACCGGGCATCGGCTTGGGACGCAACGCGGTCTGTTCCATGGATCGCCTCCGGCAGCTGCTCTGTGGATCGCCCCCGGCTGTTGCTCTACCCGGTGCCCGGGCACGCGACGATTCACGAACGAGTGAGACTGCCAAGCACGTTCGAAAAAGGGACCGCCCCGGGAGCTGCTCGCGGAATGCGCGGAGCTCTCCGGGGCGGCAGGGGTGAGTGTCAGACCGACGCGGACACCGGAGTCCCCGGCAAGTTGAACGGGAGCGCGGGCGCCTGGTCCGGTACGAAGCCGTGGGCGCGGCGGGCCAGGTCCGCGGCCCCGTAGCGGTGGCAGTCCTGGTGCCACTTCAGGATGCCGGCCATCCAGTTCTGCAGCTCCACGACATAGCCCTGCATGATCCCGCGCACCTCCTCCGAGAGCTTGAAGTCCTCATAGAGGATGGGCAGTTCATGGGTAGCGACGTGCTGGAACTGCTGCATGCGCTGGGTCATCAGGTCATGGATGACGGCGAGCGCGGTCGGGTAGTCGCAGCCGAAGAAGTTCTGCACGACGAGGATTCCGTTGTGCACCTCGCCCTCGTACTCGATCTCCTTCTGGTAGGAGAAGACGTCGTTCATGAGCATCGCGTAGTCCATGGCCGCGTTCTCCAGCGACCGGACGGGGCCGCTGCGGTAGACCTCCGGCGGTACCTTCCGGCCGTGGCCGATGCGGCACAGGCTCATGGTGAGTTCGGAGCCGAAGGTGGCGCGGCGCATCTCCAGGTAGTCGACCGGGTCGGGGATGCGGTGCTGGATCTGGTTGGACAGCTCCCACAGCCAGCTCTCCGTCATCACGTCGACCGCGGCCCGGAACTGGCGCCGCTCGTCCGGGGTCATCTCCGCGGCGGTGCGCTGCCAGAGGTCGATGAGGCCGCGCTCCATGCCGTTGACCGGGACGGGGACATCCTCGCCGTCGATGGGCATACAGGCCGACAGGCGCGCGGTGACCAGTTTGGCGGTGGCCAGGTCGCGGCGGTTGCCGAAGACGAGCGGGTAGTAGTCGTCGCCGTAGGTGCCCCAGGCCAGCCACTGGGAGCTGACGTCGAGGGCCTCCGGTGTCGCGTCCGGGTGGATACCCGCCGCGCACAACGGCAGGTCGTAGGCGAGGAGTTTGTCCTCGTCCCAGACGCCCTCCTGAAGCATCCCCATGTCGTGCATCCAGCCGGTGATCCGGTCCCGGGCCCCCGCCAGATGCGGACTGAGCGTCAGCTCGAACGGCATGGAGAAGTCGGGGAGTTGAGAGGGGCCGACCTTCTGGAACGGGACATGGGTGTACGAACGCAGCCGCTCCGCCCCGGCCGCCGAGAGCAGCGCGCCGATGTCGACGGCGGACGTCCCGAACCCGGCGGCACCGAAGGGCTCCCCCTGCGACAGGGCCCCCTCGTTCATGTAGCGGCTGGACCGCAGGTGCCACTCGTGACCGCCGGACTGCCAGTCCTGGAGCCCCTGTGTGTACGCGGCGACCGCCGCGACCTCGTCAGGCGTGAGCCCCTTCTCCACGGCCAGCGCGGGCACTTCGGTGAACGCCGTGTGCTCGAACTGGTGGAGCCGGGAGGTGAGCACGTCGTTGACGGTCTCGGCGGCCTCCTGGGTCGTGCAGCCGAAGAAGGTCTCCAGGACGAGGACTCCGTTGCTGAGCTCGCCCTCGTCCTCGACCTCCCGCTGGTAGGAGAAGAGGTCGTTGCGCAGATGCACCCCGTCGGAGAACGTCTCCATCAGCACCCGCAGCGGCCTCGACTCGGCGACGGCGGCGGGCACTTCACGGGTCGCGTACTCGACGAGCCCCGCCGACCAGGGGGCGCCGCCCACCTTGCGGCGCATCTCGATGTACTCGACGGGGTTGGAGATCCGCCCTTCGTTGATGTTGGAGAGCTCCCACAGCGACTCGTTCAGCAGATGCTCGGTGGAGACCGCGAACCGCCTGCGCCACTCGACGGACATCGAGGGCACCGTGCGCGCCCAGAGGTCCGCGAGTCCAGCCTCGACGGGATTCTCCGGCTCCGGTACGGGAGTCGACAGGTCGAGCGGCATGAAGAGCGGCAGCCGGTCGAGGTAGGCCTTGCCGCCGTCGCGGTCCTGGCTGCGTTTGAAGATCTCCAGGAAGTGGTCGTCGAAGAAGAACACCCACACATACCAGTCGGTGATGAGGGAGAGTGCCGGGCCGTCGCAGTCGGGGTGCGTGTACGCGCAGAGCAGTCCGTAGTCGTGCGCGTCGAGGTCGGACTGTTCCCAGATGCCGGAGCCCTCCAGCATGCCCATTCCGCGGGCCCATTCGACCGAGTGGGCCCGCGCCTCGTCGAGATGCGGGTTCAGCCGCGCGGGATACGGCATGTAGAAGTGCGGGAGTTGGAACGGCTGCGTCATGGCCCGGCCCTACCCATGCCCCTCCGGGGGCATCCACAGGCCGGGACATGATCACACCATCGCGTGAATCAGCGTGCGAACGTACGCCATACCGGCAAACACCATGCGTAAAGCCCGCTCAGCTCCCCCGTCGTTCCGCCGCGGGCTCAGCTGCCGGAGGCCACCGGCAGAACTTCCTCCGCCACCCATGCGAGCGCGTCCGGCAGCTCCTGCGTCGTCACCGGAAGCCACAGCGAGCAGGAGGTGAGACCGGCCTCCGCGAGCAGGCCGAGCTCGTGGTTCACGCTGTCGGCGGTGGCCGCCTTCCCACCGAGCGGCCGCCACGGCATGTCCACCGCCGGGGAGAAGCCCGGCGGCACCAGGAACGCGCCCGACGTCAACGCGAGGGTGTCCGGATCCCGGCCGGCCTCCTCGCCGAGCGTCGCCAGCCGTTCCCGTACGGCGGTCAGGGCGGCCGCGTCGACTCCCGAGCCGTGCCACCCGTCGCCGTACCGCAGCGCCCTGCGCAGGGCCGCGTCACTCTCTCCGCCGATCCACACCTCGGGGCCACCGGGGGTGCGCGGCCGCACTCCGAGCCGCATCCCCTCGGCCCGGTCCTCCCACAACTCCCGCATGACGGCGAGCTGTTCGTCCATCCGCCTGCCGCGTCCGGCGAGCGAGGACCCCACGGCGGCGAACTCCTTCGCGTCCCAGCCGGCGCCGGCGCCGAGCGTGAAGCGGCCGCCGGAGACGCGGTCGAGGGTGGCTGCCTGATGGGCGAGGACGACGGGGTTGTACAGGGGCAGGATCAGGACGCTGGTCACCACCCGGATCCGGTCCGTCGCGCCGACGATCGCCGACAGCAGTACCAGCGGATCCGGGGTCACCCCCAGGTCACCGGCCAGGACATGGCTCGACGCGATGAGATGGTCGAAGCCCAGCCGCTCGGCCGTGCGGGCCGTCTCCAGAACCCCGTCGAGCTCACTCTCCTCCGCCGGCCACAGCCGGTGCGGCGCCACCCCGATCCGCATACCCTCAGCTCCTCCCCCGCGCGTCCGGCCGTTCACCCAGCCGTCGAAGCGCAATCCATACGCCGGTCCAGCTCGACGTCAGGGCTCCGACCCTAGAGTCAGAGCCGACGCCTCGACAGTGGTTCTCGGACTCAGCGCGCGACCTGGATCAGCGCGTGCGTGCCGCTCGTGCGCCAGCGCTGTTCCTCGGCGGCGTCGAGTGCGGCCTCGGTGCGGGCGTCGAGACCGACGGTCACGTCGGACTTGAGGGTGCGCAGGGCGGCGACCGGGCCCGGGAAGTACGCGGTGGGGGTCGTGAAGGGCGTCGTGGCAGGCCAACGCCTGTCGCCGATGAGGCGGCGGTAGTTCAGGTCGCCCTTCATGATCGTCACGTCCGCCGCGGCGAACTCCTCTCGCAGGTCGTCCGGCATGTCGGCGTACGGCAGAGGTGCGCAGGAGAAGGGATGGGCGCGGACCGTGAGGCGGCCGTCGGTCATGGCCGACCAGAGGCGGTGACCGGCCTCACCGGCGGCGCCCTTCGCGGCGGTCAGACGGCGCAGGGCGTCGACCACGTCGGCGGTCGTGGCGTCGGAGACGTAGTACGGGTACGGCTTCACGTGCAGCACGGCCCGCCCGGCGCGGCGGTGAAGGAGGAGGTGGTCGATGAGGAGCAGGTCGGGGACGAGTTCGCGGCCGGCGTTGTCCGCGACCACGCAGAGGGTGCCTCCGGCGAACAGCGACCGCAGCAACTCGCTCTCATCGGCTACGAGTTGTGAGTCGCCGGCCGTTCCACCGTCGGCGCCGGCCAGCCGGAAGCCGAGGTCCGCGCGGTTGCCCCACAGCGATCCGTGCAGCAGCGCCAACTCCTGTTCCTGGACCGGCCGGTGCGCGAGTTCGTCGAGGGCGGCGAGCTCCTCGTCCGCCTCCGGGGTGTCGAGCTCGGCGAGCTTGAAGGGCCGGAAGGGGTCGATACCTCGCCAGGGCCCGGGGGCGAAGTACCCGACCGCCTCCAGAAGTTGGTGGTAGAAGTAGCTCTCGGACCACAGGAAGGGCACGTCGAACCAGGACCGGCCGAAGTACTCCCGCCCCCACGCCTCCCACTGCGCACGGCCCTCCGCCCGCGCACCGAGCGGTTCCATGACGCCCTCGGTGCAGTCCTTCAGCAGGGCGTCGAGCGCGCGGTGCTGCTCGGGTCCGTACGGGAAGGCGTCCCGCACCTTCCGGATGAGCGCCGGATGCCGCTCGGCCAGCACACTCCAGGGGAACGAGCCCCGCACGTTGCTGAGGATCACGGGTGCTGCGGGGGCTTCGGACATGGTGGTGTGTTCCTCCGGGGCTGGGCAGGACCTCGGCAGGCACACTATCCGGCGTGTCACGGCCTCGCGGCGCCCCGGAAACCCGGGGCGCCGCGAGACGCCGTACGACAAGAGGCCGTGTGACCGTCAGAAGGTCAGTTTCCAGCTGTTGATCGTGCCGGTGTCCTGGGCGGCGGTGTCCTGCACGCGGAGCTTCCAGGTGCCGTTCGCACTCTCGCTGGAGGCGTCGACCGTGTAGGTGGCGCTGACGTTGTCCGCGGAGTCGGAGGAGCCGGCGGCCTTGAGGCGGTAGGTCGAACCGTCCGGGGCGACCAGGTCGATCACCAGGTCACCGCGGTAGGTGTGGGTGATGTCGACGCCGACCTGGAGGGCGGCGGGCGCGTTGCCGGTGCGGCCGCTGACGGTGATCGGCGACTCGACGGCGGAACCGGCGTCCGGGATGGCGAGGGCCGAGGTGCTGGTGAAGGTGGTGCCCCCCGTGGAACCGCCGGACCCGCTCACCGCCTGCACCGTCTTGGTCGCGTCCGCGAGACCGGCGCCGCAGCCGCCGGTGCAGGAGCCGGGCAGGGCACGGGCGTTGGTCTTGATGGCCGACTCGATCTGGGCCGGGGTCAGCGAGGAGTTCGCCGACTTCATCAGCGCGACCAGGCCCGCGATGTGCGGGGTGGCCATGCTGGTGCCCTGGTAGTACGCGTACGACTCCGTGGACGGCGTCTTCGTACCGGAGTTCAGCGTGGAGAGGATGCCGTTCGCGGTACCGGTGCTGGTCTGGCCGCCGGGCGCCGCGATGTCCACGAGGGTGCCGTAGTTGGAGTACGAGGCGCGGGCGCCGGTGCGGTTGGTCGCGGCGACGTTGATGACGTTGCTGCAACTCGACGGGGAGTAGCCCGAGGTGTTGGAGTTCTCGTTGCCGGCGGCCACGACGACCGTCGTCCCGCGGTTCACGGCGGCGGTGATGGCGGTCTGGGTGGCGGAGGTGCAGGCACCGGAGCCACCGAGGCTCATGTTGATGACCTTGGCGACGTTGGCGTTGGCGGGAACGCCGGAGACCGTTCCGCCGGACGCCCAGGTGATCGCGTCGATGATGTCGGAGTCGTAGCCGCCGCACTTGCCGAGCACGCGCAGCGGGGAGATCTTCGCGTTGTACGCGATGCCCGCGACGCCCTTGCCGTTGTTGGTGACGGCGGCGATGGTGCCCGCGACGTGCGTGCCGTGCCAGGACGAGTTGCCGGCACCGGTACCGGTGCCGCACTCGTCTGTGGCGTACCAGTCGCCCGGGTCGGCCGGGTTGCTGTCACGACCGTCGCCGTCGACCGAGACCGCGGTGTCGGAGATGAAGTCGTAGCCGGCGACGATGCTCCCGGCGACGTCGGAATGCGTGACGTAGCCGGTGTCGATGACGGCGACCGTCACACCGCTGCCGGTGGAGGTGGCCCAGGCGCCCGGGACGTTCATGCCCGCCGTGGACTCGAACAGGTCCCACTGCTTGCTGTATTCGGTGTCGTTCGGGTCAGCCTGCGGCTTGTTGAGTCGGTCCGGTACGACGTACGCGACCTGCGGGTCCGCCTGGTACCGCGCGATGACGTCGGCGACGTCCGCCTTCTTGAGCTCGGCACCCAGATCGACCAGGGCCGCGCCGGTGCCGAGGCGGCGCTGGAAGTCGAGGTCCTCGCCCGTCTCCTCGCCCTTGGCCCGGGCATCGGCATCGGCGGCCGAGTTGGACTTGGACTCGGCGGCGCCGGACTTGTAGCCGACGATCAGTCGCTCCGCCGGGGCGGCGACGGCCTGCGCGTCGGGGCCGGCCCCGACGGTGGCCGCGGGGGTCTGGGCGACGGCGACCGAGGTGGTCGTACCGGCCAGCAGAGCGGCGGATATCGCGGCGACGGATATCAGCTTCCGTCCGGCGCCGCGGGAGGGGGAGAACGAGGGCGAGGAACGCAAGGGCTTGCCTTTCGGGGCCGGCTCCGGGCAGCGCGATGCGAGGCGGAGCAGCGGTCGATTCGCTTCGTCGTCGAAGCGGAGGGGGGTGCAGAACCAGAAAGCGGCGCGGCGGCCGGCCATGCGCAAGCGACCCCGTCAGGGGTTTCCTGTGGGGTCACTGTGATCGAACGATAAGCAAACCGCAGGTGAGAGGGATACAGGGGAAACCCTCGATCTGGCCGGTAACCAACCCTCGGATGCGGGTAGTTGGCGGGGAACATCCCGTTTCACCCGAGTTGGGCATCTGAACGCGGCGCGCCTGGTTCCCGTACTTCACCGTGCGGTGCGGCCGCTCAAGTGATGCGGTGCGGCCGCACCGGCTTTCTCCCTTGCTTTCCCGCTTGATCCGTTGCTTTCCCGCTTGATCCGTTCTCCCGCTTAACCCGGTTGACTCCCTACCGCCTCACCGCGTTCCCGACCCGCCGAGGAGACCCACCGATGACCGCACTCCGCACCGCCACCGCGGCCACCGTCGCCGTGGGGCTGCCCCTGCTGCTCACCGCCCTGGCCGCGGGACCCGCCCAGGCACACGGTGCGCCGACGGATCCGGTCAGCAGGGTGGTGGCGTGCTCACCCATGGGCGGGGGCAACACACGTACAGCGGCCTGCGCGGCGGCGATCGCCGCGAACGGCGCGCCCTTCACGGCCTGGGACAACCTCCGGGTCGCCGGTGTCAACGGCCGCGACCGCGAGGTGATCCCCGACGGGCAGCTCTGCAGCGGGGGCCTCCCCGAATACAAGGGCCTCGACCTCGCCCGCGCCGACTGGCCCTCGACAACCCTGACTCCCGGCGCGTCCTTCACCCTCACGTACAGCTCGACGATCGCGCACACCGGGACCTTCAAGCTGTATCTGACCAAGCAGGGTTACGACCCGAGGTGGCCCCTGAAGTGGTCCGACCTGCCCACGCAGCCGTTCGCCACCGCCACCGACCCGGCTCTCGTCAACGGCGCCTACCGCATCAGGGCCACGCTGCCGTCCGACCGCACCGGCCGCCAGATGCTCTACACGATCTGGCAGAACTCCAGCACCTCGGACACCTATTACTCGTGCTCGGACGTGGTCTTCCCGGCGAAGAGCGCGGGAGGGGGCGGGGCCGCCCCGCCGACGGCCCCCTCTCCTGCCAAGGAGACACCTTCGCCCGCCGCGCCGAAGACGCCGGAGCCACAGAAGTCGGCTTCTCCGGCCGAGCAGACGCCGACAGCAACACCGGCGAGCCCTTCGCCACCCCAGGAGACCGCCCCCGACGACCTCACACCCGTCGCCGACAGCAACACCGGCGGCAACACCGGGCTCCCTCTGGTCGCGGGCGGAGCGGCGGCGCTCCTCCTCGCTGCGGGCGTCGCTTTCACCGCCTGGCGTCGCCGCTGAATCCCCCGGAGGCCTGACCAGCCGCGCCGGTGCGCCGCAACTTCCGTACTGCTAGGGCCAGTTGTAGACGCAGGCGACCCTGCGGAGGGTGCACGTCCCAGCCGAGGATGTGCTCGGCCTGTACGAGGCGTTCCTGGAGCGTCGAGTGATGCACCGTCAGTTCGGCGGCGGCCGCGCGCAGGCTGGGCGTCGAGGCGACGGCGTGGAGTGTCGCGGCCGCCCAGGAGGCCTCCGCGAGGGCGCGTTCCAGGGCGAGTTCGTCGGGGATCGGCGGGGTGTCCGGGCCCACCGCCGCGGCGAGCAGTGCCAGACCGCCGAGTTCGTCTGCGTACACCGTGCGGGGCCCGGGATCGTGCGCCGTGCCCCCGGCGGTGAACCGGAGTGCGGTCCGCGCGGCGGCCCACGACCGCGGCAGCTCGGCCGGTTCCACGGCAGGCCCGACACCGGCCCGCCGCGCCTCGGACCCGGGCCGCCCGGCGGGCACGATCTCCGCGCCGCCTCCTTCCAGCGCCACCGCGCGCACCGACTGGCCCCGCTTCAGCCCCAGTTGCGCTGCGGCATGCGTACGCGTGGCATCCGGTGCGGAGGCGTCGAGGACCACCTCGACCAGCGCGGGATCGGAGGCGGGTGCGGCCGGGGGCGCCCACCCACGCGTCCGCTCCAGGACCGCCCGTACGGCACCCGCGGCCCGCTCCAGGATCATCGCGCGTACGCCGTCAGGCGAACCGGGCAGCTCCAGCCAGAGAGCGGCTGCGCTCTCCGGACCCGGCACATCCGCGTGGCTGGCCGTCACCGGGGAGCCGACGGTGACCGGGGCGGCGCCGGAGCTGTCGAGCAGCGCCCGCGCCGGGGCGGAGCGGGGGATTTCGAGCGACGTCGCCTCCGAGGCCGCCTGCGAAGTACCCGCCTGCTCCGGCGTCCCGGCCACGCCAAACGTATCGAGCGGCACCCCAGGCGGGGTGGCATGAGGCGCCTCGAGCGACGCCGCCGCCGAGGCTGCCGCCTCCGGAGTAACCGCCCGCACCCGGAGCCCGGCCACGCCCGACGCGTCGAGGGGCTCCCCGGGCGGGGCGGCGTGCGGGGTGCTGAACGACGCCGACCCCGAGGTGGCCTCCGAAGTACCCACCCGCACCCCCGTCCCGACCACACCCGGCGCGTCATGCGGCACCCGCGGCGGAGTGGCGTGCGGGGCGTCGAGGGAGTCCGACGCCTGGGCGTCCATTCGCCCTTGCGGCCGGACCGCGCCGGACGCATCGAGCGACACCCCGGGCGAGGCGACGTCGGAGGCGTCAAACGACTCCGGCGCCGAGGCAACCTCCGAATTACCCGCCCGCACCCCCGGCCCGACCACGCCTGACGTATCGAGCGACACCCCAGGCGGGGCGGCATATGGCGCGTCGAACGACGCCGCCGCCGGGGCAGCCTCCGGAGTGCCCGCCCGCACCCCCGGCGCGACCACGCCTGACGTATCGAGCGACGCCCCAAGCGGGGCGGCATAAGGCGCGTCGAGCGAAGACGACACCGAAGCCGCCTCCGAAGCACCCGCCCGCACCCCCGGCCCGACCACACCCGACGCATCGAGCGACACCCCAAGCGGGGCGGCATAAGGCGCGTCGAGCGACGCCGCCGCCGGGGCAGCTTCCGGAGTGCCCGCCCGTCCCCGCGGGCGACCCCCCGCACCGGACGTATCGATCTGCGCCCGCGCCGGGGCGGCGCCCGGTGTGTCGGGCGAGGTCCATGGTCGGCGAACCTCGGAGGCGTCGAGCGGTACCCAGGGCCACGCCGGATCCACCGGGCCTCCCGAGTCCTCGCGCCGTCCGTTCGGCTCGACGCGGATCCGGACGCCGCGTCGCTCGTCGACCAGCCGGGCGGGGTAACCGGAGAGTACGGCGGCGCCTCGTACCAGCGCCTCCAGGCCGACCCGGCCCTCCATCAGACGGTCGAAGTAGGCGATGGCCTGTAGCGCGGCGCCCGCGTCCGGGTCGAGCTCCGCGAGCCGTCCTGCCAGCTCTCTCACGGTCACCATCCTGCGTCCGTGGGGCCGCCCTGCCAAGCGCCGGGAGCGCCGCGGACCGCGGACCTGCCTCTCAGACGCCCAGGAGCCGACGCAGCCAGCGCAGCTTGGCCCCCCGGCCGTCCTGGGACAGCTGAGCCTGCGGCGCGAACTCCTCGAAGCCGTGGAAGCCACCCGGCCACACATGGAGCTCGGCGCGACCGCCCGCCTGCCACAGGCGCGCGGCGTACGCGACGTCCTCGTCGCGGAAGGTCTCCGCCGAGCCCACGTCGATATAGGCCGGGGGCAGCCCGGACAGGTCGGTGGCCCGGGCCGGGGCCGCGTACGGCGAGACGTCGGGCCCACCGCTCGCCTCCCCGAGCAGCGCGCCCCAGCCCATCGCGTTGGCCGTCCGGTCCCAGAGGCCGAGTCCGGTCATCTGGTGGGCGGACACCGAGTCGTTGCGGTCGTCCAGCATCGGGCACATCAGCAGCTGGCCGGTCAGCTCCGGGCCGCCGCGGTCCCGGACCAGCAGGGCGAGGGCCGCGGCGAGTCCGCCACCCGCGCTCGCTCCGGTGACGACCATGCGCTCGGGGTCGATCCCCAGCTGGTCGGCGTTCTTGGCCGTCCACACCAGACCCGCGTAGCAGTCCTCGACCGGGGCCGGGTGCGGGTGCTCGGGCGCGAGCCGGTACTCCACCGACACCACCACCAGCCCCAACTCCTCGGCCCACCCGAGCAGTTCCGGCACACCCATCCGGTTGTTGCCGACGACCATGCCGCCGCCGTGGATGTAGTACAGGGCAGGCAACGGTGCGCTCACCCCGGCCGGCCGGCAGATGAGCAGCGAGACGTCGGGCGCTCCGTCGGGCCCCGGCACCGACCGCTCCTCGACCTGGAAGGCGCCGCCGCGTCGCAGATCCTCGTCCGAGGGCCGCATGGCGCTCGCG
The DNA here is from genome assembly GCF_044744645.1 of Streptomyces sp. NPDC087263. NCBI lineage: Bacteria > Bacillati > Actinomycetota > Actinomycetes > Kitasatosporales > Streptomycetaceae > Streptomyces > Streptomyces sp. NPDC087263. Next base: position 263,513 of record NZ_JBIUYT010000006.1, read on the forward strand.
CCCTCCCGCAGCTGAGGAATCACCTCCGGCGTGAGGGAGGTCGGCAGGAACTCCGCGACCAGTTCCAGGGCGGCGGCCAACTCCGGGTCGAAGGGCGGCGGCGGAGGGACAGGACCGGTGTGTGCCGGTGGAGTGGCGGGCGTCGGCTCGGCAGTCATGGCGGCTCCTCGCGTTCTGGCCACCGCGGTGTGACCAGTGCGTTCATGGTGCCCCGCGGACGCGCAGCCATGTACGCGCCGTTCGGCTGGAATCCCCCGCCGAACGGCGGGGCGACATCCCGTGGTCTTCCCCGTCCGCAAACCGTGGCCACCACCCCTCCGCGGCTTCAGACGGGCTGCGGGGTCAGGCGTTGCAGGCCCTTGCGGTCGTAGTAGCGGGTCATCGCGAAGCCGAAGAGCAGTGCGAGAGCGGCACCGATCACGATCCACAGCCACGCGCGGGTGAGGCCTGCGTCGGCACGCGCGTCGAAGAAGAGGATGGCACGGACGCCGTCGCTGAGCTGGCGCATGGGCTCGAAGAGGGACAGAAAGCGGTAGAAGCCCGGAACGGCCTGTAGCGGAACGGTGGCTCCCGACGACGGCAGGCCCATGACGATGAACACGAACATGGCCACGAGCTGGCCGATCCCGCCGAACGCGGCGTTGATGGCCTGGACACCGAGCCCGACCGCGAAGCTGGCGCAGTACGAGTAGATCCACAGCAGGGGCAGGTGGGAGGCGTCCATGCCGAGGATCGCGACCGTGGCGACCATGATCAGGGTGGTGGTGAGAACGGTGATCCCGGCGGTCATGGCCATCTTCAACAGCAGCGTCTGGGTGCGGCTGACGGGCACGGTCGGGCGGCGGGTGTGCCAGGGACCGATCTCGGTGTCCGCGTAACCGAGGGCGCTGTCGACACCGGTACCGATGATGTTGGCGCCCATGAAGCCGGCCAGCACGAGCAGCAGGGTGTAGTAGAACGCGGTCAGGCCGAGGCCGGTGTTCTCGCCGATGGGGTGGCCGACCTGGGTGGTGACGGTGACCGGGTCGGCGAGCAGCAGCCGCTCGGTGGAGCCGGCCTTTGCGACGGCGAGAGCTGCCGTCAGCTGTTTGCCGATGGTCAAGGAGGCCTGCCGGGCGGCCTGTTGGGTGATTCTGCTCGCCAATGAGGAACCGAAGCTGCCCATGCCCGGGTTGGTCAAGACGGTGATCGCCGGTCGGGTCGTGGCGTTCGTGGTGGTGAGCGCGGCGACCGAGCCGGTGAAGTCGGCGGGGATGACCAGGGCGCCGTAGATCTTCGCGGAGGCCAGCTGGTCCTGGGCCTGCGCGGCGGTGAGCCGGCGCCAGCCAACCGTGTCGGAGGTTCCGGAGGTGACGGAACGGGTGATCTGCGTCCCCAGGTTCTCCTGCTGGCCGGGCAGCGGCTCGCCCCGGTCCGCGTTGACGATGCCGATGGGCAGGTCGTGCAGGGCACGGTTGGGATTGACGATGCCGCCCATGTAGAGCAGGGACAGCAGCAGGGCGAGCAGCCCGGTCAGGACGGTGGGCATCAGCCACAACTTGGGACGGCGCAGCAGTTTCACGGCCCGTGCCGACGCGGGGGCAGGCGCCTGCGTACGGGCCTCGCGGTGATCGCTGTCGTCGGCCATGGTTCTCCCTGGGTGGACCTGGGTAAATACGACCAGCAGTAATGGTGACCATTCTTCTACACAGGGTGACAATGCCGCGCGGTGGAAGGTAGCGATCACAGCCGGTGACGCTATGCCGCCATGACAGTCACGGGAGCGGTAAGCGGTAAGCGGTAGCGGTCACGCCACCGCGCGACGGAGAAAATGTCCACGCGGCGACAAAAAGACATATACCGATCCCCTGATGTCGGGTCCGGAACCAATCCGACCAAGCAGGTCAGGTCAGGGTGTCCGCGTCGCCCATCCTCCGACGCCGCTTCGGCTGCCGGACACCCTGCGGTCACACGGGAGGGGAACGCTCCCCCGCGTCCCCTCTTGCCTCGCCTTGTATCCGTCCGACCCGCGACCGCGCGGGACGCGACGCGGAAGGACGACGTGCGCCGTGTCCCAGATCCGGATCGACGAGTTGCCAGGGCCGCTCACCCTGGCACCCTCCCCCTCCCCCTGCCCCGACGTCTCTTCCCGCTCCTTCCTCTCCCCCGCCCGCCATCTCCGCCTGGCACTCAGCCTGGTCCCGCTGCTGCTGATCGGCGGGTGGGCCGCGGTCGACTGGCGTGCGGTGCACGACGGCTCCGCACGGCTGGTCTCCGCCGACCCCTGGTGGCTAATGGCCGGAGTGGTGTTCACCTGCCTGTGCTGGGTGGGCGCCGCCGTGACCCGGCAGGGAGCCATACCGGAGAGGCTTCCGCCAGGACAGCTGCTCGCCTCGCAGTTCGCCGCCGGCGCCGCCAACCACGTCCTGCCGGCCGGGATCGGCGCTCACGCCGTCACCCTGCGCTTCCTCCAGGGCCGCGGCATATCCCTCGCGCGGGCCACCGCCTCGCTCGCCCTGTACTCGCTGGTCAAACCGATCGCGAAGACGGTGCTGATCCTCGCGTTCCTCGTCGCCTTCCCCGGCACGCTGCGTATCGGCCAACTCGTCCCGGACGAACAGACGTTGCTGCTGCTCGCCGCGGGCGTCCTCGTCGGCCCCGCCGCGACGGTCCTGGTTCTGACGGTCGTACGCCGGTTGCGTCGCCCCCTGTTCGAGTTCGTCCGCACCGCTCTCACCGACGCGCGGATCCTGCACACCCGGCCCAGCCGGGTGCTCGCGCTGTGGGGCGGGGCGACCGTCTTCCCGCTGTTCCAGGCGGGCGTGCTCGCCTCGGTCGGTGCCTCGCTCGGCCTGCCCCTGCCCTGGCCGCACGTGGTCTTCGCGTACCTTGCGGCCAGCGCGGTGGCCGGGGCCGTACCCGCCCCGGGCGGCATAGGGCCGGTGGACGCGGCGCTGGTGATCGCCCTCGTCGTGTTCGGCGCGCCGATGACACTCGCCACCGCGAGTGTCATCGGCTACCGCGTCCTGACCGTCTGGCTGCCCCTGCTCCCGGGTGCGCTCGTACTCTCGGCGCTGGTCCGGCGAAAGGTGCTGTAGGCGGCACCGGCCCTCGCACGCCAGCCCAGGCCTCAGACCCCAGGCGCCAGCCCTCGTACGCCAGCCCCAGGCCGCAGACCCCAAGCACCAGCCCCCAGCCCTCAGCCCTCAGCCCTCAGACGCCAGTCCCCAGACGTCAGTCCCCAGACGTCAGCCGCAGCGAGATGGAGTTGATGCAGTACCGCTGGTCGGTCGGGGTCGCATACCCCTCCCCCTCGAACACGTGCCCGAGATGCGAACCGCACCGAGCACACCGCACCTCGGTCCGCTCCATCCCGAGCGACCGGTCCGTGATCAGCTCGACCGCGTCGGTGTCCTTCGGGTCGAAGAAGGACGGCCATCCGCAGTGCGACTCGAACTTCTCCCCGGAGGTGAAGAGTTCGGCGCCGCAGGCACGGCAGGAGTAGACGCCCGTCGTCTTGGTGTCGGTGTACTCGCCGGTGAACGCCGGCTCCGTGCCCGCCTTGCGCAGCACCTTGTACTCGGCCGGGGTCAGCTCCGCGCGCCACTGCTCGTCCGGCTTCTCGATGTCGTACGACATGATGCTCAACCCCTCGCGCAAACGGTGATGACTACTTCGGCAGACGCGCCAGGATCTCGGGACCGAGATCCGTGACGTCGCCCGCGCCCATGGTGAGAACGAGATCACCGGGCTTCGTCATTCCCGCGATCACCGACGGCACGTCCGCCTTGTCGTGGACCGGCGTCACATCCGCGCCCGCCGCCCGTGCCGCCTCGATGATCAGCTCGCTCGTGACGCCGGGAATCGGGTCCTCGCGGGCCGGGTAGATGTCCAGGACGAGCGAGGCGTCCGCCAGGGACAGGGACTGGCCCATCTCCTTGCCCAGCTCCTGGGTCCGGGAGAACAGGTGCGGCTGGAACACCACCAGGATGCGGCCGGAGGCGCCCGCGCGCATCGCCTCCAGGTCCGCCGTCATCTCGGTCGGGTGGTGCGCGTACGAGTCGACGACCTGGACGCCGGCCTCCTCGCCCTTCAGCTGGAGGCGGCGCTTCACGCCCGTGTAGGAGGCGAGCGCGGGGGCCAGCTCGGCGGCCGGGATGCCGAGCGCGACGCCCGCGGCCAGCGCGGCGACCGCATTGTGGGCGTAGTGGCGGCCGGGGACCGAGACCGCGAAGGTGAGTTCGGCGCCGTCAAGCAGCACCGTCACCTCGCTCTTCAGCCCCTGGGGGACGACGGAGAGCACCCGGACGTCCGCGTCCGCCGACTCCCCGTACGTCACCACCTCGACGTCGCAGGCCGTCACGCGCCGGGTCAGCTCTCGTGTGCCCTCGTTGTCCGCCGAGATCACCAGCGTGCCGCCCTCGGTGATGCGCTCCACGAACGTCTCGAAGGACTCGTAGATCTCGTCCAGGGACGCGTAGTTGGCGTGATGGTCCAGCTCCGCGTTGAGGATGATCGCCACCTCGGGCGCGTACTTGTGGAAGCTGCGGTCCGACTCGTCGGCCTCGGCGACGAAGATGTCACCTTCGCCGTGCAGGGCGTTCGAGCCGGGGGCGTCGAGGTCGCCGCCGATCGCGTACGACGGCTTCAGACCCAGCGTCGAGAGCGACACGGCCAGCATCGAGGTCGTCGTCGTCTTGCCGTGGGTGCCCGCGACCGCGATCGGACGCAGACCGTCCATCAGGCGGGCGAGCGCGTCCGAGCGGTGGACCACCGGGATGCCGAGCTCGGCGGCGCGGGCCAGCTCCGGGTTGTCCGCGCGGATCGCGGAGGAGACGACGACACAGGTGGCGTCGACCGCGAGGTGATCGGCCGCATGCCCGATGTGCACCGTCGCGCCCAGCGTGCGCAGGGCCTCGGCGGTCGCGGACTCCTTCGCGTCACTGCCCGCCACCGTGGCCCCGCGCTGCGCGAGGATCTTCGCGATGCCCGACATCCCGGCGCCGCCGATGCCGATGAAGTGCGGTCGGTCCATGGCGGTAGGAAGGCCGGGTGCCATGCGTGTGTCTCCCAAGATCCGGTACGAGGCTGAGCGCCCTCACGGACAGAGCGCCTCCCCAGACTATTGCGTACACCGCCCGGCACCTCGCAAGGGGCGTCGGCAGCGACGCCGGCAAGGGGTGCGGGGAACCGCGCGACCAGCCACGAAGCCCCGCACCCCGAAAAGCACCTCACCCCCACGGCGCCCCACGGCCAAGCCCGCCGGCAGCGGCACCGCGGCGAACCGTCACACCTTGCTGTGCGAGAACAGCTTCAGCACCGGCACGCCCACCTTGTGGCGTGCCCGCGAGGCCCAGTCACGGTGGAAGAACTCCTCCACGTAGTGGGGGTCCGTCAGCACGATGACCTCGTCGGCGCCGATCTCCTCCACCAGAGCCTTCAGCGCGTCCAGCGGGTGGTCCTCGATGAGCCGCCCCTCGGCCTGGTTGCCGGTCGAGCGCAGCGCCACCAGCGACACGTCCAGGGCCTGCTGCCCCTGCCCGGCCGCCTCCTCGCCCTCGGGGGTCTCGTCCTCGTGAGCCGCCTCGTCCAGCTCGCCGAGCGCGACGTCGTCGATGGCCCTCAGCAGCCGGTCCGCCTGGTCGCCCCGTGGCTGGAGCAGCACATGGAAGCCGACCGCCTCGTCACCGTGCAAGGTGGTGACGAACTCCACGTCAGCGGACGTCAGGGCCTTCTCGATCATCAATACGCTTGTGAACACGACAGGCGCCCTTCTCCTCCGTGGGCCGTTCCCAGGCCCCTGCGGAAACCATCCTGCCCCGTAACCGCACGGGGTCTGCGAGATTTAGTGTGCCCAGCCGAAGAAAAACGGAACGGAGTATTCCGCTGACTTGTCAGGGCCGACGGTATCGGGTGTAGAGGAACCCGGCCTCTTCCAGCAGGGACAACAGTTCGAACCGTTTCGGAACAGCGATCGCGGGCCCTCCGGCGATCCGCTGCGCGTCCCCGACGGTGAGCATCGGGGAGACGGCCAGGCAGAGCTCATCGAGCACGCCGGCCGCGACCAGCTGGCCCAGCAGCCGCGGGCCGCCCTCGGTCAGCAGCCGGGCCATGCCGAGGTCGGCGAGCGCACGTACGGCCCGGGCCGGCTCCACGCCCATGCCGTCCCCCGCGATCACGACCCGCGCGCCCGCCTTCTCGGCGGCCGCCACCCGGTCCGGGGCCGCCCCGGCACCGGTCAGGATCAACGTGGGCACGAGGGGCGAGGTGAAAAGCGGAAGCGTGAAGTCCAGGTTGAGACTGGCGGTCACGACCGCGATCGCGGGCGCCGGGCCCTGTCCGGCCGCCTGCCGCTGCTCGGCGAAGTCCGCACGCGCGCGTGCCGGACGATAACCCTCTTGGCGTACCGTTTCCGCACCCACCAGGACGACGTCCGCCAGCGCGCGCAGCACACCGAAGATCCGCATGTCGGTGGCGCTGGAGATGGGCTGGGAGCGCCCGTCGTGCTGGGCGGCGCCGTCCAGCGTCGACACCATGTTGGCGCGCAGCCAGGGCTCCCGGACGTCCGGATAGGCGTACGCCTCCGCCAGCTCCTGGAGCCCCCACTCCCGGTCCGTCACATCCGCATCCGTCGCCCCGTCGGAGGCGTGGGCCGCTGTTTCGTACGTCACAGGGAACAGGCGTCGCATGACGTGCAGTGTGGCACGGCCCCTAGACTGGGCAATCGTGTCGACCTCCACCACCTCCGCCGGGTTCGGCCCGATAGCCGGAGCGACCCCGCCGTCCCTGTGCGCCCGCGAGCCGCATGTCCCCGCGGACCGGCTCGTCGCCGAGATGGTGCCGCCGCCGCGCTTCGACTCGGTCCGCTTCGCCACGTACCTCCCGGACCCGAACCAGCCGAGCCAGCCCGAGGCCGTACGCGTCCTCAGTGCCTTCGCGGCCGGTCTCGGCGCGCCGTACTCCACGGGCTCGGGCAGGCGCGGGCTGTTCGGCTTCGGAAAGGCCCCCAAGAAGGCTCCCGCCGGCCCCCGCGGCGTCTACCTGGACGGCGGCTACGGCGTCGGCAAGACCCATCTGCTGGCCTCCCTGTGGCACGCGACCCCGGCGGAGCCCGAGCTCAAGGCCTTCGGCACGTTCGTGGAACTGACGAACCTGGTCGGCGCGCTCGGCTTCCAGAAGACCGTGCAGACACTGAGCGGCCACCGGCTGCTGTGCATCGACGAGTTCGAGCTCGACGACCCCGGCGACACGGTCCTCGTCTCCACCCTGCTCGGCAAGCTGGTCGACGCGGGCGTGGCGCTCGCGGCCACCTCGAACACGCTGCCGGGCAAGCTCGGCGAGGGCCGGTTCGCGTCCATCGACTTCCTGCGCGAGATCCAGGGCCTGGCCGCGCACTTCCGCCCGCTGCGCATCGATGGCGAGGACTACCGCCACCGCGGGCTGCCCAAGGCCCCGGCGCCGTTCTCGGACGAGCAGGTCACCAAGGCGGCGTACGCCACCGACGGCGCGTCGCTCGACGACTTCCCGCATCTGCTCGACCACCTCGCACGCGTCCACCCGAGCCGTTACGGCGCCCTGACCGACGGTCTCAAGGCCGTCTGCCTCACCGACGTCCAGCCGATACCGGACCAGTCGACGGCGCTGCGGCTGGTGGTGCTCGCGGACCGGCTGTACGACCGCGAGGTGCCGGTGCTCGCCTCCGGAATGCCCTTCGACCAGTTGTTCAGCGAGGAGATGCTGAACGGCGGCTACCGCAAGAAGTACTTCCGCGCGATTTCCCGGCTCACCGCGCTGGCACGGGACGCCAAGGGGCTCGTAAAGGGCTGAATTCCGCCACGCTCCCCTCCTTTTCAGGCTCTCTTCAGGGTGAAACGTAGAATTAACCCTGCAAACAACTGGCCGCGTTACCTTAGATCTTGATACTGACTGTTGACGTGTGTGAGCAGCCGGGAGGGGGCTTGAGTTGCGAGCTAGGACAGCCCGGTCCCTGTTCGTGGCCCTCGCCACGATCCTGATGAGCCTTCAGTTCTTCGTTCCCATAGAGACGTTCGCTTCCGCGCAGAAGAACGAGATCGTCTCCTGCGGCGAGTCCGAGCATCAGCAGAAGCAGAAGGTGGCTCCGCCGCTCCGGTCCCGCGACCGGAACCGTGACGAGGACCCCCTTCCCGAATCCCCCTCCCGTGCCCTGCTGGAATGCGATCCGGCGGCCGGTCATCCCCTCGGCACGCCGGACGCGGCTTTTCTCCGCACATCGTCGAGATCCTCAACCGCCCTTTCCCCAGCCACACTTCAGATCTTCCGCTGCTGAGCCGAGCGCATCTCCCCCCACGCTCCGTTCTGTAGGCCGACGCGCCGTCTGGGCGCGCCAGGAGGAACTGACAGATGCAGCCCCTCATCGAACACGCCCGCGCGCACGGAAAGCGCCCCGAGCGGTTCGCACAGCTGGCCCAAGGCCAGTCCCCCCAAGTCCTGTTCATCACCTGCTCCGACTCACGTGTCGTCCCGGCACTGATCACCGGCGCCCGACCCGGCGAGCTCTTCGAACTGCGCACCGCGGGCAACATCGTTCCGCCGTACGTCCCCGGCCGGCCGTCCGCCGAGGCCGCCACCGTCGAGTACGCGGTGGACGTACTCGGTGTCACCGAGATCGTGGTCTGCGGGCACTCGCACTGCGGCGCCGTCGGCGCCATGGTGCGGGGCGACGACCTGACCGCCGTACCCGCCGTGCGCGACTGGCTGGCACAGGCCGAATCCCCGTCCGACGCACCGGACAACGACCCGGCGGTGGCCGAGCCGGTGCGCAACCACGTTCGCGCACAACTCCTCAGGCTCCGCGCGTACCCATGCGTGGAACGGGCCCTGACGGCAGGCCAACTACGCCTGCACGGCTGGTACTACGAGGTCCACACCGGCGCCGTACAGGCGCACCGTGCGGACACCGGCACCTTCGAGGCGCTGTGAGGCGCGCGATGAAACTCCCCCACCTGCGGCAGGACTTCGCCGCGTCCGTCGTCGTGTTCCTCGTCGCCCTGCCCTTGTGTGTGGGCGTCGCCGTCGCCTCCGGAGTCCCGGCCGAACTCGGCCTGGTCACCGGCATCGTGGGCGGTCTCGTCACCGGGCTGATGCGTGGCAGCAGCCTCCAGGTGTCAGGGCCGGCCGCGGGGATGACCGTGCTGGTCTTCGAGGCCGTGCGGGAGTACGGCCTCGCGGTCCTCGGTGTCATCGTGCTCGTCACCGGCCTCCTCCAACTCCTCATGGGCGCGCTGAAGTTGGGGCGCTATTTCCGGGCCATCTCGGTGGCCGTCGTCGAAGGCATGCTGACCGGGATCGGCCTGGTGCTGATCGCGGGGCAGCTCTACTCGATGGCGGGCCTGAAGGCGCCGGTCTCCGGTCTCGACAAGCTCGGCGGACTGCCGGCGGCGCTCGTGGACGCCGTGCACAGCCCGGAGGCACTGGCGTCGGTCGCGCTCGGCACGGGGACCATAGTCGTCCTCGTGCTGTGGAAGCTGCTGCCGCGGCGGGTGCGTACGGTGCCGGGGGCGCTCGGCGCGGTCGCGCTGGCCACCCTTGTCTCGTGGGGCTTCGCACTGCCTGTGGCGAAGGTCGAGGTACAGGGGCTGCTGGGCTCGATCCAGCTGCCCTCCCTCGACGCCTTCGGGGAACTCGCGAGCGTGGGTGTGCTCGCCACGATCCTCGCCTTCACCCTGATCGCCTCCGCCGAGTCGCTGTTCAGCGCGGCGGCCGTGGACCGGCTGCACGACGGCCCACGGACCGCGTACGACAAGGAGCTGATGGCGCAGGGCGCGGGCAACACCATATGCGGGCTGCTCGGCGCACTGCCGATGACCGCGGTGATCGTACGCAGTGCGGCGAACGTCCAGGCGGGCGCGCGGACGAAGGCGTCCCGGGTGCTGCACGGCGTGTGGCTGCTGCTGTTCGCGGCGCTGCTGCCCGCCGCGCTCGGCGTCATTCCGCTGCCCGCCCTCGCGGGCATCCTGGTGTACGCGGGGTGGAAGCTGATCCCGCTGCGGGAGATCGCGTCGCTGTGGCGTGAGCACCGGGGCGAGGCGCTGATCCTCGTCGTCACCGCGGTGTCGATCGTCGCGATCAGCATGTTCGAAGGCGTTCTGATCGGGCTCGCGCTGGCCGTCGCCAAGACGGCCTGGGAGGCCTCGCACGTACGCCTCGACGTCATAGACAAGGGGGCCGGGCCCGTCCAGGCGTACCTGTCGGGCAACGCCACGTTCCTCCGGCTCCCCAAGATCCTCGACAGCCTGGAGGCACTGCCTCAGGACCGGCCCATCGAGCTGGACCTCTCCGGCCTGCACCACCTCGACCACGCGTGCCGGACCGCACTGGAGAACTGGTCGGTCCGGCACAGCTCGGCGGGGACCGACCCGGTGAAGGTCACTTCGAGGTCCTGACCTCGGGTCTGCGTCGCAGATCGACAAGGGCTGGGCTCGCTTCGCCGCGGGCCCAGCCCTTCGACGTACAGTGGACATATTGGTCTTACTGGGCGGCTCGAAAGGGGGTCGTCATGCTCCAGGAGCTGTTGATCGCCGGGGTGGCAGTCGGTTCCGCGGGGTTGGTGTACGCCGGGGCGGCAGCCCGGGTCATCAAGCAGTACGAGCGAGGCGTGGTCCTGCGGCTCGGGCGGCTCCGCGGAGAGGTGCGCACCCCGGGGTTCACGATGATCGTCCCGGGCGTGGACAAGCTGCGCAAGGTCAACATGCAGATCGTGACGATGCCGGTGCCCGCGCAGGACGGCATCACGCGGGACAACGTCACGGTCCGGGTGGACGCTGTCATCTACTTCAAGGTGATCGACGCCGCCGACGCCGTCATCCAGGTCGAGGACTACCGCTTCGCGGTCTCGCAGATGGCGCAGACGTCGCTCCGCTCGATCATCGGCAAGAGTGATCTCGACGATCTGCTCTCCAACCGCGAAAAGCTGAACCAGGGCCTGGAGTTGATGATCGACAGCCCGGCGATGGGCTGGGGTGTGCAGATCGACCGCGTCGAGATCAAGGACGTGTCCCTGCCGGAGACGATGAAGCGGTCGATGGCCCGGCAGGCGGAGGCCGACCGTGAGCGGCGGGCCCGGATCATCAACGCGGACGCGGAACTTCAGGCGTCCAAGAAGCTGGCGGAGGCCGCCGGGGTGATGTCCGAGCAGCCCGCCGCGCTCCAACTGCGCCTGCTACAGACGGTGGTGGCGGTCGCGGCCGAGAAGAACTCCACGCTCGTACTGCCCTTCCCGGTGGAGCTGCTGCGGTTCCTGGAACGGGCGCAGCCACAGCAGGGGCCTGCGCAGGGGCCGGCGCAGCCGGAGCCCACGCGGCCGCGCGCCGCGGCACCTCCGGCCGATGTCGGGCCCGCACCCCTGTCCCGCGACGCCGAGGCGGAGGCCCTTCCGCCTGGCGAGGCCGGAACCGGGGTCGGCGGATGACGCGGGTGGTTCCGGCAGTCCCTCTTCCGTCATGCACACAGCCAGGCCATCACCTGTCCGCCGACGGGAATGGAGAAGGCCCGACCGCGAGTAGCGGCTCCCGGCCACTCCCCGCACCATCGAGGGACACGGCCGGAAGGGGCGCACGATGACGAAGAAGGACGGCAAGAAGAAGCACCACGGCAGGAGCGGGGGCAAGGACGGCGGGCGGCAGGACAGCGGCAAGGCGCCCGCCCCGCTCCGTGAACTCCTGCGCGTCCCCGGCGGCGCGAAGGTCGACCTCTCCTCCTACGAGGCCGGGGCCACGCCCACCGGTCCGCAGGACAAGGCCGCCGGTCTCGCCGCCACCGCCGGAATGGGCGAACGCCTGGCCAACCTGCAAGAACGCCTGTGGGCCGCGAGCACGGCGGGCGACCGGCGGCGCGTTCTCCTGATCCTCCAGGGCATGGACACCAGCGGCAAGGGCGGCACGGTCAAGCACGTCATCGGGCACTTCAACCCCTCCGGCTGCCGCATCCGGGCGTTCAAGGCACCGACCGCCGAGGAACGGAAACACTCCTTCCTCTGGCGGATCAGGAGGGCGCTCCCCGAAGCCGGCGAGATCGGCATCTTCGACCGCTCGCACTACGAGGACGTCCTGATCGGCCGAGTCCGCGAACTGGCCCCGCACAAGGAGATCAACCACCGCTACGGCGAGATCAACCGCTTCGAGAAGTCACTCGCGGACGACGGCGTCACCGTCGTGAAGGTCTTCCTCCACATCTCCTACGAGCAGCAGCGCCGCCGTCTCCTCGAACGCCTGGACAACCCCGACAAGTACTGGAAGTTCAACGTCGGCGACATCGACGAGCGCACGCTGTGGCCCGCATACCAGAAGGCGTACGAAATCGCCCTCGATCGCTGTTCCACGCCTGAGGCGCCCTGGTACCTGATCCCCGCCGACCGCAAGTGGTACCGGAACTGGGCGATCAGCAAGCTCCTCCTGGAGCACCTCGAAGCCCTGGACCCGCAGTACCCGAAAGCGGACTTCGACGTGGAGGAGAGCCGGAAACGACTGCTCGCACAGACCCTGGACCCACCTGCGCGGCTCTAGGCCCGCTCTAGGCCCGCTCTAGGCCCTGTGCGGGTGACTTCCGGAGCGCGTCCGGCGGCACGCGCTGATAATACGCAAATAGTTACATTCACCCCGATATCTTCATCGGGTGATCATTTCAGTAACACGATTCGCCGCGGTCTGCGCCCTGGGCGCTGTGCTCGCCGCCTGCGGGGCCCCCGACGCCCCGCCCGCTCCCCGCAAGGAACGCCCCGCGCCCGCCGGCGCCGCGCCGTCGCAGCCCCCGACGCTCGCCCCGGGCCCCGGCGGCCTGACCCCCGTCTTCAGCAACGGCACGCGAACGCGCGACAAGACGGTCGCGCTGACCTTCGACGCGGACATGACCGCGGATCAGGGGGACAGGGCGGCGGCCGGGGAGCACTTCGACAACCCCCGGCTCATCGCCACCCTGCGGCGCTTCAAGGTGCCGGCCACCGTGTTCATGACGGGACGGTGGGCCGAGGAGTACCCCCAGGAGGCAAGGTCCATCGGACGGGACCCCCTCTTCGAGGTGGCGAACCACTCGTACAGCCACTATGCCTTCACGGACGACTGCTACGGCCTGCCGACCCTGCCCGAGGGCAGGATGCGGGCGGACGTGGAGCGGGCGTACGCCTCCTTCAAGAAGGCGGGTGTGCCCCGCGCGATGCCCTACTTCCGCTTTCCGGGCGGGTGCTACGACCAGCGTGCGCTGCGGACGCTGAGCACGGCCGGGGTGACCGCGGTGCAGTGGGACGTGGTCAGCGGGGACGCGTTCGCCACGGACGCGGACGCGGTGGCCCAGGAGGTGCTGGACGGCGTGCGGCCCGGTTCCGTCGTCGTCATGCACTGCACGCGAAGCGCGGCTCCGGCGACCGAGCAGGCACTGCGGACGATCGTGCCCGAGCTAAGGAAGAGGGGGTTCCGCTTCGTCAAGGTGTCCGAGCTGATCGGAACGGCGACCCACCAACGGTAGGCGGCTCGGTCATCCGTCCTACGCTGGAACCATGAGCGACGACTACTGCGGCACCCGAGCGGACCCGGCCCCCACCGACGAGGGGCCGCCGTTCGCCGAGTGCGTCCTGTGCCGGAAGCCGACGGAGTACCCGGAGTCGTACAAGGGGATCACCCTGTGCCCCGTCTGCGAGTGGCAGGAGGCACAGCGCATGGCCTGTTCGGGCTGACCGGTCGCAGCTCGACGCCGTACCCGCGCCCCTCCGCGGACGTACCGGCACCCGCGGATGAACCGATCTTCCGCCTGGCAGACTGGAGGGCGTGAGCAGCGACCCCACCGCAGTTGATCCGGCCCCCGCGGGCGACAGCCCCTTCCGTTCCGAGCGCACCGCACGTGACGAGGCACCTCAGTTCGTGCTGCCCCTGGTCGTACGCATCGAGAAGGCCGCGCCCCCGGCCCGTACCGACGCTCTGGAGACCGCGGCCCGCGCCGTGCTGACCATCCTCAGCGACGAGCGGTCGCTCGGGGAGGGCGAGGGCGAGGGCGAGTGGGCGCAGGCGATCCGCGACTGGCAGGACGCCCGGATCCGCAAGGTCGTACGGCGGGCGCGCGGCGCCGAGTGGCGGCGGGCCGGGGAACTGCCGGGGATCACGGTGACCGGGAAGTCCGCCGAGGTGCGCGTCTTTCCGCCGATCCCGCTGGACGGCTGGCCCAAGGAGCTCGCCAAGCTCCAGGTCTCCGGCACCGACCTCGACGACCCCGAGCCGCCGGCGGACGCCGACCTGACAGCGCCCGTGCTGTGGTTCAACCCCGACCTCGACATGTCGGCCGGCAAGTCGATGGCGCAGGCGGGCCACGGCGCCCAACTCGCCTGGTGGGAACTGTCCGACGAGGAGCGCACGGCCTGGCGCGACGCCGGCTTCCCACTCGCCGTCCGCACCGCGGACCCGGCCCGCTGGCGTGAACTCACCACCTCCGGGATCCCGTTGGTCCGCGACGCGGGTTTCACGGAGATCGCGCCCGGGCTGACTGTTGCAGTCGACGATCCGCGCATCGGCCTGCCGCGCCCGCAGCGACCGTGACCGGCCGCCCCAGCGCCGCAGACGGGAAGAGCCCCGCCCCTCCACGGCGGAGAAGGCGAAGGGAGAACGCCGGAACCCGTCCGTCCAGAGGTTCGTGATCCTCCGGCGGGACGGCACCCGGCAAGGCGCCGTGCCGGCGTGGGGCGCCCGCTCAGTTCACGAGAACCCCTCGCCCGGGAGTGACAAGCAGATCCGAGAGTGCGCAAAGGGCGAGCCCGCGCAGAGGCAACCGGCCTCCACGCGGGCTCAGTCGGGGCTCGGTCCCGGTTGCCCGCCCTACCCGATGACGGAGCACCTCGGCACCCCACCGGTACCGGGTCGGGTCGCGTTCTCATGATCGACGGCGTGCCGGTGGCATCCGCCGGGCCGCCGACGGATCATCCGCGGTTCCGCAGTCTCCGTAAGTGTCTGCGGGCCTTCCGCGCCGCTCTGCGGGCGAGGGACGGCCGGGGCTTCGCCGACGGCATCACCCGCCGGCTTCCGGACCAGTCCGGCACGGTGACCACGTACGCCTCGTCGGGGATACCCGTCCGCCGGTCGCGGAAATGCGGATAGGCGAGGTGCATTCTGCCCGCCCTGCCGTGAGGGACAACTTCCGGCACCGTCTTGGCGTGGATGAATTCCAGTAGGCTCTTCAACGAATCCAGCCTGCCCAAGGCAACACAGGTGAGAACCAGCCGCTCCCCGACCTTTATCCGGTCGGCGACACCCTTGGTCCAGTACGCCGCGGCCATCGGAGCGGCCAGGTCCATTTTGTGCCGCTGCTCTTCCTCCGGCCGTTTCAGCATGCCGACCCCGAATTGCTGCAGCAGCCCGACCGTGAAGGGTCTGACCATCAGCTGATCGCGCTCGGCGCCCGGCGGCACGAGCCTCCCGATCAGAACCATCAGCGCGTGGATCGCCTCGAAGCGCCCCGTATAGCTGCCTCTTTGGGTCGCGTGCTTTCCGTCGTCGCGGCCCACAAGGTAGTAGCAGACGTAGTCGGCGACGACGGACACGCCTTTGCCGCTCAGATACGCCTCCATCGTGAAGAGCGCGTCCTCGCCGGTGGCGAGGTCCTCGTCGAATCTGAGGCCCAGTCGCAGGATCAGTTCCCGCCGGAACAGCTTCTGAGCGCTCAGCGTGAAGATGACCTTGGAAGTGTAGACGTCAGCGCGCTCCTGCGTCTGGGTGAACATCGACCTCGGGACGCCGCGGTTGACTCCCTCCATCTTGCCGAGCACCACATCCGTGCCGGCGCGGTCGGCCATCGCGACCATCCGCTCCAGGGCTTCGTCCCCCAGATAGTCGTCGGCATCCAGAAAGAAGACGTAACGGCCGCGAGCCAATCCCAGGCCGACGTTGCGCGGCCCGCTGGGACCACCGGAGTTGGCCTGCCGCAGCACCCTGGTAGGCACCTTCGACACGGCGGCGAACTGCTCAAGGTACTCACCGGTGCCGTCGCTCGACCCGTCGTCGACGGCCACGATCTCAATTCGGTCTGCGCCCAGCGTCTGCGTCTCGACCGATTCCAGACAGCGGACGAGATAGGGCATGGCTTCATAGGCGCCGACGACAACTGTGACGTCGGGCACAGGTTTGCTATTCATTAAACGGCAAGACAAGCGAAGGTAAACGAAGGTTGTCCGGAATTACATGATCCGGTTATCGTGACCGGTAGGAGACCTTCCGATTGGCATCGACCCGTACAGGAATCTCCGCGGAGGGGAATGCTGGCTGACGGAATTCGATACCGCCGCCATAACCCTCGGGACTGATGCATTTTCAGCCGCCGAGATGGCCTGATCGCGTGATTGCCTGGTTGCGTGTTTGCGTGGCGATACAGGCGGTTGAACCGAGGGGGAACGAGGAGCACGGCCCCGGTCGGCCAAGGTTCTCGAGCCTGGACGAGGCGCTGCGCCTACTGGGCCGCGCCCCGGAGACGTGGCCGGTGCGGAGCCGCCCATGCCGAACGAGCCGAAGCCGTGCGCCAAGCCGGAGTCGAGGCCGGACCATTGATCGCTGATCGCTGATCGCAAAGAGGTTTGAGTGGACGTTGAACAACACATCCGCCCCGCACGTACCTCTTGGCGCTGGCCAAGTACAGACACCCAACGAACAGTTGGGTTCCCGGGAGGCTCAATATGCGGCGTATCAACGGTACCGTCCTCGTCTTTGCGGCACTAGTCGCCACCGTCGGCGCGCTCGCGTTCCCCGTATGGTCGTACGCGGATCGCTCAGGCACCGGACAGGCGAACGTGGCGGCGGGCACCGTGAACACCCAGTGGGGTCCGCTGACCGCCCAGGACCGCGATCTGATCGTCCGCGTACGACTCGCCGGTCTGTGGGAGCTGCCCGCGGGCCAGCAGGCGCTCGAACGCGCGCCCTCGCAGGCGATCAAGGACGTGGCCGACCACCTCATCGTCGGCCACACCGACCTCGACAAGCGGGTCCGGATCGTCGCGGCCCAGCTCGGCGTCGCACTGCCGAACCAGCCGAACGAACTGCAGACCGGCTGGCTCAAGGAGATGACCGCGGCGAGCGGCGCGGACTACGAGTACAAGTTCGTGAACCTGTTGCGGGCCGCGCACGGAACCATCTTCCCGGCCATCGGCACCGTCCGGAACACCACGCGGAACACCCTGGTGCGCCAGCTGGCCTCGGACGCCAACCAGACCGTGCTCGACCACATCACGATGCTGGAGAAGACCGGGCTGGTCGACTTCGACGCCATCGCCAACACCGCGGCGAACGCGACCACCGCCAGCCCGACCGGCCCCCCGCCGCCGGTGCCCGGCCAGCTGGCACCCTCCGTACCGGCCGCCGAGGCAACCGGCGACGTCTCGACCACGTCCCAGCCCTCCCCCGGCGAGCCGGGCGCGGTCAACACCGGCCGACCGGAGCCGGTGGATTCTGACGGCGTACTGGGCTAGGGCCTGTCCGGCGGATCATGCCGCAGACGCGGGGTTTGGCACGCCCATCTGCGGCGTTGTCGTCGGTCGCCGACGCTCCGCGTCGACTCCCTCCTCCGCCTTGCAGCTGCACGCACCAAACCCCGCTCACCAGCGCTGAGCAGTTGCCGCCGATTTCCTGCGTCCTGATCCGCCGGACAGGCCCTAACCACCGCCCGCTGGACCCTCCCGGCGTCCGGACTCGAACCTCAAATGTTGCTCTGAACGTGACGAGCGCGAGGTTCGGAACCGGACGCCGGGGCCATACCCCCCTCACGCCGGAACAGCGGACCGTCGAAGCAGACGGACACCGCCGATCCCGGTGAGGCCGTGCACGCGGGGTGAAGGAGGGGACGATGGAGCGACTGGGGACGGGCATCGGATGGCGGCCGGAGATAGCGGACGCCGTGGAACGCATGCCGGGCATCGACTGGGTCGAGGCCGTGGCCGAGAACCTCTGCCCCGGGCATCTCCCCGAGTCGCTGCTGCGCCTGCGCGAACGCGGGGTCACGGTGATCCCGCATGGTGTCTCCCTCGGCCTCGGCGGCGCGGACCGGCCCGACGAGGCACGCCTCACGGCTCTGGCCGAACGGGCCGAGGCGCTGGCCTCGCCGCTCGTCACCGAGCACATCGCCTTCGTCCGCGCGGGCGGGCCCCTGACGGCCTCCGCGCACCTGGAGGCGGGCCACCTGCTGCCGGTCCCCCGGACCCGGGACGCGCTGGACGTCCTGTGCGAGAACATCCGCATCGCGCAGGACGCGCTGCCCGTTCCCCTCGCGGTGGAGAACATCGCCGCGCTGCTCTCCTGGCCCGGCGAGGAGATGACGGAAGGCCAGTTCCTCTACGACCTCGTCGACCGCACCGGCGTACGCCTCCTCATCGACGTCGCCAACCTGCACACCAACCACGTCAACCGCGGCGAGGACCCCGTCAAGGCCCTCGACGAACTCCCCGTCGAGGCCATCGCCTACGTCCATGTCGCCGGCGGTTTCGAACGGGACGGCGTCTGGCACGACAGCCACGCCCACCCCGTCCCGCAGCCGGTCCTCGACATCCTGTCCGAGCTCGTCTCCCGGGTGACCCCGCCGGGCATCCTGCTGGAACGGGACGAGAACTTCCCCGAGCCCGGGGAGCTGGAGCGGGAGTTGGAAGCGATTCGCGGGACGCTGGAGAAGGCCGGGGCCGCCGTGGAAACGGTGGGACCCACCTTGCGCACACCCGTCTCGCCCGACTCACCCGTCTCACCCGTCGGGACCGAGACCGACCCCGCCCGCCAGCACCTCGCCCTCGCGCAGACCGCGCTGCTCTCCGCCCTCGTCGCGGGAACCCCCGTGCCCGAGGGGTTCGACCGCGTACGGCTCGGGGTGCA
Source organism: Streptomyces sp. NPDC087263 (assembly GCF_044744645.1). Taxonomy (NCBI): domain Bacteria; kingdom Bacillati; phylum Actinomycetota; class Actinomycetes; order Kitasatosporales; family Streptomycetaceae; genus Streptomyces; species Streptomyces sp. NPDC087263. The sequence continues at coordinate 282,349 of NZ_JBIUYT010000006.1, forward strand.
GGCGCGGGCGCTGGCCGCCAAGCGGGCCGATGTCGTGGCGAAGGTCGCGGCGGAGCTGCCGGAGATCCTGGCGGCGGCATACCGGCCCGCGTTCCTCGCGTACGCACAGGGGCATCCGATGGCTGGCGGCTATCGGCGCGACGCCCTGGACTTCGCCGAGCACCTGCTCCTGGCGGGCCGCCCGGAGGACCCGGAGACCCGGCGGCGGCTGCGCTACTGGTGGCTGGAGCGCTCGGGCCCGGCCCCGCTGTCGGGGCACCCCGCGGCCCGCTTCGCCCGCGCCACCCGCCGGGTGCTGCTGCGCCGCTGAGTACGCGCACTGCGACCGCGCAGCATCACTGCGAAGTGTGCGCGGGTTAACACGGACGTCCGTGAAGGTGATGTGCGCGCCGCGTTTCACCACTTTTGAGATGGTCTGACGTACGACCAAACCACCACATCCAACACTTTCCTCGCACCCCCCAACCCTGTCCTCCTGCACGGCAGTTGGCTCGGCACCCGCAGTAGCATGCCAATCTGCACGCGGAACGCACTTATGTGTGGTGCCGCAACAGGAGGCACCATGCGATCCATCAACCGCACCGGATTGATCAGTGGAACAGGGCTCATCGTCACGGCCCTCACGGCCACCGTGGCAGCACTGGCCTTCCCGATCTGGTCGTACGCGGACCGCTCCGGAACCGACCTGGCCACCTTGAACGCCGAGACCGTGTCGACGCAGTTCGGTCCGTTGTCGGCGCAGGACCGGGACTTCATCACCAAGGTCCGGCTGGCCGGGCTGTGGGAGCTGCCCGCAGGTCAGCAGGCCGAGGAGCGCGGCACCACCCAGGCCGTACGGACCGCCGGGGAGCACCTCATCGCGGGCCACGCGTTCCTCGACGCCCGCGTCCGCAACGTCGCGGCGCGCCTCGGCCTCGAACTGCCCAACCAGCCGACCGACCAGCAGCGCCAGTGGCTGACCACGCTCGACGAGGCACAGGGCGTGACGTACGACCGCGAGTTCGTGAACATCCTCCGGGCGGCCCACGGCAAGGTCTTCACGCTCGTCGCCCAGGTCCGCGCGAACACCCGCAACTCCCTGGTGCGCGACCTCGCCGACGATGCGAACACCACCGTGCTCGACCACATCAAGGTCCTGGAAGCCACCGGATACGTCGACTTCGACGCCCTCGCCCAGGACGCGGCCACCGCCGCCCCGCCCCCGACCACCATCTCCCCGGCCCCGCCCAACCCCACGCAGTCCCCGAACTCACCGATCCCGGTGGTCCCGTCGCCGGGCTACACCCTCCCCCCGGCCGTCTCACGCGACGAAACGTCCTCAAGTCCCTAGGTCGGGTCCGGCCCCGCGAGCGGAAAGCGGAGCATCACATACCCGCAACGCTCCGTCCATCATGTGAATAGGCCATGGCGCTCGCCCGGTTCATCGCATAGAAAAATGCCATGCTCTGGGTACTTCTCCTGCTCCTGGCCTGGGCCGCGGCCGGCACCGCCTGCATACGCCTGTGCCTGGCGGCCCTCCGCACGGCGGCCTTCGACGCGAAGGCGGCCCGCGCTCACAGCCTCACGCTGTATGAGGCGGCGTTCCTGTCCGGCGGCCCTGCCCGGGTCGCCGAGCTGACCCTGGTGTCGATGGCCCGCCAGCGCCGACTCCTGCTCGCGCACACCGGCTGGGCGACCGTCGTGGACCCGCGTGGGCACGACGAGATGGAGCGCTCGGTGATCGGAGCGATCGGCCCGGAGGGACAGTCCCGGATAGCGCCCGTGCGGGCGACCGCGGCCGCCGCGGATTCCGTACACCGCCTCGCCGACCGCCTGGTGGCCGCGGGCCTCGCCGTGCCCGACGGCGAGCGCGGCACCGTCGCCGGCGCCGTACGCCAGGTCCAGGCCGCCGCGGCAGCAGTTTTCGTCCTGGGCGCCGTGGCCCTGCTGATGCCCTCCCAGGCTCCGGCGGCCGAGTACGAAGTACCGGTGGCCGTCTGGTTCGCACTGCCGTTCACCCTCACGCTGAGCTGCCTCGCGATCGCCCGTATCGAGGTGCACCCCTACTCGCGCTGGGCGTCCCCGGCCGGGCAGCGCCTGCTCGGCACCCTCGCGCGGCACCCGGACAGCACGGGCGACGACCGTACGTACCTCACCTCCGTCGCCGTCCGCGGCATCCGCGCGATCGGCGAGCCGGACCTGCGCGCGGCCTTCACCCACCGCGACCGAAACCCGGAACAAAGGGGCTGACAGGCGCGCCGGGGGGCGCATCGGGGTCATTGGAGCCGACACTGCGGCCCGGTCCTTTACTTCACCAACCGCCGAACGAAACATCCCCTTTGTCGCTGTCGTGCGCTGAAGGGATACGCGATGAGAGCTGCCGTCCTCTACGGAACCGCAGGATCCTTGCTCCTGTCCGCCCTCGTCACCGTCCCCGCGGGCGGCGAATCGCGCTGGCCCGGCGACCCTCTGGGGTCCGGGGCCGACACGCGCGGCACCGCGGTCGCCGCCGAGCGTGCCGCGGCCGCCGGTGTCCGCTTCGGCACCTGCTCCAAGGCGGAGGACCTCCCGGACAACGTCCGGTGCGGCACGGTCACCGTGCCCCTCGACTACGCGCACCCCGACGGCAAGCAGATCAAGCTGACCGTCAGCCGGGTGAAGGCCACCGGCAAGGACGCGAAGAACTCGAAGCGGAAGGTCCCGCGCCAGGGCGCCCTGGTCTACAACCCCGGCGGCCCGGGCGCCTCCAGCATGTACTTCCCGCTGATCGGGTTCCTCCCCGAGTGGAAGCCCCTCTCGGCGGCGTACGACCTCGTCGGCTACGCCCCGCGCGGAGTGGGTCGCAGCGCCCCGCTGTCCTGCCAGGACCCGAAGCAGCTCGGGAAGGGGCCCACGCAGTCGCCGACGTTCCCTTCGGAGTCGTACAAGAAGGAGCGCATCGCGGAGGCAAAGGCGTACGCGCGCGGCTGTGTCGAGCGCTCCGGCAAGGCCGTCCGGCACTACACCTCGCTCAACAACGCGCGTGACCTCGACGTGCTGCGGGCCGCGCTGGGCGAGCGGCGGCTGACCTTCATGGGCGCTTCGTACGGCACGTACTTCGGTGCCCTGTACGCGACGCTCTTCCCCTCCCACGTGCGCCGGATGGTCTTCGACTCGGCGGTGAACCCCGACCCGGACCAGATCTGGTACCAGAACAACCTCGACCAGTCCGCCGCGTTCGAGATCCGCTGGGCGGACTTCCGGGCCTGGATCGCCCGGCACGACGGCGTGTACGGGCTCGGCGCCACGCCCGAAAAGGTACTGCACAGCTATGAGAAGGCGCGGGCGCAGCTGGCCGCCTCACCCGCGGGCGGCAAGGTGGGGCCCGGGCAGCTACAGGGCGCGTTCCTCCAGGCCGGGTACTACGACGACTACTGGCCCTACCGCGCCCAGGCCCTGTCCGCGTATCTGAACGGGGACCCGAAGCCGCTGATCGAGCAGGCGGGACCGTATCCGGAGGCGGCCGCCGAGCAGGAGAACGGCAACGCGGTCTACACGGCCGTCGAGTGCAACGACGCGCCCTGGCCGACCGACTGGCGCACCTGGGACCGCGACAACACGCGCCTCGCGCGCAAGGCGCCGTTCGAGACCTGGGACAACGTGTGGATGAACCTGCCCTGCGCCTACTGGCCCGTGCCGCGGCAGCAGCCCCTGGACGTACGGACGTTGCCCGGCGAGCTGCCGCCGACCCTGATCCTGGCGGCCGAGCGGGACGCGGCGACACCGTACGAGGGTGCGGTGGCGCTCCAGCGACGGCTGTCCGGCTCGGTCCTGGTGACCGAGAACGGCGCCGGGACACACGGGATCGGCGGCGGTCCCAACAAGTGTGTCAACGGCTACCTGGACGCCTATCTCCTTGAGGGCAGGCTCCCGGTGCGGCGCGCGGCGTGCGCACCGCACCCGGAGCCGAAGCCCGTGGCGCCGGGCAGTCGTTCGAAGGACCGGGAGAAGGACCTCGAGAAGGACGCCAAGAAGGCCTCCTGAAACCGTCCGGCGCTCCCGGTCCGCTCAGGCGAGGCCCGCGACCAGCTCGGAGATGTCCTTGCGGCGGCCGGTGTAGAAGGGGACCTCTTCGCGGACGTGCATCCGGGCCTCGGAGGCGCGCAGGAGGCGCATGAGGTCGACGATGCGGTACAGCTCGTCGGCCTCGAAGGCGAGGATCCACTCGTAGTCCCCGAGGGAGAACGAGGCGACCGTGTTGGCCCGCACGTCCGGGTAGCCGCGGGCCATCTTGCCGTGGTCGGCGAGCATGCGGCGACGGTCCTCGTCGGGCAGCAGATACCAGTCGTAGGAGCGCACGAACGGGTAGACGCTGACGTAGTCGCGCGGGTTCTCGTCGGCGAGGAAGGCCGGGATGTGCGAGCGGTTGAACTCGGCGGGGCGGTGCAGCGCCATGTTCGACCAGACCGGCTCCAAGGCGCGGCCCAGCCTGGTGCGGCGGAAGAGGTTGTACGCCTCCTGTAGCTGGTCGGCGGTCTCGGCGTGCCACCAGATCATGAGGTCGGCGTCGGCGCGCAGCCCCGACACGTCGTACGTGCCGCGGATGGTCACGTCCTTCGCGGAGAGCTGGTCGAAGAGCTCCTGGACCTCGTCGGCGTAACCGGCCCGGTCCTCGGGCAGCACGTCCTTCAGCTTGAAGACGGACCACAGGGTGTAGCGGATGACCTCGTTGAGGTCCTTGGCCTTCTTGCCGGCGTTCGGAATCTTGGCGGGGGCGTCGTCACTCATGGGGCTATTCTCCCGCGCCGCCGTGCAGGCTCTGCACCGGGTTCGTGATCAGCGCGTCCAGTCCGCCGCGGTCTCCGCCGAGCCGGTCCACGGCGGCGTACGCGCTCGCGACGCACGCGGGGATGCCGACCCCGTCGTAGGCCGCGCCGCAGACGGCGAGTCCCGGCAGTTTGCCGACGTGTTCGCGGATGCGGGCCACGCGCGCGTGGTGCCCGACGGGGTACTGCGGCAGCCCGTCGTCCCAGCGGGTCACTCGGGTCGCGACCGGTGTGGCGTCCAGGCCGGTGGCCTCGCGCAGGTCGTGCCGGGACGCGTCCACGAGCTCGCCGTCCTCCCGCCCGAGCACCTCCGTCTCGCCGTAACGGCCCACCGAGGTCCGCAGGACGAGCAGGTCGGGGTTCTCGTCCGCGATCCAGCCCCACTTCCGGGAGGCGAAGGTGGCGGCCTTGATGGTGTGCCCGTCGACAGGCGGCACGAGAAAACCGCTCCCTTCGGGGAGGGCGATTTCGCTGCGCCGGTAGGCGAGGGTGATCAGCGCCATGGAGGCGTACTCCACGGTGGCCAGCTCGGCTGCCGCGGCGGGCGCCTCGGCGCGCAGCAGGGCGGCGGCAGTGGGGGCGGGCAGCGCGAGGACCACGGCGTCGGCCTGGAGGACCTGGCCTCCGGCGACGACGCGCCAGCCGCTGTGTGCCTCCCGGCGCAGCTCCGTCACCGGTGCCCCGGTGACGATCTCGGCGCCCCGCGCGCGGACGGACTCCGCGACCGCGAGCGGCAGTTGGCCGATGCCTCCCCTGATGCCCATGAAGACCGGTCCCGCCTGCTGGTTCCGGGCGGCCTTGGCCTGGATCTCGCGGACGGCCTCCGTCAGGGAGTCATGGGTCCGGGCCGCCTCGAAGAGCTGGGGAACCGCGGAGCGCAGGGAGATGCGGTAGGCGTCGCCCGCGTAGACACCACCCAGGAGGGGCTCGACCAGACGGTCGACCACTTCGCGGCCGAGGCGGGCGGCCACGAACTCCCCCACCGCCACGTCGTCGCCGACCTCCGTGCGGGGCAGCTCGGCATCCCGCTCGATACGCCGCAGGCCCTCGTCGGAGAGGACGCCGGAGAGGGCGGAGGCGGTGCCGGGGACGCCCATGACATGCCCCTTGGGCATGGGGTGCAGGGCGCCGCGGGTCCAGAGCGAGGCCGTCGCGGTGGCGGGCGGCTGGAGATGGTCCGCGAGCCCCACCTCGCGGGCCAGGGTGACCCCCTCGGGGCGGCGCGCGAGCATCGACTCCGCGCCCAGATCGACACGCGCGCCCGCGATCTCGCCGGGCAGCAGCTTGCCGCCGACGCGGTCCGAGGCCTCCAGGACGGTCACGCGCACGCCTCGGTCCAGAAGTCGGTGGGCGGCGGCCAGCCCCGCGATCCCGCCCCCGATGACAACGACGTGTCCCGTACCCATACCGGTGTCCTGTGCGCGCATGCCTCCACTTTCGCAGACCCCACTGACACTCCCACCAGCCCCCGGTGTCCTCCACGAGTCCTGACCGTGACCGCATCGGGACCGGATCCCCCCAACGTCGCACCCACTCCGGGCGTCGAAGGAGCGTCAGTCGTCACGACCCTCGGGGGGATGCCCACATGCGTACACGAAGCTCCGCACGACCCATACGGCCCGCACGACCCGCTCATCTCCTGGCCGGGATTCTTCTTGCCGCCGCCCTCGCGCTCACCGGCTGCTCAGGCGCCGATGACAGCGGCATGTCCAGCGACTCCGCCGCCGGCGCACAGGACAAGCCCGCGGTCCAGGAGGGCGCCGCGGGCGCCGATGCGAGCAAGAGCGGGGCCCAGGCCCCCAGTCAGGCCCCGGACCTCACCGCGAACCGGATCATCCGCACCGCCTCGCTGACCGTGCAGGTCAAGGACGTACCCGACGCCCTGGACCAGGCGCGCACCACCACGGCGAACGCGGGCGGCTTCGTCGGCAACGAGACCACCACCCGGGACGAGAAGGGCAACGAGCGCACCCGCGTCGTCCTGCGTGTGCCCACCGAGCGGTACGACGAGGTGCTCGCCGACATGGAAGGCACCGGCAAGCTCCTGGAACGTACGGCCAAGGCGCAGGACGTCACGGACCAGGTCGTCGACGTGGAGAGCCGCATCAAGACGCAGCGGGCCAGCGTGGCCCGGATCCGCGAGCTGATGGACCAGGCCACCAAGCTCAGCGATGTGGTCACCCTGGAGGACGAGTTGAGCACCCGGCAGGCCGACCTTGAGTCGCTGCTCGCCCAACAGGCCTCCCTGGCGGACCGCACCAGCCTGGCCACCATCACCCTGACCCTCTCCGAGACCCCGGTGAAGCAGGCGGAGAAGGACGACGATCCGGGCTTCGTCGACGCGCTCACGGGCGGCTGGAGCGCGTTCGTCACGATGCTGCGCTGGATCGCCGTGGCGTTCGGCGCGATCCTCCCGTTCGCGGCGGGCGCCGCGCTGCTCCTCGCGCTGTGGGCGCTGTGGGTACGTCTCCTGCGCACCCGGCTGCCGCGCCGCCCGGCCCCGGCTGCGGCCTCCGCGGCCGGCACGCTGCCGGTCGCCCCGTCCGTCCGGGAGCGCGAGGAGGGGCGCGAACAGGACTGAAATGCCGCGTCCCCGTAGCGTGTTCGTATGAGCATGAACCGTACGAGCGGTACCACCGGCGGGGCGAAAGAGCGACTGGTCGTGATCGGCGGTGACGCGGCGGGCATGTCCGCCGCGTCGCAGGCGCGCCGGCTGCGGGGGCCGGACGAGCTGGAGATCGTGGCGTTCGAACGGGGGCACTTCACCTCGTACTCTGCCTGCGGCATCCCGTACTGGGTGGGCGGTGACGTCGCCGAACGTGACGAACTGATCGCCCGGACGCCCGAGGAACACCGGGAGCGCGACATCGACCTGCGGATGCGTACGGAGGTCACCGAGATCGACGTCGCGGGCGCCCGGGTCCGCTCCCTCGACCTCGAATCGGGGGCCGAGGAGTGGACGCCGTACGACAAACTCGTGATCGCGACCGGCGCGCGCCCGATCCGTCCCGACCTGCCGGGCGCCGACGCGCCGGGCGTGCACGGCGTGCAGACCCTGGACGACGGACAGGCGCTCCTCGACACGCTGGCCGCGACGGAGGGCCGCCACGCGGTGGTCGTCGGCGCGGGCTACATCGGCGTGGAGATGGCGGAGGCGCTGATCAACCGCGGGTACGAGGTGACGGTCGTCAACCGCGGCAAGGAGCCGATGTCCACGCTCGACCCCGACATGGGCCGGATCGTGCACACGGCCATGGAGGGCCTGGGCATCACCATGGTGAACGACGCCAAGGTCACCAAGGTGCTCACCGGCGAGGACGGGCGGGTACGGGCGATCGCGACGGAGGACGCGGAGTATCCGGCGGACGTGGTCGTGCTCGGCATCGGCGTACGCCCCGAGACGACGCTCGCCCGGGCCGCCGGGCTACCCCTCGGGGACCACGGCGGGCTGCTGACCGACCTGGCGATGCGGGTGCGCGGGCACGAGGACATCTGGGCGGGCGGCGACTGTGTCGAGGTGCTCGACCTGGTCTCGGGCCGCGAACGGCACATCCCGCTGGGCACGCACGCCAACAAGCACGGACAGGTCATCGGCGCCAACGTGGGCGGCGGTTACGGCACCTTCCCCGGTGTCGTCGGCACGGCGGTGAGCAAGGTCTGTGACCTGGAGATCGCCCGCACCGGGCTGCGCGAGAAGGACGCGCGCAGGGCCGGCCTACAGTTCGAGACCGTCACCATCGAGTCGACGAGCCGCGCGGGCTACTACCCCGGCGCGGACCTCATGACCGTGAAGATGCTCGCCGAGCGCCGCACCGGACGGCTGCTCGGCGTGCAGATCGTCGGACGGGAGGGCGCCGCGAAGCGCGTCGACATCGCCGCGGTGGCGCTGACGGCGGGCATGACCGTGGAGCAGATGACAGCTCTTGACCTGGGCTACGCGCCGCCGTTCTCACCGGTGTGGGACCCCATCCTGGTGGCGGCGCGCAAGGCGGTCGCGGCGGTACGCACGCGTGGCGCGTGATCCCACGACCCCTTCCCCAGGGGCTCGCGCTACGCCGTCTCGTGCCCGGGCACCGTCGACCCGTTGCCGTTGATCCGGTCTATGGCCTGTCGGGCCTGCTCGGCGGGCGGCCGCCCGGGCAGCGAGGAGACGGAGGCCGCGGAGGCGACGGCCGCCGGCTGCGCCGTGGGCGGTTTCGCGTGCGTGGCGGCGGCCCGGGCGGAGCGCAGCCGGTGGCTGACGGCCTCGTCGAGGGTCACCGAACGTTGCATCCGGGCCGCGAGCCGGCCGGCCTCCTGGCCGAGCGCGGCAACATCTTCCCAGGGCAGGTGCAGCACCAGGGCGATCTCCGCCTCGCCGTCGGGCAGGGCATGGATCGGAGGATTAACTCGGTCGTTCATCGCCTGTGTCCTCACGTCTTCCTCGCGCGACGTCTTCGTCGCGTTTCGGGCGGTTGAGGAGACATACGCACGGGGCTGCGGAGGCGTTCAGCGCCGTGGGGACGCACTGCCCCGGCCACACCAACGCGCCCCCGCCGACGCGCGGATTCCCCCGCCCCATCGGGGGCAGTACTTCCTTGTGGTCATCCCCGTCCATGACGTGAACCCGGTACGGCGCACGCCCTATGTGACGTACGCGCTGATCGCCGCCAACGTGCTCGTCTTCCTCGTCACACCCGGCACAGCCGGTTCCGTGTCGGGTGACAGCGGCGTGGCTCAGCTCTGCCATCTGCAGGCGTTCCTGGACCACTACGCCGTGGTGCCGCGGGAGTTGATCCACCACCGGATGCCCGGCCTGGTGCCCACCGGCGAGACCGGCGTCGGCCCGCAGGGCGCCGGCTGTGTGGTGGCCCCGCCGGACTACGACAAGTCACCGGCGCTGTCGGTGTTGACGGCGATGTTCCTGCACGGCAGTTGGCTGCACCTGCTGGGCAACATGCTGTTTCTGCTGATCTTCGGCAACAACATCGAGGACCGCCTGGGGCATCTGCGGTTCACGCTGTTCTACGTGGTCTGCGGCTACGCGGCGGCGTACGGCTTCGCGTACCTGAACGACGACTCGGGCGACCCGCTGATCGGCGCCTCCGGAGCGATCGCCGGGGTGCTGGGCGCGTACCTGGTGCTCTATCCGAAGGCCAGGGTGTGGGTCCTGGTCCCGTTCCTGGTCTTCCTGCCGCTGCGGCTGCCCGCGTGGATGGTGCTGGGCTTCTGGTTCGCGCTCCAGGCTGTGTACTCGTCGGGCAAGGGAGTCTCCGACGCCGGAACAGTGGCGTACGCGGCGCATGTGGTCGGCTTCCTCGCCGGGATGCTGCTGGCCTGGCCGCTGCGCGCGGGCACCCCGGCCCCGCCGGAGCCGCGCCGCCTGCTGTGGGGCAGACAGGCGCGGCACATCTAGGACTCAGCGCACGGTGTGCGTGTGCACGTACTCCACGAGCCGGGTCAGCGCGTCCGGGTCGGTGTTCGGGGGGACGCCGTGGCCGAGGTTGAAGACATGGCCTTCGAGACCCGCGGCCGCGTCCAGCACCTCGCGGGTCTTCGTCTCCACGGCCTCCGTCGAGGAGAACAGGACGGCAGGGTCGAGGTTGCCCTGAAGGGCCTTGCCGGGGCCGACGCGTGTGGCGGCCACGTCGAGCGGGACACGCCAGTCGACGCCGACGACGTCCGCGCCCGCCTCGCCCATGAGGCCGAGCAGCTCACCGGTGCCGACGCCGAAGTGGATGCGCGGAACGCCGTACGACGCCACCGCCTCGAAGACCTTCGTGGACGCCGGCATCACCGAGCGCCGGTAGTCGGCGGGTGCCAGGGCGCCGACCCAGGAGTCGAAGAGCTGGACGGCGCTGGCGCCTGCCTCGATCTGCACCTTCAGGAAGGCGGAGGTGATCTCGGCGAGACGGTCGAGCAGGTCGGCCCACAGCTGCGGGTCGCCGTACATGAGCGCCTTGGTGTGCTCGTGGTTCTTGGACGGTCCGCCCTCCACGAGGTAACTCGCGAGGGTGAAGGGCGCGCCCGCGAAACCAATGAGGGGGGTCGAGCCGAGCTCCGCCGTGAGCAGACCGATCGCCTCGGTGACGTACCACACGTCCTCGGGGGTCAGATCGCGCAGCTGGGCCAGGTCGGCCCGGGTGCGGATCGGCTTCTCGACGACCGGGCCGACGCCCGGCTTGATGTCGAGGTCGATGCCGATGGCCTTCAGGGGTACGACGATGTCGCTGAAGTAGATCGCCGCGTCGACGTGGTGCCGGCGCACCGGCTGGAGGGTGATCTCGGCGACCAGGTCGGGGCGCATACAGGAGTCGAGCATGGCGACGCCCTCGCGCACCTTGAGGTACTCGGGCAGTGAGCGGCCGGCCTGCCGCATGAACCACACCGGCGTGTGCGGCACGGGTTCGCGCCTGCACGCCTTGAGGAAGGCGGATTCGTCGGTGGCTCGCGGCTGCTGCCCGTCCGGGCGGTCGTTGGCACTCACGACGGAAAGTCTCGCACGCCCGGCCGACAGTCAAGTCCCGGGCACCCGGTGCCGGACAGGCCTCGAGAGCCCCGTGGAGCCCCCGGCAGCAGCGCTCACGAAGGCGTGTTCGTGCGGCGCGATCCGGACAGTGGTCCCACGCACGGGTGTCTCTCCCTGCGCGAAGGCTCCGTTCCCCTTAATCTTCCCCGCATGGCTGCGGCTCAGGGACGACTGTCGGACGGCGCTGGCGGAATGGACGACTCGAAGGAGGGGAACCGAGATGCGATGGCGACGGCTCCGCCGCCCTTCCGGGCCGCCGTCGACGCGCTGAAGGGCGCGCGGCTGCGGCCGGAGATCGAGATCGACCCGACGCCTGCGCCGAAGCGTCTGGCCCCCTACGCGCACGCGCTGGAAGCGGCGGTGGTCGCCGCCGACGAGGATCTGGCCGACGGCCGCCTGGTGCTGCTGCACGACCCCGCGGGGCACGACGCCTGGCAGGGCACCTTCCGCCTGGTGACCCTGGTCCGCGCGGAGCTGGAGCCGGAGATGGCCGCCGACCCGCTGCTTCCCGACGTCTGCTGGTCGTGGCTGACCGGCGCGCTCCAGGCCCGCGGTCTGTCGTACGGGGAACCGAGCGGCACCGTCACGCGCGCGAGTTCGCACTACTTCGGCGGCCTCGCGGAGCGCCCCGCCGCCTCCCAGATCGAGATCCGGGCGTCCTGGACGCCGCGGGAGGGCATGGGCGGCGTGCCGGACGCGGCCGCGCATCTCGCCGCCTGGTGCGATCTGCTGTGCCAGGTCGCCGGGCTTCCGCCGGTGACACCGGACGAGACGTCGGTGGTCAGCCTGCCGCAGCGCCGGGGGCCGCAGTCCCGCTGAGTACGCGGTCCGGTTCGGCGCACGTCCGGTTCAGCGCGCCGTCCTGCTTGCGTGCACAGGCCGGTTCAGCGCCCCGTCCTGCTTGAGTGCACGGTCCCGTTCAACATGTGATCCCGTTCCGCGCACGGTCCGGTTCAACGTGTGGTCCCGATCCGCGCACAGTTCACGATGCTTCTTTGTCGATACGCCCACTTTCGGGCGCGTATTGACGAGGAATGACGTCGAGCGACTCGGTTCGATCTTCGGATGATCGATCGCGTGTCCGAATTGCACGGATTGTTACTCACCAAATCGTGATCATTCTCTAAAGGCGGACGGGTTTGATGCCGAAGACGTCTGTGACCTTGAAAGCACGGTTCGTCCCGGCTTCATCCCCACAGCCGGTACCGTCCCGCACCCCCAGGAGGCCTGGTGTCCGTTCTCCTCGAGCAGCCCGCAAGCCTGGTCGCCTACCGCCCGAACAAGCCGACTGCCATGGTGGTCGTGGCCGACCCCCGGGTCCGCTCCACCGTCACCCGCCATCTGTGGGCGCTCGGAGTGCGCGACGTCATCGAGGCGTCGTCGATCGCGGAGGCCCGTCCCAGAATCGGCAATCCACGCGACATCTGCGTCGCCGATGTCCATCTGCCCGACGGCAGCGGGCTCACCCTGCTGTCCGAGACCCGTGCGGCGGGCTGGCCCAACGGCCTCGCCCTCTCCGCCGCCGATGACATCGGCGCCGTACGCAACGCCCTCGCGGGCGGCGTCAAGGGCTACGTCGTCACCGGCACCCGTAACAACGTCGGGCTCCCCACCCGGCCCGGCGTCGCGCCGATCGGTTCGGCCGCCGCCCGGATGCACCGCCGCCCCCCGGGTTCCCCGAGCCATCCGGGCGGCTACCGCGAGCTCTCCGGACGCGAGGTCGAGGTGCTTCGGCTGGTCGCGGAGGGCCAGTCGAACAAGGCCATCGGCGTCTCGATGGGCCTGTCCGCACTGACCGTCAAGAGCCACCTCGCCCGTATCGCCCGCAAGCTCGGCACGGGCGACCGCGCCGGGATGGTGGCGGTGGCCCTGCGCACGGGAATCATCCACTGACCCACACCGCTCACCACTGAACCGGAGCTTTCCCTCACCTGGCCGGTTCACGACCCCGGCGCCCGCCGACTGGACATCAGTCGGCGGGCGCTTCCACGAATGGCTCAACGGGATCCGGTGGAACCAGATCTCCTCGTACGCCGTTTCGGCGCCCTTCTCGTACGGGATCCCGGCGGTCGATCGGGGTATGCGGTACGTGGCGCGGCCGCCGGAATCCGGGACTCCACGGTGGTCAGGAGCCTTCGGCCGGGGCGACGCTCCGTGGCCGGGCAGGCGTCGTGGGAGCCCGATCGCGGCACGCCGGGGACCCCGGACAAGAAGCACCTGGCGGACATGAGATCCACTTGAGCAGCGTTTTCGCAGGTAAACCGACCAATGACTGGAAGATGCAGGTCAGCCGCTCGAACATCCCGATACCCTTGACACGTGACCGACGCCCAAGAGACCGCAGAAGACAGCTCACTGCGAACCACCGGAGGCGCCCCTCCGGACGACGTCGAACCGGCGCCGATCCCTTTGCTTGAGCCCCGCGACGGCATTCCGCCCGTCGTCACCGACGATGCCTCGCTCGCCGAGGTGATCGCCGCTTTCGCCGCCGGATCCGGCCCCGTCGCCGTCGACGCCGAACGTGCGTCCGGATACCGGTACGGTCAGCGCGCCTACCTGGTACAACTGCGCCGCGAGGGCGCCGGCACCGCGCTGATCGACCCCGTGGCCTGTCCTGATCTGTCGGGTTTCGGCGAGGCGATCTCCGGTGTGGAGTGGGTGCTGCACGCCGCCACCCAGGACCTGCCGTGTCTCCGTGAGATAGGCATGATCCCCTCCCGTCTCTTCGACACCGAGCTGGCCGGCCGGCTCGCCGGGTTCCCCCGGGTGGGCCTCGGCGCCATGGTCGAGAGCGTGCTCGGCTTCGTACTGGAGAAGGGGCATTCCGCGGTCGACTGGTCGACACGTCCGCTGCCGGACCCGTGGCTGCGGTATGCCGCCCTGGACGTGGAGCTCCTTGTCGACCTGCGCGACGCGCTGGAGAAGGAGCTGGACCGGCAGGGCAAACTGGAGTGGGCCTGGCAGGAGTTCGACGCGATCGCGCAGGCCGATCCCGCACCGCCGCGCAAGGATCCCTGGCGCCGTACGTCCGGGATGCACAAGGTGCGCCGGCGCCGGCAGATGGCGGTCGTACGGGAGCTGTGGGAGACCCGGGACCGGGTCGCGCAGCGCCGGGACATCTCGCCGGGCAAGGTGCTCGGGGACGCGGCGATCGTCGAGGCAGCGCTGGCCCTGCCCGCCAATGTGCACGCCCTGGCCGCACTGAACGGCTTCGGGCACCGCATGGGACGCCGTCAGCTGGAGCAGTGGCAGGCAGCCGTCGACCGCGCGAAGGAGCTGCCGGACTCGGAGCTGCCGCAGCCTGGCCAGCCGGTGACCGGCCCCCCGCCGCCGCGCGCCTGGGCCGACAAGGACCCGGCCGCCGCGGCCCGGCTCTCCGCCGCTCGCGCCGAGGTGTCGGCGCTCGCCGAGCAGCTGAACATGCCCCAGGAGAACCTGATCACTCCGGACACCGTGCGGCGGGTGTGCTGGGAGCCGCCGGCGGTGCCGGACGCGGAGTCCGTGGCCGCGGCGCTCGCCGGCTTCGGGGCGCGGCCCTGGCAGGTCGAGCAGGTCACCCCGGTGCTCGTGGCGGCGCTCACTCCTGCCAAGGCCTGACGGCTTCGGCAGGAGGACGGTCAAGGTCGGGCGTGGGACCCACCCGCGCCGGCCCGGATCGCCTCCGGCCCGAACGGCGACACATCGCGACGTCGAGATCACGCCAAGATCATCGGGCGAAAACGGAGCGGTGGAGGGTGCGGAAGTCGGTGTAGACCGTGACGTCCCGGGCTCGTCGGCACCGCTCACGCGCCCGTCCCGGATGTGACCTTCGCCGCTCCCGCCTCCGGGACTGGGCAGCATGGTTACCCGCAAGTAGCATGAGGGGTGAGCGCGCGCTCAGGGCGTGTGTGTCGCGCAGCAGTGCCATCCCGCATCTGGAGGAGAGCCATCGTGCCTCGTACCGTCAGGGACGTCGTCTTCGTCGACGGCGTCCGCACCCCGTTCGGCAAGGCGGGCCCGAAGGGCATCTACCACGAGACCCGCGCGGATGATCTCGTCGTGAAGGCCATTCGGGAGCTGCTGCGCCGCAACCCCGGGCTCGACCCCAAGAAGATCGACGAGGTCGCCATCGCCGCGACCACGCAGATCGGTGACCAGGGTCTGACGCTCGGCCGCACGGCCGGCATCCTCGCCGGGCTCCCCCAGTCGGTCCCGGGCTATTCCATCGACCGCATGTGTGCGGGCGCGCTGACCGCCGTCACCGCCACGGCCGGTTCGATCGCCTTCGGTGCGTACGACGCCGTCATCGCCGGTGGTGTCGAGCACATGGGCCGCCACCCGATGGGCGAGGGCGTGGACCCGAACCCGCGGTTCGTCAGCGAGAAGCTGGTCGACGAGTCCGCCCTGTTCATGGGCATGACCGCCGAGAACCTGCACGACCGCTACCCGCACATCACCAAGCTGCGCGCCGACGAGTACGCCGTGCGCTCGCAGGAGAAGGCCGCGAAGGCGTACGCCAACGGCAAGATCCAGCAGGACCTGGTGCCGATCTCGGTGCGCAACACCAACCCGGAGGTCGGTGAGACGGGCTGGGGCCTGGTCACCGCCGACGAGCCGATGCGCCCGGGGACCACGCTGGAGAACCTGGCCGGTCTGAAGACGCCGTTCCGCGTGCACGGCCGGGTCACCGCGGGTAACGCCGCCGGTCTGAACGACGGCGCCACCGCGTCGATCATCGCGTCCGAGGACTTCGCGCGCGAGAACAACCTGCCGGTCAGGATGCGCCTGGTCTCGTACGCCTTCGCGGGCGTCGAGCCCGAGGTGATGGGCTACGGCCCGATCCCGGCGACCGAGAAGGCCCTCGCCAAGGCCGGTCTGTCCATCGAGGACATCAACCTCTTCGAGATCAACGAGGCCTTCGCCATCCAGGTCCTCGCGTTCCTGGACCACTACGGCATCGCCGACGACGACGCGCGCGTCAACCAGTACGGCGGCGCCATCGCGTACGGCCACCCGCTGGCCTCCTCCGGCGTCCGTCTGATGACGCAGCTGGCCCGCCAGTTCGAGGAGCAGCCGGACGTCCGCTACGGCCTGACCACCATGTGTGTCGGCTTCGGCATGGGCGCCACGGTCATCTGGGAGAACCCGCACTTCGAGTCCGCCGGAGGCAGCAAGTGAGCACCGCTGAGCTTTTGAAGGGTGCGGCCGAGCTGTTCCCTGACGAGGTCGTGACCTCGGCGAACGTACGCCACCTCGACCTGCCGTTCGGCGCCGGGCGCTTCGCGCTCATCACGCTCGACAACGGCTTCGACCACACCAAGCCGACCACGTTCGGCCCCGCCTCGCTGGCGAAGCTCGACCTCGCCATCGACCAGGTGGAGGCGGAGGCCGCGGCCGGCGAGATCGTCGGTGTCGGCGTCACCGGCAAGCCGTTCATCTTCGCGGTCGGCGCGGACCTCAAGGGCGTGGAGCTCCTCAAGAACCACGACGACGCGCTCGCCATCGGCAAGGGCGGCCACGAGGTCTTCAAGCGGCTCGCGGCGCTGGCCGTCCCGACCTTCGCGTACTACAACGGCGCGGCGATGGGCGGTGGCGTCGAGGTCGGTCTGCACTGCGCGTACCGGACCGTCTCCAAGGCGCTCCCCGCGTTCTCACTCCCCGAGGTCTTCCTCGGTCTGGTCCCGGGCTGGGGCGGCTGCACGCTGCTCCCGAACCTGATCGGCGCCGAGCGCGCGGTGAGCGTCATCGTCGAGAACTCGCTCAACCAGAACAAGCAGCTCAGGGGCCAGCAGGTCTTCGACCTCGGCATCGCCGACGCCATCTTCGAGGGCGCCGACTTCCTGGAGCAGTCGCTGATCTGGACGGCGTCCGTCCTCAAGGGCTCCCTCACGGTCGAGCGTCCGGAGATCGACCGCGGCGAGGCCTGGGACCAGGCCGTCGCCAAGGGCCGCTTCGTCGCCGACAGCAAGGTGCACGGGACGGCGCCGGCCGCGTACCGCGCGCTGGAGATCATCGCCGGGGCCAAGGACGGTGACCTTCAGAAGGGTTACGACGCCGAGGACGTGGCGCTGGCCGACCTGATCATGGGCGGCGAACTGCGCTCCGGCATCTACGCCTTCAACCTGGTCCAGAAGCGCGGCAAGCGCCCGGCGGGCGCCCCGGACAAGTCCCTGGCCCGCCCGGTCACCAAGGTCGGTGTCGTGGGCGCGGGCCTGATGGCCTCGCAGCTCGCCCTGCTCTTCCTGCGCCGCCTGGAGGTGCCGGTCGTGCTGACCGACATCGACCAGGAGCGCGTCGACAAGGGTGTGGGCTACGTCCACGCCGAGATCGACAAGCTGCTGCTGAAGTCCCGGATCAACCAGGACAAGGCCAACCGCCTCAAGGCCCTGGTCACCGGTGTGCTGGACAAGGCCGAGGGCTTCTCCGACGCCGACTTCATCATCGAGGCCGTCTTCGAGGAGATCGGCGTCAAGCAGCAGGTGTTCGCGGAGGTCGAGGCGGTCGCTCCGGCGCACGCGATCCTCGCCACCAACACCTCCTCCCTCTCGGTGACGGAGATGGCGTCGAAGCTGAAGAACCCCGAGCGGGTCGTCGGCTTCCACTTCTTCAACCCGGTCGCGATCCTGCCGCTCCTGGAGATCGTCCGCGGCGAGCAGACGGACGACGCCTCCCTGGCCACGGCCTTCGGTGTCGCCAAGAAGCTCAAGAAGACCGCGGTGCTGGTGAAGGACGCCCCGGCGTTCGTCGTCAACCGCATCCTCACCCGGTTCATGGGCGAGATCCAGAACGTCATCGACGAGGGCACGCCGGTCGAGGTCGCGGAGAAGGCGGTGGAGCCCCTGGGCCTGCCGATGTCTCCCCTCGTCCTCCTCGAGCTGGTCGGCCCGGCCATCGGTCTGCACGTCTCGGAGACCCTCAACCGAGCCTTCCCCGACCGCTACACGGTCTCCCCGAACCTCGCGGCCGTCGTCAAGGCGGGCAAGCGCGGCTTCTACGTGTACGGCAGCGGGAAGCCCGAGCTCGACCCCGAGGTCGCGGCGCTGCTGAAGCAGGGCGATGTCGTCCTGACCGAGGAGCAGGTCCGCGACCGCGTCCTCGGCGCCGTCGCCCAGGAGATCGGGCTCATGCTCGACGAGGGTGTCGTCGCCGAGGCACAGGACATCGACCTCTGCCTGATCACGGGTGCGGGGTGGCCCTTCCACCTGGGCGGCATCACTCCGTACCTGGACCGTGAAGGTGTTTCGGAGCGGGTGAACGGGAAGCGGTTCCTGGCGCAGGGCGTGGCCAGCGTCCCCGCGTAAGCGGATCCCGTACGCAAGGTGCCCGGCACGCCAACTGGTGTGCCGGGCACCGGTGTTTGCACCGCCCACATCCGCCTGCTCTGCCGCCACCCCTGCGCTGCCGACCACGCCGAGCCGTGATCGGTCCATCTGTGGATGATTTGTGATCGGAACACCCCTGGAGGGCGATACCTTCATAGGTAAGATCTCCACAGGATCTGACCAGACGTAGAACACATCTGATGGTTTCGATCTCACCATCGTCTCAAGTGTCCTGCGGAGGAGATTCCGTGGCGTCTACCCGCCGCAAACCCCGTCGTCGTGTGTGGCCCAAGATCAGACTGCTGCTCCTCGTGGGCGCGGTCGCCGCCGGCGCCACGGCGCTCTATCCCGTGTGGCGTGCGGCGAACCCGGAGCCCACCGAGCTCACCGTCCGGTACCGGACCGACACCCCGGCCAGCACCGGGGCGGCCAAGCCATGGCTGGAGGTCTTCAACACGTCCGAGAAGACCGTGTCCCTGAGCGATGTGACGCTGCGGTACTACTTCACGGCGGACGGAGCCTCAGAGTACGCGTTCAACTGCGTCCAGGCCGCTGTCGACTGCTCGGACATCTCCGGCACCTTCGACACACCGGACAGCCCCACCGACACCGCGGACCGCTACCTGGAGATCGGTTTCACCGCGGACGCGGGCACCCTGAAGCCCGGCGCGAACAGCCGGGGCATCGAGCTTCAGCTCTACCGCGTCGACCACAAGGACCTGGAACAGTCGAACGACCGCTCCTTCGACGCCGAGAAGACCAGCTACAAGGAGTCGAAGCTGGTGACCGCCTACAAGCGCGGCACGCTCGTCTGGGGGGAGGAGCCGGACGGCAACACCCAAGCGTCCACAGCGTCGGCGGGGGCCTCCGCCGCTTCCCGGCCCACCGTTCCGGCCGGGGTCCTCTTCGACAACTTCCACTACCGCGGCCCCGATGACCCGGCTCTCTCCCGGCACGGCTGGCTGGTCCGCACGAGCAAGGGCGGCCCCGGGATCGACGACACCTGGTCGGCCAAGGGCGTCAGCTTCCCGGCGGAGAAGGACGCACTGGGTGCCCAGGTGCTCCAGTTGCAGGCGACAACGGACGGCACCGAGGCCGGCACGCACCAGGCCAGCCTGGGCAGCACCGGTACCGAGTTCCGCGAGGGGACCTTCGCCGCCCGGATCCACTTCAGCGACAAGCCGACGTCCGGCGACAACGGAGACCACGTCAACCAGACCTTCTACGCCATCGGCGGCAAGGGCACGAAGTACAGCGAACTCGACAACGAGTACATGCCGAACGGCGGTTGGGGCGCGCCCGGGCCCAAGCTCGACACCACGAGCTGGTACAGCTACGAGAAGGGCGACCGTGTCACCAGCAAGCTGGAGGAGAGCCTCCAGGGCTGGCACACCGTGATGATCACGGTTGACGACGACGTGGTCACGTACCTTCTCGACGGCAAGAAGCTGTTCAGCAGCAGCGGAAAGTACGCCCCTCGTGCCGGTATGTCCGTGAACTTCAACACCTGGTTCGTGGACCTTCCGTTCAAGGGCGACCGCGTCTGGGACATGCAGGTCGACTGGCTGTACTACAACGCCAACGACATCGTCTCCCCGAAGGACGTCGGCACGGAGGTGAAGGAGTTCAGCGACAACGGCATGAACTACTTCAACACCGTTCCCGCGTCCTGAAAACCCTCCTTCCCGGCCGAACCGCCGAACACGCTCAGGAGCCCTGGTGAGCAAAGAGTCGTCCCTTCCCCGCACCCCCGCGCAACCGGTGAGCCGACGCTCCGCACTGCGCATGGCCGGCACGGGAGGCCTTGTGACAGCCGGCGGCGCGCTGCTGGGCACCGTGCCGGCCCAACCCGCGGCGGCTGCCACGTCGGTGGCCGCGGTGATCGGCGGACTCGGCACACCCCCGACGTACGCTCCGTCCGGGCGCCGTCCCCGACATCGCCGCGCCACCTGGTCCCAGCAGTTCCAGACCGGGCACGGCTGGACCGCCGCCGGCGCCGGCACCGCGTCGGCCGAAGCGAATGACACGTCGGTCTTCGTGCGCGGGACCCAGTCGGTCCGGGTCACCACCAACGGCACGAACAAGCAGTCGTACGTCCGTAAGACCGGTATGACCGCCATGGACCTGACCGGCAAGATGATCAGGCTCGTGTTCCGGGTCGAAGACACGACGAACCTGTCGAAGCTGGCGTTCTACCTCGGCACCGGCTCCTTCGCGAACTACTTCTCCTGGACGTTCCACGCGCATTCCACGACGTCGGCGAATTACGTCCAGTCGGGAGAATGGGTGACGGTGCACCTCCAGTGGGCCGATGTGACCAGCGCGGCCGGAACCTTCTCGCTCTCCGCCGCCGGGGTCCCCTCCGCCAAGTCCGGCTTCACCGACATGTCGTTCGCCGTGTACGACAACGCGGGCGGCCCGGTGACCTACCGTCTGCAGGCGGTCGAGCTCATCCCGGACACCACCGCGGTCTTCCCGAAGGGCGCCGTCTCGATCACCTTCGACGACTCCCACCTGTCGATCCATGACCTGGCCCGGCCGACCATGGACGCGTACGGCTTTCCCGGCACCAGCTACAACATCGCCGAGGCTGCGGGGACCAGCAACTACCTCAGCGTCGAGCAGATGCGGTCCCTCCAGGACTTCTCCGGCTGGGACATGGAGGGGCACGCCTACGCGATGGCCGCCCACACCGCCGACTACAGCAAGCTCACCGCGCAGGAAGTGGACACCGATCTGCGGCAGTTGCGGGAGTGGATGGTGGCCAACGGCTTCACGGGCGAGCATTTCGCCTACCCGCACGGCGCGTTCCAGAAGACGACGGACAGCGTTCCCGTGGACCTGATCGCCGGTCGGCACTTCACCACGGCGAGGTCGATCATCTCCGAGACGATCGAGTCGTTCGCCCCGGCGATGCCCTATCGCCTCAAGGCGCTCACCGGCATCAACGACGGGTCGGGAATCGGCGGTACGACGCTGGCGAACCTGACGGCCGCGGGTGGCCGCCTCGACCGCTGCGCGAACAACGGTGACTGGCTCATCCTCTGCCTGCACAGGATCGTCGAAGGAACTCCGACGGCGAGCACGGAGATCAGCCGGGCCGGACTGGCCACGCTCATGGCGGCGATCGCCGGCCGGGGCATCCCCGTCGTGACCGTGTCGGAAGCGATGGCCTACTACACCTGAGCAGATGCGGTGAAGGGGCGGGCCACGCCGGGGTTTCCCCGCGCGGCCCGCCCCTTCACCGTGTTCCCGGCTCTACCAGCCCTGTCCGTTTCCGTGCCCGTTTCCGTGCCCGTATCCCTGGCCCTGCCCCTGTCCCTGCTGCCAGGACGGGTCCACGTACTCGCCCTGCTGGGGCTGCTGGTACGGATCCGGCTGCTGCTGATCCGGCCACTGCTGCTGGTGGCGGCCGGGGTTCTGTACCTGGGCCGGGTGCCACTCGCCGCCCTGCGGCTGCCCGGGAGCCCCCCATGACACCCGCTGCTGAGGAACACCCTGGAGGTAGTCCGCGTCATGGTCCGGCGGCAGCGGATCCGCGGTGATGACGGCCGTCCGCGCGGGAGACGTGCGCAGCGCGACGCCTTCGAGGCGCATGAGCTGAAGCGTCTCGCCGACCTTCGGATCGGAGTACGGGTCCTCCTCCTCCCAGATCTCCGTCACCTCTGCCTCGTGGTCCCCTGCCACCGACACCTCGACGCCACCCTGCCGGGTGCCCCAACTGCCCTTGTGGAGAGTGAAGAGGGCGTAGAAACGCAGCGGTGTCAGCAACGTCAGCTGGATCACGCCGTAGAGCGGGGCGAGCAGAAACATGCCGAACCGCTTGATGAAGCCCATTCCACGGCGGGGGAAGTCGAGGTAGCGCACATTGCGCAGATACCCCATGAGCACCATGAAGACCAGGTAGTCGCCGATGTGGTTGACGAACCGGTCGGGATGGATGATCGGCAGGATGACCATCGAATAGAACATCGCCGAGCCGAAGACCAGCCAGAGCATCAGTTCCATGGTGGTCAGCCAGAAAGCGGGCCGCCACTTCTTCTGATGGCGGAAGGCCCAGAGCGACTCCCGGAAGAACGACTTGTTCCAGCGGACCTGCTGGCGCAGGAAGTGCGGCAGCTTCTCCGGCACGGCCGTGTACCCGACAGCCGTCTCCTGGAAGACCACCTGCCCCTCGATGAGGCAGTAGTTGGTCATCCGTCGGTCGTCGCCGAAGACGGCGGGCTTGCCCAGGAACTGCTGATTGAGGAAGTCCGGGAGGTATTTGCGCACCAGCGTCCCGCGATACGCGGACAGCGCGCCGCAGCAGCAGAGCACGGACTTCAGACGCGAATACGCGGCGCGTTCGAAGAGGAAGGAGTTTCCGTACCGCAGGTCCTGGAGGCGGGTGAAGATGTTGCTGTCGTGGTTGAGTGCGAGGACCATGCCGGTGGCGGCCATGATCTTCTCGTCCGCCATCGGAATGAGCAGCTCGCGGACCGTGTCCCGGGAGAGCACCGTGTCCGAGTCCACGCAGAGGAAGATGTCCGTGTACGGCGCCGCCTCGAACCCCAGGGCCAGCGCCTCGCGCTTGCCCTTGTTCTCCGGCTGCACGCTGACCGTGTACTTCACCCCGCGGGCCTCGAACTCGCGGGCCATCCGCTTGGCCATCCTGATGCCGCCGGCATCGGCACTGGCGTCGTCGATGATGTGGATCTCGTTGGGAAGCCGGCTCTGCACGAGGAGACTGCGCAGTCCCTGCTCGAACATCACCGGGTCCTCGTTGTAGATCGGCATGACCGCGGTGACCCACGCGTTCTCGACGTACTCCAGCTCCTCCCGTCCCCCCTTGGCCGGACGGTAGAAGAGCGCCCCGAACATCTTGAGCGACAGAAGTCCCAGCGCAGCCATCGAGTACAGGTGCAGCGAACCGGCGTCGAGCCGGGTGGCAATCAGCACGGCCAGGCCCGCGAAGACGACGTACGAGACCTTCAGATGTCTGCGCTTGCGGTGCCGCTGGCGCCCGCCGGCATCGACGGCGCCCGGTATGTAGCTGTCCTCCGTGGTCACAGCTTGACCACCCGGGGGTGATCGGCCGACTTGCCACGGGTGTCGAACAGCACCCTGGCGCGGTCGGCGAGCAGTCCGAGGTCGATCTCCCGGTGGGGCTGGAGCAGGATCGTGAGGTCCGCCGACTCGGCCGCGGCGAGGTAGTCCTCCGCCCGCTCGACCGGCACCCCCTCGACCGTCCAGTCGGCGACGCGCGGGTCGAAGTAGCTGAGTTCGGCGCCCCGCGCGCGCAGGTTCTCCGCCACGGCCAGCGCGGGGCTCTCCCGCTGGTCGGAGATGTCGGGCTTGTACGTCACGCCGAGCAGCAGGATCCGCGAGCCCCGGACGGCCTTGCCCTGGTCGTTCAGCAGATCGGCCGCGCGGTTGACCACGTGCACGGGCATGCGCTGGTTGATCTCCTGCGCCAGCTCCACGAAGCGGAACGGGATGCCGAGCGAACGGACCTTGTACGAAAGGTAGTTGGGGTCGATGGGTATGCAGTGCCCGCCCACACCGGGGCCGGGGTAGAAGGCCGAGAACCCGAACGGCTTGGTGGAGGCGCAGCGGATCGCGTCCCACAGGTCGACACCGATCTCGCGGCAGAACATCGACATCTCGTTGACGAGAGCGATGTTCACATGGCGGTAGGTGTTCTCCAGCAGCTTGGCCATCTCGGCCTCGCGGGTGCCCTTGGCCTCCACCACGCGCGTCACGAAGCGCTCATAGAGCGCTCGGGCGGCCTTGGTGCAGTCCGGCGTGATGCCACCGACCACCTTGGGCGTGTTCTCCAGCCCATAGGTGGGGTTGCCCGGGTCGATGCGTTCCGGGGAGAAGGCCAGGTGGAAGTCCTCGCCGACCCGCAGACCACCGGCCTCCAGCGCGGGGCGTACGACCTCGTCGGTGGTTCCCGGATAGGTGGTCGACTCCAACACGACGAGGGTGCCGGGGACCAGGTGGGCGGCGATGTCGGCGACCGCGGCGTGTACCGCGCCGAGGTCCGGGGAGCCGTGGTCGGTGAGGGGAGTCGGCACGCAGACGACGACCGCGGCGGCGCCGGCGATGACCTCGGGCCGGTCGACCGCTTCAAAGTCCTGTTCGAGCATCTTGCGGACTTCGCCGTCGGTGATGTCGTCGACATGCGAACAGCCCGCGTTCAGACCGTCGACGACCCGTCGGCTGCGGTCGAGACCGACCACCTTCAGCCCAGCCGCCGAGGCAGAGCGGGCCAGGGGAAGCCCCACATAGCCAAGTCCGACAACAACAAGATCCACCGTGGAGGATCTGCTCACGACATCATTCCCAACCCCGTTGCACCGGGCAGAGCTGTCCGGTGTGTGTGTCGATACCTCGACCGTTCGATTCCCTGACGAATCGAACAAGAGAGGGATGCTAACAAAAACTTCACACCTCAAACACACGTTCACAAGTGCCCCTTCTCACCTGTAGGGGCATACAACCTTCCACTCGCCTCACGTGTCTTCCGTCATCCCACCGGTCTGTCCAGGCGTGGAAAGGTAGCCCTGTGACGACACTCGTGATCATCGACGCTGCCAACGTCGTCGGATCCGTCCCCGACGGCTGGTGGCGGGATCGCCGGGGTGCCGCGGAGCGGCTCCGGGACCGGCTCGCGGTGGACGGCATCCCGGGGCGCGAGGGGCCGGTGGAGATCGTCCTCGTGATCGAGGGGGCCGCCCGGGGCGTGGAGTCCGTGCCGGGTGTACGGGTGGAGGCGGCGCCCGGGAGCGGGGACGACCGGATCACCGAGCTGGCGGCCGCCGCGGCCGGGCGACCCTGCCTGGTCGTGACGGCGGACCGTGAACTCCGGCGCCGGGTGGGTGAGTTCGGAGCCGAGGTGGTGGGTCCGCGAGCGGTACGAAGGGACTCGTAAGGGGCGTAGGAATCAGTTCCGTTCGCGCACGTACAGCACCGCTCCGTCCACCACCCCCGCCTCCTCGTACCCCCCGGCCAGCAGCCGCCGCAGCGACGGCACCCGGTTCGGTGCGTACGGCTTGTCGCGGGAGTCGTCGATGACGAGGGCCGGCGGATGGGCCGCCATTTCCGCTCGGAACACCGGCCAGGCTCCCTCGACGGCGTACTTCTCGCCGACCTGGGGGCCGTTGCGGCCGCCGCTGTAGTTGGTGAGGAGACCGGCGGTGAGGAAGCGACTGGCGGGGGTGCGGTCGGCGAGCCAGTAGATCTCGGGGTGTATGCCCCAGACGAGGACTCGGTCACCGGGGTCCGTGCGGTGGGCCACCGCGGCCGCGAGGCGTTGCGCGTGGTTGAGGTCGGGGCGCGGCGCGAGCAGGCCCCAGGTGAGGAACAGGGTGCAGCAGCAGACGGAGGTGAGGACGGCCCTCACCAGCCGTTCGCGGGGCAGGATCTGGAGTGCGGCCGTCGCCAACAGGGCGATCGGTGGAGTGAGTTGCAGGTAGTAGTGGCCGAAGAAGTGGAAGCCGAGAAGTACCGCGGCCGCCGAGGAGGCCAGCCACAGCCAGAGCTCCGCCGAACCCGTGCGGGCGATGCGCAGGACTCGTACCACCGGAGGGATCAGGCCCGCGCAGGCCACCGCCAGGATCGCGGTGTTGGTCAACCCGCGGCCCAGGACGTGGAGTTCGGAGCCGGTGAAGGAGGCGTACGCGCCTGATCCGGTGACCGTCCAGAACAGGAATCCCGCCGGGTCGGTGACCAGTGCCGCACAGAGGACGGGCAGGACTGCTCCAACTCCGAGCCGCACCTGACTCGTTCGGGAGGCACCGTGCCGGTACAGCAGCCACACCACCGGCACAATGACCGCCCCGCCCGTCTGCTTCGTCAGGAACGCGCACGCGACGGCAGCCCCGGCGGCGCCCCACCGGCGCCGGTCCGCGCACCACATCGCCGCTGCCGTGCACGGCAGCATGAACACCTCGAAGGTCGCGGCCTGCGCGTCCTCGGGGTTGAGCCCGATGGAGACCAGCAGATACAGCACGCCCGCCGTGCGCCCCGCCCGGTCGCCCCAGCGGCGCCGGGCCAGCGACGCGAGCAGCACGGCGGTGGACAGCTGGGCCACGACCGCGAGGACCCGTACCGAAGTGAGCGAACCGGAGCCGGACACCGCGAAGGCCGCCTCGTACAGCCACGGCACGAGCGGTGGCTTGCGGTCCACGACGGTCGAGTAGAGCTCTCCACCGTTCGCCAGTATCCGCGCCTGTACGGCGAGATAGCCCTCGTCGGGGTTCCACAGCGGACGTATGAAGGAGGGGGCCCGGGTGACGCAGGCGAGTAGTGCCAGGAAGGGCAGGAGCCGTCTCCAGTAGGCGCGGTCCGGTCCTCGTGACGCGGCTACGGAGCGTGGTGATTCCAGGAGCTCGGCGAGCATATGGTGCACGCTATCCGGCCCCGCAGCCTCCGCCGAAGCGAGACATACGGGGCCGGATCAGCAAAAAACAGTTCCTCAAAGGGAGTTACTGGGAGTCGCCGCTCTGCGGCTTGGGTACCGTGCCCGCCGCTGCCCGCTCCTGCAAGCCGAGACGGCTGTGCGAACGCCCGTACAGGAAGTAGATGACGAAGCCGATGACCATCCAGATACCGAACCGCAGCCAGGTCTCGGCGGGCAGGTTCAGCATCAGCCACAGCGAGGCCAGCACGGAGACGATGGGGAGGAAGGGCACCAGGGGGGTGCGGAAGGCGCGGGGCAGCTCGGGACGGCTGCGCCGGAGGATGACCACGCCGATCGCGACCACGACGAAGGCGAACAGCGTGCCGATGTTCACCAGTTCGGCGAGTTCACTCAGGCTGGTGAAGCCCGCAAGGATCGCGATGATGACGCCGAGCAGGATGGTCGGCCGGTGCGGGGTCCTGAAGCGCGGGTGGACGTGCGAGAAGAACCGCGGCAGCAGTCCGT
Organism: Streptomyces sp. NPDC087263; assembly: GCF_044744645.1. Lineage (NCBI taxonomy): Bacteria > Bacillati > Actinomycetota > Actinomycetes > Kitasatosporales > Streptomycetaceae > Streptomyces > Streptomyces sp. NPDC087263. The sequence goes on from NZ_JBIUYT010000006.1 coordinate 309,853, forward strand.
CGCGGCTCATCGCGAAGAAGACCCGGGTCTGGCCGAGGAGCAGGATCATGCAGACCGTGGTCAGGCCGACGGCGGCGCCGAAGCTGATGAAGCCCGCGAACCAGGGGTGCCCAGTGGCCTTGAACGCGTCGGCGAGCGGGGCGTCCACGGACAGGTCGGTGTATTTCTGCATGCCGGTCACGACGATCGCCACGGCGACGTACAGGGTGGTGCAGATGACCAGCGAGCCGAGGATGCCGCGCGGCATGTCCCGCTGCGGGTTCTTCGTCTCCTCGGCGGCCGTGGCCACGACGTCGAAGCCGATGAAGGCGAAGAAGACGACCGAGGCGGCGGTGAAGATGCCCATCACCCCGAAGTTGGAGGGCGCCCAGCCGAACATCAGCTGGATGAGCGGGGACTGGAGGTCGGCGCCGGCGTCCACGGTCTGCGCCTTCGGGATGAACGGGTCGTAGTTGTCGGCCTTGATGAAGAAGGCGCCCGCGACGATCACGACGAGGACGACGGTCACCTTGATGGCGACGACGAGCGAGGTGATCCGCGCGGAGAGCTTCATGCCGAGCACGAGAATGCCGGTGAGCACCAGTACGAGGGCGGCGGCCAGGATGTCGAAGCCGAAGCCGTCGGCCCCCTCTCTTCCGCTGAGTGCCTCCGGCAGGTGCCAGCCCGCGTTGTCGAGGAGCGAGGCGACGTAACCGGACCAGCCGACGGCGACCACCGCCGTGCCGAGCGCGAACTCCAGCACCAGGTCCCAGCCGATGATCCAGGCGGGCAGCTCGCCGAGTGAGGCGTACGAAAAGGTGTAGGCGGAGCCGGCCACCGGGACCGTGGACGCGAACTCGGCGTAGCAGAGGGCGGCAAGCGCGCAGACGACCCCGGACACCACGAAGGCCAGGGCGACGGCGGGGCCTGCGTTGTTCTTGGCGACCGTGCCGGTGAGCACGAAGATGCCGGTGCCGATGATGACTCCGACGCCGAAGACGGTGAGATCCAGAGCGGACAGCGACTTCTTGAGTGCGTGCTCCGGCTCCTCAGTGTCCAAGATCGACTGTTCGATCTTCTTCGTTCTGAAGACGGTGCTGCTCACGGGTGTACCTCCACGCTTGACGTCCTCGACATGATCGAGGGGGCGTGTGCTGCGTATGCCCCGGCGCGGACATGTTCACGCGAATGGGCCGGTTTCACCACCCCTTCAGAGTGATGAAACCGGCCCAAGGGACCTGTGGGGTACGTCAGTCGCGCACGGGCTGTACCACGTCGACGGCGTCCACGGCCTCCGCGGTGGTGCGCTCGAACCGGCCGTCGAGCTTGGACACGAGGCCGGTGACCTGGCGGGCGATGTCCGGCGCGGTCAGGCCGATCTCCGTCATGACCTCCTTGCGGGAGGCGTGGTCGAGGAAGCGCGGCGGGATGCCGAAGTCGCGCAGCGGTACGTCGACGCCCGCGTCGCGCAGGGCCTGCGCGATCGTCGAACCGACGCCTCCGACGCGGGAGTTGTCCTCGACGGTGACCACGACCCGGTGCTGCTCGGCGAGCGGGGCCATGGCCTCGTCGACGGGCTTGACCCAGCGCGGGTCGACGACGGTCGTGGAGATGCCCTGCTTGTCGAGGAGGCCGGCGATCTCCAGGCACATCGGTGCGAGGGCGCCGACCGAGACGAGAAGGACGTCCGGGTTGTCGGTGCCCGGCTCGCGCAGCACGTCCATGCCGCCGATCCGGCCCAGGGCGGGGACGGCCGGGCCGACCGCGCCCTTGGAGAAGCGGACCACGGTCGGCGCGTCGGTGACCTCGACGGCCTCGCGCAGCTGGGCGCGGACCTGGTCGGCGTCGCGCGGCGCGGCCAGCCGCAGACTCGGCACGACCTGGAGGATCGACATGTCCCACATGCCGTTGTGCGAGGGGCCGTCGGTGCCGGTGACGCCCGCCCGGTCGAGGACGAAGGTGACACCGCACTTGTGCAGGGCCACGTCCATCAGGACCTGGTCGAAGGCGCGGTTGAGGAAGGTCGCGTAGACGGCGAAGACGGGGTGCAGTCCGCCGGTGGCGAGGCCGGCCGCGGAGACGGCGGCGTGCTGCTCGGCGATTCCGACGTCGTACACCCGTTTGGGGAAGGCCTTGGCGAACTTGTCGAGGCCGACCGGCTGGAGCATCGCGGCGGTGATGGCGACGATGTCCTTGCGCTCCTCGCCGAGCTTGACCATCTCCTCGCCGAAGACGGAGGTCCAGTCGGCGCCGGCGGAGGCGATCGGCAGGCCCGTGTCGGGGTGGATCTTGCCGACGGCGTGGAAGCGGTCCGCCTCGTCCTGGAGGGCGGGCTGGTAGCCGCGGCCCTTCTCGGTGAGGCAGTGCACGATGACCGGTCCGCCGAAGCGCTTGGCGCGGGCGAGGGCCGACTCCAGGGCCTCGATGTCGTGGCCGTCGATCGGGCCGACGTACTTGAGGCCGAGGTCCTCGAACATGCCCTGCGGGGCGATGAAGTCCTTGAGGCCCTTCTTCGCGCCGTGCAGGGTCTCGTAGAGAGGCTTGCCCACGACCGGAGTGCGGCCCAGGAGGTCCTTGCCGCGGGCCAGGAAGCGCTCGTAGCCATCGGTGGTACGCAGCGTCGCCAGGTGGTTCGCGAGGCCGCCGATGGTCGGTGCGTACGAGCGTTCGTTGTCGTTGACGACGATCACCAGGGGGCGGTCCCTGGCGTCGGCGATGTTGTTCAGCGCCTCCCAGGCCATGCCGCCGGTGAGGGCTCCGTCGCCGATGACCGCGACCACGTGGTCGTCGCGCTCCAGGACCTCGTTCGCCTTCGCGAGGCCGTCGGCCCAGCCGAGGACCGTCGAGGCGTGCGAGTTCTCGATGACGTCGTGCTCGGACTCGGCCTGTGAGGGGTAGCCGGAGAGGCCGCCCTTCATCTTCAGCTTCGAGAAGTCCTGACGGCCGGTGAGCAGCTTGTGGACGTAGGACTGGTGGCCGGTGTCCCACAGCACCCTGTCCCTGGGCGACTCGAAGACACGGTGCAGGGCGATCGTCAGCTCCACGACACCGAGGTTCGGGCCGAGGTGGCCGCCGGTCTTGGAGACCGCGTCGACGAGAAAGGTCCTGATCTCGCCGGCCAGCTGGTCCAGCTGCTCCAGGCTGAGCCGGTCCAGATCGCGCGGTCCCCTGATGCGGGTCAGCAACGGCACCCGTGCCTCCTTGCGATAGAGCTGTTCGAGCTTTGCCGGGTCTGTCGAGTCTAATGTTCCGCCTTTCATGTCGGCGTCCGGGCTGTGCGTTGTACGTCACGCGAACGGCTGTAAATCGTCGTACCGGTGCCCCCCCGGATCGCCCGGCATGTCCGGACATAGAAGTGCCCGGTACCGTCATTGGTACCGGGCACTTCGATCAGATGTGCGACCGCTAGGCGCGTCCCGCCGACTTCTGGGTACGGCGCGAGACCGAGTCCAGGACGACGGCCGCCAGCAGCACCACTCCGGTGATCATGAACTGCACGGCCTGGGTGGAGCTGCCGCCCATGTACAGGCCCGTGATGATCGACTGGATGACCAGGATGCCGAGCACCGCCGACCAGGGGGTGCCCCGGCCGCCGAAGAGGCTGGTGCCACCGATGACGGCGGCCGCGATGGACATCATCAGGGTGTTGCCGCCACCGAGGTTGCTGTCCGCGACACCCGACTGCGAGGCGATGAACAGACCGCCGAGGCCCGCGAGGAACCCGGAGATCGTGAACACCGAGATACGGATCCAGGCGACGTTGATACCGGCACGGCGGGCGGCCTCGATGCCGCCACCGACGGCGAAGATCTGCCGACCGTAGCGGGTGCGGCGCAGCACGAAGCTGGAAACCACGACGATGACCAGGAAGATCGTGATGCCGAGCGGCAAACCGCGGGCCTGGTTGAAGACGGCCGCGATGCCGAAGGCGAGCGCCGCTACGACGCCGGAACGGAGCGCGACCTCGCTGAGGGGGCGGTGCGGCAGATCGACGGCCTTGCGCCGGCGCCGGTCGTTGAGCTGGGACAGCGCGTGGACGGCGACCGCGATGATGGCCGCGGTGTTGGCCCAGGCGACGTTGGAGAAGTAGGTGTTGTTCAGCGAGTAGATGACACCGTCGGCGATGTTGTTGAGCGAGAGCGTGTTGCCCAGGACCTGGAGCTGGAGACCGCTCCAGCCCAGGAAGCCGGCCAGGGTGACCACGAACGCCGGGACACCGATCTTGGCGAAGAAGAAGCCGTGCAGCGCGCCGATGGCGGCCGCGGCGAGCAGCGCGAGCACCACGGCCTGCGTTTCGTTCATCCCGTTCTTGACGGCCATCACGGCGGCGAGCGCCGCGGTCAGACCGGCGACGGAACCGGCCGACAGGTCGATCTCACCGAGCAGCAGCACGAAGACGATGCCGGTGGCGATGAGGCCGGGGCCGACGATGTACTGCGCGATGTTGCTGAGGTTGTCCGGCTCCAGGAAGCGCCCGGTGGTGGACTGGAAGATGGCCCAGATGATGATCAGGCCGGAGACGACCGGGACGGCGCCGAGTTCGCCACCGCGGAGCTTCCGCTTGAACTCGGTGAGGTATCCGCTGATGCCCTCTTCACGGATGAGCAGCCGGGGGTCGACCGCGGGGTTGGCCCCGGCGGCGGCTTCCGGGTTCTCGACGATGTGCTCGTCCTGAGGCGTGACCGCCTCGCTCGCGTCGGTGGCCTCGGACGTGGAGGTCTTGTCGGTGCTCACTTCTGAACCTCCCCGTTGCTACGGGCCGCACGACGGGTCACGGCGTTGTCCGTGGCGCCCGTGATGGCAGAGATGATTTCTTCCTGGGAGGTGCTCTTCACTTCGAAGACACCGTTGTTGCGGCCGAGCCGCAGAACCGCAACCTCGTCGGCGACGGCCTTCGCATCAGCCATGTTGTGGGTGATGAGGATGACGGCGAGGCCACGCTCGCGCAGTCGCTCGACCAGGTCGAGGACCTGCGCGGTCTGCTCGACGCCGAGAGCCGCGGTGGGCTCGTCGAGGATCACGACCTTGGGGTTGCCGACCAGGGCGCGGGCGATCGCCACGACCTGGCGCTGACCGCCGGAGAGCGAGGCGATCGGGATGCGCACGCTGGGGATACGGATGGAGAGGGTGTCAAGGAGCTCCTTGGCCCGCTTCTCCATGGCGACCTCGTCGAGCACGGCTGCCTTGCCGAGTTCACGTCCGAGGAAGAGGTTGGCCACGACGTCCAGGTTGTCGCACAGGGCGAGGTCCTGGTAGACGGTGGCGACGCCCAGGTTCTGGGCATCGTGCGGCCGGCCGATCGAGACGGGCTTGCCCTCCCACTCGATGACGCCCTCGTCGATCGGGTGGACACCCGCGATCGTCTTGACGAGCGTCGACTTACCGGCGCCGTTGTCGCCCACCAGGGCGACCACTTGGCCTGCGGAAACATCCAGATCGACATCGGTGAGCGCCTGAACCGCACCGAACCGCTTGGACACTCCGCGCAACGCCAGCACGGGCGTAGCGGACACGTGAACCATCTCCTTCGCCGCCTGACCGGCGGGGATACCGCGCGCTGGACGAGCAGCGCCCGGGAACGGGGCTGGTGTTCAGCACCAGGAACGGGACTACGTCCGCATCAACGCGCGAAAAACTGAGTTGTGCAAGAGCCGCGGGGGGATGCGGCCCTGTGGGGGGTGGAAATCACCGGCCGCTCGGCTCCCTGGTGGGGGTGGCGGCCGGTGGTGAGGATCCGACAGTGGGTAGGGCGCCCCGCCCCGTTCGCGGGGCAGCTGAGGAAGCGGGGCACCGTACCGGTTCCGGATTTACTCGATGCCGGCTGCCTTGCAGGCCGCGGCGTAGTCGGCGGTGCAGATGTCGGACGCCTTCCAGAGGCCGTCCGCGATGACCGTGTCCTTGATGTTGGCCTTGGTCACGACGGTCGGCTGCAGCAGCGACGACGGGATGCCCTTGTTGCTGGGGCTGTCGCTCTTGGTGTCGGCCAGCGAGTCGATCGACTTGCCGTTCAGGAGGTTGACCGCGATCTCGGCGGTCTTCTCGGCCTCCGGCTTGTACGGCTTGTAGATCGTGAAGGACTGGGTGCCGGCGAGGATCCGCTGGATAGCGGCGAGCTCGGAGTCCTGACCGCCGACCGGGATGTTCTTGATGCCGGCCGACTCGAGGGCGGCGATGATACCGCCGGCCATGCTGTCGTTCGCGGAGTAGACGGCGTCGAAGCCGTCCTTGCCGAGCGAGGTGATGGCGGCGCCGACCTTCTGGCCCGCGGTGGCCGCGTCCCACTCACCGGACTGCTCGTAGACGATCTTGCCGACCTCGGTGTCGAGGACCTTGTGCGCGCCCGACTTGAACAGCGCGGCGTTCGGGTCGCTCTCCTTGCCGTTGATCATCACCACGTTGGCGGTGGCGGCCTTGGAGCCCAGCGCGTCGACCAGGGCCTGACCCTGGAGCTCGCCGACCTTCTCGTTGTCGAAGGAGACGTACGCGGAGACCGGGCCCTCGGCGAGGCGGTCGTAGGCGACGACCTTCACGTCCTTGTCGGCGGCTTCCTGCACCCACGCCTTGGCGGACGGGGAGTCCACCGTGTCAAGGATGATGACCTTCACACCGGAGGTGATCAGGTCGTCGAACTGCTGCTTCTGGGTGGAGACGTTCTCGCTGGCGTTCTTGTAGTCGACCTTGCAGTCGGAGCAGAGCTCGGTGACCTTCGCCTTGATCAGCGGGTAGTCGAACGACTCGTAACGCGTGGTCTTGCTCTCGGGGAGCAGCAGACCGATGGTCTTGTTGTCGCTGGACGAGCTGCCGCCATCCCCGGCCTCGCCGCAAGCGGCGAGCGACGCTGCCATCGCGGTGGCGGTGAAAGCCACTGCGGCACGACGCGCGAACGTGTTCATTTGGTGAAACCTCCCTGACGAGGCCGCGTCGTTGCGGCCGAGGTGGCTCGAAGTCAACTCGGCCATGCGTGCGACGTCAAGAAGTAAATACTTAACGAGATGGCAACGGCCCCCTGCGTTCTCTAAGTGAAGACGGGGCTCGCGGCGGTCAGCGACCCGTCCAAAAGGGTCGAATCGCCCATCTCGCTGAGCGCGAGAGCAAGCGCCCCGAGGACTTCCGCACGGCCGCCAAGGGCCCCCGGCAGCACCGTGAGTTGACGTGCCGCGCTGGGGATCGCGTACCGGCTCACCGACTCCCTTATGGGCCCGAGAACCAGCTCCCCGGCCTCCGCGAGGTCGCCACCCAGGACCACCCGGCTGGGATTGAGCAGATTACAGAGGTTCGCGACGCCGCTCCCGATGTGGCGGCCGACGTCGGCGATCACCCGTCGGCAGCCCGGATCACCGTCCCGCGCCAGCCTGACGACGCCCTCCATGCTCAGATCGGTGCCGTGACTGGACTGGAGGAGCGGCAGTACGTACCGGGCGGCCGTGAAGGTCTCCAGGCAGCCCCGGTTGCCGCAGCGGCAGACGGGGCCGGATTCATCAAGGGTGATATGCCCTATTTCCCCGGCCGTGCCGCCAGGGCCGCGGTAGATCTTGCCGTTGATCACCAGACCCGCGCCGACCCCGCTCGCGACCTTGATGTACGCCAGGTCCTTGACCCCGCGCCCACCACCCCAGACCAGCTCGCCCAGCGCGCCCAGGTTGGCGTCGTTGTCCACGTGCACCGGCACTCCGAGGCGTCCCCCCATCTCCTCGGCGGGCTTCGTGCCCGTCCAGCCCGGCAGGATGGCGGTGGAGCCGAGGGTCCCCGACTCGACGTCGATCGGCCCCGGCACGCCGAGACCCACGCCGGCGATCTTCGAGCGGTCCACCCCGGTCACCGCGATCAGACGGCTGACCAGCTCTTCCGCCCGGTCGAAGCCCTGCGCCGCGGAGGCGTCCACATCGAGCGGCTCGGACTCCTCGGCGAGCACCTGATGGGCGAGGTTCCCGACCGCGACGCGCAGATGCGTATGCCCGAAGTCGACGCCGATGACGATGCCCGCGTCGCCGCTGAGACTGACGCTGCGGGCCCTGCGGCCGCCCGCCGAGGTCGGTGTGACCTCGACCGTTCCCGCGTCCTTGAGCTCCCGGACGATGTTGGAGACGGTCGCCGCGGACAGGCCGGTCGTCCTCGCGATCTCCGCCTGCGTGAGCGAACCCGCCAGGCGCACCGCACGCACGACGCGCTCGAGATTGGCTCGGTGCAGCGACGACTGCGACCCCGGAGTCTCCATCGACTCATCCACTCCTGCCCTAAGCGGGCGGCCCCGATGCCGCCCATGTGATCCGGGTCACAGCAGCGGAACCCGGGTCACTACAAGTTGTGAACTCCAAGCTCCGCTGAACGGGTTACCGCAGTCAAGTCCTTGACGAAAATCGGGGCCTCCTGGTCCCGTTCCGTTTCCGTCACCCTGCGGACACATCCTCGCCGCTCCCGGGTCGGAGCCGACGAACACGAAGGGGGTCGCGAAGCACTGCTTGAGCGTCGCCGAAGCGAGGCCTCCCTTGGAGGTGGAGTGTCGACTCGCTACTTGAGAGCGCCTGCCGTCAAGCCCTGCACCACCTGTCGCTGGAAGATGATGTACGCGGCCAGCACAGGCAGCATGGCCATGACCAGACCGGCGAACAGGCCCGACCAGTCGCCCTTGTATCCCTGGCTGGTCGCCAGCTCGACAAGGCCCTGAGACAGCACCTTCTTGTCCGGGTCCGTGTTGAGCACCGTCGGGAGCATGTACTGGTTCCACTGCCCCAGGAAGTTGAAGATGCCGACGCTGATCAGGCCCGGCTTGGCCATCGGCAGCATGATCTGGAAGAACGTCCGGGTGTGCGAGGCCCCGTCGACGAAGGCCGCCTCTGCGATCGACGTCGGCAGCGTCCTGAAGAACGAGGTCAGGAAGAACACGGTGAACGGCAGCGAGTAGGCGATGTAGACGAGAATCAGGCCCGGCAGGGTGTTCAACAACTGCATGTTGTTCAGCACGTAGAACAGCGGCACCAGGGCGAGCATGACCGGGAAGCTCATGCCTCCGACGAAGAGGAAGTAGATGAAGCGGTTTCCCGGGAACTCGAAGCGGGCCAGGACGTACGCGGCCATTGAGCCGAGCACGAGCGTGCCGGCCAGCGAAAAGCCCACCACGATGATCGTGTTGCCGAAGTAGTCGCTCATGTGCGCCTGCGACCAGGCCCGCGACCAGTTGTCGAAATGCAGCTTGTCGGGCAGCGACCAGGGCGAACTGAAGATGGCGTTGTCGTCCTTGAAGGACGTCATCACCGCCCAGAGCAGCGGCAGGACGACCATGATCGCCCAGATGACGAGGATCGCGTGCGAGAAGACATTGAGCACGCCGCCCTTGCTGCTCCCGGCCTTCACCGGCGCGGCCCGCGTCTTCACCACCCGGGGGCGGTCCTCGACCGGGTCCGCGGTCGGCGGGGTGTCAGTGGTCTTCATCAGTACTCCAGCCGCTCGCGCCGGCCCAGTCGCATCACGATCGCCGCGAACAGCAGCGTGACGACGAGGAGGGCGACACCGATCGTTGTCGCATAGGCGGCGTTCGCGTCGCGGAACGCCGATTGGTACACGTACAGCGGAAGGACCGTGGTCGAGTAGTCGGGCCCGCCGGGGCCCACGGTCATGATCTGTACGGCGGCGAATGCCTCGGCGCCGAGGGACAGGATTCCCATGTAGACCCATCCCGACTGCACGGTGTCCCAGAGCAGCGGAAGGGTGATTCTGAAGAACGTGGTGAATCGGCTCGCGCCGTCGAGAAGTGCGGCCTCGTAGAAGTCCTTCGGAATCGAGGCCATTCCCGCGGAGAACAGCACGACGAAGAATCCGACCGTGCTCCACAGGAGTACGGACATCACGCACCACAGGGCGAGATTCGGATCGCCCAGCCAGTCCGGCTGAACGCTGTCGAGGCCGATGGCCTTGAACGTCCCGTTGATCACCCCGTCGTTGGGGTTGTATGCGAACTGGAAGAGCAGGGCGACGATCGCGATCGAAAGCACCTGCGGAAAGAAATAGGCGATCTTGTAGAAACCCGAGCCGCGCACTCCGGTGATGGCGGCGCCCTTTCGGCGCCGCCCACCGACATTGAGCATGAAGGCGAAGAAGAGCGCGAGACCCAGAGTCACCAGCGGCAGCAGCAGAGCGAACAGCAGGCTGTGCTGCAACGACTTCCAGAAGACGTCGTCGTCCAGCATTCTGGTGTAGTTCGCGAAGCCGACCATCTTGAAGTCGGGGCTCAGACCGGTCCAGTCCGTGAACGAGTAGTAGATCGCCTGGATGAACGGCCAGATCACGAAGATCGCGTACAGCGCCAAGGGGGTCACCAAGAACCCCGCAATGAACCGGTACTTGCCGTGCTGCATGGTTACCGACCCCGATCGTTTTGCGGGTGCCGCCGCTGGTGACGTAGGCGCATGTGCCGTTACTGGTGACGTAGGCGCATGTGCCGTTACTGGTGCTTGTAGTGCTTGATGGACTGGTCCTTGGCCGCCGCGTCCGCGTAGCCCTGGATCTTCTTGATGGCCTCGGCCGGGGTCAGTCGCCCTGCCATCATCTCGCCGAGACCGGAGACACCGATCTGTTCCTTCTGAAGCTTCACGTACCAGTCCTGGAGCCGCGGGTTGACGACGTTGTCGCCGGCCTTGTCCAGGGCCGCGACACCGGACTTGAGACCCGGGGTCAGCTCGACGCCGTCGGTACCGCCGTTGAGGGCGGTGAGTGACTTCACCTGGGTGGTGAAGTTCTTCGACGAGGCCTCACTGAGCATGATGCGCAACTGCTCCATACCGCCCGTGGGGTTGGCCGCCTTGGCCGGGACGATGAAGGGCTCGCCGCCGGAGGCCCAGATCGTACCGAACGGCATCTTGTCGGAGCTGTCGAGGCCGGTGGGACCACTGACGGCCAGATTGAAGTCGGCGGGGATGACGTTCGCGGACTCGTTCTCGACCCAGGAGCCGTTCGGGATGAAGAGCGCCTCACCCTTGGCCCAGGCGGTCTGCGACTGGATGTGGTCGATTCCCGGAGTGCCCTTGAGGATGTAACCCTTCTTGAAGAGCTCGTAGTACGCCTCGAACGCGGACTTGACGGCCGGGTCCTTCCAGGCGTTCGGCTCCAGGTTGTCGATCCTGTCGAGAACCTCGCGGCCGCCGATCTTGGCGATGAACGGGTAGAGCGAGAACGGCAGGTAGTACGGGTACTTGCCCGCGTACGTCCAGCCGGCGATGCCCTGCTTCTTCGCCTTCTCGCAGAGCGCGAGCATGGCGTCCCAGTCCTCGGGGTACGTCGCGTCGAGTCTGTCGAGAGCGGTCTGCGAGTACCAGACGCCGTAGACCGTGTACGCGTAGTACATGATCCAGACCGGGTCTCCGTCGAACTGGCCCATCTCGACGATGCCGGGGCGCAGCGTGTCGCGGACCTTCTTCGCCGGGTCGTCGATGGACGGCGCGTCGAGGAGCGGGGTGAGGTCGGTGAGCTGCTTCTTTCCGACCAGCACGCCCATGTCCATCTGCTGGGCGCCGGAGTTGTCGATCAGATCCGGAGGAGTGCCGCCGTTGAACTTGGGCTGTAGTTCGGACTGGATCTTCTGGGTCTTGTGGAAATCGATCTTGACCTTGGGGTACGCCTTCTTGTATTCGGCGTTGGCGTCGGTCGCGTACTTCGTGCCGAAACCACCGTCGAAGATGACGACGGAAAGCGTGGCCGTCTCATTGACGCCCAGCGGGTTCTTCGTCGTCTTCTTGCCGGTCTCGGCCTTGTCTCCCGAACCGCTGTCACTGCTCGCACAAGCGGACAAAAAGCTCATCGTCGGTACGGAAATCAGGCCGAGCGCTGCCGAACGCTTGATCAGATCGCGCCGTCCGACACCCTCGGGGTTGCTGTTCTCGGCGGAAGTGGATCCCATGCTCAAGTCCTCGCCTTCTTCAGGACTCAGGCGGTGAACCGGATCCTCCCCGGCACCGCGGTTGGGTCAAGCTGGGGTCGTACGGGAGGGATTCAGTGGAACGACGTGGCGATCGGTGTAAGTGACACAGTCCACCCCCTTCACATTTCCCCCCGTGTCGCGCCTGTACACAGCCGATGAACAGGGGCAGACGCCGACAGGTATAGTCCACTTCACGCCAATGGAGCAAGATCGAATGCACGTTTGGTTGTCGGTCTTTTCCGAGTTGAGACCTCGCGGAAATGTGGGACAGCCACGCGTTCCTCCCGAGAAGATCCACAGGGTGCCAACCTCCCACGATGGGAGCAATGCGCGGCTTGTCGTGCGATATTCACCACGGACGCCACATTCAACACCCTTGACATCACTGACAACTTGACTCCCTACTGGTCCTTGCGGAGCGATTCTGACAACGTTGTCCAGGTGTAGGGAGGGTGCTCGGATATGCAGCACGGAGCTCGGTACAGACGGAGTTCTTCGACAGGACACAGATGGAGTTCCGCCACGGCCGTGGGAGTGGCTGCCCTCTCCCTGCTGGTCGCCTCACAGGGCGCGGCGATCGCCCAGCCGGTCCAGGCGGCGGCCCCCGACCGTGAGTTCGCGTCCTCCTTCGAGACGGACGACCCGGCCCCGGACTGGCTGAGCACCGTCGACACCGCACCCGACGGGACAAAGCGGTCGTCCGGTGTCGACGGCGGATACAGCTCGGGCATCCCCGGCAATGTGACCGACCAGGTCACCGACGTCCGGGCCAGTGGCGAGAACACGGGCGGGGGTGAGGTGAAGGAGAACCTCGCCGACCTCGAGTCGAGCACCAAGTGGCTGGTCTTCGAGTCCAGCGGCTGGGCGGAGTTCGACCTGAGCGCTCCGGTCAAGGTGGTCACGTACGCGCTGACCTCGGCCAACGACCACGACGAGCGCGACCCCCAGGACTGGACCCTCCAGGGCTCCACGGACGGCAAGGACTGGAAGACCCTCGACACCCGCACCGGCGAGTCCTTCGCCGAGAGGTTCCAGACAAAGTCGTACGACATCACGAGTCCGGTCGAGTACCAGCACTTCCGCCTCGACATCACCAAGATCCACAGCGGCGACATCCTTCAGCTCGCCGACGTCCAGTTCTCCACGGGCGCGACCGAGGACCCGACGCCCAAGGACATGCTCTCGCTGGTGGACCGCGGCCCGAGCGGCTCCCCGACGGCCAAGGCGGGCGCGGGCTTCACCGGCACGCGGGCCCTGCGGTACGCCGGTACGCACAAGGCGGACGGCCAGGCGTACTCGTACAACAAGGTCTTCGACGTGAACGTGGCCGTCGACCGCGACACGGAGCTGTCGTACAAGATCTTCCCGTCGATGGCGGACGGCGATCTGGACTACGACGCCACCAACGTGGCCGTGGACCTGGTCTTCACGGACGGCACCTATCTGAGCGGCCTCAAGGCCCTGGACCAGCACGGGTTCGCGCTGACACCGCAGGGGCAGGGCGCGTCCCAGGTCCTCTACGTCAACCAGTGGAACAGCGTCTCCTCGCGGATCGGTTCGGTCGCGGCGGGCAAGACGGTGGACCGGATCCTGGTCGGGTACGACTCCCCGAAGGGCCCGGCGAAGTTCCGCGGCTGGCTCGACGACGTGACGCTGAAGACCGTCGCGCCCGAGAACCCGAAGGCGCATCTGTCCGACTACGCCTCGACCATCCGCGGCACCAACTCCAGCGGCGGCTTCTCGCGCGGCAACAACTTCCCGGCGACGGCCGTCCCGCACGGCTTCAACTTCTGGACGCCGGTGACCAACGCGGGCTCGCTCAGCTGGCTCTACGACTACGCGCGGGCCAACAACGCGGACAACCTGCCCACCATCCAGGCGTTCAGCGCCAGCCATGAGCCGAGCCCCTGGATGGGTGACCGGCAGACCTTCCAGGTGATGCCGTCGGCGGCGTCCGGCACCCCCGACACCGGCCGTGACGCACGCGAGCTCGCCTTCAGCCACGAGAACGAGACCGCGACCCCGTACTACTACGGCGTCACCTTCGAGAACGGTCTCAAGGCCGAGATGGCGCCCACCGACCACGCGGCCGCGCTGCGGTTCACCTATCCCGGTGACGACGCGAGCGTGGTCTTCGACAACGTCACCGACCAGGCCGGGCTGACACTCGACAAGGAGAACGGGATCGTCACCGGCTACTCGGACGTGAAGTCCGGGCTGTCGACGGGGGCGACACGGCTCTTCGTGTACGGGGTGCTCGACGCGCCGGTGACCGAGGGCGACTCCAGCGGAGTCAAGGGCTACCTGAAGCTCGACGCCGGCGACGACCGGACCGTCACCCTGCGCCTCGCCACCTCACTCATCAGCATCGACCAGGCCAAGGACAACCTGCGCCAGGAGATCCCCGACGGCACGTCCTTCGGGACGGTCAAGGCGCGGGCCCAGCAGCAGTGGGACGACATCCTCGACACGGTCGAGGTCGAGGGCGCGACGCCGGACCAGCTGACGACGCTGTACTCCAGCATGTACCGGCTGTACCTGTACCCCAACTCCGGCTTCGAGAAGGTCGGTTCGAAGTACCAGTACGCCTCGCCCTTCTCGCCCATGCCGAACCCGGACACCCCCACCCACACCGGCGCGAAGATCGTCGACGGCAAGGTGTACGTCAACAACGGCTTCTGGGACACCTATCGGACGACCTGGCCGGCGTACTCACTCCTGACGCCCGATCAGGCGGGTGAGATGGTCGACGGGTTCGTGCAGCAGTACAAGGACGGCGGCTGGACCTCGCGCTGGTCCTCGCCCGGGTACGCGGACCTGATGACCGGTACGTCCTCGGACGTGGCGTTCGCCGACGCGTACGTGAAGGGCGTCGACTTCGACGCGGAGTCGGCGTACGACGCGGCGGTCAAGAACGCGACCGTCGTCCCCCCGTCGTCCGGTGTGGGCCGCAAGGGCATGGCCACCTCGCCCTTCCTCGGCTACACGAGTACGGACACGCACGAGGGCCTCTCCTGGGCTCTGGAGGGCTATCTCAACGACTACGGCATCGCCAAGATGGGCGAGGCCCTCTACAAGAAGACCGGCGAGAAGCATTACAAGGAGGAAGCCGCGTACTTCCTCAACCGCGCCCAGGACTATGTGAATCTCTTCGACCCCCAGGCCGGCTTCTTCCAGGGCAAGGACGCGAGCGGCGACTGGCGGGTCGAGTCGTCCGAGTACGACCCGCGCGTGTGGGGTTACGACTACACCGAGACCGACGGCTGGGGATACGCCTTCACCGCGCCGCAGGATTCAAAGGGTCTCGCGAATCTGTACGGCGGCCAGAGCGGGTTGGCGGACAAGCTCGACACGTACTTCGCCACGCCCGAGACGGCTTCGCCGGAGTTCGTGGGCTCCTACGGCGGGGTCATCCACGAGATGACGGAGGCCCGTGACGTACGGATGGGCCAGTACGGGCACTCCAACCAGGTCGCCCACCACGTGAATTACATGTACGACGCGGCGGGCCAGCCCTGGAAGACGCAGGAGAACGTCCGCGAGGTCATGTCCCGCCTCTACACCGGCAGCGATATCGGGCAGGGCTACCACGGCGACGAGGACAACGGCGAACAGTCGGCCTGGTACCTCTTCTCCGCGCTCGGCTTCTATCCGCTGGTGATGGGCAGCGGTGAATACGCCATCGGCTCCCCGCTGTTCACCAAGGCGACCGTCCATCTGGAGAACGGCAAGGACCTCGTCGTCAAGGCGCCGAAGAACAGTACGAAGAACGTGTACGTGCAGGGCCTGAAGGTCAACGGCAAGAAGTGGACGTCGACTTCGCTCCCCCACTCGCTCATCTCCAAGGGTGCGGTGCTGGAGTTCGACATGGGGCCGAAGCCGTCCTCCTGGGGTACCGGGAAGAACGCGGCGCCCGTGTCGATCACCAAGGACGACAAGGTGCCCGCGCCGCGCACGGACGCTCTGAAGGGTGCGGGCGCGCTGTTCGACAACACCTCGGCGACGGCCGCGAGCGTGACGGCGGTGGAGCTGCCGACGTCCGCCGCCACCAAGGGCGTCCAGTACACGCTGACGTCCTCGGCGGACCACACGACGGCGCCGACCGGCTGGGTCCTCCAGGGCTCGTCCGACGGCACGAAGTGGACCGACCTGGACAAGCGCTCCGGTGAGTCCTTCACCTGGGACAAGCAGACCCGGGCGTTCTCCATCGCGAAACCGGGCTCGTACCCGCACTACCGCCTGGTCCTGACCGGCGAGGCGACGCTGGCAGAGGTGGAACTGCTGGCCTGACGGACCCCCATGGGGAAGGGCGGGCGCGGAGTCTGACTCCACGCCCGCCCTTTCCGTACTCCGTTCCCGGGGTCAGTTCACCGCGAGGGTGTAGACGTGGAGATCCGTGTTGGCGGGCAGTCGCACGCTCGTGATGGTCTTGCCGGACGGGGCGGCGAAGGGCTTGGTGGCGAAGACGTACGTCTTCACCGGGTCCTTGTCCGCGCCCGCGACGTTGCGGTACGCGGCCACGGCGACGGTCTCGTTGCCGTACTGGACGGTGCCGCCCCCGCCGCCGACGGTCCAGTCGGTGAAGGAGAGGTCGACGAGTTCGGTGCTGCCGTCGGTGTAGGTGACGGTCGCCTTGGTCTGCTGGTTGCCGTTGACCGCGCTGCCGATGAAGGACAACTGGGTCGCGGGCTCGGTGAGTTCGATGGTCTGGCTGGTCGCCGTGGCGTTGTCGGGGCGGCCGGACGGTGAGTCGGGCCAGGTGTAGGTGAGACCGCCGGACAGCGTGCCCTGGTGGCCGGCGGTCAGCCCCGCGGCGGCGAGGGCCTGGCGGGAGTAACTCCAGCCGCCGCCGTCGTAGTCGGCCTCGTCGTGGTCGCCGACATCGTCCGAGACGCCGGTGTTGTTGTAGGCGGCGAGGAGGGAGCCGGGAGCGGCGACGGTGAGGGACACCGGCTGCTCGTAGGAGGTGTCGGCCGATGTCACCGTGACCTTGACGTCGTAGAAGCCCTGCGTGGCGTCCGAGGCGGCGGACAGGGTGATCGCCTGTGTGCCGTCGACCACCGTTCCCTCGGCGGGCGTTGCCGTCACACCGTCCGGCACGTCCACGGTGAAGCGGACCTCGGGGCCGGTCCCACCGCTCAGGGCGAGGGCGCGGATGTCGAGCTCGGTGCTACCGCCGGGCGCGAGCGTGGCCGTGGTCGGGCCCACGCCGATCTGGTAGGGCTGCTCACCCTCACGGAAGGACGGCGGGGCGGCTGCCGCACTGCCGGCCCACTGCTTGTTGGGGGTGGCACCCAGCGTGTAGTCGAGCGTGCCGCCGTTGCGGACGAAGGACGCCGGGAGCCAGGCGCGGTCGCTGGTACGGCCGTTGACCTTCAGCGACTGCACGTACGGGGTGTCGGCGGACGCGCCCGTCGCGCGGATCTTGATGTCGGCGCCGCCCGGGCGGTCGATCTCGACCCTCGGGAACAGCGGTGAGGACAGGGTGAGTTCGGCGCGGGAGGGCACCTGGGGGTACATGCCGAGCGCGGAGAAGACGTACCAGGACGACATGGCGCCGAGGTCGTCGTTGCCGGGGATGCCGCCCGGCCCGGTGGACCAGAGCTGGTTCATGGCCGCGCGGACGGTCTCCTGCGTCTTGTAGGGCTCGCCCGCGTAGTCGTACAGGTAGGGCACGTTGATCGACGGCTCGTTGTCGAGTTCCGACTTGTCGCCGCCGCTGCCCGTGAACGCCCAGCTGCCGTCGGCGTTGTGGAAGAAGGTGTCAAGACGGTCCAGGGCCGCGTCCTTGCCGCCCATGGCCGCGAAGAGGCCTGCCGGGTTGTGCTGCACCATCCAGGTGTACTGGGCCGCCGTACCCTCGACGAAGCCGTTGCCGGTCGCCGGGGTGAAGCCGGTGACCCAGCTGCCGTCCGCCTTGCGGTTGGCGATGTAGCCGCCCGTCGGGTCGGCCGCGATGTTGAAGTTGTTCTGCCACCACTGGGAGCGGGTGGCGAACTCGGCCGCCGTCTCCTTCTCCCCTGCCGCCGTGGCCAGTTGGGAGATCGCGAAGTCCGCCCCGGACATCTCCAGGGTCTCGGCGGCGCCGCCCCAGGCGTTGGACACGGACGGCATGTAGTTCTGTTCGAGGTACTTGTCGAGGGACGGCCGCTGGCCCACCGAGAGGACCGGCTTGCCCGCGGACGAGAGGTCCTGCTCGGTCGGTACGGTCGCCGCCTTCACCAGCGAGTCGAGGGCGCCGTCCAGGTCGAAGTCCGTGCCGCCGAAGGCCAGGATGCCGGCGAGCGCGGTCGGTGAGGGGTCACCGTTCATGACGTGCGTGCCGCTCGCCCCGTGCAGCCAGCGGTCCCAGATGCCGCCGTTCTGCCGCGCCAGTTCGAGCAGCGACTGCGCGATGTCGGAGCCGGTGTCCGGGCTGACCAGGGTCAGCAGCTGGACCTGCGAGCGGTAGACGTCCCAGCCGGAGAAGGTGCCGTACTGGGCCTTGTGGCCCCGGCTCACGGTGTGGACCTTGTCGTCGCTGCCTCTGTATCTGCGGTCGGCGTCACTGATGACGTTCGGGTGCAGGAGTGCGTGGTAGAGCGCGGTGTAGAAGGTGGTGCGCTCGGCGTCGGTGCCGCCGCCGACCTTGATCGCGTCGAGCTGGTCGCGCCAGGCCCGGTGGGCGGCGTCCTTGACCGAGGCGAAGGAGCGGGACGGAGGGTTCTCGGCCGCTAGATTGGCCTTGGCGCCCGCCTGACTGACGTACGAGATACCGACCTTGACGTTCACCGGGCCGGTGCCGGGCTCGAACTCCACGTAGCCGCCCGCGCCCTTGCCCGCGACCGGACGGCCGCCGGTGGCGAATCCTCCGGTGCCGCCACTCGCCTCCGTGGAACCCGGGCTCAGCTTGTCGTCCTGCCAGGTGCCGGTCGCCTTGAAGTCACGGTCGAAGCTGGCCGTGAAGTAGAGCGTGTAGTAGGCGCGTTGGCCCGCAGGGTCGAGGTATCCACAGAAGTCCCCGGAGGTGACGGAGCCGGAGACCGTGCGGGTCGCCGGGTCGATCTTGACATCCGAAGTCGTCGAGCCCACTTCGGAGTTGGCGGTGCGGATCAGCAGCGAGGCGGGCTTGTCGGCGGGGTAGGTGAACTGGCCCGAGCCCGTGCGTGTGGTCGCCGTGAGATCGGCGGTGACGCCGGAGGCCAGGCCCACCTTGTAGTGGCCGGGCTCGGCGCTCTCGTCGGCGTGCGTGAAGTCGGCGGCGTACACCGCGTCCTTGGTGTCGCTCGCCGGGGAGGAGGTGACCTCGCCCGCGTAAGGGAAGAACGGGATGTCCCCGCTGCCGCCCGCGCAGCCCGTCCCGGACATGTGGGTGAGGCTGAAGCCGCGAATGCGGGTGGCGTCGTACTGATAGCCGCCGGGCGCGGCCGTGCTGGTGGCGCTGCCCCGGGTGTTCTCGGGGCTCCAGGAGAGCATGCCGAAGGGCACGACGGCGCCGGGGAAGACGTTGCCGAGGTTCTTGGTGCCGATGAGCGGGTCGACGTAGGCGGTGGGGTCCCGGACGAGGTCCGGTGCGGGGGCGCTGGCGGCCACCGCGGGGGTGATCCCACTGGCCGCCAGGGCGACGGCCAGCAGGATGGATGACGGACGGAAACGCATGACGCGGCCCCTCCTCCTTCGGACGGGTCGCGCACCACAGGTCGCACAAGCCGCTCGGACAGTAACGTGCGCCACGCCTACCACGGAAGAGCGCGTACGGAGCCGGGGGCTCGCCCGGCTCGCCACCCCGACGGCTCAGCACGCGCGCCGGCGCTCGTCAAGTGGCTTGACATCGTTGTTCGTTGACGCGGTAGAGTCATGCACATACCAATAGACAACGTTGTCGCGCACCACGATCGATACAAGCCACGCACAAAGCCACGTACAAAGCATGGGCAGGTCACGCTCGTGCGCCGTAAGAAGTGACTGACGCACGAAGCGACACCCGCAGAGTCGTGCAAAACCACGCAGAGCCATGCGGAGCCACGCACCGACCCGGGCCAGGTATTCCCCCATACCCTGCCCGGGCTCGCGGACCGGGCGAGTCCCGAAAGGCCCACCCGGTCCGCCCCGAGCGACACACTGTTGGCTACGCACGCCTCCCGCTCACGAGCCCGTCCACCTACGAACGGCCGTGCGCGGACGACTCCGGAGCGGCGATTTCGGCCACATCCGAAGCGAACGGAGCGAGCGGGTTCGGCAGGGCGGAAGGGAGTCGGGCGATCGGATCCGACCCGGCCGTGACCAGCGCCGGCCGGCCCACGGTCGGCAGGAAAATCGCGAACTCCGTATGCCCCGGCTCGCTCCGAACCTCGATCAGGCCGCCGTGTGCCGCCGTGATGGCTTCGACGATGGCGAGCCCCAGCCCGGAACCGCCGTCCGCCGGGCCGCTTCGGGCGCGGGAGACGTCGCCCCGGGTGAACCGTTCGAAGACGGTGGGAAGCAGGTGCGACGGGATGCCCGGGCCGTCGTCGCGGACGCGGACGACGCAGTGCGCCTCCGCAGCCTCCACCGAGGCGATGACCGTGGTGCCAACAGGCGTGTGCATACGGGCGTTGGCCAACAGGTTGGCCAACACCTGATGCAGTCGGGCCTCGTCCCCGAGGACGAGGGCCGGGGAGTCGAGGAGCAGCCCCAGCTGCCAGTGATGGCTGTCCCCCGCCGCCCGCGCGTCCCACACCGCCTCCGCGACGAGCGCGGCGAGGTCCACCTCGGTCGACTCAAGGGGCCGCCCCTCGTCGAGCCGGGCGAGCAGCAACAGGCCCTCGACGAGTCCGGTCATCCGCGCCGACTCGGCGGAGACCCGCCGCCAGGCCAGCGTGGGTTCGATCCGCTCGGTGCCGCGGTTCATCAGTTCCGCGTATCCGGCGATCGACGCGAGTGGCGTACGGAGCTCGTGGCTGGCGTCCGACAGGAAGCGGCGCATACGTTCCTCGCTGCGCCGGCGTTCGGTGAGCGAGGACTCGACGTGGTCGATCATGCGGTTGAGGGCGGCGCCGACCTGGCCGGCCTCGCTGCCGGGATCGGTGTCCTGCTCCGGCACCCGGATGAGACCGGCGACCTGGCCGTGCCCCAGCGGGGCGCGCGAGACCTCGACGGCGGTCGCGGCGACCCGGCCGAGCGGACGCAGTTGACGTCTGATGACGACGGCGCAGACACAGCCGGCGACCACGAGTCCGGCGGCCGCCACCACGGCCTCGACCAGGACCAGAGCGCTGATCATCTCCTGTACGTCGTCCATCGGGAGGCCGGTGAGGACGGCTCGCCCGTCGCCGTCGAGGGCGGTGACCCGGTAGGTGCCGAGGCCGGGGACGGTCCTGGTGTGCAGCGAGCCGTCGGGGTCGAGCCCTTCGAGAGCGGCGCGCTGGTCGGCGGTGAGCGGCTTCTCCTCGCCGGCGCCGGTCACGACCTCGGCGGCGAGGACGTTCCCTTTGTCGTCGAGCCGGGCGGCGACCGTGCCGACGGCCTGTCCTTGCTCCCTGAGGAAACCGAGGTCCGTGTCCGTGCCCGGTCCGACCTGGGCCCCGCCCTCGCTGCGCTCGGCGGCGTTCCTGACGCGCTGGTCGAGGTTGCCGAGCAGATAGGCGTGCTGCGCGAGGACCGTGGTGAGGGCCATGGCCACGCACACGGCGATGAGTGTGGCGCTGATGAACACGAGGAGCCGGGTGCGCAGGGACCGCCCTTGCAGCCGCCTCCACAGCGACCGCTCCGGCGGGCCTGCCCGCAGCGACGAGTCCGGTATCCGTTCCCGTGCGGCCGTCATCTGCTCTCCTCCGCCGGCCTGATGGCGTAGCCCACCCCACGCACGGTGTGGATCACGGGCGCACGGCCCTTGTCGATCTTCCGGCGGAGGCAGGAGGTGTACACCTCGACCAGGTTTCCGTCGCCGTCGAAGGGGCTGTTCTTCACCCGGTACAGGATCCGGGCCTTGCTCAGCACCTGGCGCGGGTGGCTCAGCGGCAGGCTGAGCAGGTCGAACTCCTTGGCGGTGAGCCGGACGGGCCTGCCGTCGCGGTGCGCCTCTCGGGTGTCCTCGCTCAGCACTAGGTCGCCGAGGACGCGCGCGGACCCCTCGGACCTGCGGTCGTGCGCGCCGGAGCGCCGCAGCGGTCCGCGCAGCCGCAGGACGCCCTCTTCGAGCGAGAAGGGCTGCGTCATGTCGGGCAGCATCCCGTCGGGCACGGCGGCGTGCGGGGCGCAGCCGCGTGCTGCGCGCAACGCGCTCTCCCCGTCGGCCGCCGGGGAGGGCCGCCGGCCGGCCTCCGTGACGGCCACGGAGAGCAGTTCCGTGAGGCCGGGTTCGTCATGGACGATCGGCACGCGCACACGGTCGCTTCGGGTGCCAGACATGTGACGATCCTGTCCCGGTCTGCTGGGGGAATCCTGTGTTCCGCCTGAGATGAGCCCATGTCCCCAAGTCGTGATACGGGGGAAATAACAGCGGGCCGCACCCCCGTTTCCGGGGATGCGGCCCTCAACTGCCTTGCTGTACGGCTTACTTGACCGCTTACTTAGCCGCTTACTTGCGGATCAGGCTGCGCAGCACGTACTGCAGGATGCCGCCGTTGCGGTAGTAGTCGGCCTCGCCGGGGGTGTCGATGCGGACGACCGCGTCGAACTCCACGCCGGTGTCGGTGGTGACCTTGACCGTACGGGGGGTGGTGCCGTCGTTCAGCTCGGTGATGCCGGCGAAGGAGAAGGCCTCCTCGCCGGTCAGGCCGAGGGTCTGGGCGGACTGGCCCGCGGGGTATTGCAGCGGGATGACGCCCATGCCGATCAGGTTCGAGCGGTGGATGCGCTCGTAGGACTCGGCGATGACGGCCTTGACGCCGAGCAGTGCGGTGCCCTTGGCGGCCCAGTCGCGGGACGAGCCGGAGCCGTACTCCTTGCCGGCCAGGATGACCAGCGGGGTGCCCTGCTCGATGTAGTTGCGCGAGGCGTCGTAGATGAAGGCGACGGGGGCGCCCTCGACGGTGAAGTCGCGGGTGTAGCCGCCCTCGGTGCCCGGCGCGATCTGGTTGCGCAGGCGGATGTTGGCGAAGGTGCCGCGGATCATGACCTCGTGGTTGCCTCGGCGCGAGCCGTAGGAGTTGAAGTCACGCCGCTCGATGCCGTGCTCGGTGAGGTACTTGCCCGCCGGGGTGTCGGCCTTGATCGCGCCGGCCGGGGAGATGTGGTCGGTGGTGACCGAGTCGCCCAGCTTGGCAAGGACGCGGGCACCGGTGATGTCGGTGACCGGGGACGGCTCGTGCGCCATGCCCTCGAAGTACGGGGGCTTGCGGACGTAGGTGGACTGCGGGTCCCACTCGAAGGTGTTGCCGGTCGGGATCTCCAGCGCCTGCCACTGGGCGTCGCCCGCGAAGACGTCGGCGTAGGACTTGTTGAACATGTCCTCGCCGATGGCGTTCGCCACGACGTCGTTGACCTCGGCCTCGGTCGGCCAGATGTCTTCCAGGTAGACCGGCTTGCCGTCCTGGTCGACGCCGAGCGCGTCCTTGGTGATGTCCACCTTCATGGAACCCGCGAGCGCGTACGCGACGACCAGCGGCGGGGAGGCCAGGTAGTTCATCTTGACGTCGGGGTTGATCCGGCCCTCGAAGTTGCGGTTGCCGGAGAGCACCGCGGCGACGGCCAGGTCGTGCTCGTTGACCGCCTTGGAGACCTCCTCGGGCAGCGGGCCCGAGTTGCCGATGCAGGTGGTGCAGCCGTAGCCGACGAGGTTGAAGCCGACCTTGTCGAGGTAGGGGGTGAGCCCCGCCTTGTCGAAGTAGTCGGTGACGACCTTGGAGCCCGGGGCGAGGGTGGTCTTGACCCACGGCTTGCGGGTCAGGCCCTTCTCCACGGCCTTCTTCGCGACGAGCGCGGCGGCGACCATGACGTACGGGTTCGAGGTGTTGGTGCAGGAGGTGATCGCGGCGACGGTGACGGCGCCGTGGTCGATCTCGTACGTCGAACCGTCCGGCGCCGTGACCGTGGTCGGGCGGGTCGGTACGCCGTTGGCGCTGGCCGGGGCGTCGGAGGCCGGGAAGGACTCCTTGCCCGCCTCGTCGTCGTCCTCGACGTAGTTGCGGACGTCCTGCGCGAACTGCTGCGCGGCGTTCGCGAGGACGATCCGGTCCTGCGGGCGCTTGGGTCCGGCGATCGACGGGACGACCGTGGAGAGGTCGAGCTCCAGCTTCTCGGAGAAGTCGGGCTCGGCGGCCGGGTCGAGCCAGAGGCCCTGCTCCTTGGCGTACGCCTCGACCAGCGCGAGCTGCTGGGCGTCGCGGCCCGTCAGCTTCAGGTACTTGATGGTCTCGTCGTCGATCGGGAAGATCGCGGCGGTGGAACCGAACTCCGGCGACATGTTGCCGATGGTGGCGCGGTTGGCCAGCGAGGTCGCGGCCACACCCTCGCCGTAGAACTCGACGAACTTGCCGACGACGCCGTGCTTGCGCAGCATCTCGGTGATCGTGAGCACCAGGTCGGTGGCGGTGGTGCCGGGCGTGAGCTCACCGGTGAGCTTGAAGCCGACGACGCGCGGGATGAGCATCGAGACCGGCTGGCCGAGCATCGCGGCCTCGGCCTCGATACCGCCGACGCCCCAGCCCAGGACGCCCAGGCCGTTGACCATCGTGGTGTGCGAGTCGGTGCCGACGAGGGTGTCGGGGTAGGCCTGGCCGCCGCGGACCATGACCGTACGGGCCAGGTGCTCGATGTTGACCTGGTGGACGATGCCGGTGCCCGGGGGGACGACCTTGAACTCGTCGAAGGCGGTCTGGCCCCAGCGCAGGAACTGGTAGCGCTCCTTGTTACGGCCGTACTCCAGCTCGACGTTCTGCGCGAAGGCCTCGTTCGTGCCGAACTTGTCGGCGATCACCGAGTGGTCGATGACCAGCTCGGCCGGCGCCAGCGGGTTGATCTTCGCCGGGTCACCGCCGAGCTCCTTGACGGCCTCACGCATGGTGGCGAGGTCCACGACGCAGGGCACGCCGGTGAAGTCCTGCATGATCACGCGGGCGGGCGTGAACTGGATCTCCTGGCTGGGCTGCGCCTGGGAGTCCCAGTTGCCGATGGACCGGATGTGGTCGGCGGTGATGTTCGCGCCGTCCTCGGTGCGGAGGAGGTTCTCCAGCAGCACCTTCAGGCTGTACGGAAGGCGAGCCGAGCCTTCCACCTTGTCCAGCCGGAAGATCTCGTACGACTCGTCGCCCACCTGCAGCGTGCTGCGGGCGTCGAAGCTGTTCGCCGACACGACAGTCTCCTTCATGCATATATGTGCGCTTGCTACCGCATCCTGCCGCCACGGCGTCTCGACGATCCGCTAAGGTAAGGCTAAGTTAGGTATGCCTTACTGGAGTGGCGGCTTTCGGTGCGCCTCGGCAGATATCTCGATGTCGAGATAACTCTAGTACATGGGCGTGGACTGGTCATGCCCGGCCTCTTTCGGGGTACCCGCTGTCAACCGGGAACCACCCGGCGTAACCGCCACAAAGAGGGGGCACCCATGCCGCTCACGTTCCGCAAGAGTTTCCGAATCTTTCCCGGAGTGCGGCTGAACATCAACCGCAAGTCGATGTCCATCACCACCGGCGAAGGTCACGGACCCCGGCACACCCGCAGCACCACCGGGCGCCGGACCACCTCGCAGAATTTGCCGGGCCCCTTCGGGTGGCGGCGCACCAGGCGGAGCAAGCGGGACAACTGACGGTCGGAGCCGTCGGCAGCAGGGTCGACGCCGAGGCGACGGAGCGCGCACACCGGCGGGCGGAGGGGTCAACTCCCCCGCCCCCGGCCCGTGCTGGGGGCGACACTCGGATGGGCGCGCTCCGCTTCTCTTTATCTCACAAGAGATATACGGTCGCGCCATGGCAGACGACTACCTCGTACGCATCGGCAAGCTCATCCGTGACGCCCGGCAGCACCGGGGCTGGACACAGTCGCAACTTGCCGAGGCGCTCGGCACCAGTCAGAGTGCCGTCAATCGCATCGAGCGCGGCAACCAAAACATCAGCCTTGAGATGATCGCCCGAATCGGTGAAGCCCTGGACAGTGAGATCGTCTCGCTGGGCTACGCGGGTCCGATGCATCTGCGCGTGGTCGGCGGACGTCGTCTGTCCGGTTCGATCGACGTCAAGACCAGTAAGAACGCGTGTGTGGCGCTGCTGTGCGCGACGCTGCTCAACAAGGGGCGCACGGTGCTCCGCCGGGTCGCCCGGATCGAAGAGGTGTACCGCCTTCTGGAGGTACTCGGCTCGATCGGCGTGCGCACCCGCTGGATCAACGACGGGGTCGACCTGGAGATCGTGCCCCCGAGCGAGCTGGACATGGAGGCGATCGACGCCGCTGCCGCCGTGCGTACGCGGTCCATCATCATGTTCCTCGGGCCGCTGCTGCACAGGATGGACAGCTTCAAGCTGCCGTACGCGGGCGGTTGCGACCTGGGGACGCGGACGATCGAGCCGCACATGATCGCGCTGCGCCGCTTCGGTCTTGACATCGCCGCCACCGAGGGGATCTACCACGCGCAGGTGGACCGCTCGGTCTCCCCCGGCCGCCCGATCGTGCTGACCGAGCGCGGCGACACGGTGACCGAGAACGCGCTGCTCGCCGCCGCCCGCCACGACGGCGTGACCGTCATCCGTAACGCCTCCTCCAACTACATGGTCCAGGACCTGTGCTTCTTCCTGGAGGCCCTGGGCGTACGGGTCGAGGGCATCGGCACCACGACGCTCACCGTGCACGGTGTGCCGAACATCGACGTGGACGTGGACTACTCCCCGTCCGAGGACCCGGTCGAGGCGATGAGCCTGCTGGCCGCCGCGGTGGTCACCGAGTCCGAGCTGACGGTGTGCCGGGTGCCGATCGAGTTCCTGGAGATCGAGCTCGCGGTGCTTGAGGAGATGGGCCTCGACCACGACCGTACGGCCGAGTACTTCGCGGACAACGGCCGTACGCGCCTGATCGACCTCACCGTGCGGCCCTCCAAGCTGGAGGCGCCGATCGACAAGATCCACCCGATGCCGTTCCCCGGCCTGAACATCGACAACGTCCCGTTCTTCGCGGCCATCGCGGCCTCCGCGCAGGGCAAGACGCTGATCCACGACTGGGTCTACGACAACCGGGCGATCTACCTGACGGACCTCAACCGCCTCGGCGGCCGGCTCCAACTCCTCGACCCGCACCGGGTCCTGGTGGAGGGCCCGACCCGCTGGCGCGCCGCCGAGATGATGTGCCCGCCCGCACTGCGCCCCGCGGTGGTCGTCCTGCTGGCCATGATGGCGGCCGACGGCACCTCCGTCCTGCGGAACGTGTACGTCATCAACCGCGGCTACGAGGACCTGGCCGAGCGGCTCAACTCGATCGGTGCGCAGATCGAGACGTTCCGGGACATCTGACCGGCCGACGCCGTTCAGCGGCTGCTCCCGCGCTGCCCCGTGGTCTCCGGGGCGGGGCGGGCGCGATGCCGTTCGGCGGCTGACCTCCTGCTGCCCCGTCGCCTCCGGGGCGGCGGGGTTCAGCCCAGCAGCAGTGACCTGGGCTGGGCGGAGAGAGCCCGGTCAAGGACCAGGGATGCCGCTCCCACGGCGGCGACCTTCTCGCCCAGCGTGGTCGAGACGACCGTCGTCGGATGGGTGGCCCGCACGAACGGGGACTGGGCGACCATCGGCTCGATGGTCGCCAGGAGCCGGTCGGCCAGCAACTGCCAGGTCGGTCCGCCGAAGACGACGGTGTCGACGTCCAGGAGCGTCGCCGCGGCGCAGACGCCCCGGCCGATCCGGATCGCCAGGCGCTCGATGATGCCGTCCGCCTGTCTCTCCCCGTCGGCGGCGAGCGCCGCCAACCGCTCCAGACCGCGCTGGGCATCGGCCGGATTCGTCACCGTGTACTCGGCGCCGAGCACGCCCAGGGCGATGGCCTCCTCGACGAGCGTCCGTGTCGAGCAGGCCGCGCCGAGTCCGCCGACCTCGCCCGCGTTTCCGGAGACGCCGCGCAGCACGGTGTCCTCCACCACGAGCCCCATCCCGGATCCGGTGCCGAGGTAGAAGAAGAGCAGGTTGCGGCTGTCGTTGGCCGCTCCGGTCCAGCGCTCGGCGACGGCGGCGGCCGTGACGTCCTTGTCGAGGAGTGCCGGGAAGCCGGTCGCCTCACTGAGCTTGTCGCGCAGCGGGTAACGACCCCAGCCGCGCAGCTCGGGAGGGTCGACGACCCAGCCTGCGGCCGCGTCGATGGGCCCGGGTGCGGCGATTCCCAGGCCCAGTATCCGCTCACGGTCGGCGCCCGACTCCGCCACGATCGCGGACACCGAGGCGGCCATGTCCGCGACGGTCCCATCGGTGTCGCCGCCACTGGGTGTTCCTTCGCTGCGCTGCGCCACGACGGTGCCGAGCAGATCCACCAGGACGCAGGTGATGACCGCGGGGTCGAGGTGTACTCCCAGCGCGTAGCGGGATGCCGGGACGATTTCCAGGAGGGTGCGGGGTTTCCCGCTGCCCGAGCTCTGCTTCCCCGACTCCCGCGCCACTCCCTGGTCGAGCAGCCGGCGGGTGATGTTCGAGACGGTCTGCGCGGACAGTCCGGTGGCCTGGGCCAGTTCCACCCGGCTCAGCCCCGTGGGGTGGCGGCGAATGGCGTCGAGGATCACCGACTCGTTGAAGTCACCGACGCGCGGCAGGTTGGTGCCGCGCCGGATCATGGACTTTCTGGTGCCCGCCGTCATGCTCGTCAACGTACTTCTCCCTGCCTCGGGCAGCGGCACCCTGCATCCGCCGCTCCGACGCATCCCATGAGTGGAATCCTATGACATACCTGTGTTTCCCCGGGCGGATCTTGCCCGTTCCGGGCAGCCGCTCACGGATCAGGCACTTTCGGTCCTTTCGCCGGCCGGGCGCAGGCGTAGCGTACGGATCTGGAAGGGCCTGAGCCTGAGGTCGGTGGACGTCTCGCCGGGCACGAGTGCCAGCTCCCGTTCCGGCTGCTCCAGCAGGTCGCAGTCGAATACGGCGGCAAGCGCGAACGCCGCGGACAGACGCGCCGAGGTCGCTCCCCCGCACGCTTCGTACAGGCGGACCACGACATCACCGCTGCGGTCGTCCGCGAGCTTGACCGACTCGACGAGCACATCGGCGGTGTCGAGTGCGACCAGGGCCTGAGCCTCGGCCAGGGCGGGCCGCAGGGGCAGGTTCAACGCGTAGCCCCCGGCGATCGCCTCCTCGATCCCGGCACCGGCGAGCAGCGCGTAGCTGAAGCCGTGTTTGCCGCGGTCGGCCTGCGGGTCGGGGCTGTGCGGTGCCCGGAGCAGGGAGAGCCGCACCGTCGTGGTGGTGCCGCCGTCCCCCCGTGTGTCGCGGCGTACGTCGTGACCGTAGGTGGAGTCGGTGAGCAGGGCCGCGCCCCAGTGCCGCTCGCCCACGTGCACCCAACGGTGCGCCCACAGTTCGAAGCGCGCCGCGTCCCAGCTGGTGTTCTCGTGCGTGGGCCGCTGCACATGCCCGAACTGGATCTCGGCGCTCTCCCGTTCGGCGTGCACGTCGAGCGGCCAGGCCGCCTTCAGTACGGTGTCGCGCTCCTGCCAGTCGATGTCGTTGCGGACGGTCACCTGCCGGCTCTCGGCGGCGAGCTCGATGCGCTGGACGAACCGGGAGGATCCGTGGACGCGCTCGACCCGCACCACCGCCAGCAGCGGACCGTCGTCCACGAGCGTCACCGACTCGGCCTCGTCCAGGTCGCGCACGGTGTCGCGGTAGTACGAGTCGAGGTTCCACGCCGACCACAGATTGGGGTCGTCGGGGTGGAGTTGGAGGAGGTTGCCGACGGCGCCGGGAGCGATCGCCTCCCGCTCCGCGGTGTGGTCGTAGACAGAGGTGAGCAGGCCGCGCCGGTCCACGACGACCGTCAACACCCCGTTGCCGAGGACGAATCCACCGTCCTTCGCCTCGGCTGTGACAGCCTCCCGGGGCTCCTTCACGGTGCCACCCGAGGCGAGGGGGCCGACCTCGGCGAGGACGGCGGTACGGCCGTCCGACAGGCGCTGCCCACCGGCGAATTCAGGGACGGCCACCACCTCGCGGCGCGCCAACGGCCCGGCGTTAAGGAGCGCGGGCCCGCCGGGCAGGTGGCCGACCACATCGGCGATCACCGTCTCGAGTTCGGCGTGGATCTCGGCGTACTCGCGCTCGGCCTGCCGGTGCACCCAGGCGATGGACGAGCCCGGCAGAATGTCGTGGAACTGGTTGAGCAGGACGCGCCGCCACAGCGATTCCAGACGCTCGTACGGGTACGGGGCGTCGGCCTGGACGGCGGCGGTGGCGGCCCAGAGTTCGGCCTCGCGCAGCAATGCCTCGCTACGCCGGTTGCCGCGCTTGGTGCGGGCCTGGCTCGTGTAGGTGCCGCGATGGTTCTCCAAATACAACTCGCCACGCCATACGGGGAGTTTGTCGCGCTCGGCACGGGCCGCCGCGAAGAACGCGTCGGGCGACTCGATCACGACCCTGGGTGAGCCTTCGAGGTCGCGCAGGCGGCGTGCCTTCTCCAGCATCGAGCGGGTGGGACCGCCACCGCCGTCACCGTGGCCGAACGGGGCCAACGAACGGGTGGCCACCCCCTTGTCCGCGAAGTTGCTTTCCGCGTGGGCGAGTTCACGTGCCGTGAGGGACGCGACGTAACTGTCGACGGGCGGGAAGTGGGTGAAGATCCGTGTTCCGTCGATTCCTTCCCAGGCGAAGGTGTGGTGCGGCAGGCGGTTCGTCTCGTTCCACGAGAGCTTCTGGGTGAGGAACCACTTGGCGCCGGCCAGCTTGGCGAGCTGGGGGTAGGCGGCGGTGTACCCGAACGAGTCGGGCAGCCACACGCCGTGCTGCTCGACGCCGAACTCCTCGGCGAAGAACCGCCGCCCGTACACCAGTTGGCGGGCCAGTGCCTCGCCGCCGGGGAGATTGCCGTCGGCCTCGACCCACATCCCGCCGACGGGCACCCAGTTGCCGTCGGCCGCCGCCTTCTTCATCCGGGCGAAGATCTCCGGCCGCTGCTCCTTCATCCACGCGTACTGCTGCGCCGAGGAGCAGGCGAACACCAGCTCGGGGTACTCCTGCGCCAGGGTGGTCATGTTGGTGAAGGTGCGCGCGCACTTGCGCACGGTCTCCCGGACCGGCCACAGCCAGGCCGAGTCGATGTGGGCGTGGCCGACCGCGGCGATCGTGTGCGCGGAGGCGTGCGCGGGCCGGGACAGCACATCGGCCAGGAGGCCCCGGGCCGCTGCCGCGGTGTTCGCCACGTCGGTCGGGTCGACGGCGCCGGCGGCCCGGCGCAGGGCGTGGAGGATCTCGTGGCGTCGGGAGGAGCCCAGCGGAAGCTCGTGCATCAACTCCGCGAGCACCTCGATGTCGTGGATGAGATGCCATACGTCGTCCTCGCGCACCGCGATCTCGGCCTGTTCGAGCCGGTAGATGTGCGCGGTGCCTGCCGTCTCCGGCGAACCGTGGTGGATGTGCAGGCCGGCGCTGGCGACGATCGGCGGGTTGGCGGCCAACTCCATCAGCAGGTCGACCCGGTCGCCACCGGTGGCGGAGTCGGCAAGCAGCACGCTGCGGCTGTACGGGTGCAGCCCCTGCATCGGCGAGCCCTGGGCGTCGTGGACCAGACCCTCCGCCTGGCCGCCCGGTCCCTTGGTCAGGTCGAAGCCCAGGTCGAAGACGGCCTCGACGCGGCGCCCCGACCACTCCTCGGGGATCTCCGCGCTCGCCCGCATCCAGGTGGTCGCCCAGGGGCCGCCCCAGGTGGAGCCGAGCGTGAACGGCTCGTAGTCGGCGTGCAGCGCGTCGGCCATGGGGACCGGTTCGCCGTCGACGTACCAGGCACTCAGGTCGAGGGGGCGCGCGGCGCTGTAGAGGGCGGGGCGGACGACCCGGTCCAGCAGCTTGCGGATCCGGTCCTCGATGATCCGGCGGTCGTCATGCACGGTGCTGGTCCTTCCAGGGGTCGTACGCGGAGCCGGGTGCGGGCAGCCGAATCGTGTCCTGTACGCCGTCCGGCCAGGTCACGTCCGCGAGCAGGGTGGTGCCGTGGGCGTGGGTGGTGACCTGGGGCAGGGCGGTGGGGTCGGCGCCGCCGAGGTGGATCAGGGCAACGTGGACGGTGCCGTGGGCGACAGGGCCGTCCGTCTCCACGACGGGAGTGGCGGATGCGGCACCCAGGGCATTGCTGTCGGTGCCGACCACCACGGACCCGCTGGGCAGTTGATGCACGCCGACGATGGCGGAGACCAGCCCGTCGGCGCCCGCGAGACGAGCGGTGGCGCCGTCTGCTGTGCCGAACACGGACTCGTCAGCGGTGACGCCGACCACCGCGCCGAACACGGACTCACCACCAACGACGCCGACCACCCCGCCGAACGCAGACTGCGGATCGACGGCCAACGCCCAACCGCCGACGCGCAGGACGTGTTCGGCCGGTTCGTCACCGGGGGCGGGGTCGACGCGTACGGCCCGTACCTCGACCGATCCGCGCAGCGCGGATCCGACGGTGATCCAGGGGCCGAGCGTGTAGCGGGAGTTGGGGCCGCCGAACGGATCCCAGGTCGCGTCCTGGGGCCAGTGCGCGCGGGAGCGCGAGACGGCGGTGGCGCCGTCCAGTGAGACCCGGGTCGCCGGACGCCGATGGGAGGCGCGGCCCGCCCCGTCCAGCAGGACGACCGCGTTGTCGAGCGGGTCGGCGTCCGAGCAGCCGCCGACGCCCGCGGTGGGATCGCCCGGGGTCTCGGGCGCGGTGTGCGTCGAGTAGGCGAAGCGTGCGTAGCAGGGGTCGTCCGCGTGCGGGCGTGCCGGGTCGGCATGGTCCCCGCCGTGGTGGACGACGCGGACGACGCCGTCGGCGGCGGTGCCGGAGACGAGCCAGCCGGGCCCGGCCAACGCCCGGGTGAAATCGGTCTGTTCGACGGCGAGGGGGATCTCCTCCTCGGTCCACACCGGGTGGTCGGGCGGCAGGGCGAGACCGATGAAGCCTTTGCTCGCCCAGTACGGCGAGGCGGGCCCCGAGTACGCCTGGAGGATGCCGCGGAAGGGCCGGTGCCAGCCCAGGGTGAGCAGGCCCGCTTCGTCGGTGGCCCCGTGACCGGTGAAGTGGTCGAGCATCCGGTTCGCGATCGCCCGGGTCTCCCCCGGTGCGAGCGGTGTGGCGTCGAACAGGGCGCCGGTCCACAGCGGGGCGAGCGCGGCGTGCCGGTAGGTGAGCGAGCGGCCCTGGATGAGCGGCGAGCCGTTCGCTCCGACCAGGAGCCGCTGGTCTTCCAGGAAGCGGCGCAGCCGGGCCCGGTAGCGGTCGAGCAGCCCGCTGGGTGCGGCGTCGCCGAGGATGCGGCAGAACCACAGCGGGTAC
Source organism: Streptomyces sp. NPDC087263 (assembly GCF_044744645.1). NCBI lineage: Bacteria > Bacillati > Actinomycetota > Actinomycetes > Kitasatosporales > Streptomycetaceae > Streptomyces > Streptomyces sp. NPDC087263. The sequence goes on from NZ_JBIUYT010000006.1 coordinate 343,112, forward strand.
AGGTGCATGGCCCAGCCGTTGTAGTGGTCGAAGTTGCGCCGCTCGCCGCCGGTGAGGCCGTCGGAGTACCAGCCGTCGCCCGCGTACCAGCCGTCGGTCAGCGCGATCACACGGTCGAGGTCCTGCTGGCGCCACTCCCCTCCGGCGGTGCGGGCGAACGCCTCGGTGACCCCCTGGAACCAGACCCAGTTGTTGCCGGGCATCGGGTCGCCGACCATCGGGGCGAGCCAGTCGAGGACGTGCTGTCTGACCTTGTCGTCGAGGCGGTCCCAGATCCAGGGCCGGGTCTCGTGCAGCGCGAGCGCGATGGACGCGGCCTCGACCTTGGCCTGGTTGCACTCGGAGAAGGTCGGCCAGCGCTCCGGGTTCCTCGGGTCGGTGCCGGCGGCCAGGCCGGCCGCGTACCACTCGGCGAGGCCGTGCGGGTCCTCCCCGCCCGCTCCGGCCAGCCGGAAGCCGGCCAGCAGGAACGTGCGGGCGAAGCCTTCGAGTCCGTCGCTGCGCACGCCGCTGTGGCTCGGCACGCCAGGCAGCTGCACCAGGGCGTTTCCTGCGGTGGCGTACGGCCGTACGGCGAGCAGCAGTTGGTCGGCGGTCCGCTCCCAGTGGGCGCGGTCTTCGGCGGGGGTACGGGTCATGAGTTCCGGGTCTCCCATGCCTGTTCGAACTCGCGGCGGATCTGGTCGCCTGCTTCCTTGCGCCAGTTCTTCATCGCGTCGTCCCACTCACTCAGCGGGACGCGCCCCTGCATGATGCCCTTGCGGGTGTCGTCCAGGAGGGTGCCGAACAGCTTGGACTTCTTGGAGTCGGTCGGCGAGTACAGCGGCTCGGCGGGGTTCGGGATCAGCACCTTGACGGCTTCCTTCTGGAAGGCGTACTGGTTGTGCACGATGTCCGGTTTGGCCGGGTAGTACAGCGTGAACGGTGCGTCCGTCGCGAAGATGGTCGGCAGCGTGGCCTCGGCCTGGCCCTGCGGGGTGAGGACGGGGTCGGTGCCCTGGAGGGTGTGGTCGGGGCCCTGGACACCGTACTTGCGCTGTAGGTAGGCGTCGGTCCCGAAGGGGGCGGCGAGCGCGTTCATCGCGCGCAGGATCTGCTGGATACGGGACTTGGACGCCTTCTTGATGATGAGCGTGGCGTAGTTGGCCGAGCCCTGCCACTGACCGCCCTCGCCGCCGTCGAAGCCCGGAGCCATCATGTAACCGAGATCGAAGCCCTCCGTGGCCGGGGCGAAGTTGGTGTAGTAGTCGTTCCACGCGGCGGGGGCATCGGGGTTCATGACGGTCTGTCCGCTGCCGAACCACTCCTTCGCCTTGCCGAGCACGCTGTACATGTCCGGGTGCATCACGCCGGCCCTGGTGAGCTGGTTGACCGCGTCCAGGGACTGCTTGGCCTCCTCGGTCTCGTAGTACCAGGTGAACCTGCCGTTTTCCTCACGCCAGTTGTTGGGGGCCTTCAGCATCTTCATGACGAATTCCCACGCGGTGACGCTGTCGCCCATGGCGTACTGGTTGGCCTTCGGATCCGTGACGTCCTTGCAGAGCTGGAAGAACTCGGCCCAGCTCTTCGGATTCGGGTCGAGTCCCCGCTTCTCGATGAGGTCGAGCCGGGTGTAGGTGGGGCCGCCGGAGAGCGGGCGGGGCATGGGCAGCGCGTAGATACCGCCGTTGCGCACGCAGGGCGCCCAGGAGGCGGAGGGGATGTTGGCCAGGTACGGGTAGTCCCGGATGTTGTCGCCGGACAGATGCGGGGTGAGATCCTCGAAGAGGGTGTCCAGCATGTCCGGCGTGGCCGCCGAGTTCTGGTCCGGCCTGAGCATCAGCATCGCGTCGGGCAGATCGCCGCCCGCGATCGTCACGGCGAACTTGGGCGGGTAGTCGCCGACCGGTGTGATCGCGAAGTTGAGGTCGCAGCCCACGCTGTCGTTCAGGTTCTGCCACAGGACGTTGCGTCCCTCCGGCGGCGGCACCGGGTTGAAGATCAGCGTCATGATGTCGATGCCGGGCCCCTTGGCGGGCGGGCCGTCCGGGAAGGCCTTGACGGGGTCGGCCGGGTAGTTCAGATAGCCGGGCGCGACACCGTCCGCGGTGGCCGGCATCGACGTCGTCACGCCCTTGTAGGGGATGTAAGTGGGCAGCTGGGCCTGGGCGTTGGCGTCCCGCCCGGTGGCGAGACGGTAGTCCCCGCAGCCGGCCAGGGTCAGGCCCGCCGTGACGCCGACGGCGGAGGCGAGAAAGCCGCGACGGCTCAGTGCTGGGCGTGGCAGTGACTGTAGTAGCTGTAGTGGCCGCGGTGGCTGCAGTGGCCTCATAGGGCTGTTCATCCCTTCACCGCCCCGATCATTACGCCCTTGTTCATGTGCCGCTGAAGGAAGGGGTAGATGACCACGATGGGCACGATCGACAGAACCAGGATCGCCGCCTGCAGCGACTGGGCCGGCGGCAGCGGCGCCCCGGCCGCGACATCCACCTGACCGCCGCTGAGCGCCGCGTTGTTGACGACGTACGTCCGCAGCACCAGCTGCATGGGCCACTTCGACGCGTCGTTGATGTACAGCAGGGCGTTGAAGAAGGCGTTCCAGTACGTCACCGCGTAGAACAGGCCGATGACGGCGACCGAGGCCTTGGACAGCGGAAGCACGATCCTCGTGAGGATGTTCAGCTCGGACGCGCCGTCGATGCGGGCCGAGTCGATGAGCTCCTTGGGGACGCTCATGAAGAAGGAGCGCAGCACGATCACATTGAACGCGTTGATCATGGTGGGCAGGATCAGCGACCAGTAACTGTTGATCAGACCCAGCTGCTTGACCATCAGATAGCTGGGGATGACACCCGGCACGAACAGCATGGACATCAGCAGCATGAGCAGCACGGGCTTGTGCCCGAAGGAGCCGGGCCTGCTGAGGCCGTAGGCCAGCATGATGGACGAGACCAGGCTGAGGGCGGTGCCGACGACGGTGATCCCGACGCTGACCAGCATGGCCTTGGAGACGATCCCGCCGTTGAGCAGTGCCTGGTAGGCGGTGAGGGTGGGGTGGTCGGGCCACAGGACGTAGCCGCCCGCCTTGGTGACCTCGGCGGAGTCGGCGAGCGAGGTCGAGACGATCGCCACGAACGGCAGCACGACGAGGATCACGCAGAGCAGCAGGATCAGCGACTTGACGGAGCGCCAGGGCAGCGAGCCCGGGGTCTCCCCGGGGACGGCGCTGTAGGCGCGGCGCGGTCCGCGGCGCCCGGGACGGGCCGGCGAGAGCGTTGTCATGACCGGTAGACACCTTCTTCCCCGAAGAGATGGGCGATCTTGTTGGCGCCCAGTACGAGCACCACACCGACCATGCCCTTGACGAGACCGACGGCGGCGCTGACGCCCCAGTCCCCGGCGATCAGGCCGTGGTTGTAGACGTAGGTGTCCAGCACCTCGCTGTTGTCCAGGCCGACGCCGGTCTGCTGGAGCAGGATCTGCTCGAAGCCGACGGACAGCGTGTCGCCGAGCCGGAGGATCAGCAGCAGGATCACCAGGCCGCGCAGCGCCGGCAGGGTCACGTGCCAGGTCTGCCGCAGGCGGCTGGCGCCGTCCATCGCGGCGGCCTCGTAGAGGTTGGTGTCGACGCGGGAGAGGGCGGCCAGGAAGAGGATCGTGCCCCAGCCGGTGTCCTTCCAGATGACCTGCGAGGTCAGCAACGACTTGAACAGCTCGGGATTGCCGATGATGTTCCAGGTGCCCATGTCGTGGGCCTGTAGGAACAGATTGACCATGCCGCTGCCGCCCAGCAGCTGTTGGAAGAGGGAGACGACGACGACCCAGGACAGGAAGTGCGGCAGGTACAGCACGTTCTGCACCCACTTCTTGACGCGTTCGCTGACGAGGCTGTTGAGGGCGAGCGCGAGGAGGATCGGCGCGGGGAAGACGAACACGACCTGGATCAGGGTGAGTTCGAGGGTGTTGACCAGGGCGTGCAGGAACTGCTCGTCGCCGTTGAAGAGGACGTCGAAGTTCTTCAGCCCGCTCCACGGGCTGTGCATGATGCCGATGTAGGGCTGGTAGTCCTGGAACGCGATGACGTTGCCGAGCAGCGGGATGTACTGGAACAGCAGCAGCACCACGATCCCCGGTATCAGGAACCAGAACAGGGCCATGTCGCGGCGGCGGCGAGGGCGCGGTGACCGCGGATGTCCCTTGCCCGGCGGCCCACCTTCCTCGGCCGGACGAGCGGCCGAATGCTGAAGCGTTGTCATGATGGGAAGCCCTTTCGCCGTGAGACGGGCGTTGTCCGGCCATCCCCCGGGAACCGGCAGAAGTATGTAAATCCAATCGATTGGCTAACGTCAATGCTTCCGACAGGTAAATTCTCGCGGCGTCTTTCCTGGGCGGTCGGGATCCGCCGCGGCGGGGAGTAAGCGCTTGCACAAACCGCCTGGTCGTGCCGTACGAGAAGCACGGGTACGGCCGGTGCGGCGCGCTAATCCGCGCTCGACCGGTTGGTTGTGTGCGGCTCGCTCAGGCCAGGTGCGTGAGCGCCTGACGGGTGACCTCGCCGAGCAGCGGCTCACCCGCGGCCCATCGCTCGACCTCCGCGACCGCGTACTGTCCGAGCCTTCGCACCTCACGCCCCTGTGCACCGGCGATGTGCGGCGTGACCAGGACGTTGGGCATGGTGAGGAGTGGGTGGCCAGGCGGCAGGGGCTCGGGATCGGTGACGTCGAGATACGCCTCAAGGCGGCCGGACGCGCATGCGCGGGTCAGGGCCTCCGTGTCGACGATGGCGCCCCGCGCGGTGTTGATGAGCACGCCACCGTCAGGGATGAGCCCCAGCATCCCGGCGTCCAGCAGGCCCGTCGTCTCCGGCAGGAGCGGAGCGTGGACGCTCACCACCGCCGATCGACGGCACAGTTCGGTGAGTTCAACCCGTTCCGCGCCCAGGAGGCGTGCCTCGTCGTCGGTCACGTACGGGTCGCTCAGCAGCAGCCGGTGGCCCGCGTCGGACCGGCGCAGGCCGGCCAGCACCCCGCGGCCGATGCGCGAGGCGCCGACGATGCCCACCGTGCTGCCGTCGGCGCCCGAACGGCTGCCGAACGCCGGCCAGCCCGCTGCGTAGCCGGCCGCCATGGTCAGGGTGCGCCGCGCGGCGAGCGTGATGAGGGCCAGCGTGTAGGAGACGACGGGGCCGGCGTTGGCGTCGGCCGCCGACGACACGACGATGCCCCGTTCCCACACCGCGTCGCTCACCAGCGACTTGACACTGCCCGCAGCATGCATCACGGCGCGCAGGCGGGGTGCGCGGGCCAGGACGTCGGCCGTGAGGCGAGGGCAGCCCCAGCCGCTGATCAGGACCTCCGCCTCGGCGAGCGCGGCGGGGAACGTACCCGGCCGCACCGGAGGCACCGGATCGGGGGCGAGCCGGACACGCGCGGAGAGCCGTCGGCGCAGCTCTGCGGGGAGCACCTGATCGGCAACGGCGGGGTCCATGACGCACACCGCCTTGAGCAGATCCGGGCGGTCGGGGTGGTCGGAGCGGTCAGGGCGGTCAGGGCGGTCAGGACGATCGTGGCGGTCAGGACGGTCGTGGCGATCGAGGCGGTCAGGGCGGTCCGTCATGCGGGGTGGTCCTCTTTCGGTCCGTGCGGGTGGGGACCGGGCCCGGCACCTGCCGGACCCGGGCGGGCCGAGCGCACCGGCACGGGCACGTGGTGACAGGGCGCCGCCCGCGCCCGTACATCGTGTTGCGTCGTCAGACTCGCGGCAGGCGCAGCGTCACCATCTGGAAGGGCCTCAGGGCCAGTACGACTCCACTGTCCACCTCCCTGGGCCGCTCGGCGTCCGTCCGCGGGCGCTCCAGCAGATCCGTCAGGACGGCCCGCCCGGCGGCGAACCCGGCGGCGCGGACCGTGGCGCGGGCGCGTCCGCCATGTGCCTCGTAGACGCGCACCACCAGGTCGCCGCTGCGATCGTCGGCCAGCTTGACCGCGCTCAGCACGACGGCGTCGTTGTCCACGGTCACCAGCGGCGCCACCGCACCGACGGCCCCGTCGACCCGACGCTCGGGCAGGTTCGCCCGGTGCCCCTCGCGGACCGCGTCGCCGATCGTCGCACCCGGCACCAGCGCGTGCCGGAACCGGTGGACGCCCTGGTCGGTCTCCGGATCCGGGTAACGGGGGGCGCGCAGCAACGACGCCCGTACGGTGGTCGTCGTGCCGGCGTCGGGGCCGGTCCGTACGGAGCGGGTCACGTCGTGACCGTAGGTCGCGTCGTTGACGACCGCGACGCCCCAGCCCGGCTCGTCGACGTACAGGAAGCGGTGGTTGCACGCCTCGAACTTGGCCCACTCCCAGCTCGTGTTCTGGTGGGTGGGCCGGTACACATGCCCGAACTGCGTCTCGGCGGCGTACCGGTCGGCCTTCACGTCCAGTGGAAAGGCCAGCTTCAGGAAACGCTCCCTCTCGTGCCAGTCCACCTCGGTGTCGATGTCGAGCCGCTTGGCGTCCGTCGGCACCGACAGGAGCTGGCTGACCCGGGAGCCGCCGAAGCTCCGCTCAACGCGCACCGCGGTGCCGTCGAGGGTCAGTTCGGAGACGTCGGTGAGGTCGGTGCCCACGTTCCGGTAGAAGGCGTCGACGTCCCACGCGTCCCACTGGTTGGGGAAGTCGGGATGAAGCTGGAGGAGGTTGGCCGCCTGACCCGGCGCGATCGCCTCCCGGTCCGCGGCCAGGTCGTACGCGGAGACCACCAGGCCCCGTCCGTCGATCTCGACCCGCAACAGGCCGTTGTCCAGGACGTACCCGCCGCCTTCGCGCGGGACGGGAACCACCCCGCCGCTTTCGCGCGGGACGGGAATCACCCCGCCGCCCGGAGCGGCCCCGGCCGAGGCACCGCCGGCCGGGATGCCACCGCGGGCGTGCGGGGCCGAGTTGAAGACCAGTTCCCGCGTCCCCTCCCCCGCCAGGGCACACTGCGCCCCCGCGATGATGCCCTCCAGCTCTTCGGCCAGCCGTGCGTAGGTCTCACGCGCCTCGCGGTGCACCCAGGCGATGGAGGAGCCGGGCAGGATGTCGTGGAACTGGTGGAGCAGCACCGTCTTCCAGATCCGGTCGAGGTCCTGGTACGGGTAGGGCGTGCCGGTGCGCACCGCCGCCGTGGTGGCCCAGAGCTCGGCCTCCGTCAGCAGGGACTCGCTGCGCCGGTTGCCCCGCTTGGTCCCCGCCTGGCTGGTGAGCGTGGCGCGGTGCAGTTCGAGGTAGAGCTCGCCGACCCACACGGGTGGGTCGGGGTACTCGGCCTCGGCCTTGGCGAAGAAGTCGGCCGGAGCCTCCCATTCGACGGTCGGCGCACCCTCCAGACTGCGCATCCGGGCCGCTTTGGCGACCATCTCGCGCGTGGTGCCGCCCCCTCCGTCGCCGTAACCGGTCGGCGCGAGAGATCGGGTGGCGACGCCCTTCTCCTTGAAGTTCCGTGCCGCGTGCGCGATCTGACGCCCTGTCATCTCACAGTTGTACGAGTCGACGGGCGGGAAGTGGGTGAAGACGCGGCTGCCGTCGATGCCCTCCCACTGGAAGGTGTGGTGCGGGAACCTGTTGGTCCGGCTCCACGAGATCTTCTGGGTGAGCAACCGCTTCGCGCCGGCCGCCCTGATGATCTGCGGCAGGCCCGCGGCGAAGCCGAAGGTGTCGGGCAGCCATGCCTCGTCGTTCTCGATGCCGAACTCCTCCAGGAAGAAGCGCTTGCCGTGGACGAACTGACGGGCCATCGCCTCCGACCCCGGCATGTTGGTGTCGGACTCCACCCACATCCCGCCCACGGGTACGAACCTGCCGTCCGCGACGGCCTTCTTGACCCGGGCGTACACCTCGGGCCGGTGCTCCTTGAGCCACGCGTACTGCTGGGCCTGCGACATGGCGAAGACGAAGTCGGGCTCGTCCTCCAGCAGGGCCGTCATGTTCGACGCGGTCCGGGCGACCTTGCGTACCGTCTCGCGCAACGGCCACAGCCACGCCGAGTCGATGTGTGCGTGGCCGACGGCGCTGATGCGGTGGGCCGTGGAGGCGGCGGGCGTGGCGAGCACGGCGGCCAGTTCGTCCCGGGCGGCCTGTGCCGTGCCGTTCACGTCCTGGAGGTCCACGGCGTCCAGCGCCCGGCCGACCGCGCGCAGGATCTCCCAGCGGCGCCCGCCGTCGAGGGGCAGTTCAGGCATCAGTTCGCCGAGGACTTCCAGGTCCATGACCAGGTTCCACACCGTCTCGTCGAAAACGGCCAACCGCAGCTGTCCCAGCACGTATTGGGGCACGTCGCCCGCGGTCGCCCTGTCGCCCATCGGGGTCGGCCGGAACGGCACCCCGCTCGCGTCGAGGTCCGGGTTGGAGGCGGCCTCGATGCGCCAGTGGACCTGCTCCTCGCCGGTCACCGGCGACCCGACACGGACGTACGTGTTGCGCGGGTGGAGTCCTTTGACCGGGGTGCCGTCGGGTAGGTGGACGAGGCCCTCGCACTGGAAGCCCGGGGTGCGGGGGGTGAAACCGAGGTCGAGTACGGCCTCGACGGTACGGCCCGACCACTCGGCGGGAACCGTGCCCGTGACCTTGAACCAGCTGGTCCCCCACGGCGTGCCCCAGGGAGTACCCGGGGCGATGGGGCGGGTGGGCGCTGCCAACCCCTCGGCCACGGGCACGGGTTCGCCCGGGGTGGACCAGATCTCCACCGCAAGTGGCGTCGACTCGGGGTGGACGGCAGGGCGGATGCGTTCCCTGAGGACGCGCTCCAGGCGTGCTTCGACCAGGTTCCGGTCGTCGTGCATGAGGCACTTCTCCTGTCGCTGTGAGCGTGCGCGGGTGGGGGCGGCGGAGGTCTCGAACGGTGTCGGTCAGCGGTCGGCACCGGCCATCGGTGCGGGGCGCTCGCAGGTGGTGGTCACCGGGAGAGCGCGACCCTGGTCCGCGGCGTCCATGAGGGTGAGCATGATGTCCAGGACGTGCGCGGCGAGTTCGGCCGATGCACGGTGCGGACGCCTGGCGGACAGGGCCTCGGCCAGATCGGCGAGGCCGATGCCTCGCCCCGCGTCCGGATGGCCTGCCGACACCGGCAGGGTTTCCCAGCCCTCGCCGCGGTGGATCTCGACAGGACCGTCGAATCCGTTCGGGTCGGGCACGGACAGCGAGGCGGAGGTGCCGTGCACCTCGATGCGCGGCAGCCGCGCGGCGCGGATGTCGAAGCTCATGACCAGGGTGGACAGGGCTCCGCCCGCGTGCTCCAGAACGCCGGTGATGTGGGTGTCCACCTCCACCGGGAAGCTGTGCCCCGCCCGGGGACCACTGCCGATCGTCCGCTCCGCTCGCGGCCGGGAGGACGCTCCGGTCACCCGGACGACCGGGCCCAGCAGATGGACGAGGGCAGAGAGGTAGTAGGGCCCCATGTCGAGCAACGGGCCGCCGCCTGGCCGGTAGTAGAACTCCGGGTCCGGGTGCCACTTCTCGTGGCCCGCGCTGGTCATGAAGGCGGTGGCCGCGACGGGCCTGCCGATCAGGCCGTCGTCGACCGCCTTACGTGCGGTCTGCGTGCCGGTGCCGAGCACGGTGTCCGGTGCGCAGCCGACCCGCAGTCCTGCCGCACGCGCCGCCGCCAGCACGGACTCGGCTTCCTTGCGGTTGGTCGCGAGGGGCTTCTCGCCGTACACGTGCTTGCCGGCGCCGAGCGCCGCCAGGGCGACGTCCGCGTGCGCGGCCGGAATCGTGAGGTTGAGGACGGTGTCCACATCGTCCCTGGCCACCAGGGCGGCCACGGACGGAGCCACGGCCACCTCGCCACCGGCCTTCGCCTGCTCCGCGACGGACCGCGCGCGGCTCAGGTCGAGGTCGGTGACGGCGGTCAGCCGCAGGGACGTCAGTCGCGCCAGCGTCGAGAGGTAGGCGCCGCTGATCTTCCCCGCGCCCACGATGCCGATGTTCAAAGGCTTCAGCGGCTCGCCCACAGCAGTCCCCTTTCGGTCAACGTGCGGACCTCCGGCACGTCGAAGTCGTCGGGCTTGTGCCCGATGGTCGAGACGAAGACCCGTCCGGCACCCCAGGTCCTGGTCCACACGGCGGGCATCACCGCGGGCAGGTCGCGCAGCTCGTCGGGCGGGAAGGTGGTGGTGGCCAGTACCTCGATGTGCGGGTCGGTGAGCACCCAGTACTGCTCGGTGTGAACGGCGAAGTCGTCGAGGCCCGCGACGACGGGATGGTCGGCGCGCTCGGGCAGCACATGCACGGTGTGATCGTGGAAACCCGGCGGGTGCATCACGAACTTGCCGCCGGTCAGCAGGTGGTAGCCGTGATCGTGGAAACAGTCGACGATGCCGCCGTGCCAGCCGGCCAGCCCGGTACCCGCGCGCACCGCGGCGGCGAGATTGGTGCTCTGCTCCCGGGTGACGGTCCCCATCGTCCAACACTGCACGATCAGGTCGGTGGCGGCCAGGCGCTCGGTGTCCTCGTACACCGCGAGGTCCTCCGAGGTCTCGACGGTGAATCCCTGCTCCTTGAGGAACGGGACGAATCCGTCGCTGATCGCCACGGGCTGATGCCCGTCCCAGCCACCGCGGACGACGAGCGCCCGCCGGATATCAGTGGTCAAGGTGATTGCACGCTCCCATCGGCGCCGCGTGGCAGTGCGCGGCGGTCGGGGTGGAGTGGTGACCGGCCAAGGGTCAAGCCGATTCTGGAATTACGGCGGCTCGGGCGCTGTCGCACATGTGCCCAAACGAACTTATGAACCGGTGTCGGAGTTTGTCAATATGCTGGATGAACTCTGGGACGAGACGGCCCGAGCCTCGCTTCAGAGGAACTCCGGAACGGACATCTGTCGGTGAACCGCCCCGTTCGTCGCGAATCCCAGGACCCCGTTCGCTGCACCCTGCATTCGCACCATCAGGGCGGTTGACTAAAGCAACTTGATGGACTTATATGACGGCGCGGCCGCGCCGTCAGCCGCCCGTGCACTTCCCCCCACCCCCCGAACCACATGCCTGGCATACCCCAACATGCCCGCACATTGCAGGATTTGGCGCGCCCTGGCGACTTCGACATCTTCATCAACAACGTGTCAGACCTCCGACAGATGAGCTGCTCCTGCTCGCGGCGCGTTGATCCCGCCCTGTCGCCAACCCCACAAAGAGGTGAAATATGCACAGAAAAGTCCGACGAATCTCCATGTGGCTTTCTGGCATCGCCATGCTTGTCGCCGGCACTCTGTTCGTTTTTCCAGGCACCAAAGGTCACGCGGAGACGACTTCCGGCGCTGACGCCGAGGCGGTTGCCGCGGCTGGTGCCACGACACCCTTCGCCACGGTCGAAGCCGAAACCGGGACGCGTGGCGGCGGCGCCGCCCTCCGCTCCCTCACCCCGGGAGCGGCGGCACCGACCGCGGCCTCCCTGGAGACCGAAGCCTCGGGCTACTCGCTGGTCGAACTGAAGGCCACCGGCGCTTCGGTGACGATATCGAACAACACGGGCAAGGCCGCCAACACCCTCGTGGTCCGCGCCTCGATTCCGGACGCGGCGGCGGGCGGCGGCATCACCGCGTCACTGAACCTGTACGTGAACGGCGTGTACCGCCAGGCGATCTCGCTGAGCTCCAAGCAGGCGTGGAACTACCGCGACGCGACCACCAATCCGGACGACCCCAACGCCGGCGGGTCGCCCTACCGCTTCTACAACGAATTCCCCGTCTGGGTCACGGGCGCTCCCATCGCGGCGGGCAGCACGATCAAACTCCAGAAGGACGCCGCCAACACGGCGGCCGTCTACGACATCGATTCCGTCGATCTGGAGAACGTCGGGGCCGCACTGGCCCAGCCGGCCAACTCGCTCTCCGTCGTCACCTACGGAGCGGATCCCACCTTCGCGAAGGATTCGACGGTCGCGATCCAGAACACGGTGAATGCCGCCAAAACGCAGGGCAAGTCCGTGTGGATCCCGTCGGGTAAATACCTGACGAACAGCCTGACGACCACGACGCTGAACTTCACCGGCGTGAAGGTGCAGGGCGCCGGCATGTGGTACACGACCATCTACCGGAAGGTCCCTCTTCCGACCCCCGCCGGTTGGCGTTCGCAGATCCTGGTGGGCTCGGGCACCACACTGACGGACCTTCAGATCGATGCCAACGCCACCTGGCGCGGTGTCGGCGGCAACGGCGGCTCGGACTACGGAATCAACGCCAGCGGTGCCGGCGGCTGGCTGGTCGACCGGATCTGGACGCGCCACATCGACGCCAACTGGCTGTCGGGCACCAACGGCATCATCCAGAACAGCCGGACAGCGGACACCTACGGTGACGGTTTCAACGTCAACAACGGCAACACGCCGAATCCGGACAAGCTCGGCAAGAACATCACGGTCCAGAACAACTTCGCCCGCAACACCGGTGACGACTCCTTCGCGACGTACTCCGACGCCGGCGCCAGCGGTACGAACCCCCAGGTCGACGGCACGAAGATCCTCAACAACACCGCGATCGCACCCTGGTGGGCCAACGGCCTCCGGGTCGCCGGCGGCCAGAACATCCAGGTGAAGAACAACCTGGTGAACAGCGTGTCATCGAACAGCGCCCTGGACCTCGGCGTGTTCGGCGACACGGGGAACCCCCTGACCTCCGTCACGGTCAGCGGAAACGTCCTGAACGGCGGCGGCGGCTGGAACGGCACCCGGCACGGAGTGCGGATCAGTTCTCCCTCCAGCACCTCGCTCTTTCCGACCGCCTACTCGACCGTCACGATGACCGACAACACCCTGAACGGAGCCCTCCGTTCAGGCCTCTACATCGACAAGACACGCGTCAACCTGACGCTGACCAACAACACGATCAACCGTCCGGCGAAGCAGGGCATCTGGATCCCCGCCGGAGTCACCGGCACCGGGACCTTCACGGGTAACACGGTGACGAATCTGTTCTCGGGTCAGGTCGCGACCCAGAACGACTCGGCGGCCACCTTCAAGGTCACCGGCTGAAAGTCCCCGGCCTGACGCCCGGTTCGGCCCGCGGTCGAGTCTGCGCTCCCTTTCGTCGGGGCGCGGACTCGACCGCGGGCTTTGTGCGAGGGAAGAGCGGCGCGGGCGCCTGACGGGACCAGGCCGGAAGTGTCAGTCCGCGGACGTCGCGCGGATCTGGGTGCGCGGCGAATTCCCGGTCTGCCCTGGTGACTTGGCGGCCGGATCCCCCTGGACGAACCAGGCGACGGCGAAGGCGACGGCGGAGAGCAGGGCGGTGCCGAGGAGGACGCCGTGCAGTCCGCTGGTGAACGCTTCCTGGACGACACCGCGCAGCTGCGCGGACATCCCGTCGACCGATGACGGGGTCAACTCGGCGCCGGAGGCGAACTGTTCGGCGGTTCGCTCGCCGAGCCGGTCGGTGAGTTCGCCCGTCATCCGCCCGAGGTGTACGGCGCCCAGCGCGGCGACGCCGAGTGAGCCGCCGATGGTGCGCACCAGGGTGACCGTTCCGGTGGCGGCGCCCATGTCGCGCGGGGGTGCCGTGTTCATCGTGGTCAGCAGTGTGCTCTGCATCAGGATGCCGACGCCGATACCGAGCACCAGGGTGAGCGCCGAGGCGGCGAACGCCGGGGTGTCGGTGTCGAGCAGGAGCAGCAGCAGCGCGCCGGTGACCGTGACGGCACCGCCGGTGATCGCAATCACCCGCTCCAGGCCGCCCCGGTCCGCCAGCCGTCCGGTGGTCAACTGCGCCGCCAGCATGCCCAGCATCAGGGGCAGGATCTGCAGGCCACTGACGGTGGAGGTGGAACCCTGTACGAACTGGGAGTACTGGGGAAGGTAGTTGACCACCGATACCAGCACGGCGCCGGCAAGGAAGCTGAGCAGCTGGGCCAGGGCGAAGTCGCGGTTGCGGAACAGCCGCGGCGGGATGACAGGTTCCGCCGCCCGCTGTTCCACCCGGACGAATCCGGCAAGGGCCACGGCCGCGACCACGGCGAGCAGCGCGATCGGCGCCGATCCCCAGGCGTAACGGGTGCCGGCCCAGCCGGCCAGCAGGGTGAGCGCCAGGATGGCGGTGGTCAGCAGCGCCGTACCGGGATAGTCGATCCGTCCCCCGGAGCGCTCCTTCGGCAGCCGTACCCCCTTGGCGACCGCGAGCAGCGCGACGATACCGAAGGGCACGTTGACGTAGAACACCCAGCGCCAGTCGAGGGCGTCGGTGATGAAGCCGCCGAGCAGCGGTCCGCCGACGAAGGCGACCGGCAGCATCACACCGACCATCGACTGGACGCGACCGCGCTCGTGCGCGGGGACCAGCACGCCGATGACCGACAGCGCGCCGACCATGAGCCCACCGGCGCCGAGGCCCTGGACGGCGCGGAAGGTGATGAGCTGTGCCATGTCCTGGGCGAGTCCGCACAGCACGGTGCCGACCAGGAAGAGCAGCACGGACCACATGTAGGCGCCCTTGCGACCCTTGAGGTCACCGAGTTTGCCCCAGATCGGGGTGGTGGCGGCCATGGTGAGCATGTACGACGTGACGGACCACGAGAAGTGGTCGAGTCCGCCGAGCTCGCCGACGATGGTCGGCAGCGCGATGCTGACGATCTGTCCGTCGAGGGTGGCCAGGAAGATGCCGAGCATGAGTCCGAAGACGCCCAGGTAGGGCAGGGTCGAGGGGGCCCGCGCGGGCGCGGCCGACGTATCACTGGTCATCGCCGTGTCTCACTTCAGCCGGTGTACGGGCGGGCGGCCCGGGCGGCCCGAAGTGCCTGTCCCCACCAGGCCAGTTGGTCGAGCAGCGCCTTGACCGCGACCTCGCACTCCGGGTCGAGGGGCACGCCGTTCGGGTCGAACTTGTCACCGTAGTTGTGAAAACTGACCGTGTTGCGGATCGTCGTGGCGTGCACTTCGGCCAGCACGGGCCGCAGGTGCTCGACCGCGCGCAGGCCGCCGGAAATGCCGCCGTACGAGACGAAGGCGACGGGCTTGGCATGCCACTGCGGGTTGTGCCAGTCGATCGCGTTCTTCAGCGCCGCCGGATAACTGTGGTTGTACTCCGGCGTGATGATGACGAAGGCATCGGCGTCCGCCAGGCGCGGGGTGACCGCGCCGAGCAACGCCCTTTGCTCGTCGGGGAGTTGCTGCCCAAAGGCCGGCATGACGGTCGGCAGCGGCGTCTCGACCAGGTCGACGATGTCGACCTCCATGTCGTCGCGCTGGGCAATCCGGTCCTTCAGCCAGTCGGCCACGACCGGCCCGAAGCGTCCGTCCCTGGTGCTGCCGACGAGGGCTGCCACCCGCAGAGGGCTGTCGTTCACGTCACTCATGTGGAACTCCTGGATGTGTACGTCGTATCGCTGTAGATACAACGTACACAGACGCGTGTACGTTGTCTACTGCTGTTACGTTGTACACAAACCCGGCACCGGAAGGAGTCCTCACCCATGGCCGCTCGGAGGAAAGAGGAGAGTCAGGTGACGCCGGAGCCGTCCGAGCCCAAGGAGAGCGCCTTCCTGTGGGAACGCCTCAACCGGCCCGCACCCGCCCCCCGCTCCACGCTCACCCCGCAGCGCATCGCCGCGGCCGCCGTGGCGATCGCCGACACGGAAGGCCTCGACGCCGTCACCATGCGGCGCCTCGCGACCGATCTGGGCGTCGCACCGATGGCGGCGTACCGCTATGTGTCCGGCAAGGACGAGCTGCTCGAGCTGATGGTCGACCACGTCTACGGCGAGCTGACGCTGCCCTCGGAAACCAAGTGCTGGCGGGAAGTCATGCGGGAGCTCGCCCTGCGCACCCGGACCGTGCTCCTCGGGCATCCCTGGGTGACCCGCACGGCGGTGTTCACGCTGACCCCGAACCAACTGGCCGTTCCCGAGCGGGCCCTGGCCGCACTCGACGGGCTCGACCTGGACGCCGACACCATGATGGCGGTCGTACGCACCGTCGATTCCTATGTGCAGGGCGCCGTCGGTTTCGAGATCGGCCGCACCGAGCTGCTGCGGGAGCAGGGCTGGTCCAGCGGGAACGAGGCGCGCACCGGTCTGGCACCTCGCATGACGTGGCTGATGGGCACCGGCCGCTACCCGACGTTCGCGCGCTATCTGGGTGAGGCGAGCCGCAAGGACGACCTGGAGTGGCAGTTCGAGACGGGCCTCGATTCGGTGCTCGACGGGATCGCCGCGCGGCTGGGCGACTGAGCGCCCCTCACTTCGGCCCTGCCGACGGCATCGAGCGGTGCGGCAGGGCTGACCCCCGCCGCACCGCTCGACGGCCGCGGCACCCGGACCGCGCTCAGCTCTCCGCGAGGGTGATGTCCGCCTGCTGCCTCGCGTGGAAGCTCGGCAGCGGCAGCCCGCCCGCGCCGGGGCGCAGTTCCATGAGGGTGGCCTCGACATACGCGTCGCCCGGGGTGAGGGTGCCCGGCGTGCGCTTCTCCGAGTTGGTCCAGGAGTGCACCGCACCGTCGCAGACCGCCGAGGTGCCGCCGATGCCGTGGCGTACCCGGGGGTCACCCTGCGAGACCGACGAGGACACGAACACGGGGCCGGTACTGCCCAGACAGCGGTAGGTGCCCGAGAGGCTGACGGTTCCGTCGGCCGCGACGTGACCGGTCGGGTCGACGGTCACCTGGTCGTACGGTCCCGACAGGGCGACGGCGGACGGGGCGACGGACAGGAGCAGCGCGGCGGCGGCAGCCGCGCCGAGGGCCTGGCGCACGGACATGGGAGTACCTCCTGGAACGGGGCCGGAAAGAGCGCTCCACAGGTACCGGTCCTGGGCCCCGAGGTCAGTGTCCGGCACCCGGAGGCCGGTGATCATCACCCCTTTGGTGGCGACTTGGCACCGTCCGTCATGGGGACGTCCAAGTGTTGTCCGCGTGTTGTCACGCTTCACGCCAGGCTGTTCCGATGAGTCCGCCGCGCGAGCATGGTCTGTGTATGCGAGGACGGCGGACGACGCCGTCGGCACTCATCGCATACGACGTGGAGGTGCACCATGTGTTCCCACCAGCCTTCGTCCCCGTCCGCGGACGGCACCGCCCCGCACATCGTGGCGGCCCACCCCGAGCAGGGCTGGAACCTCCTGTGCGACGGCGCGATCGTCTTCGACGACAGCGGCGAACTGCACCCCGACGGCAGCGTGATCGCTCCGCGCCGGGCGCTCGTCGAGCAGCTGACCGTCGCCGCCTGAGTCCGAGCGCGGGCGACTGAGGGCCTACGCGTACGCGGGGCAGCTCCGCAAGTCCGTCGCAGCGGACCAGGTCCGTGGGCGATGATCCCAAGTGATCTTCGCGGACTAGAGTGATCAACGTGTCAGAGCACCACGCCCCCCCGGTCCCTCATCGTCACGTTCTACGGCGCGTACGGCCGTTTCATGCCCGGCCCGGTGCCGGTGTCCGAGCTGATCAGACTCCTCGCAGCGGTGGGCGTCGACGCACCCTCCGTACGGTCGTCGGTGTCCCGGCTCAAGCGCCGCGGCCTGCTGGAACCGGTGCGTACGGCGGCGGGTGCGGCCGGGTACGCGCTGTCGCAGGACGCGCGGCAACTGCTCGACGACGGCGACCGGCGGGTGTACGCGGCGGTTCCGCCCACGGACGACGGGTGGGTGCTCGCCGTTTTCTCCGTTCCCGAGTCCGAGCGGCAGAAGCGGCATGTTCTGCGCTCACGGCTCGCCGGACTGGGCTTCGGAACGGCCGCCCCAGGGGTGTGGCTCGCCCCGGCACGGCTCTACGAAGAGGCGCGGCACACGCTGGAGCGGCTGCGGCTCGACCCGTACGTGGAGCTGTTCCGCGGGGAGCATCTGGGCTTCGCCGCGACGGCGGAGGCAGTGGCCCGCTGGTGGGACCTGGCCTCGATCGCCAAACAGCACGAGGAGTTCCTCGACGAGCACGCGCACGTGCTGCACGCCTGGGAACGGCGCGCGGACACCCCTGCGGAGGAGGCGTACCGCGACTATCTGCTCGCCCTCGACTCCTGGCGGCACCTCCCGTACACCGACCCGGGACTGCCCGCCGCGCTGCTCCCGCAGGACTGGCCGGGCGCCCGCTCCGTCGCCGTCTTCCGGGCATTGCACGAGCGGCTGCGCGACGCGGGGATGGCCTTCGCCGACGTACCCGAGCGGGCCTGAACCAGACCCACCGGCTTGTCAACCCATGCCCCTCCCGTCGCTTCCGTCACCATCGCGCGATAGAAGTGCGACAGATCCGTCACCGAGTCACGGATCCGCGATGGCCCCGTAACGGCGGGAGCACCACGCGGGAGGTGGACCGTTCACCTGGGTACACAGCCCCATACCGGGCCGAAAGTCCCGGGACACGCCCGCCGGGAGCCTCTGTCCGGTCGAGTCGTACCCTTTCTAAAGTTGAAAGCAGGACAACCTGCTCAATGAACGGACCCCTTTTGCCCGACACCCCAGCACGCGCCTCCTGGCGCATCGCGCTGCCGCACACCGCCGCGGCAGTGCCCGTCGCCCGTGCGCTGGTCCGTACGGCGCTGGCCGACCTGGAGCACGCGGCCGACAGCGACACCGCCGAACTGCTCACCGCGGAGCTGGTCGCCAATGCCGTGGAGCACACCGCGGGGGACGGTCCCATAGAGCTGGTCGTCGAACTGTTGCCGACCGGCTGCCAGGTCGAGGTGCACGATCCGGACCCCGCGCCGCCCGGCGATCTCACGTTCGCCGACCTGGCCCGCGAGCCCGACCCCTGGCAGGAGCACGGGCGCGGTCTCCTCCTGATCCGCACCCTCAGCTCGTCCTGCGGCCACCGCCCGGCCGGCTCCGGCAAGGCGGTCTGGTTCAGGCTGCCCGTCGTACCGCCGCAGCGACGACGGCCGGTGTAGCCCCCGACAGCAGGCCGCCGTGCGGTCAGGCGAGCGTCGCGACCAGGACCGCCTTGATCGTGTGCAGCCGGTTCTCGGCCTCGTCGAAGACGACCGAGTGCGCCGACTCGAACACCTCGTCGGTGACCTCCAGCGAGTCCAGGCCGTGGCTCTCGTGGATCTCCCGCCCGACCTTCGTGCCCAGGTCGTGGAAGGCCGGGAGGCAGTGCAGGAACTTCACGTCCGGGTTACCGGTGGCGCGCAGGACGTCCATCGTCACGGCGTACGGGGACAGCGCGCCGATCCGCTCGTCCCACACGTCCTTCGGCTCACCCATGGAGACCCAGATGTCGGTGGCGACGAAGTCGGCGCCCACGACTCCCTCGGTGACGTCCTCGGTGAGCGTGATGCGGCCGCCGGCGCGCTCGGCGAGCTTGCGGGCCCGGGCGACGATCTCGTCGGTGGGCCAGTACGCCTGGGGGGCGACGATACGGACGTCCATGCCGAGCAGCGCGCCGGTGATCAGATACGAGTTGCCCATGTTGAAGCGGGCGTCGCCGAGGTAGGCGAAGGCGATCTCGCCGAGCGGCTTGTCGCTGTGCTCCGTCATCGTGAGCACGTCGGCGAGCATCTGGGTGGGGTGCCAGTCGTCGGTCAGACCGTTGTAGACGGGCACACCGGCGTACGCGGCCAGCTCCTCGACGGCGGCCTGGCTGTCACCCCGGTACTCGATCGCGTCGAACATCCGCCCGAGCACCCGAGCCGTGTCCTTCACCGACTCCTTGTGGCCGATCTGCGAACCGGACGGGTCCAGATACGTCGTCGAGGCGCCCTGGTCCGCCGCTGCGACCTCGAACGCGCAGCGCGTACGCGTCGAGGTCTTCTCGAAGATCAGCGCGATGTTCCTGCCCCGCAGGTGCTGGGTCTCGGTCCCGGCCTTCTTGGCCGCCTTCAGCTCGGCGGCCAGCTCGATCAGCCCGCGGAACTCCTCTGCCGTGAAGTCCAGCTCCTTCAGGAAGTGGCGGCCTGCGAGGGCGGTCGGAACTGTCGCCATGAGAGCGCTCCAGGATGACGTGGGTAGGACAGAGGGACCCTGGAATTCTATACGACGATTGACATTTCTATACGGACGCCAGAATGACTATACGGCCCCCCGTTCGACCGGACAGCTCATACAGCGCGGCCCGCCCCGCCCCCGCCCCAGCTCGCTCCCCGGAATCTCGATCACCTCGATGCCCTGCTTGCGCAGGTGCGTGTTGGTGGTCGCGTTCCGCTCGTAGGCGACCACGACCCCCGGTTCGACGGCGAGGACGTTGCAGCCGTCGTCCCACTGCTCACGCGCGGCGGCGTGCACGTCCTGAGTGGCGGTGAGGACGCGGATCTCACTCAGGCCCAGCGCCGCGGCGATCGCGCGGTGCATGTGCTCCGGAGGATGGTCGGTGACCTTCAGCTCCTTGTCCCCCACGCCCGGTTCGATGGTGTACGAGCGGAGCATGCCGAGGCCGGCGTACTGCGTGAAGGTGTCGCCGTCGACCATCGTCATCACGGTGTCGAGGTGCATGAAGGCCCGCCGCTTGGGCATGTCGAGCGCCACGATGGTGCTCGCGGACCCGGCCTCGAACAGCTTGTGCGCGAGCATCTCGACGGCCTGGGGCGTCGTCCGCTCGCTCATGCCGATGAGGACCGCGCCGTTGCCGATGACGAGCACGTCACCGCCCTCGATGGTGGAGGGGTAGTCCGCCTGCCCCTGCGACCAGAGGTTGAAGGTCTCGTCGCGGAAGAGCGGGTGGTGCCGGTAGATCGCCTCGAAGTGCACGGTCTCGCGCTGCCGCGCCGGCCAGCGCATGGCGTTGATGGAGACCCCGTCGTAGATCCAGGCGGAGGTGTCGCGGGTGAAGAGGTGGTTGGGCAGCGGGTCGAGCAGGAAGTCGTCGAGGTCCATGACATGGAAGCGCACGGAGGTCGGCTCCATGTGCGCGTCCAGGTACTCCCGCTTGGTCATGCCGCCGACCAGCGCGGCCGCCAGTTCCGGTGCGGGCAGAGTCTCGAATGAGGCCCTCAGGTGGTCGGTGGCGAGCGGCCCGTACTCCTTCTCGTCGAAGACCCGGTCCAGGACGAGCGATCTGGCCGCCGGGATCTCCAGGGCCTCGGTCAGCAGGTCACCGAAGAGATGGACGGTGACCCCGCGATCGCGCAGCACGTCCGCGAACCCGTCGTGCTCGGCGCGCGCCCGGCGCACCCACAGCACGTCGTCGAAGAGCAGGGCGTCCTTGTTGCTGGGGGTGAGCCTTTTGAGCTCAAGATCCGGCCGGTGCAGGATGACGCGGCGCAGCGGCCCGGCCTCGGAGTCGACATGGAATCCCATGCCTCCATCCTGACCATCCGGACGCGCGTTCACCCGCTGATCGCGCCGACCCGGTCCGTTTCATTTCGTCCCCTTGACGATAACCAAGCCCCTCCATTATCGTCGCGTTGACGAAAACGAACGACGAACGACTGACGACGAACGACTGACCTCTGACGTCTGACCTCTGACGTCGGACGACTGACGACTGACGAAGGTCGCTGCGGCCGATGGGCCGCTCAGCGACAAGGGGGTTATCCATGGCCGACATCACCCGCCGCCTGGGCTGGCGCCATCTGCGGGGAGCGCCGACCGCCCATGTCCGGCACCACCGGTCGGGGAGCCTGCTGCACGACGGTCCCGGGCTCAGCTTCTGGTACCGGTCTTTGACCGCCGCGCTCTCCGAAGTCCCGGTCGACGACCGCGAGTTGGCGATGACCTTCCACGCCCGTACGTCCGACTTCCAGGACGTGGCGGTACAGGCAACCGTCACCTACCGCATCAGCGACCCGGCGATCGCGGCCACCCGCCTGGACTTCTCCATCGACCCCGACACGGGTGCCTGGCGCGGCGCGCCTCTCGAACAGCTCGGGTCGCTGATGACGGAGACGGCCCAGCAGCACGCGCTGGACGTGCTGGCCCGTACGTCGCTGGGCGCCGCCCTGATGGACGGCGTCGCGGCGGTACGGGAACGGATCGCGGGCGGGCTCGCCGCGGAACCCCGGCTGCCCGCGACGGGGATCGAGATCGTGGCCGTACGGGTCGTCGCCCTGCGCCCCGAGCCCGAGGTCGAGCGGGCGCTGCGCACCCCCGCCCGTGAGCAGATCCAGCAGGACGCGGACAAGGCGACGTATGAACGCCGTGCCGTCGCGGTCGAGCGGGAGCGCGCCATCGCCGAGAACGAACTCGCCAGTCAGATCGAACTCGCCCGGCGCGAGGAGCAGTTGGTCGACCAGCGGGGCACGAACGCGCGGCGCGAGGCGGAGGAACTCGCGGCGGCTGACGCGGTGCGCGCCACGGCGGAGGCGGCGCGGACGGTCCGTCTCGCGGAGGCGGAGGCCACACGTACCGTGCGGCTCGCCAAGGCCGAGGCGGAGGCCGCGCGCGGGCTCGGCGACGCCCGGGCCGAGGCGCAGGCCGCCTG
Organism: Streptomyces sp. NPDC087263; assembly: GCF_044744645.1. NCBI lineage: Bacteria > Bacillati > Actinomycetota > Actinomycetes > Kitasatosporales > Streptomycetaceae > Streptomyces > Streptomyces sp. NPDC087263. The sequence continues at coordinate 365,378 of NZ_JBIUYT010000006.1, forward strand.
GCTGCGGGTGCACGCGGACGTCGATGTCGCCACGCTGCACGCTCTGACGGGGACGCGGCTCGCCGAGAACCTGCCGCGCATCGAGAGCGTCACCGTGTCACCGGACGTCCTGACCGGGCTGCTCGCCAAGCTGGGCAACGGGGCCTCGGGGGAACCGGCGTGAGTCTCGCGCCGCGGGTCGTGCTGGTCCATCGCACCACGGAGTACGAGGAGTTGGTGGCCCGGCACGGGACCCACGGGCAGGCGGCGTTCTTTCTCTCCTCGCGGGGGCGGGACATCGAGGAGGTGGCGGAGCGGAGCCGTCGGACGCGCCGGGCGCTGGCCGAGGTCGCCTCCGACATTCCTCTGACGTGGCGTCAAGCCCGGGTGGAGCGGGCCGACCTGGACCGGTTCCTGTTCGCGCCCGAGGACGTCGTGGTCGTCGTCGGGCAGGACGGCCTTGTCGCCAACGTCGCCAAGTACCTGACGGGGCAGCCCGTTGTGGGGATCGACACCGATCCCGGGCGCAATCCCGGGGTGCTGGTGCGGCATCGGGTCGGTGACGCGGGCGCGTTGATCGCCTCGGCGGTGGTCCGGGGCGGGGTGGCCGACGAACTCACCATGGTCGAGGCCGTCGCCGACGACACCCAGCGGTTGCTGGCGCTGAACGAGATCTATCTCGGAGCGGCCGGGCACCAGACCGTCCGATACCGCCTGGGGCTCGACGACGACAGGGGTGTCGTCGAGCCCCAGGCATCGTCCGGAGTACTGGTGGGGACGGGGACCGGGGCGACGGGGTGGCTGCGCTCGCTGTGGGAGGAGAGGGGGAACCGGGTCCCGTTGCCCGGGCCCACCGAGCCGCGACTGCTGTGGTTCGTTCGCGAGGCGTGGCCTTCGCCTGCCACCGGGACGTCCCTGGTGGCGGGTGAACTCGGCGCCGCCGGACGGCTCAGGCTCACTGTGGAGTCCGACCGGCTCATCGCGTTCGGGGACGGGATGGAGGGGGATGCGCTGGAGCTCACGTGGGGCCAGACGATCCGCCTTGGCATGGCGGAGGCGAGGCTGCGGCTGGTGGGGTGATGGTTTTCGCCCCCGCCGCCCCTACCCGTCCCTTGTTCCTGGGGGCTACCGCCCCCAGACCCCCGCATCGCGCTGAACGCGCTCGTCCTCAAACGCCGGACGGGCTGAGAACCCCCTCACAACCTCGGGTCCACCGGCTCCGACTCCAAGGCCAGCACGCCGAACACCGCCTCGTGGACGCGCCACAGCGGCTCGCCCTCCGCGAGGCGGTCCAGGGCTTCGAGGCCCAGGGCGTACTCGCGGATCGCAAGTGACCGCTTGTGGTTGAGGAAGCGGCCGCGTAGGCGGGCGAGGTTCTCCGGGCGGGTGTATTCGGGGCCGTAGATGATGCGCAGGTACTCCCGGCCTCGGCACTTGATGCCGGGCTGCACCAGTCGCCCGTTCTCGCCGCGGACCAGCGCGGCCACCGGCTTGACGACCATGCCCTCACCCCCGCGCCCGGTCATCTCCAGCCACCAGTCGACGCCCGCCCGTACGGACTCGGGGTCCCCCGTGTCCACGAACAGCCGCCGGGTCGTCTGGAGCAACCCGCTCCCGTCGTGCTCGACGAGGCGGTCGAGCAGCGCGAGCTGCTCGTCGTGCGGGAGTCCTGCCAGGCTGCGCCCCTGGACCGCGAGGATCTGGAAGGGAGCAAGGCGCACGCCCTCCAGTCCGTCCGTGGTCCAGCAGTACCGCCGGTAGGCGTCGGTGAACGCCGCCGCGTCGGCGACCCTCTCCCGCTGCTTGCCCAGCAGCTCCCGTACGTCGACGCCTCGCGCGGCCGCCCCTTCGAGCACGGCCAGCACGCCGGGGAACACGGCCCCGGACGCGGCGCCCACGGCGGCGTACTGCGTACGCAGCAGCCCGGACGCCTTCAGCGACCACGGCATCAACTCGGCGTCCAACAGCACCCAGTCGGTCTCCAACGACGCCCAGAGCCCCGCTGCGTCCACGGCAGCCCGCAGCCGCCCGAGGATCTCCTCCGTCACCTCGGCGGAGTCGAAGAAGGGACGCCCGGTGCGCGTGTAGAGCGCACCCGTCGGACCACCGTCCACCCCGAATCGCTGCCGCGCCGCCCCCGCGTCGCGGCACACCAACGCCACCGCCCGCGAACCCATGTGCTTCTCCTCGCACACGACCCGCTCGACCCCGTCGTCCTTGTACTGCGCGAAGGCCTCGGCCGGGTGCTCCAAGTAGCCCTCGGTGTGCGAGGTCGCGGTCGGTGCCATGGTCGGCGGCAGGTACGGCAGCAGCCGCGGGTCCACGGCGAAGCGGCTCATGACCTCCAGGGCCGCGGCCGCGTTCTCCTCGCGAACCGACACCCGGCCCGCGTGGCGTGTCTCGACGACCCGCCGGCCGTGCACGTCCGCGAGGTCGAGCGGCCGCCCCTCGTGTCCACCGGGTGCCTCGGTGGCGAGCGGCCTGGCCGGCTCGTACCAGACGCGCTCCGCCGGTACGTCGACGAGCTCGCGCTCCGGCCAGCGCAGCGCGGTGAGCTTGCCGCCGAAGACGGCACCGGTGTCGAGGCAGATGGTGTTGTTCAGCCAGGTGGCGGTGGGGACTGGAGTGTGGCCGTACACCACGGCCGCCCGGCCCCGGTAGTCCTCCGCCCACGGGTACCGCACCGGCAGCCCGAACTCGTCCGTCTCGCCGGTGGTGTCCCCGTACAGCGCGTGCGAGCGCACCCGGCCCGACGTACGGCCGTGGTACTTCTCCGGCAGACCGGCGTGGCAGACGACGAGACGTCCGCCGTCCAGGACGTAGTGGCTGACGAGCCCGTCGACGAACTCCCGTACAACCGCGATGAACTCCTCGCTCTCCTCCGCCAACTGCTCGACCGTCTCGGCGAGTCCATGGCTGTGCTGGACCTGGCGGCCCTTGAGGTGACGGCCGAGCTTGTTCTCGTGGTTGCCGGGCACGCACAGGGCGTTGCCGGATCCGACCATGGACATCACGCGGCGCAGTACGCCGGGGGTGTCCGGGCCGCGGTCGACGAGGTCGCCGACGAAGACGGCCGTACGGCCCTGCGCGTGCACCCCGTCGACATAGCCGAGCTTGCCGAGCAGGGTCTCCAGCTCCGAGGCGCAGCCGTGGATGTCGCCGATGATGTCGAAGGGGCCGGTGAGGTGGGTGAGGTCGTTGTACCGCTTCTCCGTGCGGATCTCGGCGCTCTCGGCCTCCTCGACACCTCGCAGGATGTGCACCTTCCTGAACCCCTCGCGTTCCAAGTGGCGCAGGGAACGGCGGAGTTCGCGGGTGTGGCGCTGGATGACGCGGCGCGGCATGTCGGCTCGGTCGACGCGTGCGGCGTTGCGCTCGGCGCAGACCTCCTCGGGCACGTCGAGCACGATGGCGATGGGCAGTACGTCGTACTGCCTGGCGAGTTCGATCAGCTGCTTGCGGCCCTCCTGCTGCACGTTGGTCGCGTCGACGACCGTGCGCCGGCCCGCCGCGAGCCGCTTGCCCGCGATGTAGTGCAGCACGTCGAAGGCGTCGCCGCTGGCGCTCTGGTCGTTCTCGTCGTCGGCGACCAGGCCCCGGCAGAAGTCGCTGGAGATGATCTCGGTCGGCTTGAAGTGCCTGCGGGCGAAGGTGGACTTGCCCGAGCCGGACGCGCCGACCAGGACCACGAGGGAGAGGTCGGTGACGGGCAGGGTGCGCCCCTTGGTGTCGGTCATGCTGCCTTCTCCTCCTTCGCGGTGAGCGCGGCTGTGGTTATCGTGAACGTGGCCATCTGGGTCGGCGGACCCACTTCCGGCTCGTCGGGGCCGACGGGCGTGAACTCCACGCCGTATCCGTGCCGTTGGGCGACCCGCACCGCCCAAGCCCGGAACTCCTCCCGCGTCCACTCGAAGCGGTGGTCGCCGTGCCGGGAGTGGCCGGCCGGGAGGGTCTCCCAACGGACGTTGTACTCGACGTTCGGCGTGGTCACGAGCACGGTCTTCGGGCGTGCGGAGCCGAACACGGCGTACTCCAGGGCGGGCAGCCGGGGCACGTCGAGGTGCTCGATGACCTCGCTGAGCACGGCGGCGTCGTACCCCTTGAGCCTTTTGTCGGTGTACGCGAGCGAGCCCTGGATCAGCTTGACGCGCGCGGACTGCCGCTCTCCCATGCGGTCCAGCTTGAGCCGCCGCGAGGCGACGGTGAGCGCGCGCATCGACACGTCGACGCCGACGATCTCGTCGAACCGCGTGTCCTTGAGCAGCGCCTGCACCAACTGGCCCTGCCCACAACCGAGATCGAGCACCCGTGCCGCGCCGGACGCGTGCAGTGCGGCGAGGATCGCGTCCCGCCGCTGGACGGCGAGCGACACGGTCCTCTCCTGCGCGCCGTCCACGGCCTCTGTGTCCTCCGGCTCCTCGGCGACCGCGTTGTCGATCTCCTCGACCGCGCTGTCGTCGGCCTCGGCGAGCCGGACGAGTTCCAGCCGCTCCAGCGCCTCGCGCGTCAGCGACCAACGGCGCGACAGATACCGGCTGGTGATCAGCTTCTGCTCCTGGTGGTCCGGCAGCCAGCCCTCGCCCGCCCGCAGCAGCTTGTCGACCTCGTCGGAGGAGACCCAGTAGTGCTTGGCGTCGTCGAGTACCGGGAGCAGGACGTAGAGGTGGCGCAGGGCCTCGGACAGGGTCAGTCGCGCCGACTCCAGTACGAGGCGCACGTATCGCGAGTCACCCCACTCGGGGAACTCCGCGTCCAGCGCGACGGCTTCGACCGTCACCGTCCATCCCAGCGGCTCGAACAACTCTCGTACGAGGTCCGCGCCGCCGCGGGCGGGCAGTGCGGGCACCTCGACACGGAGCGGGAGGGGCCGCGCGGGCAGCTCGGGCCTGGCGTTGCACTGGCCCTTCATGGCGCTGGAGAACACCGCGCTCAGCGCCACGGCGAGCAGCGAAGAGGCCGCGTACGGGCGGTCGTTGACGTACTGCGCGAGTGCGGCGTCGGGTGCGCCGCCGCGGCCCTTGCCCTTGCCGCGCCGGACCAGCGCGACCGCGTCGACCTCAAGAAGCAGCGCGGCCGTGCACCGCTCGACGGACGCCTCGGGATAGATGACGTGGGCCGTGCCGTACGACGTCGAGAACGCCTGCGCGTTGTCGGGATGCTTGTGCAGCAGGAAGCCGAGGTCGGTCGCGGGGCGCTCGGGGGTGCCGGTGGCGGTGATCGTCAGGAACACGGTGGGTTGCCTCGAAACATCTTCTGAACTGCGGATACTTGACATACGGACCGGCGCGGCGCGCATGCTCAACGTACAGCGAACTCATCTGTTGGGCTCAGGAATATTCGCGCCGCCCGGCGGCTCACAGGCGGTGGTCGCGGCGTTCCCGCAGCAGCAGCCAGGCCAGGTAGATGCCGCCGGCCACGCCCGTCACCACGCCGACGGGCAGCAGGGCGGAGCCGGTGACGCGTTGGGTGGCCAGGTCCGCGGCGGAGACCAGGAGCGCGCCCATCCACGCGGCCGGCAGGACGTTCGGTCCGGCTGCCCTGGTCACCCGGCGGGCCAGCTGTGGCGCGGCCATCGCGACGAACGGGATGGGTCCGGAGGCGGCGACCGCCATCGCGGTCAGCCCGGTGCCCGCGCACAGCAGCAGCAGACGGCTGCGCTCCGGCGGCACTCCGAGCGCGGCAGCCGTGTCGTCGCCCATCTCCAGCATCGTCAGCCGCCGCCCGTACACCAGGACGACCGGGACGAGGAGCACCAGGCCCAGGGCGGCGATCCGGACCTCGTTCCAGTCGCGGGCGTTGAGCGAACCGATCATCCAGCTCGCGGCCTGCGCCGCCTTGCCGATCTCGGCGCGTACGTAGAGGAAGCTGGTCGCCGAACCGAGCACCGCGGAGGCGCCGATGCCGACGAGGACGAGGCGGTATCCGTGCACCCCCCGTTTCCAGGCCAGCAGATACACCGCGGCGGCCGTGGCGAACCCGCCGCCCACCGCGCCGAGTGCCGTCTGGGGTGCCCCCGCGTCGAAGATCATGATCGCGACGAGCGCACCCGCGGAGGCTCCGTTGCCGAACCCGATGATGTCCGGGCTGCCGAGCGGGTTGCGGGTCAGCGACTGGAACACCGCGCCCGCCATGCCCATCGCGAAGCCCACCAGGAGCGCCACCAGGGCGCGCGGCAGCCGCAGATCGAGCACGATGAACTCGGCCCCGGGCGGGCCGTTCCCGGCGACGGTCCGCACGACCTCCACGGGCGACAGCTGGTAGGTGCCGGTGCCGATGGAGAGCACGGTCACGCAGGCGGTCAGCGCGGCGATGCCGAGGCAGACCAGCAGCGCGCGTGTGTCGTACCGCAGCGACCAGCGGCCGGTACGGAACAGGCCGTGCCGCAGGTCGGTACGGACGGCCCCGAACCGGCGCCGCTCGTCCTCGATCAGGGTCACAGCTGGGCCACCTTCCGTTGCCGCACCAGATGGATGAAGAGGATCCCGCCGAGGAACGACGTGACGATGTCGACCTCGATCTCCGACGGCGGCACCACGACCCGCCCGATCACGTCCGAGACGAGCAGCAGCACCGGCGCGAGCACCGCGCAGTACGGCAGGAGCCGGCGCGGGTCGGGGCCGACGACCGCGCGGGCCGCGTGCGGGATCATCAGCCCGACGAAGCCGATCGGCCCGCACACGGCGGTGGCGCCGCCGCACAGCAGCGTGATGGAGAGGACCGACAGCACGCGGGTGCGTCTCACTTGGGTGCCCAGGGCCTGGGCGTGGTCCTCGCCGAGCGCGAGCGCGCCGAGCGGCCGGGCCAGCGCGAAGGCGAGCAGGGCGCCGGCCACGAGCAACGGCAGCACGGTGAGCAGGAGTTGGGGATCGCGTTTGGCGAGCGTGCCCACCGACCAGTGCCGCATGGCGTCCAGGGCGCTCAGGTCCCACAGTTGAAGCCCGTTGACGTAACCGAAGAGGGCCGCGTTGATGGCGGTTCCGGCGAGGGCGAGCCGGACCGGGGTGGCGAGGCGGCCGCCGCCGAGCGCGTTCACTGCGGTCGCGGCGACGGCCGCCCCGCCTAGCGCGAACCACAGGTATCCGGTGAACGAGGTGATGCCGAGCACGCTGATCGCGGTGACGACGGCGGCGGACGCGCCCGCGTTGACGCCGAGCAGCCCGGGGTCCGCGAGGGGGTTGCGGGTCAGGGTCTGCATGACGCCGCCCGCGATGCCGAGCGCCGCGCCGACGGCGATCCCGATGAGGGTGCGCGGCAGCCTGAGGTCCCGGATGATCGCGTCGTTCTCGGTGCCCGAGGGAGCGAAGAGTCCCGACCACACCTGGCCGAGCGGTATCTGCTTGGTGCCCACGGCCAGCGACAGCGCGACCGCCCCGGCCAGCAGCGCCAGACCGAGCAGCAGGCCCGCCGCCCGCACCGAGGCGCGGGGGCGGCGCCCTTCCTTGTCGATCGCCGCCTCGGGTGGCGCGGATGACGTCGCGGCGCTCACCGCCGTACTCCCGCGGTCTTGGCGCTCGGCTCCCGGAACCGGGCGGGTTCGTCGGCGACCACCGCGGTCCCGTGCCGCCACAGCCGGGCGTACGCGCCGTCGGCGTCCAACAGCTCGGTGTGCGTGCCCTGTTCGGCGATGCGGCCGTGGTCGAGGACGACGATGCGGTCGGCGCGGGCCGCGGTCGACATGCGGTGGGCCACGACCACGGTGGTACGCCGGTGGGCCGCCCGTTCGCCGGCGAGGGCGACCGTCCGCTCGGTGGCCGGGTCGAGTGAGGCGGTGGCCTCGTCGAGCAACAGCACGGCGGGGTCGACGAGTTCGGCGCGGGCGAGCGCGATGAGCTGGCGCTGCCCCGCGGACAGTGACCTGCCGCCCTCACCGACGGGCTGCCGGAAGCCGTAGGGCTGCGCGGCGATCGCTTCCAGCGCACCGACGGCACGGGCCGCGGCCTCCACGTCGGCGTCGGTCGCGGCGGGCCGGCCGTAGCGGATGTTGCCCGCGATGTCGCCGCTGAACAGGTGGGCTTCCTGCGGGACATAGCCGATGAGACGGCGGTAGCCGGACACCGGCCAGCGGCGCAGGTCGGTGCCGTCGACCAGAACGCTGCCCTCGTCGGGGTCGTAGAAGCGGGCCAGCAGTTTGACGACGGTGGACTTGCCCGCGCCGGTGGTGCCGACCAGGGCGACCGTCTCACCGGCGGCGATGCGCAGGTCGACCCCGCGCAGGGACGGCCGCTCGGCGCCCGCGTAGGTGTGCCCCGCGCCCCGCAGTTCGACCTCGCCCCGCAGGCGCTCGGGCAGCGGGGCCTCGTCCGCGGCTGTGGGCACGGACGGGGTGATCCGCAGGAGTTCCATGATCCGGCGCAGACCGACGGAGGCCTGCTGATAGCTGTCGAAGGTGAGGGACAGCTGCTGGATGGGCGAGAAGAACATGCCCAGGTAGAGCATGAACGCGACCAGCACACCGGACGACAGCTCGCCGGAGGCCACCCGGTGCGCGCCCACCAACAGGACCAGGGCGCGGGAGAGTTCGGCGGTGAGGTTGATGCTGGGGAAGTAGACGGAGGCATAACGCTGGGCGCGCAGGCGCGAGGCCTGGTACGCGTCGGAGAGCTTGTCGAAGTCACGGGCGGCGCCCTGCTCGCGGCCCTGCGCCTGCGAGGTGCGCAGTCCGCTGACGTTCTCCTGGAGTGAGGAGTTCACCTCGCCGATGCGGCGGCGCGCCTCGTCGTACGCGGCCGACGACAGCCGCCAGAAGACATAGGTGGCGGTGAGGATCAGTGGCAGCAGGGCGAGTGCCGCCAGCGCCAACGGCGGGTGGACGACGGTCATGGCGCACACCGCGCCGGTGATGGTGGCCAGCGAGGCGACGGACGTGAGCAGCCCGTTCTGGAGGAAAGCGGACAGGGCGTCGATGTCGTTGACGACGCGGGTCATGATCTGGCCGCCGCGCTCACGCTCGTAGAAGTCCATGCCGAGGCGCTGGAGATGGGCGAAGGTGCGTACGCGCAGCCCGTACAGGACGCTTTCCCCGGCGCGGCGGGTGACGCGGGCCTGCATGTTCAGAGCTGCCCAGCTGATGGCGACCGCGGCGGCGGCCAGCAGGACACAGACCGCGAGTACGGCGCCCTCGTCGGCGGACACACCGTTGTCGAGGCCGCGTCGCACGAGCAGCGGCAGGGCGACGCCGGCCGCGGTGTCCACGGCGAGCAGCGCGAGCCCCAGGAGCAGCGGTCCGCGTACGGGACGCAGCAGCCGACGGAGGGTGGGGCGCGGTCCTGGTGAGCGCAGTGCCTGCTCGTCGAGGCCGGGCTCGTCGTCCGGGGCGGCGGCGCTCCCGGTGCGGGTGGCCGGGGGCGGCACGGGCCACAGGTCGGGGGTGACACCGTCCTGCGCGGTGACCGGCGCGGGTCCGGTGCGGTCGTCGAGGCTGCCGCTGGGTCCTGCGAGCAGTTCGCGGAACAGGGCACAGCGTTCGGTGAGTTCGGCCTCGGTGCCGAGGTCGACGAGGCGGCCGCCGTCCAGGACGGCGATGCGGTCGGCGAGGGCGAGCGTGGAACGGCGGTGGGCGATCAGGACGGTCGTACGGCCGTCCGCGGCACTGCGCAACGCGTCCTGGATGACCGCCTCGGTCGCCGGGTCGACGGCCGACGTCGCGTCGTCGAGGACGAGGACACGCGGGTCGGTGATCAGGGCGCGCGCAAGGGCGACGCGCTGCCGCTGGCCGCCCGACAGCCCCATCCCTCTTTCCCCGACCTCCGTCGCGTAGCCCTCGGGCATGCCGCTGATGAAGCCGTGCGCGTCGGCGGCCCGCGCCGCCGCCTCCACCTCGGCGTCGGTCGCCTCGGGGCGGCCGTGCGCGATGTTGTCGCGCACCGAGCAGGAGAAGAGGAAGGGATCCTCGAAGACACTGCCGATGGCGGAGCGGAGGGAGGCGAGGCGCACCATGCGGATGTCGGTGGTCTCGCCGGGTACGGCGTGGGGCGGGCTGGGCAGGCGGAGCGCTTCGCGGGGTATGTCGTCTGCTGCGCCGGGCATGCCGGTCAGCTCACCGGGTACGCCATCTGCCTTGCCGGGTACGCCGGTTGCCGCACCGAGTGCGCCATCTGCCTTGCGGGGTACGCCCGTTGCCGCACCAGGTACGCCGGTTGCCGCACCGGGTGCGCCGTGCGCCGCGCCGGACACGCCGAGCACGCCATCCACCGTGCCGTGCACGCCGGTTACCTCGCCGGGTACGCCATCTGCGGTGCTGCGCAAGCCGGTTACGCCGTCCGCTGCCCCAGACGCCCCGGTTGCCGAGCCGAGTACGCCCTCCGCCGTACCGCGCAAGCCATTCGCCTCGCCGGTTACGTCATCCACCCGGCCAGGTGCGCCGACGTGGACGCTGCCGGACTGGGGGTCGTAGAAACGGTTGAGGAGCAGGGACACGGTGGATTTGCCGGAGCCGGGTGGGCCGACGACGGCGAGGGTTTCGCCGGGGTGCACGGTCAGGGAGAGGCCGGTGAGGACCGGGTCGCTGGGCGCGTAGCCGAAGGTGACGTCGCGCAGTTCGATCCGCAGCGGGCCTTCGGGGAGATCCACGGCGTGCGGGTGGTCCGTGATGTCCGGTGTGGCGTCGATGAGTTCGTGGACGCGCTCGGAGGCGGCCCGCGCCTGCTGGGCGGTGACGGTGAAGTTGGCGAGGAGCCTGGCCGGGCCCGCCAGCAGCGTCAGATAGCCGGCGAAGGCGAGGAACGTACCGACGTCGATGCTGCCGCGCAGCGCGAGCCAGCCGCCCACGGCGAGTACGCCGACCTGCCCTGCCGCGGGCAGCGCGGACATGCCGGCGGTGGCCGCCGCTTGGAGGCGGGCGACCACCACCCGGCGCGTGAAGAGGGTGCGGGAGGCGCGCGCCATGCGTTCCGTCTCCGCGTCCTCCCGGCCGAAGGCCTTGACGACGCGTACGCCGGTGACGGTCTCCTCGACGTGCTCGGCGATCGTCGCGGCCTGCGCCTGTGCGTTGCGGGTGGCGGGCACCAGACGCGTACGGCTGCGGGCGGCGGTGAACGCGAGCGCCGGCAGCACGGCGAGGGCGACCAGCGTGAGCGGCGTGGACAGCCACAGCATCGCGGCGAGCGAGACCGTGAAGAGCGCGGTCACGCCGATCGGGATGGGGAGCATGCCGAGCATGATCTGGATCTGCTGGAGATCGCTGTTCGCACGGGAGACGACCTGCCCGGTGCGCAACTCGTCCTGTTTGACGCCGTCGTAGCGCTGGACCGATGCGAACACGGCGGTACGGAGTTGGTGCTGCACGGCGAGTGCGAGCTTGCCGGCGAAGAAGCGGCGGGTGAACTCGGCGCCGAACTGGACGACGGCCAGAGCGCACAGGACGGCGACGAGGACGCCGACCCGGTGGGTGTGCCCGGCCACGGCATCGTTCACGGCGATCCCCGCGAGCAGCGGGCCGAACGCTTCGAGGCCGGTGCCGAACGCGGAGCCGAGGACGAGGGCGGTCAGGAGGCGGGGGTGGCTACGGCAGGCCGTGGCGAGCCGCCGTATTCCACCCGGTTGGGGACGCGTTCCGGTGGACATGAACTTAGCTTAGGCTAACCTTACCTTTACTGTTGACGATTTCACCGACAGACCTTGTGCCCGTGCACCCATGTCCAACTACCCCTGGTGTACGACTCGTTGAGAAGAGGAGACATGCGCGTCCTGCTGGCAGGCCCGCCCTTCTTCGGGCTGCTGTATCCCATGGTGTCGCTCGCCCACGCGCTGCGGGCAGCCGGCCATGACGTCCTCGTGGCCACCTGCGGCGCGGCCGTCGGGCACACCGAACGCGCCGGGCTCAACGCCGTCGACTGCGCGCCCGGCATCGACCCCGACGCGCTCTACGCACGCATGGAGAAGGACAAGGGCGACCGCAAGCCGCCCGCGCCTGGTGAGCCCGGCGAGCCGCCGAAGGGCAGGGGATTCTCCTTCTTCAGCGACGAGATGGCCGACACCATGGTCAAGGTCGCCGAGGAATGGCGGCCCGACCTCGTCGTCCACACCCCGCTCGGCGTGGCCGGACAACTGGTGGCCGGCCGCCTCGGCGTCCCCTCGGTCCTGCACGCCGTGGGCTTCGGCCACACCGGGGCACACGTCCGCATGATCAACAACACCCTTGCGCCCGCCTACGAACGGCACGGGCTCGAAGGCCCCGCGCCCGTCGCCGCCTGGCTCGACATCGCGCCGCCCAGTATGAGCAGCACTGCCGAACCCCGTCGCTGGTTCATGCGGTACGTCCCCTACAACGGCGGCGGCAGGCTGCCCGACTGGCTCTCCGCGACCCGTGAGCGCCCCCGCGTCACCGTCACCCTCGGCACCGTACGGCCCGTCGTCGACGGGGTGTCAGCGGTGAAGTGGGTGGTGGACGCCGCGCGGGAGACCGACGCGGAGTTCGTCCTCGCGCTCGGCGGCGGGGACCTCAGCGCCCTGGGCACCCTGCCCGACAACGTGCGGCCCGTGGGCTGGATCCCGCTGGGTCTGCTGCTGGCCCGTAGCGACGCCGTCATCCACCACGGAGGCTCGGGCACCACCTTGACGGCACTCGATGCCGGGCTGCCGCAGATCGTCCTCGGCGAGGGCGCCGACCGGCCCGCCAACGCCGCCGCCGTGCGGGCCCGCGGCTGCGGCCTCGTGCCCGACGGACCCGGCGACCTCACGGCCGGGCTGATCGACCGCCTCCTGACCGACGACGCGCTGCGCGCCGCCGCCCGGGACACGGCCCGCGAGATGGCCGCCCTGCCGAGCCCCGCGGACACCGTGCCGCGGCTCGTCGAACTCGCCCGCACCCACGGAGAGCTGCGGTGACCGCGCCACGGACGCGCGCCACCACACCACCTGACCCCCGGACCGACGCCGCACCACCTGCCCCCCGGACCGACGCCGCGTCGCCCGACCTCCAGACCGGCGCCGCATCGCCCGGCCCCCGGATCGACGCCGCATCACCCGACCTCCAGACCGGCGCCGCATCGCCCGGCCCCCGGATCGACGCCGCACCGCCCGACCTCCAGACCGGCGCCACACCGCCCGACCCCCAGACCCGCGCCACACCGCCCGACCCCCGAACCACCACCGCACCACTCGACTCCCAGACCGGCGCCGCATCGCCCGGCCCGCGGATCGACGCCGCATCACCCGACCTCCAGACCCGCGCCACATCGCCCGGCTCCCAGACCACCGCCGCACCACCCCACCCCCAGACCCGCGCCACACCACCCGACCCCCGAACCACCGCGCGGCCGGTCCGTATCACCGGACCGCGCGTCGCATGCCTCGTGACCCACCTGGGCGCGACCGACGTCGGCCAACACGAGCTTCTGACAGGGGAGTTCTGGGCCGAAGTGGAGCGCCTCGGCACCCCGCTCGTCGAGGAGGTCGAGGACGAGCCAGGCCACCGGGCCGTCACCTTCCTGTGGCGCGGTGACCGAGCGACCCGGCAGGTGCTGCTGCTCGGCAACCGCATCATCGACCGCGAGAACCTCGCGGGCTCCCTGCTGGAGCACATCCCCGGCACCGACGTCTGGCACCTGGGGCTGCGGCTGCGCTCCGACCATGTCGGCTCCTACCGCATGGCGGCCGACGTCTCTGCCGAGGAACCCCCCAAGGACCCGGACGAACTCCAGCAGCGACTGCGGTCGCTGTCCGGGCACGCCGCACCCGACCCGCTGAACGCGCACGTCATGCCAACCCGCTGGCACCCGGCCGACAGCTCGGCCTTCGCCCTGCCGGACTCCCCCGCGCAGCCCTGGGCGGGGCGACACGGCACCGTGCCGGCCGGGCGTGTCGAGCGCCACCGGGTCACCGCCACCGCGCTCGGCGGCGATCGCGACGTATGGGTCTACCTGCCGCCGGGACACGGCCAGGGCGACACGAGCGCCGCTGCGGGTTCCGGCGGGAGCGCCGCTGCGGGTTCCGGCGGCGCGGACCCGCTGCCCCTCCTCGTACTGTGCGACGGCGACATGTGGTTCGGCCGGCTCGAACTCGGCCACACGCTCGACGCGTTGATCGCCGACGGCGCGCTGCCACCGCTCGCCGTGCTGTCACCCGACGCCGTGGACCGGCACACCCGCTGGAGCGAACTGGGCGGACGCCACGAGTTCGTGGCCTTCCTCACGGACGAACTGCTGCCCTGGGCGGCCGGCCGTTGGCCGTTGACCACGGACCCGGGACGGACCGTCGTCGCGGGCCAGAGCCTGGGCGCCCTGACCGCGCTGTACGCCGCCCACCTGCGGCCCGACCGGTTCGGCAACGTGCTCGCCCAGTCGGCTTCCCTCTGGTGGCGGCCCGGGTTGCCACCGGGCGTGCCCAAGTCGGCGGTCGCCGGCATTCCCTGGGTCATCGACCTCTTCGCCGAAGCGGGCCCCCGGCCCCTCACGATCCACCTGGACGTCGGACTGCACGAGGGGCTCATGGTCGACCACAGCCGCGTCGTGTATGACGCCCTGCGCTCGGCGGGCTACCGGATGACCTTCAACGAGTACAACGGCGGCCACGACTACGCCTGCTGGCACAGCGCCTTGGCCGACGGCCTGGTGCGGCTATTGGGTCCAGAGCCCCGCTGACCCTGCCTCGCCCCGCGCGCCACCCCAAGACCCACCCCCGCACCCCCATCCATTCCCTTTCAACTCCCGTTGCCACCAAGGAGCTTACGCAGATGTCCTCCACCCGAGCCTCCCGTAGAGCGGTCCTGACCTCGGCTGCCGCCGTCATGACGGGAGCATTGCTCCTGACCGCCTGTGGCAGTGACGACGACAGCAGCGTCGCCGCGGACTCGAGCACGTCGGCCACCCGCACGATCACCGACGCCCAGGGCCGCAAGGTCACGGTGCCCGCCGAGCCGCAGAAGGTCGTCGCGCTGAGCGAGCCGACGCTGGATGCCGCGCTCGCCCTCGGCATCGAGCCCGTCGGCGCCACGGCGGGGCGGGGCCAGACGGGGGTGTCCACCTATCTCGCCGACAAGGCCTCGAAGGCGGAGGTCGTCGCCACCGTCGCCGAGGCCGACATGGAGAAGCTGGCCACGCTCCAGCCCGACCTCATCCTGCTCGACGAGACGACCGGTGCGAAGGGGGAGCTCGCCAAGCTCCAGGCCATCGCACCGACGGTGGTCACCGCCAAGCTCAACGAGGACTGGAAGGTGGCTTTCACGGCCACGGCCGACGCGCTGAACAAGAAGGAACAGGGCGAGAGGATACTGAGCGACTTCGACGCCGACGTCGCCGCCACGAAGGAGAAGCTCGGCGCCAACGCCGGCGCGGTGGTCAGCGTCATCCGCTGGCAGGACAACGCCCCTTCCGTCGTCGGCAAGGGCAAGGGTCACGTGGGCTCCACCCTCTCCGCGCTGGGCCTGGACCGGCCCACGGACCAGCAGGGCGAGAGCAGCGGACACAGCGAGCCGGTCAGCCTGGAGAAGCTCACCACCATCGACGGTGACTGGCTCTTCTTCGGCACCCTCGCCGACAAGACCGACGGGGCGAAGGCCTACGCCGAGGCGCAGAAGGTGCCCAACTTCAGCAACCTGGAAGCCGAGAAGCAGGGCCACGTGGTGGTCATCCAGGGTTCGGCGTGGAACAGCGCGGGCGGCCCGCTGGCGGCCCGGATCGTCCTCGACGACGTGACAACGGCACTGACCGGCTGAGCGCGGGCCCGCAACTCACCGACCAACGCTCCCCGATGACGGGAACGGGACCGCCCAACTGAGCACCGACCGGCAACTCACCGACTGGTTCGCCCAGATGACAGGGTCAGGCACGCCCGCTCGGTGAGCCGGTGGGCGGCGCACTCATGGGGCGCGCCGCCCACGCCGTCGCCGGACACCCGGCCCGAGCATGGCTCCCGAACTACGCCAGCTGCGACTGGACCCGCGCCGAGACCAGTTCGAGGTGGTCGAGGTCGTCCAGGTCGAGGATCTGAAGGTAGATGCGCCGGGACCCGATCGCTGCATATCGGCCGATCTTGTCGACGACCTCGTCCGGAGTACCGGCCAGGCCGTTGGCCTTCAGTTCGTCGACCTCCCGCCCGATCGCGGCGGCGCGGCGCGCGACCTCCGCGTCGTCCTTGCCGACACAGGCCACGAGCGCGTTGGAGTACGTGATGTCCTCGCCCTTGCGCCCGGCCTGCTCCGCCACGGCGCGCACCCGGCCGAACTGGCGCTCGCTGTCCTCGATCGACGCGAACGGCATGTTGAACTCGTCGGCGTACTGGGCGGCGAGCCGCGGGGTGCGGACCGTGCCGTGGCCGCCGATGAGGACAGGCACCTTCGCCTGGGCGGGCTTGGGCAGGGCCGGCGAGTCGGTGAGGTCGTAGTAGGTGCCGTGGTGGCTGAAGGTCTTGCCGGGCTCGGTCGCCCAGAGCCCGGTGACGATCGCCAGCTGCTCCTCCAGGCGAGCGAACTTCTCCTTCGGGAACGGGATGCCGTACGCCTTGTGCTCCTCCTCGAACCAGCCCGCACCCAGGCCCAGTTCCACCCGGCCGCCGGACATCTGGTCGACCTGCGCGACCTGGATCGCGAGGACGCCTGGCAGCCGGAAGGTGCCGGCGGTCATCAGCGTGCCGAGCCTGATGCGCTTGGTCTCGCGGGCGAGCCCCGCGAGGGTGATCCAGGCGTCGGTCGGGCCCGGGAGGCCGTCGGCCGAGCCCATGGGGAGATAGTGGTCGGAGCGGAAGAAGGCGTCGAAGCCGAGGTCTTCAGTGGCCTTGGCGACTGCGAGAAGGGTGTCGTAGGTCGCGCCCTGCTGGGGCTCGGTGAAGATTCGAAGATCCATGCCTCCATCCTGCACGGTCCCGTACCGGTCAACCCATCGGTCCCACGGGGGTACTCCTGTCCCCGGTCGGGTGAAAATCCGTCAACCCCGTGTGTGGCACGTCTCCGCGCCAGTGACCCGGCTCGGTGATGATCGTTGGCTCGGGCGGAGCCGGACCGCCCGGCACCGTCGCCGGCGGTCGCCGGGGCGTCACCCGCACCGGTCCCCTGTCGGGACCACCGGGCCGAGGAGGCCGTCATGTCCCACATGTCCCAAGACGCAGTTCCACAGCAGGTGGTGCCTGCGCAGCCGAAAGGGCTGCTCCAGCAGATGGAGGAGCTGATGGCGGCGCTCAACGCCGATCTGTCCCAACTGGACGCGGATCTTTCGAACCCCCGGCCCGCTCTCGCGGACGAGGGCGACCGCGGCTGACGCCGGGGGGCGAGTTTCGCCCCCTCCGCCCCTACCCGTCCCTTGTTCCTGGGGGCCACCGCCCCCACACCCCCGCATCGGCCTGAACGCCCTCCTCCTCAGACGCCGGACAGGCTGAAAGATCTTTCCCGGCCCGGAGCTGAAAAGTGCCGCCCCCACGGGTGGATGGGGGATCGGGATGGCGCCGCCCCGCTCAAACACCGGACGGACTCAAAGACCTCCCCGGCCAAGGCTGAAGAAGCCACCCTCGCAGGTGGATGGGGAATCGGGATGGCACGGCCTCCTCCTCGAACGCGGGACAGGCCGGCGACTCTTCACCCCGCCGCCTTGTCCTGCAGCGTCAGTCGTCTCAGCATCTCCAGCACCCGGTCCCGGGACTCGTCCGCCGCGTCGATGGCTTCCATGCACTGCCAGTACGTCGCCTGGTCGTCCGCCGCGCAGGCGATTCCGACGAGGGCGATCCCGACCTCGCCCAGGAGACAGCCCAGGCAGACGAGTGCCTCGCGGGCGTCGCCCAACTCGGTGAGCCGGGCGGCCCGTAAGGCGCTGACGTCGAGGGCATGGGCGCCGAGGACGCCGCAGCCCCGGCCCGCCAGCTCGGTCAGCCCCAGGGCCTCGCCCCGGAGTTCAGGTGGTCCGGAGACGGCGAACCGGCTGCCTATCGCCTGGGCCAGGGCATGCGCCTGCCACGCCTCCCGCATCACCTCCGGGGTCTCGCCGGTCCCCGCCAGAGCACGCCTGCTCGCCACGATGAGCCGCATCGCCTCCATGCGCTGTCCCCGTCTGTCCCGACGTGCTCACCGCACGTCCACCCGAACCCCGCTGTCCACTACCCAGAGTGAGCTCAGGCGGGACGAAAAGCCAGAGGAAGCCCGAAATCTGTGGACACAGAGTTGAGCGTGGACAACTCGACAACTCCGGAGCGTGATAATTCCACGGACTACCCGAACTACCCAGACACCCCGAACTACCCGAACACCCTGAACTGCCCGGGCCACCCGGGCTACCCGGGCCACCTGAACCGCCTGGGCTACCTGAACTGCCCGGGTTCCTGCGACGCCCCCGCCGTCACGGCCCCTCCGGCGCCGGAAACCTCCGCTCGTTCCGGTCGATCTTCGCGTCGAGCGCGGCGAGCGGGTCGATGCCGAGCACCTCGCAGAACTGGAGCAGATAGGCCAGGACGTCCGCGACCTCGTCGGTGACGCGGTGGGCGGTGTCCGCGTCGCCCATCACCCGGGCCGACTCCTCCGGCGTCAACCACTGGAAGATCTCCACCAGTTCGGACGCCTCCACGCTCAGCGCGGCGACGAGGTTCTTGGGGGTGTGGAAGGGCTGCCAGTTCCGCGCGGCCGCGAACTCGGCCAGCCGGCGCTGCAGTTTCCCCACGTCCAGTTCACTCACAAGTCACGTCCAGCTTCCGTCACGACTTACGTACAGTCCGAGTACCAGCCCCCGTATACCAACCCCCGCAACCGCTGAAGGCCTACAGCTCCACCACCGTCACGCCAGGCACCCCATACCCCCAGGAGGCGTCGCTCACCGTGCCGACCAGCCGGATGTGCCCACGCTCGCACATCCGCGCCGCCAGCCGCACCAGCTCCCCCGTCTGCCGGGCGTCCAGGCAGCGATCGAGACCGTCGGCCAGGACGGTCAGCGTCTGGAGGGCCGCGGGAACCTCACCGGCCTGGTCGACCGCCAGGACTCCCGGCCCGGTGAGCAGCACCAGGGCCAGCGCCAGGTACCTCAACTCGCCGTCCCCGAGCAGCCCCAGCTCCGTACGGAAGCCGTCGCCGCGGTCGAGGAACGCTCGGATCGTGCCGTCGCACAGGGGCTCGCCCAGTACATCGGTGACGCGGCCCGCGCATCCGGAGTCGACCGCGGCGACCAGCTGCGCGTGCCGTCGGCCACATTCCGCGCGGGTACGCCAGAGCACTTCGGCGATGTTGTCGCAGCCGCGCAGCAGCAGACCGGATCCGACCGGAACGGGGGCGCGCATCAGCCGGGGGCTCGGGTCGCAGGCGAAAACGGACCGCAGCGCGAGCACCATCTGCTCGGCGGCGGCGAGGACTTGGCGCTCGCCGGCCGTCCGGCCCGAGACACGCAGCGGCAGGAGCGCGGTACCGAGGCGGTCGTCGGGGAGCGGGCCCCGGGTCACCACGGACGAGCCCCCGGTGTGCCAGGCGGCCTGGACCACGGGGCGCCCCGGGTCCCGTAGCGCCGTCTCCAGCAGGGTCAGCCCGCCCGCCGTCAACCGCTCGCCCACGATGCGTAGTTCGGGCTCGGCCTGTACGGCGATATCGAGACGGACCGGGCCCTGCGGACCGTTGACGGTGCAGCCGATACGGAAGCCGCGCCGTCGCTGGGCGTCGGGCCGGGCCCGCTCGGGCACACAGGCGACCGGAGCCGGGAACACCTCTCCCAGCTCGGCGCCGCTGCCGAGCCGCGCCAGCGCCTCGTACGCCCGCAGGGCACTGGTCTTGCCGCTGCCGCTCGGCCCGGCGACGAGGGTGAGCGGTCCGAGCGGGAACCGGACACGCCGATGCGCGGCGAAGGCGGCGAGCCGCAGCTCGGTGACGCCCGGGCGGTCGGGGCGCACCTCCGCCACCGCGGGGACTTCCAGGGAGGGCAGGGTCATATCCGGACGGTAGGCCTCCGCCGTCAGGCGAACCGTTCCGCCTCGGAGACCTTCCTACGATCGAGGGACGGACCACCGACCGATCCCCAATCCGCACCCGACGGGCTACGGCGTACCGAGGACCTCGCCGTCACACCCCAGGAATCCGCGCTCCCTCCATCAGCCCCTGAACCTCGGTCCCCGGCGGCGTCAGCAGGAACACGTTCTTGTCGACGCGGTGCATGCCGCTCGCCAGCCCGAAGACCACGCCGGTACTGAAGTCCAGTACCCGCTTGGCGACTTCGGTCTCCGCGCCGGTCAGGTCCAGGAGGACGGGTATGCCCGCCATCAGGGTCTCGGCGACCTCGCGCGCGTCCGCGAACACGTTGATCCGCAGCACCATGAAGCGGCGGCGCGCCTCCGTCGGGGCCTCGGGTATCGACCGGTGGTCGACTGCCGAGGGCCAGGCGTCCCGGCCCCGCAACGGAACTACCTGGGCGAGCCCCTCCCACTGTTCGTCGGTGGCGTCGTGGCCGTTCACAGGTCCACCCCGTCCTGGCTCGCACTCGTTGTCTGCACCGGGCAATTCTTACGCATGGTCACCCGTTCGGCCCAATAGCGACACGGTCGGCGACACGTCCGCGAGCACTGGACCAGCGGCAAGGCGGACATAATGGGTCGAACCTTCCAGCCCGTACCGCAATCGAGGCGTTCCTCATGAGTCTGAGCATCCGTAATCAACTCCCCGGCACCGTCGCCTCCGTCACCCCGGGTGAGGTGATGGCGACGGTGAAGGTGCGTCTCGACGGCGGTCAGGACCTCACGGCGGCCGTCACCCTGGAGGCCGTCGAGGACTTGGGACTGACCACGGGTTCCGCGGTCCGCGCGCTGATCAAGTCGACGGAGGTGTCCCTGGCCACCGGCCCGGTGAGCGGGGTCAGCATCCGCAACCAGCTCCCCGGCACGGTCACCGACGTCGCCACCGGGGGCGCCATGGCGCGCGTGAAGGTCGACGTCGCGGGCGGCGAGCTGACCTCCGCGATCACCAAGGACGCGGTCACGGAACTCCTCCTGGCCACCGGTTCCCCGGTCGTGGCGCTCATCAAGGCGACCGAGGTATCACTCTCGAACGCCTGACGGGCGAGCCTGCTCCGGGCCGCCGGTTCGCTCCGCCGGCCCTGTTCCTGGACTTCGTACGGCGTCTCGGCCCGGCGGCGACGGTCCCGCCCTGGTGCGCCTTCCCTCCGGCGACCCGCTCACAGGACCGCCGCTACCTGCCCATGACCCCGTTGGGGCCGGCCGCGGCCGACAGCTCATCCCCGCAGCCCCTCACGGCCGCGTGGCAGCCCCGCCCGGCCGTGCTGCGCGGGTCCGCACCGACGCGGGGCCCGGGGCGGCCCTGCCCCTGCCCCTGCCCCTGCCCCTGCCGGCACCGTCCATGACGGCGGTGACCCTGGCGGCCACGGGCTCGCCACCCCCGTCGTCGGCACACGCCGGTCCACCGGCGCCCTCGCCGAACTCACCGTCCGCGCCCACAACTTGGGCAACTCCGCCCTGCGCCCGCATTTCACACCCTCACCACCCACCAGGGCATGAGGCGCTCCTGGTCCGTCGCGTCCGGCCCTACCAACTCCCCGCCCACAGCTCGGCACGCTACGAACTCATGCCGCCCGACGACAGGTTCACCCTCCCTCACGCCGGAGTGCGGATCCGCATTCGGGCCCTCTCGGCGTCGCCGATGACCTTGTCCAGCGCGGACGTGCACCTGCCTGCCGTCGAGACCGGCCAGGGCCGACCGGTCGCCGGCGCCACAGGACCCAGCGCGGGCCCCGGAGTTCAGTCGCCGCCCGCGGCTGTTCGGCGGGTACCGGCGCGTGTTGGAATGCTGTGATGCCGGACTTCGCCAACAGCACGGGGGCCGCCTTCATCGCGGGCGGCACGGGCGGTATCGGCGCGGCGGTCGTACGGACGCTCGCCGAGCGGGGCAGCGACGTGGCGTTCACCTATCGCGCCAACCAGGCCGCTGCCGACACCCTCGCCGGTGAGGTGAAGGCGTACGGGCGCCAAGTCCTTCCCCTTCGGCTCGACTTGACCGACGAGTCGGCCACGGCGGAAGCGGTGTCCGAGGCCGACTCGGCGTTCGGCGGCATCCACACCCTGGTGTACGCGGCGGGCCCGCACGTGCCGATGGTCCATCTGAGCAAGGTCACGCCGAGCCAGTACCGCGCCCAACTCGACGCGGACGCGGGGGCGTTCTTCAACCTGGTGCATGCCGCGCTGCCGAGACTGCGGGAGAGCCGGGGCAGCATCGTCGCCGTCACCACCGTGGCCACCCGCCGGTTCCCCGTCCGGGACGGGCTCTCGTCGGGCACGAAGGGCGCGGTCGAGGCGGTCGCACGGGCGCTGGCCGCCGAAGAGGGACGGTACGGGGTACGCGTGAACTGCGTCGGCCCCGGCATGCTGACCGACGGCATCGCCGCCCGACTGATCAGTTCCGGCGAACTCGACGAGGCGGCACTGGAGATCACCCGACGCAACATCCCCCTGCGCCGGTTCGGCGACGCGACGGACATCGCCGAGGCGGTCGCGTTCCTGGCCTCCGACCGGGCCGGCTTCATCACCGGGCAGGCGTTGGGCGTGGACGGCGGGTACAGCGTCTAGCGCGTGGGGAACACCCCGTCCGGAGAGCACCTCGTCCGAGGCGAGCCTTGCCAGGCAGCGCGGCCGGAGCCGCGTACGCCGCCTCCAGGCACGGCATCGCCGGTCCGACGAAGCCCCCCGCCGTGATGCACCGCGGCCAGAGCATCCGTACCGACGCCATCGCCCCCGGCCCCATCGCCCCGGCCCCATCGCGACCGTGCCGAGGTCGCACCGAGGCCGTGCCGAGGTCGCACCGAGGCCGTGCCGAGGCCGCCGACGGGGCGAGCGCCCGTGTCGTGTCCGTCGCGCCCGAGGAGCAGCAGGTCACCTCGCCCCAGAACCGTGCGGTGCGGTCATCGAGAAGTTCGTGGCCGAGGCGTCCTACGGTTCGCAGGTCGCCGGTGCGGTGAGCCCCTTCCGGGCGAAGGCGGTGAGCGAGGACGCCTCGACGGCGTACTCCACCGTTACCTGCAAGGCGAGGGCGGGCGATCTCACCGACGCCGCCAAGAACACCCTGAGGGCCGTCGTCAGGAAGGTCCTGGACGCCATCCGCACCGTGGCCTCCGGAGACACCCTCCGCCCCCGCCGACCGCGCGCGTCCTCATCACTCGCCTCCTGACCACTCCGGCACCCCGCTCTCGCTCCCCGGCGCCCTCACCGCCCGCGAGCGAGAGGTGACGGCCCTGGTCGCGAAGGGCCACTCCAACACCGGGATCGCCGAGCAGCTCCTCTCAGTCCCTTGACCGCACGGACCACGTGCACCACGCGACACAAAGGTCAACGCCCGCGATCGCCTACCAGTCGGGCCTGGTACGCGCCCCTCACCGGTCTCGTGCCGAACGAGGCGAGCAAGCACACGCAGCCGTACGACTGTCACGCTCAGCGACCTTTCCCGACCCAATCTCCCCTCCCGGCTCTCCTGTCCCGGTATTTCTGGACCTGGTGTGCTCGACTTCGACCGCTCCAGACACAATTCGTGTGTCGCAGTCGCCTCACCAAGGGGTTCACGCATGATCACACTCACGAAAGAAGACGGCCCGGCGGATCTGGATGGGGTGACCCACCTGACCATCGGAGCGTCCTGGGACCCGACCGTCGGCAGCAGCGGCGGCCTGATCGGGAAGATCCGGCAGAAAGTCGGTACCGACCTCGACCTGATCGCCATCGCGATGCAGGGGCCGGACCCGGTGCGACTGGCCGGCCTCGACTCCCCGGATCCGCTGGGCAACGGCTCGCTGCTGCACAGCGGGGACAACCAGACCGGCCAGGGGGACGGCGACGACGAGACGGTGACCGTCAACTTCGCCAAGGTGCCGTCCAACATCACGTCCATCGTGTTCGTCGCCGCCGCGTACAAGAAGGGCAGCAACTTCCAGAAGGCCCGGAACATCAGCTTCAAGGTGTACGACGCGACGGGCGGCAGTTCCCAGCAGGTCGCCGACATCTGGCCGAGCCTGCTCAGCTCCGACAACGGCTGCGCCGTGGCCAAGGCCATTCGGGACGGCGCGAACTGGAAGCTCCAGGTCATCAACGAGACCGGGAAGATCAAGCAGGGCGACGAAAAGGCCCTGATGCGCTTTGCCGTGAGCAAGTAGCGGGCTCCGGGTCGGCGCTGCCCCCAGCGCCGACCCGAACGCCGGACGCCCGGTGCGTGATCCGAGCAGAACGCGACAACTGCCTGAGACCATCCGCCCCACGCGAGACGTCACGGCGTCCCACGCATCAGGAATCACGCCAATATCGGCACGCACCGCCTGACAGCCGGCCGGCAGGGCTCTGCCCCTGTGAGCCCCGCGCCCCCTCCCCATGCCGTGCGGATATGCAGCCCAGGCACCCACTTCACACACTCGCCGCACCGCCGTCACACAAGGAACACATTCAGCCGGTCCACGGTCGGGGCGCGCTTCGCGGGGCAGACGGCGTGCGTACGGCCCACCTAGCCTCCCGAGCCATGCGATCACCACTTATGACACGTCTGGGCCTCGCCACCCTCCTCGGTTTCCTCCTCGCCGTCTTCGGCCTGGGCACGAGTGCGAGCGCGGCGGACACCGACCTGACGTTCGCCACCGACTCCGCCACCACGACGCCCGGCGGCACGGTGAACCTCTCGATGACGCTGACCAACAACAAGACGTACGACATCCTGTTCGTCTACCAAACGATCGATCCCACCTGGCTGACCACCCAGAGGCCCGACCTCAAGTACAGCTTCACCGGCTGCAGCCTGACCACGAGCGCCGGCAGCAGCCCCTGCTCCGGCACCGGGCCCACCAACCTGGGCACGAACTACGGCGCCACGATCCCGCCCGGGCAGAGCCGGACCGTCAACCTGACCCTGCAGGTCGCCGCAGACTCGGGCTGCAACGGCAACATCGGCTTCTACTCCTACTACTACGCGGACTTCAGCGACGCCACGAACACCAGCGGCGGCCCGGTCTACACACCGGAGACGCGCGTCCTCTGCGCCTGACCTCCGCCCGACCCATCGACACCCCGCGCACGCTCCCACCGCGCGGGGTGTCCGTCAGGTCCACCGCAATCCCGTTCCGCGCGCCGCACAGCTGGCACAAGTCCGGTTGACGGCGCGGCGGCGGGCCGGGTGCCGCCGTACGGCCGGGCCGGGCGACGCAACGTCAGTGAGGGCCGTGCCGAAGCTGCCCTCACCGACGACCACCGCCCAGCCGGATATCGAAGGTTCCAGGCGTTGCTCCTGCCGTTCGGCCGCAACTTGCACACCAGGTCATAGCAACGCCGGGTGAGACCGTGCAGGTGCACGCGGCTGCCGGCGGCGTGGGCCGCATCGCGATCCGGCTTGCCCGGGCGGCCGGGGCCGGCGAGGTCATCGTCCCCGCGGGCGCGGGCGACCGGCATGCGTGTCACACCAGACGTCTGATCTCCCCGCGCACTCGGTAGAAGCCACCCGAGGAGGAATGCAACGCGTCCACCACATAGCGTGCGCCGGGCTCGCGTATCGCACGGGGGAACTGGACGTTCCAACTCGGCTCATAGCCCTCGGAGACCATCTGCACGCGCACTCGGCCTCCTCGCTCAAAGCACTCCACGACGACTCCGCTCCCCGCTGCGGAGACAGCGCTGACCGTGGCAACGGAGGCGGCCGTGGTCAGCGGCGCGTACGTCGGCAGAGCGGCCGCCAGTTTGATGTCCGCGGCGACCGGGACGGTGCCGGCCTGAGCGGCGTTGATCGCGGCCTCGCTCGCGTCGATGCAGGCGAGTGAGCCGTCCGTGGAGACGATGTACAGCCTTTCGTCGTGGTACTGCATGGAGAGCGCCGAGCCACCACCCGTGCCGAGCTTCCACAGCCGGGTGCCATCGGCGGTGAAGCAGTAGACGGAGGAAGCCGAGTCGCCCGCGAAGACGTACCGCCCGCCCGGTGACGTGGCGCACGAGTACACCGCGGCGTCGCACGGGTAGGACGCCTCGATCCGCCCGGAGGACTTCGCCAGCCGCTGGACAACCCGCCTGCCCGTGCCGGCGTAGACCGCGTCCTCCTCCTGCCATCCGAAGAGCACATTGCCGTTGGTCGCCGTGTGCCAGAGCTGGCCGGCGCCATCCGCCGCGTAGGCCGTCACACCGCGGCTGTGTCCGTGGTAGACGGCGTGGTCGTCGGCCCGCACCATCCACGCGTTGTCCCCGGACGAGTTGCGCGACCACTGGAGTTCGTCCTCGTGGTCGATAACCGTCAGACCGCCGTTGCGGTCGGAGACGTTCAGCACGCCCGCGTGAATGTCCAGCCAGAAGATGTCCACCTCGGCAGCTATGTCGTAGGCCGCGAACGGCACCTTCGAGGAGAGGTCGTACACCCGGCCGTCGTCACAGCCCGCGTAGATCCAGAAGTCGTCCGCCACAAGGCACTTCACACCGTCGGGCAGGGCGTAGTGAGCCAGCACCTCACCGTCATGACTCAGGTTGTAGACACTGCCCTGCTGGTTGCCGACCCAGCAGCGGTCCTCGTCCACATGGATACCGAACGCCGAGGCGCCCGTACGGAAACGCCACAGCACCGGGGCGGTCGCCCGCGCTGTCGACGGGGCGGACGTCACCTGACGGTGCGTCACAGGGCGGGCCGCTCGGCTCCCCTGAACAGCGGGCGCATACCCCTTCCGCACCTTCTCGGCTATCTTCTTCGCCGCCGCCTTTGCCTTCTCCTTGGTCGGAAAGGCGGAGGTCTGACGCTGCTCGTCCACCCCGATCCGTCCGTACCGCACGGCGACGGTGGTCCCCTCAACCGTCACTTCGTAGAACTTGTGAGCACCGCCACTTTCCTGTGACAGCTCCAGATACGTCGTGTTCCCCGACTGTCGTGCCTGCGCAGCGGACACAGCACGCCCCTCCCCAAAGGCCCGGTCGACCAGTACGGCCGATCTCCAGTGACTCCAAACTAGTGGTCACCACTGACATCGACGTTCCCGGCAGGATCTCCGGGGGTTCAGGTCTTCCTCGTGCCGCGCTGTGCGCAGTGGATCTGACCGGCCGTCAATGCCGGTGTCCGCCAGGGGCGCTGTTTCGCCATGAAGTCGCAGGCCAGAGCGCCTCCGACGGGCAGGCTGTCAGCTCGACCTGTCAGGTGGACCGAAACAGGTCGAGCAGCCAGGGCAGGGCGCGCGGTAGCGGCGGACTGTGTCGCGTGCGGTGTGGTCAAGGGCGCGGGCGTAGGCGCAGGAGGAGGCGGCGTGGGCGCAGGCTGATGCTCAGGGTGGCGGGGCGGGGGTCGGTTCCTGGGGCTTGTTCGGGTTTCCATCGGGCGGCGATGGTGGCCAGGGCGAGGGTGGACTGGTTCATGGCGTAGGTGTCGCCGATGCATTTGCGTGGGCCGCCGATGAAGGCCACGTAGGCGCCTCGTGGCAGTGCTGCGGCCTTCTCGGGGAGCCATCGGTCGGGGTCGAAGGTGAGCGGGGCGGGGTAGAAATCGGGGTGGCGGTGGACGGCCGGGGGACAGAGCAGGATGGTGCTTCCGGGGCTCAGGGGGTGTCCGGCCAGTTCTGTGGGTGCGGTGGTGACGCGGGTCAGGAGCCAGGCCGGCGGGTACAGGCGCAGGGTCTCGGTGATGACGCGTTCGGTGTAGGGCAGTTGGGGTAGGTCGCTGAACCGCGCGGGCCGGCCTGCGAGGACGGTGTCGACCTCGTGGTGGAGCTGGGCCTGGATGTCGGGGTGCTCGGTGAGCAGGTGCAGGGCCCAGCTGAGGGTGGCGGCGACGGTTTCCGATCCGGCAACGAACATGGTCATGACCTGGTCGCCGATCTCGGTGTCGGTAACGCGGTTGCCGGGGTCCTTCTGGGCGGTCAGGAGGGTGGACAGCAGGTCCGTGTGGTCGTCGCCACTGCGGTCGGAGTCGGTGGCGAGGTGGTCGCGGATGCTGTGCAGGTGGTGGAGGGCTTGCCGGTAGCGGCGGTTGGCCGGGAGAGGGAGGCGCTGGAGCGTCTGGGGGACGAGGGTGCGCCGCAGGAGGGCGCTGATGACGGTTTGGGCGTGGGCCTGGGTCTCCGGGAGGGAGCTGTGGTGAAGGGGGATGCCGAACATGGTGCGGCTGACGGTGCGCATGGCGAGACTGGACAGGGTGGGGAAGGCGTTGATGACCAGGCCGTTGTGCCAGGGCTGGGTCAGGGTGGCGATTTCCTCTTCCATGATCGTTGCGTAGTACGGCATGCGGAGGTGGTGGAAGGCGGGCTGGATGAGCCGTCGTTGCCGTCGGTGGGCGTCGTGGGGGCAGGTGATCAGGCCGTCACCGACGATGGTGCGGCCGCGTTCGAAGAGGTGGCCGCCCTTGTCGAAGGTCCGGTCGTCGGTCAGCACGCGCCACAACAGGTCGGGGTGGGTCGGCAGGAGGGCCCGCAGCGGGCCCAGCCGGACGTGGACGAGATCGCCGTGGCGGGGCTGGGCGGCCAGGAATTCCAGAGGATGGCGCAGCAGGGCCCAGGCGTGGCCGACGAGGGGCAGAGCTGCGGGCGCGGTGCCGGTGGTGAAGGCTGGGGGCGCGGTGCCTGTGGTGAAGGCTGGGGGCATGGTGGCTTGGCCTCCGTCAGAGGGTTCGGTGGTCGGCCGGTGCGTCCCACGCCGGGACCGAGAGTTCCCGCCGCAGTAGATCCGGTTCTGTGTTGTCGCTACACCGCGTCCGGCGGATCGGGTGCTCTGTGTTGTCGCTACACCGCGTCCGGCGGATCGGGTGCTCTGTGCGGGAGCCGGGTGTCTTCGTAGCCTGAGGCGATGGCGAGATCGGCTGCCTTCGGGTCGTAGCGGGCCGTTCCCTGCTTGTGCCAGTCGTAATTACCACGGACGATGTCCCGCATTGCCTGAACGTAGGAGGCCAAGGCAGTTCTGTCGGACGGGCCGAGTGCGAGAGCGGTGCCGATCTCGGGGAGATGGCTTTCCAACTCCAGGAAGCGTTCTCCGGCGTTGTCGACCATGGACTGGATCTCGGCGATCACCCGAGGACGGGGTCGGCCGGTGGCATGCTCCAGGACCAACACCATGTTGTCGACCTCTCCACGGGCTTCTTCGCGTTCAACGGCGAATACGTCATGAGGGAGGTTGAAGAGTTTGACGGTTTCCTCGAACAGGTCACTGATCAGCGCTGTGTTCAGGGCGCGTTCAGGCAGTTCGAAGTGGCTGGTGCGTTCGGCAAGGTCAAGCCACGTCATGAGGCCGGAGAGTATTCTCCGCCGTTCCAGGTACCGCGTGGCGGTGAGCATGGTGCGGGGGGCCATGTACGCGCTGAAGAACTGGGAGAGATGGCGGCGGGCTCTCTCTTGCCACGCCATCGACATTCCGTCGGCCAGGCGTGGCCAAAGGGTGCACCAGGCTGAGCCAATGGCCGTGACGGGTCTGGCAGGGCGGTTCTGCTGCAGGAGCGTGACCAGGTCATTGCAGATTTCGGTGGCGTGTTGAGCTCGTTGGTTCGAGGAGCTGTCGACCTGATCGTTGATGAGGGCCGTCAGCGCGATGGTGTCGGCTGCCATGTGCAGGTCGGCGCCGGTGCTGTGGGGATAGAGGAAGGCGGCGGCTGCACCGACACGCATCGATATGAAGTACTGCTTCTGCTCGGGACTTTGCAGCAGGCCGTGGCTGGAAAGCCACTGGACGGCGTGTTCCTCCGCTGCGGCAGCGTCCGGTGGGCGCTTGGGTGGGAACGGGATGGTGAAATCCACATCAATCGGCACGGGGTTTACTTCCTTCTCGTGGCGCTGACACCACGTGGCAACTCGGGAATTCTGTTACAGCACTGGGCCAACGGACGCCAGCTCTGTCAGCGCCATCCGTACCTCTGCGGTGATCTCCATGTCCTGGAGTATCGCGATGGCTCGCTTGCGGTATTCGTCGGCCATCGCCTCTATGGCATCCCTGGCGCCGGTTTTCTGGATGACGGTGCGCAATTCGGCGGTGCCGTTCTCGTCGATCTCCAGGTCTCCGTGGTAGCGCTCGAAGACCGTGAGCTGGTCCGGGGTGGCGTGTTCCATGGCCCAGGTGATGAGGATCGTCATGGAGCCGTTACGGAAATCGTCGAGGCTGGATTTTCCGGTGACTGCTTCGTCGCCGAAGACTCCGAGTAGGTCATTGTGCAGCTGGAAGGCGTTGCCTACCTCGTGCCCGAAATCCGTGAAGGCCGATATGAGCTCAGCCGACGCGCCGGCCAGGGTGGCGCCGAATACCAGCGGATACATGATGTTGGCCCGCGCGGTCTTCAACAGAGCGACGTTCATCGCCCTGTCCATCGAAGGGGTGCGCAGTGCACTTTCCTTCATGTCGAAATACTGGCCGAGCCAGACCTCGGACCGCAGCAGGTCACAGGGCAGTCGGCGGGTAGCCAGTTCCCGCGGGTCGACACCGCTGGCGAACATCAGCTCATCCGCCCAGGCCCAGGCGGTGTTGGCCAGACACATGGTCTGGACGAGGCCATAGTGGTCGGGGTCCCCGCGCCAGCCCTGTTCCCTGTGCGTTCCGGCCAACGCCGGGTGCAGGGTGGGCAGTCCACGACGGGTACCGCTGCGGTCAAAGATGTCGTCGGCGACCAGTGCCGCCCACTTGAACAGTTCCAGCGCCGCGCCCACCGCGATGATCTCGCGGCAGCCTTCGCGCCCTGCTGCCCGCCAACCCCAGTAGCACCACATTGCCTGGAGGCGTTTGCCACCCGCCAGCACGGAATCCTTGATGAGGTGCACCGGCTCGCTCGCCTGCACCATGCTCAGATCGCCGAGCTTCCCGTCCATGAATCGAGCGAGTTCCACATTCACCCGGGAGGGAATGTCTTGAGCCTGACTTGTGGGGAACAGCGTCATCATGACTCCGTTGTGAGAGGCGCTGTCCGGACCTTGAACCAGCGTGACAACGCCTGGTGGGCCAGCCCGGTGATCAGAGTGGTCAGCTCGGCCCGTGCGGTGCTGACCATGTCGGCCGAGTTCAGTGCTTCCAAGGCCTGATCGAGCTGCCGGTCGGCTTCGCGAAGGGTGGCGTCCCTGCCACCGCCTTCATCCACGAGGTCGGCTGCCCGCTGGAGGTCCTGCTCCGAGGAGGGGCCGGTGGCGAGCAGGCGTGCCAGGTGCCGTGCGGCCGGATGGTCGGCCGCCAATGCTGCCGTGATGGGGAGGCTCTTCTTGCGCTGCCGGAGGTCGCCGAAGACGGGCTTGCCCGTCCGGGCCGGGTCGCCCCAGATCCCCAGGAGGTCATCGACGGCCTGGAACCCGAGCCCAAGGTGCTGGCCCATGGATTCCAAGGCCTTCACCAGAGGGGCGGGGGCGTTGGCGAGGCAGGCGCCCACGGCAGCCGAGGTGCCAAGCAGCGCTCCGGTCTTCCGGGCCGACATGGCGAGATACTCCTCCACCGTCACCGTGGGCCGATTCTCAAAGACCAGATCCTCGGCCTGCCCGTGAAGCAGTGCCTCGGAGGAGTGCAAGAGCATCCGACAGGCCTGGGTGCTGCTGTGGCTGGGGCTCTCCGCCAGCACCGTGTGGGCCAGGTTGAGCAGGGCGTCACCGGCCAGGATCGCCGGACCTACACCGAAGGCCACCCAGGCGGCGGGACGGTGGTGGCGTGTGCGGTCGTCGTCCAGGATGTCGTCGTGCAGCAGGGAGGAGGCGTGGACGAGTTCGACGGCCACTGCGCCCGGGGCCGCCACGGCCGCATCGGCTCCGGCGGCCTCGGCGGAGAGCACGGCCAGCACCGGACGCAGAGCTTTACCACGGCCCTGATCGTCATCCCAGCCCAGGTGGTAGGCGGCGATCTGCTCCAGGGTGGGGTGCAAGCGGCTCACCGCCGCCCGGATGTCCGCTTCTACGGCGGCACGGCCGCGTTCGAGGATCTCGTGGGCGGAAGGGAGCCTGTCGGGGTACGGAGTATCGGTAACGGCCATGGATTCCTCTGAGTGCGCTCGAGATGTTCTTCGCTGGAGGGGAACTGGAGGGGAGCCGGAGGGAAGCTGGAGTGGAAGTGGTGGGCCCACTCGGCCTCGGTGAGGATCCATCCCACGGGGCCTGGGGCAGGGAGTTGTCCGCGGCAACTCAGCCCGGCGACGATGCTGGCGTCCTGGGCGCATCGTGGCGTGGCCTCGGGACGAGAGAGAGCCCATCCGGCATCAGCAGCAGTTTGGCCGACGGCCTGACTTCGACGCCCGGCGCCGGGCCGAGGGTCCAGTGCCGGGCGATGGTGCTCAGCACGACGGCGGTCTGGGCCCAGGCCACCGGCTCGCCGATGCATCCGCGGTTGCCCGTACCGAAGGGCAAGTAGGCCGCGCGGCACAACCCGTCGGCCCGCTCGGGGAGCCAGCGGTCGGGGTCGAAGCGGTCCGGCTCACTGTAGAAGGACGGATCCCGGTGTACGGCGTAGGGGGAGTAGCAGACGGTAGCGCCGGCGGGGATGCGGTACGGGCCCAGGTCGACATCAGTGGTGGCCCGCCGGGCGAGGATCCAGGTCGGCGGGTACAGGCGGAGGGTCTCGGTCACCACCCTGCGGGTGTACGCGAGTTCGCCGAGATCCTCGGCTTGTGCCGGCCTGCCCTCCAGGACGCGGTCGGTCTCGGCCTGTACCGCACTCTGGATGTCCGGGTGCCGGCTGAGGAGGTGGCAGGCCCAACTCAGAGTGTTGCTGGACGTCTCCGACCCGACCATCATCAAGGTGATGATTTCGTCGTGGATCTGCTGGGGCGACATCGGCTGCCCGGTGTCGGGGTCGCGGGCTTCCTTCAGCAACGACAACAGGTCACCGGCCGTGGACTCGTGGCGGTCGATGACGTCGTCGACCATGGCGTGCATGCGCGAGACGACCCGGTTGAACCGGCGGTTCGCCGGGATCGGGAGCTTCTCCAGCAGATCGGTGGGGTCCAGGCTGCGCCATCCGATGCCGTTGAGCATGACCGGCAGCGCGGCCTGGATCTTTGCGACGGTCTCCTCGTCGACGCTCGTGGAGAAGAGGTTCTTGGAGACCATGGCGACCAGGAGCGCGTAGATCTCCTTGTCGGGCCGGATCGGCGCGCCGGGCGCCCATGCGCCGATGGCCGCTTCGGCGGTCTCCTGCATGACCTGCACATAGCCGGCGACCTGTTGGTGGTGGAACGCCGGCTGCATCAGGCGCCTCTGTTGCAGATGGGAGGCGTCATCCGTGACCGTCAGCCCGTTCCCGAACACCGGTCGCAGCTTCTCGTGCTGCGGTCCCTTGTCGAAGGCGTCCGCCTTGTCGACGAGGATCATCCGGATCAGATCAGGATGATTGGCCACGAACGCCTTGGTGGTGCCGATCCGAATGGCGACCACATCTCCGTGTGCGCGGAGCGAGGTGATGAACTCCAGCGGATCGCGTACGAACCGCAGGCCGTGGCCCAGCAGGGGAAGGGCTCCCGGTGCGGTGGTGATGCCGGTTGCCGCTGCGGTTCCGCCTGTGCCGTTCGCCGGTGAGAACGAGGAGGTGTTCACGATGCCTCACCCATGGCATCGTGCGGCGTCTCCAACGGCCACTCCCGATTTCCGCGTTTCCGGAACCTCAGGTCGTCGAGGTAACGGTGCAGCTGCGGACCGGCGTTCGCCCGGACGGTCGCCTCGCCTTCGTGCGGGTCGGCTGCGAGCCGCAGGGCATCCTGCACACCGACGTGGAGCCGGGCAGACAGCACCACGGGACGACTCTGCACGATCCTGCTGCGCGCCGACTCCTTCGGATGGGAGGGGCTGTCGTTCGCCCAGCAGGCGATGTTCGTCGCACCTGGAAAAGTCCGCTCAACGACCTCCTGGGCATAGGGGCTCACCTCCGCTTCGAGGGGATAGCCAATACGAGGCAGGACGACAATGCATTCCAATTCGGTCATTGTTCTCTCTCGCGCATAGACAACACGTCGTCGTATGCGCTTCGAACGCTCGCTTGCGGGTCGTGGTTCCGCACCGACCAACCATTTACTTGTCTTTGAAGTCGCCTTTGATGAACTGGTCGCGTTCGGCATACCAGGTGTATAGGGAATCGAACTCGCAAGCTTTTGAGCCAAGCTGAGCTGGAGCGGCGCAGGCGGCCGGGACCGTGGGCGGCCGGGACTCTCTGCTACCCAAGGGGCCAGGCAGCAACTCGTATCTGAGCGCGGAGCAGGAACTCGCCCCCACCCTCATCAAGCCGGTAGCTAAAAACAGTACATAAGCAGAGTTAAGATGACGGCACGAGGTCTCGCTGTCCACAGGAATAGATAGGAATGGCACAGCGGACGTGCGGGAGAATTTCATGTGCGACAAGCTCGCGACACGGTCAGGATGCGGGTTTCGTCGAGGCGTCGACAGCAGATAAGGCCACAGGCCAGAAATACGAACCCATTGTGGGGTTCGATACGGCTTCCCGGCATCTGGTCCAGATCGGCGGGCTCCGGCTGCGCGGCGCCGGTGCGCTGAGCCCGGACCTGCCCCCACCGACAGACTTTCGCCCACGCCTGGGCAGTCACGCCCGCACGCAGCTCCCGATCGGTGGCCTCACAAAGAAGTCGGCGAACCGAACGGGCGGATCACGCCGCTAGCGCAGCATGACTCCGAGGTGGCTCCACAACGAGCGAGGCCCTTGCACCCCCGCTCGTTGACTGCGGGGGTGCAAGGGCCTCGCTCTCGCTCTGGTCTCTTGAGAGAGGACTGACCACGAGGTCAGGCACCCTTCGCGACCGGCTCCAGAATCGCCACGCACTCCACATGATGAGTCATCGGAAACAGATCGAACGCCCGAAGCGTCCGCACCTTGTAGCCACCGTCGCGGAAGTACCCCAGGTCCCGCGCGAGGGCCGCCGGGTCGCAGGCGACGTACGCGATGCGGCGGGCGCCCAGTGAGGCGAGGTGCTCGACGGTCTTCTTGCCGGCGCCGGAGCGCGGCGGGTCGAGGACGATGAGGTCGACCTCCGTGATGCCGGTGCGCGGGAGGACGGCTTCGACCTTGCCCTGTTCGATGCGGACGCGGTCGAAGGCGGTGAGGTTGTGGCGGGCGTCCTCGACCGCGCGCTTGCCGGACTCGATGCCGAGGACCGCGCCCTTGTCGCCGAGGCGATCGGCGAGGGCGCCGGCGAAGAGGCCGACGCCGCAGTACAGGTCGAGCGCCATCTCGCCCTTGCGCGGCATCAGGCCCTGCATGACGGCCTTGACCAGGGTGTCCGCGGCCTGCGGGTGGACCTGCCAGAAGCCGCCGCTGCCGACCCGGTACGTACGGCCGTCGGCGCGCTCTCGGACGAAGGCGCGGCCGTGGACGCGGTGGATGCCGCCGTCGTGCTCCTCGACGCGCATCACGGAGACGGGCTTGTCGAGCTCGACGAGGGGCAGCCGGGCGCCGGGCCTCGGTTCGAGGATCACCATGCGGTCCTGTGAGCCCGTCGCGGCAATCGCGTCGACCGAGACCATGCCGGACCAGTCACGCTCCTCGACGCCGAGCTCGCTGACCCCCACGGCTGCGATCATGCAGTGATCGATCGGCTCGACCTCGTGCGAACGGTGGCGGCGCAGCCCGGCGTTGCCGTCCGGATCGACGGCGTACTGCACGCGGGTGCGCCAGGCCGGGACCTCGCCCGCCGGCAGCTTGTCGCCCTCGGCGGGCATCACCGTGCCGTCCCAGCCCGCCTCCTCCGGCGTGAGGCCGGCGAGCCGCTGCAGCTGCTCGGTGATGACCTCGCCCTTCAGCCGTCGCTGAGCGCCGGGCTTGGCGTGCTGCCAGTCGCAGCCGCCGCAGCGGCCGGGACCGGCGTACGGACAGGGCGCCGCCACGCGGTCCTTGGACGGTTCGAGCACGGTGACGGCATCGGCGCGCAGGAACTTCGCGCCCTCCTCGCCCTCGGTGACCCGCGCGAGGACCCGCTCGCCGGGCAGGGTGTGCCGGACGAAAAGGACCTGTCCCTCGGCCGTACGGGCGATGCAGTGCCCGCCGTGGGCGACAGGACCGATCTCGACCTCGTACTCCTCCCCCACCAGCGACTTCTTCGGTTCTGCCTGCATGGCGGGGTGACTCCAGATGCGAAAGGGTGCGGAAACGGTGCGGGAAGCTGGCGGGAAGGGGCGGGAAAGGACGGGAAAGGGGAACGGCCGGACAACAGCCCACCAGTCTACGTGGCCACCGCCCGGCCGCTCACCACAAGGCAAGGAGCATCAAGGCCCTATGGCGTCAGCCCTTCCTCGGCCCTTCCTCGGCCCTCCCTCAGCCCTTCGTCGACCCCGACGACTCCTTCGGACGGTCGTGGGCCGGACCGCGCCGCACCGCTCCCGGCGCGTTCCACTCCTGCCGCTTACGGGCCCGCTTCCGAGCGAGCTCGGAGGACTCCAGCTGGTAGGGCACCGACGTCACCATCACGCCCGGAGTGAACAGCAGCCGGCCCTTCAGCCGGAGCGCGCTCTGGTTGTGCAGCAGGTGCTCGTACCAGTGGCCAACCACGTACTCGGGGATGACGACGGAGACGACGTCGCGCGGCGAGTCGCGGCGCAGCCCCTTCACGTACTCGATGACGGGGCGCGTGATCTCGCGGTAGGGCGAGTCGAGGACCTTCAGGGGTACGTCGATGCCGCGCCGTTCCCATTCCGCGCGCAGCGCCTTCGTCTCGGTCGGGTCGACGTTGACGCTGAGCGCCTCCAGGCTGTCGGAACGCATCAGCTTGGCGTACCCGAGGGCCCGCAGCGAGGGGCGGTGGATCTTGGAGATCAGGACGACGGAGTGGACGCGGGAGGGGCGGAGGCTGTCGTCGGAGGGACCCTCGGGCGCGGCCAGTTCCTCGGCGACCCGGTCGTAGTGCTTACGGATCGCGCTCATCGTCGCGTAGAAGATCACCATGCCGAGCAGCGCGACCCAGGCGCCGTGCGTGAACTTCGTGACGAGTACGACGACCAGCACGAGCCCCGTGAAGAAGGCTCCGAAGGTGTTGATCGCCCGGGAGCGGACCATGTGGCGGCGCTTGGCCTGGTCCTTCTCGGTGCTCAGATGACGGTTCCAGTGCCGGACCATGCCGGTCTGGCTGAGCGTGAAGGAGACGAAGACACCGACGATGTAGAGCTGGATGAGCTTGGTCGAGTCCGCTCCGTAGACCCAGACGAGCAGTGCGGCCGCGAGCGCGAGCAGCACGATGCCGTTGGAGAAGGCGAGGCGGTCGCCGCGGGTGTGCAACTGGCGCGGGAGGTAGCGGTCCTGAGCGAGGATCGAGCCGAGCAGCGGGAAGCCGTTGTACGCAGTGTTGGCGGCGAGGAACAGGACCAGTGCGGTGGCGGCGGCCAGCACCACGAACAGGAAGCTGCCCTTTCCGAAGACCGCCTCGGCGACCTGCGAGATCACCGGGTTCTGGACGTAACCGGTGCCGACCGCAACGCCGTTGTGGATGAGGTCGACGGCCGGGTTCTCGGCCATCCGCACCTTGGTCGCCATGGCCAGGCCGATGATGCCGCAGAACATGGTGACGGCGAGCAGGCCCATCGCCGCGAGGGTGGTCGCGGCGTTCTTCGACTTGGGCTTGCGGAAGGCCGGGACCCCGTTGGAGATCGCCTCGACGCCGGTGAGCGCGGCGCAGCCGGAGGAGAAGGCGCGCAGCAGCAGGAAGACGAGGGCGAAGCCGGCGAGGCCCTGGTGCTCGGCCTCGATGTGGAAGTCGGCGGTCGGCGCCTTCATGGTGTCGTTCAGGACGAGCCCGCGGAACGAGCCCCACGCGATCATGATGAAGACGCCTGCCACGAAGACGTACGTCGGAATCGCGAAGAGCTTTCCGGACTCCCTCACTCCGCGCAGGTTCATCAGCGTGAGCAGCACGATCACGGCGACCGCGCACAACACCTTGTGCTCGATCACGAACGGGATCGCCGAGCCGAGGTTCTCGATGCCGGAGGCGATCGACACGGCGACGGTGAGGACGTAGTCGACGAGCAGCGCGCTGGCGACGGTGAGGCCGGCGCGGGGGCCGAGGTTGGTGGTGGCGACCTCGTAGTCGCCACCACCGCTCGGGTACGCGTGCACGTTCTGCCGGTAGGAGGCGACCACGGTGAACATCAGCACCACGACCGCGAGCGCGATCCACGGGCTGAAGTGGTACGCCGACACGCCCGCGATGGAGAGAACCAGGAGCACTTCTCCGGGTGCGTAGGCCACGGAGGAGAGCGGGTCGGATGCGAAGACGGGGAGTGCGATGCGCTTCGGCAGGAGCGTTTCTCCGAGCCGGTCACTGCGCAGTGCGCGCCCGATCAGGATCCGTTTGGGCACGTCGGTCAGTTTGGACACGCAGAGGATCGTAAGCGTTCGAACGGGCGGCCGCCCACCTGCCGCACCACATCTGCCCTCCGAGTGAAAACAGGCACATGCCCCGTTGCGGATTCCGCAGCCGGACAGATCCGCGTGCCTATATGAAAAACATCCACATTTGCCCGCTAATGGAGGTTCCATGCACGCCACCGCGGAGCTCATCGGCGCCACCGCCGGACTCATCGGCCTCGGAATCCTGACTCTCCTGAGCGTCCGCAGCATCAACCGCCGCTGACCCCCGCCGCCCCGCTCCCCCGCATCCACGGACGGCCGCAGCACCGCCCCGAGCACGCCGCCGCCGACTGGAGACGACAGACGGCTTCCGGTCAGTTACGTGACGCGAGACCGACGTGACCCGGATCACAGGAGCGGGCTTCCGGGGCCACCACCCCCCGTCGATCCGTACGGCTTTGCCGCTACGGTGGAGGCGGACAAGCGATGCAGACGGCTCACACCTGCGCGGGATCACCATCGGGATTCACCGGCATGATGTTGCCTAGTGGCCGAAAACAGGCCGCAGCGTGTTGCCCGGCGAGCCGAGAGAGAGCTATGAGCAGGACATTTACGCAGGTCAGTGGCCTAGCGGGGAGTGCGGGGTAAGGCCGTGCATATTGTCATCATGGGCTGCGGAAGAGTCGGTTCCGCTCTTGCCCGGACCCTGGAGCAACAGGGGCACACGGTCGCCGTGATCGACCAGGACCCCACCGCCTTCCGACGCTTGGGCTCCGGGTTCGGCGGCCGTCGCGTCACCGGAGTCGGCTTCGACCAGGACACGCTGCGCGAGGCGGGCATCGAGGAGGCCGGGGCCTTCGCCGCGGTCTCCAGCGGTGACAACTCGAACATCATCGCCGCCCGGGTGGCCCGCGAGATGTTCGGCATCGAGAACGTGGCGGCGCGCATCTACGACCCGCGCCGCGCCGAGGTCTACCAGCGCCTGGGCATCCCGACCGTGGCCACCGTCCGCTGGACGGCCGATCAGATGCTCCGCCGCCTGCTGCCCTCGGGCGCCGAGCCGCTGTGGCGCGACCCGACCGGCGGCGTACAGCTCGCCGAGGTGCACGCCTCCACCGCCTGGGTCGGTCACAAGATCAGCCGGCTCCAGGACGAGACCGGCGTACGCGTGGCCTTCCTCACCCGGCTGGGCGAGGCGGTCCTGCCCACCTCGCAGACGGTGTTGCAGGAAGGCGACCTGGTGCACGTGATGATGCGCACCTTCGACGTGGACAAGGTCGAGGCGTCCTTCGCCAAGGGCCCTGATGAGGAAGCCGGTCACTGATGAGAGTCGCCATTGCCGGTGCCGGCGCCGTGGGCCGCTCGATCGCGGGCGAGCTCCTGGAGAACGGTCACGAGATCCTGCTGATCGACAAGGCGCCCACCGCCATCTCGGTCGAGCGCGTCCCGCAGGCGGAGTGGCTGCTCGCCGACGCCTGCGAGATCACCTCCCTGGACGAGGCCGCGCTCCAGCGCTGCAACGTGGTCATCGCGGCCACCGGCGACGACAAGGTCAACCTCGTCGTCTCCCTGCTCGCGAAGACCGAGTACGGCGTCCCGCGGGTCGTCGCCCGCGTCAACAACCCCAAGAACGAGTGGCTGTTCAACGAGTCCTGGGGCGTCGACGTCGCCGTCTCCACCCCGCGCCTGATGTCGGCCCTGGTCGAGGAGGCCGTCAGCGTCGGCGACCTGGTCCGCCTGCTCCGCTTCAGCCACGGCGACGCCAACCTCGTCGAGCTGACCCTGCCGCCGGAGTCCGCCCTGGCCGGCACCCAGGTCGGCGACGTGGAGTGGCCCGAGGACACGTCCCTGGTCACCATCATCCGCGGCACCCGCGTCCTGACGCCCTCCCGGGAGGACTCCCTGGAGGCCGGCGACGAACTCCTGTTCGTGGCAGCACAGGCCCGCGAGGAGCAGTTGGAGGACCTGCTGTCGGTACGCCGCGAGGACGCGGACAACTAGCAGTTTCCGGTACGAGGATGGGGGCGCCCGGAGATCTCCGGGCGCCCCCATCCTCGTACCGGCTGGAGTGCTTACGCCTCTCGGCGGTGGCTGGTGGGCGCGGTGTCGCCGCGCTCCTGGGCGAGCGCTGACTTGCGCTCGTTCTCCGCCTGCTCCTCGGCCTCCATCTCGGCGAACACGTCGATCGGCGGCGGCGCCTTCGCGAGGAAGACCCAGGTGAGCCAGACGGCGAGCAGGAAGGGCGGGATCTTTAGGGCGATCAGGACCCAGCCGAACTGGGTGGTGTCGGCCCACCAGTAGAGCGGGAAGAGGACCGCGCACTTGGCGAGCAGGATCAGGCCCCAGGCCCAACTGGCCTTCGCGTACGCCTTCTTGCGACCAGGGTTACGGGTGCGCCAGGAGAGGTTCTCCTTGAAGACCGGGCCGAGGATCAGGCCGATCAGGGGGACGCCCGCGAGGGTGGTGATGATGTAGGCGAGGGCCAGGCCGAGCGTGTAGAGCATGCCTGGCAGATAGAAGTCCTTCGCGTTGCCCGTCATCATCGCGAAGATCACACCGAAGGCGACGCCGAAGACGCCGCTGAAGGCGTGCTTGACGGTGTCCTTCATGACCAGCCGGACCACGACGAGCAGCACGGACATGGCAAGGGCGGCGATGGCCGCCGAATGCAGGTCCTTGTTGATCGTGAAGATGGTGACGAAGAGGAGGCCGGGCACGACCGTCTCGACCATGCCCCGCACACCGCCGAACGCCTCGAAGAGCGCGGCCTCCGTCACCGCCCTCGCGTCCTGCTGGGGGTCTTCGGTCGGCTTGTCGAGCGACGTCACCGGCTACTCCCGTCCAAGCGGTCTGAGTTCGTATTTCGGGTTGAACAGCACCCTACGGCCCCGGCTCATGGAGACGCGGCCCGATGCGATGAGTTTGCGCCCCGGCTCGATGCCCACGATGGAGCGCCGGCCGAGCCACACCACGTCCAGGGCCGCCGAGCCGTCGAACAGCTCGGCCTCCAGGGCCGGGACTCCGGCGCGTGGCCGCAGAGTGACCGTGCGCAAGGTACCAGTAACGGTCACGATCTGTCGGTCGTGGCAGTCACCGATACGCGTGCAGCCCGCGGTCTCGGCGTCCTCGCGCAGCTCCTCGGACTCCAGGTCCTCCTGGGACGAGGAGAGCCTGTCCAGCATGCGCCGGAACCGGCCCGCAGACTTTTCGGAACCAGGAACAGCACTCATACCGAAAGCGTACCGGGGAGCGCTGACAGCGTCGTACCCACAAGGGTCAGCGCTCGAACCGGTATCCCATCCCCGGCTCGGTGATGAAGTGCCGCGGATGCGAGGGGTCCACCTCCAGCTTGCGGCGCAGCTGCGCCATGTAGACCCGCAGATAGTTCGTCTCCGTGCCGTACGACGGCCCCCAGACCTCCTGGAGCAGCTGTTTCTGGCTGACCAGGCGGCCGGTGTGGCGCACCAGGACCTCCAGGAGGTGCCACTCCGTGGGGGTCAGGCGCACATCGCGACCGTCGCGGTTGACCTTCTTGGCGGCCAGGTCGACGGTGAAGTCCTCGGTCTCGACGATCACGTCGTCCTCACCGCCCCCGGTGGGTTCCGCGCGGCGGACGGCGGCGCGCAGCCGGGCCAGCAACTCGTCCATGCCGAAGGGCTTGGTGACGTAGTCGTCGGCGCCCGCGTCGAGGGCCTCGACCTTCTCG
Source organism: Streptomyces sp. NPDC087263 (assembly GCF_044744645.1). NCBI lineage: Bacteria > Bacillati > Actinomycetota > Actinomycetes > Kitasatosporales > Streptomycetaceae > Streptomyces > Streptomyces sp. NPDC087263. The sequence continues at coordinate 407,172 of NZ_JBIUYT010000006.1, forward strand.
TCCGAGGAGTGCCGGGCGGAGAGCACCAGGATGGGCACCCTGGTCCAGCCGCGCAGCCCCCTGATGACCTCGACGCCGTCCATGTCGGGCAGACCGAGGTCGAGCACGACGACGTCGGGGTGCCGGGCGGCGGCGAGCTGGAGCGCGGTGGCGCCGTCGGGGGCCGCGTCGACCTCGTACTTGCGTGCCTTCAGGTTGATGACGAGGGCTCGCGTGATCTGGGGCTCGTCGTCGACCACGAGGACCCGGGTCATGAGGCCTGCCTTTCTGCTGATGGTGCTGACGCATCTGCCGCTGATGGTTCCGATGCTGCTGACGCAGGTGTTGATACCGCGGTGGTCGGGTCGGGGCGACTGGGCACCGCCCGGAGCGTGAGCACCATGGTGAGTCCGCCGCCGGGGGTGTCCTCGGCGTTCAGGGTGCCGCCCATGGCCTCGGCGAAACCGCGGGCGACCGCGAGGCCGAGGCCCACGCCGGCGCCGCGCGGGGCGTCGCCGTAGCGCTGGAAGGGCTCGAAGATGCGGTCCTTGGCCTCGTCGGGGACACCGGGGCCGCGGTCCACGACCCGCATCTCCACCCGGTCGGCCATGGCGCTCGCCGACACCAGGACGAGTTCGTCGGCGGGACTGTACTTGACGGCGTTCTCCACGAGGTTGGCGACAGCTCGCTCCAGTAGTCCGGCGTCGACGGCGATCATCGGCAGACTCTCCGGGATGTCCAGCTCGACGCTGTCCTCGGGTACGCCGCCGAGCGCCATCGGGACCACCTCGTCGAGGTCGATCTCGCGGACCAGCGGGGACACCGTGCCGGTCTGGAGGCGGGACATGTCCAGCAGGTTGCCCACCAGGTGGTCGAGGCGGTCCGCGCCGTCCTCGATGCCCTCGAGGAGCTCCGCCTGGTCCTCCTGAGACCAGGCCACGTCGTCCGAGCGCAGGGACGTGACAGCCGCCTTGATGCCCGCGAGGGGAGTGCGGAGATCGTGGCTGACGGCCGCCAGCAAGGCCGTACGGATGCGGTTGCCCTCGGCCAGCTCCTTCGCCTGGTCGGCCTCGTGCTGAAGGCGCTGGCGGTCCAGCACCACCACGGCCTGCGCGGCGAAGGCCGCCAGAACACGCCGGTCGGAAGCCGGCAGTACCCGTCCGGAGAGCGCCAGCGCCATGTGGTCGCCCACCGGGATGTCGACGTCCGCGTTCTCGGGACGGACGCACGGGCGCGGCCCCACACTCCCCGCGCATGTCCACGGATCGACGTCGCTCTCCCGCTCCAGCAGCGCCACCGACTCCATCCCGAACGTCTCCCGGACCCGCTCCAACAGCGCCTCCAGGCTGTTCTCCCCCCGCAGCACACTGCCCGCCAGGAACGAAAGGATCTCCGACTCGGCGCGCAACCGGGCCGCCTGGTGGGTCCGCCGGGCCGCCAGGTCCACCACCGACGCCACGGACACGGCGACCCCGAAGAAGATCGCGATGGCGACGATGTTCTTGGGATCGGCGATCGTCAGCCGGTGCAGCGGTGGCGTGTAGTAGTAGTTCAGCAGCAGGGAACCGAAGGCCGCCGAGGCGAGCGCCGGGTACAGGCCGCCGAGCAGAGCCGCCGCCACCGTCAACGCCAGGAACAGCAGCATGTCGTTGGCGAGGCCCAGATCGACCGTGTTCAGGAAGAGTGCGAGGACCACCGGGGCCGCCACGCCGACGATCCAGCCCCAGATGATCCGGGACCGGCCGAGCCGCGCACCCCGCGCCACCGGCAGCCCCCGCCCCTTGCCCGCCTCGTCGTGGGTGACGATGTGCACGTCCAGGTCGGAGCCCGACTCGCGGGCCACGGTGGCGCCGACGCCGGGGCCGAACACGTACTGCCAGGTCTTGCGGCGCGAGGAGCCGAGCACGATCTGCGTGGCGTTGACACCCCGCGCGAAGTCCAGGAGCGCGGCCGGGATGTCGTCCCCGACGACGTGGTGGAAGGTGCCGCCGAGATCCTCGACGAGGGTGCGCTGGACAGCCAGCTCCTTGGGCGAGGCGGAGGTCAGCCCGTCGCTGCGGGCGATGTAGACGGCCAGCACCTCGCCGCCCGCACCCTTCTCCGCCAGCCGCGCCGCACGCCGGATCAGCGTCCGGCCCTCCGGACCGCCGGTCAGCCCCACCACGATCCGCTCCCGCGAACCCCAGATCTTCTTGACGCTGTGATCGGTTCGGTACTCCGTGAGGTACTCGTCGACCCGGTCCGCGACCCAGAGCAGCGCCAGCTCGCGCAGAGCGGTGAGGTTGCCGGGGCGGAAGTAGTTCGACAACGCCGCGTCGACCTTGTCGGACTTGTAGACGTTCCCGTGCGCCATCCGCCGCCGCAGCGCCTGTGGCGACATGTCGACCAGCTCGATCTGGTCCGCCCGCCGGACCACCTCGTCCGGAACGGTCTCCCGCTGCCGTACACCCGTGATCGACTCCACCACGTCGCCCAGCGACTCGAGATGCTGGATGTTGACCGTGGAGACGACATCGATCCCGGCCGCGAGCAGTTCCTCCACGTCCTGCCAGCGCTTGGCGTTCCTCGAACCGGGGACATTGGTGTGGGCGAGTTCGTCGACCAGGGCGACCTGGGGGTGCCGGGCCAGTACGGCGTCCACGTCCATCTCGGTGAAGAGGGAGCCGCGGTACTCCAGCTCCTTGCGCGGGACCTGCTCCAGGCCGTGCAGCATCACCTCGGTACGCGCGCGACGGTGGTGCTCGACGAACGCGACCACACAGTCGGTGCCCCGCTCGACGCGCCGGTGCGCCTCGGAGAGCATCGCGTACGTCTTGCCGACGCCCGGTGCCGCGCCCAGGTAGATCCGAAGCTTGCCGCGTCCCATGGCCCCTATTGTCTTCCCGTCACCGCTGTGTACGCAGCGTCGACCTTACGGCCAATAATCCCGGCAAAAGGGACGGGGGGCTGGGCGGAGGGCGTTTTGACACAACCCTGACGGCCGGGCACCCGTGTCACTGGTGGGCACCCGGCCGCGGAACGGTTCAGCTGAGGTCGTCCCCGTACGTCAGCTGAGGTTGTCCCCCTGGGTCAGGGTCTCCCAGGCGACGAACAGGTTGTTGGTGCCGGACGGACGGTTCTGCAGGGTAAGGGTCTGGGTGTTCGACATGGCATATCCGAGGCGGTTGTGCATGGCGTTGTAGCCGACCTCGGTGACCGGTCCGAGCCCGAGGGTGAGGGACCCGCCGCACAGTGAGCTCGGCACCGCCTCACCCAGCTGGTACTTGGCCTGGAACCCGAGCGCCTGGCGCAGCCGCTCGCCCACGTCGGTGGTGTACAGGTCGATGCCCTGGATCCGGCTGGTCTCCGCGACGTGCGAGATGGAGGAGATGCCGTACCCGGTGTGCACGAAGTCGCGGCACGTCTCCTGGGTGAGGCCGGTGGTGAAGGTCGACTGGCCCTGCCAGTAGGCGACGATCTTGGCCGTAGTGTCGAGGTTCTGGCTCGGCACGGTCTTCGGCACGGCGCCGTCGGAGGAGAGGTAGATGTACGCGGCGGTACGGGTACGGAACTTCGCCATGGCGGAGTCCCACACCGTCTTGTCCTCCAGGAAGACGGAGATGCCGATGGCGGCCTCCATCATCGTCAGCTCCCAGTTCCCGTTGGAATTGGAGCCGTTGATGATCTCGGGCAGGTAGACGTTGCGCAGCATGGTCCCGAAGCGCGCGGAGTTGGTCCAGGTGCTGGTGTACGTGTACTTGATGATCTCGGCGGCCTTGGTCCACGAGGACCCGGCCCAGCCGGTCTGTAGAGGCGCGTTGCTGTTGGTGTGGTCGGTGATCGTGGCCGACCAGGCGTCCATCAGCTGGATGGACTTCTGCGCGTAGCGGACATCGCGGGTGATGTACCAGGCGAGAGCGGTCGTGTACGCGGCTATCGCGTCCTCACGCTCGTCGGTGCAGCCGTTGTTGGGGTTCGAGTACGAGCCGCACTCGACGACCGAGCGCGGGAGAGGGGTGCGTGTCAGCGAGGCGTACTTGCTCGCCAGCATCTGGTCGTACGCGGCCTTCCACGGCTGGGCGCCGGCGAGGACCTGGGTGCGGGCGAAGTCCAGCTGCCCCCTGGAGACGTCGACTCCAGGGTGGACGAAGGTGGCCGGCGCGGCTTCGGCCTTCTGCTGGGTGCCGGGCAGCGAGAGCAGTGCGGCCACCAGGGCGGCGGTCGTGGCGACGGTGACGAGGAAAGCCGGGCGCCGTCTGGGGAGACGGACTGTGGGGGTTCCGGTCATGTGAGGGAATCCGTTCTCGTATGTGAACGACGCACTGAGGACTGAACACACGCGTTGGCCGGGACCATAGGTCCAGACCAACTTTCCGTCAAGGCCTGCCGGAGAACGCGCACCTCAACTGCCCTCCGGGAAGAAGGACTCGGGCATACGAAAGGGCCGCACCCCCTGTGCAGGGGATACGGCCCGACTCTCGTACTGAGAAGCGCTAGCGAACCTCGGTGGTCTCCGGCCCGCGCTGCAACTGCCCCATTCCGCCGGAGAAGCGGGAACCGGCCTGCTCCTCCTGCTGGACACCCTCGGGGACCATCTGCGCGTCGTTCGGCAGCTTCAGGACGATCGGGTCGCGAGGGGCCATCGGACCCTCACCACGCACGACGACCGTGTCCCGGAAGATCTGCTCAAGGAGCCCTGCGGCCTGCGGCTGCACCGCGCCCTGCCCGGAGATCACTCCGCGCAGGAACCAACGGGGGCCGTCCACGCCGACGAACCGTACGACCTGGAAACCGCCCGTGCCGTCCGGCAGCTGCACCGGAACCTGCGCGCGCAGCTCCCAGCCCAGCGGGCCCTCGACCTCGTCGATGACACCGCCCTGCTGGGTGATGCCCGAGGCGATCTCCTCACGCACCTCGCCCCAGATGCCCTCACGCTTGGGAGCGGCGAAGGCCTGCAGCTGGATGGCGCTGTCCTTCAGGACGACGGTGGCCGCGACGATCGCGTCGCCCGCGACCTCCACCCGCAGCTCCATGCCGTCGACTCCGGGCACCAGAATGCCGCCCAGGTCGACACGGCCCTCGGCGGGCTCGCGCACCTCCGAGTCGTCCCAGGGCCCGTCGGGCCGCGGCTCCGGTTCGAGCCTCACCCGCTCCCGATCCGTCTCGTCCGCCTCAGTGTCGACGCCGTCGACGACCTGCTCGGCCTCGCCCGCCGCGTCCTCGGCGGCACTGCCCTTCTTGCGACGTCCGAACACGTCACTGTCCTTCCCGGTCGGATACGACCGAAGCGTATCGATTCCCACCCGCCCCGCCGCCCACGGCGGCATGACCGCCGGTGGACCCGAAGCCCCCTGCGGCCCGCACCGAGTCGGGAAGCTCCGCGACCTCCTGGAAGCGGACCTTCTCGACCTGCTGGACGACCAGTTGGGCAATCCGGTCGAAGCGCTCGAACCGCACGGACTCGCGCGGGTCGAGATTCACCACGATCACCTTGATCTCCCCACGGTACCCGGCATCCACCGTCCCCGGGGCATTCACGAGAGCGACACCGCAGCGGGCGGCCAGCCCGGAACGGGGGTGTACGAAGGCCGCGTACCCCTCCGGCAGCGCGACAGACACTCCCGTGGGCAGAACGGCCCGTTCACCCGGTTCCAGTTCACATCTCTCGGTGGTACGCAGATCCGCTCCCGCGTCACCGGGGTGCGCGTACTCGGGAAGCGGGACTTCCGGGTCGACGCGCCTGATCAGCACATCCACAGGACTACGGGTCACGGGTTCACCTCGAAGGCGCGTGCGCGCCTGACCTGGTCGGGGTCGTTCATGGCCACCTGGATCTCCTCCTGGCGACCGTTGTCGATGAAGTGGTCGACCTTCACCTCGATGAAGAGGGCGTCGGCGCGGACGGCGACGGGCCCCTCGGGGCCGCCGATCCGCCCGGTCGCGGTCGAGTAGATCTTGCGGCCGGCCACCGCCGTGACCTCGGCCTGCAGGAACAGTACGGTGCCGACGGGCACGGGCCGTACGAAGTCCGTCTCCAGCCGTCCCGTCACCGCGATGGTCCGCAGCAGCCAGTTCAGCGAGCCGAGCGTCTCGTCGAGCGCGCTGGCGAGCACCCCGCCGTGCGCAAGACCGGGGGCACCCTGATGAGCGGCCCGCACGGTGAACTCCGCGGTGATCCGGACCCCCTCGCCCGCACGCGCTTCGAGGTGCAGCCCATGGGCCTGGCCGTCGCCGCACCCGAAACACTGCCCATAGTGCGCACCGAGGAGTTCACCGGGCGGGGGTGCGTCGGGGTGCCGCACCGGCGCGACGGCGTCGGCGGGAGGCTTCAGAGCTGCGGAAGTACCACTCACAGCCGCAGACCTTACCCGCGCGTCAAGCCAAGAGACGCCCCGTGCCAAGCTTGACTTCATGCAGCTCTCCGCCCCGCCATACGAAGAACGCCTCAACGCGCCCCGAACCTGGTGGCTGGTCTGCTTCCTGGTGGGGGTCTCGATGGCCCTGATCTTCCTCCCGTTCGGTGCGCTTCCGCTGCTGGGCGGTCTGGTCGGCGGCACCGCGGTCGCGGCGGTCGTGACGAGTTCGTACGGCTCGATCCGCATCCGGATCGTGGGCGACTCGCTGATCGCGGGTGACGCGAAGATCCCGGTCGCGGCTCTCGGCGATGCCGTGATCATGGACCAGGAGGAGGCGCGCGCCTGGCGCACGTTCAAGGCCGACACCCGCGCCTTCATGCTCCTGCGCGCCTACATCCCGACGGCCCTTCGCGTCGAGGTCACCGACCCGCAGGACCCGACCCCGTACCTGTACCTCTCGACCCGGGAGCCGGAGCGCCTGGCAGCGGCGCTGGAAGCCGCGCGGGCGACGGCGTAGGGGCCCGGCCGCCGCAGGCAGGACAGGACAGGTGGGGCGAGCTCAGTTCCCGAGCTCCTTGGGGATCTCCCCCATCCGAAGGGGGTCGGCGGGCGCCTCGAGCGGCGGCAGTTCCGCAAGCGCGTCCCACGGCACCTGGGACTTACGCAGGTCCTTGCGGATGTGCTCCGCGAGCCGTCTGGTGTCGCGGCGGTTCATGACCGCTCCGACCGCCGCGCCGACCATGAACGGCATCAGGTTGGGCAGGTCCCGAACCATGCGCTTCATGATCTGCTGACGCAGCTGACGCTTCATGGGGCCGCCCAGCGCGGCGTTGAGCGACGCCACCTTCGTCACGTCGATCCCGCGCTCGGTGGACCAGGAGTTCAGATACCCCGTGCTGCGCTGCGTCAGGTTCCCGGGCGGCCGGACGCCGTACACCTCGTGCAGTTCGGCGATCAGCTTCAGCTCGATCGCGGCGACGCCGGTGATCTCGGCGGCGATCTCGGTGGGCATCGCGGGCGGCACCGGAAGCATGGCGGCCGCGCCGATGCCGGCGCCCACCGCCGACGTCGCGTTGGCCGCGCCGGCGACGAGCTTGTCGGCGAGCTGCTCCGCGGTCAGGCCGGGGAACTGCCGACGGAGGGTCGCGAGGTCCCGTACGGGGATGCGCGGAGCGATGTCGATGATGCGGTCGGCAAGGTAGGACAGGCCTGCTCTCGCTCTGCTGCTGCCCTTGCGAACGCCTTCCTTGACTCCGTCACGGACGGCGGCCGCACGGCGCTTTGCCGCGGGCGCCGGGGTGTCCATGGGCACCAGTTCGCCGACGGGCGCCGAAGCCCCTGCCGACGTCGTGGCGGGCGGCCGGTCGAGCGAGGCTGATCCTGGTCGGGAAGAGCCCCGCTCGTCGTCACGCACGCCTTCAGGGCCGTCTGACGGCCCTTCGTCCGCTCCTCGTCCGGAGGAACGGCGCTTCCAGGGAGGGGTCGAGCCAGTCACGGCCGACCCCGCCTCAGTCGCAGTCGCGGCAGATCGGCTGGCCGTTCTTCTCTCGGGCCAGCTGGCTGCGGTGGTGCACCAGGAAGCAGCTCATGCAAGTGAACTCGTCCTGCTGCTTGGGCAGCACCCGGACGGCCAGCTCCTCGTTCGAGAGGTCCGCGCCGGGCAGTTCCAGGCCTTCTGCGGCCTCGAACTCATCCACGTCTACAGACGACGTCGACTTGTCGTTCCGGCGAGCCTTCAGTTCCTCAAGGCTGTCCGAATCGACGTCGTCGTCGGTCTTGCGTGGGGTGTCGTAATCCGTTGCCATGTCGCTCTCCCCCTCTGGGTGTCTGCGGTGTCTCAGCGCACGTAACGCGTGAGAGGCCGGACTTGTGCCCGACCCGAGGCGGAGATTTTGCCTCACATCAAGGTCTGTTACTCAATCGACACCCAACCGGACTCCTCAAGAGTGATCGGCTTGGATGGCGATGCGGACCGTACACGGTCCGCAGGCCGCACTTCAAAGGCGTCCCACCGTGTACTTCCCGTGATCTGGACCCCCGAAAACCCGGATTATCCCGGCTTTACGGCGGCCTTCTTGATCACGGAGAGTGGAAGGCCGGATATATGCCCTTGTGATCGATCACACACGAGCCTCCCGGACGTATGCCCAGGAAATTCCGCGCAAAGCGAACATCCTCGCGTGTCGGCGACATGGTCTCAGATCGGCAGGGTGACTCGCATCACGAGCCCACCTCCTTCGCGCGGCTCAGCGACGATATGCCCCCCGTGCGCACGGGCCACCGACCGGGCAATCGACAGGCCAAGGCCCACACCCTTGTCGCTACCTGTGCGCTCCGTACGCAGCCGCCGGAAGGGCTCGAAAAGATTGTCGATCTCGTACGCGGGAACCACCGGCCCTGTGTTCGATACCACCAGGACCGCCTGGCCGTGCTGAACCTGAGTCGTGACCTCGACCCAGCCGTCCTGCGGCGCGTTGTACCGGACGGCGTTCTGGACGAGGTTCAGGGCGATCCGCTCAAGGAGGACACCGTTGCCCGGGACGACCGCCGGGGGACACTTCACGCGGATCTCCACGCCCTTGGCGTCCGCCTCGGCACGCACCTGGTCGACGGCCCGCGAAGCGACCTCGGCGAGGTCCACGGGCTTGCGCTCGACGATCTGGTTGTCACTGCGGGCGAGCAGCAGTAGGCCCTCCACGAGCTGCTCACTGCGCTCGTTGGTGGCGAGCAGGGTCTTGCCGAGCTGTTGCAGTTCCGCCGGCGCCGCGGGATCGGAGAGATGCACCTCAAGAAGCGTGCGGTTGATCGCCAGCGGCGTCCGCAGCTCGTGAGAGGCGTTGCCCACGAAGCGCTGCTGAGCGGTGAAGGCCCGCTGGAGCCGCTCCAACATGTCGTCGAAGGTGTCCGCGAGCTCCTTCAACTCGTCGTCCGGGCCGTCCAGTTCGATCCGCCGGGAGAGGTCCGAGCCCGCCACCGCGCGCGCGGTGCGGGTGATCCGGCCGAGCGGCGCGAGCACCCGGCCCGCCATCGCGTAGCCGAAGGCGAAGGCGATGATGGCGAGGCCGAGCAGGGCGAGCAGGGAGCGGCTGAGCAGGTTGTCCAGGGCGGCCTGGCGCTGGTGGTCGATGCAGGCGCTGATCGAGGCGTTGAACTCGGTGAGCGTCTGGTTACCGGCATTGACCGCGGGGCAGTTGTCGCTGGCGACCTTGATATCGGTGCCGCTGACGATCTTGAAGAGAGGCTCTGCACCGGTGTTCAGCGCCTGCGCGGCGAGCAGATAGATGATCGACAGCAGCATGATGCCGGCGATCAGGAACATGCCGCCGTACAGCAGCGTCAGCCTTATCCGGATGGTGGGCCTCAGCCAGGGGAACGGAGTCTCCACCCGCCTGGGGTCCCACGTGGGCTTCGGAGGCGCCGTGGGAGGCGCGGGGGTCGTGGTCACCGTGGCTCAGATCCGGTAACCGGAACCGGGCACGGTGACGATCACGGGGGGCTCCCCGAGCTTGCGGCGCAGGGTCATGACCGTGACCCGTACAACGTTGGTGAAGGGGTCCGTGTTCTCGTCCCAGGCCTTCTCCAGGAGCTGCTCGGCCGAGACGACGGCGCCCTCGCTGCGCAGCAGCACCTCCAGGACGGCGAACTCCTTGGGCGCGAGCTGGACTTCCTTGCCGTCGCGGAAGACCTCGCGGCGGTTGGGGTCGAGTTTGATCCCGGCGCGCTCCAGGACCGGCGGCAGCGGCAGGCTCGTACGACGTCCCAGAGCACGCACGCGTGCCGTCAGCTCGCTGAACGCGAACGGCTTGGGGAGATAGTCGTCCGCGCCGATCTCCAGGCCCTCGACGCGGTCGCTGACGTCGCCGGAAGCCGTGAGCATCAGCACGCGCGTGGGCATGCCGAGCTCGACGATCTTGCGGCAGACGTCGTCTCCGTGCACGAGCGGGAGGTCGCGGTCCAGGACCACCACGTCGTAGTCGTTGACTCCGACGCGCTCAAGGGCGGCCGCGCCGTCGTACACGACGTCGACGGCCATGGCCTCCCGGCGCAGTCCGGTGGCCACCGCATCGGCGAGCAGTTGCTCGTCCTCGACGACGAGTACGCGCACGTCGCTTGTCCTTCCTCTGTCCACTCGCGTAGCGCCTCTTCGGCGCATGCGAGCGGGGCCCTGTCGTTGGTAAGGCCTCCATCCTGCCCTTTTCGGCCATAAGTCGGCTGTAAGACGGGGGGAGCGTGGGGGAATGCCAGATTTTCTCGTGCGGTTGAGGTTTCCACGGAAGGGAGTGGGGGGACGACAGCTTTACACCCCGCGATCACGCTCTGCTTGTGGCAAGCCACCTTGTGGTATGTCCAACCGCTTTCCGCAGAGTGGGCGTGGGTGTCCGGCACCGTCGCCGCCCGGCAGGGCAGCGCTGGGCACCCCTTGGAGACGTGATCGCCCCTTCTGAACGGCACACCCCCGTGCCATCGACCCACAACCCAGGACGAGGGGGCGCAGCATGGACGCATTCACCGCAGGACTTCTGCAGCGCATAAGGGCTACCGAGTCCGACCTGACGCGGGCTCGCGAGACAGGCGACGACTTCCTCGCGGAGGTCGAGCAGGCCGAGCTCGACGACCTGCACCGCCTCGCCGCCGAACACGGTGTACAGGTAGGCGCTACACGCGTCTGATCAGTTCCTCATTCCGCTTCTCCAGCTCTTCGGTTCTTCAGTTCGGCTCTTCAGCTCTTCACCAGATTCTTCATTCGTACGAGAGCGGGCCCCGGCATCGATCCAGTGCCGGGGCCCCGCTCCGTTCGGCGCCTGTTGCAGACGCCGGTCGTTCGCGCTGTTGTACGCGCCGTCAGTCGTGCCAGGCGCCGAACTCCTCCAGGAGTCGCTGGAGGGGCTCGAAGACACCGGGAGAGGCTGCCACCGCCAGATCGCCTCCGGGGCGCTCACCGGGGCGCCCACCGGTCAGGGCGCCCGCCTCACGGGCGATCAGGTCGCCCGCCGCGAGGTCCCAGGGGTGGAGCCCGCGCTCGTAGTAGCCGTCGAGGCGGCCGGCCGCGACGTCGCACAGGTCGACCGCCGCGGAGCCGGAGCGCCGGATGTCGCGGAGCAGCGGGATCAGCCGCTGGGCGACGGCGGCCTGGTGGGTCTTGACCTCGGTCACGTAGTTGAAGCCGGTGGAGACCAGGGCCTGGTCCAGGGACGGCGACGGGCGGCAGTTCAGCCGGCGCTCGCCGACCCAGGCTCCGGTGGCCCGGGCGCCCCGGCCGCGTACCGCGTGGTAGGTCTCGCCGCGCATCGGCGCCGCGACGACTCCGACGACGGTCTCGCCGTTCTGTTCGGCGGCGATGGACACCGCCCAGGTGGGCAGCCCGTACAGGTAGTTGACGGTGCCGTCGAGCGGGTCGATGACCCAGCGGATGCCGCTGGTGCCCTCCGTGGCGGCGCCCTCCTCGCCGAGGAAGCCGTCGGCGGGCCGGTGCTGGGTGATCAGGTCGGTGATCAGCTTCTCGGCGGCGATGTCCATCTCGGTGACGACGTCGATCGGGCTGGACTTGGTCGCGGCGACCGTGAGGTGCGCCGGGCGTCCGTCCCGCAGCAGCTCACCGGCGCTACGGGCGGCCTGGTGGGCGAGCTGGAGCAGTTCGGTGTGCAGGGGCTCGATCACGGGGCTCCTCAGGCGTACGGGCTGTCGGCGCCCGCGGCGGCGGGCTTCGGGGCACGGGCCGGGCAACAGCCCGCCGGGCACAGGTCGTGACTCGCGCCGAGAGCCCCCAGGGCGCAGGGTGTCACCTGCCGTCCGCTCTCGGTCGCGGCGCGCTCCAGGACGAGTTCACGGATCGCCGCGGCGAACCGCGGGTCGGCGCCCACGGTGGCCGAGCGGCGCACCGGCAGACCCAGTTCGGCCGCCTTGGCGGTGGCCTCCGTGTCGAGGTCGTACAGCACCTCCATGTGGTCGGACACGAATCCGATGGGCGCCATCACGACGGCCGGGACGCCGGCGCCGTGCAGCTCCTCCAGGTGGTCGCAGATGTCGGGCTCCAGCCACGGGATGTGCGGGGCTCCGGAGCGCGACTGGTAGACGAGCTGCCAGGGATGGTCGATCCCGGTCTCCTCGCGCACCGCGTCGACGATCAGCCGGGCGACGTCCAGGTGCTCCTTGACGTACGCGCCGCCGTCGCCGTGGTCCCCGAGGGGCCCCGAGGTGTCGGCGGCGGCGTCCGGGATCGAGTGCGTCGTGAAGGCGAGCTGCGCGCCCTGCCGTACGTCCACGGGGAGTTCGGCCAGGGACTTCAGCACGCCGTCCATCATCGGGCGTACGAAGCCGGGGTGGTTGAAGTAGTGCCGCAGCTTGTCGACCTTCGGCAGGTCCAGGGCCTCGGCCTCAAGGGTGGCCAGGGCCTCGGCGAGGTTCTCGCGGTACTGACGGCAGCCCGAGTACGAGGCGTACGCGCTGGTGGCGAGAACCAGGACGCGGCGCCGGCCGTCGGCGACCAGTTCGCGCAGGGTGTCGGTCAGGTACGGCGCCCAGTTGCGGTTGCCCCAGTACACCGGCAGGTCCAGGCCGTGGTCGGCGAAGTCCTTGCGGAGCGCGTCTAGCAGGGCGCGGTTCTGGTCGTTGATGGGGCTGACCCCGCCGAACTGGAAGTAGTGCCGACCCACCTCCTTGAGTCGTTCCTTGGGGATGCCGCGCCCCCGCGTCACGTTCTCCAGGAACGGGACCACGTCGTCGGGTCCTTCCGGGCCGCCGAACGAGAGCAGGAGCAGGGCGTCGTAGGGGGTGGCATCGAGCACGTCTGGCATGCCTTCGATCCTGCCACCCGTCGCTGACAGGCGGACAACGGCCACCGGACAAGCGTCCGAGGGCGTGCGTTCAAGCGTCCGAGGGCGTGCGTTAGGGTCACCTCACCCGTAAGCTGTATCGGCCAGATTCACGCCTTACCGGTGTCAGGCCCGCCCGTGGTGACCGGGCGGCCCAGCCGAGCCGACCGGAGTTCCTCCTTGCCCAGCCCGTACCGCGCCCTGTTCGCCGCCCCCGGCTCCAGGGGCTTCTCCGCCGCGGGCTTCCTCGGCCGGATGCCGCTGTCGATGATGGGCATCGGCGTGGTCACGATGATCTCCCAGCTCACCGGGCGGTACGGGCTCGCGGGTGCGCTCTCGGCGACCATGGCGCTGGCGGCCGCGGTGATGGGCCCGCAGGTCTCCCGGCTGGTGGACCGGCACGGGCAGCGGCGGGTGCTGCGTCCCGTGACGCTGTTCGCGCTGTCCGCGGCCGCGGGGCTGCTGCTCGCGGCGAGGTTCGAGTGGCCGGACTGGGTGCTGTTCGTCTGCTCGGCCGGCATCGGCTGTGTGCCGAGCATGGGCGCGATGGTCAGAGCGCGCTGGGCCGCTCTCTACCGGGACACCCCGCAACTGCACACCGCGTACTCCTTCGAGTCCGTGGTGGACGAGACCTGCTTCATCTTCGGACCGATCATCTCGATCGGTCTGTCCACGGTGTGGTTCCCGGAGGCCGGGCCGCTGCTCGCCGCCTGCTTCCTCGCCGTCGGCGTCTTCTGGCTGACGGCCCAGCGCGGCACCGAACCGGTGCCTCATCCGCGCGGGCAGGACAAGGGCGGTTCGGCGATGGCCTCGGCCGGGCTCCAGGTCCTGGTGGCCACCTTCGTGGCGGCCGGAGCGATCTTCGGAGCCGTCGACGTGGTCACCGTGGCCTTCGCCGAGGAACAGGGCCACAAGGCTGCGGCGAGCGTCGTTCTCGCGCTCTACGCGGCGGGCTCCTGTGCGGCGGGAGCGGTGTTCGGGCTGCTGCACTTCAAGGGGGCGCCCGAACGTCGGTGGCTGCTGGGCGTGTGTGCGATGGCCGTGAGTATGATCCCCCTCCTACTGGTCGGAAACTTGCCGTTCCTGGCCGTGGCGCTGTTCGTTGCGGGCCTGTCCATCGCTCCCACGATGATCACCACGATGTCCCTCATCGAACAGCACGTACCAAGCGCGCAACTGACCGAGGGCATGACCTGGATCAGCACCGGGCTCGCGGTCGGGGTCGCGCTCGGTTCCTCCGTGGCCGGCTGGGTGATCGACGCCGCCGGTGCGAAGGCCGGGTACGGGGTTCCGGCGGTGTCCGGGGCCGTCGCGGTCGCGGTCGGTTTCCTCGGGTATCGCCGGCTGAACAGGCCGGTTCCGCATCGGGGAGGGACCCATGAGCAGCACAGCGAACGGGAAGAGCGGAACGTGGCGTAACTGGGCGGGCACGGTCACCGCCCGTCCGGCACGAGAGGTCACTCCCGCCTCCGTGGAGGAGCTCTCCGCGGCCGTGCGCAGCGCCGCCGCGGACGGTCTGACGGTGAAGGCCGTCGGCACCGGGCACTCTTTCACGGCCGTCGCCGCGACCGACGGCGTACTGATCCGCCCCCAACTGCTGACCGGCATCCGCAGGATCGACCGCGACGCCGGCACCGTCACCGTGGAGGCGGGCACCCCGCTCAAGCGTCTCAACCTCGCTCTCGCCCGCGAGGGGCTGTCGCTCACCAACATGGGCGACATCATGGAGCAGACGGTTTCCGGTGCGGTCAGCACCGGCACGCACGGCACCGGGCGTGACTCCGCCTCGATCGCCGCCCAGATCAAGGGCCTTGAGCTGGTCACGGCCGACGGCTCGGTCATCGCCTGCTCCGAGAAGGAGAATCCCGAGGTCTTCGCGGCCGCCCGGATCGGAATCGGCGCCCTGGGGATCATCACCGCGATCACCCTCTCCGTAGAGCCCGTTTTTCTGCTCACGGCCCGTGAGGAACCGATGACCTTCGACAAGGTCACCGCCGACTTCGACGAACTGTTCACCGAGAACGAGCACTTCGAGTTCTACTGGTTCCCGCACACCGGCAACTGCAACACCAAGCGCAACAACCGCAGCGCGGGGCCCGAGAAGCCGGTGCCGCAGATCAGCGGCTGGATCGAGGACGAGTTCCTCTCCAACGGCGTCTTCCAGGCGGCCAATCTGGTCGGCCGCGCCGTGCCCGCCACCATCCCGGCGATCGCGAAGATCTCCAGCCGCGCACTGTCCGCACGGACCTACACCGACATTCCGTACAAGGTCTTCACTTCTCCGCGCCGGGTGCGCTTCGTGGAGATGGAGTACGCCGTTCCGCGCGAGGCCCTCGTCGAGACGCTGCGCGAGCTGAAGACGATGGTCGACCGGTCGTCCCTGCGGGTCAGTTTCCCCGTCGAGGTACGCACGGCGCCCGCGGACGACATCACGCTCTCGACGGCGTCCGGGCGGGAGAGCGCGTACATCGCCGTCCATATGTTCAAAGGCACCCCCTATCAGGCGTACTTCACGGCCGCCGAGCGGATCCTCACCGCGCACGAGGGGCGGCCGCACTGGGGCAAGGTGCACACGCGCGACGCGGAGTACTTCGCCGGGGTCTACCCGCGCTTCGGCGAATTCACTGCGCTGAGGGATCGGCTTGACCCGGATCGGCGCTTTGGGAACGACTACTTGCGGAGGGTGCTGGGGTCGTAGCGGACCCGCTGGGAGTGGGGGTCGGTGCACCGGCCCCGGTTTCCGGCGTGGCACTGGAACTGGGCGTCGGGGTGGGCGTCGTCGCGCCGGTAGCGGACTCGGCGTCGCCAGGCGGCTGCGCCGAGGAGGAGCCGGCCGAAGGCGTCGCGCTCGACGCGGGAGGCGTACTGGGCTCAGACGGGGAAGAGGAACCGCTCCCCTTGAGGGCGTCGCCGACGGTCGTGCCGCTGCTGTCGCTGAAGCTGTGGCCCGCCACGAGTTCGTATGTGGTGATGCCCGCCATGGTGACGCCGAAGACGAGTACCGCCGCGGCCACCGGCCGCTTCCAGCTCCTGACCCGCGCGCGGTAGACGGTTCCCTCGGTGAACTCCCCCGCGGCCGGGGTCTGCTGGGTCCTCGGCCTGGCCTGCACCGTCACCTCGCGTATCTGCTCGCCGGTGCGCCTGAAGAAGTGCTGGAAGACCGTGCCGCCGCAGGTGGCGACCACGCTCACCAGGCCCGCGCCCAGCATCGTCCCGTAGACCCCGAAGTAGGAGGCGAGTTTCGCGGCCACCACCGCTGCCACCGCGCTGCCTGCCACCTGAGGCACGCTCAGATCCAGTCGTTTCCTGCTGACCTCCTCATCGACACCCGACTCCGCACCGATATCCGGCTTTTCACGCATGCCCGGACCTTGCCTGCCTTTCCCGTACTTGATCGACTTGACCCAATTGATCAACTGACCGCACGAGAGAGGGACGGACGGGCGAAGCGATTAGTTCCATTTGCGGTGATTACGTGAAGTGCGCCACTTTCCATGACCACAGAAACGACGCTTCGGCCGACCAACTGCCACCCCCGGCTCGAAGTTGGGTGGCGTGCCGAACCGCGCAAGTGGCCCGAATGGAGTACTCTTGCGAGCCCTGGGTCCGGACTCCCGCCAGGGTGTCCGGGGCCTTGCAGGACCGCCGGGAGGGGGCTCGTTGCACAGGGTGATGGAGTTCGTCACTTAGCGTTGCGAATAGGTAACCGTGCCATAACGGCGGTCTCGGGCCTGTGCCCGACACGCCGGAGAACTCGGCAAGGTTGTGGCAGGCTGCACCCGGGCAGGCCACACTCGACTAGCGGAAGCAGCGACGCACGTGACGTCGGCAGGCACCACCCGGGAGGTCCTCATGCCGGAACTGCGTGTCGTGGCCGTCTCTAACGACGGCACACGGCTGGTGCTGAAGGCTGCGGACAGCACGGAGTACACGCTTCCGATTGACGAGCGTCTGCGCGCCGCTGTACGCGGCGACCGTCCCCGCCTCGGCCAGATCGAGATCGAGGTGGAGAGCCATCTCCGCCCCCGAGACATCCAGGCACGTATACGTGCCGGCTCCTCCGCGGAGGAGGTCGCACAGCTCGCCGGGATCCCCGTCGACCGTGTGCGCCGCTTCGAGGGGCCCGTCCTCGCCGAGCGTGCCTTCATGGCCGAACGCGCCAGGAAGACCCCTGTCCGCCGCCCCGGCGAGAACGCCGGACCCCAGCTCGGCGAGGCCGTGCAGGAGCGGCTGACGCTGCGTGGCGCCGAGAAGGACACCGCGCAGTGGGACTCGTGGCGTCGTGACGACGGCACCTGGGAAGTACTGCTGGTCTACCGGGTCGCGGGTGAGCCGCATTCGGCGAGCTGGACGTACGACCCGCCGCGGCGGCTCGTCCAGGCCGTCGACGACGAGGCACGCTCGCTGATCGGTGAGTCCGACGACCTGTCGGCGGCCGCCGAGCCGAGCTTCCCGTTCGTGCCGCGGA
Source organism: Streptomyces sp. NPDC087263 (assembly GCF_044744645.1). Lineage (NCBI taxonomy): Bacteria > Bacillati > Actinomycetota > Actinomycetes > Kitasatosporales > Streptomycetaceae > Streptomyces > Streptomyces sp. NPDC087263. Next base: position 424,766 of record NZ_JBIUYT010000006.1, read on the forward strand.
TCGCACGGCTGCCCCGGGACCGCCCGATGGACCGCGCCCTGGACCGGCAGTCGGAGCGGCCGGGGCTGCCCGCGCCGTCCCCGGAGCCGGTCGAGGAGTCCGAGCGGGACTCCCTCACCAGCCTCCTGGAGGCGGTGCCGAGCTTCCGGGGCGACATGGTGGTGCCCGAGCGGCCCGCCACCACGGAGCGGCCCGACACGGAGGAACCCGCCCCCGAGCCCGAGGCCGAGGAGCCTCCGGCCCCCGCGGCCTCCGCCGGTGCCGGTTCCGCCTACGCGGACGTCCTCATGCCTCGCTCGGTCGGCAGCCACCGCGACCGCCTCGTCGGCTCGACCGACCGCCAGGCCGAGGCCGACGGCGTCCGCCCGGGCCGCCGCGCGGCCGTCCCGAGCTGGGACGAGATCGTGTTCGGTACACGACGGAAGAACAAGGACTGATCAGTCGTACGACGGTGGGGCCCGCGCCGACCTGGCGCGGGCCTCATCGCTGTCATTGCGGGACGGGACCCACCGCTGTCACTGCGGTTCGGGCCTCATCGCTGTCACTGCGGATCGGTTCCCACCGCCGTCACCGCCGGTCGGGACCCACCGCCGCTACTGCGGGTCGGCGCCCACCGCGACCGGTCGGCTCCCGTCCCGGGTCCACTCCGACCAGGAACCCGCGTACAGGGCGGCCGGGATGCCCGCGACGGCGAGTGCCAGCACCTCGTGGGCACCGGAGACGCCCGAACCGCAGTAGACGCCGACCTCGGGAGTACCGGTCGCGCCAAGGGACTTGAAGCGGTCGGCGAGTTCGGCGGCGGGCCGGAACCGTCCGTCGTCCGTGACGTTCTCGGTGGTCGGCGCGGAGACCGCGCCGGGGATGTGCCCGCCTACCGGGTCGATCGGTTCGACCTCGCCCCGGTACCGCTCGCCCGCCCGGGCGTCGAGCAGCAGGCCGGTACGGGCGAGCGCCGCCGCTCCGTCCGCGTCGAGCAGCGGCCGGGCACCGGGCGCGGGTACGAAGCTTCCGGCAGCGGGGGCGGGGATCTCCGACGACACCGGACCGCTCCAGGCGGCAAGACCGCCGTCAAGCACGCGCACGGACGGATGACCCGTATAGCCCAGCAACCACCAGGCGCGCGCGGCGCCCCAGCCGAGCCCGCCGTCGTACACAACGACGTCGCGGTCCGCCGAGACCCCGGCGGCGCGCATCGCCGCGCCGAAGACTTCGGGTTCGGGCAGCGGATGACGGCCGCCGCCCCCCGCAGGACCCGCAAGTTCGGAATCCAAATCGACAAAAACGGCCCCTGGAATGTGCGCCTTCTCGTACTCGGAGCGCAGACTCGGGCCCCCTAGCTGCCAGCGGACATCAAGGACGACAGGAGGGTTCGGTCCGGCCAGGTCGCTCGCCAGCTCGGGCGCGGAGATGATGGCGTTCATGGTGACCATCCTTGCGCACGGGGTGGCCGCGTCGTCCGTGTCCGGCTACTGTGCTCGGCCGGGCAGGTCCGATCACTGGGCGTATGGGATCGGGCACATGCTGTACAGCCGATGGACACCCTGGAGCAATAGTGCGGAAACGGACGGGAAACTGCACATCGGGCATCCTCCGCTCGTAGGCCGCCGAACGGCGGCGCGGCCGGGACGCACGGTGCTACCGGTGGTGCGAACATCGGCACGGGGCTTACGGGTACGCGATTGCGGTACGCGTGCGGGTAGGCGGAAGGTGACCGGCCACCGCGAGGGGCCGAGAAGAGAGTGACGATGACCGAGGCACGGGGGTCGGCCGGCCTGAACGGCGCAACGGACGCTCCGCACACGCCCGGCACACCCTGCTGGGTGAGCCTGATGGTGCACGGAATGGCCACGACCCAGGACTTCTACGGAGCGCTGTTCGGCTGGGAGTTCCAGCCGGGCCCGCACCAGCTCGGCCCGTACGTGCGTGCCCTGCTTCACGGCGAAGAGGTGGCGGGGATCGGGCAACTGCCGCCCGACCGGCATCTGCCCATCGCCTGGACGCCCTATCTCGCCTCGGAAGACGTGGACCTGACCGCCGAGACGGTGCGGCTCAGCGGCGGCACCGTGGGGGTCGGCCCCCTGGACGCCGGCGAGGCAGGCCGTATGGCGATCGCCTCGGACCCGACAGGCGCCGTCTTCGGCATCTGGCAGACGGCCGCTCACCTGGGCACGGGCATCACCGGCGTATCGGGGACGCCCGCGTGGAACGAGCTGGTGACCCGCGACACCGAGAGCGTCGTCAAGTTCTACCAGGGGGTCTTCGGTTATGAGCTGGAGCCGGTCGTCTCGGCCGACTTCGACTACGTGACCCTGCACATCGACGGCCGTCCGGTGGCCGGCATCCACGGCGTCGGCCACGGCCTGCCCCGCGACCGCGGCCCGCACTGGATGACGTACTTCGAGGCCACGGACGTGGACGACACCGTCACCCGTGTCACGGACCTCGGCGGGCACGTCCTGAAATCCGCCCACGACTCGCCGTACGGGCGCGTGGCGACGGTGGCGGATCCGGAGGGCGCGATGTTCTCCGTGATCCACAGCGTCCAGTGAACGGACGCCGAGGGGCCGGTCAGTGACCTGACGTCAGGCGGAGGTCATCGGCAGCACGTCCGGTGACAGGGCGCCCGCGTGAGCCGTGGCGGCCGTCATACGGCGACGGTGGTGCCGGCGGCACAGCACCTCGTAGCCGATGTCCTCCGCCTGGTTGACGTCGCCGACGACCACCTGGGCACCCTCGACGACCATCTCGCCGCCTATCGTGCGGGCGTTGTGCGTGGCACGCGCGCCGCACCAGCACAGGGCCTCCACCTGGAGGACCTCGACCCGGTCGGCCAGCTCGACCAGGCGCTGGGAACCGGGGAAGAGCTTGGAGCGGAAGTCGGTGGTGATGCCGAAGGCGAACACGTCGACGCCCAGGTCGTCCACCACGCGCGCCAGTTGGTCGATCTGCGCGGGACCCAGGAACTGGGCCTCGTCCGCGATCACGTAGTCCGCGCGGCCGCCCCGGGAGAGGTGATCGACGAGGTACCCGTACAGATCCTGCTCGTCCGCCACCTCCACCGCGTCCGTGACCAGCCCGAGGCGCGAGGAGAGCTTGCCCTCGCCCGCGCGGTCGTCACGCGTGAAGATCATGCCCTGTAGGCCCCTCGCCGAACGGTTGTGCTCGATCTGGAGAGCCAGCGTCGACTTCCCGCAGTCCATCGTTCCGGAGAAGAACACCAGCTCGGGCATGGCGAGTCGAGCACCTTTCGGAGAGGGGAAGGAGGAGCGGGTCAGGAGCGTACTTGCAGGAGCGGTACGTGCTGCTCCGCCGGGGTCATCGAGCCGTGGTTGCCGACCATCGCCGACTCCTTCGGCTCCCGCTCGGACGCGATGATCAGGACGTCGTCGCGGGCCGCGGCGACGACGTCGCCGATCCGGGCGTACACCCGCTCGTCGATCCGCGGGCCGAACCAGCCCGCCGCGATCGCCTCGTCCCGCGAGGCCACCCAGAACTGCTCGCCGAGCACCTCGCGCCAGCAGGTCAGGACGTCCGACTCGGCGCCCTGGACGGCGTAGACATGCCGGGCGCGGCCCTCGCCGCCGAGGAGGGCCACTCCGGCGCGCAGCTCCCAGTCCTCGTCGAAGTCGATGCGGTGCTGCTCGCCGAAGGGAATGTCGATCATGCCGTGGTCGGCGGTGACGTACAGGGCCGCACGCGGCGGCAGTTGCTCCGCGAGGCGCTGGACCAGGCGGTCGACGTACATGAGCTGGCCGCGCCAGGGGTCCGAGTCGACGCCGAAGCGGTGGCCCTTGCCGTCCACCTCGGCGTAGTACGTGTAGACCAGGGAGCGGTCGCCCGCGGCGAGTTGGGCGGCGGCGACGTCCATGCGCTCCTCGCCGGTCAGCCGCCCGTGGAACGTTCCGCCGCTGAGGGCGATCTTCGTCAGCGGGGTGTTCTGGAAGGCGGGCGAGGAGACCTGGGCGGTGTGCACGCCGGCCTTGTCGGCCAGTTGGAAGACCGTGGGGTACGGCTGCCAGGCGCGCGGGTCCGTCCACGGCTGCCAGCGCAGCTGGTTCATCAGCTCGCCGGTCCTGGGGTTGCGCACGGTGTAGCCGGGCAGGCCGTGTGCGCCGGGCGGCAGGCCGGTGCCGACGGAGGCGAGTGAGGTCGCGGTGGTGGCCGGGTAGCCCGCGGTGATCGGGCGGCCGGTGCCTCCTCGCGAGGACGCCAGGAGTGACGTCATGAAGGGGGCTTCGTCCGGGTGTGCCTTCAGCTGCTCCCAGCCGAGGCCGTCGATCAGGAAGACGCAGTTCCGGTCGGCTCCGGTCAGTTCCGGTATGGCGGCGGTCATGCCGGGCACGGCCATGCCCGCGGCGAGCGTGGGCAGCAGGTCGGCGAGCGAGCCTGTGCCGTACTCGGGGACGGGTGCGGTGTCGAGGGCGAGGGGTTCCGGGTGGTCCCAGGCGGGCAGGACCATCAGCGCGTGATGTCCGCGGTCGCCTCGGAGAGGGCCTGCGCGAAGACGAGGGCCTGGCGCACGGTCTCCGGGCCGTCCCCGGCCTCGCTGACACGCAGGCTCAGGTCGTCCGCCGTCGAGTTGCCCGTGTAGCCGTGGTCCGCCTCGCAGTTGGGGTCGCCGCAGGCGGCGGGCTCCAGGTCGATACGGGCGACCGCGCCCCAGCCGATGGTCAGGACGACCTCGCGGGGCAGCGTGCCCGGTGCGTACGACTCGGGGTTGGCGACGACCCGGCTGACGACGACCGAGGAGATACGGCCGAGCTTCACGGACTCCGTCGACGTGGTGGCGTACGGCGTCGGTGAGGTGGTGTCCTCGGCCTGCTCATCGGTGTGGCTCACGATGAAACGGTTGCCCGTGAGGACGAGCACCGTGACGTGCCGACGCACTTCGTTGGCGTCGAACGTCGTCTCCTGATGAACCAGGTACGACCGGATGGTGTCGCCGCCGATCGCGGCCTCCACCGCCTCGGCCACGAGGGCCGGGTAGTAGCCGCTGCGCTCGATCGCCGCTCGCAGCCCCTGGGTCGACGTACTGGTCTTGGCCATGATGTCCATCTTACGGGCGCCCACTGACTGCGAGGCACCGCTCGCGGCGTCTGCCCCGCGGAGATCGGCGTTCGATGGCCCTCCGAAGGAGATCAGTAGGCGGGGAGCGTCCGCGGACCGAGGTCGTCGCGGACGGGAGCGCGGTGCAGCCGTACGGTGGCGCCCAGCGCGCTCAGGCCGTGCGGGGCGACCACCACCGGCTCCAGGGACACCGCGACGACCTCCGGGTGATCGTCGACCAGGCGCGAGACGCGCAGCATCAGCTCTTCGAGCGCCGCCGTGTCGACCGGGGCGGAGCCGCGCCAGCCGAAGAGGAGCGGCGCCGTCCGGATCGATCTGACCAGCGAGGTGACGCCCCGGTCGGTGACAGGAATCAGCCGGTGCGCGGTGTCCCCGAGCAGTTCCGAGGCGGCCCCGGAGAGCCCGAACGAGAGCACCGCTCCGGCCGCCGGGTCGATGACGGCCCGAACGACCGTGTCGACCCCGCGCGGCGCCATGGCCTGCACGACCGGGCGCAGTTCCGCCGGCTTCCCGAAGAGCTCGGTCAACTCCGCGTACGCCCGCCGCAGTTGCTCCTCGTCCGCCAGGTCGAGCCGTACGCCGCCCAGGTCGGCGCGGTGCCGCAGATGCGGGGCGGTGGTCTTGAGGACCACCGGGTAGCCGAGGTCTCTCGCGGCGCGCGCCGCGTCGTCCGGCGTCGGGGCGGACAGGACCGGGTGTACGTCGATGCCGTACCGCCCGAGCAGCTCCCGGGTCTCCTCGGTGCCGAGGGTCAGCCCCTCCCCGTCCTCCTCGCGCGTGAGGAGGACGTCGATCTGCTGGGCGGCGCCCTTCTCGTCGATGTCCTCGTACTCCGGCACCCTGCCCGGGTCGGCGGCGTCCTGCCGCCACTGGGAGTACTTCACGGCTTCGGCGAGGGCGCGGACGGCGCGCTCGGCGGCCGGGTAGGCGGGGATGAGACGAGCTTCGTCGGTCGCCTGCGCCTCGGGGGGCAGGTGTTCCGCGGGGCGGATCGCGTCGGTTCCGCCGGGGGCGGTGGGAGCGGCCTGGGGTGCGGTCCCGGCAGCGGCGGACAGGGCCTCGGCGAGCCCACCGAGTTCGACGTGCACGACGAGCACCGGCTTGACCGGAGCCGAAGCCGAGGCCGCGCGCAGCGCCTCGGCCAGCGCCGCGTCCTGAGCGGAGGTCTCCCCCACCGCCGGGATGGCGGTCACCACGACGGCGTCGCTGCCGTCATCGGCAAGCGCACCCGCCAGCGCCCGGCGGAAGTCGTCCGCCGACGCCGCCGTCGTGAGATCCAACGGCGGCTGGGGCTGAAGCCCTTCGGCCAGGCACGCGTCGTACGTGAGCAGCCCGAGCGATTCCGAGTTCCCGAGGATCGCCACCCGGGGACCGGGAGGGAGCGGCTGGCGTGCCAGCAGAAGCCCCGCGTCCACCAGTTCGGTGATCGTGTCGACCAGGATCACCCCGGCCTGCCCGAGCAGCGCGGACACGGTGGCGTGCGGCAGCCGTGTGGCCCGTACGGCATGCCCCTGCGGAGCGGCGGCATGCCGGGCGCCCTGCACGACGACCAGCGGTTTCACGGCCGCGGTCCGCCGGGCGAGCCGGGTGAACTTGCGCGGGTTGCCGATGGATTCGAGGTACATCAGGGCGACGTCGGTGTCCGGATCGTCGTACCAGTATTGGAGTACGTCGTTGCCGGACACGTCCGCCCGGTTGCCGGAGGAGACGAAGGTCGACACGCCGGTGGTGCCGGTGACGCCGCCGCCGCGTCGGTGCAGCCTGGACAGCAGGGCGATCCCGATCGCACCCGACTGGGCGAACAGACCTATCCGTCCGGGCCGCGGCATCTCCGGCGCGAGCGAGGCGTTGAGCCGCACCTCGGGGGACGTGTTGATCACCCCGAAGGCGTTCGGGCCGATGATGCGCATGCCGTATGTGCGGGCCTGGCGGACGAGCTCGCGCTGGCGTTCGCGCCCTTCGGGGCCGCTCTCGGCGTACCCGGCGGACACGACCACGAGCCCCTGCACGCCGTGCTCACCGCACTCCGCGACGACTTCGGGGACGTAGGGCGCGGGCACCGCGACGACCGCGAGGTCGACGGGTTCGGCGATGTCGACGATCGAGCGGTACGCGGGCACCGCGTCGAGCTCGCCTTCCTCGACCGCCCTGTTCACGGCGTACAGCCGCCCTGTGAAGCCCGCGGCGCGGAGGTTGGTGAGGACGCTGCGGCCCACGCCGCCTGGCGTGCGGCCGGCGCCGATGACGGCGACCGAGCCGGGCGCGAGCAGCCGGTGCACGGACCTGGCCTCGGCACGCTGCTCCCGCGCGCGCTGCACGGCGAGCGACCGGTCGGTGGGTTCGAGGTCGAACTCCAGGCGTACGACGCCGTCCTCGAAGTGCCGCTTCTGCTGGTACCCGGCGTCCGTGAACACCTTGATCATCTTGTTGTTGGCCGGGAGCACCTCCGCGGCGAACCGGCGGATGTCCCGCTCGCGGGCCACGGCCGCGATGTGTTCGAGGAGGGCGGAGGCAACACCGCGCCCCTGGTGGGCGTCCTGGACGAGGAAGGCGACCTCGGCCTCGTCGGCGGGGGCGGAGGCGGGCCGTCCGTCGGCGTTGATGCGGTCGTACCGTACGGTGGCGATGAAATCGCCGCCCACCGTGGCCGCGAGTCCCACCCGGTCCACGAAGTCGTGGTGGGTGAAGCGGCGGACGTCCTTTGCGGACAGGCGCGGATACGGCGCGAAGAAGCGGTAGTACTTCGACTCGTCGGAGACCTGCTCGTAGAAGTTGACCAGGCGATCGGCGTCGTCGACGGTGATGGGTCGGATCCGTGCGGTCCCGCCGTCGCGCAGCACCACGTCCGCCTCCCAGTGGGCGGGGTACTCGTGCCGGTCCGACGAGGTCTGCATGCGCCCCAGAGTACGGCTCGCGTACGACAACGGTGCGAGGCAGTCTTGGGGGAACCGAAGCCGGATCCAGGCCGGTATCCGGCACCGGCCGGGGACGGGAGCGCAGGGTTTTGTCACCCTCTGGCCCGCTCCCGGCACGCTTCACCTTATGGGACACTGGTCTAGACAACCTGAGACATCTGAAGGGCAGCATCGCATGGCTGAGCGCCGCGTCAACGTCGGCTGGGCCGAGGGTCTCCACGCCCGCCCCGCCTCCATCTTCGTCCGGGCCGTCACGGCCTCCGGCGTCCCCGTGACGATCGCCAAGGCGGACGGGAACCCCTCCAACGCGGCCTCCATGCTCGCGGTCCTCGGCCTGGGCGCCCAGGGCGGCGAGGAGATCGTCCTCGCCTCCGACGCCGAGGGTGCGGACGCCGCGCTCGACCGACTGGCGAAGCTGGTCTCCGAGGGGCTTGAGGAGCTTCCGGAGACCGTCTGAGATTCGGCGCCGGCGCCTGGCGCTTCGATGGCCGCGTCCATCGCTGCGCCGGCGGTGTCCATCACTGCGGCGGTGTCCATCGCCGCAGTGATGGTCATCGCCGCGGTGGCGGCGTCCATCACTTCGATGGCGCTTTTCATCGCTCCAAAACACCGGCAAGGGCCCGCCCGAATTATCGGGTGGGCCCTTCGCATTTCCCTTGTGCGGGCAGCGTAAATAATCTCCCGCGAATTACTTCTCTTTGTATACGGCGCTCATGTTAATGCCGCAGGCCCGTCATGTTTACGGGATGTTGCGAAGTTCTCACACGATCCGGGCGGTCGGCTCCGCCGGGAAAGCGGAGGCGGTGTACGACCGTCGCGCGTTCGGTGTGCAGGGCCGTGATCGCCCGCGCCCGCTCACTGTCGCCGCGCGCGACGGCGTCCACGATCCCGCCGTGCTCCGCCCAGGACTCCGCCGGGTTGGCCGGTGCCTCGACCGCGTACATCCAGGCGATCTTGTGCCGCAGCTGGGCCAGCGTGGAGGTCAGCGCGGGGCTGCCGGAGGCCTGCGCGAGGGTCTCGTGGAACCAGCCGCCCAGCGAGCGCAGATCCTCGCTGTTGCCCCTCCGCGCCCGCTCCTGACCCAGCCTGACCAGGCCTCGGAGCACCTTGAGGTGCGCCTCGGTGCGACGCTGCGCGGCCCGTGCGGCGCCCAGCGGCTCCAGGAGCATGCGCATCTCCAGCAGGTCGGCGGCCTCCTGCTCGGTCGGCTCCGCGACGCACGCGCCCGCGTGCCGCCGGGTGACCACGAAGCCCTCGGCCTCCAGGGTGCGCAGTGCCTCGCGTACGGGGACGCGCGAGACGCCGTAGCGGCGCGCCAGCAGTTCCTCGGTGAGCCGGCTGCCACGCTCGTAGACACCCGCGACGATGTCGTCGCGGATCGCTGTGCATACCGAGTGCGCAGGAACACGCATACCGGACCTCCGCTTTAATCCCCGTGAAACGCCGTCGATTGGCGCTTGTTCAGTGACTCTATTGCAGAGACTCGGAATTTCCGATGGCGGACCGAAATCCATGGATATTTTTTGGACAGGTAGTCGTTCGAAACGGTTCGAAACGACAAGGTCCCGGCTCGTTCGGGCCGGGACCTTGTGAAGTACCTATGCGAGTGATCGGACGTTCACACGCCGCGTCCGTGTCAAACGTTCACGCCGTGCGAACGGAGGTATGCGACGGGGTCGATGTCCGAGCCGTACTCGGCGGTCGTGCGGGCCTCGAAGTGGAGGTGCGGCCCGGTGGTGTTGCCGGTGGCCCCGGAGAGGCCTATTTGCTGACCCGGGGTGACCGTCTGGCCCACGGAGACACCGATGGACGACAGGTGGCCGTACATCGTGTAGGTACCGTCGTTCATCCTGAGGACGATCTGGTTGCCGTACGCGCCGCCCCAGCCGGCCGTGACGACCGTGCCGGAGCCGACCGCGTGGACCGAGGTCCCGGACGCGGCGTGGAAGTCGACGCCGGTGTGACTGCCGGACGACCAGAGGCTGCCGCCGGTCTTGTAGCCGGTGGAGATGTACGAGCCGGTGATCGGCGCGACGAAGGTGTTGAGGCGCTTGCGCTCGGCCGCGCGGGCGGCGCGTTCCTTGGCCTCGCGCTCCTCCTCGGCCTTCTTCTCGGCGGCCGCATCGGCCTTCTTCTGCGCGGCGGCCTCGTCGGCGGCCTGCTGCTGGGCGGCGGCCTGCGCGTCGATCTGGTCGGCGATCGAGTGACCGATCTCGACGGCCTGGGTCAGACCGGTCTGCTCGACGGAGTTGTCCGCGGCGAGCGCCGGGGCGGCCAGGGTGCCGAGGACACCGGTCGTGGTGAGCGCCGCGACGCCGAGGGCGTTCGTGGTCGTGCGCTTCACGCGGCTCGGGCGACGGTGCCTGCCTGTGCCACAGGTGAACGCCATGTAGGGGCTGATCCTTTCCTTCCTTCTCGCCTACCGGGTTAGCTGACGGGTTCGGAGCAGGAAGGTCTCCTACGGACCACCTCCGAAGAGGGCGTCCGATTCACCCCAGGGACTACGTATGGGTCCCCGGCTCCCCTGGCTCGCGCCGTACGGGGACTCGGCGATGACTGTCCGGTGCCGCGGGCGCGGCGCACTGCCTGACGAACAGCCGGACCGACGCTAAACGGGACATCTTTCAATCGACAAACGGATCACGCCTTTTGTAGCGCATGCCACAGGGCAGACAGGCAACCTCCCTATCAATACGGACAAATGGGGGCCCAGGAGACTCTGTGGTCTCCTGGGCCCCCAGGGGAGCTGCTGTCCTACTCCGCCGGAACGACGGTCACTTCACCGATTCCGAGGGCCTTGACGGGCTCCTCGATCTGCGCGGCGTCGCCCACCAGGACGGTCACCAGCCGGTCCACGGGGAAGGCGCTCACGGCGGCCGCGGTGGCCTCCACCGTGCCGGTGGCGGCGAGCTGCCGGTACAGCGTCGCCTGGTAGTCGTCCGGCAGGTGCTGCTCGACCTGGTCGGCCAGCGTGCCCGCGACGGCCGCCGCCGTCTCGAACTTGAGGGGCGCCACGCCCACCAGGTTCTGTACGGCGACATCACGCTCGGCGTCTGTCAGGCCCTCCGCGGCAAGGGTCCGCAGCACCTTCCAGAGGTCCTCGAGCGCCGGGCCGGTGTTCGGGGTGTCCACGGAGCCGCTGATGGCGAGCATCGCGATGCCCGTACCGTCCGGGGCCGAGCGCAGCACCTGGCCGAACGCCCGCACACCGTAGGTGTAACCCTTTTCCTCGCGCAGGACGCGGTCCAGGCGCGAGGTGAGGGTGCCGCCGAGGCAGTACGTGCCGAGGACCTGGGCGGGCCACACACGCTCGTGCCGGTCGGCGCCGACACGGCCGATGAGCAGCTGGGTCTGGACGGCGCCGGGGCGGTCCACGATGACGACCCGGCCGGTGTCGTCGGCGGTCACCGGCGGCACGGGGAGCGGCTCGGCGGACGAGCCGGTCCAGGCGCCGAGCGTGTCGGCGAGCAGCGCGTCGAGGTCGACTCCGGTGAGGTCGCCGACGATCACCGCGGTGGCCGTGGCGGGGCGGACATGCTTCTCGTAGAAGGCGCGTACGCCCGCCGAGTCGATCGCCGTGACCGTCCCCTCGGTGCCCTGGCGCGGGCGCGACATGCGCGATGTGGCCGGGAACAGCTCCTTGGAGAGCTCCTTCGCGGCGCGGCGGCCCGGGTTGGCGGTCTCGTGCGGGATCTCGTCCAGTCGATTTCGCACCAGCCGCTCGACCTCGCTGTCCGCGAACGCCGGTGCCCTCAGGGCGTCGGCGAGCAGATCGAGGGCCTTGGAGAGGCGCGATACGGGGACTTCGAGCGACAGACGTACGCCGGGGTGGTCGGCATACGCGTCGAGCGTGGCGCCGCAGCGCTCCAGCTCTGCGGCGAACTCCTCGGCGGAGAGCTTGTCGGTGCCTTCGGAGAAGGCCCGCGCCATGATCGTGGCGATACCGTCGAGGCCCGCGGGCTCGGCATCCAGCGGCGCGGCGAGCAGCACCTCCACGGCGACGACCTGCTGGCCGGGGCGGTGGCAGCGCAGCACGGTCAGGCCGTTGCCCAGGGTGCCCCTGTCCGGTGCGGGAAAGGCCCACGGCCTGGCCTCGCCGGCCTGCGGCTGGGGGTGGAACTCCATGGTGGCGAGCTCGGTCACTTCGCCGCCTCCTCGTCGGTGTCTTCAGCGTCTTCGGCGTCTTCAGCGGCGATCGGTTCGTAGACCAGCACCGCGCGGTTGTCGGGGCGCAGGCGGGACTTGGCGACCTCCTGGACCTCCTCGGCGGTGATGTCCAGGACGCGCTGTACGGCGGTCAGGGCGAGCTGCGGGTCGCCGAACAGGACGGCGTACCGGCACAGTTCGTCGGCGCGGCCCGCGACCGTGCCGAGCCGGTCCAGCCACTCGCGCTCCAACTGGGCCTGGGCGCGCTCCATCTCCTCGGCGGTGGGGCCCTCCTCGGCGAACCGGGCGAGCTCCTCGTCCACGGCGGCCTCGATGACGGGGATCTCGAAGTCACCGGAGGTCTTCACGTCGAGCCACCCCAGGGAGGGCGCTCCGGCGAGCCGCAGCAGGCCGAACCCGGCCGCCACCGCGGTGCGGTCGCGGCGTACCAGCCGGTTGTAGAGCCGGGACGACTCGCCGCCGCCGAGGACGGTGAGCGCCAGGTCGGCCGCGTCACTCGCGCGCGTGCCGTCCTCCGGGAGCCGGTAGGCGGCCATCAACGCGCGTGAGGGGACCTCTTCTTCAAGGACCTCGCGCAGTTCCTCGCCCATGGTGTCCGGCAGGGCGCCGTCACGCGGCGCGGGCTTGCCGTCGTGCCCGGCGATCGAGCCGAAGTACCTCTCGACCCAGGCGAGGGTCTGCTCGGGGTCGATGTCCCCGACGACCGACAGCACCGCGTTGTTGGGCGCGTAGTAGGTGCGGAAGAACGCGCGGGCGTCCTCCAGGGTGGCCGCGTCCAGGTCGGCCATCGACCCGATCGGCGTGTGGTGGTACGGGTGGCCCTCGGGGTACGCGAGCGCGGTCAGCTTCTCGAACGCGGTCCCGTAGGGGACGTTGTCGTAGCGCTGGCGCCGCTCGTTCTTGACGACGTCCCGCTGGTTCTCCATGGACTCCTCGTCGAGCGCGGCGAGCAGCGAGCCCATGCGGTCGGCCTCCAGCCAGAGGGCGAGCTCCAGCTGGTGCGTGGGCATGGTCTCGAAGTAGTTGGTGCGCTCGAAGCTGGTGGTGCCGTTCAGCGAACCACCGGCTCCCTGGACCAGCTCGAAGTGGCCGTTGCCCTTCACCTGGCCCGAGCCCTGGAACATCAGGTGCTCGAAGAGGTGGGCGAGGCCGGTACGCCCCTTGACCTCGTGGCGCGAGCCGACGTCGTACCAGAGGCACACCGCGGCGACCGGGGTCAGGTGGTCCTCGGAGAGCACCACGCGCAGGCCGTTGGCCAGGCGGTGCTCGGTCGCTGTCAGCCCGCCGGAGCCTGCCTCAGCTGTGGCCGTGTGACCCATGGGCATGTACGTCCCTTCGATCGCGGAAAACTACGGATTTCCTGTCGGTCCTGCCACTGTATGCAAGCGTGCGGACAGCTGGCGAAGTTCCCGCACCTCGTACGCCGAGAGCGAGAATCGGCGTACGGATCTCGTACGGGGAGAGGAGCGGACGCGTACCGCTCCCGTACGCCCGGAGCCCGGCTCGGATACGGCGAAAGCCCCTCTGATCGGCCCGCAAAGACCCTCAACAGACGGGTCGTGGTCCGCGTTGTCAGTGGCGCGGTCCACAATGGTGCGCGTCAGAACCCGCTCATGCCCCGGCAGAGACTGTGAAGGAGCCGCAGCAGCGATGGCCCGCCGCAGCACGAAGACCCCGCGACCCGATGACAACGCCGACTTCGAGGAGCGCATCCTCGACATCGACGTCGTCGACGAGATGCAGGGCTCCTTCCTCGAGTACGCGTACTCGGTCATCTACTCCCGAGCCCTGCCGGACGCCCGCGACGGCCTCAAGCCGGTGCACCGTCGCATCGTCTACCAGATGAACGAGATGGGCCTGCGCCCCGACCGTGGCTATGTGAAGTGCGCCCGCGTCGTCGGCGAAGTCATGGGTAAGCTCCACCCGCACGGCGACGCGTCGATCTACGACGCGTTGGTGCGCCTGGCCCAGCCCTTCTCGATGCGCCTGCCGCTGGTCGACGGCCACGGCAACTTCGGTTCGCTCGGCAACGACGACCCGCCGGCCGCGATGCGTTACACCGAGTGCCGGATGGCCGACGCCACGTCACTCATGACCGAGTCCATCGAAGAGGACACGGTCGACTTCTCGCCGAACTACGACGGCCAGGAGCAGGAACCGGGCGTCCTCCCGGCGGCCTACCCGAACCTGCTGGTCAACGGCGCGTCCGGCATCGCGGTCGGCATGGCCACGAACATGCCGCCGCACAACCTCGGCGAGGTCATCGCGGCCGCCCGCCACCTGATCCGCTACCCGGGCGCCGACCTGGACACGCTGATGAAGTACGTCCCGGGCCCCGACCTGCCGACCGGCGGCCGGATCGTCGGCCTCTCCGGGATCAGGGACGCGTACGAGAATGGCCGCGGCACCTTCAAGATCCGCGCCACGGTGTCGGTGGAGGACGTGTCGGCCCGGCGCAAGGGCCTCGTCGTCACCGAACTGCCCTTCTCCGTCGGCCCGGAGAAGGTGATCGCGAAGATCAAGGACCTGGTCGGCGCGAAGAAGTTGCAGGGCATCGCCGATGTGAAGGACCTCACGGACCGTATGCACGGTCTGCGCCTGGTCATCGAGGTCAAGAACGGCTTCGTGCCGGAGGCCGTCCTGGAGCAGCTCTACAAACTGACGCCGATGGAGGAGTCCTTCGGTATCAACAACGTGGCGCTGGTTGACGGTCAGCCCCTCACCCTGGGCCTCAAGGAGCTCCTCGAGGTCTATCTCGACCACCGCTTCAACGTCGTACGCCGCCGCAGCGAGTACCGCCGCACCAAGAAGCGCGACCGCCTGCACCTGGTCGAGGGCCTCCTCGTCGCCCTGATCGACATCGACGAGGTCATCCGCCTCATCCGCTCCAGCGACAACTCGGCGCAGGCGAAGGAGCGTCTGATCGAGCACTTCTCGCTCAGCGAGATCCAGACGCAGTACATCCTGGACACGCCGCTGCGCCGGCTGACCCGGTTCGACCGCATCGAGCTGGAGTCGGAGCGCGACCGGCTCAACGGCGAGATCGACGAGCTGACCGGCATCCTGGACTCGGACACGGAGCTGCGCAAGCTGGTCTCCACCGAACTGGCCGCGGTGGCCAAGAAGTTCGGCACCGACCGGCGCACGGTCCTGCTGGAGTCCGCGGGCGCCACCGCCGCCACGGTCCCGCTCCAGGTGGCGGACGACCCGTGCCGGGTCCTGCTGTCCTCCACGGGCCTGCTTGCCCGTACGGCCAATGGAGACCCCTTCGGAGAGACCGAGGAGGACAAGCGCGCCAAGCACGACCTGATCGTCTCCGCGGTGCCCGCCACGGCCCGCGGCGAGATCGGCGCGGTCATCTCGTCGGGCCGGCTGTTGCGGCTGAACGTGATCGACCTCCCGCAGCTGCCGGGGACGGCGTCCGCGCCCAACCTCTCCGGAGGCGCCCCGATCTCGGAGTTCCTGTCCTCCCTGGAGGCGGACGAGACGGTGATCTGCCTGACGACGCTCGACGAGTCGTCACCGGGTCTTGCGATCGGCACGGAGCAGGGCGTGGTGAAGCGTGTGGTCCCCGACTACCCCTCGAACAAGGACGAGTTGGAGGTCATCACCCTCAAGGAGGGCGACCGGATCGTCGGCGCGGCCGAGCTGCGCACCGGCGAGGAGGACCTGGTCTTCATCACGGACGACGCCCAGTTGCTGCGCTACCAGTCCTCGCAGGTCCGCCCGCAGGGCCGGGCGGCGGGAGGTATGGCGGGCATCAAGCTCGTCGACGGCGCGAAGGTGATCTCCTTCACGGTGGTCGACCCGGCGGTGGACGCGGTGGTCTTCACGGTCGCCGGGTCGCGCGGCACCCTGGACGACTCCGTCCAGACGACGGCCAAGCTGACCCCCTTCGACCAGTACCCGCGCAAGGGCCGCGCCACGGGCGGCGTGCGCTGCCAGCGCTTCCTGAAGGGCGAGGACTGTCTCTCGCTCGGCTGGGCGGGCCCGGCACCGGCACGGGCCGCGCAGAAGAACGGCACACCGGCCGAGCTGCCGGAGATGGACCCGCGCCGTGACGGCTCGGGTGTGTCACTGGCCAAGACGGTGGGAGTGGTGGCGGGCCCGGTGTAGCCGGGCCCGGCTATTCGGAATCCTTGTCCTGTACGTAGCGGAGGACGCCCCACATGCCGTGCTCGTCGGCGTGTGGGGCGTCCTCTTTGCACGCCTCCAGTTCCTTGGCCAGGGCGGCCGTGTCGATGCCCGAGCCGATGAGGACGAGTTGGCTGAGCCGCTCGCCGGCACGGGGCCAGGGTTCCGGGTAGAAGCGCAGGAACCGTCCGACGGCGTGCACGGCATAGCGGTTGCCGCGGTCGTGGGCGCCGAAATCGACGTACCCCTTGATGCGGTAGAGCCCCTCGGGCCTGCTGTCGAGGAACTCCATCAACCGCCGCGGGCTGAGCGGGACTTCGGAGCAGAGAGAGAGGGATTCGTAGGCGGAGTGGAGGTGACGGGCGTGGTCGAGTTCTTCGTGTTGGTGGAGATCGTCGAAGGACAACTGCCCGACGCGCTCCTCGGTCGGCCGGCAGTCGAAGAGGAACTCGGGATCGATCCGGCCGTAGCTGGCGGGTACGACGGCGGCAGGCCCGGCGAGTTCGCGAACGACGCGGAGCACCCGCTCGTCCTCGCCTTCCGCCGCCCGGTCGATCTTGTTGACGACGACGAGATCCGCGAGGCCGAGATGCCGGTCGATCTCGGGATGCTTCTCCCGCGTGCCGTCGAACTCGGCGGCGTCGACGACCTCGACGAGCCCGCCGTACACGATCCGCGGATGCTCACTCGCGAGCACCATCCGTACGAGCTCCTCAGGCTCGGCGAGCCCGCTCGCCTCGATCACGATGACGTCGATACGGGCCGAGGGCTGAGCGAGCCGCCCCAGATAGACGTCGAGTTCACTCGCGTCGACGGCACAGCACAGGCACCCGTTGCCCAGCGAGACGGTCGAGTCCCCCAGCGCCCCGGCCACCGCCATCGCATCGATCTCGATCGAGCCGAAGTCGTTGACGACGGCCCCGATCCGGCTGCCGCCACCGCGGTGCAGGAGGTGGTTGAGCAGGGTGGTCTTGCCGGAGCCCAGGAAACCGGCGAGGACGATGACCGGGATCTGCCGCGCGGCGGCCTCCTCGACCGCGGGCTGCTTGCTCGGGACCGGCTGCACCACGGTCTCCCCGGCAACGGACCTGTTGCTCGGGACCGGCTGCGGAGTGGGCTGGCTCAACGGGCGACCTCTTTCACACCGGCGCGTGCACCGGCTCGGAACGGGCTCCCCTACGCGTGCGGCTCACACACCGGCACGCGTACGAGGAATGAATGCCGACCCAGGATACGAGTGGGAGGAATCGCCGCGAAGTGAACGATTGTTGGCGGCGCTCGCGGGGCACACGTTGGACAAGGCGCCGAGAAACGCGACCCGCACTTCCCTCCGTGCGCCTCCTCTCCGCCTCCCTGCCGATCAGAGCCGCTCGGCAAAACTGGGAGACGGCAAGCGCGCCGCCCACTCGCTCGCCGGTCCCCACCAGTCGACCCACACCTGATGACCGGCGGACGGTCGCCTAAATCGGGGGTTGACATGGCCACACAAAGGACTGGCATACGGGGGTTGCGTGCCGTCGCCACAGCAGGGATGAGCCTGGCGACAGGAGTCCTCGCCACGCTGGCCGCACAGCGGCACGCACTCGACTCACTCCGTGTCCGCATCGAGTACCTGGAGCAGCAGGCGCAGACCCAGCGCGACACCAATCGTGCCCTCCAACAGCGCCTGCACTGGGAGCTGTTGAGCAAGGCCATGGACGACCCCGAGCTGGCCGAGGTGTTGGACACCTACGACGAGGCCGTCTCGCCAAGGAAGCAGCGCCAGTTTCTCTTCGCCAACGCCCTTTACACCAACGCGCTCTGCTACTACCAAATCGGAAACATAAGCCGCGAGGAGTTCTTCGGCTTCGTCCGCGGCATCCTGCAGAACCGCATCTTCCGTGAGTACTGGTACGCCACCAGGCCGCACCGGGCGACCCTGATCGACACCTCCGAGGAGGCCGAGCTGGGACGCATGGTTGACGACCTCCTGCGCCAACTCGAGGAGACGGACATCGACGAGTGGTGGGTGGTGGGGGAGCCACCGGCCGAGTAGTGCCGCTCTCGGCGCGCCGCCCGTCTCTCCCGCGCGCCGGGGAATCACGCCACTGTTCCGAGGGATCACACCGTCGGGCGATAACGAACTCGCAAATTGAGCCGTTGCTGCTGTTGCCAACAGGGTTGACTGCACGCGATCGCGAAAGGGTCACCCCCACCGAACAGTCGCTCCATGCCGCCGGTCGTCGAGGTAGCAGCCCCACAGGGCCGCATCGCGCCGCGCAGCCACAGCGCGCAGCCACCAGGCCTTGAGACCAAGGGGAACTTGAACAGTGAGTCAGATCAACCGTCGGCTGGGTACTCCACCGAGCCTTCGAGGGAGTGTATCCGGGCAGAATTGCCCGGATATCTTCGAATTGACCGACGGGAACTTCGCGGTAATCGGCACGAATGCCACGGAAACGCTGGAGGCTCTGCTCCCCGCCGACGCAACTCGCGGCGAGGACGGGAGCATCGTGCTGCTCACCCGCGAGACCCTGATTTGCGCCAAGGCCGACATTCCCGTGGTCTCACCAGGCCTTGACGCGTCCCGCGTGCTACCCGGCGCAGCCCCGTCAGGGGTAGCCAAGACCAGGCCTGCGCCAGAACCCGCATCCAGGGAAGGTCGACAACAGGTGAAAATCGAACGACGCCTTGGCGTGCCGCCGCAGCAGCGAGGCAGCCTCACCGGGCAAACCTGTCCTGACATCTTCGAACTGAGCGACGGAAGCTTCGCCGTCATCGGCACAGAGGCCACAGAAGCACTCGACCAAGAGTTGCCCGCCGACGCCGCTCGTGCGGACTACGAACGCATCGTCGTCATCAGCCGCGAAACGCTGGTGCGCGCGAAGGCCGACATCCCGGAGATCTGACGACACCGCAGCATGGTTGGGCGCTGAGGTGAATTTCGTGGCTCGGCACCAGATGGGGGTGCCGAGCCCCTCCCGGTTCCTCTCCCGGGACTCGGGCCGCCAAAGGCGTCGGTCAGGCCAGGTGCGGCACCGCCACAGGCGCACCCGGCCCCACATACCGAGCCGCGGGTCGAATGATTTTCGAGTCCTCCGCCTGTTCCAGGATGTTCCCGCTCCAGCCGACCACGCGGGCGGCGGCGAAGGTGGGCGTGAACATCTCGCGGGGCAGGCCACAGAGCTCCATGACCACGCCGGCGTAGAACTCCACGTTGGTGTGCAGCTCGCGGCCGGGCTTGAGCTCGGCCAGGATCTGTTCCACCTGGCGTTCGACCTCTACCGCGAAGTCGACCATCGGGCCGCCGAACTGGCGCGCGATGTCGCGGAGCATCCGCGAACGGGGGTCTGCCGTGCGGTAGACGGGGTGGCCGAAGCCCATGATGCGTCCGCCGGCGAGTACTCGTTCGCGGATCCACGGGTCGATGCGGTCGGGGGTGCCGATCGCATCGAGGGTGTCCAGGGCGCGGCTCGGGGCGCCGCCATGGAGGGGACCCGAGAGGGCTCCTACGGCGCCGACCAGGCAGGCCGCCACATCCGCGCCGGTCGACGCGATCACCCGCGCAGTGAAGGTTGACGCATTGAATCCGTGGTCAATGGTTGAGATGAGGTATTGCTCGATCGCCCTCGCACACGCAACATCTGGCTCCGAACCAGTCAACATGTAGAGGTAGTTGGCGGCGTACGCGAGGTCCTCGCGCGGCTCCACCGGTTCCAGCCCTTGCCCCAGCCGGTACAGGGCGGTGAGCAGAGTGGGCACTGCTGCGCACGCAGCGAGGGCGTCCGCGCGACGCAGGCCGGCGTCAATGTCGTACAGGGGCCGGAACTCCAGCGAGGCTCCGAGCAAGGACAGTGCGGTGCGCAGTCCGGCGAGCGGCCCGGAATGGCCGGTCGCCTCAGCGATCGCGGGCAGTGCGGCACGCACGTCGTCAGGCAGCCTTCGCAGCTCAGCGGTCCGCCCGGCGAACGCGGCGCGCTGTCCCGCGTCCGGCAGTTCACCGTGGACCATCAGATGCCAGACGTCCTCGAAGCCGCGCGACCGGGCGAGTTCGACGGCCGAGTACTGGCGGTAGTGGTAGAAGCCCTCCAACCCTCTGACATCACCCAGCTCGGTGTCGGTGACGACGACGCCCGCGAGTCCTCGCGGTACGTCGACAGGGGTGTTCGTCGCCTGGTTGATCGGCATGTTTCCTCCCTGGACTTGATCCGACTGTCCAGTCTTGATGCAATCTCTGTCAATATTGATTGAATCAAGATATCGATCCATGGATACGGTGGCACACATGAGGGATCAAGAAGCGGCATCAGGAAACGAGGGCTCAAGGCTCAGCACCAAGGAGACCGCAGAGCTGCTCGGAGTGAAGCCTGAGACGGTGTACGCGTATGTGAGCCGCGGTCAGCTCGGCAGCCGGCGCGGACCCGACGGCCGTGGAAGCACGTTCGACGCCGAGGAGGTGACGGCGCTCGCCCGGCGCAACAGGCGTGACACCGGCGGAGGTTCGAGCACTGGCGGCGAGCTGTCCGTCCGTACTGGCATCACTCTGATCGCCGACGATCGGTACTACTACCGCGGGGTCGACGCGATCGAACTGGCGGCACGGCACTCCTACGAGGAGATCGCCGAGTGGCTGTGGACCGGAGAGCTGCGTCCCGGCGTCCTGTTCAGCGCCCCGGAGGCAGCCGTCGCCGCCGCCCGCCACGCGGTCGACACCCTGCCCGAGCACAGCGGCCCCACGGACCGGCTGCGGGTCGCGGCGATCGCCGCGTCGGCAAACGACCCACTGCGCTTCGACCTCTCCGAGAACGCCGTCCTGGGCACCGCGCGCACCCTCATCCCCACCCTCGTCGCTGCCCTGCCCCCGATGCGGTACGACCCCCGGGACGACGGCCCGCTGGCCCACCGCCTGTGGACACGACTCAGCGGCCGTACGCCTGACGAAGCCTCACTTCGCGCGCTGGACGTGGCACTTGGACTGCTGATCGACCACGACCTGGCTGCCTCGACGCTCGCTGTCCGGGTCGCCGCGTCCGCCCGGGCGCACGTGTACGCGGCCGTGTCGGCGGGCTTGGGCGTCCTGGAGGGCCCCCTGCACGGCGCGGCCAGCGGGCTCGCGCACCGGCTGCTTCTCGACGTCCTGGAACAGGGCACCGCGGCCCCCGTCGTCGCGGACGAACTGCGCGCCGGACGTCGCGTCCCGGGGCTCGGCCACCGGCTCTACCTCGGCGAGGACCCACGCGCGCGTGCCCTTTTCACCCTCCTGGAGGAGGTTCCCGGCGCGGCCCCCGCACTGGCAGCGGCCCGCGACATCGTGGCCACCACCGCTCGCCACAGGCCGCTGCACGCCAACGTCGACCTGGCGCTGGCCGTCCTGACGGTCGCCTCCGGCATGCCAGCCTCAGCGGGCGAGACGGTCTTCGCCATCGCCCGTACGGCGGGCTGGATCGCCCACATCCTGGAGGAGTACGGGGAGCGCCCCTTGCGTATGCGTCCCAGCGGTCGGTACGTGGGCGCGCGGCCGCCGCAGCCGCTCCCCGGGTGAGCGCCCCCGCACGCTGACGCGCGCTGAACGCGCCCTTTGTGCGCCCCCCGTGCCGGGGGCCGGAAGTCGCCCTGCCCGAAGTCAGGTTAGGCTCACCTCTGTGAGTACGTGCACGACCGCGTCCCTCCACCTCGACGAGCCCCTGGCGGGGACCGCGGCCACCGCAAGGACATGGCTGCTGCTCGAACAGCCCGGTCCCTGGGGTGCCAAGGCGCTCACTTCGAGCCACCTGGACCCCGCACTCGGCCGCGCCCTCGAGGCCGCTGCGGCGGGCACCGGCGTACGGATCGCACTCATCCGGCGCCCCGGACGGCACGCCGACTTCGGCCCGCCCGCCGAACGCCAGGTGTATGCGGCCCACACCACTCCGGGAAACGTATGGCTGCACAACGCCACAACGTGCGACCCGGAGCAGTTGCTCAACCTCGACTTCACCGCGCTCGGTGTGGGCGACCATCACACCTTCGACGCCGCTCTTGGGGGCCGGCCCCACACCGGTGGCCCACTCGCCCTCGTCTGCACCAACGGCAAGCGCGACCGCTGCTGCGCCCTGCTCGGCCGCCCCCTCGCCGCCGAGCTCGCCGCCTCCGGCGTGGACGGCGCCTGGGAGGTCACCCACCTCGGCGGTCACCGCTTCTCGCCCACCCTGCTCGTCCTGCCGTACGGATACGCGTACGGGCGGGCGGAGGCCCACGCGGTCAAGGAGATCCTCCAGGGCGTCCAGGAGGGGCGTGTGGTCACCGAGGGCTGCCGCGGGAACTCCGCATGGGAGCGGCCCGGGCAGGCGGCCGAGCTGGCCGTACGTACGGCTGCCCGCGAGTACGCCGCGAACGCCCTGAGCGTCGTCCGCACGGACGGCGAGGCGCCGCGCTGGGAGGTGACCGTCGCCCACACCGACGGCCGTGTGTGGCGCGTCGTCGTCGCCCGGGGCGCCTCGCTCCCGCCCCGCCCCGAGAGCTGCGGCTCGGCCCTGGGATCACCGGCCCGGATGGACGTGGTGGCGGTACGGGAACTGATCCCGGCCGCGCTTGCCCTGCCCTGCTGATCAGCTCCACGACCGACGCCCGCGTGCCGTGCCGTACCCGCCGCATCCCCCACGCGCGACAGCGATCAGGAGATGCACGCCACACCCCTACGGCAGACCCGACTCCCCGCCGTACCGTCATAGCCATGAGCCCCACTCCCCCCGTACGACGACTGCGCCTCGGTCTGCCGCGGCGGGTGTTCTCGCAGGTACTGCTGATGCAGGTGGCGATCGCCGCCGGGGTCGCCGTGCTCGCGACCGGGCTGTTCCTCGCCCCGCTCAGCGCACAGCTGGACGACCAGGCGATGCGCCGCGCGCTCGCGATCGCGCAGACCACGGCCGTCCAGCCGCAGATCGCCGAGGACCTCCAGACGACACGGCCGTCCGTGGACGGGCCCGTACAGGCCGAGGCGGAGCGGATCCGGAAGGCCAGCGGGGCCGAGTACGTCGTGGTGATGAACACGGACGGTGTGCGCTGGTCGCACACCGACACCACGCAGATCGGCAGGGTCGTCTCGACCGACCCCAGCCAGGCCCTGGCCGGCAAGGACGTCATGGAGATCGACGACGGGACGCTCGGCCGCTCCGCCCGCGGCAAGGTGCCGCTGCGGGACGCCGACGGCGACATCGTCGGCGCGATCTCGGTCGGCATCGAATACGACAGCGTGCGGGCCAGGCTGATCCACGCGATCCCCGGACTGCTGGCGTACGCGGGCGGAGCGCTGGCCGTCGGTGCGCTGGCCGCGTATCTGATCTCCCGCCGCGTCCAGCGACAGACCCGTGACCTGGCCTTCTCCGACATCTCGGCGCTGCTCGCGGAGCGCGAGGCGATGCTGCACGGCATACGTGAGGGCGTCGTCGCGCTGGACCGCGGCGGCCGCGTACGCCTCCTCAACGACGAGGCGCAGCGGCTGCTGGGGCTCGGCGGGGAGGCTATCGGCAGGACGCTCGACGACGCGCTCGGACCGGGCCGTACGACCGATGTGCTGGCCGGCCGTGTCACCGGCACCGACCTGCTCACCGTCCGCGGCGAGCGCGTGCTGGTCGCCAACCGCATGCCCACGGACGACGGCGGCGCCGTGGCCACGCTGCGCGACCGCACCGAGGTGGAGCAGCTCGGCCGCGAACTCGACTCCACACACGGCCTGATCGACGCCCTGCGCGCCCAGGACCACGAGCACGCCAACCGGATGCACACACTCCTGGGGCTGCTCGAACTGGAGATGTACGACGACGCCAAGGAGTTCGTCGGCGAGGTATTCGGGGACCACAGGGTCACCGCCGAACAGGTCACCGAGAAGGTCCACGATCCGCTGCTCGCCGCCCTGTTGGTCGGCAAGTCCTCCGTCGCGGCCGAGCGCGGCGTGGCCCTGTGGATCTCGGACGCGACTCTCCTGCCGGATCGGCTGGTGGATCCGGGGGGACTGGTCACCGTCGTCGGCAACCTGGTCGACAACGCGCTCGACGCCGTCGCGGGCACGCCCCACGCGCGCGTGGAGGTCGAATTGCGCGCCGAGGGGCGTACCGCCGTGCTGCGAGTACGGGACACCGGGCCCGGGATCCCGGAGGATCGGTGGGAGCTGATCTTTACGGACGGGTGGTCGACCAAGAAGCCCCCCGCGCACGGCAAGCGTGGAATCGGCCTCCCTCTTGTGCGCCGACTCGCCGAACGGCAGGGCGGCAGCGCGCAGGTGGCCGAGGCCGACGGCGGGGGCGCCGAGTTCACCGTCGTACTGCCGGAGGCACTCAGGGAACCGGGGTTCGAGCCGGAGTCGGGTTCCGCACCGGACGCAGGTCAGACGGTCGATACGGTTCTTGCGGTGTCCGATGCAGGTCATGCGCCGGACACTGGCCACGCACCTGCTGTAGGCCACATCCCGGGCGCGGGTCTCGCGCCGGCGACAGGCCCGCGGCCCGTGCCCGAGCCGCACCAGCCTGCGGAATCCGCCGCCGTCACCACCGCTGCCACCGCTGCCCCGGATGCCACGGCTGTCAAGGAAGGGTCGCGATGATCGAGGTCCTGGTCGTGGACGACGACATCCGGGTCGCGCGGGTCAACGCCGCGTACGTGGCGAAGGTGCCGGGCTTCCATGTGGCGGGCGAGGCCCACAGCGCGGCCGAGGCGCTGAGCCGGATGGAGGCCCTGCCCTACCTGGACCTGGTCCTCATGGACCACTATCTGCCGGACGACACGGGCCTGGCGGTCGTCCAGGAGATGCGTCGGCGCGGCCACCAGACCGACGTCATCATGGTGACCGCCGCCCGTGACATCTCGACGGTCCAGGCGGCGATGCGGCAGGGCGCGCTCCAGTACCTGGTCAAGCCGTTCGCCTTCGCGGGGCTGCGCGCGAAGCTGGAGGCGTACGCGGATCTGCGCCGCACCCTCGACGGCGGCGGAGAGGCCGAACAGGCGGAGGTGGACCGGATCTTCGGCGCTCTGTCGGCGAGTACGGAGGCGGACCTGCCCAAGGGCCACTCCCCCACGACCGCGGAACTCGTACGGCGCGCCCTGGTGAAGTCCGAGGGCCCTCTGTCGGCCCAGGAGGTCGCGGAGCAGACCGGACTGAGCCGGCAGACCGCCCAGCGCTATCTGAAGCTCCTGGAGCGCACGGGGCGGGCCAGGCTGACCCTGAAGTACGGCGACGCGGGCCGCCCGGAGCACCGCTACGTCTGGGCGACCCGCACCTGAGGACGCACCTAGCCGGAGAGCTCAGCCGGCCCCACTCTTCTCCACCAACGCCGTGGTCGGTCTTCGGCCGCAACCTCATTGATCGACCGCGCCTTCAGTCATCGACCGCACCCAAAGTCGCCGGCCGCACCCTCAGACAGCCCCGGCGCCCGTCAACGACCGCACCTCGGTCTCCGCGTGCTTGGCCTCGTCCGGCGGCTCCGCCGAGGTGACCGTGCCCAGCCAGCCCGCGAGAAAGCCCAGGGGGATGGACACGAGGCCCGGGTTCTGCAGCGGGAAGTACTGGAAGTCGGCGCTCGGGAACAGCGATTCGGGGCTCCCCGACACCACGGGTGACAGCAGTACGAGCACCAGGGCGGGCACCAGCCCCCCGTACACGGCCCACACCGCACCGCGCGTCGTGAAGCCCCGCCAGAACAGCGAGTACAGCAGCACGGGCAGATTCGCGGACGCGGCCACCGCGAAGGCGAGGCCCACCAGGAAGGCGACGTTGAGATCGCGGGCGAGCAGGCCGAGCGCGATCGCGACCACGCCGATACCGACGGCCGCGGTGCGCGCCACGGCGACCTCGCTGCGTGGCTTGGCACGCCTTCGCCGCAGTGACGCATACAGGTCGTGCGCCACGGACGCCGAGGACGCGAGGGTGATTCCGGCGACGACCGCGAGGATCGTGGCGAACGCGATGGCGGCGACGATCGCGAACAGAACCGTTCCTCCTGTCGAGTTCGCGCCGCCTCCCAGATCGAGCGCCAGCAGCGGAACGGCCGTGTTCCCCGCGGCGTTCGACCCGCGTACCGCTTCCGGACCGACGATCGCCGCCGCGCCGAAGCCCAGCACGAACGTCATCAGGTAGAAGCTCCCGATGAGGCCGATCGCCCAGACCACCGAACGCCGCGCGGCCCTCGCCGTCGGCACGGTGTAGAACCGCGACAGGATGTGCGGCAGCCCGGCCGTGCCCAACACCAGGGCGAGTCCCAGGCTGATGAAGTCGAACCGTGCCGTCCAGTCCCCGCCGTACCTCAGCCCGGGAGCAAGGAACGCGTCACCGTGTCCGCTTCTGTCCGCCGCCGAACGCAGCAACTGGTTGAAGTCCCCGTGGAAACGGACCAGGACAAGCACGGTCAGGGCAATGGCCCCGCCCATCAGCAGAACCGCCTTGACGATCTGGATCCACGTGGTGGCCCGCATCCCTCCCATCGACACATAGATCACCATGAGCGCGCCGACGCCGATCACCGTCCAGTTGCGCGCCGCCTCGCTCGTGCCCCCGAGCAGCAGCGCAACCAGGCTGCCCGCTCCCACCATCTGCGCCACCAGATACAGAACGGACACGGTCACCGACGAGGTTCCCGCCGCGATCCGCACCGGCCGCTCGCTCATCCGGGACGCGACCACGTCGGCGAGCGTGAACCGCCCGCAGTTGCGCACCAGCTCGGCGACCAGGAAGAGGACCACGAGCCAGGCCACCAGAAAGCCCACCACGTACAGGAGCCCGTCGTAGCCGAAGAGTGCGATCAGACCCGTGACGCCGAGGAAGGACGCCGCCGACATGTAGTCACCGGAGATGGCAAAACCATTCTCCATCGGCGAGAACAACCGCCCGCCGGCATAGAACTCCTCCGCCGAACCATGCCGGTTGCGGCTCACCCACGTCGTGATCGCCAGCGTCACCACAACGAACGCGCTGAACAGCAGCAGCGCCAGTGTCTGATGGTTGCCGCTCATCGCTCACCACCTCTGGCGCTCCGGGTCAGCTCCTGGGTGTCCCAGCGCAGATCGAGAGCCGCCCGGTCCCTGCGCAGCCGCGCATGCCGCGCGTACGCCCAGGTGAACAGGAAGGTGGTGACGAACTGTCCGAGCCCCGCGACCATCGCCACATTCACCGCACCGGCAACGGGCCGGGCCATGAAGCCGGGTGCCGTCGTCGCCGTCACCAGGTAACCCACGTACCAGGTGAAGAAGACGGCGAAGCCGGGGACCACGAACCTCCGGTACCGGCTGCGGACCTCCTGGAAGGCCGCGCTGCGCTGCACCTCCAGATAGACGTCGGCCGCCCCGCCCGTCCGACGCTCCTGCTCCGGGTGCGCGGGCGGCGCGGCGGGAGCGGGCGCACCCGTGCCGTCCAACTCACCCCAGCCGGAGGCAAGCGCGTCGTACCAGGGGTCGTCGAACCGGACCTTCCCGGTGTCGCGACCGTCGTACTTCTCCACCGAACTCTCCTTGTCCGCGGCCCGTTTCCGCCGCGTACCCAAGGATGTGCAGATCGGGAAGATCCCGGACTCTTCTCTCCGCGCTCTTCACTCCATCAGGTGACTCAGCCTGCCGGTGGCCGTACGAGACCCTTCCCATAGGCGTAACGGACTGCCTGAGCGCGGTCCTTGACCCCCGTCTTGGCGAAGAGGTTGTTGATGTGGGTCTTCACCGTCGCAGTGGAGACATGCAACTCACGGGCGATCTCCTGGTTGGTGAGGCCCCCGGCGATCAAGAGCAGCACCTCGGTCTCGCGCGCGGTGAGCCCGTCCGGCGACTCCGCAGGCGCAAACGGCTCCGGCTCGGAGAGGCGCTCGAGCAGCCGGCGCTGGACACTTGGCGAGAGTCCGGCCTCCCCGGAGAGCACGCTCCGCACAGCTCTGACGATCTCGTCACCTCCCGCGTCCTTGGTCAGATAGCCCCGAGCCCCCGCTCTGAGCGCGGGAAACAGCGACTCGTCGTCCTCGTACGTGGTGAGCACGACAACCTGCGTTCCCGGGTACTCGGCACGGATGCGCCGGGTCGCCTCGACGCCGTCGCAGCGCGGCATGCGCAGATCCATCAGCACCACGTCCGGAGCGAGTTCGGCGACAAGAGCCACGGCCTCGTGCCCGTCCCCGGCCGCCCCGACGACCTCGATGCCGGGCAACAGCCCCAGCAACATCACGATGCCCTCGCGCACCACGGTCTGGTCGTCCGCCACCACGACTCGTGCCGGCTTCCTCCCTTCCTCCTCCGTCATACGGGCACCTTCAGCGTCACCACGAACCCCTCCTCGTCCGGCCCTGCCTCCAAGGAGCCGCCCAGCAACTCGGCCCGCTCCCGCATGCCCAGCAGACCGTACCCGGCGCCGGAACCGCTGAGCTCGCCCTTCGGCCCGCCCGAGTCCCTTACGGCCAGGGTCACTTCGCGCTCGCCGTAGTCCAGCCGCACCTGGACCTTGGCGCCCGGAGCGTGCTTGCGCACGTTCGTCAGAGCTTCCTGCGCAACCCTGCGCACCGCTTGCGAAGCCTCGGCGCCCAACGGGTGCCGTTCACCCGTCACGGTGACATCGGCACCATCGGTCGTCGCGACGAGCTCGCTCAGGAAGTCCTCCACCGGAGACATCTCGCCGCGCAGGGCGGACAGCGCCTGCCGGGTCTCGGCGAGGCCCTCGCGTGCCATCCTCCGTGCCGCCACGACCCGTTCGAGGATCGTCTCCCGGTCCCCACCTCGCTCGATGAGCAGACGGGCCGCTTCCAGGTGCACCAGCTGCGCCGAGAGGCTGTGCGCGAGCACATCGTGGATCTCCCGCGCGATCCGGGCCCGCTCCGCGAGCGCCGCCGACTCCGCCTCCGCCACGTGCGCCGCGCGCTCCTGAGCCAGCAGTCGTTGCGCACTCCCCCGCGCCTCCGCGTCCAGGCGCAGCACATACCCGGCCAGGGCGAGCCCCACCGTGGTGGCCAGGGTGGTCAGCCAGACATCGTTGTTGACCGCCGCATACGCCCCCAGCGCCACGGAGGTGGCAGGCAGGGCTGCCGCGAGAGGCAACCGTTCCATGCCACTCACCGCACACCCGCACCACAGGACGAGGGCCGGAACCCGGAATCCGACACTCTGCCCGACTGTCGCGATCCCGAGCAGCAGTACGAACAGCCCCAGCGAGGGCAGCAGTCGGTGTTCGAGTGTGGTCCGCCAGAAGGCCCACGCTGCGGCGCCGCACGCAACGACTCCCAGCACACCCGCCGCGACACCCCAGCCGTGCAGCTCACTGTCGGTGAAGGTCGTCCCCAGGAGAATGCCGAGGGCGCCGACACGCGTGGCCCAGGCGAGCAGGCGCTTGGACTGGGCCACTCCCGCTCGGGAGAGTGCCTCGCGGGAGGGCCAGCGCGTCCAGACGTTCTCCGTCACGCACGCTCCTTCCACGAGGCCTGGGGCACGCCGTCACCGTACGCCGCGCCCCGCGGGCTCGCCGGGTGCAGGGATCGCGACCTCCAGGCGAGAGTTCCGGAGCGGATCAGCAGCGTGGCGGCGAGAGCCAGCAGCACCATGGCAGTGGCGTCCTGGTCCACGCCGAGCAGGGCCCCGATGCCGAACAGACCCACGCGCAGACCTATGCCGACAATCCATACGACCACGCTCGCCTTGGTGCCCTTGCCCCACACCGAGCCGTCCGGTGCCGCCCATATCCGGGTGGTCCACGCCCAGCCGGCCCCGGTGGCCAGGCCGATGAGCAACTCCGCCCCAAGCAGGAGAATCGCCTCGGCCTGATGGTGCGAGTCGATCAGCCCCGGCTCTCGCAGAGCTATGAAACCCAGAACGGCGGGCAGAATCCACCAGCGCCGGTCCGCACTGATCCTTTGCGCGCGGAACTGGCGCACGATCACCAGAACGACAACGGCGAAGATCGCCAAGGCGTTGATCAGCTCAGACATCACGGCCTCCGTGGACGAGGAAGAGCGGATGCCGACAGCGGGAGCTGTCGACGCCTTCGACGCTACGGAAAATTGCTGGTCAGCAGATCGGAGCCCGGGTGGATCACGGGTGGATCTCTGCCCGGACCAGGCCTCCACCCACGGGTGGA
The DNA here is from genome assembly GCF_044744645.1 of Streptomyces sp. NPDC087263. Taxonomy (NCBI): domain Bacteria; kingdom Bacillati; phylum Actinomycetota; class Actinomycetes; order Kitasatosporales; family Streptomycetaceae; genus Streptomyces; species Streptomyces sp. NPDC087263. Next base: position 455,096 of record NZ_JBIUYT010000006.1, read on the forward strand.
GCCCCACACCACACGGCTGCCATCCGGCCCCTTGCACCTATGCGCCACTGGGCCAGGAAACGTTTCTCGCCCCCCTCCGCCCCTACCCGTCCCGTTCCCGGGTGCTACCGCCCCCAGACTCCCGCCATCGGCCGGAACGGCCTCGTCCTCAAACGCCGGACGGGCGGAAAGATCTCCCCCGGGCCGGTGCTGAAAAGAGGAACCCCACGGGTGGGTGAGGGCTGCGGTGAGCGGGGGCGGCGGTGAGCGGGAAATCAGGTGGCGGAAATCGGGACGGCACCTCCACCCGAAAGCACCGGACGGGCTGAAGACCGCCCGAGCCGAAGGGCAGAGAGCACCATCGAGCTGCCGGGGGATCGGAACGGCGGCACCCCCCAGCCCACCCCACCCCCAAGCAACCAACCACCGCACAGACTGTGGATGGTGCGGCCCGCAGCCGAAGAACGGCGGAAGGGGGCGTGCCGGTACGTCCAGATGCCCGTCGCGTACGCCCGCGTCACCAGACCCCCGCACCCTGCCCGACGTCTGATCCGGCGGCGACGGGCGGGACGTACCGGCACGCCCCCGACCCACCCACCAGACGGCACACGCACCGGCACCGGACAGCGCACACCGGTACACCGCACGCACCCACACCCACACCCACACCCGCACCCGCAGCCCAGCAGCCGCGCCTACGCGTCGATACGAGACCGATCCAACGTGGCCGCCGAGTTGGAAATGAACTCCTTACGCGGAGCCACGTCATTCCCCATCAGCAGATCAAACACCTGCTCGGACGACTCCAGGTCGGAGATGTTGATCCGCCGCAGTGTCCGATGGCGCGGATCCATCGTGGTCTCGGCCAGCTGGTCGGCATCCATCTCACCGAGACCCTTGTACCGCTGGATCGAGTCCTTGTACCGCACGTTCTTGCGCTGGAGCTCGAGCATCGTCTCCCGGAGCTCACGGTCCGAGTACGTGTAGATGTACTTGTCCTGCCCCTTCTTGGGCTGGCTGAGCTCGATCCGGTGCAGCGGCGGCACTGCCGCGAACACCCGCCCCGCCTCGACCATCGGCCGCATGTAGCGCTGGAACAGCGTCAGCAGCAGACAGCGGATGTGCGCACCGTCGACATCGGCGTCGACAAGAAGAATGATCTTCCCGTAGCGCGCCGCGTCGATGTCGAAGGTCCGGCCGGACCCGGCTCCTATGACCTGGATGATCGCCCCGCACTCGACGTTCTTCAGCATGTCCGTCACGGACGACTTCTGAACGTTGAGGATCTTGCCGCGAATCGGCAGCAGCGCCTGGAACTCGGAGTTCCGGGCAAGCTTGGCCGTACCGAGCGCGGAGTCGCCCTCGACGATGAACAGCTCGCTGCGCCCCACGTCGTCGCTGCGGCAGTCGGCGAGCTTGGCGGGTAGCGAGGAGGACTCCAGGGCCGTCTTCCGGCGCTGCGCGTCCTTGTGCTGACGGGCCGCGATCCTCGTACGGGCGGCTGAGACGGCCTTCTCCATGACGACCCGGGCCTGCGCGGCAGCGTCCCGCTTCGTGGAGGTCAGGAACTCCTTGAGCTCCTTGGACACCACGTTCGTCACGATGCGGCGGGCCGCCGAGGTGCCGAGGATCTCCTTGGTCTGGCCCTCGAACTGCGGCTCGGCGAGGCGCACGGTGACGACGACGGTCAGGCCCTCCAGTGCGTCGTCCTTGACGATGTCGTCCTCGGCGACGCGCAGCAGCTTCTTGGCCCGCAGCACCTCGTTCATCGTCTTGGAGACGGCCTGTTCGAAGCCTGCGACGTGGGTGCCGCCCTTGGGAGTGGCGATGATGTTCACGAACGACCGCAGAGTCGTGTCGTACCCGGTGCCCCAGCGCATCGCGACATCGACACCCAGCTCTCGGGTGACCTCGGTCGGCGTCATCTGCCCGTGGTCGTCAAGGACCGGGACGGTCTCCTTGAAGATGCCCTGTCCGGAGAAGCGGAGGACGTCGCAGACAGGCTTGTCGGTGGCCAGGTACTCGCAGAACTCGCTGATGCCGCCATCAAAGCGGAAGGACTCCTCGCCCTTGCTGCCTCCCTCGCCGAGCCCGTACTCGTCGCGCACGACGATGGTCAGGCCCGGCACCAGGAAGGCGGTCTGACGGGCCCGCTGATGCAGGCCCTCCAAGGAGAGCTTGGCGTCCTTGAGGAAGATCTGACGGTCGGCCCAATAGCGCACGCGCGTGCCGGTGCGGGTCTTGGGGATCCGCTTGAGCTTGCGCAGCCCGCTCGCCGCCTCGAAGGCACCGTCGGCGCCGCCGGTCTTGAATTCTCCCGGGGTGCCGCGCCGGAAGCTCACCGCGTGGGTGTGGCCGCTGCGGTCCACCTCGATGTCCAGGCGGGCGGAGAGCGCGTTCACCACGGAGGCGCCGACGCCGTGCAGACCGCCGGAGGCCGCGTACGAGCCGCCTCCGAACTTTCCGCCGGCGTGCAGCTTGGTCATCACGACCTCGACACCGGAAAGGCCGGTCTTGGGCTCCACGTCCACCGGGATGCCACGGCCGTTGTCCCGCACCTCCACCGAGGCGTCGTCGTGCAGGATCACCTCGATGTGGTCGCAGTAGCCGCCCAGGGCCTCGTCCACGGAGTTGTCGATGATCTCCCAGAGGCAGTGCATCAGACCGCGGCTGTCGGTCGACCCGATGTACATGCCCGGGCGCTTGCGTACGGCCTCGAGCCCCTCGAGGACGAGCAGGTGCCGCGCGGTGTAGTTGGAACCGTCCCGGTCTGCTCCGGTCAGCAACGCTGTGGACGGCACGGACGTTTCGGCGGTCACGCGGTTCGCTCCTCGCTGAATTTCAGATGGGGCCCTTTTGGGTAAGGCCGGGCTTCGGTCGCCGCTCAGAGGGTACCGAGGCCTGGTAGAGCCGTTGTAACGCCACCCTCGCATGAAAACACCCTAGTCCAGGGTCGCATGGGTGTTCGATCCCTCGATGGAGTGAAGTACATATCACGTTCCCTTCGGGGCATGAACCATTTAGGCTCCGGGCACGTCCTCAAGAACAACCGGCAAGCCAGCCGGGAGGACCGACCCTGACAGACAGCGCGAACCCGTAAGACACGAAGACACGTAATACGGCCCATTCGCCGCCACCTGGCAGCAGACAGCCGCCCTGGAGAGAAACTTTCGAGGAAGGGCCCCGAGCGGGAACGTTTTCGGCCTGGTTGGATGTTGACCCTGGTACGACAGCTCGTCGAGCTAGAGAAGAGGCGACGTGACTACTGTTCTGACCCCCGCGAGCCCGCTGACGGCCGCTGACCGCTGCGACCGCTGCGGCGCCCAGGCATATCTGCGCGTCGTCCTCCTGAGCGGCGGAGAACTGCTCTTCTGCGCCCACCACGGTCGCAAGTTCGAGCCGGAACTCAAGAAGATCGCCGCTGAGATACAGGACGAGACGGAGCGACTGACGTCCGTTCCGGAAAGCGTCAACGACGAAGAACGCTGACACTTCGCATCAACGACGAGCGGGTGCCGGCATCAGGCCGGTATGCGGGCGGCCACTCCCTGGACACAGGGAGTGGCCGCCCGCATTCGTACCGCTTGGCAGGTAACGCTCAGCGCGACCGGCCAGTACCCGTCCAGGTCTAGCGCGGCCGGCCAACACCCGCCCGGGGTTCAGTACGACCCGGCCGGCACCCGTCAGGGATTCAGTACGACCGGCCAGCACCCGTCAGTACGACCGCCGAGCAACCGTCCGGGTCTCCCAGCGCGACCGCCCAGTACCCGTCCAGGTCTCAGCGCGACCGGCCAACACCCGCCCGGGTCTCAGCACGACCGCCCCACACCGGCCCGGATCTCAGCGGAACCCGCCGAGGTGCCCGTCCGGAGACTCAGCGGAACCCGCCCAGCGGCCATCCAGGGGCTCACCGGGGCCCGTCGAGCGTCCGGACGACATCCGAGACCCGCGTGTAGACGCCAGGGCTCCCAGCGCGCCCACAGCCGCTCCCCCACGACACCAGACCGATGAGCCGCCCCTGAGCGACCAACGGTCCGCCGCTGTCCCCCTGACAGGCGTCCCGCCCTCCTGCGAGCTCTCCGGCGCACAGCATGGACGTCGCCCGGTAGGTGCCGACCGCGCTGCCCGGATAAGCCTCCTCGCAGGCGGTATCGGGGAGCACGCTCACACGCGCGGCCCGCAGACTGCGCGCATAGTCGCCGCCTCCCGTCGTATCGCCCCAGCCGTAGACCGTGGCGGCCGTACCGGGCTTGTACGCGGCGTCTCCGGAGGGCGCCATACCGATGACCGCGCTCTCCGGGAGCGGGGCCGCGAGGGTGAGCACGCCGAAGTCCCCGGCGTTCGTATCGCTGTCGTAGTCGGGATTGACCCACGTGCTGCTCACCGGGATCTCCTTACCGCTGCTCGACAGCAGGTCTCCCCGGCCGGCGATGACCTTCAGGTCGCGAACCTGCCGCGGCGGCGCGCCCAGCGCGTCCGCGCCCAGGCAGTGGGCCGCGGTCAGGACGGTGGACGGGCCGATCACGACACCGCCGCAGAACTGGCCCGCGCGCGTACCCCCGAACCGGTCACGGCTGGACAGCGCCACTGTCCAGGGAGCCTCGGAGATCTCGACGGGAAAGCCGCCGATGATGATGCTGTCGGCCGCCGCCGGGGCGGGGGACGCCAGTGGTATCGCGACCGCGGCGGCCGCAAGGGCCAGTGCCGAGGCAAAGGGACGGCGCATGCGCGCTCCTCACTCTGGGATGGTCATCGAAAACCCAGAGTGATCCAGTGCGCGGGGGCTCGCACTCCGCGCGCACACGAAAGGGCCCGGCTCCCCCGTGGGAGCCGGGCCCTGCGTGACGAACTGCCGAGACCTAGTCGAGGTAGTCGCGCAGCACCTGCGAACGCGAGGGGTGACGCAGCTTCGACATCGTCTTGGACTCGATCTGGCGGATCCGCTCGCGCGTCACGCCGTACACCTTGCCGATCTCGTCGAGGGTCTTCGGCTGACCGTCGGTGAGACCGAAGCGCATCGAGACGACACCCGCCTCACGCTCGGACAGGGTGTCGAGAACGGAGTGCAGCTGCTCCTGGAGAAGCGTGAAGCTGACCGCGTCGGCCGGGACGACGGCCTCGGAGTCCTCGATGAGGTCACCGAACTCGCTGTCGCCGTCCTCGCCCAGCGGCGTGTGCAGCGAGATGGGCTCGCGGCCGTACTTCTGGACCTCGATGACCTTCTCCGGGGTCATGTCGAGTTCCTTGGCCAGCTCCTCCGGGGTGGGCTCGCGGCCCAGGTCCTGGAGCATCTGGCGCTGCACGCGCGCGAGCTTGTTGATGACCTCGACCATGTGCACCGGGATACGGATGGTGCGGGCCTGGTCGGCCATGGCGCGGGTGATCGCCTGACGGATCCACCAGGTGGCGTACGTGGAGAACTTGTAGCCCTTGGTGTAGTCGAACTTCTCCACCGCGCGGATCAGACCGAGGTTGCCCTCCTGGATGAGGTCCAGGAAGAGCATGCCGCGGCCGGTGTAGCGCTTGGCCAGGGAGACCACCAGACGGAGGTTGGCCTCCAGGAGGTGGTTCTTGGCGCGGCGGCCGTCCTCGGCGATGATCTCCAGCTCGCGCTTGAGCTTGGGGGCGAGCTTGTCGGCGTTGGCCAGCTTGTCCTCGGCGAACAGACCGGCCTCGATGCGCTTGGCGAGCTCGACCTCCTGCTCGGCGTTGAGGAGAGGGACCTTGCCGATCTGCTTGAGGTAGTCCTTGACCGGGTCGGCGGTGGCGCCGGCCACGGCGACCTGCTGGGCGGGCGCGTCGTCCTCGTCGTCGTCGGAGAGGACGAAGCCCTTGTTCTCGGCCCCCTCCTCTTCCTCGTCGCCGGACTTGGCACCCGGGGTCTCCTCGGCCGCCTCGTCGTCGACCAGCTCCGCGTCGTCCTTCTTGGCGGTGGTCTTCTTCGCGACAGCCTTCTTGGCGACCGTCTTCTTCGCGACGGCCTTCTTGGCGACCGTCTTCTTGGCAACGGCCTTCTGCGCCGTCGCGTCATCGGCCGACTCGTCGGCGGCGGGCACTGCCGGGGCAGCGGTGGCGGTGGCCTTCTTGGTGGTCACGGTCTTCGCCGCGACCGTCTTGGTGGCGGTTCGCTTGGCAGGACTCTTCGCTGCGACGCTCTTTCGGGGGCGCTTTGGCTCCGCGGCACTGACCATCAGCGTCACACCCTCTTCCTCGAGGATCTGGTTGAGGCTGCGCAGTACGTTCTTCCACTGAGTGGCCGGAATCTGGTCAGCTTCGAAGGCTCGACGCACGTCATCGCCGGCGATCTGCCCCTCAGCCTTTCCCCGCTCGATGAGCGCCATGACAGAGACGGACTCGGCGATCTCCGGCGGGAGCGTACGGGATGTGCTGGCCGACACGAACAACCTCTCGGAACGTTGGAAAACGGCTTCCGGCCCCGTCCGGTGGGGACAGGAGCCGACGACCGCCGACTTGGGGATGGGCCGACGGCGCGGGCGGGGGCCGGGAAGATGCACAGCGCCACAAACGGCGTCTGTATTCCCTCCTCGGCTGCCACCTCTTAGGTCATCGCGCTGCCTCGAAGAGCGTTACGCCCAATCTGCGTGGCCCGAGTCACACCCCGTAAGCGCTCAAAAGCGGCCAGATACGGTCAGATGAGGTCAGCCGATGAGCGCACCGCCCCATCACACCGCCGGACCCCGCCAGGTCCAAGGAGGATCCGACGGGGTCCCGCGGGAGACGGTTCGCCGGCCAGGCGATGCCACGAGAGGGCACACGCCCCCGACCGCGTCGCCATGGGTGCGCGGTCAGTGCTCTCGCGGCGCGGGCACCACGCGCTCCACCTCGGGATGCACGGTGAGCAGTTGGCGCATGGCAGCTTCGGCCGCCGCACCGTCGGCCGCGGCAAGGGCATCGACGATCCGGGCGTGGTGTCCCAGCGAGGCGTCGTTCGGCCGGTCGCAGCCGGTGACGGGGTTTCCGGAGACCTGGAGCGCGGCCGACACGATCCCGGAGAGGTGCTCCAGCATCCGGTTCCCGGCGAGCTGGATGAGCAGCGCGTGGAACTCCGCGTCGGCGCGCGAGAAGGTGAGCGAATCACCCTGTGCCATGGCGTGGCCCATGATCTCGACCATGTCGCCGAGCCGCTGCTGGACATCCTCGCGACCGTGCCCGGCGGCGAGCCGCGCGGCGAGCGGCTCGATCGTCCAGCGCAGCTCGCTGAGCTCACGCCGCTGATCGTCACGCTGCGGCCCGAAGGCACGCCACTCGATGATGTCCGGGTCGAGGAGGTTCCAGTCACTGACGGGGCGCACCCGCGTGCCGACGTTGGGGCGGGCGCTGACCAGCCCCTTCGCCTCCAGGACACGGAGCGATTCACGAACGACGGTACGGGAGACCTCGAACCGCTGGCCGATCTCCTCGGGAACGAGCGGGCGGTCCGCGCCGAGGTCGCCGGAGACGATCATCTGGCCGAGCTGCTGGACGAGTTGACCGTGCAGCCCGCGTCCGCGGTTGCCCGTGCCGCGTCGGCCCACGCGGCCCAGCTCGGGGTCCGCGCCCTCCCACGCGGGGGGGCCCACGCGGCCGGCACCAGGGGCCTCGGCATAGGGGTAACGGTTGAGTTCGCCCGGGCCGGCCAGGCCGGAGTCTGCGGAGCGGGCGGCGGTCATCATGGTCTGCGCAAGGGTACTCACGGATCCTTTGTCGGCGCTGTCTCCAACTCCCTTGAGGTCTTTGGTGAAAAGCACACGAAAGGGTGATCGCTCACCCCGTCGCAATTGACGCCTTATCGGAAAGAAATGGGCGTTCTCCGGGGAGTTGTGCGCACCACGGAACCGGAAGGGCGCGGGCGGTCGTCATCGGACCCTGCTTCGCAGGGTCGTGAGCAGATATGCGCAGAGCAGAGCGGTCAGCGACAACATCAGCGCGCCGCCGACAGGTTGAGCCAGCGTCCGCACCCCGGCCGCCAGATACCGCTCTCCACCGAACGGCCACTGCATCAGCACCAGCTCGCGCATCCTCCCGGAGAACCCGGCCGCGGTCCGCACAGACGGCCCCTCCAGGGCTTTTTGTACGAGCGGTACGACGAGGATCGGCACGGCGAGTACCGCGGCGAGCCCGGCGGTCGTGGACCGGAAGATGCCCGCGGCCAGCACACCCGCCCAGGCACAGCCCATCACCAGCCCGATCCAACTCGCTCCCAGGGAGAGCCAGTCGGCGGGAACTCCGGTGAGTTCCCGTCCGTAGACGAGATAGAGCACTTCGAAGTCGCATCCCACGGTGAGGACGGCCAGCGTCAGGGCGGTGACCGAGGCGACGAGGAGTTTCGCGGTGAGCAGTCCCAGGCGGCGGGGGACGGTGCCGCGGTCCGCGGCCAGGGCGGGATGGCGGAACTCGTCGCCGAAGGCGATCGCGCCGAGCAGCCCCGCACCGAGCGCGGCGGGCGGCAGCGGGAGCTCCTGTGGCCACGCGGCCAGCAGGCGCGGCTGGGGCGTGTGACCGATTCTGGCAAGCAGTACGGACAGGAGGGCCGAGACGGCAAGAACGGCCACGGCGGTGAGGTAACCCGTGCCGACGCCGGCGGCGCGGCGCAGTTCGTAGCGCAGAGGGCGCAGCGGGCTCGGCGCCTGCCGTACGGCGATGGGCGGCGGGAGAGGTGAGTGCGCGTCCACGGCCGGCCCCTCGGCCACGTGTGGCTCGGCGCTCTCCTGTGCGCCGCCCTCTGCCGGTGGCGCGGCAGTAGGCCCCATGTCGCCGATCTCGTCCGCGAGTTGGTGTACGAGGATGCCGTGCCGGAAGGCGGTCTCGCCTACGTCGGCACACGTGCTGCCGTACACGGAGAGCCGGTTGCCGTCCTCGCGCACGATCTCGACGGAACGCCGCGCGGTACGGGCCTCCTTTGTCAGCAGGGCACCGAGCCGGGCGGCGTAGGGGCTGCGGACGGCCACTCGGGGGCGCAGCCGAGTGCGGGCGAAGTCCGCGACCTCCTGGTCGGCGACAAGGCGGCCCGCGTCCAGCGTGACGACCCGGTCGGCGGTGTGCGCGGCCTCCTTGAGGTCGTCCGTGGTGAACAGCACCGTGCCGCCCTGGGCCGCGTGCGCGCGCAGAATCCCGTGCAGCCAACGGCCTTCGCGGGCGGAGAGCCCGTCGGCCGGATCGTCCAGGAGGAGGGTGTGCGGGTCGGACAACAGTGCGCACGCCAGACCGAGGCGGCGGTCCATGCCACGCGACAGCGTGCCCAGGCGCTCGTCACGCAGACTGACGAGCCCGACCACTTCGAGGACTTCGTCGGCGCGCCGCACCGGCACGCCGGCGGCGGCGCACAGCATGCGGAGCTGTCCGCGGACGGTACGCGCCGGATGGCCGGGCACCTCGCCCAGGAGTACCCCGACTTCGCGCGAGGGATGAGCGATCCGGTGCAGTGGGCGGCCTCTGAAGTAGGTGATTCCGCGGCCTTGTTGGAGTTCGAGCATGAGCTTCAGCACCGTCGTCTTGCCCGCGCCCGGGGCTCCGACGATCGCTGTGACGCGGCCCCCGCGCGCCTCGAAGGTCACGTCGTCGAGGGCGGGCGGAAGCTCCTTGCGGCGGTTGCTGGTCAGTCCGATGGCCTGGATCACCCAAGGCAAGATAGCGCTATATGTCCGGTTTTTCGGGCAACTTGGGCCTCGCCTCGGACAAGGCTCAAGTTGCCCGCGGCCCCACTCCGGCTCGCGCGCCCGGACCTGTGTTCCCCCCTTGGTCAGACCTCGGGGCGCAGCATGGGCGGATTGAGCAGCGTGGCGCCGCCCGCGCGGAAAAGCTGGGCCGGGCGACCACCCTGGCGTGTGGTCGTACCGCCCGTGGGCACCAGGAAGCCCGGTGTGCCCGTCACCTTGCGGTGGAAGTTGCGCGGGTCGAGCGCCACACCCCACACGGCCTCGTACACCCGGCGCAGCTCGCCGACGGTGAACTCGGTCGGACAGAAGGCGGTCGCCAGCGACGAGTACTCGATCTTGGACCGGGCGCGCTCCACACCGTCCGAGAGGATCTGCGCGTGATCGAAGGCGAGAGGCGCCGCCTGCTCTCCGTCACGGCCATAACCACCCTGTTGCAGCAACTCCTCGACGGGCGCCCAGCGCGCACTGTTGGCGTCGCCGCCGGCTCGGGGCGCGGGCAGATCAGGGGCCAGGGCGAGATGGGCGACGCTGACCACCCGCATCCGCGGATCGCGCTTGGGGTCGCCGTACGTCCCCAGCTGCTCCAGGTGTGCGCCGTTGTCCTGCGCGGGGGCGGAGGGGTCGTGGGCGCGCAGCCCGGTCTCCTCGGCCAGCTCGCGCGCCGCCGCCTGCGCCAGATCCTCGTCCGTCCGCACGAAGCCGCCGGGGAGTGCCCACCGCCCCTGGAACGGCTGCTCGCCCCTCCGTACCGCCAGCGCGCACAGAGCGTGGCGGCGCACGGTCAGCACCACCAGGTCCACGGTCACAGCGAAGGGCGGAAAGGCCGATGGGTCGTAGGGCATGCCGCGATCATAGTCGTCTGCCTGACGATAAACACGCCCTTCGTCGGCCGCTTCCACGGCTGATCCACTTCCCTCAGGTGCAGGTCTCCCCAGCCGTGGCCGATCACCGTCCGCAGGCTTGTCGCACAAGGTCACACCCCCAACTGCAGCCCCTCGGCCGCTTCCTCGACCATGGCCAGGCCGAGCCGGCTGACGCGTACGGAGAAGGGAGCGCCCGCGATGCGCAGTCCCGTGAGCCCGATCTCGCCCAGCGGAGCGCTGCGGACCGGGCGCAGGGTCACCGTCCCGGCCGGGGCGTCGGGGCGGATCCCCACGAGCGAGGTGAGGAGCAGCACACCTGCGGCCGCGGCCGTGGCCGCGGGTCGGCACGCCGCGGGATGAGGCAGCGGGGCACTGCCCTGCGCGCGCTGCTCCCCCGCGTACATCTCGGGCAGCCGGTGATCGAAGGCCTCGGCGGCCGCCAGCACGCCCTGCAACAGGGAGCTCGCCTCCTTCTCGTAGCCAGCGGCAGCCAGCCCCGCGACGGCGACGGCGCTCTCCTGAACGCGTACGGCGCCGGCCCGATGGCCGAACGGGTTGTACGCCGCCTCCTTCACCCCGAGGCTGCGCAGCCCCCACCCAGAGTCCATGACGGGGCCTCCGAGCAGCCGGGCGAGCTGCTCGGTCTGCACCTTGTCGAGCAATCCGGGGGCCGTCGCGCCGGAGCCGAGCAGACCGGTGTCAAGGAGATGGGCGGCACCCGCGGCAAGGTGCGGCACGAGGCGACCGTCCGGGGCGCGGGCGGCCGCCGGTCTGCCGCCTCCCCGGTCCTCGACCCAGAAGTCCTCGCGGAACGCGGTCCGCAGTGCCTGGGCCCACTGCCGCAGTCCCGCACCACCGGGCCGGCCATGCGCGTCGAGCAGGTCGGCGCCCACCAGTGCGGCCCGATGGGCGTGCGCCTGGGTCTCGGAGCGCAGCGGTCCTTGGGAGAAGGAGTCGGGCAAGTAGATGCCGTCGCCGACAGCCGTCCGCAGCCAGTCGAGGCACCGCTCGGCCGCGGGCAGAAGCTCCTCGGCTTCCCCTGCCGCGAGCCCCCAGCGCCGTGCCTCCGCAAGGAGTACGGGGAACAGCAGGGTCGCCTCGGTGGCCGTGCAACCCGGCGGCAGGTGCGGGCCCGCGTCCCTGCGTGGTCCGGGAATCAGTCCGGACCGCGGGCCCACGAGTTGGGTACGTGCGAGAGTCCGCAGAGTGCCCAGGGCGAGCCGGGTTCCGAGCGGCAACGTCATCCGTGCGGCGACCAGTGCTTCGGCCGGGGCCAGGCCGCACCGCCAGGGAGCCCCGGCCGCGAGGTGCGTGTCGGACGGGTGCCCGGGGTCGCGCAACAACAGAGCCCGGAGATCCTCGACGCAGGTGTGCAGGAGCGCCTGGGCCCTTGGGTCGTCGCCCGCTGCCCGGGCCTGTGCGATCGGGCTCGCCGCGCCGCCACTCCCCACCGTTCTGTTGGCGCCCGCACCATCCGGTCGTACGCGCAGCTCCACGCTCCGGGTGCCGCCGGGAGGCAGTTCGAACTCCCAGCGCAGCAGTCCGGCGGAGGCCAGCGCGTCGACGGGTGGAGGGTCGGCGGTGACGGCGGAGTGCCCCGTGGCACAGGACCAGCGTAGGCCGGAGTCGTGGACGCTCGCGGGCAGTTCGGGCCCGGCCCTGCCCGCGGCGACCGAGCTCAGTTCCGCGAGGTCGGTGCCTAGCGCGACTTCGACAGGCAGCCGCAGCGTACGAGAGGCCGCGCTCCGCAGAGTGATCCGCTCTGTGCCGTCCGCGTGCCGTGTCCGCTCGACGACGACATCCGGATCCGGGCCTCCGTCGGCGGACGAGCGCAGCGTCCCCACGAATCGGGCGCGGTCGGCCGTGAGCATTCGGGCCTGAACTGCCAGCGGTTCGCGTCCGGCGACCCGGACCTGGCAACGGGAGAGCAGCCGCCGTCCCGCGCGATAGAAGCCCTCCAGGCCTCGCCCGGTCAACTGCCCCTGATCCGTGGAGATCGCCAGTCCTGGCAGGGCGACGCAGATCAGGGCCGTGTGGACAGGTGGCAGGTCCACTGTCCGGGGCGGCAAGGGCACCGACATCCGGGAAGCCGCGGGGCCGCCCGCTCCCGCGAAGAAGGGCCGGGCGCTGTCCCCAGCCGCGCGCGGGTTCGGGGGGCCGCCTCGACTCGTGAGGGGCCGCCCGGTCTTGCGAAGGGGCGGGCGATCGCCGTCGGGAGACGAGGGCGGAGTGGGCAGAGACATGGGGCGGTTTCCTCCGCGCTCGGCGCGGCTTGGGCGCGCTCGGCGCCTGGTGGGGGGCTCCGAAAGGGCGGGGGCACTGCGGCGGCGCGGCCCGGCCACGGTTCCGCCACTCAGGTGAACGGGACGGCCCCGCTCGGGGTCACGCCCTCGGCCGGGGAAGCCGACCGAATGGCGGTGGGGAGCCGGGTAGGGCGCGACCCGGGACGCGGGCGCGCTGCGGGCGTGCTCGGTACGGCTGGAACGGCCACGAGGGATGGCGCGGTGGATGCGGTTCGCCCCGTTCACCCAGTTCACCGGCTTGGCGCCTGCGTCTGGGCGTCCATTGGCGTATGCGTGGTGGAGGTGCCATGCGCCGTCGGTTCGAGAGGAGCCCGCGCTCACGTGTCCTCCTCCGCGCCATGCCGTCCGCAGTCACGGCGAGCCCGCGAGTGTCCGCTCGCGCCCTCGGCGGCACGGCCTGGTCCGTCCCCAGCCGACGAGACACCGTCGATGGGCCGACGCCGTCGGCCACTTCCCGCGCCCGGGGTCCGCCGGCTCGGACGTGTTTCACCGCTCCCTGTCGGGCGTGCCCGGCGGCGACGCCGACTGGCGGTCCCGGGCGGCTGGGCCACGACTCCGGCCGAACCGGAGCCGACCGAATGGGAGCCAACCGAATGGGAGCCAACAGAATCGGAGCCGCCCGATTCAAAGCCGCCCGAGGACGCCATCGCCTCGGGTGACTGCGACCGAGCCATGGAGCCGGGCAGGTGAACCGGTGCTGGGCTCGATGCCGCGAGTTCCCTCGGCTGCTCCGTTTCCCCTGCGACACGGCCGGTGTGCTCCGCGCGCAGACAACGGCGCACCGATTCCGGGTCCAGGCCCTCGTTGCAGGCCTGGTGCAGGAGGCGGGCGAAGAGATAGTCGGGATCGACGCCGAGAGCCATGGCCAAGGCCTCCCGGGCCTCAAGCTCGTCACCGGTCGACCAGGCGACCCATCCGGCGAGCGTGAGGGGCGCCGCGGCATGCTCGCGGTAGGAGCCGACGCAGCGGCGCGCCAACGCTCGCCACAGCCGCAGCGCTGGAACGGCCTCGTCGCCCTCCATCCACTCCGCGGCGCGATCCCGGGTCGTGCGGTCCTGAAGGCCGAGGATCAGGGTGGCGGCCTCCTCATGCTCCAGCAGGCCGTCGTCGCGCAGGTCCGCCGGACGCGTGCCGGACACCGGCGGAGCGTCGGCGAGCCGGAACATGACCTGTTGGGCGAGTCCGAGGGTCTCCTGGGCAACAGCGGCGCGGTTCTCGCCATCCAGAATCCTGGGAACGAGGGCCGTGCTCGCCCTGTCGAGCGCGACCTCCTGCTCCGCGACCTCGGTCTCCCACGGAATGAGCCTGGCCGTCAGTTCCCACAGGCTGCCCCGTACCTGGAGTCCCGCATAGGTCGCGGCGGCAGCGAGAACCGAGGTACCGGGCATGCCCATTGACTGGCCCTCAGGCGCACAGCACCCCTGGCCCGGGCAGCAGTACGACCAGAAACGACCGTCGGAGATACAGAGGGCCTCGATCACCGGAACGTCGAGGCGACCGCAGGCCGTACGCAGCAACTGCGCCAGCGTACGCAGCCGTTCCATGACCTCCCGCCCCGATTCGCCGCGCGCCGGTTCCTGGCAGAGGTAGGCGACCATGCTCTCCGGCGGGGCGCCCCTCCGCGCGCTTCCCTTCACCAAACCCTGGGCCAGCTGCTCGGCCACGGACGGCCAGTCGTCCGCGTTGGCGGGGATACCGAGCCGCGCTCGTCCGCCGAAGCGACCGCGCCGTTCGCCGTCGTGCAGGGCGACCAGCACGATGCTGTCCTCGGGCCGGTACCCGAGCAAATAGGGCAGGGCGTCGGCCAGTTCCGCCGGTGTCCGCAAGGTCACCTGGTGCTCGCCGGACGGGCCGCCGGGCGCGGCGCGTCCCGGGCCCTTCCTGGGGGTGTCAGGTCCCGAGCCCGGCTCGGGGGCGTCGAGTCCCAAGTCCCGCTCGGGGGCGTCGAGTCCGGAGTCCGGTTGGGGGGCGCCACGTTCCGAGCCCGGCTCGGGAGTGCCACGTTCGGAGTCGTGCCCGAAGGGGCCGTGCCCCGCCCACCGTCCGGGCCCGCCATGACCCACCCGACCGGCTGCCGCGTCAATCCCCACCTGCCCTGCGAGCTCGCCTCGCTCGTCCCCGCCCTGCGGCTCGTCCCCGTCCCTCAGCTCGTCCCCGTCCCGCGGCTCATCCCCGCCCCTCAGCTCATCCCCATCCCTCAGCTCATCCCCGCCCCTCAGCTCATCCCTCCCGACGTACGCGGCGCGTTCATCATCTTGGGGCCCTCCGATCTGTTCCTGCCCCGCGCGCCCCAGCCGACCGACGTGCCCGCTCTGCTGATCGCGCCCGTCCGGCGTGCCGCCATCCCCGCCATCGGCCCCTTCCCCGGACCCGATACCAAACCTGTTGTCGCCGGATGTGTCGCCGGACAGGCCGGCCGCTTCGTTGTGATTCGTCATGCCGAGACCATCCCGCGGATCTCAAAATTCCGCTTTGCCCTGTGGATAACCATGACCATGGCCACGACAGGAGTTGTCCACAGCCCGTCGGCCTCACACACGTCATGTCCGACCCATCGGATTTCATGAAGCCATGAACGCAGAGCCGTGCGCATGCAGCGCACAGAGTGGACCGAGCGGATCGACTGGACCAACTGGACCAACTGGATGGAAGTGGCAGCACGCAGGAATCCGCGCCCCAACGGAATCGACCGAGCCGCTCCCAGCGCCACTCCGCATTCCGGTTCATTCGACAAGAGCACCGGCCGCGACTGAGCCACCTCGGTCAAGCCGTTCCGGATCTCCCCGAAAGGTCGGGCGGCCTCGCGCAGCCGCCTCAGCCCCTCCCGCATTCCCTGTTCACCTCGGTGACAACTCACGTCGGCCGCAACTCCCCTTGAGTGACAGCGACTGCCGTCATCCACCTCCCTGTCACTATCGGGCGAAGAAAGTAACGGACCGTCACAGGTTATTGGTTCCACCTGCTGCCACCAGGCCTTTGACAGCTACGGGCGGCGGCGTACAGACGGCGTACATACTCCGTCCAGCGACGCCCTTGCAGAATGGCAACACCCGCCGTCCATGTGGAAATTCAGCCCGTCCGATGACACCGGGAAGGGCTGCACCAAAAGGGGAGCAGAACCGGACCGCAATCTTTCGGTTCCGCCCCCGCAGAACAACATCCCGCATCACAGGGACGGCAGGTGTGGGTTTCGTTCGCAGCGTGCCACAAGGCAGGGGAAGGGGAGTTCAAGACCCGTGAAAGGGAAATTCCTGACTCTCCGCCGAAGACCGTTGGGTGCGAGGCCCGCCCTCCGTCGTCGTTGCGGATGACGGTGCAGAGAGTTTCGTGACGGAAATCTGATTCGTTCAGCGAATCCAAGGGGGAAGACATGGCAGAAGTCGGCGGCTCCAAGGGCCTGACTGTATCCGGTGATTCGTTCCTGTCCACCGTGGACAAGATTCGCGCATTGCTCGATTCCGCACCGGAGAAGGTCGACTCCGACCTGTCGGGCGGCGAGCGGACCCGCGTCCTGGGCGAGGTGGCCGACATCAACGCCGCTGCGGCCGCGGGCGACAGCAGCGCCTTGTACGCCCAGCAGTTTCTGCTCGACCGTATCTACCAGCTGTACACGAAGATCCCTCAGCAGCAGAACGCCGAAGGATCCGTTGTCGTGTACGAGATATCCCGTCTCCTTGAGACAGCCACCGCGGCCGCCCAGGACCGGTTGATCGAGCCGGGGCTGCTGGAGGACGCGCCCACCGAGCCGCGGGAATACCTGTCCTGGCTCAAGAAGACCGCCCGCGAGCACCGGGTGTACAAGCACCCCTACTACCACGAGTTCATCCGCAACACGGCCTCCGAGAGCGACCTGCGGAACTACGTGATGCAGGAGTCGGTCGTGGACGGCCGCTTCGACGACCTGCTCGCCATGATGCAGGTCGGCACCGCCGGCGCGGCCAAGATGGAGATCGCCGCCAACTTCTGGGACGAGATGGGCAACGGCGATCACGCCGAGGTCCACACCCACCTCTTCAACAAGATCTTCGAGGTCTTCGAGATCTCGGAGGAGGAGCTCGGTCGCTCGCTCACCGGCACCTCGCTGCTCAACGGCAATCTCGCGGTCATGCTGTGCCGCCACCGCTCCCTGTACGCGGAGGCCGTGGGCTTCCTGGGAATGACCGAGTGGATGGCTCCGGACAGGTTCGTCCAGGTCGTGCACGCCTGGGAGCGCCTGGGCCTGCCGGAGGTCGGGATCACCTATCACCGGCTGCACATCACCATCGACTCCCAGCACGCCCAGGGCTGGTTCCACAACGTGGTGCTGCCCGCTGCCGAGTCCGCGTACATGCGCCGTGCCATCGCCCGCGGCATCCTGTGGCGGCTCAACTCCTCTGCCGCCTACCTGGACGAGCGCATGCCGACCCTCGCCGTCTGAAGTCCCACGACGCCACCCATCCCGGAGGAGAGAGACCATGCCCCTCGGCAGCGAAGGCTTCACCATCATCGAACTGTCGGACGTCCCGCCCGACATCCTGCCCAGCTACGACGACTGCCCGGTCGACGAATACATGGGCAACGGCACCCGCTTCAAGCGGTTCTCGCAGTACCGCATCACCCCTCAGGGCAACGACGAGTGGTCGTTCGATCGTCTCCCGCACCGCAACTACACGACGTACAAGAAGTTCAACTCGGTCGGTGGCGGCATCCGCCGTGTCTACGAGCCGATCAAGGTGGACTTCACTCCGCTGATCGAGGCCGGTATCCGTGAACTCGGCCTCGACAGGTCCGACGAATGGCAGATCAACGTCCACCAGAACAGGACGCGTGCGGACGGGGGCAAGCCGGGCCCCCTCACCCCGGAGGGCGTGCACCACGACGGGCACGAGTTCGTGATGATCGCGATTCTCAACAAGGTGAACGCCGCGGGCGGCACCACCCGTCTGTGGAAGCCCCGGGCCGACGCGCCCTTCTGGAGCGGCACGCTCGAACCGGGACAGGCGGTCCTGCTGGACGACCAGGCGCTGGCCCATGACGTCACCGACGTGCTCTCCGCCGACGGCGGCCCCGGGCACCGGGACATCGTCATCGTCGCGTTCTCACGGTGGGCCGAGAAGTGGTACGGCGAGGAGCACGACTCCGCCGCTCTCGCCGAGCAGTGAACCGGGGTGCCGCCCCGAGGTGAGGCACGACGCCTCGGGGCGGCACCGCGCCCAGCAGCCCTTGGAGATCAGCTGTGATCGACTTCTTCAAATATCAGGCAGCAGGCAACGACTACTTGGTGATCGACCCCCGTTACACCGACTTCCCCGTGACCCCTGAAGCGATCCGGCTGGTCTGCGACCGGCACCGTGGCATAGGAGCGGACGGTGTCCTCTACGGGCCGCTGGAGACGCCCCGTGCCGGTGTGCCGGTCGCCCTCGACCTGTACAACTCCGACGGCTCCGACTGCGGAAGGAGCGGCAACGGACTGCGGATGTTCGCGCTCCATCTCGCCGAGCAGGAGCGCGACGCAGGGGCCGACGGGCGGGAGTTCACCCTCCGCACGGCCGCAGGTGACTGCCCGGTGCGGGTCCTCGACGCCGACGCGGGGCGCGTGGAGGTCGGTATGGGGCAGCCCAGCTTCGAGGCCGCCGATCTGCCCCTGCTCGACGAGGCCGGGGCGCCGTACATCGGCCGTGCGGTGGGTGTGCCGCTGTCCGTGGAGGGCGATGAACTCGTCGTCACCTGTGTGTACAACGGAAATCCGCACACGGTGGTCCTGGTGGACGACCCGTCACCGCAGCTGGCCCGGCGGCTCGGCCCGAGGATCGCCCGGCACATCCGGTTCCCGCAAGCCACCAATGTGCAGTTCGCGCGCATGGCGAACCGGGCCGTGATGGAGCTGGAGGTGTTCGAGCGCGGCGCCGGGTACGTGACGGCGTCCGGCGCGAGCGCCTGTGCCGCGGTGTCCGCGGCCCGCGAACTCGGGCTGTGCGACGGCAGCGTCGAGGTCAGGATGCCCGGAGGCAGCGTGGAGATCACCATCGCGGACGACGGCCATGTCACCATGACCGGCGACGCCGAGCAGGTCGCCGCCGGGTCCTTCGCACCCGCCCTGCGCGCACGACTCGACCGGATGGCGTCAGCGGGGAACCTACGGTGACCACTTCCTCGCAGCAGTCGCGTGACTATCCGATCCAGAGGTGGGTGTTCGAGGACGCCGTGGGGCGCTTCGACATCGACCTGGGCGACAGCAACATGGTCCCCGGACGCCTCGACGCCCTCAAGGTGCCGCCCGGACTGGAGCTGGACTACGGACATGACCGGGGACTCGACGCCCTCCGCGAAGCGGTCGCCGGCCTGTACGGCGGGGCGGCCGACTCGATCCTCATCACCCAAGGTGCCCAGCAGGCGCTCTACCTCGTGTACACGGCACTGTTGACACCCGGATCCAGGGTGATCGCCTTCCGGCCCGGCTGGCAGCAGTCCTGGGACGTGCCCCCCGAGCTGGGCTGCCGTGTCGAACTCGTCGGGTTCCGCCCCGACCTCAGCTTCGACGTCGAGGCCGCCGAGGCGGTGGCCGGGCCCGACGTGCGGCTGATCGTCGCCAACACCCCGTGCAATCCCACCGGTCGGCGCATCGCGGAGGAGGACCTGCGCGGCCTGCTGGCACTGGCGGAGCGTACGGGCGCCCATCTTCTGCTCGACGAGGAGTACGCGCTCGACCTCTCGCGATCCCCCGCCCTGGGCAGTGATCGGGTGATCTCCGTGTCCAGCCTGTCCAAGGTGTACGGCTTCCCCGGACTGCGGGTCGGCTGGCTCTACGGTCCGCCGGACGTCGTGGAGATCTGCGCCCGGCGCAAGTTCCTGTCCACCATTTCCAACTCGGTGCTGTGCGAGACCCTGGCCCTCGACGTCCTGGCCAACCGGGAGCACCATCTGCGCGCGTACCACGACCTCACCCTCCAAGGGCTGGCCCTGGTCCGGGACTTCGCCCGGCGCAACGCGGACGCCGTGACCCTCGTGGAGCCCGAGGACACCCCGTTCGCCTGGCTCTGGCTGAACACCGGGGAGGAGCCGCTGGCGATGTGCCGCAGGGCACTGGACCTGGGTGTGCTGCTCATGCCCGGCGAGACACTCGGCGCGACCGACGGCTTCCGGATCTGTTTCGCACGCTCGCCCGAGGCCGTGACCGAGGGGCTGCGCCGCGTGGAGCGTGTGCTCAGGCCCGTCTCTCCCACGGCCGGCTCCGTCCAGGCCTTCTGACCCCGGCGCTGCCGCCGAACCTCCGGGGGCTCCGTCCAGACCCGCTGACCCGGCGCTGCCGCCGAACCCCCGGGTCCCGGCCTGCCTTCCGTGCTCTTCCCTTGCCTGCTGCCGCCCCGGCCCTCCGGGGCTGGCTTCCTGCCGCCCCGGTGCGCCGAGCCCGGGCTCCCCCGCCCCTGGGAAACCACCGTGAACACCCGAATGGAGTCCTGCGACGATGAGCTTGCACACCGCCGATGCGCGCATCCAACTGTCTTTCGGACAGGAACAGTTGTGGTTCCTGTCCCAGATGAATCCCGGTGAGACCACCTACAACGTGCCGGTGGCCTACCGGCTGCGCGGGCCGCTCGACCCGCTTGCTCTCGAAGGTGCGCTCAACCTGCTGGTGAGGCGCCACGAGCAGCTGCGGGTGACCTTCCACGCGCAGGACGGCGTCCCCTATCAGGTCGTCTCACCGGCGGAGGACCGGCCACTGGCGGTCCGGGACCTCTCCGGCCTGGCGGCCGACGACGCCGAGGGCGCACTGCACGAGGCGCTGCAGGCCGAGGCGGACACCCCGTTCGATCTGGCCGCGGGGCCGATCTCCCGGTTCCAGCTGTTCCGGCTGGCCCCCGAGGAGCACGTGCTCAGCCTGAGCTTCCACCACATCATCACCGACGGCTGGTCCGGAGGTGTGATCAGCCGCGAACTCTCCCAGGCCTACGGGGCCCTGGCCACGGGCACTGCTCCGTCCCTGCCGGAACTCTCCATCGGCTACGACGACCACATCAAGCGGCAGCGCAAGCAGCGGGCCGACGGCGTCTGGGAGGAGGAGCTGAAGTTCTGGGAGGAGCGGCTGGCCGGTCTCGAGGCGCTCGAACTGCCCGCCGACCGGCTCCGGCCGACGGAGCCCACGCAGAACGGCGAGACCTTCGTGGTCGACTTCCCGGCCGAACTGCTACAGAAGGCCCGCGCCTTGGCCCATGAGCAGGGCGCGTCCCTCTACATGGTGGTCGCCGCGGCGCTGAACGTCGTACTGAGCCGCTACAGCGGGCAGGACGACATCGCCCTCGGAGTGCCCATGCTCGGCCGCACGGACCCGGAACTCGAAGACGTCGTCGGCCTGTTCATCAACATGACCGTACTGCGGTGCGACCTGTCCGGCGGTGTCACCTTCGCCGAACTGCTCGAACGCGTCGCCGACGCGAACCTCGACATGTACGACAACCAGGATGTGCCGTTCGACCATGTCGTGGACCGGGTGCAGACGACCAGGGACGCGGGACGCAACCCGCTGTTCCAGATCGCCTGCCAGTTGCTGGGCGAGTCCAGCACCAGCGACACGCTGGAGCTGGCCGGTCTGACGTCCGAGTCGATCACGGTGGCCGGCTCCCGCTCGCGGTTCGACCTCTCCTTCAGCTTTGTGGAGGGCACCGAACGGCTGCGTCTGATCGTCGAGTTCGCGAGCGACCTCTACGACCGCTGGCGCGTCGAGGCCCTGATCGGACACTTCCGGACGGTGCTCGCCGCCGCGGCGGACGCCCCGGACACCCCGGTCTCCGCGCTGCCGCTGCTGTCCGGGGAAGAGCGCCGCGAGCTGCTGGAGGTGGGGCGCGGCGCCGACTTCGACTACCCGACGGAGCCGGTGCACGCGACGATCGCGCGGATCGCCGAGGAGAACCCGGAGCTGGTCGCGGCGGTCTGCCGTGGCGTGGAGCTGACGTACGGCGAGCTGATGCGTCAGGCGGGCAAGCTCGCCCGGTACATCCGCTCCCGGGGAGTGCACCGCGAGGAGGTCGTAGCCATCGCGATGGACCGCGACCTGGACGCCTTGGTGGCGATCCTGGGTGTCATGGTGTCAGGCGCCGCCTACACGATCATCGACCCCTCGCACCCCAACGCCCGGCTGGACCACATGCTGCGGGACACCAAGGCCCCGCTGGTCATCACACGGTCGGCCTCGGTGGGCGACCTGCCGGACTCGTGCGGCTGGGAGAGCATCCGGATCGACGCCGACTGGGAGCTCATCGAGGCGCAGCCGGACGACGAACCGCTGGAGGAGTGGGCGGAGCCGACCTCCCTGGTCTACGTCCTCTACACCTCCGGCTCGACCGGGCGTCCCAAGGGCGTGATGATCGAGCAGCGCGGTCTGCGCATGTTCATCGAGGCGTACCGGCGCACCTTCGGCGAGTGGACCACCGAGGACCGGCTCCTGCAACTGCCCGCGCTGACCTTCGACATGTCCGAGGGCGAGATCTTCGCCGGACTGATCAGCGGTTCGGCGCTGGTCCTCGTGGCGCCGGAGGACGCCTCGTCCCCCGAGTCGCTCGGCGCCCTGATCCGTGACCAGCGGGTGACCTACGCCGGCCTGTCCCCCGCGATCCTCTCCGTGGTCGACGCGGGGCCGTACCCGGACCTGAAATACATCATGGGCGGCGCCGAGGCGCTGCCGGCCGAGCTGGTCAACAAGTGGAATCTTCCGGGTCGCAAGTTCGTGAACCTCTACGGACCCACCGAGGCGTCGGTGGCGACCACCGAGTACCTGTGCGAGCACAAGGAATGGCAGTCCTCGCCGCCCATCGGCAGGCCCGAGTTCAGCCGCCTGCACTACGTGGTGGACAAGGAGTTCAACCTGGTTCCGGTGGGCGTCCCGGGCGAGTTGCTGATCGGCGGCGACGAGGGCCTGGCCCGTGGCTACCTCAACCTGCCGGAGCTGACGGAGGAGAAGTTCGTCCCCGACCCGTTCCTGGGTGCGGGTCGGGTCTACCGCACCGGGGACCTGGTGCGCTGGAACCGCGATCTACAGATCGACTTCATCGGGCGGCTCGACAACCAGGTGAAGCTGCGCGGGCTGCGGATCGAGCTCGGTGAGATCGAGTCCGGGCTGCTGACGCACCCGAAGGTCCGGCTGGCCGTGGTCCTGCTGCGCGAGGACTACGGGGAGAAGCAGCTCGTCGCGTACTACACCGTGCTGGGCGACAGCTCGCCGACCGTGGCCGAACTCCGTGAGCACCTGGGCAGCACGATGCCCGAGTACATGGTGCCGACAGGCTGGGTGGAGCTGGCGGAGTTCCCGCTGACGGCGGCGCGCAAGATCGACCGCGCCAAGCTGCCCGCTCCGGTGGCCGGTTCGGGCGACGGGACGGCGAGCTTCGTCGCCCCGGTGACCGCGACCGAGGAGAAGGTGGCCGAGGTGTTCGGTGCTGTGCTGTCCCTGCCGCAGATCAGTGGCGACGGCAACTTCTTCGAGCTCGGGGGCAATTCGCTACAGGCGATGCGCGTCGTGAGCCGGCTCAACAAGCACTTCACCGTCAAGGTCAACGTCCGTCTTCTGTACGGCGGTGCCACGGTCGCCACGGTCGCCACGGCCATCGACGCGCTGACGGCGTCCAAGGAGGCGACGGGTAGCCGTGCTTGAGACCTCACGGGTGTCACTCCCCTCCCACGACCTCCGACAGACCGGCACCCGCTCCGGGTCCGCCGTGGACACTGACTCCAACCCCAACCCCAACCCCGGCTCCGCGCAGACTCTGCTCCTGCACCAGGGAGCGGCGCTGCTGAGCCGAACCGATCCCGAACTCGCCCTGGTCCTCGACCGTGAGGTGGGCGAGCAGGCTGGCACCCTGGCCATGGTGGCGTCCGCCAGCATCGCGAACCCGGCCGTCCTGGCGGCCGGGGGCGCCGCCCTGTCGAACGTGACGGCCGAGGGTTATCCGGGGGCCCGCTACCACCCCGGTGCGGCCCGGTTCGACGCGGTGGAACGACTGGCCGTGGACCGGGCCAAGCAGGCCTTCGGCGCCCGTTATGCCAATGTGCAGCCGCATTCCTGCTCCTCGGCCAACCAAGCCGTGCTGGCCGCGCTGGTGCCTCCGGGCGGTGTACTGCTGGCCCTCGACCTGGATTCCGGCGGCCATCTCACCCATGGATCCGCCGCCTCGGTGACCGGGCGTCACTACCGAGCGGTCCACTACGGCCTCGACGAACAGGGGTTCATCGACTACGAGCAGGTGGCCGAGCTGGCCCTGGCCCATCGCCCCAAGGTGCTCATCGCGGGAGCCAGCGCCTATCCCCGGACACTGGACTTCGCCCGGTTCCGCGCGATCGCGGACTCCGTCGGGGCCTATCTGGTGGCCGACATCTCGCACATCGCCGGTCTGGTGGCCACGGGCGAACACCCCAGCCCCATCGACCTGGCGCACATCACGACCACCAGTACGTACAAGCAGTTGGGCGGGCCGCGCGGAGGGCTCATCCTCATCGGCCAGGAGCACCGGACGCCCGGCCCGGACAGTCGCCGTACCCCGCTCGAAAAGCTGATGCAGCGTGCGGTCTTCCCCCAGTCGCAGGGGACGCCGAGCCCGGCGTCGATCGCCGCCAAGGCGCATGCGCTCAAGCTGGTCGCGGAACCGGCGTTCAAGGCGACCATGCGGCTGGTCGTCGACAACGCGGTGGCGCTCGCCGAGGACCTGGCCGGGCTCGGTTACCGGGTCCTGGCCGGGGGCACCGACAATCACATGGTGCTACTGGACATACTCGATCGCGGCATCACCGGTGTGGTCGCCGAACGTGCCCTGGAGGACTGCGGAATCCTCACGAACCGGAACCGCATCCCCAAGGACACCAAAGCCCCTCTCGTCGCCAGCGGTCTGCGACTGGGCACGAACGTGCTGTCGCAACGGGGCATGGGTCCCGCCCAGATGCGGGTCTGCGCCGGTCTGCTGCACGAGGTGCTCACCGCCACCACCGTGCTCGGCGACGCCGAGTTCCGCACCGATCCCGTGGTGCGCGACCGGGTCGCGGCCGAGGTCGCCGCTCTGTGCCGCACCCATCCACTGCCCTTCGGCGCCGGAGTCGGCACCGCCGAGGTCTCCGACCGCGACCGAGGAGCGAGGTCTTGAGCCGGAACACAGCCCCCAGGACATCCCCCGTGCCGGCACCGCCCGCGCTGCTGCCGGCCGACCGGCCACGACTGCCCGGAGCCACTCCGGAACGTACCGGCGCCGCTCAGTTGCGGCTCGGCCCCTCGGCGGGAACCGCCACGGAGGAGTTGCTCCTGGCCGGCTTCACCGCGCTGCTCCACCGTTGGAGCGGACAGTCTGAATTCGGCTTCGCCGTGCGGACACCCGGGTCGGGCGCGACCCGCCTGAACCGGACCGTCACCGGGACGGCGACCCTGGCCGAGCTGGCCCGCGACACGGCCGCCGGGCCGGAGCTGGTCGCGGAGCCGGCGCAGCCGGACGAGTTCGAGCTGGTGCTGCACCCGCCGGGCGACGACGGCATTCCCACCGCGGAGCTGCGATACGCCCCCGAGCTCTTCGACCGGGCCACCATCCAGCGTCTCCTCGTCGGCTACCGCACTCTGCTGGACGACGGGCTCGCCGATCCGGACCGGCCGGTGTCGCGGCTGCGCCTGCTCCCGCGGGACGAACTGCGCCGGATGCTCGTCGAATGGAACGACACCGCGGCGGATCTTCCGCACGACGTGTGCCTGCACACCGCGTTCGAGAACCGCGCCGCCGAGTCACCCGACGCCGTCGCCCTGGTCGGCGGCAGCCGGACATGGACGTATCACGAGGTCAACGAGGCGGCGAACCGTCTTGCCCATCATCTGCGCGATCTGGGCATCGGCCCCGACCGGCGGGCCGGCATCTGCCTGGAGCGATCCGCCGACCTGCTGATCGCTGTCCTGGGCGTGCTCAAAGCGGGCGGCGCCTATGTGCCGCTCGACCCCGACTACCCGCAGCAGCGCCTCGCCACGATGGTGACCGGCACTTCCTGCGCGGTGGTGGTCAGCCGTACCGGACCGGCAGCGAGCCTCTCGCTGCCGGACACCGGAACGGACACCCCAGTGGTCCTCCTCGACCAGGTCGAGGAACTCCTCGCCGAGCGCCCGCACCACAATCCCGCGGGCGGCGCCACCCCCGACGATCTCGCGTACATCATCCACACCTCGGGATCCACCGGCGCCCCCAAGCCGATCGCCCTGCGCCATCGCGGGGTGATGAACAACATCGCGGACCTCAACTCCCGCTTCGGCGTGGGCGCCGACGACCGGGTCCTCGCGCTGTCGTCGCCCAGCTTCGACATGTCCGTGTACGAGTTCCTCGGGCTGACGGCCGCGGGCGGCACGGTGATCCTGCCGGAGCCGGGGCGGGCCAAGGACCCGGAGCACTGGGCCGAACTGCTCGCCGCCCACCGGGTCACCGTCTGGAACTCGGCTCCCGCTCTCCTCGACATGGTCGTCGACCACCTCGACAGCACGGGTGCGCAGCCGCTCGGTGACCTGCGCCTGGCGCTGCTCGGCGGCGACTGGATACCCGTGTCGCTGCCCGACCGGGCACGGGCGATCGCCCCCGCCCTGCGCTTCATCGCCCTCGGCGGGGCCACCGAGTCGTCCATCCACTCCACCGTCTACGAGGTGACGAAGACCGACGACCGCTGGACGAGCATCCCGTACGGGCGCCCCATGGCCAACCAGCGCACCTACATCCTCGACGACTCTCTCCAGCCGGTGCCGCCGGGTGTTCCCGGCGAACTCCACCTGGCGGGAATCGGGCTCGCCCGGGGCTATCTCGGCCGGCCGGAGCAGACCGCGGAGCGCTTCTTCGACTGGTCGTTCGGCGAGCTGTCGGGCGAGCGCCTCTATCGGACCGGCGATGTGGCCCGCTACGGGCCCGACGGTCTCATCGAGTTGCTGGGCCGGGCGGACTTCCAGGTCAAACTGCATGGCCTGCGGATCGAACTCGGCGAGATAGAAGCCGTACTGCGCGCCCACGACACCGTCCGGGAGGCGGTCGTCACCGCGCACCCCGACGGGGCGGGCGACCGACGGCTGGTCGCCTATGTCGTCGCCGAGGCGGGCCGGACCGTGCGGCCGGGGACGGTGGGCGAGCACGCTGCCCGGTCCCTGCCCCGTTTCATGGTGCCGGGCACCCTGCTCGTCCTGGACGAGCTGCCGCTGACTCCCAACGGCAAGGTCGATCGCAGGGCCCTGCCGGCGCCGCCGGACGACATCGGCGGACCCCTGGAGAGCTTGGCCGCACCGGTGACGGCGACCGAGCGGACCGTGGCCGAGATCTTCGCGGCCGTGCTCGGCGTACCCCGGATCGGCGCGGACGGCGACTTCTTCGCGGTCGGCGGCAACTCCTTGCAGGCCATGCGTGCGGTGACCCGGCTCAACAAGCACTTCGGGATCAGGGTGAACGTCCGCCTGCTGTACGGCGGGAGCAGCGTCAGCGGCGTCGCCTCCGTCATCGACGAGCGGCTCGCACAGCTCGCACCCACTTCGAACGGAGCGTCGGCACAGTGAGGGAACCCTTCGTCGACAGTCTCGTCCCCCTTCGGGAGGCAGGCGACCTGCTCCCGCTCCACTGCGTCCATCCGGTCTCGGGTTCGCCCTACTGCTATTCGGCGATGGCGCACCAACTCGACACCGGGCACCCGGTGTTCGGATTCGAGGCACCTGGTTTCGACGGCGTCTCCGAGCCGGCCAAGTCGATCGACGAGCTGGCCCGGTTGCACACGGACTCGCTCAGGGCGGCCCGCCCGCACGGCCCGTACCAACTGCTCGGCTGGTCGCTCGGCGGGGTCGTCGCCTACGAGATGGCACGGCTGCTGGTCGCCGCGGGCGAGGAGGTGCCGCTGCTCGTCATCGTCGACGCGGCGCTGCCCGGGACGCAGTCGGTGCCGCCCGACGAGCAACTGGCCCGCTACTTCCTGTACGACTTCCTCGGCGTGACCCGTGACCGGGCACCCGAAGTCGACAAGGCTCTGGCAGGCATACGGCCGGGGGCGGAACCGGCGGAAATCTTCGCCGCGGCGGAGCGCGACGGCGCCGTACCCGAGGAATTCGACGTGGAGTTCCTGCTGGAGCGCTATGCCCTCTTCCGTGCGGGCGTGCTGGCCCTGCGGCGGCATCGGCTGGATTCCGTCCACCAAGGGCCCGCCATCCTGATCAAGGCCGCGGAGTCGGAGGGGAGGCTGCTGGACTGGCGTCCCCATGTGAGCCGGCTCACCGAGCACACCGCACCCGGCGACCACCACTCCGTGTGGCAGGGCCAGGGGCTGGGCGTCATCAGCGGCATCGTCGACCAAGCCCTACGAGAGGCAGGTCCGGCATGACGGAGCACGGCACGCCCGCCGCACCGGCCACCACGGCCGAGGCGGAGGCACCCCCTCGGTCTCTCTGGCACAACAGGGACTTCATGGTGTTCTGGACCGGCGAGGGACTCTCCCTCTACGGCACCCAGATCACCCTTCTCGCACTCCCCCTCACCGCGGTACTGGTCTTCGAGGTGGGGGCCGAGGAACTGGGCCTGTTGCGGTTCGCCCAGCTGGTTCCCTTCCTCGGGCTCGCCTTGCTCTTCGGCGTATGGGTGGACCGGTCGCGCAAGCGGCCCATCATGCTGGGCGCCAACCTGGCCCGCATGGTGCTGATCGGCCTGGTACCCGTCCTCTACCACTTCGGCCTGCTGACGCTCCCTCTGCTGTACGCCCTGGCGCTCGGTATCGGGGTGGCGTCGGTGCTCTTCGACGTCAGCTGGATGTCGTACGTTCCGGTGCTGGTGAAGGACAGGCGCAACCTGCTGGAGGCCAACACCAAGCTCAACGCCACGCTGTCGTCGGCGGACATCGCCGGGCCGGGGCTGGCCGGCACGCTGGTCAGCGCGTTCTCGGCGCCTTTCGCCATGACCGCCAACGCCTTCTCGTACGCACTGTCGGTGCTGTCGCTGCTCCTCATCAGGAAACCGGAACCCGCCCCGGAGGCACCCAAGGCCGAACGTCGTCTGCGCGCCGAACTGACCGAGGGCCTGCGCTGGGTGTTCGGCAACCGGCTGCTGCGTGCGATGGGCCTGGTCGGCTGCAGCTGCAACTTCCTCCTCACCATGGTGCAGACGCTGTTCCTGCTGTACGCCGTGCGCGACAAGGAACTGCCCGCCGCCGCAGTCGGTTTCATCATGGGCGCGGCCGCCGTGGGGGGTCTGCTGGGCGCGCTGGTGTCCGGCATGGTGGTGCGCCGACTGTCGGTGGGCACCGCCTACCGGGTGTCGGTCTCGATCATCTTCCTCGGCCCCTTGCTGATTCCCGCCGCGGGCGGTCCGCGCTGGCTGCTCCTGAGCCTGTTCGTCGCCTCGTTCTTCCTGGAGTACTTCGGCAGCAGCGTCTCGAACGTCCTCATCGTGAGTCTGCGCCAGACCGTCACTCCGCAGCATCTGATGGGCCGGATGACGGCCGCGATGCGCATGCTGCTCTACGGCGGCGGTGCGCTGGGCGGACCCGTCGGCGGCCTGCTGGCCGCGCTGGCGGGTCTTCACGGTGCCCTGTGGATCGCGGGCCTGGTCTCCGCCGCGATGCTGATCCCGATCGTCCTGTCCCCCGTCGGCAGACTGCGCAGCATGCCGACGGGGCCCGAGGACGGTGCCCTCACCTCAGTGTGAGATCCCTCGGCGGTCTCGGAAAACGACGGCACTACGCGAGTACGACGGCACAGGCCAGCCCCCTGTCGTCGTCCGCCACCCGCTCGCGCGGAGCGACCCGGCTCGCCGCAGCCAGTCGGGCCAGGGCCGCTCTCCTGTTGAGCATCGGCTCACGTTTCGCGCACTCGGCCGCGTAGATCCCCAAGAGGTCGTGGAAGCGGAACTGATGCCCCTGGGCCTCAAGGAGATGGTTGGCGACCAGCAGGTCGAGCAGTCGGCGGGCGGTGTCGCGGTCCGTGTCCGTCAGTGACGCCGCGACGGGAACGGTGATCGGTCCGTCCTTGCTCAGCCCCAGGAAGCGGAACATCCGCGCCGCTTCGCCGGACAGCGCCTGGTAGGAGGTCTCGAACGCGTCGCGGACACTGGCCAGGGCATCGTCCTCCATGGTGAGGCGGTCCAGCCGGCCGCTCTCCTCCGCGTACTGCTCCACCAGCGTTCCCGGCGGGACACCGGGGCTCGCGGTGAGTCTCTCCGCGGTGATGCGCAGCGCCAGCGGCAGTCCACCGCACAGTGCCGCCAGTCGCCGGGCGGCCCCCGGGTCTCCGGTGAGCCGTCCTGCGGACAGGTTGGTGAGCAGGTGTGCCGCTTCGGCGTCGGCCAGTGGTTTGACGGTGAGCGTGCGCGCGCCGTCGCGTGCGGCCAGCCCGCCGAACCGCTGCCGGCTCGTGGCCACGACGCACGATTCGCCGCGCGGTATCAAGGGCCTCAGCTGATCAACGCTCAAGGCGTCGTCCAGCACCACCAGCATCCGTTTGCCGTACAGCAGGCTGCGATAGAGCGTGGCACGGCCGGTCACGTCCCGCGGTATCCGCGCACTGTCGGCTCCGATGCTGGTGAGCAGTTGCAGCAACGCGTCCGAGGCGCTCAACGGCCGGCCGCGCAGTCCGTTGCCGCAGAGGTCCACATAGAGCTGACCGTCCGGGAAGCGGTGCGCGAGGCGGTGCGCCAGTTCCAGCACGAGTGCCGACTTTCCGACGCCCGCGGCGCCGTCGACCACGATCACCGGGGTGCCGCGCTGTGCGAACTCGTCGTCCAAGAGGCCCTCCAGCTGCCTCAGTTCGGTGTCGCGCCCGGTGAACCCGCGTGCCATGGAGGGGAGTTGTGCCGGCCTTGGAACGCCGGCGCCAAGTCCCTCCCGGGTCCTGCGGGGCATACGTCCGCCGAGCGGCCGCAACTCCTGCTGCCCGGCGAGGATCCACCGGTGGAGGTCCTGCAACTCGGCCCCCGGCTCGATGCCCAGTTCGCGGCTCAGCAGCTGCCGGGTCTCCGTGTACACCGAGAGGGCATGTGCCTGGCGGCCCGCGTGGTAGAGCGCGAGCATCAACAGCCAGCGGAGCTTCTCGCGCAGCGGTTCCTCCGACACGGCACGCGAGAGGGCGTCGACCGCCTCGGCGTACTGTCCGGCCTCCAGCATGACGGCGGCCCACTCCTCGACCGCGGTCAGCCTCATGTCCCGCAGCCGGACGCCTTCCACGGCGGCGAAAGGCCCCGGCACTCCGGAGTACGCCTCCCCCCGCCACAGCGCCAGGGCGTCCTCGTACATCCGCAGTGTCGTTTCAGCACTACCGCCCTCGCGTGATCTGCGGGCGTGGCCGTGCCGCTCGACGAAGAGCGTGGCGTCCACCGACGCCGGGTCCACCCGCAGGCAGTAGCCCCCGGGCTCCGAGGAGAGAACCGTACTGGCGTCCCGGCAGCCGCGTCCCGGCTCCAGCGCGCGGCGCAGCCGGGCCACATAGGTGTGGACGCCGTTGGCCGCGGTCTGCGGGGCGTCGCTGCCCCAGAGGGCGCCGGCGATGGTCTCCCCACTGACCACCTCGCCGGCCCGGCTGGCGAGCAGACTGAGCACCGCACGCTGCTTGGGCGAGCCGAGCGCCACCTCCTCATCCCGTCGCCAGGCCCGTATCGGTCCCAGGAGCTGGATGCGAAAAGGGTCCCCCGTGCCGTTCATGGTCCCGTTCCCCCTATGGGTCGTGTGCTGTTCATGTCGGTCCCGGATGTGGCCGCTTGGGCCCCGGACTGCGCGGAGGCGGCGAGTTGCGCCACGTATCGCGCGTCGATGAAGAGCCGGCGCGTCCGCCGGTGACGATCGGCGGACTCGGCGAACTGGTCGGCGGAGAGGAGTGACACCGGGCCCGTTCCGAGGAACCGCGGGCACAGCGTCGTCAGGAAGGTCAGGCGCCCGGGGCACCGGGACAGGTGAGGGCCACATTGCCCAACCACCCGGCAGCACCGGGCCGGAGGCCTGCCCGGGGTTCAGGACGTCGCTGAAGGCCGAGGCTGGTCAGGCCGGCCGTCGCGGTCACCCGTGACAGGCGTCAGGGGGAAGAACCGCGCCGCGTGTCGTGACTCCCCGACAGGAAAGTGCGGCTAGTTCGCGCCCCGAGGGACACTTGATCGTGTCACTTGCGAATCGATGGTCAACATCGCCGCTCTTGTGCGTCTCGCAGAGCGTCACTTGAGGCATGCCTGCGAATGTAATCCTGACATCGGACTGACACCAGGCCTCTGAAGGAGCATCGGGCATGCTCCTAAAGGAGTATGCGCACCGGCTGTACGGCATGCCCGACGCTTCGGTGACCATGAGGTCACCTGCCCTTTCTCGCCGACTCGATGAGCCGGGCGTCCACGGCCTTGTTGACGGCTTCGATACGAGAGGCCGCGCCGAGTCTCTCGAAGATGTTCCGCAGGTGTCGCTTCACCGTTGCCTCGGTGATGCCCAGCTCATGGGCGATCTGGCGGTTGCTCAGCGCGTCGGCGACATGCGTGAGGACCTCTCGTTCACGGGGCGAGAGGGATTGCCCGGCGCCGCGGAAGGCGGTTTCCGGAATCACGCTGCCCTGAAGGGCGACCATGACCTGCGGGTTGGGGGCCACGGCGCCGCGGATGGCGGACAGCAGCGATGCGCAAGGGGTGCTCTTGTGCAGATAGCCGTGGGCGCCGCGGGCGAGCAACTCGTGCACGAGCGGTCCATCGCCGTACATCGACAGCATCAGCACGCGCAGACGCGGGAAGCGCGCGGTCAGTTCGCTGACCACGGTGGGCGCATGGTGGTTGGGCATCTCGACATCGAGCAGCACGACATGCGCTCCACTGCTCTCCACCAGGTCGCCGAGCCCCTCGGACGTGTCGGCCTCGCCCACGACGCACAGGTCGTCCTCCGCATGGAGAAGCTGGCAGAGGGCACCGCGCAACAGCGAGTGATCGTCGACCGCGACGATACGAATCGGCTCGCCCGTCCCCAACAGCCTTTGCTCATCAGCCGACCGCATGCCAGGCCTCGCCCATCGGTACCGAGAACTCAAGGGTGGTGCCGCACCCGGGAGCACTCTTGATCTCCATCCGGCCGCCGAGCGATCGGATCCGTTCCGCCATGGAGGCAAGGCCGTTGCCGAACTTCCGCTCCTCAGGGAGACCGACTCCGTCATCGGTCACGGACGCGCGTAGACGACGCGCGTCACTTCGCACGTAAAGGGTCACGCGGGAGGCCCGGGCGTGCGCCAGGGCATTGCGCAGACATTCACGCAGGACGAGGAAGAGGTTGTCCCCGATGGTTTCCGGCAGGGGTTCGTCGAAGTCCTCGATCCGGATGTCCACGACGGGTTCGTCGATCTCCATCGCGGTGACGAAGGCGGACAGCGCCGTCTCCAGAGAACCGACGGGGTGCGCGCGGGTACGCAGTTCGGTCACGATGTCCCGGGTGCCGTGCATCGTCTCCAGGATCGCCTGCTTCAGGCTGTCCAGCCGGGGGTCCGTCGCCGAGGAGACGTTCCGGGCGAGTTCGTAGAGTTCCAACTGGCGCAGGGCAAGGCTGGCCGCGCTGCCGATGCGGTCGTGAACCTCCCGCGCCATTGAGCCGCAGCTCTGGATGGTGGAGTCCCGTGGGACGTCGAGCAGGGACGGGCCATACCCGTCTGCTCCTTCTCCTCCTTCGCCGGATCCCTCGAAGCGGCGTGTGACCGCCGCCTGGAGCATCGCCATCAGTCTCATCAGACTCCGGCCGCTGTACGGACGGCCCGTGAGGGACAACCGCTCCAGGAACTCCGCCACGAGCTGGACCAGCAGGGACCCTGCATGGACGGCCTGGACCGGCACGGTTCCCTGAGCGATCCGGGTTCCCCTCGAAAGACGCGCTTGCTGCGGGGATCGCCGGTCGAGCGCAGCCCCGCCATCGTTCTCCAGCGCGGAGCGGCACTCGGACAGGATTCCACTGACCTGGTCACGGCAGGAATCCCACGCTTCCGCATTGATCCCCAGCGGATTCTCCTGCTCGACGAGTCCGCTCCGATAGATATCGAGCAACTCAGGCTCACAAGCGAGTAATTCCGCGGCCAGCCTCATGTCTTCGACGCAAGAATCTTTCCAAAGATTTTCCCCTACCGACGTGTCGGACACGCCTCCCCCTCCCCCGATTCCCCTGACCTGGCTCCCTCGTCACCCGGACGATAAAAACAAGGAGAAAGGTCGGAGATTCGCCATGATCCTGCCGCACCGCCTAAAGAACGTCAAGCGACCCCCTGGAAACCTCTCGCACCATTGACCAGCGGCACAAATCCGCCGAAAGGAATCGGACAGTCACGGGCGTCCGGTATATCGACTTCCGGTCGAGACCGAAGACATCCGAGCGCAAACCGAATGACGGGTGAACGTCGCCGGACACTGCGGCAAGGACACCATGACCCTGCCGAAACGTACGCAGGATTGCACTGGTAAATGATTTCTTGAATGCCGACGAGCTTTCACATGCCGCGATGCCAGGGCAAAGGGTTCGGGCCGGGCTTCCGGCCCGAACCACGGGCGTGGGCCCACGGGTGCCCGGCCCGGCAGACACCCGGCCGGGTCGCGACCGCCTGCACGAACCCTGACCGGCCACAGCGACTGTCTACAGCGAGATGATGATCAACAGCGCGACAAATTACGTAGTTGTGGCACATCTGTTCGCAGAACGGGCTGAAGATCGCTAACTTCCTCTCAACCTTGTTCGCACCGGGAAGGACCTCTGTGCACGCATCCCGTCGAAGAGCCACGGCCACTCTGGCCGCGGTCACCCTCTCGATACCGCTCCTGATGGCCTCCACCTCGCCCGCTTCGGCCCACAAGGACGACCCGGGCAAGGACGCCGCCAGGCTCTCGAAGGCGCTCGTTCGTGAAGCGTCCGCCAAGGACGCCTACAAGTACCTTCAGAAGTTCCAGCAGTTGGCCGACTCGACGGGCGGCGATCGCGTCGCCGGCTCCCCGGGGCACGACGCGGCGGCGGCCTACGTCTACAAGCAGCTGCAAAAGGCCGGCTACCGCGTCTCGTACCAGGAGTTCGAGTTCGTCTACACGCAGACACTGGCCGAGAAGCTCACTGTCCTCTCGCCCGCACCGGGCGACCTCCAGATCAAGGCCATGACGTACACCACGTCGACGCCGGTGGGCGGCATCACGGCCGACCTGGCCGCCGTCCCGGTCGACGCCGACGGCAGCACCGGTTGTGAGTCCGGCGACTACGCCACCGGCGGCTTCACCGGCAGGATCGCCCTGATCAGGCGCGGCGGTTGCGCCTTCGCCGCCAAGCAGGAACAGGCCGCCGCCGCGGGCGCGGTCGGCGCCATCATCTACAACAACATCGACGCCGGGTACGGCCCGCTGTCAGGCACTCTCGGCGACCCGGCGGCCGCCAAGATCCCCACCGGCGGCCTCAGCAAGGCGGACGGCGAGAGGCTCGCCGCGGACGCCGCCCAGGGGCCGGTGAGCATCTCCTTCGAGATCCGCCAGTTCCAGGAGAAGCGCTCCACGAACAACGTCATCGCCGAGACCCCGGGCGGCAACGCCGCCAACACCGTGATGCTCGGCGCCCAGCTGGACACGGTGCCGGCGAGCCCGGGCATCAACGACGACGGCTCCGGCTCCGCCGGGTTGCTCGACGTCGCACTGAAGCTGGCCAAGGAGGAGAAGCACCCGCGCAACAAGGTGCGCTTCGCCTGGTGGTCGGCCACGGAAAGCGGCCTGGTCGGCTCCGATCACTACGTCTCGCACCTGACGGCGCTCGCGAAGCAGGAGATCAAGCTCTACCTGCACTTCGAAATGATCGCCTCGCCGAACTACGGCTTGTTCGTGCTGGACGGGGACGGCTCGGACGGTGCCAACTCGCAGGTCGTACCGCAGGGCTCGGCCCAACTCGAGCGCGGCATCACGGAGTTCCTCGGCAATCGGGGTCTGTCGCCCGAGGGCACGCCGTTCGTCAGCCGCTTCGACTACGGCCCCTTCGTCGACGCCGGCATCCCCTCCGGCGGTACGTTCAGCGGCGCGGAGGCGATCAAGACGCCTGCCCAGGCAGCGAAGTTCGGGGGTACGGCGGGTGTCGCGTTCGACGCCAACTATCAGACGGCCCACGACACCATCGAGAACATCAGCATGAAGGCGTTCGACATAAACACCGACGTCATCGCCAACTCGGTGGGCACGTACGCGCACGACCTCAGCTCCCTGACGAGGCCGGCCGTCACCATCCAGACGGACAGCGGCCGCGCCGACGTCGGCGCAACGGCCACGAAGTGACCGAGTAGTCCGACTCAGGCCCCCGAGGCCGGCGTCCCGGTCGACGGGCCCGGCCCCGGGGGCAGGCACACCCTCCCCCGGAACTCTGTCCGGGGACCCCAGTCGTGCCTCACGACTGCCCACATCGGTCGGCGTCGTTTGCGTCTGCGCAGGTCGGCGTCGCGGGCCGCAAGCTTGCGGTGATCAGGGCGTGGACCGGCAGACGTGTGGACCACCCCGCGGCACGGACAACCCTGCATCCCCGTCCGTCACCTCGCCCGCCCTCGTCCAGCCACCCACCTGGCCGAAATCATCCGGCTCTGCGGGCTCCGCCTGTGGAGCGAGTAGTGCTACAGACGGTGCGAGGACGCACCGGGCCGGGCAGGTTTCCCGCTCCACCGGCCTCTGTGTGTACACAATATGTCTGCAGTGTTGCCCACCATGAAATCACCTCGCTCCTCCTTCCCCTCCCTTACGCGCCGATGGCAGGATTCGATGCGCTCCCGGAGTGAAAAGGGGCGAACTCCGGTGGAAGAGCGCCCTGCTGGTGGACAGCCACGCGTCCGACACGTTCAGCCTCCTTCGACTCTTAGCAGAGGTGAACGATGAACGGCCGCTGCTCCCTCGGTAACGACTCGCTCGAATGGAGCGGGTCCAGCGCTCTCCACGCCGACACCATTCCCGGCACGTGGGATACATTCGTCGAACTTCACAGGGATTCGACGCCGTCCGCCCCAGCCACTGAGACCGTCCGGACTTTCCGGGAAACCTCAGGAAGGGCGTGGCCTGCCGACAGCGCCGCAATAACCCTGGCACATACCCGACCGCCTCATTGAAGTGTGCAATTCCATCCGGAATGCATAGCGACCGAACCCGGCCACAGGCGACGGAACTCCCCTGAGGAAAGCTCAGCCCGCCGCAGCAAGCACCAACGGAAGAACATCCCCGCCGCCCGCCCTGCGGAGCAGCCGGGCAGCGACTGCGAGGGTCCAGCCGGAGTCGGTGTAGTCGTCCACGAGCAGCACCGGGCCCGGAGAGCCTGCGAGGGAAGCCGCCAACTCCTCGGGGACGGCGAAGGCGTCGGACAGTGCCCTGAGACGTTGGGCGGAGTTGCTGCGACGTACCACGTGCGCGTCGCTCGGCCCGGTGTACGTCAGGGTGCCCAGAAACGGGAGGCGGCCGACGGTCGCGATTCCCTGGGCGAGGGAGCCGACCAGCTGCGGGCGGGACAGGGACGGCACGGCGACGACTCCTACCGGCCGGGCAGAGGCATCCGGGGTGTCCGACGCCCAGCCCCCCGCAGAGCGCGCCCAGTCGGCCAGGACCGCCACCGCGGCCCGCAGGACATCATCGGGGACCGGCCCGTCCGGCGCGTTCTCAGCCAGCAGTGGGCGCAGCCGGTTGCCCCAGCCGATGTCCGAGAGCCTGCCCAGGGCACGCCCGGTGGAGCACTGTTCCCTGGCCGGGATGCGCCCCTTGAGGTCGATGCCCAGTGCGGCCATCCCCGTCGGCCACATCCGGCGCGGCTCAACCTCCACCCCCGGGCGGTCGAGTTCCTCGGTCGCTCCTGTCAACGTCTCCGCCGAAACGGAGGAATCGATCCAGGCTCCCGCGCAGTTGTCGCACCGGCCGCACGGGATCGCGCCCTCGTCGTCCAGCTGCCGGCGCAGGAACTCCATCCGGCACTGGGACGTGCTC
Source organism: Streptomyces sp. NPDC087263 (assembly GCF_044744645.1). Classification (NCBI taxonomy): domain Bacteria; kingdom Bacillati; phylum Actinomycetota; class Actinomycetes; order Kitasatosporales; family Streptomycetaceae; genus Streptomyces; species Streptomyces sp. NPDC087263. The sequence goes on from NZ_JBIUYT010000006.1 coordinate 492,796, forward strand.
ACGTAGTCGCGCATGGCCTGCTGCTCGGCCGCCCGCTGCTTGGCCACCCAGGCGTACCGTTCGGCGTCGTACACCCACTCTGCTCCCGTGGCCGTCCAACCGCCCTTCACCCGCTTCACCGCGCCGTCGACATCCAGCACCTTCAGCATCGACTCCAGACGGCTGCGCCGAAGATCCACGGCCGCCTCCAGGGCCGGCACGGACAGTGGCCGTCCCGCGTCGGCAAGGGCCGAGAGAGTCTGCCGGACCTGCACCTCGGGCGGGAAGGCGGTATCGGCGAAGTAGCGCCAGATGGCCTCGTCCTCCCGCCCCGGCAGCAGCAGCACATCAGCGTGGGCCACACCACGCCCCGCACGCCCCACCTGCTGGTAGTAAGCGATCGGCGAGGACGGCGAACCCAGATGCACCACGAATCCGAGGTCCGGCTTGTCGTAACCCATGCCCAGCGCCGACGTCGCGACCAGCGCCTTGACCCGGTTCTCCTGGAGATCGACCTCGGCCTGCAGGCGGTCGGCGTTCTCCGTTTTCCCGGTGTACGACGCCACGCGGAAGCCGCGCTGACGCAGAAAGGCGGTGGCCTCCTCGGCCGCGGCGACAGTGAGGGTGTAGATGATCCCGGAGCCCGGCAACTCGTCCAGGTGCTCGGCGAGCCACGCCAGGCGGTGCGCGGCATCCGGCAACTGGACCACACCCAGGCGCAGGCTCTCCCTCTCCAGCGGACCGCGCAGCACCAGGGCCTCACCGGCGCCGGTGCCCAACTGCTCAGCCACATCCGCGGTAACCCGCTCGTTGGCGGTCGCGGTGGTGGCCAGCACCGGCACACCGGCGGGCAGCTCGGCCAGCATCGCCCGCAGCCTGCGGTAGTCGGGGCGGAAGTCGTGGCCCCAGTCGGAAATGCAGTGCGCCTCGTCGACCACCAGCAATCCGGTCGTCGCTGCGAGCTTGGGCAGCACCTGGTCGCGGAAATCCACGGAATTAAGACGTTCCGGACTCACGAGGAGCACGTCGGTCTCGCCGCGCTCGACCTCCCCGTAGATGGTGTCCCACTCCTCCGGGTTGGCCGAGTTGATCGTGCGCGCCTGGATCCCGGCCCGCGCCGCCGACTCGACCTGGTTGCGCATCAGGGCAAGCAACGGCGAGATGATCACCGTGGGTCCGGCGCCCCGCCGCCGCAGCAGAGCGGTGGCCACGAAGTACACCGCCGACTTGCCCCAGCCGGTGCGCTGCACCACCAGCGCACGCCGACGTTCCTCCACCAGGGCCGCCACCGCCTGCCACTGGTCCTCGCGCAGCCGTGCCGACCCCCCGGGGCCACCGACGAGCTCAGCGAGGATGGCATCGGCTTCTGCGCGGAGTTCCAGGTTGTCCATGCCCCCATGCAACCGGATGCCACTGACAATCAGCGAACTCACCCAGCGTGACACCACGTCGCAAGGCGGGCGGTCCCGTCCTGCTTCAGGACGCCGGAACGGAAACCGGCTGGACACTCGCCGTGGCCGCGCGCATGCTGCGACGAGCCGGTGCGCCGGTGGTGTTGCCGCTGGTCCTCGCCGTGCAAGCGTGACTCCGGTGTCGCCGCCAAGAACAGTGGGCAGGGATATAGGCGACCTATCGCCGGAATACGGTCGGTGGCCCCAATTGCTCGTTGCCGCATCCCAGTTCGACAGGAAGAATTGGGATCGCTCCCCGCATGCCTCATCGGTGGTCCGGTAGGGCTGTGCCGCGGCGCGCTCCCCCAAGTCCGACCCCCGCCCGCAGTGTGGGCGCGTAGCCGAAGGGAGGAACGTGACCTTCGGATTCGCTCCGTCCTCGGCGGCATCCATGTCGACGTCTGCCGATCTGTCCGCCGCTTCCGCCGACCCGCTGGTCAGGATGCTCGAACCCGCCGAATGGGCCTCCGCAGGGATTCCGCTGTTGCGTAACCCTCGTGAGGTCGTCAGCGGGCTGCACGAGCGGCACCGGCCACGGCCCGCGACCGCGATCGTGGCCGTCCTCGACCCGGAGGAGCGGCTGACGGCAAGCGCGTCGTTCACTCGGCGTTCGGCTCCGGCCGACGGCTGGATGTTCCGCAACGCGCTGCTCGCGCAGCTGCGCCGGGTCATCCCGCACGACCTGCGACGGCGCACGCCGGTGCGGACGGCCGTGCTGCTCTACTGCCGTGACGGCGACGCGCGTTGGACGGAGGAGGACGGGGCGTGGATGTGGGGACTGCGGGACGCCTGCACGCTCCACGGACTGCGCTGCGGGGCGTACATCACGCTGACGCGTGACGGCTGGCAGGTCCTCGGCGAGGGCCGTGGCGGACGCCGTCCGAACACGGACTCACCTCCGGAGTCCTTCAGCGCGGTGGAGGCACTGCCGCCACTGCCGCGCACCGGCGGCGCCGCGTCGGAGGTACTGCGCCGGGCGGCCGCCCGCTGAGGCCGCGGCAACCAGACGCCGGGGCCGGGGGCGCCTGCCGACGTCCGTCCAAGCGGGCGCGAACGATCTCCCCGGCACGCCGCCGACGACGTACGGCAAGGCATGCACGAGGAAGACCCGGCAGAACCGGCCAGGAGAGAACGACGTCCTGAAGCACATCTCAGGGAGTCCCACAGTCGTACGCCCGCCCCCGTACCGACGCACGTGGAAGTCGCCGGCACTCCCCCGTGCCAAGGGCGCGGAAGAGCCCCTGGCGTGCCGGCCAAGCCTGTGAACAGCGCACTTGTCGGACACCGCCGACAACAGACCACGCGCTCAGCCATCATCGGCGCACGTCAGGATGACCACCGGACAGGTACCGCCGCAGCGGCACCCTCAGTGTCCCCCCGAGCAAGTGCGCCGAGCGCGCGCCCCGGACGGCGTCCGGAGCGTGCTCAGACCCCCGCGCCCAGCACCGAGTTGATCGTCTGCGCGTCACCGCAGACGATCAGCAGGGCACCGGCCCGACCGAGGGCCAGGGGCAGCGCGGTGGTGGCGACCGTGTCGGAACCGCCGTTGACGGCGACCACGACCACGGGACGGGACGCGGCCCGGCCCGCGACTGAGGCGTCGGCGTAAAAGACGTCGTCGCCGGCGTCGTGTTGCGCCCAGTACGCGGTCTCGCCGAAGGAGAGTTCGTGCGCGGCCCACGGGTGCGGTTCGCCGGTGGTGATCACCAGCACCTCCCCGGGGGCACGGCCCGACTCCAACAGCAGGTCGACGGCTTCTTCGGCGGCGTCCAGCGCGCCCTCGGCCGAGGCCGGGATGAGCTGGATCCGGGGAGTGGCGGCGGCAGCGGGAGCGGCCGCCGGGGCGGACGGCCCCGGAGCGGCCACGACCGGCTCGTGCGGGGTGCGTTGGGCCGGCATCGGCCGGACAGGACCCGGACGGCCGGGACGCGGCGGAGCCGCGGGACGGGGGCCGGGTACGGGACGGGGGGTCGGCGCTGTGCGGCCACTGGCCGGAGTAGCGCGGGGACCCTGGGCACTCTCGTGAATCTGAGGCTCCTCGGGAATGAGAGGCATGAGCTGATATCTATCAAACGCCGGTGCGAATCGCGTCGGCGGGTGGCACATGAGTGCGAGCGGAATCGTCAGAAATCGAAGCCGAGCTGGCCCTCGATCTCCGGAACGCTTCCGTCCGCCCAGCTGCGAACCTTCTTGAGGTGCCGCCACTGGGGCAGCGCATCAAGATACGCCCACGACAGCCGGTGGTACGGGGTGGGGCCCCGATCCTCCAGCGCGGCCCTGTGCACCGGCGACGGATAACCGGCGTTGGCCGCAAAACCGAAGTCTGCATGGTCGACACCCAGTTCGGCCATCATTTTGTCGCGCTGAACCTTGGCGATCACCGAGGCCGCCGCGACGGACACGCAGGACTGGTCGCCCTTGATCACCATACGGACCCGCCAGGGCGAGCCGAGGTAGTCGTGCTTCCCGTCGAGGATGACCGCGTCGGGACGCACCGGCAGCGCTTCCAGTGCGCGTACGGCGGCGAGCCGCTGGGCGGCCGTCATCCCCAGCTGGTCGATCTCCTCCGGAGAGGCATGACCGAGGCCGTACGACGTCACCCACTCCTCCAACACGACAGCGAGCGCTGTACGGCGCTTGACGGTCAGCAGTTTGGAATCGGTGAGCCCTTCGGGGGGACGGCGCAGACCCGTGACGGCGGCGCAGACGGTGACCGGGCCGGCCCAAGCGCCGCGCCCCACCTCGTCGACACCGGCAATGATCTTCGCTCCGGTCGTGGCGCGGAGGGAGCGCTCGACGGTGTGGGTGGGAGGTTCGTACGGCATGGCGTAATCAGACTACGCCGCCCGAAGCACCTCCCGACACCCGGTCCCCCGAGCGACCACGACCTCCCCCGCGAGGCCGGCCTGAGACCTTGCGCGAGGCCACCCGGGCCTCTTGGGCAAGGTCGCCCGGGGCGTCCTGAACAGGGTCCCCGAGCCGGTTCGACCGAGGCCGGTCAGACAGCCGTCCCGCGCAGCAGCGGGACCATCAGCTGGTCGACCATCTCCTCCAGATCACGGTCGTTCCATTCGCTCGCGCACACCTTGGAGCGGTACATCATCATCGCCGGGATGGCGTCGAAGACATACGGGTTCGCCGCCTCGGGCCGCACCTCTCCGCGCCCAATTCCCCGGTGGATGACCTCTCGTAGAATATGCAGGGTCGGCTCGATGACCCCGCCGAGGATCACGGCGTGGAAGCGCTCGGCCTGAGCGACATCGCATTCGTAAAGCACCGACCGGAGTGCATGCCCAGGCTGCGAGAACATCGCGTCACGCACCCGCCGGCACAGCTCCAACAGGTCCTCCCGTACTCCCCCCAGGTCGGGCGCGTCCGTCAGGCTCGGCAGCCCGGCCTGGAGCGCGTCCGCGACGAGGTCCTCCTTCGAGGGCCAGCGCCGGTAGACGGCGGCCTTGCCGGTCCGAGCGCGCGCGGCGACGCCCTCCATCGTGAGGCCGTTCCAGCCGACCGTACTGAGCTGTTCCAGCGCGGCCTCGAGGATCGCCCGTTCGAGCACGGCCCCGCGTCGACGCGGGGAGGCCGGCTGAGCGGGTGCGGCCGTCCAACGCGAAATGGTCATCTGAGTGTCTCCGTTGAGCATGAGGGAGGGGACGTACGGGGAGGGAGCGCAGTCGCGTGACGCCACTCGGCAGAGACTTCAGTGAACGCTTGCGTTCACTGTCGGGGACTCACTACCGTTGACGCAACAGTGAACGCGAGCGTTCACTAACGCACTTGTGGGGGACCCATGGTGACAACCTCTCAGTTGATACAGAACGGCCCAAAACCAGGAGCGGCCCGCCGGGAGGGACATCCCGGCATCGCGCTCACCGTCATCGCGGCCTGCCAACTCATGGTGGTACTCGACGCGACGATTGTGAACATCGCCCTCCCGCACATTCAAGACGCGCTCAGGTTCAGTACGACCGATCTCACATGGGTGGTCAGCGCGTACACCCTCACCTTCGGTGGCCTGCTGCTTCTCGGCGGGCGTGCGGGTGACATCCTCGGTCGGCGCCGGGTCTTCATGACCGGCATCCTGCTCTTCACGCTCGCCTCGCTGCTCGGCGGATTCGCCCAGGAACCCTGGCAGTTGCTGGCCGCACGCGCCCTCCAGGGGGTCGGTGGCGCGATCGCGTCGCCCACCTCGCTGGCCCTCATCACCACGACGTTCCCCGAAGGCCCGGAGCGGAACAGGGCCTTCGCCGTCTTCGCAGCCGTCTCGGCCGGCGGCGGCGCCATCGGACTCCTCGCGGGCGGCATGCTCACCGAATGGCTCGACTGGCGCTGGGTGCTCTTCGTCAACGTGCCCATCGGCGTACTGATCGCCGTACTCACACCGCTGTACATCAGCGAGTCCGAACGTCATCCCGGACGCTTCGACATCTTCGGCGCGCTCACCTCGACGGCCGGAATGGCCGCCCTGGTGTACGGGTTCATCCGCGCCGCGGAGGAAGGCTGGCGGGACAGCCTCACCATCGGTTCCTTCGGTGCCTCGGTGGTACTGCTGGCGGCCTTCGTGTTCATCGAGATGCGGGCCAAGGAACCGATCACCCCGCTGAGGATGTTCGCCGACCGCAACCGCTCGGGCACGTACGTGATCATGCTCAGCCTTGCGGCGGCCATGTTCGGCATGTTCTTCTTCATCGTCCTGTTCGTACAGAACGTCCTGTCCTACACGCCGATCGAGGCAGGCCTGGCCTTCCTTCCGGTGACGGTCGCCATCGCGATCGGCGCGGGTCTGTCCCAGCGGTTCCTGCCGGTCCTGGGACCAAAGCCGTTCATGCTCGTCGGTTCGGCTCTCGTCGCACTCGGACTCGGCTGGCAGACCTTCATCAACCCCGACAGTTCGTACGTCGGTGGGGTGCTCGGCCCGATGCTGCTGTTCGCCTTCGGTATGGGGCTGAACTTCGTCACGCTGACCGTCACCGCGGTATCCGGAGTCGCCGCCCACGAGGCGGGCGCGGCCTCGGGCCTGCTCAACACCACGCAACAGGTCGGCGGCTCGCTCGGACTCTCCATCCTGACCACGGTCTTCGGCTCGGCCAGCCGGGACGAGGCGGAGAAACAGATCCCGGACTTCATGGCGAACGCCTCGGCCGAACAGAAGGCCGAGTTCGCCAGGACACAGCAACTGCCGGCTCCCTGGGGGCACGAAGTTCTCGCCAACGGCATTTCCACCGCCTTCATCCCGGCCGTCGCGATGGCCCTGCTCGCCCTGGCCACCGCGACGCTGGTGATCCGGGTCCGCAAGAGCGACCTGGAGGCCCTCTCCGGCACGGCAGGCACGGCAGGACCCGCCGGAGGCTGACACACAGGCTGCGGATGACCGGGCCAGGGTCTCTGGATCGACGGCGCGAACACCGGTCCGGCCATCCGCAGCAGCCGACCTCGCCCATGCACGAGTCCACCGGCAAATATGAGCTCACCGGTGCACGAGTCCACCGGCAAATGAGCTCACCGGTACATGAGTTCACCGCCATAGGCCATAGGAGTTCACCGGTACATGAAGTCGTCACTCAACTCGTAGCACGTACTCCAGTCCACGTCCTTCGACACCGGCCGGTCGCGGAGGATGTCCCGGGCACGCGCCTCGCCCCAACTGGTCGCGTACCAGGGGGCGTCGCCACCCTCCAGGTCTGCGGCGATGGACCGCAGCGCACACGATCGCAGCGGCTCCTCCAGTGCGTCGAGGGCGGGTACGGCGTCGGCGGACAGGCCTTGTGCGTAGTTGAGGTCGAACTTGCCGACGCCCTCCTTGCTGGTGTCCTCGTACCGCTGGACGTTGCGCTCGGCGATCAGGCCGTCGGGCGACACCAGCCCGAACGCGAGTACACCCGCGGCCGCACTCGCCGCGACCACACGCGGCAACCAGCGAGCGCCCCACACACCGGCCGCCATGATGAGAACGATGACCAGGCCCAGCCAGAGCTCCACGGCGACCACGGAGACCCTCAGCCGCGTCAGTCCATAAGCGTCCACATACATGTCCATACGCCGCACGGCCGATGCCACGACAACGAGCGTCAGCGCGCACAGGGTTCCCAGCACGCCGCGCACCAGCTTCCGGTCACCTCCGCCGTCGCGCGGCGCCCAGCGCAGGGCGAAGACGATGACGAGCAGGGTCAGGAGCGTGACGAGGAGCAACTGCCAGAAGCCCTGGCGCGCGTATTCGGCGTACGTCTGGCCGGTCTTCTCCAGTACGGCGTCGTATCCGCCGAAGAGCACGGCGAGTTGGACGGCGTTGAAGGCCGCGAACAGCGCGGTGAGCACGATCAGCGGCAGCGCCCACTCGACTCGGCCGCGAGGCCGGCCCGCGGGCACCTCGACCCGGTCCCACTGGACGGGCGCGGCGGCCGTGTGGGCCACCGCGAGCGCGCCGACCAGGCCGAGCAGCAGAAGCAGCAGGCGCCAGGGTCCGCCGGAGACGGAGGTGTCAGGCACCAGCTCACCGAGCAGATCCGCGAAGGCCGCGTCAGCACCCGCGAACAGCGCCCCGAAGACCAGCAGCAGGACCGCGGTCACGGCGAGCGCGCGCAGCACCGCGCCCAGGTTGCCGCGGGTACCACCGGACCGTTCGCGCAGCCCGCGCCAGCCCCAGGCAGGGCCGGTGACCAGGGAGTTGAGCACGCCGATGGGCCCCAGCAGGACAGCGGGCCAGGTACGGCCGCCGTGCAGCGCCATCGAGCCCAGCGCGACCGCGGCGGCCACGGCCAGGAACGAAGGCCAGCCCGCGTCGCGCAGAGCGGGTACGAACAGCAGAGCGATTCCGCCGAGGCCCCAGACGAGCGCCCACGCGCGCGGGCGTCGTCCCGCGGCCTGGGCGGCGAAGTACGCGGCGAGCGCGGCCGGGATCGCGAGCAGCACGAGGTTGAGCGCCAGGCCGTCACCCAGGAGCAGCATGCTGAGCAGTCCGGTGGCCAGCACGGCCCACAGTGTGGCCGTACGCACCGGGGCGGGTGCCGTCACCTGGAGATCGGCCAGCCAGGGGACAGGCAACGGCTGGTCCCAGTCGGCGTCCTCGTCGTCCTCGTCGTCCTCGGCCGCATCCCCCTTGGCGGAGGACCGGGCGACGGACCTGGCGGCGGACCTGGACTCAGATTCCGGGACGGCGTCTTCAGGGCCACGATTTCCGCCCGACCCGAAGCTCTCCGGCGCATCGGGCTCGTCATCTCCCGGCCGCGTGGTCTCCCGCTCCCTCGGCTCGGACGTCGACGGTATGTCGGACACGGAACCCCCTCCCTGCCGGCCGTGACGCAGCCCACGGCACGCCGCTTCGGCGGAAGGCGGGTGGGACTGGTGACCGGTGTCTTGTCGGTGCACACCCGGCATGATCAACAGGCGGCGTGGCGGAAAGGGTATCCGCGGCCCACCCGCTCCAGACCGTGGCAGTGGCGCTGTAGCAAGCCTGTGACAGAGGCGGCCGCGGCGGTCCGTGCGGCGCACGCGCCCCGGAGAGGACCGCCGGCGGTCCCGGGGCTCACCGGAGGCGGATCGCCTTCCAGAGGCTCACGCAGCAGGCCGCAGAGGCCCAGGCACCCGGCGATGCTCTCTCCCCGCAGCCCAGTGCCACGCCCGTCAGCGTGCTGGGCCCTACGCCCCGCGCGTCATCCGACGGCCGTACGCCGCCTCCGGCATCCAGCCCGGAAGCCCTTCTGTCCACTCCAGCCACGCCCCCGGCGGCGCTCCCGCCTTCCCGGAGGCGACGACGCCGCCCACGATGGCGCAGGTCGTGTCCATGTCGCCGCCCACCTGGGCAGTCGCCCAGAAGGCTTCTTCGTAGTCACCGAGGGCCCTGGCCGCCGACCAGAGGGCGAAGGGAACCGTGTCGTGGGCCGTCGTACGTCGGCCGCAGCCGAGGACCGCGGCCACAGTGGCGGCGTCGGCGTAGTCGAGCATGTCCCGGGCGCGCCGCAGCCCGGCACCGACGGCGCTGCGCGGGACGAGCGCGATGACGCCGTCGAGCAGGGCTTCGGCGCTCGGCGGGCCGGCCGGGTCGGCGGCCAGCGCCGCGGCCGCCGCGACGGCCATGGCGCCGACCACGGCCTCTCGGTGCTGGTGTGTGGGGTACGCGGAGATCTCGGCCTGGTGCGTGGCCTGCTCCGGATCGTCCGCGTACCAGGCGCCCAGAGGGGCGATGCGCATCGCGGCGCCGTTGCCCCACGAACCTTGTCCGTTGAAGAGGGCGGCCGACAGCTCTCGCCAGTCGCCACCCTCCCTGACCAGCCTCAGCAGCCGGTTGACCGCGGGCCCGTAGCCCCGGTCGAAGTCATGGTGCTCGGCGAAGGACCGGGCCAGCTCGTCCTGGTCGATGCGGTCGTGGGTGGCCAGAACGGCCACTACGGAGGCGGCCATTTCGGTGTCGTCGGTCCACTGCCAGGGCCGGGGCGGCAGTTCGCGGCGCTTCAGCAGCGGGTAGTTCGCGGGCACGAAGAACTGCGAGCCCAGCGCGTCCCCCACCGCGAGTCCACGCAGGCTGGCCATGGCACGGTCCAGGCGTCCGGGGGAAGAGGAGTCAGCGGTCATCGCCCTGCCACTCTATCCGGTGATTCAGTACGGTTCCGGATCGCGCCAGCGTTCGAAGGGCCGGTCAATCGTGTACCTGCCGTCCTCGCCGAGGACGAGCATCCGGGATTCTCCGTTCCCCGGATTCGACAGCGATTCGAAGTCCGCGACCGTCCAGTGGAACCAGCGCATGCAGAACAGCCGCATGGCGAGGCCATGTGTCACCAGAAGCACGTTCGGTGGGTGGTCGGGCGCCTCGAAGCTCCGGTACAGGCTCTCCAGGAAGCCGCCGACCCGGTCGTACACATCGGCGCCGGACTCACCCTGCGCGAAGCGGTAGAAGAAGTGCCCGTACGCGTCCCGGTATGCCTTCTGAAGGCGTACGTCGTCGCGGTCCTGCCAGTTTCCCCAGTCCTGCTCGCGCAGCCGAGGCTCCTCGCGGACCCGTACGAGCTCCGGGTCGAGGTGAAAGGCGCGGAACGTCTCGTGCGTACGGCGGTACGGGGAGACGTAAGCGCTTACGCTCTCGCGGCCGAACGCCTCCCGCAGCCGCTTTCCGGTCTCCTCCGCCTGCCGCCAGCCCCGCTCGGTGAGCCCCAGGGCATGGTCGGGCTCGCGTTCGTACACGGTGTCATCGGCGTTGCCCGTTGACTCGCCGTGCCGGACAAGAACGATGCGCCGTGGTCGTACCATGCCAAGACCCTAAATGGGGTGACCCCCGATCGAGCACTCGTACAGGCTCCATACGGCGTAGGTCACACAAGACCGGCACACATCGGGGCGCGCGGCAGGGGCTCCGTCAGACCGTCCAGCCGGGCTCCAGCTCCACGATGTCGCCCGCGAGGGCAACCACGTCGGCCTCCGTCTGAGCACGCAACGCGAGCCGTTCCACCCGCTCGGAGCGGTATTTGCCGTGCTCGGCGGCCGACTGCCACATGGAGAGGATCAGGAACTCATGTCCTGGTGCCTCGCCGAACAGGCCCCGCACCATGCCGGGCGAGCCCGCCATCGCGGGGTTCCAGACCTTCTCCTGCATCAGGGCGAAATGCTCGGCCCGTTCCTCGCGGATACGGCAGTGGGCCACCCGCACCACGTCGGTGTCCGTGAAGCGTGGCTCGAAGCCCGTCTTCACATCGAAACGGTGATCGAACAGCTTGACCTGGGAATCCTTGAAGGTGCCCGACTGCGTCGCGGCGAGCCTGTCGTGGGAACGGGCCATGAAGGAGTCGTAGAAGGCACGGCTCTCCCAGAAGGCGAAAACGTGCGCGACGCCGGACCGCTCCCGGCTCCACCCCCCGCCCTGTCCCCGGAAACCAGGCTCGCCCAGAAGCCCCGCCCACTTTCGCTGCCCCCGCTCGAAACCGCGGCGGTCGACCACGGTGCAGCGAATCCACTTGACCAGCACCGCGCCATCGTAAGGCCACGGAACGTGGCGCCGGTCACGCTCCGGCGCAGGACATCCGCGCGAGCGCCCCGGCGCGCGTGGCACGATGGACAACCAACCCTGATTTCACACCAGTTGAGTCGGGAAGCACATGGGGAACCGGGAGGAGAGATCTGTTGAACGGTCTCAACAAAGGCATCCGCAAGGTCGAGCTCGCGGTGAAGTGGGACCCGAGCCCCGTAGGCGAGCCCGCGACCGATCTCGACATCATCGCGGCGACCTATCCGGCGGCCGACCCGTTCGGAAAACCCACCTACGTAGTCCACTTCGACAGTCGCTCCCCGGACGGCACCATCTATCTGAACCGGGACAGCAAGGACGGCAAGGGCTTCGGCTGGGACGAGGTCATGACCCTGGAGCTGAACCGCCTGGACAGGCGCTACGCCCGCGTCGTGGTCGGCGTCCTCATCCAACAGCGCGGCGGCCACAAGACGTTCGTCGGCGTGGCGAACCCTGCCCTGCGCATGCGCGAGGGCTACACCGTCCTGGCCGAGGACCAGTTCGGCGACGTCCTGGGGTCCACGGCGGCGACCGTCGGGGAGTTCGTACGCGACGACTCCGGAGAGTGGACTTTCCACCCCGGCATCCGCGGATACGACACGGACCCGGCGACCTTCGCCCGGGTCATGGGAACCCCCGAGGAGTCCTGAAACGGACGCCTAGGAGACCGCGTTCTCAGAACAGGCCTCTCCGTAGAACAGCATTAAGGCTCAGGGGGACTTCAGTGGGACTCAGGGTGACTTCGAAGCAGGACGCGCACCGAGCCTGCTTCGCGGGCCCTTGTCAGTGGCAGCAGGCAGGCTGCGGTGCACGACTTCGGTGACCGCGCATGACTACGCCTGGATACGTTCCTCCCCGTTGTCCGCCACGCACTGGAGGCCGGGTACACCCTGACCCTGGTGCGTGACGTCGCCCCGGGGGAGATGCTGCGGGTGATGGAGGGGCGGAGCCGCAGGGCCTGTGCACAGGGGCGGACCCGCTCATCGAGCGCCAGTACGAACTGCTCGACGCGACGGACTACTGGGACGCGTCCTTCATCGCGGGCGCGTTCACCGTGCCGGGCGAGAGCGGCGACTGGACGGTTGTCCTGCGCTTCGACGGCGGCGGGATGCGGCCGCGCTTCCTGGAGGCCCTGTCGTCGAAGGGCGGGTGCGCGGTGGTGCACTCCAGCAACGGAGGCAGGCCCATCGACCTGTTCCACTGGTACGAGGACGGGAAGCTTGGGACCACCTTCGAGTGGCCCACGGCCAGGGAGGGCAGCACCCCCGACGCCCTCAACTCGGTGGTGCGTGAGGTCGGTTTCGATCTCTCCGACGACGAGGGTGACACCGGCGTACCCGTCGACACCAAAGCGGCGGTCCTCGCCCTCGCCGAGCGGCTGACCGGTGTGCGGGTGACGGAGGAACTGCTCCGGGACGCCGAGTACCAGCTCGGGCAGGTGCCGGAGGAACCCGCCGAGGAGTGGAACAGGATCGTCATCGACATCACCGACGCCGACGGGGAGCGCTTCTACAAGGAAGTGACTCGCGAGGAGGTCGCGGCTCGGTGGCGCGCGCCCGTGCCAAGGCCTCGGAACCGATGGTCATCCTCGGGCCCACCTCACCCACCCCCTGACCCTCACGGGCGCCAAAGCCCCGCCGAGGTCGAACCCTTCACCCCTCAGGCGCAGGGGCGGTGCCCCTGCGTGGCCACCAGGCGTCCAGGACCAACCAAGAGGGGCGTCAGCCACTGGCTGACGCCCCTCTTGTCATCAATGCTCAGCGAATGCGCCGGATGTTGCAGCCAACGCAATTCCGCTCAGTCTCAGCTGCAACCGCTGGTCGAGCCGCAGCCCTCGCAGATGTAGCAGGAGCCGGCCCGCTGCATCTTCGTGCCGCAGGAGAAGCACAGGGGGGCGTCCGCCTGGATGCCCAGCTGCATCTCCACCAGTTCGGCACTGGTGTGGACCTCTTGGGGGGCGGGCTTGACCGCCTCGACCGCGACCTCCGCCTTGGGGGCGATGACCGCCTTCAGTTCCTGCGCGCGGGGCGCGGACTGGGCGAGGCCCTCGACGTCCACGTCGTCGTCGGACGGCTCGTACGACCCGGTCTCCAGGTGACGCTGACGCTCGTCGATGGAGTGGATGCCGAGCGCGGACCGCGTCTCGAAGGGCAGGAAGTCCAGCGCCAGGCGGCGGAAGATGTAGTCGACGATCGACTGCGCCATCCGCACGTCCGGGTCGTCCGTCATACCGGCCGGCTCGAAGCGCATGTTCGTGAACTTGGAGACGTACGTCTCCAGGGGCACGCCGTACTGCAGGCCCACCGAGACGGCGATGGAGAAGGCGTCCATCATGCCGGCGAGGGTGGAACCCTGCTTCGACATCTTCAGGAAGACCTCGCCGAGACCGTCGTCCGGGTAGGAGTTGGCGGTCATGTAGCCCTCGGCGCCACCCACCGTGAACGAGGTGGTGATGCCGGGACGGCCCTTGGGGAGACGCTTGCGGACCGGGCGGTACTCGACGACCTTCTCGACCGCGGTACGGATGGTCTCCTCGGCCTTTGCAGTGACCTCGGACTTCTCCTTGTCCTTGGTCTTGGCGGAGAGGGGCTGGCCGACCTTGCAGTTGTCGCGGTAGATCGCGAGCGCCTTGACGCCCATCTTCCACGCCTCGAAGTAGACCTCTTCGACGTCCTCGACGGTCGCCGTCTCCGGCAGGTTGACCGTCTTGGAGAGCGCGCCGGAGATCCACGGCTGGATCGCGGCCATCATACGGACGTGGCCCATCGCGGAGATGGAGCGCTCGCCCATCGCGCAGTCGAACACCTCGTAGTGCTCGTGCTTGAGGCTCGGGGCGTCGATCACATTGCCGTTCTCGGCGATGTGGGCGACGACCGCCTCGATCTGCTCCTCCTGGTAGCCCAGGCGGCGCAGGGCCTGCGGAACGGTGCCGTTGACGATCTGCATCGAGCCGCCGCCGACCAGCTTCTTGAACTTGACCAGCGCGAGGTCGGGCTCAAGACCCGTGGTGTCGCAGGACATCGCGAGACCGATGGTGCCGGTCGGGGCGATGACCGAGGCCTGCGCGTTACGGAAGCCGTTCTTCTCACCGAGGTGGAGGACGTCCTGCCAGGCCTCCGTGGCGGCGGCCCAGATCGGGCTGTCCAGCTCGTCCACGCGAGGGGCCACGGCGTTGGCGTCGGAGTGCTGCTTCATGACGCGCTGGTGCGGCTGCGCGTTGCGGGCGTAACCGTCATACGGGCCGACGACCGAGGCGAGTTCGGCGGAACGCTTGTACGACGTGCTGGTCATCAACGAGGTGATGGCGCCGGCGAGGGAGCGGCCGCCGTCGGAGTCGTACGCGTGGCCGGTCGCCATCAGGAGGGCGCCGAGGTTGGCGTAACCGATGCCCAGCTGGCGGAAGGCGCGGGTGTTCTCGCCGATCTTCTGGGTCGGGAAGTCCGCGAAGCAGATGGAGATGTCCATCGCGGTGATGACCAGCTCGACGACCTTCGAGAACCGGTCGACGTCGAAGGACTGGTGTCCCTTGCCGTCGTCCTTAAGGAACTTCATCAGGTTCAGCGAGGCAAGGTTGCAGGACGTGTTGTCCAGGTGCATGTACTCACTGCACGGGTTCGAGCCGTTGATCCGGCCGGACTCCGGGCAGGTGTGCCAGGCGTTGATCGTGTCGTCGTACTGAATGCCGGGGTCGGCGCAGGCCCAGGCGGCCTCGGCCATCTTGCGGAAGAGCGACTTGGCGTCGACCTCCTCGATGACCTCACCGGTCATACGGGAGGTCAGGCCGAACTTGCCGCCCGCCTCGACCGCCTTCATGAACGTGTCGTTCACCCGGACCGAGTTGTTGGCGTTCTGGTACTGGACGGACGTGATGTCGTCGCCGCCCAGGTCCATGTCGAAGCCCGCGTCACGCAGGGCGCGGATCTTCTCCTCTTCCTTCACCTTGGTCTCGATGAAGCCCTCGATGTCGGGGTGGTCGACGTCGAGGATGACCATCTTGGCCGCGCGGCGCGTGGCGCCACCCGACTTGATCGTTCCCGCGGACGCGTCGGCACCGCGCATGAAGGAAACGGGACCCGAGGCGTTGCCGCCCGAGGAGAGCAGTTCCTTGGAGGAGCGGATCCGGGAGAGGTTCAGGCCGGCGCCGGAGCCGCCCTTGAAGATCATGCCCTCTTCCTTGTACCAGTCGAGGATCGACTCCATGGAGTCGTCGACGGACAGGATGAAGCAGGCGGAGACCTGCTGGGGCTGCGGCGTGCCGACGTTGAACCACACCGGCGAGTTGAAGCTGAAGATCTGGTGCAGGAGGGCGTACGCCAGCTCGTGCTCGAAGATCTCGGCGTCGGCGGGCGAGGTGAAGTACTTGTAGTCCTCACCGGCCTTCCGGTACGTCTTCACGATGCGGTCGATGAGCTGCTTGAGGCTCACCTCGCGCTGCGGAGTGCCCACGGCACCGCGGAAGTACTTGCTGGTGACGATGTTGACCGCGTTCACCGACCACGAGTCGGGGAACTCGACGCCACGCTGATCGAAATTGACCGAGCCGTCGCGCCAGTTGGTCAGGACGACGTCACGGCGCGCCCATTCCACCTCGTCGTACGGATGCACGCCGGGAGTGGTGTGGATGCGCTCGATGTGCAGCCCCTTGGTGGCCTTGGGTCCCTTGGTGCGGGAACCTCGTGCCGGACCGCTCGCCGTCTCTGTCATGCCGCCTCCCTGTATCGGGCTAAAACGCCCAGAAGTGCCTCGTTGTTCCCGTGGCACGGTGTGTGTCTGATGCTGCGCGCGCCGCATACGCGGGCGCCCGCAACAGGTCTGTGGTCGCCGTCGGCGAGCCGACCCGAGTCGGCCTTCCCGTCAGTCGGCGGCGCTGGCGGGCACGGGGACCTGAACAGTCTCTCCGGACCCGCGGTCGCTTTCCGGGCGCTCCGCGGAGGCGTCTTCGTCGTCCGCCTCGTCAGCAGCGGGGCGCTGCCTCGTCTCTTCCCTGAGTTCCACGATCGCGGCCTCGAAGTCCTCGAGCGAGTCGAACGCCCGGTAGACGGACGCGAATCGCAGATAGGCGACGAGGTCGAGTTCCCGCAAGGGGCCGAGTATGGCCAGCCCCACGTCATGGGTGGCCAGTTCGGCGCTTCCGGTGGCCCGCACCGCCTCCTCGACCCGCTGGCCGAGCTGAGCGAGTGCGTCCTCGGTGACAGGCCGTCCCTGGCACGCCTTGCGGACGCCATTGATGACCTTGGTACGGCTGAAGGGTTCGGTCACGCCGGAGCGCTTGACCACCATCAGTGAGCACGTCTCCACCGTCGTGAAACGACGGGAGCAGTCGGGGCACTGGCGGCGCCTGCGGATCGACGTGCCGTCATCGGTCGTACGACTGTCGACGACGCGGCTGTCAGGGTGCCTGCAGAAGGGGCAGTGCATGGCTCCAACCCTCCTTCACAGCACGACTCATAGAGCTCGGGAGACCCCTTGGGCCCCTCGAAGCAGTCCCCAGCATAGGCGATGGCCGAGGGGTCGGAGACCCGGGGGACCACAACTTCTGGGCTGCTGCCGTAATCCAACCACTACATGTGGGGCTTGGCGCGTAAATTCACCGATGACGCGCGTGTCGCCCACGTATTGGCATGTGCCGCACGTCCATACCGATTCCAGACACGCGGAGATAGCGTGGTCACCACAGGAAAAGGGGGGCGGTTCCCGGCCGACGGGAGACCGGGTGGCAGACTGGGCGGCGGCCCAGCTCGACCGGCTCGGTTGTCGCCCCGGCGGTGGAGGGTACAGCAATGCGCCCCCGTGTCCGCCAGACGCCGCGTCAGCCATACACCCAGACACATGATCAGGACAGGTAATCCACACTTTTTCACTCGAACGTGTGTTTGGCGCAACCTTTCGAAAGCAACTACCGTTGTCCAGCAGGGAGACCATCGAGAGGGGCCGACGTGACCACCACCGCAGACAGTGCCACCATCACTGCCCAGGACCGCTCCCAGGGCCGACTCGAGCCGGTGCAAGCGATGAACGAAGCTGCGAATCATGAGGGGCCCAAGCGTTCTCTGCCGGGCCGACCTCCAGGTATCCGGGCGGACAGCTCGGGCCTCACCGACCGGCAACGCCGGGTGATCGAGGTCATCAGGGACTCCGTGCAGCGGCGCGGCTACCCGCCGTCGATGCGCGAGATCGGACAGGCCGTCGGCCTGTCCAGCACCTCCTCGGTCGCGCATCAACTGATGGCACTGGAGCGCAAGGGCTTCCTGCGGCGCGACCCGCACCGCCCGCGCGCGTACGAGGTCCGGGGGTCCGACCAGTCGTCGGCACAGCCCACGGATACGGCAGGCAAGCCGGCCGCGTCGTACGTCCCGCTCGTGGGCCGTATCGCCGCCGGTGGCCCGATCCTGGCAGAGGAATCGGTGGAGGACGTGTTCCCCCTCCCCCGCCAGCTGGTCGGAGACGGCGAGCTGTTCGTCCTCAAGGTCGTCGGTGACTCGATGATCGAGGCCGCCATCTGCGACGGAGACTGGGTCACGGTCCGCCGCCAGCCGGTCGCGGAGAACGGCGACATCGTGGCCGCCATGCTCGAGGGCGAGGCCACGGTGAAGCGCTTCAAGCGCGAGGACGGGCATGTGTGGCTCCTGCCGCACAACTCCGCGTACCAGCCGATTCCCGGCGACGAGGCAACCATCCTCGGCAAGGTCGTGGCAGTGCTGCGGCGGATCTAGCATCCCCGACGGCGGGATGCTCCACCCCGCCCCTGACCGGGCCCCGGAACCAACTGCGCCGGTTCCGGGGCCCTGTGCGTTTTCTGGCCGGGGGCCTTGGGGGCTGTCCGGGGCGGGCGTTGGGCGGTGTCTTTCCTGACCGGAGCCGTGGACTGGCTGCCTTGGACTGACTGCCTTTGCCGGGCGCCTTGGGCTGTGTTCGTTCTGGCTGAGGGTTGGGGTGCCTGTCCTGGCCTCGGGCTCATGGGCTAGGCACGTCGCGGCCTCGGGCGCTTTGGGTGGTGCTCGTCCCGAACGAGGGCTCTTGAGTTGTGCTCGTCCCGGCCGCGGGCGCCGTGACCTGTGGACGTCCCGCCGAAGGCTCCTGGGCTGGGTACGTCCCGGCCCGCGAGCCACCTTGAGCTGCGCACGTCGTTCCCGATGGCCCCCTTAGCTGGTCACGTCCCGGCGGCCTTGGAGATGTGCCCACCCCGTCGAGGGCTAGGTCCTGTCGTCACATTCCCGTCGTCGCCCGGAGGGCGGCCTCGCGGCGTCAGGTGCGTGCTCTCGGTGTGCCGGGCGTGGACCCTCGTACTGGACGTACTTGGGTCCACGCCCGGTGCGGCGAGAGTGCGTGCATGGCGTCGCGAGGCAGACGGGAATGTGACGACAGGGCCCAGGACCTGCTGAGCGCTTCCTGGCCGGGAGCCGTGGGGTACGGCGTCCGATGCGCAGCGGCGTCGCCAAGCCGGGTGGTTCGAACCCCGCCCCGGAACGCCAGGACTGTCAGCCGGGTCAAGGCTCGCGGGGGATGCTCGACGCGACGTACAGCAAAGCACCGCACGGTATGCGCAGAGCAGGCCGGGGGCCCTGGCCGATCGCAGCAACGCGCCGCGGCAAATCCGGCTTCGCCGGGCAGCGACACGGGCCGGCGCGGCCCGCCACCTCCCGCCCGCCGCGCAGGCGCTACGCCTCCTCCAACTTCCGCGCGGTCTCGTCGATCGCAGCCAGCGACCTCCGTACCTGATTGCGGTCCGTCGTGAACCAGAAGTCGGGCAGTGACGCCTTCAGATAGCTGCCGTAGCGCGCCGTGGCCAGGCGCTGGTCCAGTACCGCGACGACGCCACGGTCCCCCGTCGCTCGTACGAGGCGGCCGGCGCCCTGGGCCATCAGCAGGGCCGCGTGAGTGGCGGCAACGGCCATGAAACCGTTGCCTCCCTTGTCCTCGACAGCCTTTTGGCGGGCGCTCATCAAGGGGTCGTCGGGGCGCGGGAAGGGGATCTTGTCCATGACGACCAGCTGGCAGCTCGGACCGGGGACGTCGACGCCCTGCCAGAGGGAGAGGGTGCCGAAGAGGCAGGTCTTCGGGTCGGCCGCGAAGTTCTTGATCAGCTCGCCGAGCGTCTCCTCGCCCTGGAGCAGGATGGGGTACTCGGGGACACGCGAACGCAGTTCCTCGGCGGCGAGTTGGGCGGCCCGCATCGAGGAGAACAGCCCGAGCGTGCGACCGCCGGCGGCCTGGATCAGTTCGGTGAGCTCGTCCAGCATGTCCCCGCGATCGCCGTCACGGGCGGGGCGGGACAGGTGCTTGGCGACGTAGAGAATGCCCTGCCTGGGGTAGTCGAAGGGCGAGCCGACGTCCACGCCCTTCCATTGCGGGAGATCATCGCCCTCGGTGCCCTCCGGGGCGAGCCCAAGCGACGCTCCCACTCCGTTGAAGTCACCGCCGAGCTTCAGCGTCGCGGAGGTCAGGACGACGGAGCGGTCCGTGAAGAGCTTCTCCCTGAGGAGCCCGGAGACATTCATGGGAGCCACGCGCAGTGACGCGCCGAAGCGGTCGTGGCGCTCGTACCAGACGACGTCCCACTCTGAGCCGTTGGTGATCCGCTCCGCCACATCGTGCACGGCCTCCAGCGAGGCGAGGGCCTGCTTGCGTACCGCGTCCTCGTCCTGGACGGACTTGTCACGCGTGGAACCGAGCGCCGAAATCACCGTACGGGCGGCATCGCGAAGTGCCATCAGGGCGTACCCGAGGTCCTCCGGGATCTCCTCCAGGCGCCCGGGCAGGGCCAGCTCCATGAGCCGCTCGAAGCCCTCGGCGGCGGTCTGGAGCTGGTCGGCCGCCTTCTCGTTGACCAACTTCGCTGCGCGGCGGACGGCGCGGTTGACCTGGCCGGGCGTGAGCTCGCCGGTCGCGACGCCGGTGACCCTGGAGACCAGCTCGTGGGCCTCGTCGACGATCAGCACCTCGTGCATCGGGAGAACCGGCGCGCCCTCGATGGCGTCGATCGCGAGCAGCGCGTGGTTGGTGACAATGACCTCGGCCAGCTTGGCGCGCTCGCGGGCCGCCTCGGCGAAGCACTCCGCTCCGTAGGCGCACTTGCTGGCACCCAGGCACTCCCGGGACGACACGGACACCTGGGCCCAGGCACGGTCGGAGACGCCTGGCGTGAGGTTGTCCCGGTCCCCGGTCTCCGTCTCGTCCGACCAGTCCCGTAGCCGCACCAGGTCCTGGCCGAGTTTGCTGGTGGGAGCGGCAGCCTCGAACTGATCGAAGAGGCCTCCCTCCTCTTCCTGCGGCATGCCCTCGCGCAGTCGGTGCAGACACAGATAGTTCGACCGGCCCTTGAGCATCGCGAACTCGGGGCGACGGCGCAGCAGCGGATGGAGGGCGTCCACGGTCCGTGGAAGGTCCCGCTCCACAAGCTGCCGCTGGAGCGCCAGGGTGGCGGTCGCCACGACCACCCGCTCCCCGTGCGCGAGCGCGGGCACCAGGTAACCGAGCGACTTCCCGGTGCCGGTGCCTGCCTGGACCAGCAGGTGGGAGCTGTCGTCGATGGCACCTGCGACGGCTTCGGCCATGGTCACCTGGCCAGGGCGCTCCGTACCGCCGACAGCAGTGACGGCGGCATGCAGGAGTTCGGGGAGTGAGGGCTGTGTCATAGCTCTGCCACCTTAAGGGTCGCCACTGACAACCGGGCGATCAAGGTGGGGACGACGGTCGCGATCAAGCCGAGCACAGGACGCGGCTCCGGCTCCGGCTCCGGCTCCGGCTCCGGCTCCGGCTGAATGATCATCTCGTACGAGAACTCGCTGACCATCTTGGCGAGCAGGCGGCGGCCGGCCTGCTCCCCCCGGTCTTTGCCCAGCTCAGGCGGGTCGTACAGAGCTGATGGCTCGCCGGAGCCCGGGGTGGCGGATGAATTCGGCACGGGGACTCCTCGAAAGGGAACCGGAGCGGGACGAGCGGTGTACTACATGTGACGGCGCTACAACAGACCGCGCAGGGCCCGGTCTCGGACCATGAGGGCTGCCCGCTTGTCGGGCAGGTCGACCTCGGCGGAGAACCGGAAGCCGGCGCTCAGGAAGGCGGAGACGGAGGGGGTGTTGCGAAGGTCGGGTTCCGCGACAACGCGCGCGCACGAGGGGCGCTTGTCCAGCACGAGGTCGGCGACAGCTCTGAGCAGGGTGGATCCGAGACCTCGCCCACGGTTGGCGACACCACCGATGAGGAGGTGGATTCCGGTGTCGTGCGGTCGGGCGGGGTAGTGGCGCGCCAGGAGGTCCAGGTCCGCGCGGTAGATCTCCCAGTAGCTCATGAGCGTGCCGTCCAGCACGCCGAGGCAGGGAACACTTCGTCCGTCTCCTTCCAACTGACGGCGTAGGTGCTCTTCGGCCACGGACTGGGCACCCGCCAGTTCCCAGAACGCGGCGACGGCAGGGTCGTTCATCCAACGGGTGACGAGCGGGAGGTCGCGCTCGATGCATACGGGGACGAGGTGGAAGGCGCCCGCGGGAGTATCGGTCGGCCCCCAGCTGCCGATGCGGTCGAGCAGGTCGTCACCGGCCGGGGCGACTCGGGTTTCGTCCGCCGCGCCCATCCGCCCTCCCCTGGTATCCCCGTGTGCCCTGGCTTCCTCGGCGAAGAGCGCGATGAACTCGTCGGGCAGACGCAGGTCCAGGGTGTCCTCGCAGTCCGCACTGGCGTCGGGATTCGAACCGGGCCACGTTCGGGTGGCGAGCTCGGTGACGGGTGCGGCACCGGCGTCGGCGCTCGCATCGGCAGGGGGCACGGCGTAGCTCCTCTCAGGAGACGGGGTTGGTCATGTTCCTCAGGAATGAAGGGGGTTGGTGATGGTGACGTAGACGGACTGGGTGTCGACGGGACCGACGAGTTCGTCGAGGCCGTGCAGCCGGGTGAGCAGGTTGGCCTTGCAGCGCAGGACGCGGGAGTCGAGGAGGTGGGCGGGCAGGGACGTACGCAGCCGAGCCGGGCCGGTGGCCACATCGGCGAGGAAGCGGCGGAACGCGGCGAGCAACAACTCTTCGTCTGCCAGGTGCTGGGATCCGAACGCGCCGACCAGACCCAGCACGTTGTTGATCGCGAGGTAGTAGGCGAAGCGTTCGTCGGTGACCTCGTCGGAGACGAACGTGTCGCTCCGCTCGCCGATGCCGGGCAGCCGGGCGTCGAGTTCCGCGCGCCGCGACTCGCGGAAGTAGTAGCCCTGGTTGTCGCGGTAACGGCCGCCCGTGGGCCACCCCTCGGGGTCCAGCAGGAGCAGCGTGTTCTGCTGGTGCGCTTCCAGAGCGATCCCCGCCTCGCCATCCAGCCAGAGCACGGGTCGTACGACCTGCTCCAGATAGCGCAGGAACCACTCGGTGGCGACGGCACCGCGGGAGCGACCGGTGTGGCCGGCGAGACGGGTCACGATCTCGGCGAGCCGGGACCGCGATGGGGGCCCGCCCGGTGGCTGGTCCCGTGCGCCGGCTTGGGCCTGGGGTCGGGGCGAGACCAGTCCCGCAACGCAACCGGCGTCGTCCGTCGGGCTGAACGGGTTGTGGCGGATCACCACGTCGAGTCCGGGCAAGGGGTTGCCGTCAGGGCCGTCGACGGCCAGCCAGGCGGGATCACGAACGATGTCGAAGCCCGGGTGGGCAGCCTGCCACTGCTTGAACAGGCCGCTGCGCAACAGTCGGTGGACCTCGACGCCACGGTGGAGTTCCTTGCGGAGGTTCTCACGGCGGGAGTTGGTGATGCGCAGGCCCAGCGACAGCTTCAGCATCGCGGGGGCGCCGGAGCGGTAAAGGGTGCGGACCGAGGAGGTGGGATGCCACCGGGAGCCATGCGGGCCGAGGTCCCGGAGCAGTCCCGCGTCCAGCAGGGCCGCGGTCTCGGGACGGTGCCGGACCTCGCTCAGCTGCCAGGGATGCATGGGCAGGGCGGCGTACCCGTCGGGCAGGGGCAGCCCGGCGCCGGCCAGCCGTGCCGTGAGCTGCTCCGCTGCGACGGGGCGGCCGCGTTCCGTCCACGCCGAGTCGGCTGCCAGCAGCGAGGGAGCCACAGCCATCCAGTGCAGGGCGAAGGAGCCGCGCAACTCCGGTGAATACAGGCGGGCTTCCTCCTCGGAGAGTCCCTCGCGGCTCTTCGGTGTGGGATGCAGCGGGTGCCCGAGCACGAGCGCCTGCTCGGCCGCCAGGAAGAGGTCGGGCCCATGGGCGGGGCGTTCCCTGCGGTCACTGATGAACACGGCAGTACGTCGAACGGAATCGGCGACGCGGCCGACAAGATCGGCTCCGTCACCGGCGGGGCTGTGCGAACCCTGCGGTTCGGGGCGGGGCGCTCTGCCGCCACAGGTTGTTCTGCCAGGGCCGGGCGATACGGGGTCGGTGCCGGGGGCGGCCGGCGCAGGGTCGGTGCCGACTGTCGTCGCGCTCCTGACCGTTTGCCGTGCGAGCAGCGCCGCGACCGTGACCGCGTCGGCGGGCGGTGCCTCTTCGGGAGCGTCGGCGAAGTAGGGGAGGCCGAGACGGTGCCAGCCGGTGGGCGACCAGTAGTGGACGGGGGCGAGCAGTGTTGTGGCACTGGCGGGGAGCGGGATGCGGAGGATGCCGTCCTCGGGAGCGGGCAGGTTGTTCTCCCGTACCCAGCAGCGCAGGAGGTTCTCGACGGCCGCTGCCTGGGCTGCGGTATGCACGTCGGGGTGCTCCAACAGATCGGCGGTGCCGCCGCGCAGCCGCTCGGACTCCCGGGCTCCTTCCTTCTGGCGGGGGACCGATTCGGCCGCGGACACGAGCGGGCTCTGCATGCCGTGGGCCGCTCGCTCGCGGGTGTGGGGAGGACCGTCGGGTGCGGAGGTGGCGTTCAAGAGAGTTCCTTGTGGGGTCGTTCGGGCTCGTGCGGCGACGAACCGGGCGGTACGGGCGCGCGTTGGGCCTTTGGCGTTCCGGGTTGATTCGGGTGGGGTGGGGGGTGCGAGTGGGATTGGAGGTCCGGTGCAGCTGCTGCGCGGGGCGGTACGAGGTGCCGGCTTCCATACGGCGAGGGGTGAGCGGTGCTGCTCCAAGGAGAGGGCCACCGGCGGGTGGGAACCGCACGGAGCAGGAGCTGGAACTGCTGAGAGCCAGAACCGCTGAGAGCCGGGACAGGTGAGAGCGGAGGGGGTGGGAGCGGAGGGGTGAAGGGGTACGTCTCGCCGGACTGAGGTGCCGCGGAGCCGGTGCCCCACGCCGTACACCGGATCCCGGCGCCGTACGCCGACCCAAGCCCCATACTCCAGACCCAAGCCCCGTACACCCGATCCCAGCCCGTACACCGGACCCACCAAGCCCCGTACACCCGATCCAGCCCCGCACACCAGAACCCGGCGCCGTACACCAGACCCCGCCGCCGTGCCCCGGATCCGGGCGTCGCACCACGCACACCGGACACGCACGCCCCGCGATCCGGGCGCCGCACGCCCCGTGGGGTGCCTCGGTGTTCCCGCCGCCGTATCGCCACTCGGCGCCCCAACGATCGGGCGACCCGGCGGCCGAGCCGCGCAACGACCGAGCAGCCCGGGAGCCCGGGAGCCCGGCCACTGACGGCTATCCGGTGTGTTCGGCACACCCGGAACGCCGGCCCTGGTCAGCCGGTTCCGGCAGCTCGCCGCGGTCACGAAGCCGGCCCCCGGCGGAACACCCACCAAGGCTCCCCTCGTCGTCCGACTGCCCGTCCGGCTCCGTACGTGCCGCACCCCCGCCACTCCTCAGGTGCCCCCGCGCCACCGCGCTCACCGCGTCCGCGAGGCGGTCCAGTACGGCGCGCGCCTGTTCGTCGCTGATGGTCAGCGGAGGGAGAAGTCGCACCACGCCGGCGTGGCGACCACCCAGTTCCACGATCAAGCCCCGGCGAAGGCACTCCCGTTGGACGGCGGCGGCAAGTTCGGGAGCGGCGGGTCGGGAGCCGCCGGCGGCAGGGTCCGGAGCTGCCTCGGGGTCCACCAACTCGACGCCGATCATCAGTCCCCGGCCGCGTACATCTCCGATGCAGGAGAACTCGTCGGCCAGTGGCCGGAGTTGGTCGAGCATGCGGGCACCCAGTGTCCCGGCGCGTTCGGCGAGGTGGTTTTTGCGGACGTACGCGAGGGTCGCCGTGCCCGCGGCCATGGCGAGTTGGTTTCCGCGGAACGTGCCTGCGTGGGCGCCGGGTTGCCGGACATCGAGGTCGTCGCGGTAGACGACAACGGCCAGCGGCAGGCTTCCGCCGATGGCCTTGGACAGGACCATGACGTCCGGCGTGATCCCGCTGTGCTCCACCGCCCAGAAGGCCCCGGTCCTGCCGACGCCGGTCTCGACCTCGTCCACGATCAGCGGGATGGACCGCGCCGCGGCGATCTCACGCATCCTGCGCATCCACGCGTCGGGCGCCGGAATCACTCCGCCCTCACCCTGGACGGGTTCGAGGATCATCCCGGCGGGCTGCGGCACGCCCGACTTGGGGTCGTCGAGCACTGACTCCGTCCAGCGCGCGGCCAGTTCGGCCCCGCGGTCACCGCCGATACCGAACGGGCAGCGGTAGTCCTGCGGATAGGGCAGGCGCGCGACGCGTACGTCGGTCGCGCCCGCGGATGCTTCGAGCGCTCCCGCGGTCATCCCGTGGTACGCGCCGGTGAACGCGAGCATCCCGGTCCGCCCGGTCGCCGCGCGCGCCAGTGTGAAGGCGGCCTCAACGGCGTCCGTCCCGGCGGGTCCGCAGAACTGCACCCGCGCGCAGGCGCCGAACTCGGGCGGCAGCGTGCGGAACAGCTCAGTGGTGAAGGCGTCCTTGACGGGGGTGGCGAGGTCGAGGGCGTGAAGTGGGGCTCCGGAGTCGAGGACCTTTCTGATGGCCTCAAGGACCACCGGATGGTTGTGTCCCAG
Source organism: Streptomyces sp. NPDC087263 (assembly GCF_044744645.1). Lineage (NCBI taxonomy): Bacteria > Bacillati > Actinomycetota > Actinomycetes > Kitasatosporales > Streptomycetaceae > Streptomyces > Streptomyces sp. NPDC087263. The sequence goes on from NZ_JBIUYT010000006.1 coordinate 519,087, forward strand.
GGCCAAGGTCCCCGCGCCGGAAAGACAGTCGAGGTAGCGGCGGCCGTCGGCCCCCTCGATCGTCAGGCCGCGCGCCCGGACGGGGACGATCGGCAGGGCGCGCGCGTAGGTGCGCGCCGCCGACTCGCGCGCCGACTGGCGCCGCAGAATCCCCTCGTGCGCCGCGCGCGCCCCATCGGAAGCACCGGGCATGCCCTCTCGCGCCCCGTCCGAAGCGCGAGTCGCACCCTCCCGCGTCTCCTCGGGCTCACGCCCCACTGACACAACCGCAGGCTCGGTCGCGGCCACGGCTTCAGCTCCTCCCGCTGTCCAGAGGCGAGTTGGCAGGGGGTTCTGAACGCATGCGGCAGGCCCCCCGGTTGTACCAACGACGCCGCCCGCGTGGGGAAGCGGGTGGGCTGAAGATCCTTGCCGTGACGGAACCGTTGCCGTTCCGTCGGATGTCCCCCACAGCGACCGCATAGTCTGTGATGCCGTCCGGTGACACCGAACGGTCGAGGCCGGTAGGGCGGGTAGGCCGTACAGGCGACCGCCAAGCACCCGCACCAGCCCCGTACTCGCACCGCATACACAACACCCGCACCCGCACCCGCAACACGCAGTTCTCATATCTCCAGGGGGAGTTACACCATGCGATCGATACGCCCGCCCTTCGCCGGTCGTCGAGGGAGGGGCGCGCGCCGCAGAACCTCGCCCGTGCTGGCCGCCGTCTGTCTCACCGCGACACTCGCACTGACCGCCACCGCCTGCGGCTCGGGCGACGACACAGCCGGCGGCGGGGCCTCGTCCGCGACCCAGAGCGGCGACGACAAGATCACGATTCCGGACGACATCAGGGACCGGCTCAAAGAGCACGGGATCGATGTCGACAAGTGGAAGAACGGCGCCTGGAAGAACTGGGACAAGGACGACTGGCTGCGCGAAGCCGAGGACTACATCAACCCGATCATCGAGGGCTTGTGGGACCCGGACCGGATGCGCGAGGCGGACGACCCGGACAAGGACAAGGGCGTTGACGAGAGCGACCTCTCCGGTGACCAGGGTGTCACCGACCCGACCCCGGCTCCCGTGAGCGCGCAGGCCGTGTCGGCGCCCTACCACGACAACGCCGCCGAGGCGGGCAAGGTGTTCTTCGACTCTCCCGAGGGCACGATGGTCTGTTCGGCCACGGTGGTCGAGGACCCGGCCAACCCGGGCAAGTCCAACATGGTCTGGACTGCGGGCCACTGCGTGCACTCGGGCAAGACGGGCGGCTGGTACCGCAACATCGCCTTCGTTCCCTCGTACAACGACGACGGTGCCACAGCCGCCGAGTTGGCGGCCGCGACGAAGGACGAGGTCGCACCGTACGGCGTCTGGTGGAGCGACTGGGCGCAGACCTCGGACCAGTGGATCGAGCAGGGCGGTGCCACGGGCGGCGACGGAGCTTCGTACGACTTCGCCGTGCTGCATGTGACGCCGGAGGAGGGCGGTGACGGCAAGTCCCTTGAGGAGACGATCGGTTCGGCGCTGCCGGTGAACTTCAGCGCTCCGGCCGTGTCGCAGGTGGCGAGCATCACGGCGACCGGCTATCCGGCGGCGGCGCCGTTCGACGGCGAGACGATGCTCCAGTGCACGGACAAGCCGGGACGGTTGTCGATCGTGGAGTCCGACCCGACGATGTACCGCATCGGGTGCACCATGACGGGCGGTTCGTCCGGCGGCGGCTGGGTGGCCGCGGGGACCGACGGCAAGCCCGCGCTGGTGTCCAACACGTCGATCGGCCCGGTCACTTCGGGCTGGCTGGCGGGTCCGCACCTCGGCCAGGTGGCCAAGGGTGTGTACGACGAGGTGAGCGACAAGTTCGCCGGGCAGTGACACAACAGCGGTAGCAGCGATACGGCACACGATGAAGGCCCGCCCCTGGAACGGAAGAACCGTCGACAAGAGGGGCGGGCCTTCGTACGTCCGCACCAGAAAGCCCGGCCGAAGCCCGAGCGCGACCCGCCGTTCTCGACTTGGAGCCAGGCCAAGCCGGCCGACTTCCTGATAGCTAAGGGCCCGAGGACGGTGACCCCGAAGTCGTCTCCTGTACGGGCGAGTTCTGGCCGCTCAACCTGATGCCCCATCTCAGTTGGCCCTCGACGGCACGGACCACGCCGGCCACAAAGAGGGCAGCATGATCCGCCACTACGTCATCCGGCGAAACCCCCAAGCCGACGACCGGCGCCTACGCGCCGTCGTCGACAGGGCGAACGTTGCCTGATATGGCACTACCTGGTACGGCACTAGAGGACCCCTGGGTGCTCTAGGACCTAGAGGCCTTAGAGCACCGGGAGCACCTAGAGCACCTAGAGCACCTAGAGCACCTAGAGCACCGCATCAGTCCACACGTACACGAGCACCGAACACGTCCCTACGAGAGCGCAGGCGCCGGAACATACGGCGTCAGCTCCGCCGCCAGTTCCTCATGGACCCGCACCTTGAGCAGCGTGCCCTCCGGGGTGTGCTCCTCGGAGATCACCTCGCCCTCGTTGTGTGCGCGCGCGACCAGCTTGCCGTGCGTGTACGGCACAAGGACCTCGATCTCGACCGAGGGACGCGGCAGCTCGTTGTCGATGAGGGCGAGCAGCTCGTCGATGCCCAGCCCCGTACGGGCCGAGACCGCGATGGAGCGCTTCTCCATCCGCATCAGCCGCTGGAGTACCAGCGGATCGGCCACGTCCGCCTTGTTGATCACCACGATCTCGGGCACCTTGATGGCGCCCACGTCACGGATGACCTCACGCACGGCGGCCAGCTGCTCCTCCGGCGCCGGGTGCGAACCGTCGACCACGTGCAGGATCAGGTCGGCCTCGCCGACCTCCTCCATGGTGGAGCGGAACGCCTCGACCAGGTGGTGCGGCAGGTGCCGGACGAAACCGACCGTGTCGACCAGCGTGTACAGCCGCCCGCTCGGGGTCTCTGCCCGGCGCACGGTCGGGTCGAGGGTCGCGAACAGCGAGTTCTCGACGAGCACTCCCGCGCCCGTGAGGCGGTTGAGCAGCGAGGACTTTCCGGCGTTGGTGTAACCGGCGATCGCTACCGAGGGCACCTTGTGGCGACGGCGCTCCTGACGCTTGATGTCGCGGCCGGTCTTCATGGCCGCGATCTCCCGGCGCATCTTCGCCATCTTCTCGCGGATACGGCGCCGGTCCGTCTCGATCTTGGTCTCACCGGGACCACGGGTGGCGAGGCCGCCGCCCGAGCCGCCGCCCATCTGACGCGACAGCGACTGACCCCAGCCGCGCAGCCTCGGCAGCATGTACTGCATCTGCGCGAGCGCGACCTGCGCCTTGCCCTCTCGGGACTTGGCGTGCTGGGCGAAGATGTCGAGGATCAGGGCCGTACGGTCGATGACCTTGACCTTGACGACGTCTTCCAGGTGGATCAGCTGGCCGGGGCTCAGCTCACCGTCGCAGATGACGGTGTCGGCGCCGGTCTCCAGGACGATGTCCCGCAGCTCGTTCGCCTTGCCGGAGCCGATGTACGTGGCCGCGTCCGGCTTGTCGCGCCGCTGGACCACGCCGTCGAGCACGAGGGCACCCGCGGTCTCCGCGAGGGCCGCCAGCTCGGCGAGCGAGTTGTCCGCGTCGCTCACGGTCCCCGAGGTCCACACACCGACGAGTACGACGCGCTCCAGGCGGAGCTGCCGGTACTCGACCTCGGTGACGTCCTCGAGCTCGGTGGAGAGGCCCGCCACACGTCGCAGGGCCGCACGCTCGGAACGTTCGAACTGGTCGCCGTCCCGCTCTTCGTCGATCTCATGGCTCCAGGCGACGTCCTCTTCCATCAGGGCATCGGCCCGAAGACCTTCGGGGTGGTTCTGCGCGAGGCTCTGCGCGTCCTGGGAAGGGGAAGAAGAGGAGGTCATTGGATCCTTACGTCTAGGGGGACATCGAATGCGCGGCGGACACGTCCGTCATGGAGGAGAACGTCCCGGGTCACCGTGAGATTCCCGGATTCCGCCATGTCAACCCCGAGTGACCGGGGTCGCCGACCCCCGAGGGGTCGTTTCACCAGCCCGGAGGGGCCGTGCCGCCGACCTGAAAGATGGTCGCACGGCACGTCCCGTCTCGTCACGTGAGTTATCCGGCGCTCTGCGGCGCCTGAGGGGCGTCGCTCTTCCAGTCCGGGTGACCCGGCATCGGCGGGGTCTTCTCGCCGTACAGCCACGCCTCGAAGAAGCCGCTCAGATCACGGCCCGCGATGCCGGACGCCAGGCTCTCGAAGTCCGCCGTCGACGCAACCCCGTCGTAGTGAGCGCTCACCCAGGACCGCTCCAGCCGCTCGAAGGCCGGACGCCCGATCTCCTCACGCAGCGCGTACAGCGCCAAAGCGGCTCCGTCGTAGACGTTCGGCCGGAAGATGCTGATCTTCTGACCGGGCTTGGGCCCCTTGGGCGCCGCCGGGGGCCCTCCTGCGGCCCGCCAGCCGTCGGACGCCCGGTAGGCGGCCTTCATGCGGGTCGCCATGGGCCGGTCGGCCTTCTCCTCGGCGTACAGGGCCTCGTACCAGGTGGCGTGCCCCTCGTTCAGCCACAGGTCGGACCAGGCGCGGGGGCTGACGCTGTCGCCGAACCACTGGTGCGACAACTCGTGCACCATGATCGACTCGACGTACCACTTCGGGTAGGCGGGCTCGGTGAAGAGCTCTCTCTCGAAGAGAGAGAGCGTTTGTGTCTCCAGTTCGAAGCCGGTCCGTGCGTCGGCCATCAGCAGCCCGTACGTCTCGAAGGGGTACGGTCCGATCTTCCCTTCCATCCAGCCGATCTGGTCGGGGGTCTTCTTGAGCCACGGTTCCAGCAGTTCGCGGTCCTTGGTGGGCACGACATCGCGTACGGGCAGGCCGTGCGGCCCGATCCGGTGCAGCACCGTGGAGCGGCCGACGGACACCTGCGCGAGCTCGGTCGCCATGGGGTGCTGGGTGCGGTACGTCCAGGTGGTGGACTTGCCGGCACGGTTCGTTCCGACCGGCAGACCGTTCGCCACGGCCGTGTACCCGTCGGGCGCGGTGACGTGGATGGTGAACATCGCCTTGTCGGACGGATGGTCGTTGCAGGGGAAGACCAGGTGCGCGGCGTCGGCCTGGTTGGCCATCGCCAGCCCGTCCTTGGTCTGCACCCAGCCGCCGTCCTGGTTCGCGGCGGGGACCGGGTCACTGGTGTGCTGCACGGTGATCCGCATCCGGCCCCCCACGGGCACCGGTTCCGCGGGAGTCACCACCAGGTCTTCCCCGGCACTCTTGAAGGACGCGGGCACCCCGTTGACGTCGACCGATCCCACTGTTCCGTGCGCGAAGTCGAGATTGACCTGATCGAGCGGGGCGGACGCCACGGCGTCGATCGTGGTGACCGCCGCGAGCGGCTTGGTGTTGGTGCCGGGATAGGTGAAGGCGAGGTCGTACGACGCGACGTCGTACCCGGGATTGCCGAGGTACGGGAAGAGCCGGTCGCCGACGCCGAGCGGGGCGGCCGGGGAAGGCGCACTCGCGGCGACGAGGCAGACGGAGACGGCCGAGGCGAGCAGGGCCGCCTTGATCCGACGGGTTCTGGGGAGGGGAGTCCTTGGGCGGGGGGTGAGCGGCATGGACCACGGCTACCAGCGCGCGCCCGCCGTACGGTGACGACGCGCGCCGGATCCACCCGAAAGGGTCCTCCTACTGCGCGGCCGCCGCCTGGTGCCGCGCCCGGCTCACGTCGTACACACCCGGCACGTTCCGCATGGCCCGCATCAGCCCGGGAAGGTGCGCCGCGTCCGGGAGTTGGAGCGTGTACGTGTGCCGTACGCGCTGCTGGCTGGGCGGTTCGACGGTGGCCGAGACGATGGCGACGCCCTCCAAGGCGATGGCTTCGGTGAGATCGGCGAGCAGATGCGGGCGCCCGAAGGACTCGGCCACCAGCGTGACGCGGCACTCGGTGGTGTCGCCCCAGCTCACTCCGACCTCCGCGCGCCCCACGCCCTTCATGCTCTCCACGGCGGCACATTCGACCCGGTGGACGGTGACCACTCCCCCGCGTACGGCGAAGCCGGTCACGGCGTCGGGCGGAACCGGCGTACAGCAGCCCGCGAGCCGTACGGACGCGCCGGACTGCTCGACCACGGCGTTCGCGGCGCCGGGGCGGGCGGTCGGCCCGTCGGTGGTCGGGCGAGGAGCCGCGGCCGGCGTCTCGGGAGCCGCGGAGTCGCGGGGCGAAGGGTGGGCGGCGAGCCAACGCTGGATGGCGATCCGCGCGGCCGGCGTGTGCGCGTGCTCCAGCCACTCCCTGGAGGGCTCGGAGGCCGGGTCCTGCCCCATCAGGAGCTGCACGGTGTCGCCGTCCCGCAGAACCGTACTCAGCGTCGCCAGGCGGCCGTTGACGCGGGCGCCCATGCAGGCGTGCGCGTCGTCGCCGTACTGCGCGTACGCGGCGTCCACGCAACTGGCGCCGTCGGGAAGGCCCAACGAGCCGCCGTCGGCGCGGAAGACGGTGATCTCGCGGTCCTGGGCGAGGTCTTCACGCAGCGTGGACCAGAACGTGTCAGGATCCGCGGCACCCGCCTGCCAGTCGAGGAGCCGGGAGAGCCAGCCGGGGCGGGTGGGGTCGGCACGCTCGCCGTCGACAGATCCCTCTGCTTGCTCCTCCGAAGGAGGAGCGTACGGATTGCCGAGCGCGATGACCCCGGCCTCGGCGACCTTGTGCATCTGGTGGGTGCGGATGAGGACTTCGGCGATCTCGCCGTCGCCGCGCGCGACGGCCGTGTGCAGCGACTGGTAGAGGTTGAACTTCGGTACGGCGATGAAGTCCTTGAACTCCGAGACCACGGGCGTGAGACAGGTGTGCAGTTCGCCGAGGACCCCGTAGCAGTCGGCGTCCTCGTTCACGAGGACGAGGAGCCGTCCGAAGTCGGCGCCGCGCATGGGACCGCGTTTGCGCGACACCCGGTGCACGGAGACGAAGTGCCGCGGCCTTATGACGACTTCGGCCTGCAGACCCGACTCGCGCAGCACCCCGCGCACCTCTTCGGCGATCTCCGCCAGCGGGTCGCCGTCGCGCGCCGCGTTGTCGGCGATCAGCCCCCTGGTGTGCCGGTACTCCTCGGGGTGCAGGATCGCGAAGACGAGGTCCTCGAGCTCGGTCTTGAGCGCCTGGACGCCGAGCCGTTCGGCCAGCGGGATCAGAACGTCCCTGGTGACCTTGGCGATTCGCGCCTGCTTCTCGGGACGCATGACACCGAGGGTGCGCATGTTGTGCAGCCGGTCGGCGAGTTTGATCGACATCACGCGGACGTCATTGCCGGTGGCGACAAGCATCTTGCGGAACGTCTCGGGCTCGGCGGCGGCTCCGTAGTCGACTTTTTCCAGCTTGGTGACACCGTCGACCAGGTAGCGGACCTCCTCGCCGAACTGCTCCCGCACCTGATCGAGGGTCACTTCCGTGTCCTCGACGGTGTCGTGAAGCAGGGAGGCGGTCAACGTCGTGGTCTCCGCGCCGAGTTCGGCGAGGATCAGGGTCACCGCGAGCGGGTGTGTGATGTACGGCTCACCGCTCTTGCGCATCTGACCGCGGTGGGAGGACTCGGCGAGCACGTACGCCCGGCGCAGTGGTTCCAGGTCGGCGCTGGGGTGGTGGGCTCGGTGGGCCTCGGCCACATGGCCGATCGCGTCCGGCAGCCGGTCACGGGCCGCGGGGCCGAGCAACGCGGCCCGGCCCAGACGGCGCAGGTCGAGCCGGGGAAGGCCCTTCCTGCGGTGCACTGGAGGTGTTCCCTGCTCAGGAGAGTCCTCCCGCTCGATCGAAGTCGCGAGCGGGGGTGAGGCCGAGAGCTTGTGGGACGGCATTACAGGGCCTGGCGTCGCGGGATTTGTCGCCTCCGCACTCATGGGCACCTCCGGCTGCGTAGACCGGCGGACGGGTGCCCCATGGCGTACACGGCTCAGGGGATGGTGTCGATCCCCCGTCCGGGCCGGTGCTTGATGCTACCGAGCCCACCACGTGCGGTTGACCGCCTCTCGCCGAGCGTGAAACGGATCACCCATTCGAGCGAAGGTTCAGGGGTTTACGGTTTCGAACCATTCGGCAAGAAGCTCACCTTCGGCCACGATCACCGCAGGACCCGTCATCTCGATCTCGCCGTCCGGGTGTTCGGTGATCACCAGACGTCCGCCGGGTACGTCCACGGTGTACGTCGCCGGAGTGCCGGTCACGGCCGGGTCGGCGCCGTCACGTCGGGCCGCGGCGACAGCCACGGCACACGCGCCCGTGCCGCACGAGCGGGTCTCCCCGGCGCCGCGCTCGTGGACGCGGAGGGCTACGTGCTGCGGGCCGCGGTCCACCACGAACTCGACGTTCACCCCGTCCGGGTACGCCGATTCCGGGCTGAACGGCGGCGGCGAGTACAGCTCGCCGGCGTGTGCGAGGTCGTCCACGAAGGCGACCGCGTGCGGGTTGCCCATGTTGACGTTGCGCGCGGGCCAGGTGCGTGCGCCGACGCTCACGCTGACGTCCCCTTCGGGGAGGAGCGCCTTGCCCATGCCGACGGTCACGTCTCCGTCCTTGGCGATATGCACCGCCTTCACGCCTCCGCGCGTGGCCAGCGCGATGTCACCCTCGGCCACATATCCGGCCCGCTGGAGGTAGCGCGCGAACACACGCACTCCGTTGCCGCACATCTCCGCGACCGACCCGTCGCCATTGCGGTAGTCCATGAACCACTCCGCCTCGGCCGCCATTTCCCTGGCCTCGGGGTGCGCGGCGGACCGTACGACATGCAGCACACCGTCGCCGCCGATGCCCGCGCGGCGGTCGCACAGGGCGGCGACGGCAGCCGGGGACAGGTCGATGACGTTCTCCGGGTCCGGGATGATCACAAAGTCGTTCTCGGTCCCGTGCCCCTTGAGGAAGGCGATCCGCGCACTCATTCCTCGATCGTACGGGTTCGGTCCGACACTCCGCACGCACGGAGGCATCGTCACAGCAGCGGCCGCACACAGCCCCGGCGGAGCCGGATCACGCACGGCAGGGGTGGGTCAGCGCAGCCGCGCCACGCGCCCCACGGCGAGCACCACCACGGCCGCGACCAGCACGACGTACGCGATCACCACACGCCAGTCCGGACCGCGGCCCGAACCGCGCTGCGGGAAGCCCGGCCAGGTGTAGCCGACGCGGCGGGCGGCCATCATTCCCCAGCCCGCGGCGCAGGAGCAGATCAGCAGGCCGAGCATGGCGACCACGGCGCCGCCGTCCCCGAACTCGAAGGCCAGCGGGAAGGCGAACATCAGGGAGCCGATCGCGGCCAGGGCCACGATGGGTGCGAGCTGCCAGATGCGCAGTCGGCGCTGCGGACGCAGCTCGACCTCGACTTCGGGCTCAGGGGACATCTCGTCCGGCCCGGGCCCGTCGGCGATCACACCGTCCGGGGTGTCCTCGGGTCCGTCGGAAATCAGGGGTTCTCCGTCCGGATCGATGTTCAGATGGTCGCCATCCGGATCGATGTTCAGACGGTCGCTGTCCGGATCGATGTTCAGATGGTCGCCATCCGGATCGATGTTCAGACGGTCGCTGTCCGGATCGACGTTCAGGCGGTCGCCTTCCGGATCGATACCGTGCTCAGTGTCTCGTGCGGTGTCACGAGGGCCGGCCTCCATCGCCACACGCCCTCCCAACTCGGACTTTCACTGGTCGATCGAAGCTCGATGATGGCACGGCGCCGGAGGCCCGGATGACGGCCGGAGCGTCCCGATGCCATGACGTGATCAGGCTGTGACCGGTCGTTCGACCAACGCCAGCGCGAGCTGCGGGAGTTCTGTGAGATCTGCCGCTGCCCCACTGAGCCAGTGCACCCGCGGGTCACGGCGGAACCATGAATCCTGACGGCGCGCGAAGCGCTTGGTGGCACGTACGGTCTCGGCGCGCGCCTCCGTTTCGGTGCACTCCCCCGCGAGCGCCGCGAGCACCTGCTGATAGCCGAGTGCGCGCGCGGCCGTGCGCCCTTCGCGCAAGCCCTGCGCCTCCAGTGCCCGCACCTCGTCGACGAACCCCGCGCCCCACATCCGGTCCACCCGGCGCGCGATCCGCTCGTCCAGCTCGGGACGCGCCACGTCGACGCCGATCTGGAGGGTGTCGTACACGGAGTCGTGGCCCGGCAGGTTGGCGGTGAAGGGCTTGCCGGTGATCTCGATGACCTCGAGGGCGCGGACGATACGGCGGCCGTTGCTGGGCAGGATCGCGTGGGCGGCCTCCGGATCGGCCATGGCCAGCCGCGCATGCAGCGCGCCCGACCCGCGCAGGGTGAGCTCCTCCTCGAGCCGGGCCCGTACCTCGGGGTCGGTGCCGGGGAAGTCGAGGTGGTCCACGGCCCCACGGACGTACAGCCCGGAGCCGCCCACCAGGATCGGCCAGCGGCCCTCGGCGAGTAGTGCGTCGATCCGGGCGCGGGCGAGCCGCTGGTACTCGGCGACGCTGGCCGTGACGGTCACGTCCCAGATGTCCAGGAGGTGGTGCGGGATCCCACCGCGCTCCTCGGACGTCAGTTTGGCGGTACCGATGTCCATCCCTCGGTACAACTGCATGGAGTCGGCGTTGACGACCTCGCCGCCGAGGCGCTGGGCGAGGAAAACGCCCAGATCGGACTTTCCTGCCGCGGTCGGTCCGACGACGGCGATGACCCGGGAGGTGGGGCAGTTACTTCTCACGGTCCCAGTCTCGCAAACGTCCCGGCCTCTCCTCTAACGAGTTACGTAACGGCAAAAGTCCGAGGTCGTTGCCTGTTGCGAGGTTCCAGCCGCCGGTTTCGGACGAGCGGTGGCCCGGGTGGCGCAATGGGGCGCACCGGGCAACGCGGGATTTCACCCTCACGAGTAACGTATGGAGTGGATATGGGTGTTTTTGCACGGCTTCTCCGGAGGTCAAAGGCTACGGAGGAGGCGTCAACCGCTGAGGTGCAGGCCGACACAGTGACGGCCGAGACCGAGACGGAGGCGGAGGCGGAGGTGGCGGAAGAAGCGAAGGGTTCGTCCGAGACCGAGACCGAGGGCGAGGCGACGGCGGAGACCGAGACCGCCGGGGCCGCCACCACGGAGGACGTCGAGATCCCCAAGCAGCAGACCGCCGAGAAGGCCGCCGACAGCGAGGCCGGCGAAGGCGCCCGTACGTAACAGCCCGCGAGGGAAGGTGGACCATGGGTCTTCTGGACAATCTCAAAGCCAAGCTGGCGCCTGCCAAAGACAAGGTCTCGGACCTCGCGCAACAGCATGGGGACAAGGTCACTCAGGGTCTCGACAAGGCCGCCAAGGTGGTCGACGAAAAGACCAAGCACAAGTACAGCGACAAGATCCAGACAGGCACGGGCAAGGCGAAGGGCGCCATGGACCGCCTTGCGCACAAGGACGGTGACGGCGGCACCATGCCTCCGCCGTCGGCTTCCTGACCGAGCCGAACCGAACAGCACGCATCGGCGGACGGCCGGGACCCCTCAGGGCTCCCGGCCGTCCGCCGTGTCTGAGGTCATGCCCCGTCCGCCGTGTCTGAGGTCATGCCCCGTCCGCCGTGTCTGAGGTCATGCCCCGTCCGCCGTGTCTGAGGTCATGCCCCGGGGGCTGCACGGCAGCCGGGCAGGGCACCTCAAGAGACCGTGGTCCCACCTACGACCAGGCGGCCACCAGATACCCCACCCCGTACGGGGCGTCCTCATACAGCAGCGCTCCGCCGAGCCCCGCACCCTCCGCCGCGCCCGCGAGGACCTGCCAGGGCGCCCGCCCGGACACCTTCAACTCCTGCGCCAGCTCCGCGTCCAGCGCTTTGATGGCCGCCGCGTCAGCGGCCCCCAGCGCACGCGCGACGCCCGCGTCGAAGCCAGCGGCGCGCTCGTCGAGATAACCGGGCGCCTTGAGCGTCCGGCACGCGCTGGCGTCGCCCATCACCAGCAGTGCCACCCGCCCGGCCCGCGCGCCGATCTCCTCCCCGACTTGGATACACCGCTCGGCCTCGAGAGGTTCCCCCACACCGAGTCCCTCGACAGGGGAATCGGACCAGCCCGTGCGCTCCAGGAGCCACGCGGCGACAGCGAGCGAGGACGGAAGCTCACGCCCGGAAGCCTCCGGGTCGGGCAGCGTGCCACTTCCCAGCCCTACGTTCCCCAGGCGTACGTCGAGATCCACGCCGAAGCCGCGGAACGAGCCCCCGGTCCCCTCGGGGTGTGGCCCGCGCCCGCTCTGTTCGGCGGGGCCCACGACGACCAGCAGGTCGGGGCGGGAGGCGGCGAGCACGCCCAGCGCGTCCGTGCAGGCGGCTCGCGCGTCGGCAAGCTCGGGCGCCGCGCCGGCGGCGACGTCCGGAACCAGCAGCGGCGGACAGGGGCAGACTGCGGCGGCTACAAGCATGATCGGCAGCGTAGTCCCGCTCGGCGGCGGAACGTCACTCGTGCGGCGCGCTCGGCCAAATCCCCACCCCACCACACGGCAGACGCATCAGGCACCAGCACCAGCACCAGCACCAGGCAGACGGAACCGCTTCCCGGCGCACGACGCGCTCAGTCGCACCGCTCGCCCGTCGCCCGTCGCCCGTCGCCCGATGCCCGATGCCCGATGCCCGATGCGCTCAGTCGCACCCGCAGCCGCTGCCGCTGCCCGCTGCGACCGGCAGCGGCTCAGGCGCGCCGATCCTCGGCAGGCCGAGCATGACGCCCAGCGGCTTCGTGGCCGCGACTGTGCTGGCGAGGTGCCGTTTCTCCCACGCGTCCCCCGCGCGCGTGCGGCGCACGTCCAGCACGGCGCCCTCGGCGAGGAGGTGGTGCGGGGCGGCGTACGTGATCTCGACGGTGACCACGTCGCCGGGGCGTACGACCTCGTCGGGCTTGGTGAAGTGGACCAGACGGTTGTCGGGGGCGCGGCCGGAGAGTCGGTGCGTGGCGCCGTCCTTGCGGCCCTCGCCCTCGGCGACCATCAGCTCAAGGGTGCGGCCGACCTGCCTCTTGTTCTCGTTCCAGGAGATCTCCTCCTGGACGGCGACGAGACGCTCGTAGCGCGCCTGGACGACCTCCTTGGGGATCTGCCCCTCCATGGTGGCCGCCGGCGTGCCGGGGCGCTTGGAGTACTGGAACGTGAACGCATTCGCGAAGCGGGCCTCGCGGACCGCGTGCAGGGTCTGCTCGAAGTCCTCCTCGGTCTCGCCGGGGAAGCCCACGATGATGTCGGTGGTGATCGCCGCGTGCGGGATGGCGGCGCGCACGTTCTCGATGATCCCCAGGTAGCGATCCTGGCGGTACGAGCGGCGCATCGCCTTCAGGACGGTGTCCGAGCCGGACTGCATCGGCATGTGCAGCTGCGGCATCACGTTCGGCGTCTCGGCCATGGCGGCGATCACGTCGTCCGTGAAGTCGCGCGGGTGCGGCGAGGTGAAGCGCACGCGCTCCAGACCCTCGATCGTGCCGCAGGCGCGGAGCAGCTTGCTGAACGCCTCGCGGTCACCGATGTCACTGCCGTAAGCGTTTACGTTCTGGCCGAGCAGCGTGATCTCGGAGACGCCCTCGCCGACCAACGCCTCGATCTCGGCGAGGATGTCACCGGGCCTGCGGTCCTTCTCCTTGCCGCGCAGCGCCGGGACGATGCAGAAGGTGCAGGTGTTGTTGCACCCGACGGAGATGGACACCCAGGCGGCATACGCGCTCTCGCGGCGGGTCGGCAGCGTCGAAGGGAACGCCTCCAGGGACTCGGCGATCTCGACCTGCGCCTCCTCCTGTACGCGAGCGCGCTCCAGGAGGACCGGCAGCTTGCCGATGTTGTGCGTCCCGAAGACGACGTCCACCCAGGGAGCCCGCTTCACGATGGTGTCGCGGTCCTTCTGCGCGAGACAGCCGCCGACGGCGATCTGCATGCCGGGGCGCTTCGTCTTCATCGGGGCGAGCCGGCCGAGGTTGCCGTACAGCTTGTTGTCGGCGTTCTCCCGCACCGCACACGTGTTGAAGACGACGACGTCCGCGTCGCCGTCCGCGTCCTTGGGGGCACGGACATAACCGGCGTCCTCCAGGAGCCCCGAGAGCCGTTCGGAGTCATGGACGTTCATCTGGCACCCGTACGTGCGTACCTCGTAAGTCTTGGTTTCCTGAACGTCCACTGCCTGGCTCCGGTCGCTGCTGCTCATAGGACAAGGGTAGGCGGTGCCCGGAGTACCTCTTGTCCGACCGGGCCTCCGGCCCCTGCCCCGCAGGATCTTGAAGGGACCCCCCAACCCCCGCGGGCCCGCCCTGGTCAGATCCGCGCCCGGAATGACAGGATCGCGCGCATGTATCAGGCACCCCTCCACATCAGCAGGCGGCGCGCACTGTTCGGCTCGGCCGCCGGTTTCGCGGTCTCCGGGCTGCTGCTGTGGCGGCTGCTGCCGCGGGACGAGGAGTCTCCCGGCGGAACGATCACGTTCAGCACGGGAACGCCGACCGGCGTCTACCAGAAATACGGCGAGCTGCTGCGGAGCGCCCTGGGCAAGGACATGCCGCGTCTGGACGTAATCCTCCTGAACAGCGAAGGGTCGCAGGAGAACGTCCGCCGGGTCGCCACGGGTCAGGCCGACTTCACCGTCGCGGCGGCCGACGCGGCGGCGACGTACATGCTGCAGGGCAAGCCGGGAGCGGACCTGCTGCGCAGCTGCGCCCGGCTCTACGACGACTATGTGCACCTGGTGGTCCCGCGCACGTCGTCCGTACGGTCCGTGGCCGATCTGCGAGGCAAGCGGGTCGCCGTGGGGCCGACCGGCTCCGGGGTCCGGCTGATCGCCGATCACGTCCTCGAAGCCGCCGGACTCGACCCGACGAAGGACGTCGAACCACTGGCGGACGGCATCAGCACCATGCCGGAGAAGCTCAGGAACGACGAGATCGACGCCTTCTTCTGGTCGGGCGGCCTGCCCACGAGTGCCGTGCTGAAGCTCTCCGACTCCTACGACATCAGGCTGGTGCCGATAGGGAGCGACCTGATCGAGAAGCTGCACGAGCAGGGCGACGCCTCCCGCTACTACCGGGCGGCCGTGATGCCCGCCGACGCCTACCCCAGGGCCCAGCTGGGCTCGTCCGTACAGACGGTGGCGGTGGCGAACCTCCTGGTCACGCGGGAGGACACCGACGCGAGACTCACCGAGGAGATCACCCGCACGGTGATAGACCACCGCGACAGCATCGGCGGCGTGGTACACGCGGCGCAGCTGGTGGACCTGCGGACGGCCATCTACACGGATCCGCTCCAGCTGCACGAGGGCGCGCGGCGCTACTACCGGTCGGTCAAGCCGTAGCCCCTGCCTCCGGCCGCGGTCTCACGGGCTGGGCCGTGACCTCGGCACCCGCACCGTCACCTTCAGGCCGTGCGGCTTGTGATGGTCGTACGCGATGGAGCCGCCGCCCGCGGTGAGCAGCGCGCGGGAGATGGACAGTCCGAGGCCCGAACCCTTGATGTTCTGGTGCCCGGCGCTGCGCCAGAAGCGGTCGCCGATGCGGATCAGGTCCTCGTCGCTGAGGCCCGGGCCGCCGTCGGTGACCACGACGGTCGAGGACTCGCCGTTCGAGGCGACCTTCACCTCGACGCTCTCCCCCTCGGGCGTGAACTTCAGCGCGTTGTCGATCACCGCGTCCAGCGCGCTGGACAGCGTGACCGGATCGGTCCAGGCGGTGGTGGCCGGGCAGGAATCCACGAGTCGTACGCCCTTGTTCACGGCGACCGGCCCCCACGCGGCCACCCGCTCGGCCGTGAGCTCGCCGATGTCGGTGAGGCACAGGTCCGCCTCGGCGTGCTCGGCGAGCGCCAGGTCGAGGAGGTCGTCGAGGACCTGGGCGAGGCGCTTGCCCTCGGTGCGGACCGAGGCGATCTCCTCGTTGCCCTCGGGGAGTTCGAGGGCGAGCAGCTCGATACGCAGCAGCAGTGCCGAGAGCGGGTTGCGCAGCTGGTGCGAGGCGTCGGCGACGAAGGCGCGCTGCTGCTCCAGCACGTCCTCGACGTTGTCCGCCATCTCGTTGAACGACCGGGCCAGGCGCCGAAGTTCCGGCGGACCGCCGGCGGCCGCGACGCGGGACTTCAGGCGTCCGGTCGCGATGTCGTGGGTGGTGGCGTCCAGGACGCGTACGGGTCTGAGCACCCAGCCGGTGAGACGCAGCGCGGCGCCGAGGGCGAGGAGCATCGCGGCGGCCTCGCCCGCGCCGATGATCAGCCAGCCGTGCAGGGTCTTCGAACGCATCTGCCCGGTGGGCGAGTCGGTGACCACGACGGCGACGACATCGCCGTCCTTGACGACCGGGGAGGCGACGATGAGCCGGTGCCCTTGCCAGGGCCAGACCTGCTCCGGGTCGTGGCTGCGGCGGCTCGCGAGGGCCTCGTTGAAGGCGTCGCGCCCTTCGCCCGTCTTGGGCAGCAGCCAGCTCTCGGGGGCGTTGGCCATGGGGGTGGAGTCGCGGTAGAAGACGCCGGCCCGGATGCCGTACAGGCTGTAGTAGCGGGCGAGTTCCTGACTCAGGGTTTCGCGGCGTTCGTCCGTGGTGCCGTCCGTGGGTCCGGTCGACGGGTCGGCCACGTACTGCGCGAGGGAGGCGAAGCGCGCCGTGTCGTCGATGCGGTCGACGACCACCCTCTGCTGCTGCGCGGCCGCGATACTCGCCGCGAGCGGGACGCCGAGCGCGAGCAGCACGGCGGCCATCAGGACGATGAGCAGCGGGAAGAGACGTGTACGCAACGGTCCCCGCTACGCCGCAGGGGCGACGAGCCGGTAGCCGACTCCGCGCACCGTCTCGATCAGCGCGGGCATGTGCAGTTTGGAGCGCAGGGACGCGACGTGCACCTCAAGAGTGCGCCCGGTCCCCTCCCAGCTGGTGCGCCACACCTCGCTGATGATCTGCTCCCTGCGGAACACCACTCCGGGGCGCTGGGCAAGCAGCGCGAGAAGGTCGAACTCCTTGCGGGTCAGTTGGATGACCAAACCATCCACACTGACCTGGCGGGTGGGGAGTTCGATGCGCACGGAGCCGAGCCGTAGCGCGCTCTCGCCGGGGGCCGGGGGGTCGTCGGGGAGGCTGCGCCGACTGACGGCGTGAATACGGGCCAGCAGCTCTCCCGTGTCGTACGGCTTCACCACGTAGTCGTCGGCCCCGAGGTTGAGGCCGTGGATCCGGGAACGCACGTCCGCGCGCGCGGTGACCATGATCACCGGGGTGCTGGTCCGCTTGCGGATCTTGCCGCAGACCTCGTAGCCGTCCTGGTCGGGGAGGCCGAGGTCCAGCAGGACGACCCCGAAACCGTCGCTTTCCGGCACCAGCGCCTGGAGCGCCTCCTCGCCGCTGCGGGCGTGCGTGACGTGGAAACCGTGCCGCGCCAGGACCGCGGAGAGGGCGGCGGCGACATGGTTGTCGTCCTCGACGAGGAGCAGTCTCATTCCGACCCCCTCAGGTTCATCGGTCGTACGGTCTCGAATCATCCGTCGTACGGTCTCAGATTGTAAGAACGCGAACACGTGTGGCAAAAAGCGCGTGTTACATGAACATGGATACATGCGCGTGCACCCTGTGTAGTCACGCCGATAGTCAAGGACGGCGTCAAGGGGGTTCTGGTTGCGCGCGACTTCCGTTATCCAGCCGGTACGCGGCATGGCGGTGATCGCTACGCAGCATGATGATGATCATTACGGGGAGTGGCCGCCCGCTATCGGATCGTTATGCTCAATTTCCCCTCAGATGTAATGACGCTGGTCGTACGGGGTCACTACTGTCCTCCCAAACCGCGAGGACGGAGCCAAAAAGCGATGACCGAAGTATCGGTGGCCAAGGACGCCGTGGCCGCGACCGAAGAACTGGTCGTCCTGAAGAGCGTCAACAAGCACTTCGGCGCGTTGCACGTTCTCCAGGACATCGACCTGACGATCGCCCGTGGCGAGGTCGTCGTGGTCATCGGGCCCTCCGGGTCCGGTAAGTCCACCCTGTGCCGCACCATCAACCGTCTGGAGAGCATCGACTCCGGGGACATCGCGATCGACGGGAAGCCACTGCCGGACGAGGGCAAGGCGTTGGCTCGGCTGCGGGCCGATGTCGGCATGGTCTTCCAGTCCTTCAATCTCTTCGCGCACAAGACGGTGCTCGAGAACGTGATGCTGGGCCAGATCAAGGTCCGCAAGGCCGACAAGAAGGTGGCCGAGGAGAAGGCCCGCGGACTGCTCGACCGCGTCGGCGTCAGCACGCAGGCGGACAAGTACCCCGCTCAGCTCTCCGGTGGCCAGCAGCAGCGCGTGGCGATCGCTCGGGCGCTGGCGATGGATCCCAAGGTCATGCTCTTCGACGAGCCGACCTCGGCGCTCGACCCCGAGATGATCAACGAGGTGCTGGAGGTCATGCAGCAGCTCGCGCGCGACGGCATGACCATGATCGTCGTCACCCACGAGATGGGCTTCGCTCGTTCGGCTGCCAACCGGGTGGTGTTCATGGCCGACGGACGCATCGTCGAAGAGGCTGTGCCGGACCAGTTCTTCAGCAACCCCCGGAGCGACCGGGCCAAGGACTTCCTTTCGAAGATCCTGCACCACTGATCGTCTGCACGTCTCGTCACCGACGGCCCGCATCCGTCCTCTTCCAAAGGATGTTCACCATGAAGCTTCGCAAGGTCACCGCTGCCTCGGCCGCCGTACTCGCCCTCGCCCTGTCCGCCACCGCGTGCGGTGGCGACGACAGCAACGACGCCGGTTCGGGTTCCAGCGGCGGCGGCACGATCAAGGTCGGCATCAAGTACGACCAGCCCGGTCTCGGCCTCAAGGAGCCCGACGGTTCCTTCTCCGGCTTCGACGTGGACGTGGCGACTTACGTGGCCAAGGAACTCGGGTACCCCGCCGACAAGATCGAGTTCGTCGAGACCAAGAGCGCCGACCGTGAGAACGCGATCGCCCGCGGCGACGTGAAGTTCATCGCGGCGACGTACTCGATCAACGACGAGCGCGCGGCGAAGGTCAACTTCGCCGGCCCCTACCTGCTGGCCCACCAGGACCTGCTCATCAAGTCGGACTCCGACATCACCAAGGGCACGGACCTCAACGGCAAGAAGCTGTGTTCCGTGACCGGTTCCACCTCGGCGCAGAACGTCAAGAACGACATCGCCCCGGACGCCCAGCTGAAGCAGCAGGCCGGCTACTCGGAGTGCATCGCCGCCCTACAGAGCGGCGCCGTGGACGCGGTGACCACCGACGACTCGATCCTCGCGGGCTTCGCCGCGCAGGACAAGTACAAGGGCCAGTTCAAGCTCGCCGGTCTCAAGCTGAGCAACGAGAACTACGGCATCGGCCTGAAGAAGGACGACACCGCGACCACGGACAAGATCAACGCTGCCCTGACGAAGATGGTCAGCGACGGCTCCTGGCAGAAGGCGGTCGACGCCAACTTCGGTCCGGCCGGCTACAAGAACGAGCCCGCGCCGAAGATCGGCAACATCGTTTCGTAACGCAAGGCTCCGGCACAGCAACGCAGGGTTCCGTGGCGCGCCGCCGCCCGCAGCGATCAGGGCGGCGGCGCGCCATGCCCTCCACGTAAGCCCCACACCCGGAAGCGCGGGAGATCGTGTTCGACTTTCTTGAAGGTTACGACGTCCTCGGGGCGTTCTGGATGACGGTGAAACTCACCGCCCTCTCCGCCCTCGGCTCCCTGGTCCTGGGCACCCTGCTCGCCGCCATGCGGGTCAGCCCGGTCCCGCTCATGCGCGGATTCGGCACCGCCTACGTGAACATCGTCCGGAACATCCCCCTGACCGTCATCATCGTCTTCACCTCGCTCGGCCTCGCCGACATCTTCGGCGTGACGATGGGAGCGCCCGACAATTTCGACACCCAGGGCTTCCGCCTTGCCGTACTCGGTCTGGTCGGCTACCACGCCGCCTTCGTCTGCGAGGCGCTGCGCTCCGGCATCAACACCGTGCCTCCCGGACAGGCCGAGGCGGCACGCGCCATCGGGCTGAGCTTCAGTCAGGTCCTGCGGCTCATCGTCCTTCCGCAGGCCTTCCGTTCGGTCATCGGCCCGCTGGCCAACGTACTGATCGCGCTGACCAAGAACACCACGGTGGCGGCCGCGATCGGCGTCGCCGAGGCTGCCGCTCTAATGAAGGCAATGATCGAGAACGAGGCCCAGACGGTCGCCATCGGTGCGGTCTTCGCCTTCGGGTTCGTGGTACTGACCCTGCCGACCGGCCTCCTCCTCGGCTGGCTGAGCAAGCGACTGGCGGTGAAGCGATGACCTCCGTGCTCTACGACACCCCGGGTCCCCGCGCCAAGCGGCGCAATGTGATCTTCTCGGTGATCTTCTTCGTCCTGCTTGCCCTCTTCCTGTGGTGGATCTGGCAGACCATGGACGGCAAGGGCCAGCTGAAGTGGGACCTCTGGCAGCCGTTCACCACGTCGCAGGCCTGGACGACCTACCTGCTGCCGGGCCTCGGTGACACGCTGAAGGCCGCGGCGATCTCCATGGTGATCGCCCTTCCGCTGGGCGCGTTCTTCGGCATCGCGCGCCTCTCGGACCACCGGTGGGTGCGGGGCGCGGCCGGCACGGTGGTCGAGTTCTTCCGCTCGATCCCCGTACTGCTGCTGATGCTGTTCGCCAACGAGTTCTACGTCCGCTCCACGAACATCGGAAGCGAAGAACGGCCTCTCTACGCGGTCGTCACCGGCCTGGTGCTCTACAACGCCTCGGTCCTCGCCGAGATCGTACGAGCAGGCATCCTCTCCCTGCCCAAGGGGCAGTCTGAGGCGGCCATGGCGGTCGGTCTGCGCAAGGGCCAGACGATGACCAACATCCTGCTGCCGCAGGCCGTCACCGTGATGCTGCCGGCCATCGTCAGCCAGCTCGTCGTCATCGTGAAGGACACCGCGCTGGGCGGCGTGATGCTGGGCTTCACCGAGCTGCTCAACTCGCGCAGCACGCTGGCGGCCAACTACGCCAACGTCATCCCCAGCTTCATCGTGGTGGCGGTCATCTTCATCATCGTGAACTTCATCCTCACCAGCTTCGCCAGTTGGCTGGAGGCCAGGCTGCGGCGCAGCAAGAAGGGCACGGGCGTGGTCCTCGGCGAGGATGCGGTGGAGATCAACCCCGCCGCGGTGGGGGGCGGTTTCGGGACCGGTGGCGAGGGCGGCGGCCCGAGCGGCTTCACCTTCACCGACAAGCCACCCCGATGATCTGATGTACAGTCAAGTGGCTTGAACGACATGCTTGAACGACACGGAGGCAGTGGCATGATCGCCACTGCCTCCGTCACTTGACGCAAGCACTGGCAATAGGTTGCATACGTTCTGTGATCGTGCACCCCGCTCCACCTGCCTGTTCCCGTACGTCCCTCAGGGCACCGCTCCGGGCAGGGGGCACCGCGCCGTGGACCCGGTGATCATCGTAGGAGCGGGGCCCGTGGGGCTCACGCTCGCCCTTGCGCTCGCCCGCCAGGAGGTCCCCTCCGTGGTCCTGGACGAAGGACCGGGCAAGGAGGAACAGCGCCCCGCGCGAACGGTGGTTCTGCGCGAGGACACGGCCGCACTCGTTGAGCGGCTGACGGGTTCCCCCCTCTCCGAGACCGGTCTCCGTTGGGCCGGATGGCGGTCGATGCGGCGCAAGCAGGTGATGGGCGAGATCAGGTTCGGTCAAGAGGGTTCCGAGGACGTGGAGCGCCCGGGCCGCGCGGTGGGCCCCGCCGGTGCGGACGTTCCGGGCGCTGCCGAATCCTTCGGCGCCCCCTTACACCTCGCCCAGCACACCCTCACCGCTGCCCTGCGCGGGGCCATCGCGGGCGAACGACTCGTCAAGATCGCCACGAACAGCCGTCTCGATTCCGTCGAGCAGGAGACCTCCGGCATCACCGCGCACACCCGCGGCCCCAAGGGCACCTGGTGGCGCGGCAGTTACCTCGTCGGCTGCGACGGACCACGTTCGACGGTGCGCAAACTCCAGGACATCCGCTTCCCGGGCCGTACCGCCGTCGAACGACACGCCGTAGCAGCGCTGCGTACGGAACTTCCCTGGCCCGGCGAGGCGTTGTTGCACCGGATGCCGCCGTGGCGGACGTCGGGCCCCTGGGCCGGAGAGGTGACCGCACGCCCCCTCCCCGACAGCGTGTGGCGGCTGGACTGGCTGCTGCCCCCGGGCAAGGACCTGGTCACGCCCGACCTGCTGGTGGCGCGTATCCGGGAGACCCTCGGAGGCTGGAGCGGCGGCTCCACCCCTCCGTACGAGCTGCTCGACACCGGAGTCCACACCGTCCACCACCGCCTCGCCCGCCGGTGGCGGTCCGGCCGTGTCTTCCTCGCCGGGGACGCCGCGCACCTGCTCGGCGCGCTCGGCGCACAGGGCCTGGACGAGGGGCTGCGGGACGCCGACAACCTCGCCTGGAAGCTGGCGCTGGCCTGGCATCACGGGCCGCACGAGGCGCTGCTCGACAGCTACCAGGCCGAGCGACGCGCGGTCGTCGCCGGCCGACTGCGGGCCGCCGACCAGACACTGCCCCTGCTGCGCGGCGGCGGAGGACTGCGCTCATACGTCCCCGGATCGGCCCGGGGACACGACACGCTCCTCACGGACGGTCACCTGGGGCGCGGTCCGCTGGGCGCGCCGGGGGCGTACGCCGATTCACCCCTCGCGCCTCCGTACGCCGAGTCGGAGATTCCCGTGGACACGACGCCCGGTGCGCCGGTCGTCGACGTACGGGTGACGGCCGAGGACGGCTCCTTCGTACCGTTGCGGGAACGGCTCGGGCGCGGGGTGCTGCTGGTCGTGCTGATCGCACCGGGCACCGGCGTGTGGGAGCGCAAGCACTGGGTGACGGCCGGAATCATGCCCCGGCTCGCGGCAGCCGTGACCGCGCTGCCGCACCCGGCCGAACTGCTGGTCGCGGAGAGTTATCCCGGCGCGGCCGCACACACCGTACTGCTCGTCCGTCCCGACGGGCACCTGGTCACCGCGTTGAGCGGGGTCCGCCCGGCCGATCTGTACGCGGCGGCCGAGGCCACGCTGGGCGGACCGGCGAAGACGGAGGCAACGGCGGAGGCAACGGCGAGTACGGGCTGATCCGGGCGGCCCTTCCAGGCCTCCCGGGGCGCTCATGGGGCGGTCCCTCCTGGCCGCCCTGGGTGGTCCTGGGAGGTCGGTCATTCAAACCCGCCCTGGGTGGTCATGGGGCGATCACTCAAGCCCGCCCAGAGCACTGATCCGGCGCTCGCCGAAGCCCGCCGGGAACGCTGATCCGGATGTTCCCTCCCAGGCCGTCCGGGGTGGCCATGGGACGGTCACTCAAGGCCGCCCACAGCGCTGATCCTGCGGTCGCTCAACCTTGCCCCGAGGTGTCGAACACCAGGTGGTCCACATAGTGACTGTCAGTTGACCCTTCTCCACCGCCATGGTGTACTCCGGATCGTGACCGATACCTGTGTGCACCTGTGGCGGAGGGTCCATATGGACCTGCTCCGCTATGCGGGCTGCATCTGTCACCCGTCCTGCTGATTCGCATCCTTCTCCCCGCGTGAGCCGACCCTCCATGGCCGCGGGTTCCCAGGCGAAACCTTCAGGACGGTACGTGTGTCTGTGTCACCCTCTGTTTCCGCTCCCCCGCAAACTCCCACCCAGGCCGAGCTGCTCGACTTTGTGCGCCGCAGCGCCGCCGACCTCGAGCTGATCGCCTCGCTGCCGCTCGATCCCGAGGGCCGCACCTGGGTACGTCTCGAAGGCCCCGGAGGCAGCGAGGCCTGGCTCATCGGCTGGCCTCCCGGCACCGGAACCGGCTGGCACGACCACGCCGACTCGGTCGGCGCCTTCCTCACCGCGTCGGGCGAACTCAAGGAGTACTCGCTCGCCGCTCGACTTCCCACCGACGGCTGGAAGACCCTCGAACTCACCGAAGGGGTGGACCGCGAGCGCCGGTTGACGGCCGGCAAGGGCCGCGCCTTCGGCCGCCACCATGTGCACGAGGTGCTCAACGAGTCCACCGAGGAACACGCGATCTCGGTCCACGCCTACTACCCGCCGCTGCCCCGGATCCGCCGCTACAGCCGTACGGGTCAGGTGCTGCGCCTGGAGCAGGTCGAGCGCCCGGAGGACTGGCAGTGACCGCTCAACGCCCACTGGGTGTGGACGAGTTGCTGGACCAGGTCCGCGAGGGGCTCGACCGCGTGGAGGCCAAGGAGGCCCACGACGCCGAGCAGGCCGGCGAGGCCCTCCTGGTCGATATCCGGTACGCCGCCCTCCGCGAACGCGACGGCCTGATCCCCGGCGCCCTCGTCGTCGAGCGCAACGAACTGGAGTGGCGGCTCGACCCCCAGGGCAGCCACCGCGCCCCGGAGGCCACGAGCCACGACCTGCGGGTAGTGGTGGTGTGCAACGAGGGGTACGCATCGAGCTTCGCCGCTGTGTCCTTGCGGCAGTTGGGACTTCACCGGGCGACCGACCTGGTCGGAGGCTTCCAGGCTTGGAAGGCGGCCGGGCTTCCGGTGACGGGCTAGTCCGTAGCCCTACAAGGCGGCCGGGCTTCCGGTGACGAGTTGGTCCGAAGCCCAAACAAGGCGGTCGGCCTTCCGCTGACAAGTTGGTCCGAAACCCGTAGTCCGAAGCCGGTACGAGGAGTTCTTCCCTGCCGCTGCGCTCGCTCGGCACGAGTCGCTGGCACACCTTCCGGTTCGTCCGCGTCCCGAGCGCACTGATGTGGTCGGAGTTCCGCACGTCGCACGTGGAGGTCTTCGCGTGCGACGTGCAGTTCTTCAGGTCGTGCCTGCGGTTCTTTACCGGCCCCCCGCCGGATCAGAACCCCTCGTCCTCAAGACCTTCCGTGTCCTCGCCCTCTTCCTCCAGCGCCTGGCGGACCACTCGCAGGGCCATGCCCTGGGGGTAGCCCTTGCGAGCGAGCATGCCCGCGAGGCGCCGCAGACGCTTGTCCCGGTCGAGACCGCGGGTGGAGCGCAACTTGCGGGCGACCAGTTCGCGCGCGGTCGCCTCCTCCTGCTCGGAGTCGAGCTGTCCGACCGCCTCGTCGATCAGCGTCGAGTCCACGCCTTTGGTCCGCAGCTCCTGCACGAGTGCCCGTCTGGCCAGGCCCCGGCCGTGATGCCGGGACTCCACCCAGGCATCGGCGAAGGCACTGTCGTTGATCAGGCCGACCTCCTCGAAGCGTGACAGCACCTTCTCCGCCACGTCGTCGGGGATCTCGCGTTTGTGCAGCGCGTCCGCGAGCTGTTTCCGTGTGCGCGGGGTCCCGGTGAGCAGGCGCAGACAGATCGCCCGCGCCCGCTCAGCCGGGTCCGCTGGGGGCTCCCCCTTCTCGGCCCTCGACGAGGAAGGGGCACCTCCGTCCTGCGGGTCGCCGGACGACTCACCGAAACCGCCACGCCTCCGGCGCCCTCGTCCACCGCGCGGCCCGCCGTCACCACGTCGGCCACCGCCCCGGCGCGAGCCGCCGCTGGGCGAACCGTCGCCCCAAGGCGGGCCCTCGCCGCCCCGTGAGCCGCTCTCCGGCGACGCCCCCGTGCCGTCCGGATCGCCGCCGTGGAACCCGTCGACACCGGACGTCCCACCGTCGTACGCCCCGTCACCGCCGTACGCCCTCGCACCATCTCCGGCCGAGCCACCCACGCCCCCGTCGTACCCCTGCTCTTGCCCCTCCGGGGCAGCAGGGTAGGCGTACTCGGCCCAGTCGGTTCGTCGCGTCATCGGCTAGCTCTTGGCCACCGCGGTCTTGGGCTTGGAGGCCTTGGCCGCCGGAGCGGGCACCGTCTTGGCGGCCCCGTCCGATGCGACCGAGACCGCCGCGTCCGCACCCGGCTCGACAGTGGGCTTCTCCGGCCTCACACCGACGCCCAGCTTCTCCAGGATCTTCTTCTCGATCTCGTTGGCGAGATCGGGGTTGTCCTTGAGGAAGTTGCGCGCGTTCTCCTTGCCTTGGCCGAGCTGGTCGCCCTCGTACGTGTACCAGGCGCCGGCCTTGCGGACGAAGCCGTTCTCCACGCCCATGTCGATCAGGCCGCCTTCACGGCTGATGCCCTGCCCGTAGAGGATGTCGAACTCGGCCTGCTTGAAGGGCGGCGCGACCTTGTTCTTGACGACCTTGACGCGGGTGCGGTTGCCGACTGCGTCGGTGCCGTCCTTCAGCGTCTCGATGCGCCGGATGTCGAGCCGCACCGAGGCGTAGAACTTCAGCGCCCGGCCACCGGTCGTGGTCTCCGGGGAGCCGAACATCACGCCGATCTTCTCGCGGAGCTGGTTGATGAAGATCGCGGTGGTGCCGGACTGGCTCAGCGCACCGGTGATCTTGCGGAGCGCCTGGCTCATCAGACGGGCCTGCAGACCCACGTGCGAGTCGCCCATCTCGCCCTCGATCTCCGCGCGCGGCACCAGCGCGGCGACGGAGTCGATGACGATCAGGTCGAGCGCGCCCGAGCGGATCAGCATGTCCACGATCTCCAGCGCCTGCTCGCCGTTGTCCGGCTGCGACAGGATCAGGTTGTCGATGTCGACGCCGAGCTTCTTCGCGTACTCGGGGTCGAGGGCGTGCTCGGCGTCCACGAAGGCCACCTGGCCGCCTGCCTTCTGCGCGTTCGCCACCGCGTGCAGAGTCAGCGTTGTCTTACCGGAGGACTCCGGGCCGTACACCTCCACCACTCGGCCGCGCGGGAGTCCGCCGACGCCGAGGGCGACGTCGAGCGCGGTCGACCCGGTGGGGATGACCTCGATGGGCTCATTCGGCCGCTCGCCCAGGCGCATCACCGCGCCCTTGCCGAACTGCCGTTCAATCTGTGCGAGTGCGGCGTCCAACGCCTTCTCGCGGTCGGTTCCTGCCATGGGTTCCACCCGATTTACTTGAGTCGATCGCTTCACGTCAAAGACGCTAACGCCTGCCACTGACAATGCGCTCCGACGCCCGTCCGGCCTGTGGATAACTCGGGCACATCTCCGTGAAAACCCTGCCGAAATCCCCGTAGAGAACTCCGCCGGAGACTCCATGAGAATGGATGTTCGATTTTGGTGTCAAGCGCACCACGCGGCATCACCGAGAGTACGTTCGCGCTCCGACACCGACTGAACCGCCGGCCTCGCGCCTCAACCGTGGCGTCGGCACAGGAGCCCGAGTCCGGGCCGTCCTCACCTGTTGAACAACCGCCGCACCCGCGCGAAGAGGGGGCTCGAGCCCGGTTCCCGGTGACCGTGCACCCGGGGGTCGTCCGTGACGTCGTACCGCTTCACATAGGCACCCAGGAATGCCTGGAGCGTGGCGACCGCGGGGATGGCGATCAGTGCACCGACCGCGCCGAGGAGGGCGCTGCCCGCGACGACCGATCCGAAGGCGACCGCAGGATGGATGTCGACGGTCTTCGCGGTCAGCTTGGGCTGCAGCACGTAGTTCTCGAACTGCTGGTAGATCACGACGAAGATCAGCACCCACAGCGCGTACCAGGGATCGACCGTGAAGGCGATCAGCATCGGCAGAGCGCCCGCGAGATAGGTGCCGATGGTGGGGATGAACTGCGAGACCAGGCCCACCCAGACGGCGAGCACGGGCGCGTAGGGCACAGTCAGGGCTTCCAGCAGAACGTAGTGCGCTACGCCGGAGACGAGCGCCATCAGGCCGCGCGAGTACAGATACCCGCCGGTCTTGTCCACGGCGATCTCCCACGCGCGCAGCACCTCGGCCTGCCGGGCGGGCGGCAGTACCGAGCAGAGTGCGCGGCGCAGCCTCGGCCCGTCCGCGGCGAAGTAGAACGAGAACAGCGTGATCGTCAGCAGTTGGAAGAGGCCGCCGAGCACCTGGGCGGAGACGTCCAGGACGCCGGTGGCGCTGTTCTGGACGTAGTTGCGCAACCAGTCGGAGCGGAGCAGACCCTCCTGTACGTCGACCCGCTTCAGGTCGGTGTTGAAGTGCGCGTTGACCCAGTTGATGACGGAGTCGAGGTAGTTCGGGAAGTCCTCGACGATCTTGATGATCTGGCCCGCGAGCATGGAGCCGAGGAGGGTGACGAATCCGGCGGCGAAGATCAACAGGCCGAGGAAGACCAGGAACGTGGCAAGCCCCCTGCGCATGCCCCGCGAAGCCATCCGGCTCACCGCGGGCTCGATGGCGAGTGCCAGGAAGAACGCGATGAGGATGTTGATCAGCAGGCCGGTGAGCTCGTGGAACGCCCAACTGCCCAACTGGAACACGGCGATGAGCGCGAGGGCCAGCACCATGGCGCGCGGCAGCCAGCGCGGCATGCGTCCGCCCTGCTCGACGGCGTCCCCGGCCGGGGGGCCGGCGGGCGGCGTCGTGCCGAACGGTGATGCCTGCTGGGCGACCTGAGAGGTCTCATCTGTCGGGGCCACGGAGCAAGTCTCGCCCACGCCACCGACAATCGAGCGCCGCCCCCGGATCTTCGTGCCCCGTCAGCGGTTCTCGTACGGAACATCCACGGCCGCACACACCACACGCCACACGTCCTTGGCCTCCCAGCCCGCGTCCAGCGCCTCCTGAACGGTCCGCCCACCGAGCTCTGTCATCACGTGATCGCGCGCGAAGGTTTCGGCGTATCCCGCACCGAAGTGATCTGCCATCCGCTGCCAGAAGACCGTCAACCGCATGACTCCAGTATCCCGCTCCTGAGGGTGGGCCCGAGCCGGGACCCCTTGCCGAGACCGCTTTCCGTCCTACGGTCGGACCCATGGCCGATTCAGGAGCATCCCCACTCCCCCCGACGCCCCCGGCGCACTCCCCGCTGGCGCGCGCCGAGCACTTCGTCTGGCTCACCGCGCGCGTGCTGGAGCAGCGCCGCTACGAATACCACTTTCTGAACAGCGATGTCGGCGGCGCCGACGCGGTGGAGACCGCGCTGGCCGCCTATCGCAATGACGACGACGGCTACGGTCACGCGCTGGAGCCCGATCTGCGCGGCCCTGTCAGCCAGCCGCTGCACACCGGGCACGCGCTGCGCGTGCTCGACTCGATCGGGCGCTGTGGAGGACAGCGCGTGGAGCGTGTGTGCCGCTATCTGACCGCTGTCTCGACGCCGGACGGCGCGCTGCCGACGATCCATCCCAGCCAGCGCGGCTATCCGACGGCTCCCTTCGTGCCGGTCGTCGACAACCCGCCGAGCGAACTTCTCGCCACCGGGCCCGTGGTGGGCCTGCTGCACCGCAACGAGGTGTGGCACGCCTGGCTGTTCCGGGCGACGGACTTCTGCTGGCAGGCGATCGACTCCCTGGAGAAGTCACATCCGTACGAGATCGAGGCCGCCGTGACCTTCCTGGACTCCGCGCCCGACCGCCCGCGCGCAGAGGCAGCCGCCGACCGGCTGGGCCGCCTGGTGCGCGAACACCGGCTCGCGGCGCTGGACCCGGAGCGCCTGGAGGCGTTCCCGGTCGCGCCCGGCTACGCGCCCGGTGAGCACCATTTCCCCCACGACTACGCGAAGACCCCTGGCTCACTCGCGCGCGCGTGGTTCACCGACGAGGAGATGACGCGCTCACTCGACCACCTGGCGAACGATCAGCAGGAGGACGGCGGCTGGCCGATCCGCTGGCGCCAGTGGGCACCGGGCACGGCCCTGGAGTGCCGCCCCATCGTGACGATCGAGGCGCTGCGCACCCTACGGGCGTACGGCCGCTCCATCGGCTGACCGCGCGGGTGCCGCGACGGGCCACGGACGGTACGGGCCGCCGGCTCCAAGGCGACGGCGGCGGCCCATGGGTCTGCCGCGCCCCTCTCCACCACGAAACCTGTTGCACCGCTCCTCACCCCGTCATCGCCCGCACCCCGGCCGTCACCAGCACGGCCGCGGCGACCACGAGCAGGAAGGGGGCGCGCAGGATCAGTGCGACGGTGGCCGCGGCAAGCCCCGCTGCTTTCGCATCCAGCACCAGGACGTGCCCGTCGGCGAAGGTCTGCTGAGCCGTGAGGGCGGCAAGGAGGGCGACGGGCAGCAGTGCGGCGAGTCGCTGGACGAGCGGCCGCTCCAGTACGCCGGCGGGGACCAGCAGCCCGATGAGCTTGACGACATAGCAGCCGACAGCGGTCGCGCCGATCGCGATCCAGATATTCATCGGTCCTCCCCTGGTGCTTCGTCGGCGGCCTTCGCACTGCGGCGGCCCTCTACGTAGAGGGCAACGGGAGCGGCGAGCGCGGCGACCAGGACGGGGACCCCGGCGGGCAGCACGGGGAGCAGACCGAGGCCCAGAAGGACCGCGAAACCCGCGACCACACGCTCCGTGGTGGTCTTCAGCATCGGTGCGAGCAGTGCGAGGAAGACGGCGGGCCCTGCTGCGTCCAGCCCCCAGGCATCGGTGTCTCCGATGGCCTCGGCGCCGACAGCGCCGAGCAGCGTGGTGAGATTCCACAGCACGTAGAGGGTGAGCCCCGTGACCGTGAAGCCGATGCGGACGCTACGACGGGTGGGCTGGGCGAGGGCGACCGCCGTGGTCTCGTCGATGACCCACTGCGCGGCGAACGGGCGCACCGCGCGCGGGAGGGCCAGCAGTTGCGACAGACGCAGTCCGTAGAACGCGTTGCGCACCCCGAGGAAGAAAGCGCCCGCGGCCGCCGTGAGCGGGTTCCCGCCGGCCGCGAGCGCGCCCACGAGCGCGAACTGTGAGGCGCCGGTGAACACCAGCAGGCTGAGCGCGCAGGTCTGCAACAGAGTGAGCCCGCTACCTGCCGAGGTCACCCCGAAGGCGAAACCGGACAGTCCGACGGCGACCCCGACTCCCAGAGCGTCTCGGACGACGGCCGCGTCGGGTTTTCCACCGTCTTCTTCATGTGCTTCTGCAAGAGCTGTCTGTTCTGCCACACCCCGGACGGTAGGAGCAGCGGCCCGTCGCCGTCTTGTACGTTCTTGCGCTCCCGCTGGTAAGCGCCCGGGGGCACGCCCACGATCCGGGTGAAGTGGCGGTTGAGGTGCGGCTGGTCGGTGAAGCCGACGGCCACGGCTGCCTCGGCGGGTGCGGAACCGCTGTCCAGGAGGTGACGGGCCCGGCGTACGCGGGCATCGGTCAGCCAGGTGTGGGGCGGCATGCCGTAGGCCTCGCGGAACGCGCGCAGCAGCGCGAACGGGCTGGTGCCGAGGTCGGTGGCGAGCCGCTTCAGTGGCGGGGGATCGGCCATCCGCTCTTCCAGCACGGTACGCGCGCGTGCCGCGATCCGGGCGCCGGCGGTGTGCACGGCCCGCTGCGGCAGTGTGCCCCCGTTCAGGCGCAGCAGCCGGGTCACGGCGACCCGTAGCAGGGTGTCGGCGGCGAGCGCGTTGCCCTCGTCCGCTGCCCTGAGCACCTGGTGGACGAGATGCACGGCGTACGCGTCGTCGAGCACCGGGCTGGTGAATCCTGGGGTGCCCCGGATCGTGGTGGTCTCGGCGGCGATCTCGGCCACCAGTTCCGGCGACGGGTACACCGCCCCGTACCGCCAGCCCTCGGGGACGCCCGCGCGGCCGGTGTGCGGAGTGTCGGGGTTGACCAGCGCCAGGGTGCCCGGGCCCGCGTACTGGTCGGCGCCGCCATGGTGGAAGACCTCCACCCCGTCGGCGATGGCGGCGATGACGAAGTTCTCGTGGGTATGCCGCACGAAGATCTTCTCGACGTATCGGGCCCGCAGCAGGTCGACACCGGGCAGTTCCGCGTACTGCCAGTGCCGCGCCTTCTCCGCCGAACCCGCCATGCCCCCATTCTGCGTCAGCGGTGCCGATGGCCTCATGCCGTAAGCCGAGCCTCCGGCTGAGGTCGCGTTCGGCGCACCCGTACGAGGCCGCTCCCACCGGCCGAGGCGGCCCAGCCGACGGGCGCCACTGCCGCCGTACGGCCTTCCGTCCCCCGGCACAACCTCCGCCATCACATTTCCGCAGGTCAGAGCGATTGTCAGTGGCCGGGTGCAGGATGGACGCATGGTCAGCTCCGCACACCGAGCCCTCGACGGCTTCTCCCCCGCGACCCGCGGCTGGTTCACGGGGGCGTTCTCCGCGCCCACCGCGGCCCAGGCCGGGGCGTGGGCGGCCATCGGTGCGGGCTCGGACGTCCTTGTCGTCGCCCCGACCGGCTCCGGCAAGACTCTGGCCGCGTTCCTCGCCGCGCTCGACCAGCTGGCCTCGACCCCGCCGCCTGCCGACCCCAAGAAGCGCTGCCGGGTGCTGTACGTCTCACCGCTCAAGGCCCTGGCGGTGGACGTGGAGCGGAACCTGCGCAGTCCGCTCACCGGCATCCGGCAGGAGTCGGTGCGGCTCGGGCTGCCCGAGCCCGAGGTGAAGGTCGGCATCCGCTCCGGCGACACCCCGCCCGCCGAGCGCCGCGCCCTCGCCATCCGTCCGCCGGACATCCTGATCACCACCCCCGAGTCGCTGTTCCTGATGCTGACGTCGGCCACGCGCGAGGCGCTGACGGGCATCGAGACGGTGATCCTGGACGAGGTGCACGCGGTGGCGGGCACCAAGCGCGGCGCCCATCTCGCGCTCACCCTGGAGCGCCTCGACGAGCTGCTGCCCAAGCCGGCCCGCCGCATCGGCCTCTCCGCCACCGTGCGTCCGGTGGACGAGGTCGCGCGCTACCTCTCGCCCCAGCGCAGGGTGGAGATCGTCCAGCCGCCGTCCGGCAAGGAATTCGACCTCTCCGTAGTCGTCCCGGTCGAGGACTTGGGCGAGTTGGGCGGCTCCCCGGTCGCCGATGCCAACGAAGGCGCGGAGAAACCCTCTATCTGGCCGCACGTCGAGGAGCGGATCGCCGACCTCGTCCAGTCCCACCGTTCCACCATCGTGTTCGCCAACTCCCGCCGCCTGGCGGAGCGACTCTGCAACCGGCTCAACGAGATCGCGTACGAGCGGGCGACCGGCGAGCCCCTCGAAGAGGCCCACGCCCCTGCCGAGCTGATGGGCGGCTCGGGCGCGGCACAGGGCGCCCCACCGGTCCTCGCCCGCGCGCACCACGGCTCGGTCTCCAAGGAGCAGCGTGCCCTCGTTGAGGAGGACCTGAAGGCGGGCCGCCTGCCCGCCGTGGTCGCCACCTCCAGCCTCGAACTCGGCATCGACATGGGCGCGGTGGATCTCGTCATCCAGGTCGAGTCGCCGCCGTCCGTGGCCTCCGGGCTCCAGCGCGTGGGCCGGGCGGGCCACCAGGTGGGTGCGGTCTCCACGGGCGTCGTCTTCCCCAAGTACCGTGGCGACCTGGTGCAGGCCGCCGTGGTCACCGAGCGGATGCGCACCGGCTCCATCGAGTCCCTCCGGGTCCCGGCCAACCCGCTGGACGTGCTCGCTCAGCAGCTCGTCGCGATGACCGCCCTCGACACCTGGCAGGTCGACGACCTGCTCACCACGGTCCGCCGTGCGGCGCCCTTCGCCTCGCTCCCGGAGTCGGCGTTCACGGCCGTCCTCGACATGCTCGCGGGCCGGTATCCGTCCGACGCCTTCGCGGAGTTGCGGCCCCGAGTGGTGTGGGACCGTGTCGCCGGTACGGTCACCGGGCGCCCCGGTGCGCAGCGCCTCGCCGTCACCTCCGGGGGCACGATCCCCGACCGCGGCCTCTTCGGGGTCTTCCTCGCGGGAGCCGACCCCAAGAAGGGGGGCGGCCGGGTCGGCGAGCTCGACGAGGAGATGGTCTACGAGTCCCGTGTCGGCGACGTCTTCACGCTCGGCACCAGCTCCTGGCGCATCGAGGACATCACCCGCGACCGCGTCCTGGTCTCTCCCGCACCGGGCGTCCCCGGCAGGCTGCCGTTCTGGAAGGGCGACCAGCTCGGCCGCCCACTCGAACTGGGCCGCGCGGTCGGCGCGTTCCTCCGCGAGGTGGGCTCCCTCCCCAAGGAAGACGCCCGGCCCCGGCTGCTCGCCGCGGGACTGGACGCCTGGGCAGCCGACAACGTGCTCTCGTACCTCGCCGAACAGCGCGAGGCATGCGGTCACATCCCGGACGACCGCACCATCGTCGTCGAGCGGTTCCGCGACGAGCTGGGCGACTGGCGAGTCGTCGTGCACTCCCCCTTCGGCGCACAGGTCCACGCCCCCTGGGCCCTCGCGCTCGGCGCCAAGCTCTCCGAGCGCTACGGCATGGACGCCCAGGTCATGCATGCGGACGACGGCATCGTGCTGCGGCTGCCCGACGCCGATCTGCTGAGCCTGGACCTGCTCGACCAGGCACCGACGAAGGCCGGGCTGGAGTACGACGCCGACCAAGCCCCCGTCGGCGCCGCGGACGTCGCCTTCGACAAGGGTGACGTCAACCAGATCGTCACCGACCAGGTGGGCGGCTCGGCGCTGTTCGCGTCCCGTTTCCGCGAGTGCGCCGCTCGGGCCCTCCTGCTGCCGCGCCGCAGTCCCGGAAAGCGCACTCCGCTGTGGCAGCAACGGCAGCGCGCCGCCCAACTACTTGAGGTGGCAAGCGAGTACGGTTCGTTCCCGATCGTCCTGGAGGCCGTTCGCGAATGCCTCCAGGACGTCTTCGACGTCCCTGGCCTCACAGAGCTGATGGGCGACATCGAGTCCCGCAAGGTGCGCCTGGTCGAGGTGACCACACCGGAGCCCTCGCCGTTCGCCCGCTCGCTGCTCTTCGGATACGTCGCCCAGTTCCTCTACGAGGGCGACTCACCGCTCGCCGAGCGGCGCGCCGCCGCCCTGTCCCTGGACTCACGGCTCCTCGCCGAACTCCTTGGCCAGGCCGAGCTGCGCGAGCTGCTCGACCCCGAGGTTCTGACCGAGCTCGAGCGGGAACTCCAGTGGCTCACCGAGGACCGCCGCGTCAAGGACATCGAAGGCGTCGCGGACCGACTGCGCCTGCTCGGCCCGCTCACCGCCGCGGAACTGGCCGAGCGCGGCGCCGAGCCGCAGTGGGCCCAGGAGCTGGCCGCCTCGCGCCGCGCCATCCGGGTCCGGGTCGCCGGAGCGGACCACTGGGCCGCGATCGAGGACGCGGGCCGGCTGCGTGACGCGCTCGGTACGGCCTTGCCCGTCGGCGTCCCGGAGGCCTTCACCGAGCCGGTCAAGGACCCGCTCGGCGACCTCCTCGCGCGGTACGCGCGCACCCACGGCCCGTTCACGTCGACGACGGCCGCCGCCCGCTTCGGGCTCGGCACTGCTGTCACGGACGGCGCCCTGCACCGGCTCGCCTCGGCCGGACGCGTCGTACAGGGGGAGTTCCATCCGGCGGGGATCGGTCAGGAGTGGTGTGACGCGGCGGTGCTGCGCAGGCTGCGACGCCGTTCGCTCGCGGCTCTGCGTCACGAGTTGGAGCCGGTGCCGCCCGCCGCGCTCGCGCAGTTCCTGCCGCAGTGGCAGCACATCGGCAGCGGGCATGGGCTGCGCGGCATCGACGGACTGGTGCGCGCCATCGAGCAGTTGCAGGGCGCGTCGGTTCCCGCCTCCGCGCTGGAGAAGCTCGTCCTGCCGTCCCGGGTCACCGGCTACGCCCCCTCACACCTTGATGAGCTCACCGCGGCCGGCGAGGTGGTCTGGGCCGGGGCCGGGTCACTGCCGGGCAAGGACGGCTGGGTCTCGCTGTACCTGGCGGACGCCGCCCCGCTGCTCCTTCCCTCCCCACACCCCTTGGAGCTCACCGCCCTCCACCAATCCATCCTGGACGCCCTCTCCGGGGGCTACGGCCTCTTCTTCCGTCAGATCACCGACCAGGTCCGCGCGACCACGCACCCGGACGTCACCGATCCTCAACTGGCCGACGCGATCTGGGACCTGGCCTGGTCGGGACGGCTCACGAACGACACACTCGCCCCGATGCGCTCCCTTCTGGGCTCTGGCCGCACCGCCGGATCCACGGCGCACCGCGCCAAGCGCTCGATGCCACGCGGACGCTACGGCTCCGTGACCGGCGCCGCGCGCCCCCAGTCCCGTACCGGCCCGCCGACCGTGGCAGGCCGCTGGTCCCTGCTCCCCGACCGTGAGCCCGACCTCACCGTGCGCGCCCATGCCCTGGCCCGCACACTGCTCGACCGGCATGGCGTGGTGACCCGAGGCGCTGTCGCCGCCGAGGGCGTCGAGGGCGGTTTCTCCGCGATCTACCGCATCCTGTCCGCCTTCGAGGACAGCGGCCAGGCACGGCGCGGATACGTGGTCGAAGGACTCGGCGCGGCCCAGTTCGCCATGGACGGCGCGGTGGACCGCCTGCGCGCGGCGGCGAACGCCCGGGACCGGGGCGAAGCCCTGTCCGAACCGGACCTCCTCCCGAACGGATTCCCGGACCAACACGCCTTCCCGGACGACCGCTACTCCACGAGTGCCGCAAGCTTCCCGACCGACCGCGGCTCCTCAGGCACACAGGGTTCTCCAGGCAGCGCAGACTCTCCCGGCGGCCACTCCTCCGCGGGCACCCCGGACTTCCCAGGCGACGCCAGTTCCCCACCCCACAGCGCCGCCGCCGGTCATCGCGACACCCCACGCGCTCCCGGCTTCCCGGGCGACGACGACCACAACTCCGGCTTCCCCAGCGGTCTCGACCCGACCGACCCCCTCAGCTTCGTCGACGCTCCCAGCCATCCGGACGACCGCGACAACCTCCACGACCCGGAGGACTTCGCCCCCGCGAACTCCCCCGACTTCCCACCCGACTCCGGCCTCACCGACGACCACAGCTTCTCCGCCGACTCGGCCGGCTCCGCCTTCTCAACCCGCGCCCCCTCCCCCTTCCCCTCCCCCGAGGGCCCTGGATTCCCCAACATCGCCGGCCCCCCGAACAACCGCCCCCGCCCCCGCAGCCGCGCAAGCTCGCAAGCCATCGTCCTTGCCGCCGCCGACCCCGCCAACGCCTACGGCGCGGCCCTCCCGTGGCCCGAGCCCCCGACCGGCGCAGGACACAAGCCCGGCCGGAAGGCAGGCTCCCTGGTCGTGCTCGTCGACGGCGAACTGACGCTGTACATGGAGCGCGGCGGCAAGACCCTGCTGGCCTGGCCCGCCGACCCGGACGGCACCATCACGCAGGACGCCCGTCTGCGCGCCGCCGCCGAGTCCCTCGCGGCAGCGGCCCGCGCCGGCTCCCTCGGCACGGTCACGGTGGAACGCGTTAACGGCACCTCCTCCCTGACCTCCCCCTTCGGCATCCTCCTGGAAGGAGCAGGCTTCATCGCGACCCCCCGCGGACTGCGCCTGCGCGCGTAGCGCCTCCCAAAGACACAAACCAGCTCCGAGCAACCCGCCCCCTGCCCCAAAGACACCCGCCCACCCGCCGGAGCACCCCGAGGCACCCCGAGTCCCCCTCCCCGACATGCCACCCTGGACCCATGCCCGAAGGAGACACCGTCTGGCAAGCCGCGAGGCGACTGCACACCGCCCTCGCCGGCAAAGTGCTGACCCGCTCCGACCTGCGGGTACCGAGGTATGCCACCGCCGACCTCACCGGCCGCACCGTCCTGGACGTGACCCCGCGGGGCAAACACCTTCTCACCAGGATCGAGGGCGGTCTGACCCTGCACTCGCATCTGCGGATGGACGGTTCGTGGAAGGTGTACGCGAACGGGCAGCGCTGGAGCGGCGGCCCCGCCCACCAGATCCGAGCCATCCTCGGCACCGTGGACCGCACGGCCGTCGGATACCGGCTCCCCGTGCTGGAACTGATCCGCACCACCGACGAGGACCGCGCCGTGGGCCACCTCGGCCCCGACCTCCTGGGCCCGGACTGGAACCCGGACAAGGCCCTGCAGAATCTGCTGCGCGACCCAGCCCGCCCGCTCGGTGAAGCCCTGCTCGACCAACGCAATCTCGCCGGCATCGGCAACGTCTACAAGAGCGAGCTGTGCTTCCTCCTCGGCGTCACCCCCTGGCTCCCCATCGGCGCACTCGCCGCCGACCGCGTCGCTCACCTGCCCGCCCTGGCGAAGAAGCTCCTCGAATCCAACCGAGACAGCCCGACCCGCAACACCACGGGTCGCAGCACCCAGGGACACAGTGCCACGGGACGCGACCAGAACCTCTACGTGTACGGCCGCACGGCCCGCCCCTGCCTGCGCTGCCACACCCCGATCCGCTCGGCCGACCAGGGCGACGGCTCACGCGAGCGCCCCACCTACTGGTGCCCGACCTGCCAAACCGGCCCGACACCGCCACCGGGCGCCGCCAAACCCCGCACAGGTCACCGCCGTACAGCCAATTGACGACCCGTCAGAAACCCTCGTACGGTCCCTTCATGGCCCTCAAAGCGTACGACCTCACCGGACGCACCGCTTTCGTCACCGGCGCGGCAAGCGGCATCGGCCGCGCGTCCGCCGTTCTGCTCGCCGAGGCGGGCGCCACCGTCCACTGCGCGGACCGCGACGCGCAGGGCCTGCACGAGACGGCAACTCTGATCAAGGGGCAGGGCGGCACCGCCCACACCCACCCGCTCGACGTGACCGACCGCGAACAACTCAGGCAGGCCGTCGCATCCTGCGAACGCCTCGACGTCATGGCGGCGGTCGCCGGGATCATGCACAGCAGCCCGGTCCTGGAGACCACGGACGAGGATCTGGACCGCGTACTGAGCGTCAACTTCAAGGGCGTGCTGTACGCCTGTCAGGAAGCGGCCCGCGCGATGATCGAGACCGGCACCCGGGGCAGCATCATCACGATGGCCTCGGGCGCCGTAGACACGGGCGGCCCCGGCCTGTTCTGCTACGGCGCGGCGAAGGCGGCGGTCGTCCAGTTGACGAAGACCCTGGCGACGGAGATCGGCCCGCACGGCATCCGCGTCAATGCGGTGGCGCCCGGCTGGATCCGTACGCCGATGACCAACCGGCACGACGGGGAGGCACAGGCGCACACCGAGGCATTCATGGCCCGACTGGCCCCGCTGGGCCGCGTCGGCGAACCGGAGGACATCGCCCACGCCGTACTGCACCTGGCCTGCGACGCCTCGGCGTTCACCACGGGCCAGATCCTCCGCCCCAACGGCGGCGTCGCCATGCCCTGGTAGTCCCCGCTCCAGGAACTCGGCCACCCCTTTCCACTCCCCACCCGCGACGCCCGAGCGCCACACCCACCGGGAGCACTCCAGCCCCACCACACCGCAGGCACACGCGCCCCCGCCGGCACCCGCGCCTTCGGAACACAGCACACCGACTGCTGGCTCAGCCTCCAGCCCCCTCCGCACCGCCCCCGCCTCACTCCCCCACAGCAGCCCCACGCGCCCTCGACGGCACCCGCACGCCCCGCCCCGCCCGTGCCTTCGGAACACAGTGCACCGGCAGCAGACTCAGCCCCCAGCCGCCGGCCGCGACC
Source organism: Streptomyces sp. NPDC087263 (assembly GCF_044744645.1). Taxonomy (NCBI): domain Bacteria; kingdom Bacillati; phylum Actinomycetota; class Actinomycetes; order Kitasatosporales; family Streptomycetaceae; genus Streptomyces; species Streptomyces sp. NPDC087263. The sequence continues at coordinate 558,241 of NZ_JBIUYT010000006.1, forward strand.
GCCCCCTCCAAGACCCCCGCGCCAGGCACCAGGGCGAGCCGGAGCACACTCCACCACCACAGCCCGCCAAGCCCCAGAACCACCCCCCAGCGCACTATTCGCCCTGCCATGGCCGCCACCTCCAGCCCGAAGCTAGAACACCGCCCTCACGCCCGACAGGGCGCACCGGCAGCACACAGACGCACCCCGAGCCCGCGCAACGGGCGGGTCAACGGTTCTCCGCCTCGACGTTCTCCGCCTGGAACATCCAATGGTGCTTCTCGAGGTCGGCCGTGATCCCGATGAAGATGTCCTGGCTCACCGGATCGGGGTCCCCGGTCGCCGCCACCCGTTCCCGCATCCGCGTGATCACCGCGCTCAGCGCATCCACGAGCGCCCCGACGGCGTCCGTGTCCTTGACCCAGCCGTTGGGCGTCGAGCCGATTCCACTGCTTGAGGCCACGGTCGCGGCGCGTCCATCGGGTGAGACGCCCAGTGTCGAGGCGCGCTCCGCCACGGTGTCGGAGTGCAGCCGCGCGGTGTCCACGACCTCGTCGAGCTGCAGATGGACGGAGCGGAAGCGTGGTCCGACCACGTTCCAGTGGATCTGCTTCGCCACCAGGGAGAGGTCGACCAAGTCGACCAGTGCGCCCTGCAAGGCCTCAGCCACGGTCTTCAGGTCCGCTTCGGGCAACGAGCTCTTGACGACGTACATCAGAATCCTCCGATTCTCGCGACGCCACCAACAATGTCATATACGCACAAATCGGGTCACTCGAAGGCGAGTGAAAGTGAGAGGGGAGGAGCGGGGCAATCGAAGGCATGCAAAAGCCCCGGCCAGTTCCTCCAGGTCTCCCCGAAGGCCCCGACCAGGGCTTCCTACAGGCTTTCGCAGTTCATGAACGCCACCATCGTGGGCGTCAGGCGGCGACGACGTCGACCGCCTCCGCAGGCGCCTTGATCGTGACCCGTTCCGGTGGCACACCGGTCACCGATACGGAATTGAGCATCGGGCGACGTACCGGTGCGGGCACCTGTTCGGTGGCCGCAGCCGACCGTGCCAGCTCGGCGAGGGCGAGCTCGTCGCTCACTTCTCGCATGAGCTCGGACATCCGTACGTCCAACGCGTCGCAGATCGCGGAGAGCAGCTCGGAGGATGCCTCCTTCTGCCCCCGCTCCACCTCGGAGAGATAGCCGAGTGAGACTCGGGCGGACGAGGAGACTTCGCGCAGAGTACGGCCCTGGCGCTGGCGCTGCCGACGCAGCACGTCACCCAGCAGGCGACGGAGCAGAATCATCGGTGGCTCCCTCCTCGGACCGCGTAGCCGCATCCTTCACGCCCCACCGTACCGCCTTGCGCCGCGGCCGTGCGGGGAGCGATGTCGTGTTCACTCAGGGCTGCAAACATCAAAACCCCCCGTTCTGTTCCGTATCCTGTGCCCGCTCATTCCCGGTCTGTTCGCCCGCAAGCTCCTTCAGGAGCAGTGCGAGTACGCTCTGTGCACTCTCCATACGGATGTCCGCACGGCCGCCGTTCAACCGCAGCGGTACGACTTTCCCGCCACCGGCGGCATCGGAAGAGGCGTCCGAGGGTCCGTCGACGGCCACGAAAACCGTGCCGACGGGCTGTCCGTCCTGCGGATCGGGCCCTGCGACACCGGTCGTCGCGATCCCCCAGTCCGCGCCGAGAGCCTTGCGCACGCCGACCGCCATCTGGGCCGCGACCTGCGGATCCACCGCCCCACGCTCGGCCAGCAGAGTGGCGTCGACGCCGAGCAGTTCATGCTTGAGCTCGGTGGCGTACGCGGTCACGGAGCCACGGAAGGCCCTGGACGCCCCAGGCACCGCTGTGATTTCCGTCGCCACCAGGCCACCGGTGAGGGACTCGGCCACGGCTAGCGTCTCACCCCTCACCGTGAGTAGTCGCAGCACTTCAGCGGCCAGGGAGTTCACCGCTCCGCCCCCTCGGTGGCCGCCAGGCGCTCGGCGAGCCCACTCCGGCGCAGCACAATGGCTTGTCTCACATAGTCGAGCCCCGTGACCACGGTCAGGACGACCGCCACAGCCATCACCCAGAACCTCAGGGTGGCCAGCGGCCCCGTCAGTGCCAGGACGTACATCCCGACCGCTGTGCCCTGGACCAGCGTCTTCAGCTTGCCGCCGCGGCTCGCCGGGATGACCCCGTAACGGATCACCACGAAACGAAGCAGGGTGATCCCGAGCTCTCGCCCGAGGATCACCCCCGTCACCCACCACGGCAGATCGCCGAGGGAGGACAGACAGATCAGCGCCGCGCCCATGATCGCCTTGTCGGCGATGGGGTCGGCGATCTTCCCGAAGTCGGTGACGAGGTTGTACGTGCGCGCCAGATGACCGTCGAAGATATCGGTGATCATGGCGACGGCGAAGGCCGCCCAGGCCCATGCGCGCATCGCGGGGTCGTACCCGCCGTCGGCCAGCATCAGGGCGACGAAGCCGGGCACGAGGACGAGCCGGAGCATGGTCAGAAGGTTGGCGATGTTCCAGAGGCTGGCCTGGTTGACGGCCGCAGCGCCCAGCTTCCCGGCCCGCACCGGCTTCGCGCCCCCCGGTGCGCCGGGAGCGCCCGCCGCCCCTTTCGCGCTGGGGGAGCCGCCCGTCGCGGATGCCGGGGCTCCGGTCATCTGCCCGCCTCCTCAGTACACGGGAGCGAGCCCAGAAGCGGCTCGGCCACCAGGTCGACACCTTCCGTACCGACCACCTTGGCCTCGACGATACGGCCGACGGTCAGACCTTCGCCGCTCGTGAAGAGCACCTGGCCGTCCGTCTCGGGCGCCTGGTGCTCGGCGCGCCCGAAGGCGCCCTCCGCGGAGTCCACCGACTCGACCAGGACACTCACCGTCTCCCCGACGCGCTCCTCCGCCCGCTGCGAGACAAGCTCCTCGGCCAGCCGGGAGACGCGCGCCAGCCGCTCCGCGACCACGTCCACGTCGAGCTTGTGCTCGTACGTCGCCGCCTCCGTGCCGTCCTCGTCCGAGTACCCGAAGACACCGATCGCGTCGAGCCGCGCACCTGTCAGGAACCGCTCCAACTCGGCGAGATCGGCCTCGGTCTCGCCCGGGAAGCCCACGATGAAGTTGGACCGCACACCGGCCTGCGGAGCCTTGGAGCGGATGGTGTCGAGCAGTTCCAGGAAGCGGTCGGTGTCACCGAAGCGCCGCATCGCGCGTAGCACGTCGGGCGCGGAGTGCTGGAAGGAGAGGTCGAAGTAGGGCGCGATGTTCGGCGTCGAGGTGAGGACGTCGATGAGTCCGGGGCGCATCTCGGCAGGCTGGAGGTAGCTGACCCGCACGCGCTCGACGCCCTCGATCTCCGCCAGCTCGGGCAGCAGCGTCTCCAGGAGGCGGATGTCGCCGAGGTCCTTGCCGTACGAGGTGTTGTTCTCGGAGACCAGCATGACCTCCTTGACGCCCTGCTCGGCGAGCCAGCGGGTCTCGTTGAGCACGTCGCTCGGGCGGCGCGAGATGAACGAGCCGCGGAAGGACGGGATGGCACAGAAGGAGCAGCGCCGGTCACAGCCGGAGGCGAGCTTCACCGAGGCGACGGGCGAGCCGTCGAGGCGGCGGCGCAGGGGCGCGCGGGGGCCGGACTCCGGAGCGACACCGTCCGGAAGGTCGGAGGGGGCGCCGTGGCCGGGAAGAGCGACGTCGGAAACAGACTGCCGCTCGGCCGGGCTGATCGGCAACAGCTTGCGGCGGTCGCGGGGGGTGTGCGCGGCGTGGATGCCGCCGTTCAGGATGGTCTGGAGGCGCTCGGAGATGTCGGCGTAGTCGTCGAAGCCGAGTACGCCGTCAGCCTCGGGCAGCGCCTCGGCGAGCTCCTTGCCGTACCGCTCGGCCATGCAGCCCACGGCCACGACGGCCTGGGTTCTCCCGTGGCCCTTGAGGTCATTGGCCTCGAGGAGGGCGTCGACGGAGTCCTTCTTGGCGGCCTCGACGAAGCCACAGGTGTTGACGACGGCTACGTCCGCGTCCTCGGCGTCCTCCACGAGTTGCCAGCCGTCCGCCTCCAAGCGGCCTGCGAGCTCCTCCGAGTCCACCTCGTTACGGGCGCAGCCAAGGGTGACGAGTGCGACGGTACGGCGTTCAGGCATGGGCTCAAGACTACTTCGTCCCACTGACACCCCACGTCGACGGGGTTGGCCGATCTTGGCCAACCCCGTGACTGCCCGTCTCTTTGGGGGTACTCCCTCAACCCTTTGGGGGCACTCCCTCAAGTCGCTTATCCGACTTCGGGGTCGCCCTTCGTGTAGGTGAGGCGCTCGACCTGACCGGGCTGGAACTCGTCCGCGATTTCCTTGCCGTTCACGTGCAGCTGAATGGCGCCCGCGTCGCCAAGGACCAGATCGATCTTCTCCTGGTCCTGGAAGGTCTTGGACTGGCCTCGCTCCAGGAGGCCGTCGAAGAGCAGCCGCCCGTTGTGGTCCTTGGCGGAGATCCAGCTGCGCCCGTCGGGGGCGCTCACCTGGACGGTCACCTTGTCCTGCGGGGCGGCCGCGATGGCGCTGTCGGACGGCTCCGGCTTCGGGTCGACGGGCTTGGCCGTGGTCGGCTTGGCCGCGGGCTTGCTGGTGGTCGGCGTGGAACCCTCGGCGACCTGCGTGTTCGAGTCGTCCCCGCCGTCACCCTTGACCATGGTGAAACCGACGAAGCCGATCACCGCGACGATCGCGGCGACCATGGCGGCGGTCCAGTTGGGACCGCGTCGCTCGGGACGGATGCGTTCCGCCTCGAAGAGCGGGGCGGCCGGCGTCGGCGCGGGACGCCCGCCGTGCTCGGCGTCGTAGCGCGCAAGCAGCAGGGCGGGATCGATGTGCACGGCGCGTGCCAGGGTCCGGATGTGACCGCGCGCGTAGACGTCACCCCCACAGGGAGCGAAGTCGTCCTGCTCGATCGAGTGGATGATGGCGATGCGGACCCGGGTGGCGTTGCTGACGTCATCGACGGTCAGCCCGGCCGCGATGCGGGCCTGCCGCAGGGCACGGCCGATCGAAGGCTGCTCTGCCGCGCGGTCGTCTTCGAACGGACGCTCGTCTTCGGGGGAGTTGCCGTCGGGGGTATTGCCGATGGACACGGGGGCGCCTTTCGAGCGTGTAGCCACCTGTGCTGGAGGTTCAGTTTAGGGGGGGTGGGAAAGGATGGGGCAACCGGGCGGCAGGACTTCTTACGCCATCAGAATGGCCGGTCATCCTGATGATGGGACACGTACGTGTCCCCTCGCTCAACTTGACGTACGCCGAAGGGAAACGGTTGCGCACCGATCCCTTACGGGTGAGTCACGATCAAGTACCCATCTGCCGCGAACTCACGCGCGGAGCGGTCGGCCTGTCCCGTTTCCTCATGCTTCGGCTTCCCGCTGTCCTCACGCCTCAGCATCCCCGCGAATCACGGCGAGCACTCCATCCAGCTCATCAGCCTTCACAAGAACGTCACGTGCCTTGGAGCCCTCGCTCGGCCCCACGATGCCGCGGGACTCCATGAGGTCCATCAGGCGCCCCGCCTTGGCGAAGCCGACGCGCAGTTTGCGCTGGAGCATGGAGGTGGACCCGAACTGGGTGGAGACGACCAGTTCGGCCGCCTGACACAGCAGGTCGAGGTCGTCGCCGATGTCCTCGTCGATCTCCTTCTTCTGCTTGGTGCCCACCGTGACGTCCTCACGGAAGACCGGCGCCATCTGATCCTTGCAGTGCTGCACGATCGCCGCGATCTCGCCCTCGGTGACGAAGGCGCCCTGAAGCCGAACCGGCTTGTTGGCCCCCATCGGCAGGAAGAGCCCGTCCCCCTTGCCGATCAGCTTCTCGGCGCCCGGCTGGTCGAGGATGACCCGGCTGTCGGCGAGCGAGGAGGTGGCGAACGCGAGTCGTGACGGCACGTTCGCCTTGATCAGACCGGTGACGACGTCGACGGACGGCCGCTGTGTGGCCAGCACCAGGTGGATTCCGGCCGCACGCGCGAGCTGCGTGATCCGCACGATCGAGTCCTCGACGTCCCTCGGCGCGACCATCATCAGGTCCGCGAGCTCGTCGACGATCACCAGCAGATACGGGTACGGCGTGAGCTCGCGCTCACTGCCCTCGGGCAGCTTCACCTTGCCGTTCCTGATGGCCTCGTTGAAGTCGTCGATGTGCCGGTACCCGAACGCCGCGAGGTCGTCGTAGCGCAGATCCATCTCCCGTACGACCCACTGCAGCGCCTCGGCCGCCCGCTTCGGGTTGGTGATGATGGGCGTGATCAGGTGCGGGATGCCCTCGTACGCGGTCAGCTCGACGCGCTTGGGGTCGACGAGGACCATGCGCACGTCCTCGGGGGTCGCGCGGACCATGACGGACGTAATCAGGCAGTTAATGCACGACGATTTGCCGGAGCCGGTCGCTCCGGCCACCAGGACGTGCGGCATCTTCGCGAGATTGGCCATCTCGTAGCCGCCCTCGACGTTCTTGCCGAGCGCGACGAGCATCGGATGGTCGTCCTCGGCGGCGTCCGCGAGGCGCAGTACATCGCCCAGGTTGACCATCTCGCGGTCGGAGTTCGGGATCTCGATGCCGACCGCCGACTTGCCGGGGATCGGGCTGATGATCCGAACATCGGGGCTGGCGACGGCGTACGCGATGTTCTTGGCGAGCGCCGTGATCCGCTCGACCTTCACGGCGGGGCCGAGCTCGACCTCGTAGCGGGTGACCGTCGGACCACGTGTGAAGCCGGTGACGGAGGCGTCGACCTTGAACTCCATGAAGACGTTCTGAAGGGAGGCGACCACCGCGTCGTTGGCGGCGCTGCGAGTCTTGCCGGGGCCGCCGCGCTCCAGGAGGTCGAGCGACGGCAGGGAGTAGGTGATGTCGCCGGAGAGCTGGAGCTGCTCCGCGCGCGGGGGCAGCTCGCGCGGCTCGTCGGGCGCGGCCTTCGTGAGGTCGGGCACGACGGACTCGGCCTTGAGCACCTCCTGCTTGGGCCGCTTGGCGCCGGGGACGAGCTTGGCGCGCGCGGCCGGGACCGGCGTCGTCTCCTCGAACCCGTCCCGCTCCACACCGACGCCCTGCGTCAGATCGGCGACCAGCGCCGAGGGCGGCATCCCGTGCAGCACGGCCCCGTCGAGCGCGGCAGCGGCGGCCGCGGCGACGTCCACCGCGTCCATCGGCCGGTTCATGTCGGGCTGCTGCATGGCGGGCCGCCTGGAGCGGCCACGGCGCCTGCTGAGCGCCTCCTGCTCGGCAATGTCGGGGTCGTACTCCTCAGGGGCCCGAGAGCGCCTCCTGGAGCGTGTGGGGAGCGCCTCACGCCATTGCTCGTCGTAGCGCTCGTCGTCCTCCCCGAAGCGGTCCTCGTCGTCGGTCTGGAGGATGCCCAGCTTCTGGCCGAGCAGCCGCAGCCGCTGCGGAATCGCGTTGACCGGGGTCGCCGTGACGACGAGCAGTCCGAAGATCGTGAGGAGCACCAGGAGCGGTACGGCCAGGACGTCACCCATCGTGTACGTCAGCGGGGTGGAGGCACCCCAGCCGATGAGCCCGCCGGCGTCCCTTATGGCCTGCATGCCGTCGCTGCGCGCGGGCGCCCCGCACGCGATGTGGACCTGCCCGAGCACGCCGATGACGAGCGCGGACAGGCCGATCACGATGCGGCCGTTCGCCTCGGGCTTCTCGGGATGCCGGATGAGCCGGGCCGCGATGACACCGAGCAGTATCGGGACCAGCAGGTCGAGGCGGCCGAAGGCGCCGGTGACCAGCATCTCGACGAGGTCGCCGACGGGGCCCTGCAGGCTGGACCAGGTGCCCGCCGCGGTGATCAGTGCCAGGCCGAGCAGCAGCAGCGCGACACCGTCCTTGCGGTGCGCCGGGTCGAGCCCCTTCGCGCCCCGCCCTATGCCACGGAACATCGCTCCGACGGCGTGCGCGACCCCCAGCCAGAGGGCGCGGACGAGTTTGTACACGCCCGCGGTCGGATTGGGCGCCGGCGCGGGTGCGGGCTTCTTCGCCGCGGCCTTCTTGGCAGGCGCCTTCTTCGCGGCGGCCTTTTTCGCGGGGGCCTTCGTCGGAGCGGCCGCCTTCTTCGCGGGCGGCTTCTTGGCTGCGGACTGACGTGAGGCCATGTGTGTGAGGTTACCGGTGGAGACGACAGCGGACACGTGTGCTTACCGCTTCACCCGTTCGTGTCGCCCGGAGCGGTACCCGAAACTGACGCCTTGTCACCGGCCTTGCTCTGCTTGGCACACACCGGCGGCATACATCGGGACGCGCGAACGCGCTCTCGACTCACCCGACCCGGGGACGACCTGAAGAGCTTCGCCGGCCACGGACAGGGGTACTTGAGCCGCTCCCGAAACGGCCCGGTCAGTTCTGCGACGGCAAGGAAGCCGCACCGTTCCCCGTGCCGGGCTCAAGGGCGTCCAGGGCTCTGCGCAAGCCCGTGAGTTTGCGTTCGAGATGGGCCGCGGTCGCCACCGCCGCCGCATCCGCCGAGTCGTCATCCAGTTGCTTGGACAGCGCCTCGGCCTGTTCCTCAACGGCCGCCAGCCGCGCGGAGAGTTCGGCGAGCAGTCCGGCCGGCTCCCTGGCGCCGCTCAGCGCCGCCTTGCCGCCACCCTCCAACTGGAGCCGCAGCAGCGCCGCCTGCTCCCGGAGTTGGCAGTTCTTCATGTAGAGCTCGACGAAGACGGAGACCTTCGCGCGCAGCACCCACGGGTCGAACGGCTTGGAGATGTAGTCCACCGCACCGGCCGCGTACCCCCGGAAGGTGTGATGCGGGCCGTGGTTGATGGCGGTGAGGAAGATGATCGGGATGTCCCGGGTCCGTTCTCGCCGCTTGATGTGCGCGGCGGTTTCGAAACCGTCCATGCCTGGCATCTGGACGTCCAGCAAAATGACCGCGAAGTCGTCCGTGAGTAGTGCTTTGAGCGCTTCCTCCCCGGACGATGCCCGCACCAGTGTCTGATCGAGCGCGGAGAGGATCGCCTCCAGCGCCAGCAGATTCTCCGGCCGGTCATCGACCAGGAGGATCTTGGCCTTCTGCACCATGGCCCGCCCTCCTCGCCCCGGCAGTGCACCGGGCGCCGCCCCAGGGGACGACTCTGTTGCGTCGCCCGCCCTTGTGCCGGTCATGGTAGCCGCACCCCGCCTGTCGCCACACCCTGTCACTGCGATGTCACTGTGCACGTAGCAGAAACGCGGCGGGAGACCAGAAGGTTCCCCGAATCCCGTACTTCTACACCGCGTCGGCCACAGTGAGTTATGCGAGAACGGGCGCCCCGACAGGCGCCCCGACACGAGTGTGTCATCGCTCACGCATCCACTGTTCCATCACGGTGAGCAGGTGATCGGGATCGACCGGCTTGGTGACGTAGTCGGAGGCGCCGGACTCGATGGCCTTCTCCCGGTCGCCCTTCATCGCCTTCGCGGTGAGCGCGATGATCGGCAGCCCGGCGAACTGCGGCATCCTGCGGATCGCCGTCGTCGTCGCGTAGCCGTCCATCTCCGGCATCATGATGTCCATCAGAACGACTGTCACATCGTCGTGCTGCTCCAGGACTTCGATGCCCTCACGGCCGTTCTCCGCGTACAGCACCGACAGGCCGTGCTGCTCCAACACACTGGTCAGCGCGAACACGTTGCGGATGTCGTCGTCGACGATGAGCACCTTCTCACCCTCGAACCGGATCCCCTGGCGCGGCTGCTGCGCCCCGTCAGGCCGTCCCGCAGGCGCCCACTGCTCCGGAGCCGCGCCCGACTGCCCCGCCGACGCGCTCCGCTGCTCGTCCGCGGGCACCGCCCTGCGGCGCCTCCGGAAGAGCGCGGCAGGCCCGTTCTGGGTCTCCTGGTAGGACTTCACCTCGGCCAGCATGTGGATGCCCGCCCCGGCCAGCTCCGCCTCGGAGGCCAGCAACTCCCCGGCCTCCAGCGCCGGCACGAGCTGCCCGTAGCCCTGGGGAGGCAGTTCACTGGGGTGCAGCGGCAAATACAGCGTGAACGTGGAGCCACGTCCGGGTTCGCTCTGCGCGTGGATCTCACCGCCCAACAGCCGCGCGATCTCCCGCGAGATGGAGAGCCCCAGGCCCGTACCGCCGTACTTCCGGCTCGTCGTGCCGTCCGCCTGCTTGAAGGCCTCGAAGATCACCCTCATCTTGCTGGCCGCGATCCCGATGCCAGTGTCCGTCACGGAGAACGCGATCAGGTCGGCGTCCGCGTCCCGCAGCGAACCCGCCTCCAGGAGCTGCTCCCGGATGGCCACCGGAACCTCCGCACCGGCGGGCCTGATCACCAGCTCGACCGCTCCGGAGTCGGTGAACTTCACCGCGTTGGAGAGCAGGTTGCGCAGCACCTGGAGGAGGCGCTGTTCGTCGGTGTGCAGCGTGGCGGGCAGTTCCGGCGACACGCGTACGGAGAAATCGAGGCCCTTCTCTGCCGTCAGGGGACGGAAAGTGGCCTCTACGTAGTCGACGAGTTGGACCAGCGCGATGCGTGTCGGCGACACGTCCATCTTGCCTGCCTCGACCTTCGACAGGTCGAGGATGTCGTTGATCAGCTGAAGCAGGTCCGAGCCCGCGCCGTGGATCGTCTCGGCGAACTCGACCTGCTTCGGGGTGAGGTTCGTGTCCGCGTTGTCGGCGAGCAGCTTGGCCAGGATCAGCAGGGAGTTGAGCGGCGTACGCAACTCGTGCGACATGTTCGCCAGGAACTCGCTCTTGTAGCGCATCGAGACCGCGAGCTGCTCGGCGCGCTCCTCCAGGACCTGCCGGGCCTCTTCGATCTCGGTGTTCTTGACCTCGATGTCACGGTTCTGCTGGGCGAGTTGCTCGGCCTTCTCCTCCAGCTGCGCGTTGGAGTCCTGAAGTGCCTTCTGCCGGCTCTCCAGCTCGGCCGACCGTTCCTGGAGCTGCTCGGTCAGCTCCTGCGACTGCTTCAGCAGCACCTCCGTCTTCGTGTTGACGGAGATGGTGTTGACGCTCGTCGCGATCATCTCGGCGATCTGGTTCAGGAAGTCCTTCTGGATCTGCGTGAACGGCGTGAACGACGCCAGTTCGATGACGCCGAGCACGGTCGCTTCGAAGAGCACCGGAAGGACGATCACCTGCGCCGGCGGCGCCTCGCCGAGGCCGGAGGAGATCTTCAGATAGCCGCTCGGAGCGTTCTCCACGAGGATCGTGCGCTTCTCCTGGGCCGCCGTCCCGATCAGCGCCTCGCCGGGCCGGAACGACGTCGGCATCGAGCCCATCGAGTAGCCGTACGAACCCAGCATGCGCAGCTCGTACGCGTCCTCGTCCTCCAGGAGCGCGTCCTTGCCGTCGACCAGCGGCATGGAGAGGAAGAACGCGCCGTGCTGCGCGGCGACGACGGGAGTCAGCTCGCTCATGATCAGCGAAGCGACGTCCTCGAGGTCGCGGCGGCCCTGCATCAGGGCGGAGATGCGGGCGAGGTTGCCCTTGAGCCAGTCCTGTTCCTTGTTGGCGATGGTGGTGTCGCGCAGGTTGGCGATCATCTTGTTGATGTAGTCCTGCAGTTCCTGCATCTCGCCGGAGGCGTCCACGTCGATCTTCAGGTTCAGGTCGCCGCGCGTCACCGCGGTCGCCACCCGCGCCATGGCACGCACCTGCCGGGTGAGGTTCCCGGCCATCTCGTTCACGGACTCCGTGAGGTCGCGCCAGGTGCCGTCGACGTCCCGCACCCGCGCCTGGCCGCCCAGCTGGCCCTCCGTTCCCACCTCGCGGGCCACCCGGGTGACCTCCTCGGCGAACGAGGACAGCTGGTCGACCATCGTGTTGATGGTGGTCTTCAGCTCCAGCATCTCGCCGCGGGCATCGATGTCGATCTTCTTGGTCAGGTCACCCTTCGCGATGGCCGTGGTGACCATCGCGATGTTGCGCACCTGGCCGGTCAGGTTCGACGCCATGCCGTTCACCGACTCGGTGAGGTCCTTCCACGTGCCGGCGACTCCCGGTACGTGCGCCTGGCCGCCGAGGATGCCGTCCGTGCCCACCTCGCGGGCCACCTTGGTGACCTGATCGGCGAATGAACTCAGCGTCTTCACCATCGTGTTGACGGTGTCGGCGAGCTGGGCGACCTCACCGCTCGCCTCGACGGTGACCGTCTTGGTGAGGTCACCGTTGGCCACCGCGGCCGCGACCTGCGAGATGTTCCGCACCTGGTTGGTCAGGTTGTTGGCCATCACGTTGACGTTGTCGCTCAGGTCCTTCCAGATGCCCGTGACACCCGGGACCCGCGCCTGACCGCCCAGGTTGCCCTCGGTGCCCACCTCGCGGGCCACCAGGGTCACCTGCTCGGCGAAGTTGGACAGCTGGTCGACCATCGTGTTGACGGTGGTGACGAGTTCGAGGATCTCGCCCTTCGCGTCGACGGTGATCTTCTTGGACAGGTCACCCTTGGCGACCGCGGTCGTGACCTCGGCGATGTTCCGCACCTGAATGGTCAGGTTGTTCGCCATGAAGTTCACCGACTGGGTGAGGTCCTTCCAGGTGCCGGAGACACCCTGCACCTCGGCCTGACCGCCCAGCTGCCCCTCGGTGCCCACCTCGCGGGCCACCCGCGTCACCTGCTCGGCGAAGTTCGAGAGCTGGTCCACCATCGTGTTGAGGGTGTTCTTCAGCTCCAGGATCTCGCCGCGCGCGTCCACGTCGATCTTCTGCGACAGGTCACCGCGCGCGACCGCCGTCGCGACCTGCGCGATGTTGCGCACCTGGGCGGTGAGGTTGCCGGCCATGCCGTTCACCGAGTCGGTCAGGTCGCGCCACACACCGGCGACGCCGGGCACCTGCGCCTGCCCGCCGAGCCTGCCCTCCGTACCCACCTCACGGGCGACCCGTGTCACCTGGTCCGCGAAGGCGGACAGCTGGTCGACCATCGTGTTGATGGTGTTCTTCAGCTCCAGGATCTCGCCGCGCGCGTCCACGTCGATCTTCTGGGAGAGATCGCCCCGGGCCACCGCGGTCGTGACCTGCGCGATCTGCCGTACCTGCGAAGTCAGGTTCCCCGCCATGAAGTTGACGGAGTCGGTGAGCTCCTTCCACGTACCCGATACGCCGTCCACCCGGGCCTGGCCGCCCAGTCGCCCCTCGGTCCCCACGTCGCGGGCCATCCGCGTGACCTGATCGGCGAACGAGGACAGCTGGTCCACCATCGTGTTCACGGTGTTCTTCAGCTGGAGCATCTCGCCGGAGACATCGACGGTGACCTTCTGCGACAGATCGCCGTTGGCGACCGCCGTCGTGACCTGGGCGATGTTGCGGACCTGCCCGGTCAGGTTCCGGAAGGCCGTGTTGACGGAGTCCGTCAGGTCCTTCCACGTACCCGCCGCACCCGGCACCTGCGCCTGCCCGCCCAGTTCACCCTCGACCCCGATCTCGCGCGCCACCCGCGTGACCTCGGCGCCGAACGACGACAGCTGGTCGACCATCGTGTTGACGGTGTTCTTCAGCTCCAGCATCTCGCCGGCGACCTCGACACTGACCTTCTGCGAGAGGTCACCGTTGGCCACGGCCGTCGTCACCGCGGCGATGTCGCGCACCTGGGTCGTCAGGTTCCGGAAGACCGTGTTGACGGAGTCCGTCAGGTCCTTCCACGTACCCGCCGCGCCCGGCACGTTCGCCTGCCCGCCGAGCCGCCCTTCGCCACCGACCTCGTTGGCCACGCGTGTGACCTCGTCGGCGAACGTCCGCAGCGTCTCGGTCATCTGGTTGATGGTCTCGGCGAGCTGAGCGACCTCACCGCGCGCACTGACCGTGACCTTCTGTGACAGGTCGCCACTGGCGACCGCCGTCGTCACCTGCGCGATGCCGCGCACCTGGGCCGTGAGATTCCCGGCCATAAGATTCACCGAATCGGTGAGGTCTTTCCACACACCCGCCACACCCGGCACCCTGGCCTGGCCGCCGAGCTCACCCTCCGTACCCACCTCACGCGCGACTCGCGTCACCTCGGAGGAGAACGAGGAGAGCTGGTCGACCATCGTGTTGACAGTTTCCTTCAGCTCCAGCATCTCGCCGGCCACGTGAACCGTGACCTTCCGAGACAAGTCACCCTTGGCGACCGCCGTCGTCACGAGAGCAATGTCACGCACCTGAGCCGTCAGCCGGTACGCCATGGTGTTGACCGAATCCGTGAGATCCTTCCACGAACCGGACATACCGCGCACCCGGGCCTGCCCACCCAGCTTGCCCTCGGTGCCCACCTCGCTGGCCACCCTCGTGACCTCGTCGGTGAACGTCGACAGTTGGTCGACCAGGTTGTTGACGGTGCGCCCGACCTTGAGGAACTCACCACGCAGCGGATGCCCGTTCCCGTCCGCGGCCTGCGCCCGCAGGTCCATCCGCGGCGACAGATCGCCCTCCGCCACCGCGGACAGCACCCGGCCGACCTCGGAGACGGGTCGTACGAGATCGTCGACGAGCGCGTTCGAGGCGTCGATCGCGGCCGCCCAGGACCCCTCGGAGGCCCCCGACTCCAGCCGCTCCGTGAGCTTCCCCTCACGCCCGACCACGCGCCGCACCCGCGAGAGCTCTCCCGTCAGATGCAGATTCCGGTCGGCCACCTCGTTGAAAACCGCCGCGATCTCGGACATCACGCCGTCGCCGGAGACCGTGAGCCGCTTGCGGAAGTTCCCGTCCCGCATCGACACCAGGGCCGCCATCAGCCGGTTCAGCGCAGCTGTATCCACCTCGGTGGTGCCGTTGCGCGGTGGGCGCCGGTCTTTCAGGGACTGTCCGCCTTTCGCGCGCGTCTCAGTGCCCCGCGTCGCTGCGCCAGACTCCACTGTGTCCCTCCCACAAGGGTCGACCATTACTGCTCGGCGTACTCGGGTACTACTGCTCCGCTTACCGACAGGCACTCACCCTGCCAGGACCTTCTCCTGAAGCTTGCCCAGTGTTTCACCATGCCTGAACCCGGCCATAACAGTTCGGCAGCTTCGCACACCGTCCGCACACCTCCGGGCGGAAACAGTGCAACCGGCATCCGCATGGACGGCGAAGGTAAGTAACCTTGCATGCGGCTGTCCAGCCATGCCGGTCCCGTCCGGCCTGGGCGGTGGCACTAGCACGAGCGGGCAGGCATCGGAGGGGCGCCGCACCATGACCACCGGACTGCATCCTGGGGGATCGCCCCAGGATCCCCGACCGACGGGGAACCACGCTCTGCCCCGGCAGGAGCGGGGCGGCCATGGAGCCACGCATGCCGACAACCGGACGAGGAGTTCTGTGATCACCGCGCGCGCGGCCGCCAGTTTCGAGCCCGTGGGGCGATCGGTCGCCACCGCCCGTTCCTTCGTCCGTGACACCCTCCAGGGCTGGGGCTTCGCCGATATCGTCGACGACGCCGTGGTCCTCACCAGCGAGCTCGTCACCAATGCAGTCGTGCATGCGGGCACCTCCGCGGACGTGTTGTGTCTGCGCAGCGACGACGGCGTACGCATCGAGGTGGCGGACCGCTACCCGGAACGTGAAATTCCACTCCAGGGGACGGCTGTCAACATGGGCAGCCCGGACAACGAGGGCGGCCGCGGCCTCCAGCTCTGCGCTGCTCTGGCAAGCCGCTGGGGTGTCGAGTACACGCCCACGCAGAAACAGGTCTGGTTCCAGCTCGAACTCCCCGAACGCGCGGTGGGCACCCGGACCGCCGGCCCGGCCCTGCCTGCCCACCTCCTTCCGCTCGCCGACGGCCGCGTCCGCGTCGCGGTCGTCCAGATCGACCGCACCGGCGCGATCAACGCCTGGAACGAGGACGCCGAGGAGCTCTTCGGATACGCCGCCGAGCTGGTCATCGGCAAGCCGCTCACCGACCTCGCCGCCTGGCCGCACACCCCCGGCACCTCCACCGGCATCGTCGAGGCCCTCCAACTCTCGCGCTGGGAAGGCACGTACGGCATCCGCGGCGCCAGTGGGCGGGTAATTCCCGTCTACGCCTCGCACCTTCGGGTCCGCGACACAGGCGGCGAGCCCTCCACGGTCTGCCTCCTCGTACGTGACCACGAACGCGCCGTCCTCCAGACCCCGTTGCGCGTCTCGGCCACCGACACGACCACCAGCTCCGAGGGCCACGCCTCCGATCCCTTCGAGGTCTTCATCGGCTCCCCGGCGCCCGACGACCTGGACGGCCTCCTCCAGCGGACGGTGGAGCGCGCCCGCGACATGCTCGACGGCGACTCCGCCTTCCTGCTCCTGGCGACCGACGACGAAACGGAGTTGGAGGTACGAGCCTCGACGGGCCTCCCCTCCGCCCGCCAACGCTTCGCCCGCGTCCCCGTCGAGGCGGGCCCCGGCCGCTACGGCTCGGCCCGTATGCCCGCCGTCCACGAGGACCTGACGGTCGTCCCCGGCGCCGTCCCCCTCCTCAACGGCACCGGCATGCGCTCGGTCGTCACCGTCCCGCTGAAGGTCGAGGGCCGCCTCACCGGCTCCCTCGGCGTCGCCGCGGAGGGACCGGGCAGATACTCCAACGAAGAGGCCCTGCGCCTCCAGTTCGCCGCCGACCGCATCGCGCTGGCAGTGGAATCCGCCCGCCTCGGCGAGCTGGAGCGCCTGCGCCGCGGCTCACTGTCCTTCCTCGTGGAGGCCTCCGACCTCCTCGCCGGCACGCTGGACCGCGACCAGACACTGGCCCTGATGGCCCAGATGACGGTCCCGACCCTGGCCACCTGGTGCGCCGTCTACACCATCGCCGACCAGGCCTCCGACCCGTATCTCTCGTATGTCCTGCACGAGGACGAGGAACGCATTGACGGCCTCAAGGCCTTGCTGTCCACGATCTCCCCGCCGGACCCGGTCCCCACCCCGGGCGCCCGCGTCTGGGCCGCCCCCGCTGCGGCGGCCCACGAAGCAGCGCTGCGCACCTCCATGCGCAGCCTCGGCGAACGCGCGAGGCTCAGCTCGGGCATCGGCACAACTCTCGCCACCGCCGCCGCAGTTGGCGGCGAGACGGTCGTCCTCCCCCTGGTCGCCCGCAACCGCGTCATCGGCATGCTGACGCTGGGCAAGCCTTCGGACGAACACTTCCGCCAGGAAATCCTCGAACTCGCCGAGGACTTGAGCCGCAGGGCCGCCCTCGCCCTGGACAACGCCCGCCTGTACTCGGAGCGCATGGCCATCAGCCAGTCCCTCCAGCGCAGTCTCCTGCCCCCGGAACTCCCGCACATCGAGGGCGTCGAGGTCGAGGTCATCTACCGAGCGGCCGGCGAGGGCAATGAGGTCGGCGGCGACTTCTACGACCTCTTCCCGATCCGCGACGGCGCGTACGGCTTCGCGATCGGCGACGTCTGCGGTACGGGCCCTGAGGCGGCGGCGGTGACCGGCCTGGCCCGGCACGCACTCAGGCTGCTGGCCCGGGAGGGCTTCACCGGCCCGGCCGTCCTGGAGCGCCTGAATTCCGCGATCCTCGACGAGGGCGCCCGCAGCCGCTTCCTCACACTCCTGTACGGCGAATTGTGGCCGCAGGAGGACGGTTCGGCGCTCCTGAAGATGGTCTGCGCCGGTCACCCGCTCCCCCTCCGCCTGCGCCAGGACGGCACGGTCGAACCGGCCGCCGATCCGCAGCCGCTCCTCGGCGTCATGGATGACCTGGAGCTCTACGAACAGACCATCACGCTCGACCCGGGCGACGTCCTCCTCTGCGTCACGGACGGCGTCACCGAGCGCCGCGAGGGCACCCGCATGCTCGGCGACGACGGCCTCACGGACGTCCTCACCACCTGCACCGGGCTCACCGCAGGCGCGGTGGCCGCCCGCATCATGCGCGCGGTCGAACGCTTCGCCTCCGACGCCCCGTCCGACGACATGGCGATTCTGGCGATGCGGGTTCAGGGCCTCCAGAAGGACTGAGCCACGGCTTCCAGGTACGACGCCTCGAGGTACGACAAAGGCCCCCGCCCGTAAGGGCGGAGGCCTTTTGTTGCTGGAGCCCCCCAACGGAATCGAACCGTTGACCTTCTCCTTACCATGGAGACGCTCTACCGACTGAGCTAGGGGGGCCTGTCACCGTACGAGGTTTCCCTCGCGGCAACGGAATAGATCATACCCCGAACAGAAGCGTGTGCCCAACAAGTCCCGCTCGTTCAGCGCCGGATCAGCCGGCGGGCTGGAGCAGTCCACCGAGTGCATTGCACGCGGACACGATCCGCTGCATCTCCCGCTTCGCCAACGCCCCGTCCACGGGCAGCGCGAGGGTGTCGTCCGCGGCCCGCTCGGTCACCGGAAGGCGCACGTCCCGACGGAATCCGGCCGTGCGGTGCACCGGCGTCTTCACCGGCACCCAGCACTCAACCCCCCTGGCCCGCACGGCCCGAGCGAAGGCGTCCCGGTCCGGCCTGCCGTTGCCCGGCACCCGCACGACGTACTGCTGGTACGTGTGCCCGTCACCACCGTCCGGAGTCCTCACCCCGCGCAGCCGCGCGTCGAGGTACGCGGCCCGCGCCCTGCGCTGCGCGACCTCGTCGTACGGCAATTCGGACTCACCCTGCTCCAGCACCAACAGCCCGCGTCGCTGTCCGATCTCCCGCAGCCGCACCACGTCGGCCGACCGCCCGAAGCGGTGTACGACGACGATGGCCGCCGTCTGCGAAGTCACAACTGCCTCGACCGCGTCGGCGTCAAGGCAGTACGTCGTCGGGTCGATGTCGGCGAAGACGACCGCCGCACCGGCCTGGGTGGCGGCCTCGGCGACATCGATGTTCCCGAAGGCCGGCACGATGACCTCGTCACCGGCTCCGACGCCTGCGGCCCTGAGCATTGCAGCAGTACCCATGTCAGGGATGGTTGCCGCGCAACGTGAATTTCAAGTGACGCAGAACAAAAAAGAGCTGGTCCCCGAACCGAAGTTCGGGGACCAGCTCTCTAAAGATAGTTCGGCGGCGTCCTACTCTCCCACAGGGTCCCCCCTGCAGTACCATCGGCGCTGTGAGGCTTAGCTTCCGGGTTCGGAATGTAACCGGGCGTTTCCCTCACGCTATGACCACCGAAACACTATGAAACATGTCAACCGGAGCCGTGGCATGGCTACGACGGTTGTTCGTGGTTTCAGAACCAACACAGTGGACGCGAGCAACTGAGGACAAGCCCTCGGCCTATTAGTACCAGTCAGCTTCGCCCATTACTGGGCTTCCACATCTGGCCTATCAACC